>JAUHVR010000004.1 GCA_030424865.1 Alphaproteobacteria bacterium | reverse complement strand
ACATTGAGCTATTCTACAACCCAAAGCGCAAACACACGAACAACGGCATGCTGTCGCCCGTTGACTTCGAAGAACGACAGCTCAAACTGGAAAAGGCAGGCGTCTAGGAAACTAGGGGCACCTCAACTCAACGAAGGGGGCCCAGATACAATTGACAATGCTGCTGCGTGTTGTCCCAATTGTCATCGTGAACTTCATTCGGGAAAGAACGGTCATACGCTGCGCAGTGATTTGATCAAGGCTGTCCCTCGCCTGAAGGACTACCCTGCAGTCTCTTGATTTGCGGGCAGAATGAGCCCTTGAATTGTCCACCAGGGTATAGCTTGACGGTCACCAGTGAACAGTTTGTTTCAGGTGTCCATGGGGGTTGATGATAATCCGTGGACATGTATCTCTGTGGACATCACTACAACGTACAGGATCGCACCACATGCCGCAGACCATCTTTTATGCCCGTGTCAGCACGGCAGACCAGAGCCTTGATCATCAGGTGACCCAAGCCGAAGCCGCTGGTTTCCAGATCGACCGTGTTGTCTCCGATCATGGCGTGTCCGGCGTCAGCACCACGTTGGCAGAGAGGTCAGAGGGCAAACGCCTCTTCGACATTCTTCGCAAAGGGGACACCCTCGTGGTCCGCTGGGTGGATCGCCTTGGGCGTAACTATGCCGATGTCACCGACACCATTCGCCAGTTCCTACGGCAGGGCGTGACAATCAAGACAGTCATCAACGGGCTGACCTTCGATGGCACCCCGAGCGATCCCATGCAGGAAGCCGTCAGGGACGCGCTGATCGCGTTCATGGCCGCAACGGCGCAGGCGCAGGCAGAGGCGACGAAAGAGGCGCAGCGGGCAGGCATCGAGGCTGCCAAGGCCAAACCAGACCGCTACCGCGGTGGCAAGCCAACCTATGACCGGGCCACCATGAAAGCTGTGCAGGAGCAACTGGCAGCGGGGGCCACGGTGTCTGCGACAGCAAGAGCCACGGGTCTCACCCGCCAGACGGTTATCCGGATCAGGAACAAGCCCGAAGACGCCGAGGCTGCGTTGGTTCGGTGGGGTATGTAGCCTGACGCGTTGGGCCAAATGGGGATTACCACTGACCCTCGATTTAACACCCCAACGCGTTCCGAAAGGTTTTCCCTATGTCCAACTCTACACCCACCCTCCCTACCAAATTCGACTTCAACTCCAACACCATCCGCGTGGTCACCATCGACGGTGAACCTTGGTTCGTCGCAGCGGATGTCTGCAAGGCCCTTGCGATTGGCAACATGTCCCAAGCAACGTCTAACCTCAGTTCAAATGATGTTAGAAACCAGCGCCTCTCACCAACAGGCCGTGCCCGTCCCAATAAGATCGTCAGTGAGTCTGGCCTCTACCAGATGATCTTCCAGAGCCGGAAGCCTGAGGCCAAAGAGTTCACCCATTGGGTCACCGGAACGGTCCTCCCGGCCATCCGCAAGGACGGCGGGTACATCCTGGGTGAAGAGAAGGTGACCACTGGCGAGATGGACGAGGACGAACTGGTCCTCAAGGCCATGGAAGTCATGAAGCGCAAGATCGAGCGTCTCCAGCAGCGGAACGATGTTCTCGAAGTGGAGAACTCGGGGATGCGGAAAGGATCACCTCATGAACACCCTCCCTATCACCTACGAGTTCAACCAACAGTCCATCCGCGTCGTCACCCTTGATGGCGAACCTTGGTTCGTCGGAGCCGACGTCTGCCGAGTGCTGGGCATCAGTAACACTGGCAACGCCTATCAGCGCTTGAGCGACGACCAAAAGACCAACATCCGGCGAGTGGATGTAGGTCTGTCGGCAGGCCGGGACTTGAAACTGATCTCCGAGAGCGGCCTCTACAACCTGACCATGCGCTCGGACAAACCCGAGGCCCTCAAGTTCCAAGACTGGGTGACACGTGAAGTCCTCCCCTCGATCCGCAAGACGGGATCGTACAGCCGCGCAAAGGCGGCCAGTCATCAAGAGTTGGCGGCATTGGGGTTGGCTCAGGTGATACCGATGGTTGCGTAGCTGAATCAGATGCACAGCGTTGTCAGATACACCGTGGTATCTCTTGCGAGATCGTAATTAAATTCAATAAAAACAACATGTTGACGGGATATTAGATTGCGGGTTACGCATGCGGAGAACCCACCAAGCCAACTCAGGAGAACCTGACCGTGATCCATTCAGATCAGACAAAGTCCGACCTATTGAAAGCATACGAAATCATAGCTCAAAGAATTTGGGAACTTGACGCGCCATTCGACGAACTAAAAGGATGCGGCTTCAAACCTGTCGATCTTGATCTCGATAAGAGGGAGCAGGAGACAGCAGCTTTGGAGATCCTACGTCGTCAGGTCGATGACTTGTTGAAGGCCAGAACCGACGCAACGCCGCAATACCCCTGACCCACGATTAACTCCAAAACGTCACAGCGCGACCGGATCGGCCAGCGTTGGCGTTTGGGGAGCAAATCGCAGCATCCCATCACAACATCAAAGGACCAAACAATGATCTTCACCGACGAATCGAACGAAACCCTGAATGCCGTTGCAGACATGCTGATTGAGCGTGTTGTCGAGCTTGGACGCCGAACCAATTGCGAAGTAACGGAATGGCCCGAAGACGTTTTGGATTCAAAGCGATACGATTTAGACCCAGATGCCTTTTGGCCTTCCGAACCCATCGTTGCGCCCAAAGACGTCTTGGCACTAGAGACCCAACGGTTGTGGAAAATTCTGCACCTGATCGCGGAAGTGCGACGATTGGGTGTTGAGGACTTCAAGTTTACCCGTATCTACGCTGAGATGTGCCAAGAGCCTGAACAACTGGTGTCTTGATAGATCAGTCCTACCACGTGTTGCATATCAATATGATCGAGGATCGTTGACGTCCGGAGTGACGCTCTTAGGGGCATCTATCGGTCTTGGTTGCCCCAACCTACCGGGGGATCGAATTACCCCTGACCCACGAGATAAACTGAGTGCCCCCTGAGATATACCTATAGTTACACTCTAAGTAACACGATCAGTGTTCCTCGGGGTTAACCTGAGGGAGCACGCTGACGTGCAACGACCATGACTATCTCCCCATCAGATGACCGGTCCATGGCATTCCCTTCAAGGCGATGGAGACAATGAGGATCATCGTTGATCGTGAACGGTCCAGCCATGACGACCATGTTCACAATCCAATCCCCACCATAGTCAGGGTAGGGGATGTCTTTCCAAAACAGTCACACGACCGAGACACTCACCAACTTCGATGAGGATCATTGCCTCGTCGGGTTTGCCCTCTCCTGTGTCTTCCCACCCTTCATGACAAACAGCAACAGCTCAGAGGTACACCTCATGTCCATCCCTTTACACCCGACGCCATGCGTCCAATGCGGCACGCTCATGCAGCGCAAGCGTTCCCACAAGATCCTGTGCAGTGGCCGTTGTCGCATGGCACGGTCCCGTCAACGCCGCAAAGACGCTGGTCTGATAATGCCCAAGCCGGGAGAGGAATGACCACCTCTCACCGGTTAACTTGTCCCAACTGTCACTGATGGCACTTGTCCAATGCCCGAGGTCGTTGCTTGCCCTCAGAGGGGCACCCCGAGTGAACCCGTGCAAAGTCCTTGTGTCCACACCAGCGAGACCAATGCCAAGCTCAAAACGCCACCCATGCCATCTAACATAATCAATCGAGGTCCAATGCCCTATGAACACGATCATCCGGACACCAACTGGCCCCCTAAGATCAGACATCTTTCCAACTTGTCCTCGACCTCGGACCGAAGGCATTCTCATCCGCTACAGTTTCACCCAAAGTGACCCCCAGATAGACGCCAGAGCGCTGGATGAACTGGATTGTGGGAAGCACTACCTGGGCTGTGTCTCCCAATTCATCGTCCGAACGGGTGGCACCATCGAGACGGGCCGCCAGTTTCATCGGATCTCATCGTTTGCTCTCCACGGATTGGCCGAAGATCATTTGGTCGTGACCATCGTGGGTGGACTGGATGAAGACGGTAACCGTCGCGCCAATGACACGGCCCAACAAGAGCTGGCGCTTGCCGGTCTCATCGACCATCTCAACGATCACTTCGAGAAAGCCCTGAGCATCACCGACCTGCGTGAACCGCTAGGTAGCAGGTCAAAAGAACAGGACACAACGTCCCCCTGAACCGGCTTGCTGCACCCCCGCACCAACCCAAAGAAAACACTCAATGAACCACCAAGAACAAGAAGTCGTCCCTGATCTTCGGGAGACGTCCAATACCTATGCCCATATCCTGTATCGCGATGGCATGCACCGCGTTGTGCGTTGCCCTGAAGGTCTCCAATGGATTATCCAACAGTCATCGGTCAGCAGACCGGGTGTCTGGCGAAACGTGGCCTTCTGCGTGACCAAATCAGCGCTGCTACGTCGATGGGAGGCCGGAACCGATAACAGTTTTCCAGAAGCTTTGTCAAATCTGCCGTCGCACATCCACCACAGTCAAACGTAGACCCCTCAAAGAGATGATGGGGGCCGTGTTGGGCCGTCCGATGACCAGACCCAGCGGAAGCAATTCCAAGGCGCTCCCATCATCATTTTCGACGATGAAAATCTGTCCTGTCGAAAACTGCCCAACTTTCGTCGCATCCCAAACGGCTCAACTAAGCAAAGAAACCCCAAGGATGAACCACATGGACTTCAACATGATGCTGGTACCCAAGGTGCCTTCATCCGGTGGCGCATTTCGGCCTACCGCAACAAGGCCAAGAGTGAACTCCCAGAACTCATGGAGTTAATCGTGAAGAGCGCTTTGGGGGGGCCATACGTTGGACCATCGGGATCGACAAAAGAAGCAACGGGAGTTGTTCTCCAAGCCTCCCCGACAAGAAGTTTGGCTGCGCCCGAGGACGTTTGAGGACCTGTTCAAAGAGTAACCCTAAGGGGAGCCGCGAGTTGGCTCTCCTAAATGCCTCCAGCTTCGCGGGTCTCACCTCGACACAGACCCTTCAAAGCCATTGTGGGAGCGGCGTTGGTTCTCCAGACGGCCTATCCTAGCCGCTCGAAGTCAAACGCGCTCCCATCACCATTTTTGATGGCTGGTAGGCGGCTCGTGAGTATGCTGGATAACGCCGTTTAGGTCGTAAGAACACAAGGCATGTCGGGGCCAAAAGACGCAAAAAAACTGGGTACAAACCTAGGTACAAACCTATTGGATTTCCCTGCCTAAGCCTTTGATTTGAAACAAAAAGGAAAAGGTGGCAGCCCGTAGGGGAATCGAACCCCTCTTTCCAGGTTGAAAACCTGGCGTCCTAACCGATAGACGAACGGGCCATGCCGTGGCGTGAGGCGGTTTCTATGCAAAGCCGGCGTGGCGCGCAAGTGAAAAATCGAGAAAAAATGCCTTCCTGTCGCAATTCGTTGATTTTTCTTATAACTAATTGAAATATAATGATTATTCACGGTATCGGCCAGCGTCAAGCGGGCGCCGCATCCTCTAGGCGCAACTGGACCGAGGTGCGACCACCCCAGCTGTTCAACTCGAGTCGTCCCGCCAGGTGAAACCGATTGCCCTTGTGGTCCGACAGCGCTGGTCCAAGCGCTCCGTCGAACGCGCCAAAGGCAATGGCGTCCAGCTTTGCGCCGTGACCATCCCCGAAACTGACCTTCAGATGGCTTTCGCCGACGCGTTTGGCAAAGAGGATCTGAACGTCGGGAAAGGCAAACCGGGGCGCTGCCGCGCCCGCGCCAAAGGGGCCCGCCGCGTCCAGACTGCCGATCAGTTCCGGCGTCGCCGCGCCGGGCATCAGAACGCCGTCCAGCTTCAGATCCGCAGCGCCTCCGGCCCCGGCCCCTTGACGAGCCAAAAGGTCGCTCAGACGGGCCATGGCCGGTTCCAGCAAGGCGCGATCAACCGTCAGACCCGCCGCCATCTTGTGGCCGCCGCCTTTGACCAGCAGGCCCTCGGCGGCAAGCTTCTGGATCGACGCCCCAAGGTCCACGCCGCTGACGGACCGGCCCGATCCCTTGCCCTCGTCCCCGTCGAAACCGATCACGATTGAGGGTCGGTTGGTCAGCTCTTTCAAACGCGAGGCGACGATGCCGACGACACCCGGATGCCAGCCATCCCCGGCGGCCCAGACCAGTGGGGCGTCCAGCCCGCGGTCTTCGGCCTGCGCCAGCGCCACGGCGCGCACGGCGGCCTCGACCTCGCGGCGGTCGGTGTTCAACTCGTCCAGCCGTTGCGCCCAGGCTTGTGCCTCGGCCGCGTTGGTCGTCGACAAGAGACGCGCGCCCAGGTCGGCCTTGCCGATGCGTCCGCCGGCGTTGATGCGGGGGCCGAGGACAAAGCCCAGGTGATAGCTGGTGGGACGCTGGTCCAGCCGCGCCACATCCGCAAGCGCGGCAAGGCCCGGGCGCTGACGCTGCGCGAGGATCTTCAATCCCTGACGGACAAAGGCCCGGTTGACGCCGCGCAACGGCGCGACATCGGCCACGGTGGCCAGACCGACGAGGTCAAGCATGCTCATCAGGTCGGGGCGGGGGCCGTCCTTGGGCAGCTGGCGGTTTGCCTCGACCAACATCAGAAACACCACGGCGGCGGCGCAGAGATGCGCCAGGCTGCCGTCTTCGTCCTGTCGGTTGGGATTGACCACGGCCAGTGCCTCGGGCAGCGTTTCGCCGCCCAGGTGGTGGTCCAGCACAACCACATCCGCGCTCTGCACGGCTGCGATCGGGTCGTGGCTGAGCGTGCCGCAATCGACGCAAAGGATCAGGTCATGCTCGGCCCCCAAAGCCTGCATCGCGGGCACGTTGGGGCCATAGCCTTCGTCGATCCGGTCGGGAACGTACAGCGTCGCGTCACGCCCCAATTGCCGCAACCAGTCGATCAGCAGCGCTGCAGAACAGCCGCCGTCGACGTCATAATCGGCAAAGATCGCAATGCGTTCCTTGCGGTCAACCGCTTGCAGCACCCGCTCTGCCGCGCGCTGCATGTCGCGCAGGCTGCGCGGGTCGGGCAGCAGGTCGCGCAGCTTGGGGTCCAGGAAAGATGTGCTGTCCTCTGCCGCAACGCCCAGACGCGCCAGGGTCTGGCACAGCGGGCGGGGCAGGGCGGTCTGCTGCGCAAGATGTTCGCAAGCGCGTTCGGTGGCCAGATCGGGGCCGATCCAACGGCGGCCGGTCAATGAGGTGTCGATGCCCAGAAAGGATGTCATACCTGGGTGCTACCGAATGCGGGCGGCGCGGGCAATTGCCAAACGAAAAGGACCGGGCGCGAGCGCCCGGTCCTTGCATGTCTGTTGCGCGACAAGCTTAGCTTGTCGGGTTGCGATAGCTCATGCGCCGCACCGATCCGGTCTTTGACCGCATCAGCAGCGTTTCCGTGGTCAGCCAGCCGACTTCGCGCTTGATGCCCGGCAGCAGCGAGCCGCTGGTGACGCCGGTCGCGGCAAAGATCACGTCCGCCGTGACCATCTCGTCCCGCGAATAGATCTTGTCCAGATCGGTGATGCCCGCCTTGGCGGCGCGGCCCCGTTCGTCGTCGTTGCGGAACTGTAGGCGGCCATAGATCTGACCACCCATGCATTTCAGCGCGGCGGCGGCCAGCACGCCTTCGGGCGCACCACCCGAGCCCATGTACATGTCGATGCCGGTCACGTTTGGCTCGGCGCAGTGCATGACGCCGGCAACGTCACCATCGGTGATCAGGCGGATGCCGGCACCGGTGTTGCGCACTTCCTTGATCATCTCTTCGTGGCGCGGACGTTCCAGGATGCAGACGGTGATGTCGCTGGGCAGGCATCCCTTGGCCGAGGCCAGGGCAGACACGCGGGTCGCAGGCGACATGTCCAGCGTCACGATGCCTTCGGGAAAGCCCGGCCCGATGGCCAGCTTGTCCATGTAGACGTCAGGGGCATGCAGCATCGAGCCGCGCGGGCCCATGGCGATCACGGTCAGAGCGTTCGGCATGTCCTTGGCGGTCAGCGTCGTGCCTTCGAGCGGGTCCAGCGCGATGTCCACGCCCGGACCGCTGCCCGAGCCGACTTCTTCGCCGATGTACAGCATCGGCGCTTCGTCCCGTTCACCTTCACCGATGACAACAACGCCTGCGATGTCCAGCTTGTTGAGTTGCTCACGCATCGCGTTCACGGCGGCCTGGTCCGCGGCCTTTTCGTCGCCGCGTCCGATCCAGTCGGCCGAGGCAATGGCAGCCTGTTCGGCGACGCGCGCCAGACCCAGGGAAAGCATGCGGTCATTGAAATCAATTTGCGATGTCATCGGAGGGGGTGTCCTGCAAGTCGTTGGATTGGGGCCTGGGCCCGTGGTTGCTTAACATGTCGGGGGAAAAGGGGCCACTGGTGCGGCGTTTTCGCGGCAAACTGACGCCATGTGCACAAGAGGGTACAATAAAGTGCCGCGGCGGCGTCCACAGCCGCAATAGCGATCCTCGGCTGTGGAAGCGGTCACGTGGTTTTCAGAAGTTCGTCCAGTATCAATCCACCGTAGGTGACATTGCAGTGGAACTTGTCGTTGGGGTCTTCGTGGTCGAATTCGATCTTGGTCGTCCCGTCTTCGTTCAAGGTGCTTTTCGGTTGGCGGATGACAGGAATTCCCGCCTCGTCCAGCCGAGCATGGGTGTAGGTAAAGAAACGGTTGCAGACCGCCATTATCAGGTCCAGCGATGCCTGCGACCCATCGGCCGTGTCCTTGAACGGGCGGGGTCCTTCGATCACGGACAGCTGCATGCCCATGTCCCGCATCGCCTTGGCAAAGGCGATCGGGTACTTCACGTTGAACTCGAACCAGTCTTCCATCGCCTGCTCGGACAATGGGATCTGGCTGTCATTCGTCTTTAGATCCCAAGGGACGTATTGGCCCCACGTCACCGCATTGGCGATCATCGTAAACGTCAGTGGGCCGTTGTAGAAATAGTGGATGTCCGGATCATCCGGCCGGTCATCCGCGAGCGGCAAGGTCACCTTGCTGTTCTCTTTGCCGATGCGCTTCGTGCTGATCCGTTGCGCCTTTTCGTCGACGGAAAAGAACTTTGACTGCATGTCCTTGCCGACGGCAACGGCAAAGATTTCGTGCTCAGGAAAGTCGTCGCCACGTTCGATGGCAGCCTTGCGAAGCGCCCCGCTGTGGCTGTCGCCGAAAATTCTGATCTTGGTCATGTCTTGGTCTCTGACAGTTAGCGTCCGAAGGCCGCCAGCAATTCCTCTTCGCATTCGATCGAGGGATCAGCGCGTGGGTCGTCGGCATCACGCCCCCGCGCGTTCTTGCCCGCACGGTCCTGGCGGCGCTTGCCGCCACCGTCTTCGTCGGTCGCAGGTTTCGCCGTCTCGCTCGTGTCGATGCCGAGACAGGCGAAGAAGGATTTCATCACGAAGGCCACGCCTTCCGGTGCAACCTCACGCATGTTGGGCGCAAAGAAGGTGCCACGGAATGCCGGGGCCGTGATGATTTCATACGACGGGAAGTAGTCGATCCATTGCCCGCGTGCCGCGACCTCGCCCGCAACGGACCGGAGTGTGGATTTGGAAAAGGTCGTCGCCGTCAGGACATGCTGGCCTGACGCGGTGGCGGTCAGGGGCACAGGTGATACGGTCAGCAGGATCCTGATGGACGAGTTGTGCTTGCGGATCAAATGCAGCGCCGTGATCAGATCCGAGAAAATATCGCGATGCTTCAGGTTTTCGAAGACGTGCTTGTCCGCGTCGAATGTTCCAGCCGCCGTGCCGGGACACATCGGGTAGTGCAGTCCGGTTTCCTTGTTCTTCCAACTCTCGGTCAATCCAAGCGTAAAGACAAAGACGCTGGCTTTGGTCAGGGCGCGCTTGACCGCGTCCACTGTGCCTTGTCGCGACACCCGAACTTCTTCGGCCGATGCAAAGCCATTTGGTTCGACCACCGGGCGCCAGGGGTCATAGAAGCGGTCGCCATCCTGCCAGACCTCGTCCGGGACGGGCTGTACCCCAAACGCCCATTCGACCCACTGCCGCAGCAGCGAGGTGGTGTAGATGTTGCCTGTGCGGAAGGAAAAGATGCCATAGTTGAACTTGCGCGCCATTTCATCTGACATGCCACGGGGCGCGGGTTCGGCGTCATGCCAGTTGAAGCCGTTCCTGGCCAGGGCTTTGCCGATATGCTGCGCAAAACAGGACCCGGCGGTTACGATAGGTTTGCGCGCCGGGATTTCGATCTTGGGTTGCCAAAGCTGGTCGATGGCCAAAAGGTTTTTCTGGGCGATGGCCGTCTTCCAAAAAGCGGTTACCGGCAGGTCGACATAAGGGTTCATGGCAAAATTCCAACCAAAGGTGTCTCGTCTCTTATTACGTTGGCGGGTCTGGCGGCTTCAAGGTCTTTCGAAGCGGCACTTATTTTTCGGGCAGAATGCCGCTGTGTATCATTGTCGCCGGATGACCAGCACGATAATCCGAACACATCAAGTTTACCGCATCTTTTCAACGCGTTGTTGGGCGTGGGCTGTTTGACCCACAGGTCACGTCGTTCGCGCAAAGCCTGTCGCGGCCCAAAGTGCCACGGGGCGGACCGGGATTTGTGCGCAATATTTGGGCACTTCTGCCGCCCGCAAGCAGGGCCAAACATGAAAACCGCGCGGCTGTCACGGCCGCGCGGTTTCAAAGCCATCAAAGACGGGACGGGCCTTTAGAAGCCAATCACCAGATCGTCGATCACAAAGGCCGTGTTGTCGACCGGAAGACCGATATTGGTGCCGCCCGTCGCCTCGAACCTGATCTCGTCCACATCATCGAAGTCCGACGAGAAGGTCACGGTCTGTTGTGCACTGGCGTTGATCGTAAAGATCTGCGTCGCTTCCAGCACGCCGTCGTCGAAGCCGGTGACCGTCATTGTCATGCCGTCACGCCAGGCGCCTGTGATCACCGCGCTTTCCAGATCGAAGTTGTCCGTGTTCGAAATGGTCACGGTCGCAGCGTCTGGGTTGAAGGCGACGTAGTCGCCGGACGACAGGCCGGTCAGCAAACCCGGTGTCGCGCCGCGTCCGGTGTTCAAGAGTGTGCCGGATTCGAAGGTCACAAGGTTGGGCGACCAGGTCAGGCCGAAGTAGTTGCTGAGAGATACAGACCCGATCCCGATCGTGTCGAAGGTCAGCGTCACGGGCGCGCCCGCAACCTCGTCTTCGCCAAGGATGTTGATCGACGCCGAAACCGTTTCGACCGCGCCACGGCCATCTGTCAGCAGGAAGGTGAAATCATCGACCAGCGTTTCACCGGTGTTCTGCGCCTGCACCACCACCGAGGTGTTTTCCAGCGTGTAGCTCCAGGTGCCATCCGGGTTGATCACGACATCGCCGAAACTGGGCTCGTCGCCGCTGACAAAGCCGATCGAGATGACGTCGTTGGTGTCGATCTCGGTAAAGTCGATGGACCCGGTCACCACTTGTGGCAGGCCATCTTCCTGAACCGTGTTCACGCCGCCATCATAGGTGATGCCGCTGACGGTCAGCGGATCGTTGTTGCCGTTGACGTCAAAGCTCAGCGTCACCGTTTCGGTGCTGCCGTTGTTGTCGGTGACCTCGACATCAAAGGTTTCGACCTCGGTCTGATTGCCCGCAAGCGCCTGAACGTTTGCCGCCAGGTTGTCGAGGGTGTAGGTGAATGCGCCGGTCAGGGGATTGAGTGACAGTGTGCCGTAGATACCTGCGCCACCACCAACGACGCTGTACCCGAGCACGTCCGAGGCGTCCGCATCCGTTGCATCGACCTGCCCGCTTGCAGACAGCGAAATATCCTCGGTGACGGAACTGCTGGCATAGGTGACACCACCGATCACAACCGCGTCGTTTTCGCCGTTGATCGTGATCGTCACGGTCTCGGTGCCCGTTCCGCCGTTGTTGTCCTCGACCGTGTAGGTGAAGGTGTCCGTCGCGGTTTCGTTTGCGGCCAGGTATTCGAATGCGCCATTCGCGCTGTAGGTGAAGGTGCCGTCACCGTTGTTGATGACCTGACCCAGCGTTCCGGTGTCGTCGACCGAGAAGGTGTGCGTGTCACCGGTATCGACGTCGGTAAAGCTTGCCGTAACGGTCGTGGTGTCTTCCGGACCTGTCAGCGTCGCATCGAACGAAAAGCTGTTGACCGCGATGTCATCGGTCAGAGCGACTTCGTAGTCGATGTTGTTCAACTGAACCGTCACCTCGGCGGTGCGCCCGCCCGAGGCCGCCAGCCCAGACACCGTCAGTTCAATCTGGTCGACCACCTTGTTGGCGTCGTCAAAGGCAACCCAGGGTGTTGCGGGGAAACTGACGCCGCCGCCATCGGGGTCTGTGATGCTGAAGTCAGTGTTGGGCACGTACGTGCCGACGCCGCCCTCGAAGGTCTTGGCCGCCACGCCCCAGCCGGAATTGTTGGGGTTGATCTGAACCACAACGCCGTTCCCGCTGCCGATATACAGCGCGGCAACCTGCTCGAACGTGTTGTTGGCGCCAGCGTCACGCAGAACCGTCGTGCTGGTCCCGGTTTCATAGTCGAAGATATAAAACCGGCCGATGTTGTTGGCGTTGGTTGGCCCACCCGAGTCACTGCTGGTCGAGACGATCGGGCTTTCCTGAACAGTGCCGAACAGCGGATCGGGGTCAGGGTTGTCGTTTTCACCGGTGATGTCGATGCTGACGGTTACGGTGTCGTCAGCCAGACCGTCCGACACACGGACGGTGAACTCGTCCGTGGCGGCCTGGTTGTCGGCCAGCGCCTGAACGTTTGCTGCGCCGTTGTCCAGGGCATAGCTCCAGCTTCCGTCCGGGTTCAGGGTCAGCGTGCCGTAGGTGCCAATGTTGCTGCCATCGACGCTGTAGGTCAGCGTGTCGCCAGTATCGATGTCCGATCCGACGACCGAGCCTTCGGCGATCAGGTCGCCATCTTCCTCGACCGTGCTGTCGGTATAAGCGACTGCCGCTTCCGGGGCGTCATTGTCGCCGGTGACGTCGACCGTCACGGTCACGGTGTCGGTGCCACCGAAGAGGTCCTCGACCTCGACGTCGAAACTGTCAGAGGCCGAAGCGCCATCGCCGAGGGATTGCACCGCCGCGCTGGCATTGTCGAGCGCATAGCTCCACGTCCCGTCCGGGTTCAGGGTGATGCTGCCGAAGGTTCCGACATTGCTGCCCAGAAGAGTGAAGCTGTTGACCGCGTCGCCGACGTCGATGTCGGTGCCGGTGACCGCGCCCTCGGCATCCAGGTCGTCGTCTTCCTCGACCGTGCTGTCGACATAGGTGACGGCGCCTTCGGGATTATCGTTCAGGCCCGCGACATCGATGCTGACGGCGACCGTGTCGCTTTCACTGCCGTCCGAGACACGGATGACGAAATCATCGGTCACATTCGAATTTTCGGCCAGTGCCTGCACATTCGGTGCGTTGTTGCTGAGCAGATAGGAATAGGTCCCGGTCACCGGGTCCACCGTAAGCGTGCCATAGGTTCCGACGCCGCCGCCATCGACGCTGAACGTCAGTGTGTCATTCACATCGGGATCGGTCGCAGACACGCTGCCATTGGCGCTGAAGTCGACATCTTCCTGCACCGAGCCGTCCTGCACGACGGGACCCGAGATCACCGGCGCATCGTTCACGCCGTTGATTGTCAGGATATAGGTCTGCAACGAGGTGTTGCCCTGGCCGTCCGAGATCTCGAACGTCAGCGTCTCTTGCGCGGTATCGCCATTGCTCAGGCCATTGTACGCGCCGTTTGTGTCGAACACGAAGCCAAAGGTTTCGCCCACGCCCATGCCCTGAATGATCGGCGTGGTCGTTGCCAGTGTCAGGGTGCCGCCACCGGTGACCGAGGAATCCACCAGGGTCACTGTGCCACCGTCGAAATCCAGCGCGCTGACGTCGAAGACAAGGACGCCATCTTCGTCAACCGATTGATCTTCGCCCAGCACCAGCGCGGCGTTGTCCCCGCCAAGGGCCAGAAGGTAATCGCTGAAATTCAGGTATTCGAAGTTGCGCAGCTCGTCGGTGCCGTCATCGCCGTCGCCCGCGTTTGTGTCCTCGACAAAGGTCCGGCCACCGTTTTCGTGCGACCAGACGTATTCAAGAACCGAACCGTTGAAGTTGGCGGTGTCCGAGCCGTCGCCGCCGTTCAGGGTGTCGTCTCCGGCATTGCCGGTGACGCTGTCGTCACCGTCGCCTGCGTTGACGCTGTCGTTTCCGCTGCCAGTCAGCACTTCGTCGTTGCCATCGCCCGCATTGACCCGCAGGTCATCGGTCGCTGACATCAGGTCGATGATATCATCCAGGACGCCGCCGGTTACGGGTGGGTTGGCGTTGCCGTTCCCATTTCCGTTGCCATTACCGTTACCATTTCCATTCCCATTGCCTGGCATAGAAATATCCTCCCTGAAAATTACTTGCGTCGCCTTGGCGTCAACGCGTTTACCCAGAGTTAACCATTCACCACTGAGTTGAGTCCAGAAATGAGAGCAAACCTCTACGGTATTGCAACTTTGAGGTGATTGATTTGCGTGTCGATGGCCTTCGGGTTGCGAGATTTCGCAACAATACCGCGAAGTTGCCGGAATTGACTGCCTTTATAGGTCTTCGATTCGCAAAACGACCGGCGCGGATTCGAGCACCCCTGTGTCGCTCATTGCTGACACCGCGGTCTCCATGGCCTGGAACGTGGTGCGATGCGTCACGATCAGGACTGGCGCGGTCATATCCTGGTGGCCGTACTGGCGCATCCGATTGATCGAGATACCACTTTCGCCCAGAACCGAGGCGATTTTTGCCAGCGCGCCGGGTTTGTCCAGAAGCTGCATGCGTAGGTAATAGGGCGCGGGGGCCGAGGCCTGGGCCGTTGTCGCCCGGGTCAGCTTTGACGCCGAAACCCCAAAGGTCGTGACCCTTAGGCCACGCGCCAGGTCCATCACATCGCCCATGACCGCGCTTGCCGTCGGGCCCTCGCCGGCGCCTGCGCCGCGCAGGACGATCTGACCAACGTCATCACCTTCGATGATCACCATGTTGGTGCCGCCGTCCAGCTGGCCCAGAGGCGAACTTGAGGGCACAAGACATGGCGTCATGCGCTGTTCCAGCCCGCGACCCGTCATCCGGGTCACACCCAAGAGCTTGATTTTATAGCCCATATCGGCGGCGGCATTGATGTCGTCGATACCGATGCGGCCAATGCCTTCCAGTTCGACGGCATCAAAGGCCACCTGTGTGCCAAAGGCGATCGAGGCCAGAAGCGACAGCTTGTGACCCGCGTCGATGCCTCCGACGTCCAGATTGGGATCTGCCTCGAGATAGCCTAGTTGATCGGCTTCGGCAAAAACCTCGTCATAGCTCAGGCCCGCGCTTTCCATGCGGGTCAGGATGTAGTTGCAGGTGCCGTTCATGACGCCCAGAACACGGGTGATTTCGTTCCCGGCCAGGGCCTCGGTCAGGGCCTTGATGACCGGGATGCCACCGGCCACTGCCGCCTCGAAGCGCAGGGCCGCGCCATTCGCCTCGGCCAGTTCCGCCAGGGCCTGTCCGTGGTGGGCCAGCATCGCCTTGTTGGCGGTGACGACATCCTTGCCAGCCATCAGCGCAGCCTCGGTTGCGGCCTTGGCGGGGCCGTCGCTGCCGCCGATCAGCTCGACAAAAACGTCGACATCATCGCGTTTGGCCAGCGCGACCGGATCATCTTCCCAGGCATAATCACCCAGCGGAACGCCGCGGTCCTTGTCGCGGTTCCGGGCCGAGACCGCCGTGATCTCGATCGCGCGCCCGGACCGTGCTGCGAGCAGCGCCTGCTTGCGGCGCACGATCTTCACCACGCCAGCCCCAACGGTTCCAAGCCCGGCGATTCCAAGGCGCAAAGGGTCAGACATGGCGGGTTCCTGTGGTGAAATTGACGTTGAGCCGTGCTGTATCCGGTTCGACGGCAGGGTGCAACGCGCAGAATTTGCGCGCTCACCCGTTGGGCGTCACGCCGGTCTGCATCCGTTGGATATCCGGCTGGCCAACCACCGATCCCCGCAGCGCCGCCGCGCGCTGGCGCAGGCCGGACACGCGCGATTCAATCGCGCCGCGTTGTTCAGGCTGCGTGACCTCGGCCTCGGGCCCAAGCAATTCACTGAGCGGCAACAGGTCGGGGTAGGGCGCATTCGGATCACCGGGATCCCAGGCATCCAGTTCAGGAAACTGGGTGCAGGCCGAAAGGCACATCAACAAGGAGGCTGCGAAAAAGCGCATCGAAGTTTCGGGTCCGCGTTGGTCATGTCTGTTTTGCCTCAGTCCGCGGGTCTGGGCAAGTGCAGGTATTGATCTGAACGCCCGTTCAGTTAGCTTAACCTCATGGCACGCACTGCAGGATCACACGCCGAGACGACAGGCCCCAAGGTACGCGCCGTGGCGCTGCGGCTGTTCGCGCGCTATGGCTATGCCGCGGTGTCTATGCGCCAGATCGCGGCCGAGGTGGGCGTGCAGGCGGGGGCGTTGTACAATTACACGCCTGACAAGCAAGGCCTTCTGATGTCGCTGATGCAAGGGCACATGCACGACATCCTTGAGGCGCGACAGGCCACGTCATCAGAGGGCGACGCGGTGCAACAGCTTGAAGCCTTTGTGAAATTCCACATCGGCTTCCACCTTGCCCGGCCCGAGGCGCTGTTCGTGTCCTACATGGAACTGCGCAACCTCGAGCCGCAGAACTTCGCACGGATCGAGGCTTTGCGCAGGGATTATGAAAACGAACTCGAAGGCATCCTGGCGCGCGGCGCAGCCGAGGGGGTGTTCACGCTGGACGACCCCAAGATATCGACCCTTGCCATCATCTCGATGCTGAACGGCGTGGTGAACTGGTTCCGCCCGGATGGACGGCTGGGGCTGGGGGATGTGGAACAGATCTATTGGGGGATGGTCCGCCGCGCGGTGGGCGCGGCGGAGTAGCAGACTGCTCTAGTGGGCGGCCTTGATGAAGGTGCCGTTGCGCAGTTCGGTCATCGCCTGTTGCAGCTCGGCACGGGTGTTCATCACGATCGGACCGTGCCATGCCACGGGCTCTTGCAACGGTGCGCCCGAGATCAGCAGGAACCGTATGCCTTCGGGCCCCGCCTGCACCGAGACTTCGTCGCCGGTACCGAACCGCACCAGCGTGCGATTGCCGGACAGGTCGCGGATGTTCAGCTCTTCACCCATGACCTCTTTTTCCAGCAGTACGCCCTGCGGGTCAGAGGCGTCGGCGAATTTGCCCGCCCCGTCAAAGATATAGGCAAAGGCGCGACGGTAGGTGTCGACCTTGAAGGTCTTGCGTACGCCCGCCGGGACAAAGATATCGAGGTACTGCGGATCGGCAGCGATGCCATCAACCGGCCCGGTCTTGCCCCAGAAACTGCCGACAATGACCTTCACCCGGGTGCCATCATCGTCGATGATCTCGGGGATGTCCTTGCCCTGAACGTCCTGATAGCGCGGCGCGGTCATTTTCAGCGAGGCAGGCAAGTTCGCCCACAGCTGAAAGCCGTGCATCTGGCCCTGGGCGTTCCCCTTGGGCATCTCCTGATGCAGTATGCCGGACCCGGCGGTCATCCATTGCACGTCACCCGCACCCAGCGTGCCGGTGTTGCCCAGCGAATCCCCGTGGTCGACAGTGCCGTTCAGCACATAGGTGATCGTCTCGATCCCGCGATGGGGATGCCAGGGAAAACCCTGCAGATAGTGCTCGGGCAACTCGTTGCGGAAGTCGTCGAACAGCAGGAAGGGATCCAGCTCGGACGGGTCATGAAAGCCAAAGGCACGGTGCAGGTGTACGCCGGCACCTTCCATGGTCGGCTGGGCGCGGCGGGTTTCCAAAGTTGGTCGAAGGGACATGATGTTCTCCTCTCATTCAGTCTTGAGGCAAATATAGAGGTCGCACGCTGTGCGGAAAGGCCTGTTGGGCCACCTATTTTGTGCAAAAATGCACAGAGGGATCCTTCTTTCACGGGGCAGCACCCAGAAACGGCGCACTTGTCGTTTTTGAGAGGGACGGCGTCGTGCCGCCCGGAAAAACTTGGCTCAACAAACTGACAAAAAGGGAGGTCCCGACATGCGCGTTGGGTTTATCGGATTGGGCAATGTCGGCGGCAAGCTGTCGGGCAGCCTGTTGCGGAATGGGGTGGATCTGCAGATCCATGATCTGGATGCGGATCGCGTTCAGGCCTTTGTGGCGCGCGGCGCGACGGCGGGCGGGTCCCCGGCGCAGATGATGGCGCATTGTGATGCGGTGATCACCTGCTTGCCCAGCCCTGCGGCCTCGGACGCGGTGATGCAGGAGATGCTGCCGCACGTGGGGCCGGGCAAGATCTGGATGGAGATGTCGACAACCGATGAGGCGGAAGTGCGGCGTCTTGGTGCGCTGGTCGAGGAACGCGGCGGTCAGGCGGTCGATTGCCCGGTCTCTGGCGGGTGCCATCGGGCGGACACGGGCAACATCTCGATCTTTGCTGGCTGCCCGCGGGACACCTTTGAACAGATTCTGCCGCTGCTGACCAAGATGGGACGGCGCATCCTGCACACGGGCGAGCTTGGCTCTGCCAGCATCCTGAAGGTCATCACCAACTATCTGGCCACCGCCAACCTCGTGACCTGCGCCGAGGCGCTGACGGTCGCCAAGGCCGCCGGCATGGACCTTGGCACGGCCTACGAGGCGATTGCGATTTCCTCGGGCACCTCGTTTGTGCATGAAACCGAAAGCCAGGTGATCCTGAACGGGTCGCGCGACATCAATTTCACGATGGGACTGGTGGCCAAGGACATTGGCCTGTTCCAGCAAGTGGCGGACCGGGCCAACGTGCCGCTGGAAGTGAACCCCAAGCTGATCGAAATTTTTGCCGATGGCATAGCTCGCTACGGTGCCGGGGCCAACTCGCCCGCGATCATCCAGCGGATCGAGGAAGCGACTGGGCTGGACATCACCGCACCGGGTTTCCCGGCCGAAATGGTCGACGACGAACCCGAAGAACCGGGCTACGAGGTGCGCCGCGACGCCTAGGCCCTGTCCCTTTGCGCGGGATTGCCCTAAAGAGCGGGCCAAGACACTCGGATCAAGGGGGCGGCGATGACGACAGAGGTGCTTGCAAAGGTCGAGGCATCCGCCCCGCGCCGGGCCTTGGGGGTGGGAACGCTTGTGATCCTTGGGGCCCTGCTGCTCTATGTGGCCTTTGCCACGCCGCCGACCTTTGGCTGGCAAGCGCTGCTTGTGGCCTTTGGCGTTGTCGCGCTTTACGTCGGGCAAGCGATGTGGCGCGCCACCGAACGGCATCTGATCCTGACGCCCGAGGCCATCTGTGACGACAGCGGATACGTGATTGTTCGAGTCGAGGATGTGGAAAAGGTCGACCGGGGGACCTTTGCCTTCAAGCCGTCAAACGGCTTTCTGATAAAGACCAGAACGCCCCAGTCGCGTGCGTGGCATCCGGGGCTCTGGTGGCGCATGGGGCGCCGCGTTGCTGTTGGTGGTGTGACCTCTGGCGCGCAGACCCGTCCCATGGCCGACATCCTGGCGGCCATGGTGGCCGAGCGGGGGTAAGACCACCCCCGGCCCGGTGTCACGAACAGTTGGTCTGGTTCTCGGCGTTGTTGTTGCAGAGCGAGTTGCCCGGCGCATCCTGATCGCCGTTGCCCCAGCCATTGTTCTGGTTCTCGCGCGACCATGTGATCTGCGGTGCATAGCGCGGGCGGGTGAAGGAATAGGTCGTGATGTCAAAGCCATCCAGACCGATCCGGAACACAGGCGTGTATTCGTCCCAGGTCTCGACCAATACAACCTGTTCGGCATTGGCCATGATCGGCAGACGATCCAGGTATTCGCCGCGCAGCGTGCCATTGTTCAGCGTGCCGACGCCGCCGCGCTCTTCGGACCATTCCACCGAATAGCGGTCGTTGCGCGCGTTGTAACTGACAACGCTGATGCGCAGGCGCGCATTGGCATCGTCCGAACGGGTCAGTTCCCGCAGCAGGTTGCGCGTGCCGTCCACGAAATTGGGTGTGATCGCTTCTGTCTCGCGCGAGATCATGTCGCCGATGGTGTAGTTCGCCTTTTGGTTCACGGCCTGCTGACGGAACACGTCAAACAGAACCCAACACGCCGACATCGTGATCAGAAGCGGCGGCAGCAACATCACGACCTCGATCGTGACATAGCCGTCTTCCTGGGATCGGAAGCGTTGGAACCATTTTCTTGCAAACTTCAACATCTTACTTGTTACCTTAGGGTTCGATCACAAACGCACTGGTGGAGACGAGCGCAGAGTATCCGCTCGTGTCCTTCTTGAGAGCCGCGCCCAGCCAGCGCGTGGCCGTCAGCGGCTTGAACTTGTAGCAGGCGCGCAGGAACATCAGTTCGTTGCTGCCCGTCGAAAAAGTGGTGTCCGCCGCCGCGTCCTCGGCAACGTTCACACAATTGGCCCGTCGTGGTGGGTCTTGCCACCTGCGCGCATCCCGCCGCACCATTTCCAGGCGCAGCAGCCGGTCACAGCGATCCAGAACCGGCGCATTGGCGCAAATCGATTGCTTCAGGGCCGAATGCGTGGGGTTGGCCAGGATGCCCAGCCGCACCTCGCGCACTGTCGTGTCCAGGGCGCGTTCCAGCGTGGTGTGCCGGATCGACATGAACCCCAGCTCCATCGTGGTGATGATCAGGCCGATCATGACCGGCATCCACAGGGCAAAGGGGATGGTCATCGTGCCGTCTTCGTCCCGAAGGAACCTGCGGGTCCGGGTGAGCATGCGGCGCATCATTGGATCAACCTCAGCTGGGTGATGTCGCGCGCGATGGCGTCAAAGGCGTCGGAAATCTCCAGCCCGTCCACATCAAAGTAATGGGCCGGCGAGGACGCGCAGTCTTGCATCGCGGTCTGTCCACGTGCGGGCGCTTCGAAGGCGATCGTGTAGATCACGATCCCGGCGTTGCGCGCCTGCTGGCAGATGGTCGACAGGCGAGAGTCCGCCTCGTTGGCTCTGACCGTTGTCTGCACGCCATAGTAATAGTTGCGATACTCCGAATACGAGATCCAGCCGTCATCTTCGGGCGTCCACCAGAACTTGAGGGCGGCGCCACGGACGCCGAAGCGGTCATAGACCTCGGCATGGGTCATGCGGCGGGCATTGTTGCCGCCGTCCGGGCCGGTGCGATAGCGCGAGCTCCAACGGTCATACTCGTTGCGCACCCAAAAGTATGTGTCGCTGTCGGTTCCCGTACCTTCGACCAGAACCGAGAAACGGTCATCGCGTGGGTTTCCCAGGCCACGTTCATCGACCCAGATGTCCGAGTACCCCTCTTTCAGCGAGTCGCGCAGGTCGTATTGCGTGGTGTTTTCGCCGTCGGTCATCAACACGATCACCTTCGAGGTTGTCTGATCGCTGTAAGCCACCGGGCGTCCCGAGACCGCGGCATCGACATCGCCGTCGGTGATCAGTGCGGTGGCAACGGATTGGGCCGAAGGGTCAAGAAGGGCGGTGCCCCATTTCATGCCAAGATCGATGGCCGTGTTGCCGTCGGCGTAAAAACCATTGATGTGCCGTTTCAACGCGTTCGCGTTTGTGCTGAACGGAATGATCGAGCTGTAGTCGTCGGGCGAACACCAGTAATCCAGCGAGGGACTGTTGCTGCGCCAGTTGGTGCTGTAGCGGTCAAAGTGGCCCAGGCGCGACTGTTCGACGTTCGGATCGATCCCGAGGCTGGTGAACGCCGCGTCCGCGAAGGTCACGCAATGCGAATAGGTCTGGAAGTCCTGGATGTCATAATGCGACGACAGGGTCTCGCCGACGTTGACGTTGGCGTTGTACGGCACGATCGAGATCGACGTCACACCGGGCGTCGGTTCGGCCGGCAGCATCACGTCCACGAAGTCGCGGGCCGCGGTTTGCAGGTTGGTGATCTTGCTGTTCCAGCCCATCGAACCCGAGATGTCCAGGACCAGTGAAATCTCGACATCCGAGCGCTGTTCGGCCGCGGTCGAGGATCCGGCGGCGATCAGGTTTTCGACATTCAGGGCGCGCAGGAAGTTGGCGGGGGTGGTGTAGGACCCATCTGCCGACACGCTGCGGGATGATCCATTCTGGGTGACCGTCACGCTGGTCAGGGCGTCTGCCAGGTCCATCTTTTCCATGTAGTCGGTGACGACGGCAGAAGGATCGAGCGTCTGCTCGAGATCCGCGGCTGCCAGAACGGCGCGGTCGAGCGTGTTCTGCAGTTTCACGCGTTTGAGCTCGGCATACATCATGTCGATGCCAACGCCGCCGAATACGATCATGAGAAGAAATGCGCAGATGGCCACGATGGTCATGCTGCCGTCCTGATCCCTGACAAAAGTGGTCGCGAAACGACGCATGCTTTTTGCAGCGATCGGAAATGACTTGGGGCCACGCCCCGTGCCAAACTTACTCATACCGACACCTTTGAAACGTGCAATGGCCGAAGCCACGCGGTTACTCGTATATTCACTGCCAAAATTTATGCCGTTGGATGGTGGCGAAAATGGGGCGTGTTTTCCGTGAAATTTATGAAAAGCAGAAAAGAATTGCAGACAATGTTCGGCGAAATCAGCCTTTGTTTCATTGTATTCAACGGTCGACCGTCAACCACCTTGCCGTAATCTCGATTCGACGGGCAGGGCACTTTGAATTTCGGGCAAAAAAGTGGTGGCCCCCGTAGTGCGGCGAGGCGTAGGCTGAATGCACAATTTTTGATCACCGGCTGAGTCGCCGGGGACTTTCGATGCCAAGGGAGAACGGGAATGGCTTCGACTATGGGTCACAAGGAACCCTCATTTAGGGAAAGTGTGGACTTGATGTTCAACCGCGCGGTTGCGCTGATGGATTTGCCGCCGGGGTTGGAGGAAAAGATCAGGGTCTGCAATTCGACCTATACAGTGCGCTTCGGGGTGCGCCTGCGTGGGCAGATCCATACCTTCACCGGCTACCGGTCGGTGCATTCCGAACATATGGAGCCGGTCAAGGGCGGGATCCGCTATGCCACGGCCGTGAACCAGGACGAGGTCGAGGCACTGGCCGCGCTGATGACGTATAAGTGCGCCTTGGTCGAAGCGCCATTTGGGGGCTCCAAAGGGGGGCTATGCATCGATCCGCGGGAATGGGACCAGCACGAGTTGGAACAGATCACCCGACGCTTTGCCTATGAGCTGATCAAGCGCGACCTGATTGCGCCGGCCCAGAACGTGCCTGCACCGGACATGGGCACGGGCGAACGTGAAATGGCCTGGATGGCCGACCAGTTCGCCCGGATGAACACCACTGACATCAACGCGCGCGCGTGCGTGACGGGGAAACCGCTGAACGCAGGCGGCATCTCGGGCCGGGTCGAGGCGACGGGGCGCGGGGTGCAATATGCCCTGCGCGAGTTCTTTCGCGACAAGCGTGATGTCGACAAGGCCGGGATGTCCGGCACGCTGGACGGCAAGCGGGTGATCGTTCAGGGGTTGGGCAACGTGGGGTTCCACGCTGCCAAGTTCCTGCAGGAAGAAGACGGCTGCATCATCACCGGCATCATCGAAAGGGATGGCGCGCTTTACAGCGACGACGGCCTGAACGTGCAGGCCGTGCGCGACTGGATTGTCAAACACGGTGGCGTTTCGGGCTATCCCGACGCGCGCCACACGGCTGAAGGCAGCGCTGTACTGGAACACGAATGTGATATCCTTGTGCCCGCGGCCCTTGAGGGGGTGATCAACATCTCGAACGCCGACCGTATCAAGGCCCCGCTGATCATCGAGGCGGCCAACGGCCCGGTGACCGCCGGAGCCGATGATATCCTGCGCGAAAAGGGCACGGTCATCATCCCCGACATGTATGCAAATGCCGGTGGTGTGACGGTGTCCTACTTCGAGTGGGTCAAGAACCTCAGCCACATCCGCTTTGGCCGCATGCAACGCCGCCAGGAGGAGTCGCGGCACGAGTTGATCGTGAACGAGCTGGAGCGCCTGGCCGAGTCGCTGGGCAGCACCTGGTCGCTGACCCCCAGCTTCAAGGAACGCTATCTGCGCGGCGCCGGTGAACTGGAGCTTGTGCGCTCGGGTCTCGATGACACAATGCGCATCGCTTACCAGGAAATGCGCAACGTTTGGCACGGCCGTGACGACGTCAGCGACCTCAGAACAGCCGCCTATCTGGTTTCGATCGGCAAGGTTGCGGCCAGTTATCAGGCCAAAGGTCTTTAAAAGGCCATATTGTTTCCGGTGCGCCAACAATGGCGCATCGGATTTATTGTTCTCATTTGGGTTTAACGGTCTGATTTCAAAGAGATTAATATTTCTCGCCCTGGTGAAATCGCCTTGATTTTAGCGGCCTGACACGGTTCAGCCATAAACTTTCCCAATTCTTGCCTCGGGTCTGAGCGAATATCTCCTTGAACATCAGGGAGCGCCGCAATTGGCGTGATGTGAGAATGACCCGAACCACCTGGATCGAAAAACTAAAAAACGAAGACGGAAACGTAACGGTTTTCTCTGTCTTCATGATCTTGATCATCCTCATGCTGTCCGGCGCCGCAGTCGATGTGATGCGCTACGAAAGCATCCGGGTGAAGCTGCAACACACCATGGACCGCGCGGTTCTGGCAGCAGCGGACCTGGATCAGGAACAAGACCCCGCAACGGTGGTCACCAACTATGCCGAGTCAATTGGCGCAGGCGAGACTTTGACAGGTGTTGTTGTCTCGGAAGGACTGAACAGCCGGATCGTGACCGCCACCGCAAAGACAACGATGCAGACCCTGTTCATGCGCCTGTCCGGGGTTCCGGACATGGTCGCCCCGGCGCTCAGCACGGCGGAAGAAAAGATCTCGAACGTCGAGATCTCGGTGGTTTTCGACATCTCGGGATCCATGCGGTTCAATGGTCGGATTGACAGGGCCAAGCCCGCTGCACAGAACTTTGTCAGCAAGGTGCTGACTGAAAACTCCAACGGGATCACCACGCTGAACTTCGTGCCCTTTGCGGGCCACGTGAACCCCGGCGACATACTGTTCGACTATTTCCGCGGAGAGCGCCCGACCGAGCCCCTGCCGGAAGAAGAGGTGGTTGAAACCGACTACTTCCCCGTTTGGGAACAGGCGATTTCAAACATTGTGATGTATTTCGACACCGATGGGGACGACATCTATGACGTTGCCCACAAGATCGAAGATTTCCCCGAAAATGCCTCGCGCGATGTGGATGACTTCTATGCCGGTGCCGTCGCCTACGCCATCGCACAGGATCTGGACCTGACCAGCGCGGACCAGTTTCTTGGCATCTCGATCAAGGGCGGAACACGCGACACCCGGTATTTCCAGGTGAAAGGGGACAGCAACGGCCCCGATTCCGATCTGGGCCCGACCAGCAACAGGGGCAAGATTCCCGGTGACACCTACAGCTATGGCCAGATCGACTATGAGCATTGGGCAACGTCCTACGAGGCACCGGTCGCGCAGGGAACTGTGATCAACATCAACATGCCGTCGAGCTGCATCGAGATCTATTCGGACGAATTCAACACCTCGAACCTGCCCGCGTCAGAAGATTTCGTTCCGCATTTTCAATACTGGCAGATCGATGAAGAGACGATGGACTGGGGCTGGTGCCCGGAAGATGACAGCGCCATCCAGTATTATTCGTCAGACGCGGCGACGCTGAACAGCTTCATCGACGGTCTGCGCCTGCATGACGGAACGGGCCTGCAATACGGGGTCAAATATGCGCTGGCGCTGTTGGATCCGGCCACTCGGGACGCGGTCGGTCATCTCATCGGCGCAGGACTTGTCGATCCGTCTTATGCCGGTCGCCCGATTGCCTGGAATGACGCCGAAACGGAAAAGTACATCGTGGTCCTGACCGATGGCCAGACCAGCACGCAGTTCCGTCCCAATGATCCGACCGCTCCGGTGAATGGTGAAACAGAGCTTTCGCTTCAGGATGGCGACGCCACCAGCTATGTTTTCTCGTCCAGCGGCTCAAGCGGAAGTGACCTTTTGGCCCAGTGCGAATTGGCCAAGTCCCTGGGGGTCACCGTCTTTACCATTGCGTTTGAAACCGACGCATCGGCCACGGCGGACATGGCAGAATGCGCCTCGTCCGACAGCCACACCTTTCACGTGCAGGGCGACGAGGTGTTCGACACCTTCGATATGATCGCCCGCCAGATCAACAACCTGCGGCTGACCCAATGACCCGGACCTTGCTCAGATACCTGCGCCGCTTTCACAAGGATGAAAGTGGGCAGGCGACCGTCGAATTCATCTTTTACTTCAGCTTTGTCGCGCTGATCCTGGCGGCCAGCATCGAGGTCGGCATCGTCAACCTGCGCAACGCCATGATGGACCGGGGTCTGGATCTGACGGTTCGGGAAATCCAGCTGGGCACCGAAACGCCACCCACCTATGCCGAGATCAAGGCGGCCGTCTGCCGGCGCGCCGCGATTATCCCGCAATGCGAAGCCAACCTGCGCCTGGAACTGGTGGAAACAAACGCTCGTAACTTTGCCCAGATCCCGGCCAATGCAGATTGCCAGAACGCCGAAGAAGAGGTCCGGCCCCTGCGCCAGTTCGTCTACGGCAAGGACAACGCCCTGATGCTGATCCGGGCCTGCCTGAAATACAAACCCATCTTCCCAGCCTTCGGGGTCGGCGACCTGCTGACCAAGGATGACCAGGGCTACGCCAAGCTCGTCGCAACCTCTGCCTTCGTACAGGAACCAATCTGATGTCCCCCCTTCGATCGACACGCGCCCTTCTGAAACGCTTTCTGAGCAACGAAGACGGGAGCGTGTCGATCGAAGCGGCGATCATGACGCCGCTGATGATGGCGCTGCTGGCGGTGACCTTTGTCTACAACGATGCCTTCCGGAAAAAGAGCCTGAACACCAACGCGGCCTTTACCATCAGCGACGCCATCTCTCGCGAAACGGACGCCCTGGACGACGCCTACCTCGACGGGATGCATACGCTGTTTGACTTTCTGACCCACTCGGCCGATCGGTCCGGGGTGCGCTTCAGCCTGGTGACCTGGGACGACGAATTGAACGACTATCGGGTCGATTGGACCAAGGCGCGCGGCAAGTTTCCCGAACTTGACGATCAAAGCATGAACTTGTTGCGCAACCGCCTGCCGACCCTTTTGCACAACGAACGGGTGATCGTTGTCGAAACCCGCAGTGTCTTGCAGCCGATCCTGCCGAAACTGGGGCTCGACAACCAGGTTCTGTACAATCTCGCCTTCTCTCGCCCGCGCTTTGCGCCGCAGGTGGTCTGGAACGGCAGTTGATCCAAACCCGACACCAAGGGTCGTGTCCGGACCCGAGAATGTCGAAAAGACCGTACGCATCGTCGCTTCGGGATTGCTAATCTCCACGCACGCGGCGTGATCAGGCCGCATTGCATTGGAGGCGGACTTGCGGTTCTCGGCGCTGCGCATTCTCAAGGAAGGGTTGACGGGCAACAAGGGCTGGACGCCGCATTGGCGCGATGCCTCACCCAAACCCGAATATGACGTTGTCATCATCGGCGGAGGCGGCCACGGCCTGTCGACGGCCTATTACCTGGCCAAAGAGCATGGGATCACCAATGTGGCCGTGCTCGAAAAAGGCTATCTGGGCGGCGGCAACATCGGGCGGAACACCACAATCGTGCGCGCCAACTACGGGCTGCATGGCAATTCGGAGTTCTACAGCCTGTCGCTGAAGCTTTGGGAAGGCCTTGAACAGGATCTGAATTACAACGTGATGATGTCGCAGCGCGGGGTCATCAACCTGTGCCATTCCGATGGACAGCGGGACGCCTTTGCACGCCGTGGCAATGCCATGCGCAACCAGGGGGATGATGCGATCCTGCTGGACCGCGAAGGGGTGCGCAGGGAACTGCCCTATCTGGATTTCGAGCAGACGCGTTTTCCAATCTACGGCGGACTGTATCACAAGCGCGGGGGTTCGGCCCGGCACGACGCGGTGGCCTGGGGCTATGCACGCGGTGCGGACCAGCGCGGCGTCGACCTGATCCAGAACTGCGAAGTGATCGGGATCGACATCGAGAACGGCAAGGTGACCGGCGTCCAGACCTCGCGCGGGCCGATCAGGGCCAAGAAGGTGGCGATGGTCACCGCCGGCCGCTCGAGCCAGGTGGCCGCGATGGCGGGCATGCGCCTGCCGATCGAAAGCCACATCCTGCAAGCCTTTGTGACCGAGGGCCTGAAACCGATGATCGACCACGTTGTCACGTTCGGGATGGGGCACTTCTACATCAGCCAATCCGACAAGGGCGGCCTGGTCTTTGGCGGCGACCTCGATTTCTATGCCTCGTATGCTGCGCGCGGCAACCTGCCGATGGCCGAGCACGTCATGGAGGCGGGCATGACGCTGATGCCTGCCATTGCCAAGGCCAAGGTGCTGCGCAGCTGGGGCGGGATCATGGACATGTCGCCCGATGGCTCTCCGATCATCGACAAGACCCATATCGACGGGCTCTACGTGAACTGCGGCTGGTGCTACGGCGGCTTCAAGGCCGTGCCTGCCTCTGGCTTCACCTTCTCGCATCTGATCGCGCAGGACCGTCCGCACGAGGCAGCCGCGCGGCACAGGCTGGATCGGTTCCGGACCGGGCGCGGGCTGATGGACGAAGAGGGCACCGGCGCCCAACACAATCTGCACTAACGGAGGGGGGTATCATGATTTCGAGCTTCGTCAGAAAGGCCAGCCTGGCCGTGGTAACGGTGCTGGGACTGGCTCTGAGCACCGGCGCATCGGCCGAAGATATTCGCCCCGGGTGTTATGAACGTGTTTACACCGAAGATCATCTGCGCAGGCACCCCGATCAGGTGGTCTGGCAGATCCGCCTGAAAGTTGGCGAATGGGTCACCAGCGTTTCGCGCGAGGGATTGTTGCAGGTGGTTGCCGCCAACCAGGGCCATGCACGCGCCTCGGGCCATGGCGGCAAATTGCTGAGCCAGTATCTGTACTGCGGCACGGAAACCCGCTGGGATATCTGCCAGGCGGAATGCGATGCCGGACGGTTGCAGGTGACCAAGCAGTCGGGTCAGGGAATGACGTTTCGCACGCGATTCCTGATGGTTGGCGATGGATTTGAATGCGGCGCGATGGATCTGGCCGAGATCCGGGACCAGTGGGTCAGCTACCGGCTGAACCGTGTGTCCGATGACGTTTGTTCGGGGATGTAAGACATGCGACTGACCTGTCCGATTTGCGGTGACCGGGATCACCGCGAATTCTTTTACCAGGGGGCGGCGGTGATGCTGGATCGCCCGGCGCCCGAGGCGGGCGAGGCGGCCTGGGACGACTACCTTAACCTGCGCGAGAACCCGGCGGGGGACACCCGCGAGCTGTGGTTCCACGGGGGAGGGTGCGGCGCCTGGCTCGAGGTGACGCGAAACACTGTGACCCATGCGGTTTCTGATGTCGCGCTGGCACGCGACGCCAAGGGGGCCAAGGCATGAGGGTCGAGGGATATGGCCGCGTCGATCGCGATGAGCCGGTGACGTTCAGCTTTGATGGCAAGAGATATCAGGGCTTTGCGGGCGACACGCTGGCATCAGCCCTGCTGGCCAACGACATCACGCTGATGGGGCGGTCGTTCAAGTACCACCGCCCACGCGGGGTCCTGTCGGCGGGCAGCGAAGAACCGAACGCCTTGATGACGGTCAAGCGTGCTGGCGGCGACGATCCGAACGTACGGGCCACCGTGCAAGAGATCTTTGAGGGGATGCAGGCGCGCAGCCAGAACCGCTGGCCCTCGCTTGAGTGGGATCTTCTGTCGATCAACGACCTGGGCGCGCCCTTTCTTGGGGCGGGGTTCTATTACAAGACCTTCATGTGGCCGAAACCCTTCTGGGAAAAGGTCTATGAGCCGCTTATCCGTCGCGCGGCCGGTCTGGGCGCGCTGGATGGGGCGGCCAATGGCGACAGCTATGAAAAGGCTTATGCCTTCTGCGACCTGCTTGTGATTGGCGCGGGGCCGGCCGGGCTGATGGCGGCGCTGACCGCGGGTCGGGCCGGGGTCGACGTGATCCTGGCGGACGAGGATGCGACCCCCGGCGGGCGGCTTCTATCCGAGGATGAGCGCATCGACGGTGTGCCCGCCACCGATTGGGTGGCAGCCGCTCTCGAAGAGCTGGAGGCGCTGCCGAACGTGCGGGTGATGACCCGGACGGCGGTTTCGGGTGCTTATGATCAGGGGACCTATGCCGCGATCGAACGCGTCGGGCATCACCTGGCCAGCGCCGGGGGTCTGCCGTTGGAGTGTTTCTGGCGGATCGTGGCCAAGCGCGCGATCCTGGCGGCGGGGGCGATCGAACGGCCCGTGGCCTTCAAGAACAACGATCGGCCCGGTGTCATGACGGCGGGCGCGATGCGCGCCTATCTGCACCGTTGGGGCGTGGCCCCTGCGCAGAACGTTGTTGTCTTTGGCAACAATGACAACGCGCATCGTACCGCGCGTGATCTGGCGGCGGCAGGCATCCATGTTGCAGCACTGGTCGACAGCCGCGCCGATGTTGCGCAGAGCGGGGATTACCAGGTGATCCCGGGCGCGATGGTCAGTGATGTGATCGGCGGGCGCGGCGGCGTCCAGTCGGTCAAGGTCACATCGGCCAGCGGCGAGGAAAGCATTCAATGTGGCGCCGTGGCCATGTCGGGCGGCTGGAACCCCAGCGTGCACCTGGCCTGCCACATGAATGGGCGTCCGACGTGGAACGATGCGATCTCGGCCTTTGTTCCGACACCCGGCATGGTGCCGGGCCTGCAGGCTGTTGGCGCGGCCAACGGAACCTTCTCGACCCATGGCTGCCTGCGAGAGGGGGCCGCGGCAGCGGCAGAGGCCGCCCGCGATCTTGGCTATGCCGTCACCGAGGCGATCCTGCCCGAGGCCGATGACGCGCCCTATGCGCTCAGCCCGCTCTGGACGGTGCCGCACAAGGGGCGCGCCTGGCTGGATTTCCAGAACGACGTGACCGTCAAGGACGTCAAACAGGCCGCGAAGGAAAACTTCCGCTCGGTCGAGCACATGAAGCGCTATACGACGCAGGGCATGGCGACCGATCAGGGCAAGAACTCGAACGTCGCGGCGCTGGCGGTGCTGGCGGATGCCACCGGGCGCTCGATCCCGGAAACCGGGACGACCAACTTCCGTCCGCCCTTTGTGCCGGTGTCGATTGCCTCGATGGGGGCAGGGGCGCAGGGCAAGGGGTTTGCGCCGGAACGCAAGACCACCAGTCACGCGGCGACCGTCGAACGCGGCGCGCCGCTGATCGAGGCCGGTCTGTGGTACCGCCCCAGCTATTTCCCCAAGTCCGGCGAACGGACCTGGCGGGAAAGCTGCGACCGCGAGGTCACCATGGTGCGCGAGGCTGTGGGCGTCTGCGACGTCAGCACGCTGGGCAAGATCGATATTCAGGGGCCGGACGCGGCGGCGTTTCTGGATTTTGTCTATTGCAACATGTTCTCGACGCTCAAACCGGGGCGGGTGCGCTATGGCCTGATGCTGCGCGAGGACGGGCACGTCATGGACGACGGCACCACCGCGCGTTGGGGTGAGAACCACTTTGTCATGACGACCACGACGGCGGCGGCCGGTCTGGTCATGCGGCATCTGGAGTGGGTGCACCAGGGCCTGCGGCCCGACATGGATGTGCGGTTCATCTCGGCCACCGAGCAATGGGCGCAGTTTGCCGTTGCCGGTCCGAAATCGCGCGAGTTGCTGAACGGGCTGCTGGACACCCCCATCGACAGCGAGAGCTGGCCTTTCATGGCTTGCGGTCCGGTGTCACTGATGGGCGTGCAGGGCCGGCTGTTCCGGATCTCGTTCTCGGGCGAACACGCCTATGAACTGGCCGTGCCCGCGCGCTATGGCGACAGCCTGTTCCGAGAACTGGTCGCCCGGGCCGAGGGGCTGGGCGGCGGGGCCTATGGCATGGAGGCGCTGAACGTGTTGCGGATCGAAAAGGGCTTTATCACCCACTCGGAAATCCATGGGCGTGTCACGGCTGATGACATCGGCATGGGCCGCATGGTCTCAGCCAAGAAGGACTGCGTGGGCAAGACCATGTCCCAGCGTCCGGGCCTGAGCGGGCCCGAGCGCGAGCAGCTGGTGGGACTGAAGCCCGTGGGCGCGGTCAAGCAGCTGACAGCAGGTGCCCATCTCTTTGAACAGGGCGCCGAACCCAATCGCGCGAATGACCACGGCTATATCACCAGCGTCGGCTTTTCGCCCACCCTTGGGCATTTTGTCGGGCTGGGCTTCCTGCTGAACGGGCGCGCGCGCCTGGGCGAGACCGTGAAAATGGTGGATCATCTGCGCGAGGTGGAAACCACCTGCGAAGTGATTGATCCGGTGATGTTTGACCAAGACGGAGGGCGTGTCCGTGGCTGATCTGAAACCGCGCAGTGCCTGCGCCGACCTTTTGCCGCTGAGCCGCGGTGCCTTGCATCTGGAAGAACTGTCCTGGGATCCGATCTGGTCGATCTCGCCCTTCAAGGGGCGGGGGCAGGCCGTTTCGGATGCGCTGAACGCAGCGCTGGGTGTCGGCTTTCCGGTCCCGGGCACCTGGGACGGCGGCGCGGATCTTCGGGCGGTTTGGTCCGGCTTGGATCAGGCCTTTCTGGTGGGCGCTGTCCCGCCAGAGGGGCTGGCAGGGCAGGCGGCCCTGACCGACCAATCCGACAGCTGGGCAACGGTCGCCTTGTCGGGGCCAGATGCCGAAGCTGTCCTGGCGCGTCTTGTGCCTGTCGATCTGCGCGAGGCGGCCTTTGGCGTGGGGCGCTGCATTCGCACTCAGGTGCAGCACATGACCTGCGTTGTTCTGCGCGACGCGCCTGATCGCTTCGTGATCATGGCGTTCCGCTCGATGGCGGGTACCCTGGTGCATGAGCTTGATGTCGCCATGCAGGGTGTGGCCGCGCGAATGGGGGCGTGACTCGCGGCGCAATTGGCGGTAGCTCTGCGGCGATCTCGGCAAGGAGTGAATGACGTGAGAGCAGTTTTGGCAGCCATTGCGCTCTGCGCGGCGCCGGCGGTGGCATCCGCCGCCCCGGATTTCGAAAAGGAATGCGCCGTCCAGGGGCAGTTGGTGCAAAAGATCGTCGACAAGCGGCTGGAAGGCAAAGGCAAGCGCCGTGCCGAACGGCAAATCCGGCGCGACGCCACCGAGGATGAAGCGCGGTATGACAGCGTCATCGCCGCGATGGTCGACTATGTCTATTTGCAGGTTCCGGAAGCTCAGCTTGACGCCGAAATGGGCGCGGCTTGGGAAACCCAGTGCCTTGACGCCGCCAAACAGGCCAATTCGGGCTAAACAGACCAAGGCGCAGACCCGCGCATGGGACAGCAACGACCCGCCCCGACCATGGTGCACTTCCGACCTGCCGGGGCCGGTCGCCCTTTGACTCTGATACCCGACCCTCCATATAAAATCGCATGAGCCTGCCCCCCGGATTCCTTGATGAACTCAGGACCCGCACCAGCCTGTCGTCTGTTGTGGGCCGCAAGGTCATCTGGGACATGCGCAAGTCCAACCAGGGCAAGGGCGACATGTGGGCGCCGTGCCCCTTTCACCAGGAAAAGACCGCCTCGTTCCACGTGGATGACCGCAAGGGCTATTACTATTGCTTTGGCTGCCACGCCAAAGGCGATGCCATCAACTTTGTGCAAGAGACCGAGAATGTCTCGTTCATCGAGGCGATAGAGATCCTGGCGGGCGAGGCTGGCATGCAGATGCCCGCGCGCGATCCCAAGGCACAGGAAAAGGCCGACCGACGCACTCAGCTGATCGAGGTGATGGAGCAGGCGGTGCAGTTCTACCGGCTGCAGCTCAAGACCGGTGCCGCGGCGGATACGCGGGCTTACCTGGGCCGGCGCGGGTTGGGGCAGGGACCGCTTGAACGGTTCGAGATCGGCTTTGCCCCGGCGGGTTGGCAGGGGCTTTGGGACCACCTGCGCGGCAAGGGTGTGGACGAAGAACTGATCCTGGCCGCGGGGTTGGCCAAGCCCTCGTCCAAGGGCGGCAAGCCTTATGACACCTTCCGCAACCGCATCATGTTCCCGATCCGCGATGCGCGCGGGCGGGCGATCGCCTTTGGCGGGCGGGCGATGGACCCGACGGACAACGCCAAATATCTGAACTCGCCCGAGACCGAGCTGTTCGACAAGGGCCGCAACCTTTACAACATGGGCCCCGCGCGCGAAGCGGCGGGCAAGGGCCAGCCGTTGATCGTGGCCGAGGGCTACATGGACGTGATCGCGCTGGTCGAGGCCGGGTTCGGCGCCGCTGTTGCGCCGCTTGGCACGGCAGTGACCGAAGAGCAGATGCATCTGCTCTGGCGCATCTCGGACGAGCCGGTTATCGCGCTCGATGGCGACACAGCGGGCCTGAGGGCCGCGCATCGGGTAATCGACCTGGCGCTGCCGCTGTTGCAGGCGGGCAAGGGGCTGCGCTTTGCCATCATGCCCGAGGGCAAGGACCCTGACGACATCCTGCGCAGCGAGGGGCCCGAGGCATTGGGCAAGCTGCTGGAGGGCGCGCAGCCCATGGTGCAGTTGCTGTGGCAGGGGGCCATCGAAGGCAAGGTACTGGACAGCCCCGAACGCAAGGCCGCGCTGGACAAGGCGCTGCGCGAAAAGATCGGGCGGATTCAGGATCCGTCTCTGCGCTCGCATTACGGCGAAGAGATCAAACAGCTGCGCTGGGCCCTGTTTCGGCCTCAGCGCTCGGGTCCCGGCGGCGGACGACGCTGGCAGGGCGCGCGCGGGCCAGCCGTGCCGTCGCAAAGCGCCAAGGCCTCGATGCTGGCTGCGGCGCAGGACGGTGCTGAAATTCGTCTGCGGGCCTCGGTCATCCTTGCGACCCTGTTGACCTGTCCGGACCTGCTGGTCGAGTTCGAAGCACGGCTTGAGGATATGCCCACCGGGGATCCCGACCTGGACCTGATCCGGACGTTGCTCTTGCGTTTTGCCGATGCGCCGTCACCCACCCGCCGGGATGCCATCGAGGCAGAAATTGGCCCCGCGCCTCTTGAAACTTTGCTGCAGGCGCGCCATGTCGCCATCACACCCTGCATCCGCAACCCAGGTGACATTGATCTGGCCCGCCAGACAGTTGCCGAAGAGCTCGACAAGCTTGACGCGGACAAGGGCCTGCAAGCAGAGATCGAAGAGGCCGCCGCTGACCCTGACGCCTTGTCCCATGAATCCGTCACCTGGCGCTTGGGCGATGCCGCCAACACGCGCAACCGTGCGCAACGTTCGGGCGGCAACGACGATGCAACGGAATTTGACCTTGGACCCAACGGGGCCCATATCGACAAGGACGAACGCGACGCCTTTGAGCGACTCATGCAAAAAATCGAGTTCGGGAAGACACGCCGCTGAACGTTTTCCTGAGGAAACTGTAAATAATCCCGGGTAGATGGGTGTGCGAATCAGGTAATCGCGCTATTGATTCGCGTTAACGAATCACCCAGATGCACGGCGACCGCCCGCCCCGATAAGGAGCCCTTCATGGCCGCAAAAGACACCGACGACGCCAAGACCGACGATCAGGACACCGAGATCTCGCTTGATATGAGCCAGGCCGCGGTCAAGAAGATGATCGCCGAGGCGCGCGAACGTGGCTACATCACCTACGATCAGCTGAACCAGGTGCTGCCGCCGGATCAGGTCAGCTCGGACCAGATCGAAGACGTGATGTCGATGCTTTCGGAAATGGGCATCCAGGTCACGGAAGAAGACGAAGAAGCCGAGGAAGAAGACAACAAGGGCTCGACCGAACTGGTCACCCAGCAGACCAAAGAGGTCGCGCTGTCTTCGGGCACCACAGAAAAGCTGGATCGCACCGACGACCCAGTGCGCATGTACCTGCGCGAGATGGGCTCGGTCGAACTGCTGAGCCGCGAAGGCGAGATCGCCATCGCCAAGCGGATCGAAGCGGGTCGCAACACGATGATCGCGGGTCTGTGCGAAAGCCCGCTGACCTTCCAGGCGATCACCATCTGGCGCGACGAACTTCTGGCCGAGGACATCCTGCTGCGCGACGTCATCGATCTGGAGGCCACGTTCGGCAACCAGATGGGCGAGGATGGCGAGGTCGAAGAGCCCGTGGTCGACACCTCGGGTGTTGCGGCGGCGCAGAAGCCAGCCAGCGACGAGCCCGAATATGACGCCGATGGCAATCCGATTGCCAAGGATGACGATGACGACGAAGACGATCAGGCCAACATGTCGCTTGCCGCGATGGAAGCGGCGCTGAAGCCTCAGGTTCTGGAAACTCTGGATCGCATCGCGCAAGACTATGCGGATCTGTCCGAGATGCAGGACAGCCGGATCTCTGCCACCCTGAACGAGGATGGATCGTTCAGTGCCGACGACGAGGCGATCTATCAGAAACTGCGTTCTGAAATCGTCCTGCTGGTGAATGAACTGCACCTGCACGCCAACCGGATCGAGGCGTTGATCGACCAGCTCTATGGTATCAACCGGCGCATCATGTCGATTGACAGCAACATGGTGAAGCTGGCCGACCAGGCCCGCATCAACCGCCGCGAATTCGTCGAGGAATACCGCGGCCGCGAGCTGGATCCGACCTGGCTGGATGCCATGGCGGAAAAACCGGGCCGGGGTTGGCAGATGTTCATCGAACGCTCGTCGGGCAAGGTCGAAGAACTTCGCGCCGACATGGCGCAGGTCGGTCAGTATGTGGGTCTGGACATCAGCGAATTCCGCCGCATCGTCCAGCAGGTCCAGAAGGGCGAAAAGGAAGCGCGCCAGGCGAAAAAGGAAATGGTCGAAGCCAACCTGCGCCTGGTGATCTCAATCGCCAAGAAATACACCAACCGCGGCCTGCAATTCCTTGATCTCATTCAGGAAGGCAACATCGGTCTGATGAAGGCGGTCGACAAGTTCGAATACCGTCGTGGCTACAAGTTCTCGACCTATGCGACCTGGTGGATCCGTCAGGCGATCACCCGCTCGATTGCCGACCAGGCGCGCACGATCCGTATCCCGGTTCACATGATCGAAACGATCAACAAGCTGGTCCGCACCGGCCGCCAGATGCTGCACGAGATCGGCCGGGAGCCGACGCCGGAAGAGCTGGCCGAAAAGCTGCAGATGCCGCTGGAAAAGGTGCGCAAGGTGATGAAGATCGCCAAGGAGCCGATTTCGCTGGAAACTCCGATTGGCGACGAAGAAGACAGCCAGCTGGGCGATTTCATCGAGGACAAGAACGCGGTTCTGCCTCTGGACTCGGCCATTCAGGAAAACCTGAAAGAGACGACAACTCGCGTGCTGTCCTCGCTCACCCCGCGCGAGGAACGGGTTCTGCGCATGCGCTTCGGCATCGGCATGAACACCGACCACACGCTGGAAGAGGTCGGCCAGCAGTTCAGCGTGACACGCGAACGGATCCGTCAGATCGAAGCCAAGGCGCTGCGGAAACTCAAGCATCCGTCGCGCAGCCGAAAGCTGCGCAGTTTCCTCGATCAGTAGGCTTCGGCCCGAACACAAAAAAACGCCCCTGTCCCGGACAGGGGCGTTTCGCGTTTTTGCGGGCAGCGCATCAGGCGGCCAGAACGTCTTTCAGTGTGTCGGCCATCGGCGTGGTCGGGCGGCCGATCAGCTTGGACAGGTCGCCGCCATCTTCAAACAGATAACCGTTGGACGCGCCGGTGTCCGAGTCGGCCAGCAGGGCGGCAAAGCCATCCGGCAGACCAGCCTTGATCAGCGCTTGCTTGTAGCTGTCTTCGTCCAGGTTGGTGTATCCGATCGCAGCACCTGTCGTTGCGCCGACCAAAGCGGCATATTCGCCCAGGGTAAAGCCGGTATCGCCCGCCAGTTCATAGGTCTTGCCGGCATGGCCTTCGGTCGTCAGAACAACGGCAGCCGCTTCGGCGTAGTCATTTCGGGTCGCGGTCGAGAACTTGCCTTCGCCAGCGGCGCCGAAATGCTGGCCCATCTGGACCGCCTTTGGTGCAGTCCCGGCGATATTTTCCGAATACCAGCCGTTGCGCAGCACCGCGTGGGGCAGGCCGGACGCAGCCAGCGCCTCTTCGGTCACCTTGTGTTCGGCGGCCAGACCCAGCGGGCTGTTGGCTGCCTTGAGCAGCGAGGTGTAGGCGATAAAGCCGACGCCCGCAGCCTTGGCGGCATCGATGACATTCTGGTGCTGCGCTGCACGCTGCCCAACTGCCGGAGAGGAGATCAGCAACAGTTTTTCCACGCCCTCAAACGCCGCTTTCAGGCTGGCGACGTCTTCGTAGTCGCCTTTGCGGGTGGCGATCGATTTGGCGGCAAAGCCTTCGGCCTGCGCGTCCGTCCGCACCAGCGCAATGACGTCCGCCGCCGCGCCGCGCGCGATCAGATGATCAATGACGCGCTGTCCCAGTTGGCCCGAAGCGCCGGTCACAAGAATCTTGGTCATGAGATTTTCCCTTTGGTCTCGAATCGTTTATAGGTTTCATCTAGAGACCTTCTTTCGAGCTGAAAAGGAGGCAGGTTTTTGGAACAAGGTTACACAGAGGGAACCCCCATGCGCGACGTGCCTGACGAACGGTTGAAAAAGTGGTTGGACCAGGGATTCGATCCCCGTCGCTGCCCGGTGCGTATGGTGCTCGACCACGTGGCCGCGAAATGGACGACGTTGATCCTGTTTCAGCTGCAAGGCGGGCCGCAACGGTTCAACGCACTTTTGCGCGCCTTACCAGATATTTCCAAGCGGATGCTCACCCAATCCCTGCGGGATCTGGAGCGGGACGGTTTTGTCAATCGCGACGTCTTTGACACCAAGCCGCCCAGCGTCGCCTACAGCCTGACCCCGCTGGGCCAAGACTTCCTAGAGCCGTTGGAGGGGCTGGTGCACTGGGCCGAAAAGCGCATGCCCGACGTCATGGCGGCCCGGGCGGCTTTTGAAACTGCTTGATGGTTGCGCGGTGCAGATCGGAAATGCCCATATGCTGCCTTAAAAGGGGGCAGCAAAAATTGCAAATGGCGTATGTATTCCAGCGCTGGGTATATTGAAGTTGTTTTTCCCTTCTTTTGTATTGGTCGGGCTTTCGAGTATTAAGAAGGCGCAATAAATAAATTTTGAACTCGATCATTTCATTCAAATGCCGAGGCAGTTATGACAATTAGATTATTTTCTTGCAGTGACTGCGGTCACACCATGCGATTTAGTGGCTCTCGATGTGGGCGATGCTTTGCACCAAAGTCGCATTGGCAGCGACCACGTTCGTATTTTCTTTTGGGTCTGCTTGGACTGGCGGCAGCAACAGCGGTCTGGTCATTGGACCTGATCTAGCCATCCAAGCCCCATGCGGCTTGCGAAACGGCAGCGGCCTTGGCACAAAAGGTGGATGAGGCGCGTCCTCTGCTCTGATTTTGCCAACACGGGACATGTCATGTCGTTTCTATCAAAACTCTTTGGCGGCGGAGGCGGTTCTTCGTCCGAGCCCGAAGTTGATCCGGTCGATCACAAGGGCTTCAAGATCACCCCGCAACCCATGAAAGAGGGCAGTTCCTACCGCATCTCGGCGCGGATCGAGAAAGAAATTGACGGCACGCTGCGCGAGCACGTTCTGATCCGCGCTGATGTGATCAACGATCCGGATGAAGCCAAGGATGCCTCGGTCAACAAGGCCAAGCAGATGATTGATCAGATGGGCGACATGCTCTTTGACTGACCGCGTGCCGGTGTGGCTGGGCATCACACTCAAGTGATTGATCGCACACCCAAAAGGGCATGCACATCCCGTACGTGCCGCCCCACAGCTTGTGACGCTGGGGCCCGCAGACCAAATTGTGTGACGCCCGGCCCAATCGGGGACCGGGCGCCGTTTCGATCTTATCCGTCCAGATGTTGCTTGAAAAACGCGATCGTACGGTCCCAGGCGAGTTCGGCCGCCGCCTCGTCATAGCGAGGCGTTGAATCGTTGTGAAAGCCGTGGTTCACGCCGGGGTAAATGTGCGCGGTATACTCCTTGCCATTGGCCTTGAGCGCGGCCTCATAGTCGGGCCAACCTTCGTTGATGCGGTTGTCCAACTCGGCGTATTGCAGCAAGAGCGGCGCCTGGATGCGCGGCACGTCCTCGGCCCTGGCCTGACGCCCATAGAATGGGACCGAGGCGCCAAGTTCCGGATAGGCCACGGCCATCGCGTTGCACACGCCGCCGCCATAGCAAAAACCGACGCAGCCCACCTTGCCGGTGGTGTCTGAATGGCTTGCCAGGAACTCGTAGGCTGCGAAGAAATCGTTCATCAGCTTTTCGCGATCAACCGTGCGCTGCAGTTCGCGTCCCTCGGCGTCATTGCCCGGGTAGCCGCCCACGCTGGTCAGCCCATCGGGGGCCAGAGCGATCATTCCGGCCTTGGCCACGCGCCGCGCCACATCTTCGATATAGGGGTTCAAACCGCGGTTTTCGTGGACGACCACAACGGCGGGCAAGGGCCCGGTCGCATTGGCGGGTCGCACCATGTAGCCACGCACCTCTCCGTGGCCGTTGGGCGAGGGGTACATGATGTACTCGGGCACAATGTCGGGGTCGTTGAACGACACCTGTTCCGCCAGCGCGTAGTTGGGTGACATCATGTTCAGAAGGGCAGCAGCGGTCAGCCCACCCACGGCGAACTTGCCGGCGCGGTCCAGAAACTCGCGCTTCGTGATCTTGCCGTGTGCGTAGAAGTCATAAAGATCCAGAAGTTCCTGATCGAAGTCCTTGGCCGTCATCCGGCGTTGTGGTGCCATTTCGTTCATGAGAGCCTCCATGCTGAACGAGTCGGGTTTTTAGACCCACGTTGAAGATTAGCGCGGCAAGGCCTTGGGAAAAGACAGCGATGCAGACCGATTTCACACTTCAGACCCATGGGCAGGGACTTTACGAATTCACCAGAGAGGTGGCGGATTGGGTTCACGGGACCGGTCTGTTGACGCTTTTTGTGCGCCACACTTCGGCGTCCTTGTTGATCCAGGAAAATGCCGACCCCGAGGTCAAGACGGATCTTCGGGCCTTTTTTCATCGCCTCGTGCCGCCGACCACGGATCCCGCGATGTCCTATCTGACCCACACCTACGAAGGGCCCGATGACATGCCCGCACATATCAAGTCCGCGCTGATGCCGGTGTCGCTGACCATTCCGGTGCGCGACGGGCGTATGGTTCTGGGCACCTGGCAAGGGATCTATCTGTTCGAGCATCGGGATGCGCCCCACAGCCGACGCGTGGCGGCGCATCTGAGCATTTGACCCCACATGAAGTGAGTCGAATTGGGCACTACCCAAAGCCTTGCGGTTTGCCTATAGTGGGTGTGGATAACTGGGGGCCAACCCCATTCGGAGGCAGAAAACGAAGGGGATCGGCCAATGCGCTGCCCGTTTTGCGGAAATATCGACACACAGGTCAAGGATTCACGCCCGGCAGAGGATCACGTCTCGATCAGGCGCAGACGGTTCTGCCCGGCGTGCGGCGGACGCTTCACAACCTATGAACGGGTGCAGCTGCGCGACCTGATTGTCATCAAGTCAAACGGCCGACGCGAGGATTTTGACCGCGACAAGCTGGAACGATCGATCCGCATCGCCCTGCAGAAACGCCCCGTTGAACCAGAGCGCATGGACCAGATGATTTCGGGCATTGTGCGGCGGCTTGAAAGCATGGGCGAGACCGATATCCAGTCCAAGGTCATCGGCGAGATCGTGATGGAGGCGCTGGCCAGGATCGACACGGTTGCCTACGTGCGGTTTGCCAGCGTTTACAAGAACTTCCAGGCCGCAGATGATTTTGACAAATTTGTCAGCGAACTGCGCCCGGACATCAAAAAAGACGACAAGTGAGCGACGAAGACAGGCGCCACATGGCGCATGCCCTGGCGTTGGGTCGTCGGGGCATGGGGCGGTGCTGGCCCAATCCGGCCGTCGGCTGCGTGATCGTCAGGAACGGTCGGGTGGTGGGGCGCGGCTGGACCCAGCCGGGTGGCCGTCCTCATGCCGAACGTGTCGCGCTGGACATGGCCGGTGCCGCGGCGCGCGGTGCCACGGCTTATGTCACGCTGGAACCCTGCGCGCATCATGGCAAGACGCCGCCCTGTGCGGAGGCGCTGGTCGAGGCGGGTGTGTCCCGCGTGGTCGCCGCGCTGCGCGACGATGACCCGCGGGTTTCGGGGCAGGGATTTGACAAGCTGCGGGCTGCGGGCATCACGGTCGACACCGGTGTTCTGTCCAGGACAGCGGCGCATGATCTGGCCGGCTTTTTCCTGAAGACCAACGCCGGACGTCCCTGGGTGACCTTGAAGCTTGCCACCAGTTTTGATGGCCGGATCGCGACAGCAACCGGGGAAAGCCAGTGGATCACCGGACCAGAGGCGCGGCGCGAAGTGCATGCCCAACGCCTGCGCCATGATGCGGTGATGGTCGGCGCCGGAACAGCACGGGCCGACGATCCCTCGCTGACGGTACGCGGGTTCGGTGCGGTCCACCAACCCCTGCGTGTCGTGGTGTCTCGCATGATCGACATTCCGCTGACCGGGAACCTGGCGCTGACAGCGAAAGAGATCCCGGTCTGGATCTGTCATGGCCCGGACGCCTCGCAAGACCTGGTCGAGGCCTGGACAGGACTTGGGGCAAAGCTTTTGCCCTGTCGTCTCTTGGGGCGTCAGGTCGACCCGCTGTCCGTTCTTCAGGCCCTGGGCGAGGCGGGCCTGACGCGCGTCTTTTGCGAAGGCGGCGGCGCCCTGGCAGGTTCGCTTTTGGGGGCCGGGCTGGTCGATGAATTGATCGGTTTCACCGCCGGGCTGGCAATCGGGGCCGAAGGCCTGCCGGCCATCGGCGCGATGGGCGTTGATCGCCTGTCCGAGGCGCCACGTTTCGAATTGGTGGACTCGCGCCCTTGCGGCGCGGATGTGCTGCACCGCTGGGTGGCTCGGTCGGGCGACTGATCCTGGGTCGGTCTGTCAGCGCCAGAGGTGGGCATAGCCGGAAAACCAACCCTGCAGTTTGGCCAGTGAGCGATTGAACGGTCCGGGGGCCGGGATCTGGTTCTGGGCCAGCCGCTCGGCGACGACCTCGACCGGGCAGGGCAGGCCGGAGACGGGATCCCGATACCGCGGATAGTCGATCAGGGTCGCGTGCACGAGGCCCGCCAGCGAAACCGCCGTGCCGCGCCGCGCAGGCACCTCGCCCAGATCGCGGGTCAACCCCCATCCGGCGTAAAAAGGCGCGCCCATGGTGACCACGCGCTTGCCACGCAACAGCGCTTCGAACCCGGTCAGAGAGGTCATGGTCCAGACCTCGTCCACCGCTTCGGTCAGGGCCGCGATGTCGACCTGCTCCAGGACAAGGTCGGCGCAGCGAGTGTCGCCCAGACCGCCTGTGCGCAGTCCGGCCACAACGTCGGGATGCGGTTTGTAGATCACGATTGCGTCGGGATTATCGTCGCGGACTTTCTGCAAAAGCGCCGCGTTGGTGCGGATCTGCGAGGTGCCGCGCAGGATCGAGGCATCGTCTTCGACCTGTCCGGGCACAAGGATGCGTTTGCCCGTCGGCAGATCGGGCAGGGCGCCGGGCAAATTGTACTTTGTCAGCCGGTTCCGGGTGAGATGCGCGATCAGCCGCTCTGCCCGCCGGGTTTGTAGCGGTGTCAAACTGGCCCGCTCCCTGATCAAGTCCTCCAACTGCGAGGGGGTGTCAGGATCGTAGTAGATGCCCCGATTGTCACAAACCAGCGACAGCGGCGGGATCAGATCGGCGCCCAGCCCCCGCGACCGCAGAAAGCCGTCTTCAACCCGGACCCGGCTATCGTCAGCCGCCGCCTTGCTGGCCCATACCATCTCGCGCGCGCCATTTTCGATGGCCTTCGCGGCGCGAGTCCGGGACACTTGGGGGAAGGTAACGGCATTTGCAGCGCCAAAGAACTGTCGCAGCGGCCGCCACTTCCACGGGCGCATGCCGTGCGCCACCCAGCCATGCCGGTCGTCCCGCCACGCGCGTGTCTGCGCCTCGAGCTGCGCCAGCACATCTTCCAACTCGCACAAGCGGTCCCGGCAGGGATCATACCACTTGGGATACAGGATCATTGCCGCCGCAAAAAGCTGCGCGCGGGTCAGCACGCGTTCCCGGCGCGCCGGGGCATCCTCGTCCGAACTGAGTCCCCAGCCCGCGTAGAACGGCTGGCCAAAGACGCGAGGGCGGTGGCCTGCCAGGATCGCCTCGAACCCTAGTTGCGATGACACGGTGTAGACACCGACCGCCCCGTCCAGCAGCGACCAGGGTGATACGGGCCTGTCACAAAAGGACACACGGGCCGAGAGGTCCCGGTCGTCGAAATAACCGCTGCGATACCCTGCGCGCGTTTCTGGATGGGTCTTGATCAGGACCTGCGCCCCGGGATGCTCTTCCTGCGCGTGAACCAACATTTCGACAAACCGGGCGCGGTCCGCACCACTTGCCGTCACCGATGCATCGCCACGGGTTTGATCGACCACCAGAACATAGCCCGGAGCGGGCGGGTCCAGGGTGGTATCGACTGCCGAGTATTTGGACAGATGAGCGGCCTTCATCCAGTCGATGCAGTCTTTGGCCCGGGACAGAAGTGCGCTGTCATCCAGCGGATGGTGGGTCAGAAGATGTTCCAGATCGCTGGGGGTCTTGCCGTGGAAATGCACGCCGCGGTGATCGATCTGCAGGCCGATCGGGGGTTCTCCGCCACGGCCGGGGTGCAGCGACCGCAAGAAGGCATCCTCGATGCGCAGCACGTCGCATCCACGCCGTCCGGCCACCGCAAGCCCGCGATGTGCCGTGGGTGAGTTGCCCCAGACACCCACAAGATCTTTGGGACCGGGCACTCCAAGCCGGACGCGATAGCCCGCAAGCGTCAGGATACGCCGTACCTGCCTCTGCCGCAGAAACCCGCCGTTGAAGACAAAAAGAGACCGGGGCGCAGAGGCCCCGGTGCGTGTTTGCGTATCCGCCGATGCCATCGCGGAGACCGATCAGGGCGTGGTTGTTCCGCCGCCCGTGATGCCGAGCGTCGTTGCCGCCGCGTCGATCGAGGCCAGCGAGCCCGTCAGGGCCGCGATGGTCTTGTTCCACTGGGTCAATGGCGCTTCGGTGACATACAGAAGGTCTGCATCCCGAATGACGAAATCCCGCGCGATGAACAGCCCGTTCGGCTGGGTCAGATCAAGGACATAGACCATGCGCTGCGCGCCGATCAGATCCCCGCGCCCAAGCACGGCATTGGAAATTTCCTCGGGTTCGTTCCGGAACACGAAAACCCCGGTCGGATCCGCGGCCGAGGCCAGCAGGCCGCCGACCTGGGCAATTGCTTCGACCGCGCTGATGGTCTGGCTCTGGAAGGGCACACGGTTCTGCGTGCCCGTCGCGCCGAGCGCGGTAAAGGAGCGGGTGTCCTCTTCGACCAGGATACGGTCCCCGCCACGCAGGGCGATGTCCATCTTGGGGTGCTCGTACAGATCCTGGAACCAGACCTTGCCCCGGTATTGGCCGCGGATGATGGTCACCTGCGCGATCTCGGGCTCGACGGTGACGCCTCCGGCACGGGCCAGCATGGCCGACAACGTGCGGGTCGGGCGCTCGATGGCATAGATGCCGGGCCCGCCGACAGCGCCGGAAATCGACACGGTCGACCCGTCACCGGCAATCCGGCGCACCTCGACCTGCGGGTCCGGTGTCTGGTCTTTCAGCTTTTCGGTGATGATCCGGCGCACTGCCTCGGGCGTGTTGCCGGCAGCGCGGATGCGGCCCGCGTAGGGCACGAAGATAAAGCCGGCCCCATCGACCTGGACCTCTTCCAGGATCGTGGAATTCGCCGTATCCGGCGCCAGAAGCCCGTCGTCGACGTTTTCCCAGATGGTCAGGCCCAGCGTGTCACCGGCGCGGATCGTGTCGGACCCCAGGACCGAGGCATCACGGAACGTGTCGGAAAATCCAAGCGAGGGCACAACGCCCGTCGCCCGCGTGACCCGGTCGTTGACCGAAACAATAAAGGCATCGCCTTCGCGCTGGACAGAGCCTGCAAAGATCTCGCGCTTGTTGGGACCCACGCGCGGAACGCCGCAGGCCGCCAAAGCGGACACAGACGCCAAAAGGCTGGCGGTAAACGCCCGCCGAGAGGTGGTAGGTTTCACTGCTCGGTCTCCTCGACCTGTTATTATTCTGCCTGTTGTTTTGCCTGTAAGGTACCGGAATCCGTTCAAAAACGCCAGTACCACCCCTTGTGTGGCTCAGGTCACCAGCCGCAACTGTTGCCTCGGGGCCGCGGTACCGTGACGCAGCGCGTCATAGGGATCATGTTCGGCCAGCATCATGTCCACCACCTGCCGCAACAACTGTCGCCGTCCGCTGGCAGAATAGAAGCCGCCGGGCAGCTGGCTGGTTTCCAGCAGAAAGCGGCGATAGTCCTTGTAGGCCCGGTTGTCGGGCCGGCCAGGCGTGGCAAAGAAGTCAGCCAGCGGCTGGTCCGAGACAAACTCGGGCTTGGCATAGACCGCGTCGCCAAAGACCTTCAGCGGAATACCCCGCCACAGCACCTGCTGGGCGGCGGTGGAATTCACGGTGACGGCAGTGCGCGCATCGTTCAGAAGCTTTGCAAGCTTGCCGCCCCGCACATAGTGAACCCGGTCCGACACGCCGTGCTGGCGCGCCAGCCGCGTGATCACCCGCCGCTGCGGCTCGCGCCCGTCCTCCAGCGGATGGGCCTTGAAAACCAGGTGATGGTGCCCCGGCGCGCCCTTGGCGAACCCCTCGATTACCAGGGTCAGGAAATCCTCGATCCGGTCGAACGGCGAGTGCCGCACAAACGAGCTGTCATGCGCCAGCTGCAACAGCACAAGGTGATAGGGATAGCCGCCGTACCGCACCCGCGCGGTGGCCGCCATCCGGTGCAGGGCAAGGGCAGGCATCAGAAGCAACCGCTTGACGTACAAACGAAATTCCGAAAAGACCGAAACCTTGCGATGCGGCTCGAAATTCCGGTACGCGCCGTTCCGGGCCATCACGAAAAAATGGTAGAGCGCACCGTAGAACACATGGTGCCGCATGTCCCCCCAATGTGAGGGCGGCAGGGGTTGATCCATGTCGGACAGCTCCAGCGCCGCCTGCATGTCCGCGATCGACATCTGCATCAGCCGGGAATGACCGTTCGACCCGCCGCGCTCATAGGTCACCCAATAGGGGCGCATGTAACCTTCTTCAAAGACGTGCACACGCAACCCACGGGCGCGCGCCTCTTCGACGGCCTCGGCATGGATCGGGCGGGTGTCGCCATAAAGCACGATGTCGGTCACGGCCTTGTCGTCGATCAGAGCCGCAAGATAGTCGCGCCAAGCCTCTCGCGTGCCGCGATAAGGCAGGTAGGACCCCCGATGAAACCAGAACGCGCGGTCGCCTGCATTGAAACCGACGCGCCAGACATCGGCCCCCGTGCGCCGCAACATGCCGCCCAGGCGGTTGAAAAAGGGCCCATGCGGCCCCTGCAGGAAAAGAAAGACCCGTTTGTCCCCGGTTGCCTTGGCTGTCATCGCGCACTATCCACTAAACCTGAACACAGTGTTTACGCTGTGAGTTCGGCAAAACTAAGGCCCCTCGCAGCCCCGCAAAAAGGACGTTACCCCAAATGTTTACCGGGATCATCACCGATATCGGCGAAATCCGCGAGCTTGACCAGCGCGGCGATCTGCGCGCGCGCATCGGCACGGGCTATGACACAAACGGCATCGACATCGGCGCCTCGATCGCCTGCGATGGCGTCTGCCTGACCGTCGTGGCGCTGGGCCCCGACTGGTTCGACGTCGACATCAGCGCGGAAACCGTCGACAAGACCAACATCGGCCGCAACCGCTGGTCCGAAGGCCACCGCATCAACCTCGAACGCGCCCTCAAGGTCGGCGACGAATTGGGCGGCCACATCGTTTCAGGCCATGTCGATGGTGTGGCCGAGATCCTGTCGATGACCGACGAAGGCGACAGCACCCGCGTCACCTTCCGCGCCCCAGACGACCTGGCCCGTTTCATCGCCCCCAAGGGCTCGATCTGCCTCAACGGCACCTCGCTGACGGTGAACGAGGTTGAAGGTGCCACCTTCGGCGTCAACCTGATTCCCCACACCCAGGAGGTGACAACCTGGGGAGCCGTCAAACCCGGCGATCACATCAACCTCGAGATCGACACCCTGGCCCGCTATGTCGCCCGGTTGCAGGAAACACTCTGATCCCTTTCTTCTTGCTCAAAATATCCCGGGGAGCGCGAGGGGCTGGCCCCTCGCTCCGACGGTCACGTTAAGAACAGAATGCGAACAGTTCTTTAATTCCGCCCGCAATCGCGCTAGATTTCCCACATGAGCAGTTTCGATGAAATGGACGCCTTCGAAGGCGCCTCTCTCAGCCAGCGCGCCATGGCGGCGCGGCCCACGCCCTATCTTGACGGTCTGAACCCGGCGCAGCGCGAAGCGGTCGAAGTCCTCGACGGTCCGGTCCTGATGCTGGCCGGTGCAGGCACCGGCAAGACGCGGGCGTTGACCACGCGGATCGTGCATCTGCTACACAGTGGCAAGGCGCGCCCGAATGAAATCCTGGCCGTGACCTTCACCAACAAGGCCGCGCGCGAGATGAAGGAACGCGTGGCCAAGCTGCTGGGCCAGCCGGTCGAGGGCATGCCCTGGCTGGGCACCTTCCATTCGATCTGCGTGAAACTGCTGCGCCGCCACGCCGAGCTGGTGGGCCTGAAGTCGAACTTCACCATTCTCGACACCGATGATCAGGTGCGGCTGATGAAACAGCTGATTGTCGCCGCCGGGATCGACGAAAAACGCTGGCCCGCGCGGCAGCTATCGGGCGTCATCGATGGCTGGAAGAACCGGGCCATCACGCCCGACAAGGTGCCAAGCGCCGACGCGGGCGCCTTCAATCACCACGGGCCCGCGCTTTACGCCCAGTATCAGACCCGTCTGAAAGAGCTGAACGCCGTCGATTTCGGCGATCTGCTCTTGCATATGGTCACCATCTTTCAGGACCATCCGGACGTGCTGGCCCAGTACCAGCGCTGGTTCGCTTTCATCCTTGTGGACGAATACCAGGACACCAACGTCGCCCAGTATCTCTGGCTGCGGCTCTTGGCGAGTGGGCACAAGAACATCTGCTGCGTGGGCGACGACGATCAGTCGATCTATGGCTGGCGCGGCGCCGAAGTGGGCAATATCCTGCGGTTCGAAAAGGATTTTCCCGGCGCGCATGTGGTGCGGCTGGAGCAGAACTATCGCTCGACCCCCCATATCCTGAATGCCGCCTCGGCGGTGATCGCGGGCAACAAGGGGCGGCTGGGCAAGACGCTCTGGACCGAGGCGGACGAGGGCGAAAAGGTGCGCCTTATCGGCCATATGGACGGCGAGGAAGAGGCGCGCTGGATCGGGGATGAGGTTGAGAGCGCACAGCGCGGCACGCGGGGCGTGCGGCCCATGGGGCTGGATGACATCGCGATCCTGGTGCGCGCCAGCCACCAGATGCGCGCCTTTGAGGATCGGTTCCTGACGATCGGTTTGCCCTATCGGGTGATCGGTGGCCCCCGGTTCTATGAGCGGATGGAAATCCGCGATGCCATGGCCTATTTCCGGCTGGTGGTTTCTCCCGGGGACGATCTGGCGTTCGAGCGGGTGGTCAACACGCCCAAACGCGGGCTTGGTGACAAGGCGCAGCAGACCATCCAGGTGACGGCCCGCCAAAACGGCGTCTCGCTGGTCGAGGGCGCGCGGATCGCGGTCGAGCAGGGGCTGATCAAGGGCAAGGGCGCGGGCAATCTGCGCGAGCTGGTGGACGGTCTGGCGCGCTGGGGGCACCTGGCGGGCGACAAGGATCTGAGCCATCAGGATCTGGCCGGTCTGGTGCTGGACGAAAGCGGCTACACGGCCATGTGGCAGAACGACAAGACGCCCGAGGCGCCGGGGCGGCTGGAAAACCTCAAGGAACTGGTCAAAGCCTTGGATCAGTTCGAGAACTTGCAGGGTTTCCTGGAACACGTCAGCCTTATCATGGACAATGACAGCGGCGATGACGGCGAAAAGGTCAGCATCATGACCCTGCATGCCGCCAAGGGGCTGGAGTTCCCTCAGGTCTTCCTGCCGGGCTGGGAGGATGGGCTTTTCCCCTCGCAACGCTCGATGGACGAAAGCGGCTTGAAGGGCCTCGAGGAAGAGCGGCGGCTGGCCTATGTGGGCATTACCCGGGCCGAAGAGGTCTGCACGATCTCATTCGCCTCGAACCGGCAGGTCTATGGGCAATGGCAACCCTCGATGCCCTCGCGCTTTGTGGACGAATTGCCCGAGGATGACGTCGAGGTGCTGACACCTCCGGGGCTATATGGCGGGGCCTATGGCGCGGCGCGGTCGGGGTTTGGGACCTCGGGACTGGAAAGCCGGGCTGCGGCGGCGGACGGGTACAACTCGCCCGGATGGAAGCGCATGCAGGCACGGGCCGGGGATCGGCCGCTGAGCCAGCCAAAGGAAAGCCGGACCACGGTGATCGATCTGGATGCGGTGGCGGCCTACGATATCGGCGAGCGGGTGTTTCACCAGAAATTCGGCTATGGCGCGGTGACCGGCGCGGAAGGCGACAAACTGGACGTCGCTTTTGACAAGGCCGGGAACAAGAAAGTTCTTGCGCGCTATCTGTGCGGGGCAGACGACATTCCGTTCTGACGGGCCGCGGTGTTTTCTGTCAAAATGGGTGCCCCTGTCGGGGCACGCAGGGTTCTGGCACCAGGCTCAGCCGTTCAGCGATAGACCGTAACGGTCGGGCGTGGGGTCACGGCGTTTGTCCCTATGCAGGGCGCGGCCGCGTTTGACGGCAGGCCGGTCCCAGACCGCGTCCAGCCAGCGTGCGAGGTTCGGTTTGTCGTCGAGCGTTTGTTGCTGGCCCGCCCAGAGCGAGGCCCAGGGCCAGATGGCCATGTCGGCGATGGAATAGTCGCCGGCGACGAAGGCACGGTCGGCCAGGCGACGGTCGAGCACGCCATAGAGGCGGGCGACCTCGTCGACGTAGCGTGTTTTGGCATAGGGCAGATCTTCGGGGGCGTATTTCAGGAAGTGATGCGCCTGACCCGCCATTGGGCCGACGCCGCCCATCTGCCACATCAGCCATTCTTCGACCTCGATGGCGTTTCGCGCATCACTGCCGCCGAACCGGCCAGTCTTGCGCGCGAGATATTGCAGGATCGCGCCGCTTTCAAAGATCGACACAGGCCTGCCATCCGGCCCGTCGGGGTCAGTCAGGGCGGGCATGCGGTTGTTGGGGGCGATTTTCAGGAAATCCGGCGCGTGCTGGTCGCCCTTGGTGATGTCGATCAGCTGGACGTCGTAAGGCAGGCCGAACTCTTCGAGCGCTATCGAGATTTTCCAGCCGTTCGGTGTGGGCCAGTAATAGAGCGTGAGTGGTGCAGGCATGTAAGTCCCCTTGTTCGGGGTCATACTGAGGGTTTCTGCACAAAGCTCAAGGGCAGGGTGAGGCGCGGTATGGGCAGCAGGCGTGACCAGCGGGGCGCGGTCTCGACCGGCAGGCTGGCTGCCAGATCCGCCAGCGCAACCCGCCCGTCCAGGACCGCCCGGTAAAAGGGGAAGACGCCCGGGCGCGTGTAAGGCGACCAGTGGCAGATGCGTCGGTCCGGTTCTGCAATGCGGTAGCCAAGCCGTCTGACCGCGGCGAGGGCGCGCGGATCGTCCAGTTGCACCGTGGTCAGGTTGGGCAGGCGCAGGGGGCTGTGGCTAATCATCCGGTCGCCGTGTATTGGCGGTTGGATCAGGCGCTCCATCATGAAGTCGAAGAGGTCGTTTTCCCGGCTGGTGACGTGCAGGACCTGGCAGGTCCGACCCGAAAGGGACGTCAGCGCGCTGCGTGCAGCGGAGCCGAACTCGGCCCCGGCCAGCAAGATGGCCGTGTCGATCAGATGGGCCGCGCCGCGGGACAGCGCATTCAGGGCGACCCGCGCGCCCAGCGAGTGCGCGATGACGTGGACCCGGCGGGCGGGCGTAATATGGCGCAAGGTCACCAGCAGTTGCGCCAGCGCCTGTCCAGCCTCCAGCGCCTTGTCATGGGCCTGCCAGATCGAGCCACGGGCCGGCCAGCCAAAGGAAATGCCAAGAGCTTCGTCCCGTCGCGTGCCGTGAATCCCGAGCCGTCTGGGCCAGCTGATGATGCGCGGGTCGCCCTGTCGCGGGTTTTGCGAAAAGATGCTGTCGTGCGGGCAGTGGTCGGTGCTGCCGGGCTGATATTTGTACCCGTGGACCATGATCACCACCGGTCCTGTTCCGGACAGGGCGGCACGCAAGGCGGCGTCCAAATCAGTCACCGCCCCCTCGGGGACGGGGCGGCCGTTGCGGGTGGTGATGCGGATCAGGGGCATTCCAGCGCTCCACGACGTCTTGTGGGTGGGCGGTACGCCAAGCCTGCGACGAAGGGATGAAGGTGGTGTTACAGCACCGTGACGCCCTTGACCTGTTGCACTGCAGCATCTAATGGAAAGGCGTGGCGATTTGTTACCGGATTGCGGGCCACGTTAAACATGCCGCTAAAGAGGTCAGACGAGAAGGAAGCCCCTTTCGCTTGACCGCGATACGGGGCTTTTTTGTTGGGCGGCGCGCCGCCCGGAGGACGGACTATGACACAGCGAAAGACACGCACGAACCTGGTGCACGGCGGCACGCGGCGCAGCCAATATGGCGAGCTGAGCGAAGCGATCTACATGACCCAGGGCTTTTCCTATGACAGCGCCGAGCAGGCCGAGGCGCGGTTCATCGAAAGTGGACAGGACGAGTATATCTATGCCCGCTATGGCAACCCCACGGTGCGGATGTTCGAAGAGCGCATTGCTCTTTTGGAGGGCGCCGAAGACGGGTTTGCGACCGCCAGCGGCATGGCGGCTGTGAACGGCGCGTTGGTGTCGATGCTGAAGGCGGGCGACCACGTGGTGGCGGCCAAAGCGCTTTTTGGGTCTTGTCTGTATATCCTGGAAAACATCCTGCCGCGCTTTGGCGTCGAGGTCGATTTTGTCGATGGCGCGGAACTGGCACAGTGGGAGGCCGCGTTGCGGCCCGACACCAAGGCGGTGTTCTTCGAATCGATGGCCAACCCGACGCTGGAACTGGTCGATATCGAGGGTGTTGCAAAACTGGCCCACGCGGTCGGGGCAACGGTTGTGGTGGACAACGTGTTCTCTACCCCGGTCTATTCGCGCGCGATCGAGCAGGGGGCCGACGTGATTGTCTATTCGGCGACCAAGCACATCGACGGTCAGGGGCGCGCGCTGGGCGGTGTCGTGCTGGGCTCGCAAGAGTTCATTCGCGGCACGCTGGAACCCTACATGAAGCACACTGGCGGCTCGATGAGCCCCTTTACCGCCTGGATCATGTTGAAGGGCCTGGAAACCATTGACCTGCGGGTGCGGGCGCAGACCGCAACTGCCACGGCCATCGCCGAAGACCTGCGCGATCACGAGGGACTGGAGCGTGTTCTGTATCCCGGTCTCGACAGCAATCCACAGTTTCCGCTGACCCAGCGCCAGCTGGGCGCGGGGGGAACGATGATTTCGCTCGACCTCAAGGGGGGCAAACCGGCGGCCTTTGCCTTTCTGAATGCCCTAAACGTGGTTCAGATTTCGAACAACCTGGGTGATGCGAAATCCATTGCGACCCACCCCACGACCACCACGCACCAGCGTCTGAGTGATGAACAGCGCGCCGCGCTGGGCATCACCGATGGCTTGATCCGACTGAGCTGCGGGCTCGAGGATGTCTCTGATTTGATTGAGGATATTCGGAACGCTCTACAAGCCGCGCAAGTGTGATCACACCCCTACGGCCCCGACTTCGGGGCCGTTTTTTTCAAAAAAACCGGGTTTCGGTCCCAGGATGTCGGGTTTCGGTGATCCGCTGCCCGCACGACGGCGTATCCTTGTAAAGGTTGGACATGAGGGCGCTCTGTGCCTATCTATCCGCCACGGATGCTCGCAAGGGGGGCTGCCATGAATGTTCATACTCCAGATATTGACCGCGCACCAAGCCGTGAAGAGGCCGAAGAGGCGCTGGCCCTCTTGCGGCGGTTCGCGGACCGTGCGCCACAGGATGACGCCGAAGCGTTGAGCGCGGAACTGGCCGAGTTTGCGTCCTATCCCGATCTGTCTTCGGACTATCCAGACGGGTTCGAGGTTGATGCGGCCTACAAGGACGGTTTGCCGGATCTTCAGAACGGCCCTGCCGCCCTGATCCGAGGGGCGCGTCGGGCGATTCAGCATGTTGGCATCTCGAACTTCCGCCTGCCTTTGCAGGTGCACACGCGCGACAACGGCGATCTGACCCTCGAGACTAGTGTGACCGGGACTGTCAGCCTTGAGGCGGACAAGAAGGGCATCAACATGTCCCGCATCATGCGCAGCTTCTACAAACATGCGGACAAGACGTTCAGCTTTGGCGTGATCGAAGCGGCGCTTGATGACTACAAGACCGATCTCGACAGCTTTGATGCCCGCATCCAGATGCGCTTTTCCTTCCCGGTGAAGGTTGAAAGCCTGCGGTCCGGGCTGAGCGGCTATCAATACTACGACATCGCGTTGGAGCTGGTCGAAACCGACGGCGTGCGCCGCAAGATCATGCACATCGACTATGTCTACAGCTCGACCTGCCCCTGTTCGCTGGAACTCAGCGAACACGCCCGCCGCACGCGTGGGCAACTGGCCACGCCGCATTCGCAGCGCTCGGTCGCGCGGATCTCGGTCGAGGTCAAGGATGGCAAGTGCCTTTGGTTCGAGGACATCATCGACATGTGTCGCCGCGCCGTGCCGACCGAGACACAGGTCATGGTCAAGCGCGAGGACGAACAGGCCTTTGCCGAACTGAACGCCGCGAACCCGATCTTTGTCGAAGATGCGGCACGGCTTTTTGCGCAACAGTTGCAGGCCGACTCGCGGGTGGGGGATTACCGCGTGGTGGCCAGCCATCAGGAAAGCCTGCACAGCCATGATGCGGTCTCGGTTCTGACGGAAGGCACGACATTTGTGGCCGACAGCCTGGATCCCAAGCTGTTTTCGACCCTGTTCCACGTGGGCTGAGCCCGACACATCCTGCAAAAAACCGATACGCCAGCCATCCGGCTGGCGTTTTTTTGTGCAGTGCCCGCAGTCTCGCCCGGATGTGATGAGCCCATTTACCTTCCTGAACGGAGTTTCCGCTAGACTGCCCCTGCGGAGGAGACATCTGACCGCAGCAACAGAGGTGTCCCAATGATACATGAGGCAGTGAAGATCGACGTAGGTCCCAACCCAATCAGCGCCAAGCTGGACGCCTATTTTGTGGCCATGGGCATGGGTATGAACTTTGGCGGGTTGCGCCGTGCGCGGCTGGCGCAAATCATCGAGCTGGAACTCAAAAGCGACCGCGATCTGCGGCGCATGGGCCTGCGACGCGAGGAGATTGCCCAACATGTCTTTCGCGATCTTCTGACCGGCTGACGGCATCGCTTGACACCGGGCGCGGGCGCGTCCAACGCTGCGCTCATGTTCGACTTGCGTCCTGTCGCCTATGTGATCGGCCTTTTGGTGGCGGCCCTTGGCCTGACCATGCTGCTGCCCCTGTTGGTGGACCTCGCCGAGGGGCGCGGCCACTGGCCGGCCTTTGCCGAAAGCGCCATCATCACGATTCTGGCCGGCGGACTGATGTCGCTGGCCAGCGCCAACGCCGTACGGCAGGGGTTGAGCATTCAGCAGACCTTTTTCCTGACCACGGGCGTCTGGTTGGCGCTGCCGGTCTTTGGCGCGCTGCCCTTTGTCTTTGGCGATCCCGAGTTGCGGTTCGTCGACGCCTTTTTCGAGGCGATGTCGGGTTTGACCACAACCGGCTCAACCGTGCTGACCGATCTGGAAGAGCTGCCCAAGGGCCTGTTGTTGTGGCGGGGGTTGCTGCAGTGGCTGGGCGGCATTGGTATCATTGTTGTCGCCATGGTCTTCCTGCCCGAACTCAGGGTGGGCGGCATGCAGATCTTCCGGTCCGAAGGCTTTGACACCTTTGGCAAGATCCTGCCCCGCGCAACCGAAATTTCGGCCAATATCTCGACGATCTATGTCTCGCTGACGCTCTTGTGCACGCTGGCCTACCTCTTGTCCGGGATGAGCGCCTTTGACGCTTCGGTTCACGCGATGACCACGGTCGCGACAGGCGGGTTTGCCAACTATGATGCCTCGTTTGGCGCATTTGGCGCCTCGTCCGAGTATGTCGCGGTGGTCTTCATGCTGCTCGCGGCCTTGCCCTTTGTGCGTTTTGTCCAGCTGGTGAACGGCCGGACCGTTCAGCCCCTGTTTCGCGACAGCCAGATCCGGATGTTCCTGCTGACGGCGCTGGTGATTGTCGTCGTCATGACGGCCTGGCGTGTCATCGCCACGGACACCACCGGTGAGCCAGCCGTGCGCAAGGTGCTGTTCAACGTCGTCTCGATCCTGACGGGCACAGGATATGCCAGTGATGACTATGGCCTTTGGGGACCCTTCGCCGTGTCGGTCTTTTTCTTCATAGGCCTGATCGGCGGCTGCGCGGGCTCGACCGCCTGTTCGATCAAGATCTTCCGCTACCAGCTGTTGTTCGCCTCGCTGCGGGTGGCGCTTCAACGCATCAGCTCTCCGAACGGGGTCTTCACGCCGCGGTACGAAGGCCGCTCGGTCGGGCCGGATGTCCTGAGCTCGGTCATGTCCTTCTTCGGGTACTTCGTCGTGACGCTCGGGTTGCTTTCGGTTGCGCTTGGGATGACTGGTCTTGATTTCACCACCTCGCTGTCCGGAGCGGCGGCGGCGCTGGCCAATATCGGGCCGGGGCTCGGGGAACAGATCGGCCCGTCGGGGAATTTCGGCGGGCTCAATGACACGGCCAAGTGGCTGCTGATCGCTGCCATGCTGATCGGTCGGCTGGAGCTGCTGGCCGTCTACGCCATCTTTACAATCCGGTTCTGGAGGGCCTGATGCAGCAACGACCCTTGGGGGCGCAGATCTCACATATGCTGAAGGCGCGCGACGTCGACGTGATCTTTGGCATCCCGGGTGTGCACAATGTCGAGATGTATCGCGGCATCGAAGAGGCCGGTCTGACCCACGTGCTGGCCCGGCACGAGCAGGGCGCGGGGTTCATGGCGGATGGCTATGCACGCGCAACGGGGCGCCCCGGCGTGTGCTACGTGATCACCGGCCCTGGGCTGTGCAATGCCATGACGCCGCTCGGGCAGGCCTATTCCGACAGTTTGCCGGTTCTGGCGCTGTCGTCGTGCCTGGACGAGACGGCGATGATCCGCGGCCAGCTTCACCAGATGCGCGACCAGCGTGCGGCGGCGGGCACGGTCTGTGAATGGTCCGAAGAAGCCCGCGCGCCCGAGGCCGCCTATGGCTTGATCGACCGGGCCTTTGGCGAGTGGCAGACCGGCCGGAGGCGGCCAAAGCATATACAGGTGCCGATCCAGGCCTTGGGCGCGATGGCCGACCCCGCGCCCGAACGGCGTCCTGCCGCGCCCTTGCCCGAGGTGTCGGACGTCGACTTGCGGCGCGTCGTCGACGCCGTGCTGGCAGCCCGCAAGCCGCTCTTCATCTTCGGAGGCGGCGCGGTCGGAGGGGCGTCGGCGGTGCCCGGCCTGCTAGAGGCCACAGGCGCGGCGGCCTTCATGACCTATGCCGGGCGTGGCGTGGTGCCAGCGGGGCACGAGATGTCCTTTGGATCCTTCCTCGCGCGGCCCGACAGCGCCGAGGTGGCGCGCGAGGCGGACCTGATCGTGGCCTTCGGGACAGAACTCAGCGAAGTGGATCTGTGGCGGCCCGAACTGGGTCATACCTGCCCGATGATCCGCGTGGATCTGGACCGCCAAGTCCTGAGCGGTCTGCGGGCCGGGGACACGCCGGTTCTTGGGGATGCCGGGGGGCTGATCCGGGCCATGGTCATTGCCATTGCCGCCCGCGTCGACGACCGCCCACCGCTGTGGGACCGCGACCGGATCGCGGCGACACGGGCGCGCTGGCGGGCCGAGGTGCAGGCCGAACGTCCGGGGATCGTTCCGGTCTGCGACGCCCTGCGCGAGGTGCTGCCGGACCGAGCAATGTTCTATTCCGACATGACCAGTTTTGCCTATGCCGCAAAAGAGGTCTGGGACATGGACCGACCCGGCCATTGGCATCACCCCTTTGGGTTCGGCACGCTGGGCTATGCCTTGCCAGCGGCCATTGGTGGGGCGGTTGCGCGGCGCGGGTTGCCGACGGTGGCGATCGCGGGGGATTATGGGTTTCAGTACACGGTGCAAGAGCTGGGCACGGCGGTGGAACTGGGGCTGAGCCTGCCGATCCTGCTGTGGGACAACGCCAAGCTGGGCGAGATCGAAGACGCCATGGTGCGCAGTCAGATCGCGCCCAACGCGGTTGTGGCGCAGAACCCGGATTTCCTGGCGCTGGCCCGTGCCTATGGCGCCCGCGCGGTCGAGCCCGGTGACCTGTCAGCGCTTCAAGATGCGGTGACCGAGGCGCTGTCCGCGCCGGTGCCCACGGTCATCCGCATGACCGCAGCGCTGGCGTCGACCTAGGGCGCCGTTTTCCGTCACGGAAAACGGACCGGAATTCGTGACGAATTCCGGCTCCCGGCGTCACCCGAGCTCGGCCAGTCGGGCCAGGGCGGCCTTGATCTGGGCCTCTTCCTCTTCGCGGGCGGCCAGATTGGCCTTGGCCTCGTCAACGACCTCGTCCGGCGCCGAAGCCACGAACTTCGGGTTGTTCAGCCGACCGCGCAGCCCGCCCAGTTCCTTGGCCAGCTTGCCCAGCGTCTTTTCAAGCCGCGCCTTCTCTTCATCGACATCGATGATGTCGGCCAGCGGCAGACCAAAGCTCGCGCCGCTCACAGGCACGGTTGCACAGCCCTTGGGGAAGCTGTCGACCACCTCGAGCGAGGCCACCCGCGCCAGGCGCTTGATCATCGTCTCATTGGTGGCCCAGGCCGCCTGCGCCGCCTCGTCCCAGCCGCTGACCACCAGCGGCACCTGCAGCCCCGCCGGCACATGGCTTTGCGCGCGGGTCGAGCGGATGCCCTCGATCAGGGCGATGACCCAGTTCATCTCGGTGTCCGAACCCGCATCCACCAGCTCCGCGCCGTAGACAGGCCATTCCTGGTGCACCAGCATATTCTGGCGCTCGGCCAGCTCGCCCCACAGCTCTTCGGTGATGAAGGGCATCACCGGGTGCAGCAGGATCAGGCACTGGTCCAGCACCCAGGCCATGGTGGCGCGGGTTTCGGCGATCACCTCGGCGTCGTCCGAGGCAAACAGCGGCTTCGAGAACTCAAGATACCAGTCGCAGACCTTGCCCCAGACAAAGCCATACAGCGCGCTGGCGGCGTCGTTGAAGCGATAGGCCTCCAGCGCCGCGTCCACCTCGGCCCGGACCTTGGCGGTTTCGCCGATGATCCAGCGGTTCACGGTCTGGCTGGGCGCGGATGGGTCAAACGCCGCATCGCGGTGTGTGAACACCTCGTTTATCTCGGCGAACCGGCAGGCGTTCCAGAGCTTGGTGCCAAAGTTGCGATAGCCGGTGATCCGGTCCTTCGACAGCTTCAGCACCCCGCCAATCGAGGCCATGGCCGCATTGGTGAAACGCAGCGCGTCGGCGCCGAATTCGTCAACGATTTCAAGCGGGTCTATGACATTTCCGGTGGTCTTCGACATCTTCTTGCCCTTCTCGTCCCGCACCAGCTGGTGCAGATAGACGGTGTGGAAGGGGATGTTGTCGGCAACCGCCAACTGCATCATCATCATCCGGGCGACCCAGAAGAACAGAATGTCGAACCCGGTGATCAGCACATCCGTGGGGAAATACTTCTGCATCTCCTCGGTGTCCTCGGGCCAGCCGAGCGTGCCGATGGGCCAAAGGCCGGAAGAGAACCAGGTGTCGAGGACGTCGGGGTCGCGTTCTATTTGAATCGATACAATCGGTTCCGGTCCATTTCCGACCGTAACCCATTGAGCCTCAGTGGTGAATTCTCCACGATGCTGGCTGCCTTGCTTTCTTGTCGGCACATGCACAGAGATCTTCCTGTTCGAACCATAGAGCTTTGCAGCCTGTGCCAAAGCCTCTTCTTCCGAGGCTGCGCAGATTGCAGTCTTTCGCATGGACGCAAGAGCTTTTGCGCGCGAGACGAACGCATCGCGCACCTCTTCCTTCTTTCCATCCTCCGATGATTTGCCGAACCTAGCTGACGCAAGTTGTCGAAATGCTTCACCAGGTGCTATTGCTGTCTCAATAAGTTCATCAACGTCGTCTGGGTGAGGCCCATACCAAACCGGAATCTGGTGCCCCCACCAGAGCTGGCGCGAGATGCACCAGGGCTCGATGTTCTCCAGCCAGTGGTAATAGGTCTTCTCGCCGCTTTCCGGCAGGATCTTGACCGTGCCGTCCTTGACCGCATCCAGCGCCGGGCCAACAACCTTGGCGGCGTCGACAAACCACTGATCGGTCAGCATCGGCTCGATCACCACTTTTGAGCGGTCGCCAAAGGGCTGCATGATCGGCTTGGCCTCGACCAGCGGCACCTGCGTCACGGGCGGCTCTTCCTCGCCTTTCTTCAGCTTGGGTTTCGGCCCCAGACGCGCATCGTCCGAGGTGGTCATGACCGCCAGCCCCTCGGCCGTGATCTCGGCCACCACTTTCTCGCGCGCCTCGAACCGGTCGAGCCCGCGCAGGTGATCCGGCACCAGGTTGATGGCGTCACATTCCGCCTCACCCAAGGTCCGCTCTCCTCGCGCCACCGCGCCCGCGATCTCGGCCGCCTCGGCGTAAGGCGCGCCATCCGCGCGCATCTGGCCGCGGGTGTCCATCAGGCGGTACATCGGGATGCCGCCGCGCTTGGCGACCTCGTAGTCGTTGAAATCATGCGCGCCGGTGATCTTCACCGCGCCCGAGCCGAAATTCATATCGGGGTAGGGGTCGGTGATGATCGGGATCAACCGGCGATGCTCTTTCGGCCCCACCGGGATCTCGCACAGCTGGCCCACGATGGGGGCATAGCGTTCGTCATCGACGTGCACCGCCACGGCCCCGTCGCCCAGCATCGTCTCAGGCCGGGTCGTGGCGATGGAAATGTAATCCCGCGTTTCACGGAAGGTCACATTCCCCTCTTCATCTTTCTCCAAATACTCATAAGTCGCACCGCCCGCCAAAGGGTACTTGAAGTGCCACATGTGGCCCGGCGTCTCGATGTTCTCGACTTCAAGGTCCGAGATCGCCGTTTCAAAATGCGGGTCCCAGTTCACCAGGCGCTTGCCGCGATAGATCTTTCCCTGGTTGTAAAGCTCGACAAAGACCTTGATCACCGCGTCATGGAAGTTGGGCGAATTCTCGTGCCCCACACGCCGGTCGCCCGGCGCGCCCGCCATGGTAAAGGCGTTCCGGTCCCAGTCGCAGGACGCTCCCAGGCGCTTCAGCTGATCGATGATCGTGAAGGCGTATTCGGTCTTCCATTCCCAGACCTTGTCCAGGAACTCTTCGCGCGTCAGATCGGTGCGGCGCAGGTTGCTTTCCGCCTTCAGCTTTTTCTCGACCTGCAACTGCGTCGCGATGCCCGCGTGGTCCTGACCGGGCTGCCACAGCGTGTCGAACCCGCGCATCCGGTGCCAGCGGGTCAGGATGTCCTGCAGCGTGTTGTTGAAGGCATGGCCCACGTGCAGCGCGCCGGTGACGTTCGGCGGCGGGATCATGATGGTGAAGCTGCGGGTCTCATCATTGGCGACATGTTTGCCGGCCCGGAAAGCGCCGGCCTTGAGCCAGGCTTTGGTGATCCGCGGTTCCGCCTCGGCGGCGTTGAAGGTCTTTTCCATCGGCATGGGGGTCTGTCCCGTCTTCGTCATCACGTGCGTCTGCCGTCCCATAGCGAAGCGGGGCGGGAAGGGAAAGGTGGTGGGGGCCGGTCACGGGCGATCCGGCATAAAAAAACGGCGACGCAGGGAGGAGGAGAGCGCCGCCGTTTAGTCTACGGAACCCCAGGGAGGAGGAGAGGGGCCCCGAACCGAAAATCTGTCATTGCGCCCGTGGCGCGGAAGGTGGGCGGCGGTCCCCAGGGAGGAGGAGAGGGAACCGCCGTCTCTTTCACGAACCACCAGGGAGGAGGAGAGGTGGTCCGATGCCTGTGGGCGCGTGGCCCTGAATGGGTTGGGCGGCGGTCCCCAGGGAGGAGGAGAGGAGACCGCCGTCTCTTTCACGAACCGCCAGGGAGGAGGAGAGGCGGTCCGATCCTTGCGGGCGCGTGGCCCGGCCAATTTTGTGCGGCGGTCCCAGGGAGGAGGAGAGGAACCGCCGCGAGTTCTACTGACCTCAGGGAGGAGGAGAGAGATCAGTAAACCCGTGTGGGCCAAGGTGGCCCGGAATTCTTTGTGACGGTGGCCCCCAGGGAGGAGGAGAGGAGGCCACCGTCGATCATGAAGGACCTCAGGGAGGAGGAGAGAGGTCCGTCATTTGGTTGGGGCACATGGCCCCTAGTTTGGTCGGCGGTCACGCAGGGAGGAGGAGAGCGCTTCCGCCGGTTTACAGAACGTCCAGGGAGGAGAGGACGAACTGATTCCGTTATGTCTTACTGGCCGTTGGCGGCCTGCCAGGCGATGCGCCGCAGCATGGTGCGGTTCAGGCCCAGATCATCCAGTTCGCGCGCGCTCAGTCCCTGCAGTTCGCGCAGCGTTGTGCGGAACACCCGACGCTTGGCCAGACGGTCCTGCAGATCGGCAATCAGAGTTGCCAGACGGTTGCCCTGTGAAGCACCTTCGATTTTGTTGACGCTAACATAAGACATCATAAGCACCTGCTCGGAGTATCGCGTTTCGTTGAGACAAAGATGGGGCAAATGCTGCATCTGCACAATACCTTCGGAGGTAAATGCCGCTATGCAGAAATTGCATGGGAAAAGATTCTAATTTTTGTGCAGATTTCGGGTCCAAGCCGGATCGAATGGCACTCTTGGCAGCTTGGGAATATTGACTGCCCTGGAAATGATGCCATTTGGCATCACGGGACCGGAAAAGGACGGGGCGCAACAACGTGAACATCGAGAAACAGATTCAAACAGAACTCGCCAAACTTGATTTGCCGGATGGTGGCACGCTGGTGTCCCGCGATATGATTCGAGCTCTGACGGTGGACAACGGGGCGGTCCGCTTCGTGATCGAGGCACCGTCGCCCGAAATCGCCCGCCACATGGAGCCGTTGCGCCGTGCCGCCGAAGGCATCGTTGGTCGCATTCCGGGTGTGACCAGCGTCAGCGTGGCCCTGACCGCTCACGGGCCCGCACCTGCGCCCAAGGCGCCTCCGTCGCTCAAGATCGGCGGGCATCCCAAGCCACAAGAGGGACCCACCAAGCCATCCGGCGTGGCGCGGATCCTTGCAATCGGCTCGGGCAAGGGGGGTGTCGGGAAATCGACGGTCTCGTCAAACCTTGCCGTGGCGCTGGCGCGGCAGGGCCGGCGGGTCGGTTTGCTGGACGCGGATATATACGGTCCCAGCCAGCCGCGGATGATGGGTGTCAGCGAACGCCCGGCCTCGCCCGACGGCAAGACGATCATCCCGCTCAAGGCGCATGGCGTCACCATGATGTCGATCGGCCTGATGCTGGACCCCAACAAGGCCGTGGTCTGGCGTGGACCCATGCTGATGGGCGCCCTGCAGCAAATGCTGGGGCAGGTCGAATGGGGTGAACTGGATGTGCTGCTGGTTGATCTGCCGCCGGGTACCGGGGATGTGCAGCTGACCCTTTGTCAGCGCAGCGAGGTGACGGGTGCGATTGTCGTCAGCACGCCGCAGGACGTGGCGCTGCTGGACGCTCGCAAGGCGCTGGACATGTTCAGTACGCTGAAGACCCCGGTTCTGGGGCTTATCGAGAACATGTCGGTCTTCACCTGCCCACATTGCGGCAAGGACAGCCATATTTTTGGGCATGGCGGGGTTGCAGCCGAGGCTGACAAGCTGGGCGTGCCTTTGCTGGCCGCCTTGCCGATTGACCTGGAAACACGGCTGGCGGGCGACAGTGGCACGCCTGTCGCAGCAACCGGCGGCCCCATGGCAGAGGCCTATGACCGCCTTGCGGATCGTCTGGTGCAGGGCGGCATGGCCTGACCCGCACTTTATGAGTATAGTCACGCTCACGCCCTCTGTTAGGTGACACAACCTTTTACAGTGGATGCCGGAAGACGCTCGAAGTCTCCGGCAGACCACGGATGGAAATGAAAACAGTGGGTTACCGGGTGGCGTGCCGAAATTTGCGCGGTGGCGCGGTGTTTTGCAGTCGGGCCGAAATTGGCCCTCCAGAGCGCCTTCGCCCGAATTGGGCGCAGCGAAAGGGCAGAGCGGGAAAAGCCTTTCAAATGGGGGTTTTAGGACCATTGAAGGTCCGCTGAAATGGCTGATTTCGAGCGAATTTTGGAGTGTGAACTGGGAACTCGCGTTCCCAGTTTGCCTCCCAGTTCCCACTTCGCGATTTTTTCGCTTTATGACAAAGCCTTACGGACTTCCGTAGCGTCCTCGCGCCGAAGATAAGTGGGAACAGTTTTTGGGCCGATTGACCTACGCGGCCACCATAGCGGCACCTGGCTCGAGGTCCAATTTCATCACGCACAGGCGGCCATCTCGCTGATCTGCTATGCGCCCGAATTTGTAAGCCCGCAAACCGGCTCGTCTGAAAACACGCAGGAACACAGGGTTCATCATCCCAAGCAGCGAAGTGCCGCCCCGGGTCGCGACGTATTCCATACCTGTCCTGAGCAAATCGACCAAGACGGCGTTTCGTTCAGACGTCGGAACGCGCGAAGAAATGGCCAACCTAGAGGCTTCCCAAGTGTCTTGTGACTGGATCTGTTCGTCCATGATACCGGATGGAAGATTAGGAATTCGTCCCAAGTGAGCGTCCAATATCATGTAAGTCGCGTTTCCAAGATCGTTGTCTGTGCGTAGAAGGCGCATGCAACCTAGGACGGCATTGTTTTGAAGCGCTACAACATGGACCGAAGCAGGCGTGTCGTACTGATCAAATTCGCAGCCCATGTGCTGGTAAAGGTTCCAGCCCATTTGGGAGATAAAAACTTCCCTGCGAAGTTGAAGACACTGAACGTAGATCGAGTGATCCAGTTCAGAATCTTTAAGGTCTACTGTGGTTGTAAAATATCGCATCTATACATTTTATCACATCAAAATATGCCGGTTTAAACCTTTAAGTGTATTCGCCGACCAGGCCGCCCCATTTTTGGAGGGTGTACAGGCGAAGGGTGGACTTGAAACAGTCCGTTCCCACGGCCTTGCAGATCGCCTGCTTTCGTTGCGCAATCGCCGATAGCGATATTCCGAATTCGGAAGCGATTTCTTTGTCCAAGAAACCTTCTTCTGCCATTTCCATGAGGTCGATCTGGGTGTCGGTCAGCAGGTCGAGGTTTTTCAAGAGCTCAATTCTGTGCGTTGCTTGGCATGCGTGTTGAATGGAGGCAGTGGCGCGCGGGTCCAGTTCAGGGTTCACCCCACCGAAAACCATTGTATTTCCACCATAATGCGACACGCTGACGAAATTGCTGTCCGCTTCAAACATCCGCGCTTCTTCAAAAAGTTCGTTCGTCATCTGGGCCTCCGAAAGAAGGGTACAATTGCTGTTTCTGGTGCTTCTGACGGCAAATTCAAATACCGGGTCTATCTTGTGGAATTCATTGCGAAAATAAACTTCCTTCCACTCGTCCGAAAAGGTTGTGATAGCGTCACTCGGAACTTGACCAGGAGCCAGAATTACAAAGCCGTACTTATTAAATTTCTCTTGAATGGGGTGTTTCATTGTGCAAATCTCCACTCATGGTTGCAATCATAGAAAAACATGATTTTTGCAAATGATCAATGAAAATAATGGTAATTTGTGATGGGTGTTCGCGAAGACGTGGAAGAACACTTGCTTCGACTGGCGAAGGAATCCTTCGCCAACGCATTAGAATTGATCAATGAAAAAGCGATCAGCGCTTTAGGGGAAACCGGATCTGAAGCTCTCGCAACAAGTCAGGCAAATCTCCATCTGGAACAGCATCCAAAAGACGTTTGATCGCAATTCTAGGATCTGTAAGCGGGTTGTCTGTGTCCAGCTCGTCTGAGTGAGCCAACCCCAACACTGGCAGAATTTTCTCCAGGCTTTTTTCTGTGAGATGCTTTGTTCGTCCAGATGTGAACTGAGACAAGGTGTTTGGCGAAAGGCCCGCCGCCTCAGCAACGGCCGTTGCGTTCGTTCCCTGAGCAGCCATCAGGATGCGAATGTTAACACGTCGTCTATTCCAATCAGTCGCCACTGCAGCCGCCCATCATAGTTTGGCGGCATTTTTCACGAAAAAACGTGAAAACCGCAAGCTGTAGTTTTGTACAGTCAGCTTTTCTATATCATGTCAAGATGTGAAAACAACATTCAAACCATTGTAAATCACATAGTACTATGATTATCTGCCTGCAAGCTACAGGAGCAGGCAATGGTAAAAAGCAACCAAAAGCTGCAAGCGCTGCCGGACCCGCAGGCGTTTGTAAAGTGGGTCAAGTGGTCTCTTGCTGATTTGAACATGAGGCCAAGCAACTTTCTCCGTGAGGACGACATCCCTGGGTCTGTCAACAGGGTCGGGAACATCATCAAGCGGCCAAATTCTCTAAAACTAGAGACGGCTAACCAGTTAGAGACCGAAATCAGAGCGGCTGCGCGGAAAAAAGGCATCAAGCTTTTACCCTTGCCGCACAGGCATTCGGCAGGAGGTGACGAATGCTAACCTCCCGAGCCGACGTTGTCATGCGCGCGCAGATTATTGCGAAGGATCTGACCGATCTGGAGCGGATCGCGGTCGGTGCCACGCTGATCGGGACGGTTCAGGACCCAGGTCGATTTGCCGAAGTGTCGAAAGCTGCCAGGCAGGTCGACGAGCATTCGACGGCTCTGGCCCGCGCCTTGCTTCAGGAAGACCTCCCTAAATCGGACGGTGATGTCGTCACAGGCAAAGCCACCACTCACAAGAAGCGATGCCCGTCCGACCGTCCCAAGCCGATCTGGGCCTGGGGGGCGGGTCGCGCGGTGTTGGGTCGCGCGGCCCGCCAGGAAATGGCTCAACCCAAGCGCCCGTTTCCCGAGACGCTCTGGGGCGATCTTCTAGCCGGTCTTTGCATGGCGCTGATCTGCTGCGGACTGCTGTTTTGTTCACTGATTTTTGACGTTTAAAGGAGCCTTTCAATGCCCAAGAAGTACACGGTCCACGGTCTGGAAAACGTCTGGTACGTGCGTCACGAGAGCGGCAGGCGCGCGTCGGAGATTTTCGACACACGTCGAGAGGCGCAAGACGACTGCGACCGATTGGAAAAAGAGGCGCACGAACAAACCCACAAGCCGCGAAAGTGCATGTGCTGCGGGATGCGGTTTGTGTCCGAGGGTATCCACAATCGGTTATGCGTTGATTGCCGTCGCCGCCCGTCGATGGGCAGCTTTGAGCTGCACGCGAACTGAGGCTGGGACGCATGAAACACGCTTCGCTTCAATCCGCCAGGCTGCAGAGGGTGTTGAAAATCCTCAGTGACGGTCAGGAACATTCGACCTGGGAAATCATGAGCCGCGCCAAGGTTTGCGCGGTCAGCGCCTGTATCTCGGAGCTGCGAGAGTTGGGGGCACGGATCAAAGTGGAGCGGCGGTTCGAGGGCGAGGAGCGCGCGCCGCGCTGGTACTACACGATGACAAAAAGGCCCTCTGATCATGACTAAGGATGCGGTGTTCAAAGAGGTGCCGGTCGCCAAGATCAAGGTGCTGGACCGGGCGCGGTTTGTGAAGCCCGAAGCGGTAGAGGTGCTGCGGCAGTCCTACGAGGCGCATGGAGGTTTCACGACCGCCATCCACGTGCGGACGGTGCGCGGTGGCTTCGAGTTGATCGACGGCGCGCATCGCCTGACGCTTGCTCGCGAACTGGGGCTGGACCTCATTCTCGCCCGTGTCTGGAAGTGTACCAGAGACGAGGCCAAGTTTTTCGAAACAGATGCAAACGTTGCGCTCGCTCATCTCAGCCCTGTTGGCCTGGCGCGCAGTCTGGCAGAGCGTCACGCTGCATACACCAAACTGCATCCGGACACCGCTGCTGGTGTCGCTGGAGGAAAGGCACGGCAAAATCAGCAACGGACAGAAATGTCCTTTGCTGATTTTGTTGGCGCTGTCATGGGCGTTACGCCGCGACAGGTGCGACGGATCGTAAATGCCGGTCGGTCTCTGGGTGCCCAAGATGCCCAAATGCTTGAAACTGCACCGAAGCGGGTGACGATGGAAGATCTCTATGAGATCGCCAAGATCGGCTCCGAGGACGAGCGTAGCTATGTTGTGAGCGCCCTGACCGAGGGTGCGGCCAAGAAGGCCTCGGCGGCACGCAAGGCCTTCAAGGCGGAAACCGAGGGCGCGCCTGCACCAGTGAGCCCAACGGACAAGGCCTTTCTGAGGCTCATGGATGCCTGGGACCGTGCACCCAAAGCGGCACGGCGACAGTTCCTGGAGAACCGGGGCGACGACGTGGCGGCGCTGCTCGAAGAGATCGGGGTGTTCGAATGACGACATCGCCCGATCAGATCTGGTGGAGCGCAGCGGAGCTCGCCGAGGCGGGGTTGCCCGAATTGCCTGGCACGAAGCGTGGTGTGACGCTGCTCGCCAAGCGGCAGGGGTGGGCCTCGCACCCTGGCAAAACCAAGCGTCGGAAAGAACAAGGCGGCGGCGTCGAATACCACTGGACCCTTTTGCCCGTGCAGGCCCGCACGGCGCTGTTGAAGCAGGCCGACCAAGCGGCCCCACCAGAGGCCCCCAAGCGCGTTCCTTCGGAAGCCTGGGAGGCCTATGAGGCCCTCAAGGATGCCGCGAAGGCCAAGGCAGAAGACCGCCATCGCGCCCTGGGCCGCGTCCTGGACCTGGAACAGGCGGGCCTGACCCGGTCGTTGGCCGTGACCGAGATCGCCAGTGAATTGGGTGTCAGTGCCAAATCGATCTGGAACTGGTTTGGCCTGGTTGAGGGTGTGTCCGAACGCGACTGGCTGGCGTTCCTGGCTCCGCAGTTCTCGGGACCCAAGAAAGCCAAGACCAGCATCGACGAGGCCTTCTTTTCATTGGTGCGCGACGACTACCTGCGCCAGGCGCAGCCGTCGTTGACCTCGTGCTATGACCGCGCCTGCAAGATCGCAAAAGCCCAGGGCATCCCGATCGCGCCGATCCACCAGGTGCGCAGGCACTATAAAAAGGCGGTTTCAAAGCCCGTTGAAATCTACCTTCGCAAGGGTCTGGAGGCTCTTCGCCGGTCCTATCCGCACCAGACGCGCGACAAGTCGGCGATGGTACCGCTGGAGTGCGTGCAAGGCGACTACCACAAGTTCGATGTCTTTGTGCGCTGGCCCGGTGAAAGCCTGCCGGTGCGCCCGATGGGCGTGTTCTTCTCGGACGTCTATTCCGGCAAACTGCTCGCCTGGCGTCTGTCGTTGACAGCCAACAGTCACACGGTGCAGCTCACCTTTGGGGATTTGGTCGACACATACGGCATCCCGCAATCGGCCCTTTTGGACAACGGTCGCGAGTTCGCCTCGAAGGTTCTAACAGGCGGCGCTCCGACGCGCTTTCGGTTCAAGGTCAAGGACGAGGACATCCCAGGCATGATGCCGCTCCTCGGCATCAAGGTGCATTGGGCGACGCCTTATTCGGGGCAATCTAAACCCATCGAGCGCGCCTTCCTTGACCTTTGCGACCGCGTGTCCGCACATCCGGCTTGCGAGGGGGCCTATACCGGGAATTCACCGCACGCCAAGCCGGAAAACTATGGCAATCGAGCTGTGCCGCTGGAGGAGTTTGTCCAGGTCCTTGCGACCGAGGTCCGGGATCATAACGCACGAGAGGATCGCCGGTCCGAGGTGGCCTTTGGACGGTCTTTCGACCAGGTGTTCAACGAGGGTTATGCGACCGCACCGATCCGCAAGGCGACGGAAGAGCAAAAGCGCATGTGGCTCTTGCGGGCCGAGGCGGTCACCGCGTCCAAGAAAAACGGCGAGCTGGCGCTCTTTGGCGGGCGTTTCTGGTCGGAATGGATGTTCCGGATCGCAGGTCAGAAAGTGGTTGCACGCTTTGACCCTGACAATCTGCAGAAGCCGCTTCAGGTCTATGATCAGGATGGTGTCTACCTCGGCGAGGCAGCCGTTGTCGAACGCGGCGAGTTCCTGAACCTCGACGATGCCAAGACCTTGTCTCGCAAGCGCAGCCAGTTCATGCGCAAGGCCAAGGACGCCGCCAAGGCTCAGACAGAATACACGGCAGCTGAGATCGCGGCTCAGCTCCGGGCGGCAGGTCAGGACGTTCAGGCGGACGATTTGCCGGTCGCCGAAGTTGTCCAACTGGCCACGCCACATTCCAAAGCCCCCAAACCATCCAAATCAGCTGAAGCAGCAACGGGAGGCGTCACCCGTCTTGCGGACCACCGGGACGCTGCACCTGTAGAGGATGAAGACGCACGATTTGAGCGCGCGCTGGAACTGGAGGCCATGGAGGCCGATGGGCAGCAGCTGACCGACAGTCAAAGAGCCTTTCTGACGGACTACAGGCAGTCCGCCGCTTACCGGGGCCGCATGCGGCTCCGCAACGCCTTCGAGCAGAACGAATAAGGAGGACGGATATGATCCCAAGCATCGCGCAGCTGCGCAACGTCACTGCCATGACCATTCTGGTCGAGCAGATGATCGATGCGCCTCTGGGTCAGGAGCGCATGGCCTGTTTCTACGGCCCATCGGGCTGGGGTAAAACCAGCGCGGTTGGCGTGGCTGAGGTTACCTTTGATGCCATCGCAATCGAGGTGCCCGAGAGCGTGACCAAGCGCTTCTTCCTCAAGAAGATTTGCGAAATCATGTCCCTGACCCCACGGGGCAGCATTCCGGACCTGGTCGAGCTGATCGCGGCTGAGCTGGCGCGCTCGACAACGCCGCTGATCATCGACGACGCGCAGTATCTTCTGAAGAGCAACGACATGATCGGCCTGGCGCGGGACATCTACAACGGCGCGGGCCGGGTGGCCCCTGTGATCCTGGTCGGCGAAGAGGAATTGCCGCGCAAGCTGACGGCGATTGAGAACATCCACAACCGCGTCTCGGCCTGGGAAGGGGCGCAGCCCTGCGAGATGAGCGATGCGCGCCAGCTGGCGCAGATCTATGCGCCGGGGATCGAGATTGAAGAGGCCCTGTTGGTGGAGATCGTGCAAGCCGCAGACGGCTCGGTGCGCCGCGTCAACAACAACCTGCTGGCCGTTTGCGAGGTGGCCCGCAGCAACGGCACCAATCAGGTTGATCTCACGCTCTGGGGCAAACGGTCTTTCTTTGACGGCAAGGTGCCACCAAAACGCACCGTCGAAAACCTGCGACCCAAACTGCAATTGGCCCAGACGACGCGCGGCAAGCGGGTGGCCACACGATGAGCGCGTTTCGGTCAGAGATGGAGCGCCAGGCCTGGAACACGGTCAAGGCGCGCAAGGCCTTTCATTGGAATGATCTGGAAGCAGCTGGCTACAACCGTGCCACGGCGCAGGACTTTGTGCGCCGCTGGGAGCAGGCGGGCCTGATCCGCATGATCCGCAAGGATCAGCACCGCAAGATCTACGCAAACGCAAAACACGCCGACCAGCCTTCAGTGGAAGAGATCCAGGCCAAAGACGCCGTCCAGGCGATGTGGACGCTGATGCGCCGCCTGCGGACGTTTTCGCCAAAGGATCTGGTGGCGCATGTCAACGCGACGCAGCACGAACTCACTCAGAAGGACGCCGAGGCCTATTGCCGCGCCCTGGCTGAGGCCAGCTACCTGCGTGTCCTTCAAAGCCCCGTGCGCGGAGGGCAGGACCGCTTCTATGCGCTGGTGGAAAACAGTGGCCCAACAGCGCCGCGTCGCACGCGCCGCTGGGGCATCGACGATCCCAACACCGAAGAATTCAAACCGTCTCAGCGGAGGGGCAACCGATGAGCAAGATGGATATTGTCCGCGAGGCCTGGGGGATAGCGGCACCCGACTGGATTGTTGCCCTGGCCAGGGCCTGCGACGCCACCAGCCAGAACAAGACAGCAGAGCGGGTCGGCTACAGCGCCTCGACGGTATCTTCGGTTTTGAAAGGCACCTACGGCGGCGACATGCGCACCGTGGAAGATCACGTTCGGGGCGTGTTCCTGTCCGAGACCGTGCGCTGCCCTGTTCTTGGTGCGTTGCCAAAAAACAAATGCGCCACCTGGCGCAAACGCGCCCGCAGCCCCGAGCTGATCAACACGCTGCGCACCACAATGCGGCGGGCCTGCCTGGAGTGTCCGCGCAACAGAGAGGATAAGTGATGTTCGCTGTAATGGTCAAAACGTCGTGGAAGGGGGCCGGATACAAATGGCGACCGTTCACAATCAAGGTCGATCGTTTGACCCCAAAAATGGTTTTCGCCAAGTCAAAATACGGTTCCCAGCTCCGCTACGCAAAAGAGCACTACAAGATCAAGCTCTTCGAAACGGGCGAAGACGCGATGATTGAACTGGAGCGGATCCTTGTCGGTACCGGCGTCAGCGCGGCAAATTTCGCAGACGACGAAGCGCATCGGCTACGTCGTGAGGCGGACGCAGCGGTCGCCGCGCTGGTTTCTGATTGGGCTGAAATCTGATGCCGTACAATTACATCGAACGCACCTATGGCACGAGGTTTCAGCCTGGCGACCGTGTTCGCCACAGCGTGACCGGCAAGACCGGCAAGGTGCTGCGCACCAAAGGTGATCCGCACTACTACCGGGTGAAGTTTCACGGAAACCGGCATGGCTCGAACTGCCATCCGTTGGAGCTCAAGCTGCTGACCGTGAAACGGCCGGACGTGCGCACAGCGAAGGTGGTCCCGGTTTCGAACACCAAGGGCGAGGGCTGCGCGCTTGTTTCCCTGATCCGTGAGCCTTGGTTCGACGAAGAGCGAGCGGCATCAGAATGAACCCGGCAATCCCTTCCACAAGCGCACGCTGAAAGGATCAGTCTTGCCCATTTCACCGGAGAAGATGAAGCGATACCCAGGCGGTTCAATTCACTCGAAAGAGTGGAAGGCCTTTCGAGCCTTCATTCTGTTCCGGGCGGCGAACCGGTGCGAAGGCACGGCACAAAACCCGGATTGCCGAGCCGTGAACCACCAACCCCATCCTCGGACTGGTGGCAAAGTTGTTTTGACCATTGCGCATATGGACCACGACGAAAGTCACTCTGACCCGGATCGATGCCGCGCGCTTTGCCAGCGCTGCCACAACATGTGGGACGCGCCACACCGCCGACGCAATGCGGCGCAAACCCGTCGCAGAAACTCACGCCAGTTTGATCTTTTTGATCGGCGTGCTGCGACCAGCACATAGAGGGAGATACCTGATGCAATGTTTCTCAGAGGCCGAAATGCTGCGTCTCGCGGGTTCAGCGATGCACAAGATGGACACGCGCGGCCGTCGCGGTACCGAAGCCGTCACCTATGAAGAGATCGAGGCGATGGGTGTTCTGATCGACTGCTGCGGCGCGGGCAAACTGTGCCAGCAGGCCTTCCTACAGAAGCTCGGAGCCAAGGCGATCGAAGACGCCGAGATCCTCGACGACTGACCAGAAAAGGAGCATTGAGATGAACGAACACCCGCAGATCCCCGCAGGCTACATGCAGAATGCGACTGGTAGCCTGATCCCAGAAACCAAGGTGAAGGACGAAGACAAGCTCGAGGACGAGTTGGTGCGCAAGCTGACCCGCATTGCTGCCGAGCTGTCGCTTGCCCTGACCACCTTCAAGGCGCAGGCACTGAGCGAAGCCGTCGCCTTCAAATACCTGGTCAACGAGAGATACGGCGCGACCAAGGGTGGCGCCAAGGGCAACATGACCCTGCGCGCCTTTGACGGCAGCGCCGAGATGCAGATCGCCGTGGCCGAACACATCGCTTTCGGACCCGAGCTGAACGCTGCGAAAGAGCTGATCGACAACTGCGTGCGCCGCTGGTCCCAGGACGCCAACGACAACACACGCGTGTTGGTCGAACATGCCTTCCAGGTCAACAAGACCGGCAAGATCGACACACAGCGGGTGTTGGGACTGCGCCGTCTCGAGATCAATGATGCGGAGTGGAGCCGCGCCATGGACGCAATCTCGGACGCTGTCCGCGTCACGGGATCAAAGACCTATGTACGCTTTTACGAGATCGACGCGGCGGGCAACCGGCACGCGATCGCGCTTGATCTGGCGAGTGTGTGAGGGGCGTGATGGAAAACCTGTCCCATCACGCCACCCCCTCAGCTGGGCGGGTTGCCGTCCAGCGCCTTGACCGCACCGATCAGCGTCGAGCGGTAGAGCGTCGGCGTGTTGTCCGACACGACCTGGGTTTCCAGTGCGGATCGCAGGCTGTCCCGGGTCACCTCTTGTCCGCGTTCCAGCATTCCGATCACGGTGTCGGCGATTGCGTTGCGCCACATGGTTTCTGCTCCTTCATTCCAGACCTCTTTCGCCCATTCGGCGTAGCTCTTGGTCTGTTTACCGTCGTTCATCAGATGCGTCCTTCGAAGTTTGGTTCGGGGGATGACAGGGGGCGGGGGGTGCGCCAACACCGCCCGCTTCTGCCCGTCTACCACAAGTTGATCCGCCGGGCGACACACCATCGATCGATGGCGCATGGTTTGCTGCCTTCCTTCGGGAGGGCCGCATCATGACCCAATCCCTTCGCAAACTGATCTTCGTGGGCTGCCGCGAGCTTGGCATCGACACGGACACCCGCAAGGCGCTTCAGCTTCAGCTCGTCGGCAAAGAGAGCCTGTCCGACATGGACGAGCAAGAGCTGCGGACGATCAAGGATCACCTGGTTCAACAGGGTTTCAAACCCGCTTCAAAGGGCCGTTACAAGCCCGCGCCACGCAAGGACTTGCGGCTGGTGCATGTGCTTTGGGCCAAGCTTGGGGCGGCGGGTGAGCTGGACAACCCGACCCGAAAGGGCCTGAACGCCTTCGTCCGGCGGAAGTTTGGCGACGCCTGGGGCAGCGTGCCTGTCGATGTGGACCAACTGCGCGATCACAAGCAGATCGACGCCGTGCTGCAGGCCTTGATCGCTTGGGCGCGTCGCGCTGGTGTCGAGATCGACTGGGAAAGGATCGGCAAATGAAGAAACCCCGCCATCCGGTCTCGGACCACGCCGTACTGCGTTACCTTGAGCAGGTTGAGGGCGTCGACATCGAGGGGCTGCGCCGGGACATCGGGCGACGTGTCGACGAGGTGACAGAGGGGCATGAGGGCATGAGCTCGGTCCTGATCGACGGCTTTCGGTATCGCATCGATGAGGATGAAAGGATCACCACAATATCGCGCCAATGCGGGCCGAAACGTGGCCAGAACCACACGCGCTCACCGAGATCCGAGACGTGACACCAAACATCGCATATCCGCCGCACCCGGCCCATGTCGCGCCCTACGTCGAGGTCCTTGGACCTGCCAAGGCTGTCGCGTTCCTGGTCGAGTTCGGCGGGGTGCGAATGTATTTTCCGAAGAACCCGCAGGGCCGCAGCGACGCCGAGAAGATGATTGGTGCCGAGGCCCTGCACCAGCTGAACAAGCGATTGACCGACGATTACTCTCGGATCCCGCGCCCCAACACCTGGCTGATCCACGCGTTGAAGGCTGAGGGCCTGACCGTCACCGAAATCGTCCGCCGCCTGCGCCTCACCGAGGTCTCGGTGCGAAAGGCTCTGAAAGCGCCGCCCAATGGTGCCGCGCCTCCGACCGATGAGGCCCCGCCGAAACCAGGCGACCAGCTCTCGCTGTTCTGAGCCATTCTGGCAAATCCTTAGACATGAATTGAGCGCGCTCGATCGCTCAATCTGAGGCTGAACAGCGGAGCCTCACTCATGTCACCCAAACCCAAATTGGATGTTCGCACCCTGGCCGAGGAAATCGTCGGCCGGGAAGGTGGATTTGTGAATGATCCCGACGATCCCGGTGGGGCCACTAACTTTGGCGTCACGATCCATACCATGCGACGCCTGGGCCTTGATCTGGATGGCGACGGGGATGTCGATGTTCGGGATGTCAAATCGCTGAGCCGCGATCAGGCCGTCGATATCTTCCTGCAGCACTACTACAGCGCGCCGCGCATCCACATGCTGCCCGAGCCGCTGCAGGCCACGGTGTTCGACATGTTCGTCAATGCCGGGTCAAACGCCGTGCGTATCCTGCAGAGGCTCCTGGAGGATCTGGGGCACGACATTGCTGTCGACGGTGCGATCGGCCCGCAGACCGCGCGCATCGCCCATACCGAATTCGAGAGCCTGGGCGATCAGATGGTGGACGCCTACGGTATCGCCCGCCGGAACTATTATTTCGGGATCGCGGACCGCCGCCCGGCCTCGCGCAAATACGCGCGGACCCGCGCGGGCGGCAAAGGCGGCTGGATCCGCCGGGCTGAAGAGTTCATTTCGCCCAGGTACCACCTGACGGATGAGCAGTTTCGCGAGCGGGTGTCATCATGGGGTTGATCGCGCAGGTCTTTGCCTCGCTCTTTGGGCAACGCCGCAATGCGGTGGTCGAGATCGCCGAGGTGTTTCGGGAAAACGCCGAAGGCGCGGCCGAGCGTGGGCACGCGATCGATGTCGCCACGCTTCAGCAGTTCGCTGCCGAATTCGCGCCCCGTTCGAACCGCACCTGGTGGGACAGCTTCGTTGATGGCCTGAACCGCCTGCCGCGCCCGATCATGGCGCTTTGGGCTGTCTGGGTCTTGGCCTGGACCCCGGTTGACCCAGAGTTCATGGCGCGCGTCTTCGAGGCCTGGTCGATCATTCCGCAGATGGTCTGGGGTGTGATCCTGACAATCGTGACGTTCTTCTTCAGCGGGCGCGCCCAGGTGAAGGATCTCGACTTCCAGAAGGATCTCGCGGGCATGGTCCAATCCAGCCGGATCCTGAGGCAGCCAGCGGTGCCGGGCGACACCATCGGTTCGCCTGGCGGCGAAGGCGCCGTGCACGCCAGGGACAATCCGGCGCTGGCCGACATTCTCAAATCACGAAAGGCAGAGGCATGAAGCGGATTTTGACCATCTCACGGCGGGCCGGATTGGCCTTGTTGCTGTCGATGCTAGGCGCGACGGCCGCATTGGCAACCTGCGGTCCGGCGGATGTCGCGCGGGACCGTCTGGCCAGAGGGTATGGTGAAGAGCTGATGGCCTCGGGGCTGTCGGGGGGGGGCGTCTTGTTTGAGTTCTGGGCGGATCCCGCGAGCGGATCCTGGACGATCCTGATGGTGCGCCCCGATGGCGTGGCCTGCATTGGGGCCTCCGGCGGGGATCTTGAGCTGGGTCTTTCGCCCGCGCGACCTGAAGGGATGCCGCTGTGACCGTTGATGTCGATCTGATCATCAAGTTGATCCCGATCCTGCTCTCATTGGCGGCCTTGGTGACCGCTGTGATCCGGACGCGCCGATCAGAGGTTGATGAACGGTTCAAAACCGGCGCGCAGCGCATGGACCGGCATGAGAGCCGTCTGCAGGCGCTCGAACAGACCGTCAGCCATTTGCCAGGCAAAAGCGACATGCACGCCATCGAGCTGAACCTCGCCAACATGAAGGGCGATCTGGGGCGGATCGAGGCTCAGCTTGCCGGGAACGGCGAGGCGATGACCCGGATTTCAGCCGTGACCGAGCGGCTGGAAGGGTACCTGTTGAACACAAAGGGATAAGCGATGAGCTACCAAGAGGAGCTGCGCGAACACGCCCGCATCGCCATTTTGCGGATGCTGGAAGATGCGCCCAAATATACCTCCAACGTCTCGATGATGACCGATCTTCTGCGGCGCTACGGCATCAACTATACCCGCGACCAAGTGGTTGGCCAGGTGCACTGGCTGGCCGAGCAGGGGCTGGTGACGCTGGACGAGGCGTCGCCGGGTTTCGTCGTTGTGACGGCCACGGTGCGCGGCGCTGAGGTTGCCCAGGGCATCGTCAAGATGGACGGTATCCAGCGCCCCCGCCCGGGGGTGTGATCTATGCCGCCACCCAAGAAGCTTGACCTGATCCCGGAGGAGCTGCGCCGCTGGCTGGCCGAAGAGCTGCGCGAGCGCGGCTTCAGCGACATTCTGGACGTCACCGAGGCACTGAACTTCCGGCTGGAGGCCGAAGGCGTCCAGATCCGGATCGGCAAGACGGCCGTGGGCGACTTTTCCAAGGCGCTCAAGGATCAACGCGAGGCCTTTGCCATCGCCGAGACGCTGCTCTCGGACCTCGACATCTCGGCCGAGGGCGAGTTGCACAAGGTGCTGCTGCAGATGATCGCCACCAGTGCGATCCACATGATCCAGTCGGTGCGCGACGAGGACGGCCATCTGGAGGCGAAAGAGCTGATGTCGCTCGGTCGGATGCTGAAGGACCTGATGGCCAGCTCCGGCATGCGTGAAAAGCTCCTGGACGATGAGCGGCAGCGCGTTGCGCGTGAGGCCCGTGAGGCCGCGCGCGCCGAGATCGAAGAGGCGCTGGAACAGACGGCAAGCGAGGCGGGCCTGGACGAGACGATGCTGTCGACGCTGCGCAAAGGCGTGTTGGGGCTGAAATCATGAAACGACCGATGGAAGTTGAAGCCGCTCTGATCATGAAGGCGGATCGCCACGCGAAGAACGCGCCTTGGTGGAAACTGATGCACGCGCGGCTTGTCGGCGAGCGAGAGAGCTTTGTCTCGTATCGCGGCCATCTGGTGGAATTGGCGTGGCTCGACGATACGCCTTACCTGCTCGAGTTGAGCGAGGCTGCGCCATGATCCGGGCAATCCACTTTGCCGACAAAAGCGAGCATCGCCGCGCCAAGCTGCCCGGATCGGTGCATTTCACCGAGGCCGGTGACGACGGCGTTTCGGCGCTGTGGTTTTACTGCCCTAGCGGCTGCGGTCGCCTGGTGCGCATCACGGTCGGGGTCGGCTTCAAGCCGCACCAGGAAGGACCGAGCTGGAATTGGAATGGCTCGACAACGGAACCGACGCTGCATCCTTCAGTCAATCGCATTGATGCCAATTGGCACGGCTGGTTGCGCAATGGGTACTGGGAGAGCTGCTGATGGTCGCCTACAGCTTTCAACGGCGGTTCTGCGATGACGTCGCCATGTGGCGCAAGCGCCAGACAATCCGGGCAAAACGCAAACGCCATGCGCGTCCTGGCGAGCGGATCCAGCTTTATTTCGGGATGCGCACGAAGCATTGCCGCAAGCTGATCGATCCTGATCCTATTTGTTTTTCGGTCGAACCCATTAGGATCTGGATCCCGGTTGCTAATCACTCTTGCCTCTATGCTGTTGGCGCTCTGACCTTTCAGGAACCTGACTGGCAGGTCGTTGACGGGAAGTTTGCTCAGGCAGACGGTTTTCAGGATGAGGCTGACTTCGAGCGCTTTTGGCGCAAGGCGCATGGTGACGGCGTGTTCGAAGGGGTTCTGATCGAGTGGACCGGCGACAGCACGTCCGGCACTGCGTCAGGGAGGGGCCGTTGATGCTCTTCATGCTTCCTCCCCGGTTTTTTGGCATGCGCCGAGGCTATGACCGCGAAACGCGCAAACCCGCCGAAACCTTCGCCGATCCCGAAAAGCGGAAGAAACGCCAGGCGCAAAAACGCGCGCGCCAGATTACTCGAAAGCACCGGAAGGGCAAAAGCTGATGGCGACACCTGCGCAAGTAGCAAACGACATGGCGGCTCACGCGCGCTATTGGGCAGGCCGCGACAAGGTCATTGCAAGCACCTGCACGGTTGCCGCCCAGGTCATTTTTCGTTTTGTCGAAGGTGGCTCCGTTGACGGCCGGACCTATGCTGGAATTCACAGACGGCTCTTGAAGCTGGAGGGCTCGAAGTACCCGTGGCAGGGGTTTCCAGATTTCCAAAGGGCGCGATTGACCTTGGAACGTCTTCGGGCAGAGAGGACGCGCGGATGACCCAGACCCCCGTCCTCTCCCGCGATCCTAACGACCTGCCCGCAGCGCTGCCGACCGGCGCTGAGATCCCGGCGGACCTTGACCCGCTGGCCGACGGGATCCTGATGGATCACCAGAAGACCTGGCTTGAGGACACAAGTGATCTCAAGATCTGCGAAAAAGGTCGCCGGACGGGCATCACCTTTGCCGAGATGCTGGGCTGCACGCTGATTTCGGCCGCCCAGGGCAAGGCCGGGGGCATGAACTGCTTTTACATCGGCGACACCAAGGACAAGGGTCGCGAGGCGATCGGCTACGTCGCGCATTTTGCCAAGACGATTGCCGGTGAGCTGGGCCAGATCGAAGAATTCCTGTTCGAGGACAAGCAGCCGGACGGCACGACGAAGCACATTTCGGCCTATCGGGTGCGTTTTGCCAGCGGCTACCGCGTCGAGGCGTTGAGTTCCAACCCCGCCAACATCCGGGGTCTGCAGGGCACGGTGGTGATCGACGAAGCGGCGTTCCACAAGGACGTGCGCGAGGTGATCGATGCGGTGAACGCCATGCTGATCTGGGGCGGCAAGGTGCGGATCATCTCGACCCACAACGGCCAGCTCAACCCGTTCAACGAGCTGATCCGCGAGGCGCGTGCAGGCAAGAACGGCTACACGGTCCACAAATACACCTTCCACGACGCGGTGCGAAACGGCCTCTTCAAGCGCGTTTGCCTGATGAAGGGCGAGACTTGGTCGCAAGAGGCGCAGGACGCCTGGGAGGCGACGATCCGCAGCTCCTATGGCGCGCGCACCGGGGCAATGGCCCAGGAGCTGGACGCGATCCCGACCGAAATGCAGGGCGCGGCCCTGACCCGAGTGCAGATCGAAAACTGCATGAAGCAAGGCCTGCCTTTCCTCCGCCTGGTCAAGGATGACGCCTTCAAAAATGCGCCCCCCGAGGTGCGTCAAAGGGACGTTGAAGAGTGGTGTGAAACCCGCCTCAAACCGGTGTTGAAGGGTCTGAACGAAGACCGGATGCACGTCCTGGGCGAGGACTTTGCGCGCAACGGTGACGCCACAGACATCGTGGTGCTGGAGATCGGAGAGGACCTGGTCCGGCGCTGCCCCTTCATCGTCGAAATGCGCAACGTGCCCTTTGACCAGCAGCGTCAGGTGTTCTTCTACATCGGCGACAATCTTCCCCGTTTCGTCAAAGGCGCAGTCGACAAAACCGGCAACGGGGCCTACCTCGCCGAGGTGGCGGCACAGCGCTATGGCAGCCGGATCATCGAAGTCTCGTTCAGCCGCAGCTGGTACGAGACCGAGATGCCGCCCTACATCGACGCCTTCACCGACAAGTCGATCGAGCTGCCCAAACATGAGGACGTTCTGCGCGACCACCAGGCGCTGCAATTGGTCGACGGTTTGATCCGCGTGCCGCGCGACTTCCGGTTCAAAGGCAGCGATGGCCTCGATCGCCATGGTGACAGCGCGGTGGGCGGTGCCCTGGCGTATTTTGCGAGCCGGTCTGAGTACCGCGAATACGACTATGAGCCGGTCAAGGTCACGCCTGGCGGGCTTGATGGCGACATGGCCGACGAGGCCGAGGATCAGCGCGACTGGTGGGAACCGCCCATTGGAACGCACCGCTTCGGAGGGCTGATCTGATGCTCGAGGTTTGCTGCAACGGCGAGGGTGGTGTTTTTGCCTATCGGGCGGAACGCTTACAAATCGGGATCATTGAGTTGGAGCCGCGTGTCTGGTACCGGCCGCCCCGATTTGTGGAGATCGAGGACGGGACGGCAATCCGGCTGGCGGGCAAGGTTTGGCCGATTGTGGCGTCGATTGAGTGTTTCGGGAACTGGTATTGGAATGCCTACACCCTCGGCGTGCATGATGGCCGTGGCCCGACCGAGCGACACCGCCTTGCCGATTTCGCGATCTGGCTGCGCGAGCGGGATCTCTTTGACTGCACCCACGGGATCGCAGGCTTTTATGAGTGGTTCAATTCTCACGATGAGGTCAGCCCGGCCGAGGTGCATGGCTGGATCTGCGATGCTCTTGAGGAGCGGGGCCGGTGACCACCACCACTGCGATACCGACCCCGCTGGATGGGGGTCACGAGCTGTTGGAGCAGCTCGCAACACGGGGAAGCTTTGAACACACCCCGCCGACCGCCAAAGTAGAATCACGGTCGCCCCACTTGACATGTTGGCATGGGGCGCATCCTGAAAGACACCCTGAAATGACACAGGACACTCCTTCGGCCGCCGTGCGGCCAATTGCGCCTTGGCTTGGCGGCAAGCGCAATCTGGCAAAACGGATCTGCGCCATCATCGACCAGGTGGATCACACCACCTATGCCGAGCCCTTCGTGGGCATGGGCGGCATCTTCCTGCGCCGTCGCACACCGGCAAAGGCCGAGTTCATCAATGACAAGCATCGCGAGGTCTACACGCTGTTTCGCGTGCTTCAGGAACACTACGTCGCGTTCCTCGACATGTTGCGGTTCCAGATCACGACGCAGGCGAATTTCAACCGCCTGGTCGAGGTCGATCCGGACACCCTGACAGACATGCAGCGCGCAGCGCGGTTCCTCTATCTGCAGAAATGCGCATTTGGCGGCAAGGTGTCGGGTCGCAACTTCGGCATCTGGTCGGATCGGCCAGCGCGGTTCAACCTGACCACGCTGGAGCCGGATCTTGAGGCGCTGCACACACGCCTGTCCGGTGTCACAGTGACGTGTCTCGACTTCGGAGCCTTCATTGATCGCATCGATCGGCCGGGGGCGCTTTTCTACCTAGATCCGCCCTATTGGGGCAACGAGGGCGACTATGGTCGCGACCAGTTCAGTCGCGAGCGTTTTGCCGAGATGTCCGATCAACTGCGCGGGATGAAGGGCAGGTTCCTGCTCTCGATCAATGATGTGCCGGAGATCCGCGCGCTTTTTGCCTGGGCCAGGCTGCAGCCCGTCAGGACCAACTACACGGTCGCCAAGGCTGGCAGTGTTGCTGCAGCCGAGTTGTTGATCGCCAATTTCAATATCAATGCGCCCTGACGCAGTCCACAACGAGGGGGAAACCTCATGGCACGCACACCACAGTTGCTCGATCATTTGGGGCGCCCATACCGCAAAGCGGAGTTGACACGAGAAATCGCCGCGCCCACGATCGGCGGCGTTCGCTCTCCCCTTGGCGGCTATCCGGGCGATGGGCTGGATCCAAGACGCCTGGGCCAGATCCTCCGGGAGGCGGACGCTGGTGACCCGACGCGCTTCCTGGAACTGGCCGAGACCATTGAAGAGCGGGATCCGCACTACAGCGGGGTCCTGGCCACACGGAAGCGGTCGGTGTCGCAGCTCGAGATCACCGTGGAAGATGCCAGCGATGATCCGATCGATGTCCGCTTGGCCGAAGATCTGCGCAGTTGGCTCAATCGGGGCGAGCTACAGGACGAGCTCTTCCATATCCTCGACGCCATCGGCAAGGGGTACAGCTTCACGGAAATCATCTGGGACACGTCGCTCGGCCAATGGCGGCCGGACCGGCTCGAATGGCGCGATCCCCGCTGGTTTACCTTCGAAAGGGTGAACCTGACGACACCAATGCTTCTGAACGAAACCGGCCAGGAGGTCCCCCTGACTGGCGGCAAGTTCATCCAGGCCAACATCCGGGCCAAGAGCGGGATCCCGACGCGGGCGGGTCTGGCGCGGGTTGTGATGTGGCCCTACCTTTTCAAGAAGTACACCGAGCGCGACTGGACGATCTTTTCGCAGACCTATGGCCAGCCGCTGCGTGTCGGCAAGTTTGATCCCTCTGCCAGCGAAAAGGACCGCGCCACCTTGATGCGTGCGGTGGCCAACATCGCAGGTGACTGTGCTGCGATCATTCCCGAAAGCATGATGATCGAGTTCATTGAGGCCAAGAACGTCGGCTCGTCGACGGATCTCTACGAAAAGCGCGGCGACTGGTACGACAAACAGGTCTCGAAGGCGGTGCTGGGGCAGACGGCGACCACGGACGCCGAGACCGGCGGGCTAGGTTCGGGTAAGGAACACCGCCAGGTCCAGGAGGACATCGAGCGCGCTGATGCAAACGCGCTTGGCGCGGTGCTGACCCGTGACCTGGCCGTTCCTTTCGTGCAGCTCAACCATGGCCCGCGTCTCAAGTACCCTCGCATCAAGATCGAGCGGCCGGAAGCAGAAGACCTGGCGCATTTCGCAAACGCGGTGACGCCGTTCATCGATCGCGGGTTGGAAGTAGACGTCGACGACATCTATGCGAAATTCAACCTGCGCCAGCCGGGAAAGGAGGCCAAAATCCTGCGCCCCTCGGGCAAAATCCCGGCGCAGGGCGGAGTTCCGGGCAGGGATGAGGGCGAAACCGGCCCTGAGCGCGCCGTTAAACACCCATTAAAGGGCCTCAAGCCGGAAAGCGCGGCCCTTGCCGCCGAAAGCGGCCAAAGCCGCTCAGCGGGCAATTCTGGGCCTCCCGAGGATGCGGCTGATGTGCTGGCCGTTGGGGCTGATCCGGTCATTCGGGGCATGTTGGATCAGATCGGGCTGATGATGGACCAGGCCGAGGACCTCGACGAGCTGCGCGAATTGGTGCTGGCGGGGTTCCCAGACGTGGACAGTGCGCAGCTTTCGGCGGCGTTGGGAGAGGCCTTTGCGGCCTGGCACCTGGGCGGCATCGCGGCGGTTGCAGAGGATGCCAATGTCTGAGCTGCAGGCGGTGTTTCGCAGGCCTTTCGCCGAGCAGGTCGCGGCGTTTCGGCTGCGGCTTGGCGACCTGGTTCCGACGGCGCGCTGGAATGATCTTTGGAAATCCCAGCACGACCGTGCGTTCATGGTGGCGGGGGCCACGAAGGCGGATCTTCTGGCCGACCTGGCGCGAGCTGTCGACAAGGCCATTGCCGAGGGCACCTCGCTTGAGGTGTTCCGGCGAGATTTCAGGGAGGCGGTCGAGAAACATGGCTGGCACGGCTGGACGGGCGAGGACACGCCGCAGGGCCGCGCCTGGCGCACGCGGGTCATCTACCAGACGAACATGCGGACAAGCTACCAGGCGGGCCGCTGGGCGCAGCTGAAGAAGGCGGGGTTCAAGTATTGGGTCTACCGGCACGGCGGCTCGGAAAACCCGCGCCTGCATCACCTGGCCTGGGACGGGTTGATCCTTGAGGCGGATCACCCCTTCTGGTCCACGCATTATCCGCCGAATGGCTGGGGCTGCAGCTGCTACGTGCGCGGGGCGCGGACGCTGGCGGGGGCCAAACGGTTGGGCGGGGATCCCTCCGTCACGCTGCCCGACAACTGGCGCGATCTTGATCCCAAGACAGGCGAGCCAAGTGGGATCGGCAAAGGCTGGGGCTATGCGCCAGGTGCCAGTGTGGCGTCGGATGTTGCCGTATTGGCTCCGAAGCTCGAAAAACTGCCCGAGCAGCCGTCGATCGATCTGATCCGGAGCTGGCTGAGCGCCGAGCTCTTTGGTGCCTGGCTGGCCAATCCCGTGGGGGCCTGGCCGCTTCTCCGGATCTCGCAGGACCAGGCCGCGCGCATCGGGTCCACCAAGATGGTTGCCAACATGACAGGTGACGTCGCCCGTCAGCAACTGCGTCGCCATCCGGAGCTGGACGCGCTCGATTATCTGCGGGCGCAGGATGTGGTGAGCAATGCCGACCGGGTGATTGCGCAGCGCCGCGCGCTGATCTTCGTCTGGCAACCCCCTGGCGATCGCGATCATGTCTGGCTGATGCGGGCGGTTCGACGCGGCGAGGATCTGCTTGTCACCGGCCTGCAGCGCGTTTCGGCGGATCCGGCGGTTCGGGATCGCGCGATCGCAGATCTGCGCGCGCATCGCGACTAGGAGACCGCTGATCATGATCCGTCAGGAACTCAAGGTCGACACGATCACCACCAGCCTGCAACGTGCCGCCGAGGCCCTCGGTGATCTGACTGCGCTCAACCAGGACATGGGCGAGTTCATGTTGGAAAGCACCGAGCGGAACTTCCGCGAGGGTACCTCGCCGGACGGAACGCCCTGGGCACCAAAATCCATGGCGACGATGGAGGCCTACCGAAGGAGAGAGGCAAAAGGCTTGAATGGCCCGGTTCCTGCAAGGCCCTTGATCGGCCCTTCAAAGGCGCTTTCAACCACCATTGCATACGAGGCGGATGCCACCGGTCTGAGCTGGGGGTCGAACATGATCTACGCGGCTGTGATGCAGCTGGGCGCATCAAAAGGGCAATTCGGAACCACGTCGCGGGGGTCCCCGATCCCCTGGGGCACAATCCCGCCGCGTCCCTTCCTGGGCATCGGCCCAGAGGACGAACTCGGGCTTCTTGCGATCATCGAAGAGTACATGACCGGCCTGCTCGACGACTGATCTGTCGGCAAATCGTTAGACATGAAACCAGACCGCCTTGGCTGGCAGTTTGGTATTCATGACGCATGATGCCAACATCGCCACGCTTGCTGCGCCGCTGCTTTTGCCCGAGGTGTCTGGGGATGCCTCGGTGCCGGAGTGGATCCAGATCTTCCCGGCCGGGACGGTCAAGGCCTATGACGGCCGGGGGCCGTGGCGGATTGCAAACGCGGGCGCTGTCATTGCGGCCAGTTACGGGCTGTCGCGCAAGATCCACATCGACGAAAACCATTCGACCGAGACGGCCGCCAAAGAGGGGCTTCCGGCCCCGGCGCGCGGCTACGTGGTTGAAATGGATGCGCGCGAGGACGGGATCTGGGGGCGGGTTGAATGGACCGCTGCCGGGCGGAAGCTGATGGAGGACAAGGCCTATTGGGGGATCTCCCCGGTCTTTTCTTTCACGGACGAGGGTGAGGTTCTGCGGATCAAGAACGTCGCTTTGACCAATGATCCAGCTCTGCGCGAGCTTGTCGCGCTCAATTCCAGCAAAATGGGGACCGGGATGAACTTCCTGCAGAAAGTGGCCGAGGCGCTCGGCCTGAAAGCGGATGCCGATGAGGAGGCCGTTTTCGAAGCGCTGAGCGCCAGGCTGAATGACGACACGCCCTCGGAAGAGCAAGCGGCTCTGACAGCCGAGATGGGCAATGTGCGCAAGGCGCTCGGCCTTTCCGAGGATGCCAGCGCGACCGAAATGCTGGCCGTGGCCACCTCGCTGAAGGCCAGTTCGGATGGCGGTGCCGAGCAGATCGCCGCGCTTCAGGCCAAGGTGACCTCGCTGGAAGAGGCGGGCACTCGCCGCGCGGCGGAAGAGTTCGTCGACAAGGCGATGGCGGAAAAGCGTGTCGGCATCAACGCCGCGACGCGCGAGACCTACGTCAAGCTGCACATGGAAAACCCGGCCCGCGCCCAGGAAATGGTTTCCGGCCTGCCGACGCTGGGCGAGAGCCACGCGACAGACCTGCCACCGGGCGAGCGCTTTGCCGCGCTGAGCGCCGAGCAAAAACAGGTGGCCGACGCCATGGGGCTCGCACACGACACATACCTGGCGCAGCTCAAGGCTGACGCCGAAGCACGGGAGGCGCGCTGATGGCCGCTTTGACGAAGGATCGCAACACGCCGCGTGCGTCTGGTGAAGATCGCCAGGGGCAGGTTGCGGCCACCACCACGATCTTTGCCGGTGCCCTGGTGATGCGCAATGCCACCGGTTACCTGGTCGAGGGGCAGACGGCGACCGGCCTGGTTGGTGTCGGCCGGGCTGAAGAGCAGGTCGACAACTCCGCAGGCGCAGATGGTGCAGTCACCTGCGGGTACCGGCCCGGCATCTATCGCTTTGCGAACTCTGCCGCCGCCGACGAGGTCACATTCGCTGACATCGGCAGCCTTGCCTATGTGGTCGACGATCAGACCGTCGCCAAAACCGATGGGACGTCCACCCGTTCACCGGCGGGCATCGTGGATGACGTGGACGCCAATGGCGTCTGGGTCCGCCTGGACGAAGCCCTGACCAACGCATCCTGATCGGAGACCTGAAATGCTGGTAAATGCCGCAAATCTTGCCGCGCTGCGCGTCGGCTTCGCCGCCACCTTCCAAAACGGGCTGGACCAGGCGACAACCCAATGGGGCCGTGTGGCCACCGAGGTGCGCTCTTCACAGAAAGAGCAGAAGTACGGCTGGTTGGGCAAGATCCCCAACGTCCGCGAATGGGTCGGTGCCCGTGCCGTTCAGAACCTCGAGCAGCACGATTACGCCATCAAGGAAAAGCCCTACGAACTGACGATCGGGGTCGATCGGGACGATATCGAAACCGACAATCTCGGGATCTACGGGCCGATGTTCACCGAGTTTGGTCGCGCCACTGGCGCACATCCCGACACGCTGGTCTTTGACCTGCTCAAGGCCGGGTTCACAACCGAGTGCTACGACGGTCAGAACTTCTTCGATACCGACCATCCGGTCAAAGATGCAGACGGCAATGACACCACCATCGCCAACACTGATGGCGGGTCCGGCACGCCCTGGTTCCTCTTCGACACCAATCGCGCGCTCAAACCGCTCATCCTGCAGAAGCGCAAGGATTTCCAGTTTGTGTCGAAAGACAAGGTCGATGACGACAATGTCTTCAACAACAAGGAATTCGTCTACGGCGCAGATGCCCGGATGAACGTGGGTTTCGGCTTCTGGCAGTTTGCCTGGGGATCGAAACAGACCCTGAACGCCACCACCTATGCCACGGCGCGGGCCGCGCTGACCGGCATGAAGGGTGACCACGGTCGGCCGCTGGGCCTGATGCCCAATCTCCTGGTGGTGCCGCCTTCTTTGGAAAGCGCAGGCCGCAAGCTGCTCAACAGCGAGCTGGGCGCTGGTGGTGAAACCAACGAGTGGAAGGGCACCGCCGAGCTGCTGGTTGTTCCCTGGCTGGCGTGAGGGTTGAGTGATGGGTGAGAAAAGTGAAGAGCGCCTGGCACTGGAGGCAGAAGCCGACGAGCTGGGCGTGACCTATCCCAAGAACATCGGGGACGCGAAGCTCGCAGGGCGCATCGAAAAGGCGCGCGCGGCGAAGGGGGACGGGCCTGTCCAAAACGACCCGGCGGGCGACGATGGATCCGGCACCGATACGTCTTCGCAGATCACGCCGCCCGAAGACCAGCCTGCCATTCAGCCTGACGAGACGTCCACGGCCAGCGATGGCCAGATCCGCGTCATTGGTCCCAGGCGGGGCCGGTGGCGGGCGGGTCGCCACTTCACCCCGGAGCCGGTCACGATCGATGTCGATGACCTGTCCGAGGCTGAGCTGGACGCCATCCTCGACGATCCGGTTCTGCAAGCGGTGCGCGTTCCTGCCGAGCCTTTGTAACTACCTCAGTCCCGCCGCCTTCGGGCGGGCCTGAAACCTGCGGGGCGGCCGCCCTCATGGCCGCCCCCTTTTTCCACATCGGAGGCCCTGGATGCCCGCCTATACCACGCAAGTCGAACTCGAAGAGCGCTACGGCCTCGAGCTGCTGATCATGCTGACGGATCGGGCAGAGCTGGCGACGGGTGTGGTGGACGCCGACGTGGTTGACCGCGCGATCTCCGAGGCGGGCGCGCTGATCGACGGCTATGTGGGCGGCAAATACGTTCTGCCTTTTGCGGCCGTGCCCGATCTGATTGCGAGCATCGCCCGCAAGATCGCGATCTACGAGCTGCACGTTCAAACGCCGGACGCCAAGATCGCGGGCGAATACGACGGCGCGGTGGCTCTCTTGCGCGACATCGCCAGGGGCAACATCAAACTCGATGCGGCGGGCGTGTCGCCTGCGCAGACCGATGCCGGGGGTGTCCAGGTCACGGATCGCGAACGACCGATGACCGAAGCCAACATGAAAGGCTTCATCTGATGCTGGCTGCGGTCGAAGCCCGGCTCGAGGCGCAGGTGCCCGAGCTGACAAACCGGGTCCGGAAGGCCAAGGATTTCGCCTCGCTGATCGCATCGGGGAGAACGCCCGCGTCGCCGCTTGTGGCCTATGTGGTGCCCACGGGGCTGCAGGGACAGCCAGCACAGCTTGCAACGGGCTACTTTGCCCAGCCGGTTGTGCGCGGTGTCTCGGTCATTCTGATGCTTCAATCGGCGTCCGAGGGGCAACGCGCGCTCGAGCGTCTCGATGCCTTCCTGGAGGATGTCTACGCCGCGATCTGCGGATGGGCACCAGGCGATGAAGTCGGTGTCTTCGAAATTGCCCGTGCGGCTGTCGTGCCCTCGGGAACGGGCGTTCTGAACTACCAGATCGACTTCCGGATCAACGACCAACTGAGGATCAGCACATGACAGACAAACTGCCTCACTCCGGCGGGACCTATCTGCGCGACCAATCGGGCGACCCGAAGCTGGTCGAGCGCAAGTCGCAGGATCCGAAAGCGCCGGGTTCGCCAAAAGCAAAACCGGCCAAGAAGGGAGCCTGACCGATGGAAAAGTATTGGCGCAAGAAAGTGCTTCTGATGAAGCTGGAGGCCACCTACGGCCAGGACAGTGGTCCTTTGGGCGCGGATGCGATCCCCGCCATCGACGTGGCGATCCGCCCGATGGAGGGTGCCGATGTCGATCGGGGTCATGACACGCCCTGGCTCGGAGCTTCGGGCACGATCCCGCATGATCTGCACATGGTGCTGACCTGCAAGATTGAGCTGCAGGGATCTGGCACGGAAGGTCTGGCACCGCGCTTCGGTCCGGCGTTGCGGGCCATGGGCCTGGCGGAAACCATCGTGGCTGACACCTCGGTGACCTACAATCCGATTTCGGGCGGCTTTGAAAGCGCCACGATCTATCTCGAGATCGACGGCATCCTCTACGCCATGCTGGGGTGCCAGGGAACCGGCGACATCGTCGTCAATGCATCGGGGATCCCGCAGCTCGAGGCGACGTTCACGGGCCTCTGGGCAAAGCCGACGGATGCGACCGCGCCAGCGCCGAACCTCACGAACTGGCCAAAGCCCCTGGTCGCCTCGGCCGTCAACACACCGGTCTTCACCATCGGTGGCACGAGCCACAACATGCGCAATTTCAAACTGATGCTCGGCAATGATGTGCAGGGCCGGTTCATGGTTGGCGAAGAGAAGATCGTGATCGCGGATCGCTCGGAAAAGATCGAGATGCAGATCCAGGCGACGGATCTGGCGACCTTCGATCCCTTTGCCCTGGCGCGCGACCAGAGCGAGGTCGCGCTGGTGCTGACCCATGGCACCGTTGCCGGGCGGCGCGCGACGATCAGCGTGCCCAAGGCGCAGATGCAGCGCCCCGGCGCGCCGACGGAAGCGCAGGGCATCAAGGAATGGCCGCTGAGCCTGGTGCCGCTGCCGGGCGTGGGCAACGACCAGTGGACGCTGGCCTTCACCTGACAGGCTGAAACGCGATGCCCAGGGGGGCGCTGCCCGGTCAACCTTTGCGGTTCCGGGCAGCTCAGACAGACCGAGAACCAGAGGACAGGACATGTTCAACATCGCCCAAGACCGTCGCTTCACCGAGACCATCACGACCGTGGACGGTCAAAGCTTTACGGCCACTTATCTGATCCTGCCCGACGAGGACATCGAGGCCTTTTTCGAGGATGGCCCGGCCGAGACGGGCATCAAGGAATTGCTGCGCCGGGTGGTGGTTGACCTGGGCGACGTCGTCGGGCCTGACAAAACGCCGCTGGCCTTCAGTACCGAACTTCTCGAACAGTTCCTGGGCAGGGCGGATCTTCGGCACGGCTTGCTGACCACCTACCGCACCGGCCGGATCGGCGCGCAGCTGGGAAACTGAAATGGGCGGGCCGTGCCTGGGCAAACGGTCGCTTGTTGGCCGGGCATGGGTCCGCCGGATCAGGCTGGGAAGCCGATGCGGAGTTCTTCGCGATCCCGATGGAGCTTTTCGAACCCGACACCGGGTCGGAGGGCCTTTGGCCCGAAAACATCCCGGCGGCCGAGGCCTTTGTCGCCATCAGCGGGCAGATGCGCTGCGTTCCAGGTCTCATGTCCCGACCGCATTGGCTGGGTCTCGACTACGCGGGCAGCGAGGCAGGCCTGCGCCTGGCAGGCATCGAGATGACACCGCAGCTCTGGTCCGAGGTCCGCGTCATCGAAGCGGCAGCAACAGCGGCGTTGAACGGGTCTTGAAATGACGTTCAAGTTCGAAGCCAAACTGAAGGTGGACGGAAGCCAGGCGCGAGCCGAGCTGCGTAACACGGCTGCCGAAAGCGATCGCCTGGGCCAATCGGTTCAGGCGATGGGCGACAAGGGGCAATCTGCGGATGCGGATTTTGCCAGGCTTCGCGCCGAACTCAAGCAGTACAAGGCCGACCTGACCCAGCTGACGGCTGAGCATGCGCGGGCCACCACCCAGATCGACGCTCTTCAAAACGAGATTGATCAGCTGCGGGTCAAGGGGGGCAAACTCCCCAACACCTACAATGGCGCGGCCGGATCCGTTGGCAATCTGACCGCGCAGTTCAACGACATCGGCGTCATGCTCGCGGCCGGTCAGAACCCTCTGACCCTGGCCATTCAGCAGGGTACGCAGATCACCCAGGTGATTGGTCCGATGGGCGCGGCCGGAGCGGCGAAAGCGCTCGGCCGGGCTTTGGTCAGCATGGTCTCGCCGGTCAACCTGATCACCATCGGCAGCATCGCGGCCGGTGCCGCCATGATCCAATGGCTGACCAGGTCCGAAGACAGCGCGGAGGGGCTCGAAAGCGAACTTGAGGCGGTGAACGAACGGCTACAGGATGCCGAGCGCTATATCCGTGCTTTCGAGACCGGCGCGATGTCGAGCGAGCGGCTGACGCTTTTTGACCAGATCCGGGAAGCCCAGGAGAAACTGGCAAAGGCGGAAAACGACACCGCGCTACAAGGCAGCAGCGACCGCAAACGCAACGCAGAGCGCAGGCTCAAGGCGGCGCAGGACCAGGTCAAAGCCGCCCGTGATCTGCTGGCCCAATACGACGCCCAGATCGCCAAGGAAGACCGGATCAAGTCGATCCGGGCGCAGGCGGATGAAGCGGCAAAGCGGTATCTCGAAACCCGCCGCCAAAGCGCGGTGGCTGCCGACGAGATCCTGTCGTCGCTCACCCGGGAAAACGAACTGCTGGCCCTTACGCTGGTCCACGGCGAAGACAGCCGCCAGGTGCAGGACGCCATGGTCGCGGTCCAGCGCGAGGATCTCGAGGCCAAGCTGGCGACACTGAAAGTCGCCGAAGAGCTGAAGGATGAAATCCGGCAGGCCTTCGAGCGCGGCGCGGCCCTGGCGGCATTGGATATGGCCAGCGGGATTTCGACGGCGGCCGACGAGGCAGCGCGGCTTGCCCGCAACCTCAACACCGCGCGCAGCTCGTCGCGGGTCAAGGCACAGAAGGCGCAAAACCGGCTGGACACGGTTGGTGATCCCATTGCCCGCGCAGGCGGCAATGCGGTGATCGACTTCCGCGAAGGTTTCGACGACGGCGGCTATGGCCTGCTGGCGTCGGGCAACGCGGCCGCCCTGGCCCAGGGTGAGACGCTGGTCCGGCAGGAGGCCGAGAACGCCGAGCGCCTGGCGATCGCTGCCAACGAAGCGGATGCCGAGTATCGCAAGCTGAACCAGACCGTCGCGTCGGGCGGCGCGGGAAAGCAGGGTGAGAGCGACGCCGTTCGTGACCTGATCGAGGGGTACCGGCTGGAGCTGGCGATCCTTCAGGAAAGCGACCCGTTGCGCCAGGACATGCTGCGTCACCGCGAGGTGCTGGCCCAGGCGACCGAGGCCGAACGGATCGAGGTCGAACGGCTGATCGGCAAGATCCAGGAAGAGACTGCAGAGCGCGAACGGGCCAGTGCGACCTCGAGCTATCTGAACTCCACAATGAGCGATCTCTTGCCGTCGCTGGCAAAGGGTGGGGATGATGCCGCCTCGGCCTGGGCGCGGTTTTCAAGCGTTCTTGAAGACATCCTCTGGCAGGCAGTTCTGCTGGGCGAAGGCCCCCTGATGGATCTGCTGGGCCTTGGGGGTGGCAGCGGCAGTGGCGGTGGCATCGTCGGCTTCATCACCGGCCTCTTTGGGTTCAGGGACGGTGGCGATCCCTGGGGTCAAACAGGCATGCAATATGGCTTTGCAGGCCCGCGTGACGACAGGAAGCCGATCCTTGTGAGCGCTGGTGAGTTTGTCATGAACGCGCGGGCGACCTCGGCTTATCGCGCGCAGCTCGAGGCGATGAATGCGGGTGCCTCGATCCCGGCATTTGCCAACGGTGGCGCTGTTGCAGGTCCTGCGTCCTTCGCCGCGATGCCCTTTGTCCTGAAGTCGCAGATCGTGAACGAAAGCGGTCTGCGCGTCCGCGAAGAGCAGGAGGTGCAGCCGGATGGGTCGCGGCTCCAGCGCCTGGTGCTCTCTGAAGCAGTCGACGGCGCGATGACAGCGCCTGGCGGTGCCGCGAAACGCCGCCTGGCACAATTGGGGCTGCAAGCGCCGAGGCCGATCCGATGATCCCCGAATGGCCCACCGATCTTCCGCGCCCCTTGCGCGACGGCTTCAGCTCACAGCGCGCGGACGCGCGCCGTCGCCGCCAGTTCGAAACCGGCCCGCCGCGCTATCAGCGCCGCTTCAGCGCGGTGCCGGTGACACATGCGATGTCACTCATCGCCGATCCCGCCCAGATCGCCAGCCTCGATCGGTTCTTTGTCGAGACCCTTCAGGAGGGCGCGGTGCCGTTCTGGATGCCTGACGTGACCTCGGACGGACGATCTGTGCTTGAGGCCTCGGGCCTGCCTCTGGTGACCGAAGCGGGCGCGTCCCTGCTACTGACCCGTCGCATTCTGTGCGTCTGGGGTGAGAACCCGCCGCACCTGGGCGCTTTCAAGGGCATCGGGCGCACCGTTGAATTCAGCGTGGTGGAGATGCCATGAGCCGTCGTCTGTCCCTCAATGCCCGCACGACGCAGGACGCCTCACACGCGTCGGATTTCGAGGTTGTTCTTCTCGAGATCGATCACGCGGAGTTCGACGCGCCCCTGCGTCTGTCGACCGACCCGACCGAGCGTTTGTCGAGCGATCCACTGCGCTACGGCACGCGGTCAACATGGCGCGGTGCGGACCCTCTGGCGGAGCCGTTCAGTTACATTATCGCGAGCCTTGAGCTGCCCGGCGACGAAGAAGACGTCCCCGCCGGAGCGCGGATCATACTCGATCTGTTCGACCACTCCGTTGTGAGCCTGCTGCGATCGGTCAGCACCCGGGCGACGGCGCACCTGGCGGTTGTCATGGCATCCTCGCCCGATCTCATTGAACAGGAATGGACCGGCTTGCAGGTCATGTCCGCGGCCTATGGCCAGGCGATCGAAGTGCCCCTGTCGCGACGTCCGATCGAAGAGGAAGCCGCGCCAATGGACATCATTGGCCGTGACCGCTTTCCGGGGCTGTTCCGATGACCGACTGGAACGCATACCTCGGCCTGCCTCACAGGTCTCTCGGGCGCACCGCAGAGGGGGTCGATTGCTATGGCCTTGTCCGCCTGGTCTACGCCCAGGAGCTGGGCATCAACTTGCCGACATTCACGGGTGATTACGTCTCTGACGGGGAACACGATCAGATCCACCGGCTCTTGCGCGCCGCGAAGGGGAGCGGGATCTGGAGAGAAGTCTCGGACCCTGCGCCGTTTGATGTCCTGCTGTTCCGGATCGGTGCTTTTGACACCCACCTTGCTGTTGCGGTCGACGCGTCACTGATGCTGCACGTGTTCCAACGTGAGCGGTCCGTGATCGTACGCCGATCAGACCCGATGTGGCAGCGTCGGTACCAGGCGGCCTATCGGCACGAGGCGCGATCATGAGCGTGCAGGTCGTAACCGCAGAAGGGCTGCCGGACGTCGTGCGTCGGCGAACGGATCTGGCAGAGAGCCTTACGGTGGCCCAGATCGTCGATCGCGCCTTTCCGGGCGCGTCGGAGGCCTTGCTCGAGCGCCTGCGCGTGACCTTGTCGCATGGTGATGCCATCACGGTGATCCCTCGATCGCATTGGCGACATGTCAGGCCACGAAAAGGTGTCGTCGTGCTTCAGGTGACGCCAGGTGCCCTGATATTCCAGGCGGCCGCGTTGTTGACACACTCGATCGGTCTGGTGGCGTTTGACATGGGCATTCGGTTGAGCGCCTTTGCCGTCAACGCCGTGTTTGCAGGCAGCGCGCTCGCCGTCGGCGCGCTGGCCAATGCGGCCTTGAATTCACTGATCCCGAAGCCCAGCACCCCCGAGAAAGGTGAAGAGGGGTACCGGATTGGCGGGTTCCGCAACGAGGTTGCGCCAGGTCAGCCGGTGCCCTGGCCGGTTGGGCGCATTCGTGTCGCGCCGCTCTTTGCATCACAGCCCTACACCGAGGTCATCGGCGACGATCAGTATGTGCGGGCGTTGTTCCTCTTCGGGTATGGCCGTCTCGATTTGTCGGACCTGAAAATAGGGGACGTTCCGATCGCCGATCTGCCAGACGTCGAGGTGGAGATCCGCGAGGGCCAGGACACGGACGCGGACGTCACCCTCACGCCCTGCCAGGTGCTCGAGGAAAGCGTGTCGATCGAGCTGGCGGGACCACAGCCGGTGCTTGACCAGGCAGGCAACGAGATCGTGGGGCAGAGCGAGGACCAGCCATTTGTGTTGTCCACCAGCTTTGGTGCCACCCGTGCGGCCCTGGTGTTCCAGTGGCCCAGTGGGCTCTATCGCCTGGGCGACAAGGGAAACACCCGCGAAACCACCGTTTCGATCCGGATCCGCCAGCGGCCGATTGGGGGAACCTGGTCGAACGTCACCGACCTCACGTTCGAGGAGGCGAAGCTCGAACCGATCTGGCGGCAATACAGCTGGACGCTGCCTTATCGCGGCCGCTGGGAGATCGAGGTCACGAAGCTGACCAAGGACGAGAGGGCACAGACCAACAACCGCACCTACCTCATGGCGCTCCAGTCGATCCGGCCTGAATACCCGATCAACATGGACAAGCCGCTCGCGCTGGCCGCGCTCAAGGTCAAGGCCTCCGAGATGCTCAATGGCGCGCTTGATCAGTTCAACGCGGTTGCGCAGCGCTACGTGCCCGTGTGGAACGGCTCAGACTGGGTCGAGGGCCTGTCTCGCAACGCCGCTTCCGCCTTTCTGGCGGCCTTGCAAGGAAACCATCATCCAAACCCGGTCGACGACGCAGGGATCGACTGGGAGGTGATGCAAGACTGGTGGCTCTTTTGCGAAGAAAAGGGCCTGAAATACGATCGCGATCACCGGAGCTGGACCAGCTTTGGCGAAATGCTCGTCGATATCGCGGCCGCCGGGCGTGCATCGCCCCGCCATGATGGCGCACGCTGGGGCGTTGTCATCGAGCGGCCGCAGGCCGTTGCCGTCGACCACGTGACGCCGCGCAACAGCTGGGATTTTGAAGGCACACGCGCCTATCTCGATCCCCCCGAGGGCGTGCGCGTGCGCTTCCAGGACGAGACGTCGGGCTGGACCGACGCGGAAATGATCCTGCCCTGGCCTGGTCATACCGGTCCGATCAACCTGGTCGAAGAATGGCGGGTTGCGGGAAAGACCAATCCGGACGAGCTGGCGCGAGAGATATATCGGCGCATGCTGGAGATCATTCACCAGCTCGACCGGTACTTCGTCATGCAAGACGGGGCGGCACGTGTTGCCACGCGGGGTGACAAGGTCTTGCTGACCCACGATGTGCTGACCGAGATCACCACGGCCGCGCGCGTTGTCTCCTCCAGCGGCGGCACCGTGGTCCTGGACGCGGAAGTGCACATGGACGCGGGCCAGCGCTACGCTCTGCGATGGACCCTGTTTGATGAGGATGACACGATCGGGTCATCACAGGTGGTGCCTGTCAGCACCATGCCCGGCACCACCCGTACATTGCATCTCGGCGCGGCCGATGGACCGCCGGTCGATGCCCTGGCCATCTTCGGTCCGGCCGAGGAGGAGGTGATCGCCTGCCGTGTGGTCGGTGTTGAGCCGGGGGCTGATTTTTCGAGCCGTCTCATCCTCACGGCAGAGGCCGCAGAGGTTGAGGCCCTGACCGATGCCTATACGCCACCGATCTGGAACAGCGCTGTTGGCAGCGCCGTGCCCGAGGTGTTGCCCGGCGCGCCTGAGTTCGCCGGGGTCTCGACGGAAGCCGCAGAAGGCGTCTACGGGGCCGCAGGACGTATTCTCAGGGTTGGCGCGGCAATGCCGCAAAACGACCCTTCAACGGTCGATTTAATCGAGGTTGAACACCGTATTGTAGGGGCCGGGTCCTGGTCGGGTGCGAGCATTCCGGGGACGTCCGGATCTGTCGGGCTGAGCTATGACCTGGGCGCGGATGTCGAGATCCGCCTTGCGGCGCGGACACCGGGTGGCCAGCCCGGCCCCTGGAGCGCCATTGTCACCGTCGAAGTGGGTGTCGGTGAAGGGGCTTTGGCGCAGGTTCCCGATACAGCCGGTATCTCGGCCAATGGCGGACTTGGCCACTGCCTGGTGACCCTGGCCCTGTCGGATCCGCAGACCGGGGAGGTCGAGATCTTCCGAACGCCCCAGGGGCAGTCGGTCGACACGGCGACGCACGCGATCGGCATTGCACCCATCAACAGCGGCACAACGGTGTCCTGGATCGACGGGGATGCCGCGCAGGCCGACCAGGTCACCGATGGCGATATGACCAATGCCGCCGCCTGGACCGCAGGAGGCGGCTGGAGCGTGGGTTCAGGCGTTGCGGACCATGTGCCCGGCGCAGCAAGCACCTTGTCCCAGGGGCAAACCCTGACGGCCGGAAGCACCTACCGTGGCCGGATCTCCGTGACCGGTCGGACAGCTGGCACGGTGACGGTGCAGCTTGCAGGCGGGACCGTCGTGGCTGCCCCGGCCATTGCCGCCGATGGGGATGTCCCGTTTTCGCTGACGGCCGCGACCGGCAACGATCGCATCGAGATCGTCGCGGATGCCGATTTTGACGGCTCGATCACACAGCTCATTCTCTTTCCGCAGTCGCCTGCCGCCGCACCGCAAGGCGACTTCGACTACCGTTTCGCCGCCGTGAACGCCGATGGCATCGCCTCGGCGCTCTCGAGCCCCATCACCGCCACCATCATCTGAGGACGCACAATGACCAACGGGGTAAAAACAACCGATCTGCCACCTCTCAGCAACGTCGAGGACGTGATCGGAAACCACGAAGGAACGACGGGCCGCATCGCTCTTGCGATCCTTCGTGGCATCCTGGCTCAAGCGATGATCCTGGACGGTCCCATTGCCGACGAGCTGGCGACCATTCGCGGGCAGGTGACCGGCGGGCTGCTTGCCCCCGCCACCTGGGCTGATCTGCAGCTTCTGACGGGCAGCGAAGACAATGCCGGGGCCGAGGTGCCGCAAAGCGATGCCGGGACACACGCGCAGGCCACGGCCACCGGATACGACGGTGCGTCGGTCAACAACAGCGGTCGTTACCGCTGGGTATCAGCCTGGTCACGTTGGGAGCGCATCGCCGACGTTGCCGGGTCGGGATGGGCCGCGTTGTCCCACGGTCACGCCATGTCAGAAATCGTCGGCCTGGTCGATGCCCTGGCCGCCAAGGCTGCATCGTCCCACGCTCATGCGATTGGTGACGTCTCGGGCCTGCAGCTCACACTGGACGCCCTGGACCTTGCACTCGATGGAAAGGCGGGCATTGCGACCGTGCACGGCGACGTCTCGGCTCCAGCCAACGGCGAGTTTTACAGCGAGACCCACAATGGCGACCCGGCCGCGCGCGCCGATCTCACCCTCGGCGAGGTGCGCGACGGCGGCGTCCGGGTCATCCGAGGCAGCGAGATCCCCGGCGATCCCGGATATGTGCGCATCATTCCAAAGATGGCTGTGCAGGCGCGTCCCGGCGAGCTGTGGGAGTTCGAGTTCGAGGTGGCGCGCCTGGTGGACGCCCAGGTGCCGCCCGGCGCCGATCAGCCCGCGATCGCGCTGCGCTTGCGCAACCTGACCGGGGCCTATGCGAACTTCAGCACGGTCCTGGGGCAGACCATCACACCTGACGTCAGTGACGGTGCCCAGGTGCTTCGCATGACGGTTTCGCTGGATGATCCCGAGGCGGACCGGGTGCCGACGTCGACATTCTTCGCGCCCGAGCTGTGGCTTTATTCGGCCGACGACGCGCAGGAGATCGAGATCTCGCATTTCCGCGCACGAGACATCACGGGCCAGATCTCCCCGTCTGAGCGCGCCACACTGCTCGCTGCGCCGACACCGGCCGACCTGGCCGCGAAGGCCGATCTGGTCAGCCCGGCGCTCTCCGGCGCGCCCACGGCCCCGACGGCCGCCCAGGGTACCCAGACAGAGCAAATCGCCACGACAAGCTTCGTGGCCCAGGCGTTGGCGGACATTGCCACAACCGCGCCCGAGGTCTTGCAGGCGCTCCAGGACGTCTCGGTGCTGCTGGATGCGAATGGCGGGGAGATTGCGGCGCTCTACGCGCAGATCGCGCAGAAACAGGACGCCGACATCGGTGCTGAGTTCGCAATCACCTGGCAACAGCGATCGGAGATCGAGATCGATCGGGATGCCGCCACCGTGACGTTTCCGCCGATGCGGTGTTGGCGCGGTGCCACCGAAACCGTAGTGCCTGGCGCGGGCGTGAGCACGACGCTGGCGCTCAGCAGTGGCAACACCCCGGTCTTCTATTACGCCCGCCTGGCGGCTCCCCTGGCGATTGTCGCCACAACGGATTTCACGGCGGCGCGCAGCCAGCCTGACGTCATGCTCCTGGCAGTGGATGCCCTGGATACCTTCGTCCCCCTGTGCTTTGCGCCGCACGTCGAGACCAATGCGCACAAGCGCTACGCAAGCCGGATCGTTGCGCTCGATGATCCGGTGCACAAGTCGGTCTTTGTCAACGATGTGGCCGAAACAAAGACGGTCTATTTTGGCTCCATGCGCAGCTATGGGGGGCCTGACGGCGATCCGTCCGCCACCTTCGATCCTGTCACCTTGCCGCTCGATGTGAACAACAACCCGACGTATTACTACGGCTTGAAGGCTGACGGGAGCGTGCACGCCACGACAAGTTTCTCCAATGCGTCGGACACCTTGGATCGCGTTTTCTTCGGCTCGTCGGAGGACGGTGCCTTGACGCTGCGAACCGGGATCCCGATCACCTACAAGAGCCTTGAGGACCGGCGAAAACGGGCGCGGCGCGCGGGTGTGACCTATCGCCAGGACATGTTCCGGCGTGCGGAGGCCTCTTTCTCGGATCGCCCCTTTGGTCACGGGACCCTGACGTTCCCCAGCGGTCAACGCTGCATCATTGCGCCCCCCGTGAGCGGCCTGACCTATAACTTTGGTGGCAATGCCGTCGCGGATCTCACGCACATGCAACTCGGGACAACGGTTGTTCTGACAGGCACGAACCAGTTCCATATCTACGCTGGCCTGGGGCGCACCTTTGACAACTCGTCAGATGGGTACCTGTCGCTGTCCAACGGCGGCACAGTGGTCGTTTCAATGCGTCTTGGCGGGCCGTCCATCGTCTCGATCTCCGATGGCGCGGGGGCGGTGTTTTCGGTGTTTGCGGACTACATTCCATCCCGCCACCTCGCCACCTGGGGCCAGTCGCATGGGGTCCAGCTGTTCAACTACGGCCTGGGTGGCCTCGCAACGGCACTCTATACCGGTGGCACGGTGTTCGCGCATGACATCGGGGTCACAGACGTTGCTGAAGGCGGGACCGGGGTTGCCTTTGCCGGTGCCAATGACCCCTGGTGGGACATGTCCACGTACTTCGTTGACGGCGGTGCGCCGAGCGCCCTGTTGCTTGCAAAATACGCGATCTTGCAGGCGAAAGTGAGCGCGTCCTGGCCGAAGGTTTCGGAGTTCTGGTGGGATTGCGGCGATGCCGACCGATCCTGTTTTGACCCGTCCTCGAGCGCTCCGCAGCTCACTGTCGCGCAGCTGGCAGACGTCTACGGCCGTGTCTGGGATGACATGCTCTCTCAGACCGCGTTGGTCGAAAGTGACGCCAAGATCTATGTGACAATGTACGGGGCAGGGCGGCTCTTTGACGGGAATACCGCCAACACTTCCGCGACCGCAGCGAACGCGGTCCGCCAGGCCACGATCCTGGCCGCGACAGATCCAGCTCGCGCGTCGCAGATCGTCATTGTCGAGGGCAAGGCACACCGCGCGCGGGATCCACATGACGTGCACCACAGCCCGATCGGCCTGCACTACAACGGCGTGGTCTGGGGCAACGCGATCCTTCGTGAACGCAGCGCAGCGACCTTCGAAGACCTCACGATCAACACCGTGAAATTTGGCCCGCAAGGGGCCTATGTCGATGTCGAGATGAGCGTGCCCACCGGCTTTGAAATGATCGATCCCGGCCCCGTTGGAACCGTGCTCGAGGCAATCGACGACTACCAGCCATTGAACTGGGTGTTCCATTCCGTCGGCGGCGATCTCGTCAATGATGAGATCCCGGTCGACAGGCTGGAGGTCCTGGGAGCCAACACCTACCGCGTCTACTTCGAACCAGGCGGCGACGGACGCAACGCCTCGATCATGACGCACGGTGGGAGAATGGACGACGCGCAGTATTGGCGAGGCCTTTATTGCACCGACACCCGACAAGGCCCCGGAGGCCTGACGCAGTTGCCCGAGATCTACGGGCCGATTTCAACAGCGGTTTGATGAAGCCGGACATCAGGACACCAGGAGATATGTGATGCCCTACACGACGCAAGAGATCTTTCCGGCACACGCCGGAAACTATCCGCCAGGAAAAAAGGTGCGCTTGGCGATCGAGGCAGGTGCCGACGACGTGGCAATTGCCTTTGAAAGCGACGCAGGCACCTTCGTGGACCTGGATGAAGGTCCGTGGACCGGAACCAAGACCTTTGTGCTCGAAGTCGGCGGTGGTCGCTGGCGGGTCACGCCTTCCGGGGCGGCACAATACAGCTGGATCGAGATCAACTGATGCAACGCTCGCCCGTTCGCCAGCTGATCCAGCCAATGATCCGGAATATCCCGGATCTTGGCGCGTGGGACTTTGACCAACTTCCCGTCGTCGTTGACCCCAATACAGGCCTGCAAAAGGGCGAGATCTACGTGGCGAGCAGGGTCGGCAACTTCTCGGACCCAACCGCGCAGACGCCGGTCAACGACGGGGGTGGCGTTGGCTTTATGGTCGGCCATTGGCCGCGCCCTGGTGGCAGCGGGTTCAGTCAGGTCTTTGGGCCTGAGTTGGTCGACACCATGAATGACGCCTCGGAGTGGTGGCCACACGGGACAAACACCGTCGTGCAGGCGGGTGACGGGTCCATCCAGATCACTTACGTAGATGCCGCTAACGGGGCCTTCGACTACCTGAACGCGGCGAACGGTCTGATCCGTGATTTGGAGGACAAGGAATGGGTCTTGATCACTGCTCAGGTAGAGGCGACTGGCGGCGATGTTGACGTAGTCTGCAAGGCGACTGCAGCCACAGATGAGCGCAAGACAGTATCACCGGCGGACGGCTGGGCGGATGTCGCCCTGTTGATCCAAAAAGACGACAGCTATGGCGACCCGTTCTTGAGGATCGAGAACATGGCCCCCGGAGAAAGCGCGAAAGTCCGCAACATCAGCGTCCGAACACACCCGGTCTCTTTCCTGAGGCCGGTGGGTGGCGAGCTTTACCCCGACACCGGGCTGATGACCAACACGCTTTCAGGCGTGGGTGTGACGGTTGATCAGACCGGCCCCGGTGTATTGGCTCTCAACAACAACACCTATACCGGACGCTGGGTAGACCGCAACAATGGCCAGATTTTCGAGCCTGGTGCATGGTATCGGTTCACGTTCACGATCAGCGAGCTTCTGAACGGTTCCACGGGCGTGCGGATCAGAACAGGTGATCTGAACCTCAACCACAACGCCGCTGGCGGCTATTATCAGGCCACAAGCGAGGACGTCCTTGGTGTTGGAACGCACGTCGTTGATGTGCAGATGTCGCCCGACAGCACTAACAATGTTTTCGCGGGGCTATATAATCTGGAAAGCGGCGGATCTTATGGCCACCGCTGCACGTTCTTCTCGGCGCAAAAACTAGAGCCAGTCACCTTCCTCGGGCTGGGGGATGATCTGGTTGACACCGCAAACGACGCAGCGGCTTGGTCACCATATGGGTCCAATACCGTGACCACTGGTGCAGATGGATCGGTGGAGGTGGCCCACGTAGACAACGGCGGCGGTGCCACTACTGCGCTCCGTCAGTCCGAGGGACTGAGTCAAGATCTTACGGATGGCGCTCATTACAAGCTGGCCAACCGAGCCAAGGCCACAGGGGGCGACCTTAATCTGAGGCTGACCAACATGGCCGGGGCTGATGCCTACGTCGGCCTTTCGGACGGCGCAGGCTACCAAACATCCGGCGTTGTTGTCTCCAAGAGCGCGGGCGTGCACCCTATCATGCTTTTTAACGCTATGGGTGGCAGCGAGGTCGCGAATATCCGAGATATCTCCGTCCGCAAAATCACCGGCTACCCCGCCGTGCAGAGCAACGCCGGTCTGACGGTTAAGATCGAGGACAACACATTCGTCCCGGATACCGTCGATGACGAGGTGCCTACGCCTTTCAACATCACCTCGGGCAACGCCTACCTGCTTGGTTTCTGCGTCAAAGACCTGTCGACGCAGGACCGATTTACCCTCATTTCGGACAACGGGACCAGTGCCCGCTATCTCGGCTATGCTGCCGATGGTGGCACATCAACAGCGCTGACCGCTGCCGGTGGCGGTGCTGTCTTCCGGGTGTGGCGGGACGCTGTGGAGATCGACTTGACGGGGATGACCCGCGATGATTTCTGGCACGCGCTACAGGGTGCCAAAACGATCATCGCCTACCTGGACTCGGATGCGACATTCACAACGTCCGTGTGGGGGCAGGTCCCTGCCGGTGTTGGCAACGAGACATTCCCTAACAGTCACGCATTGTTGTTTTCCGAACTTGCCAGCAACACCCCGCCGACCGTGTCCGAGGTCATCAATACCCATCGCAAGCTGGAGTCCTTCCGCCCATGAGCAAAAACATCATCATCACAGTGCCTGTGTCGGGCATGTCTGGGGGCGTGGTGCCGTCAGTGACGAATGCTGTGATCAGCGCGGCGAAGCCATGACGGCGCATCTCGCGGCACATGACCTATTTCGCGTCACTGTCGATATCTGAAACCGGTCCGGTCGCAAATTGCGCCTTTCCTTCAAATGGGCAAATCGTATTCTGCCTTCAACAAGCATCGGTTGTACTTGGTCCAGGGGTGTCACATGTCCGAAGAACGTTTCTGTATTGCGCTTGGCCGGGCGGAACCTGGCGAAGGCACCACCTCTCCACATTCGTTGATCGTGAACGAGCAATGGCGGGAGTTCGCGCTGAACGATCGTCACACACCCGTTGTGATTGAGATCACTCTGGATGCCGCGCGCGGGACCGTCGAGGCGGTTTTCGTGAAGAACGAGATGGTGGATCAGCCGGACTGAAGGGGCACTGAGGCCGGTGGCGCGAAAACGGGGCGAAAACGTTCAATACCCCCTTTAAAGCCGCTTTAATGACCTGCCGAACCCGCCGTTTTGAACACTTGGCGGCGCGCGACGCGGCACCAAGCCACAATCAGACGTGCATCAACGTGCTCAAAAAATGCTGTTGCTGTAAAAGGTTGTGTAAATTACTGCAAAAGGTTGTGTCACGCTACAGCCGGATTCCGGTCGGGGGCGTCTTAGTTTCAGGGTTTGGTGTAGGGCTGGGAAATCATGGCACCGATTGGGATCGCCCTGGGTCAGCTTGGTTTGCCCCCTTGTTTTCATGGGTCCCCGGCAAGTGATTCGTGCGGTCCGGCAGTTGAATCCACGCTTGAAACGTGCAATTGACGTTGGGAGACCCAGAAAAATGGGAATTCCTGGGCATTGGTGGGTGAAAATCTTTAAATCAACATCTGGTGGGGTTGCGCCAAGTTTCGCCAAATTGTTGGAGATCAAAGCAAGAACATGGCTCTATATCTTGTTTTGTAGGTGCCTCTGACACAAGGTCTTGCGCTGATTTCCCTGAAAATCCTGTTGATTTCCATGAATTCCCATGTCATTCCTGATGGCACGATGAACGAGGGATCAAAGGGGCGACAAAAGACCCCGACGTGACTTCCAAAATAAAAAGCAGGTTTCATACAGGCAGCTCTCATTCATCGAAACACAAGGATCCGGCGCGCGGGCGAGCAGACATCCCCCCAGGTGGCGCGCGCTGCTGGACCTCCCGCGCAGCGGGACGAGGGCGGCGGGTTGAACAGTGGCAGCAGTTCAACCCGCCGTTTCGTTTTCAGGGGGACGAAGAAGGGACGTAAGGGGCCGTGGGTCTGAGTTTCAGAGGCGAGTTCAACCAGAAGGTTGACAGCAAGGGTCGGATGTCGATCCCCGCTGATTTTCGCCGTGTGCTCGAATCCGGCGACCCGAACCACCCCGAAAGCCCCAACCCTCGCATGGTTGTTCTGTATGGTCCGCATCTGAAGGACTGTCTGCACGCGTACACCATCGAGGCGATGGCCGAGATCGAAGCCGACATCAAGGCACTGCCGCGCGGCAGCCAGGAACGCAAGGTCGCCAGCCGGATGATCCTGGGCAAGAGCTGGGAAACCGAGGTCGACCGCGACGGACGGATCGTGCTGCCCAAGGATCGGCGCGAACAGATCGGGCTGGACGGCGAATGCGTGATGGTTGCCATGGGCGACTATTTCGAGATCTGGAACAGCGCCACCTACGAAGAAACAGAGATGGCCGAGGCCGAAGAGTTCCTCGCCGAACAGGACGAAGACTTCGATCCACTCAGCCTGCTTGGGTCAGGCTAGGAGGGGAAAATGGCTGCCGCTGACCCTCACACACAAGATGCTCCTCACGTTCCCGTCCTGCTGCGCCCCTTGCTAAGGGCCGTGGCGCCGGTCACGGGTGTCTGGATCGACGGGACCTTTGGCGCGGGCGGGTATTCCCGCGGTTTGCTGGAGGCCGGCGCCGACAAGGTCATCGGTGTGGACCGTGACCCGCTGGCCCACCAGATGGCGCAGGCCTGGATCGGTGACTATGGCGGTCGGCTTGAGCTGGTGCAGACCAATTTCGCACAGATGGACGAGGTGGCCGAGGCCGTGGACGGCGTTGTGCTGGATCTGGGTGTCTCGTCCATGCAGCTGGATCAGGCGGACCGGGGCTTTTCCTTCATGAAGGACGGCCCGCTGGACATGCGGATGAGCCAGCAAGGCGAAAGCGCGGCCGATCTGGTGAACACGGCAGACGAAGGCGACCTGGCCGATGTGCTTTTTGTATTTGGCGAAGAGCGCGCCTCACGTCGCATCGCCAAGGCCATTGTGCGTGAACGCAACGCCGCACCGATCACGACGACACTTCGGTTGGCCGAGATCATCGAGGGCTGTCTGCCCCGCCCGAAACCCGGCCAGTCCCACCCCGCGACCCGCAGCTTTCAGGCGCTTCGCATCGCGGTGAACGACGAGTACGGCGCGCTGTTCGAGGGGCTGATGGCCGCCGAACGGGTGCTAAAACCCGGCGGGCAACTGGCGGTGGTGACGTTCCATTCTGTCGAAGACCGCATGGTCAAACGCTTCCTGCAGGCCCGTGCGGGCCAGACCGGCCGTGCCAACCGTTATGCCCCACAGGCCGAGATGCCCGACCCTCAGTTCGAGCTGGTGACCCGCAAGGCCATCGCCCCCGACGCCGAGGAACTGACTGACAATCCGCGCGCCCGGTCGGCCAAACTGCGCGTCGCCCGCCGCACCGAGGCACCGGCCGGTGCCATCGACGCCAAATCCATCGCCATGCCGCAACTCAGGAGGCCCCGCTGATGCGTTCCGTCTTCTATGTTCTGTCCTTCATGACCGTGATCGCGCTGGCCTTTTGGGCCTACCGCGAAAACTACATGACCCAGGACGCGCTGAACCGCACCGATGATCTGCGTCGCCAGATCTCGCAGCAGCAACAGCGCCTTTCGGTTCTGAACGCCGAATGGGCCTATCTGAATCGCCCGGACCGGCTGCGGGAACTGGCGGATCTGAATTTTGAACGTCTTGGCCTTTTGCCCCTGCGCCCTGACCAGTTCGGGCGGATCGACCAGATCGCCTATCCCCCGCGCGAGCCGCTGCGCATCACCAACCCCGTTGACGTCTCCAGCGACGGAGCCAACCCATGATCCGCACACCCCTGCGCCCCTTGGCCCGCATTCTGGATGCCCGTCAAAAGGGTGAAAATCCCGACGTTATCGAGCGCGAGAACATCCGACAGCGGCATGAAGAGATGCGCAACAAGACCCGCGCTCGGGCCGAGGGCCGTCTGTTGGTGCTGGGCCTGATGTTCTTCTGTGCCTTCACCGTGATCGGCGCGCGGATGGGGTTGATGGCGGCCTCGGAACCCGCTGAACCACGCCATCGCGGCGGCGGGGCAGTGATTTCTGCACAGCGTGCCGACATCGTCGACCGGCAGGGCCGCATCCTTGCGACCAACATGGAGACGCATTCGCTCTATGCCCACCCGCACCAGATGATCGAGCCGGTCCGTGCCGCGCGCGCTTTGGTGGGGATCTTTCCCGAGCTGAACGAAGAGAAGCTGACCAAGTTGTTCACCGGCAAGCGGAAATTTGTCTGGGTCAAGAAGACGCTCAGCCCGGAACAACAACAGGCCGTGCATGACATCGGTGAACCGGGCCTGCTGTTTGGCCCGCGCGAGATGCGGTTGTATCCCAACGGCTCGGTGGCGGCCCATATTCTGGGCGGGTCGCGGTTTGACAAGGAAGACGTCAGCTCGGCAGATGTCGTGGGCATCGCGGGTGTCGAAGGCTTTTTCGACAAGGAACTGCGTGACCCCGCCCGCCAGGGCGCGCCCTTGCAGCTGTCGATTGACCTGACGCTGCAATCGGCCTCAGAAGATGTGCTTTACAGCGGCATGAAGCTGATGAACGCCAAGGGCGCGGCCTCGGTCCTGATGGATGCGCAGACGGGCGAGATCCTGTCGATGGTCAGCCTGCCGGACTTTGATCCTAACAGCCGCCCGCACGCTGCGACCCAAGGGCACCCGGACGACCATCCGACCTTCAACCGTGCGGTGCAGGGGGTCTATGAACTGGGCTCGACTTTCAAGATCTTCACCTCGGCACAGGCGCTGGACCTTGGGCTGGTGAACCCCGACACGATGATCGACATCCGCGGCCCGTTGCGTTGGGGCAAACACAAGATCAAGGATTTCTCCTATTACGGCAAGGAACTGCCGGTCACCAAGGTGATCGTCAAAAGCTCGAACATCGGCACGGCGCGGCTGGCGCAGATGATCGGGGCCGCGCGCCAGAAAGAGTTTCTTGAGGCGCTGGGCATGTTCAAGCACACGCCGGTCGAGCTGACCGAGGCGAGCGGCGGAAAACCGCTCTTGCCCAAGAACTGGTCCGAGCTGTCGACCATGACGATTTCGTATGGCCACGGCATCTCGACCTCGCCCCTGCATCTGGCGGCGGGCTATGCCGCCATCGCCAACGGCGGGCGTGTGGTCGAGCCGACCCTGATCAAGCAGCCCAAGCCGAAACCGGGACCGCAGGTGCTGACGGCGGCCAGCGCCGAGGCCTCGCGCGCCATGTTGCGTTTGGTCGTCAAACACCCTGATGGCACAGCGAATTTTGGCGAAGTCAAAGGCTATGCGGTGGCGGGCAAGACCGGTACGGCGGACAAACCCAAACCCACGGGCGGCTACTATGACGACCGGGTCATCGCGACCTTCGCCAGCCTCTTTCCCGCGCATGATCCCCGCTATGTGCTGATCGTCACGCTGGACGAACCCGAGGTCATGGCGCTGGGCGAACAACGCCGCACCGCTGGCTGGACGGCCGTACCTGTGGCGGCCGAGATGATCACCCGGATGGCACCGCTGATGGGGCTGCGTCCGCAAGTTGAACCCGAGGCCATGGCTGGTATAACCCTCGCGTCGCAATAACGGGTCCTTGAGACGCGACTTGCGACGCCAACACATACAAGAGGGGTGGCAGGCGCTTTTATGAGCGATGGAACCAAAAGTCTGGCGGACCTGGGCTTGACCGCGCGCGGTGGTCGCGAGGCGCGGATCACGGGGATCTGTGTCGACAGCCGCGAGGTGACCGAGGGCACGCTGTTTGCCGCGATGCCGGGCACGCGGGTGCATGGGGGCACCTTCATTCAATACGCCCTGCGCATGGGCGCGGCGGCGGTTCTGACCGATGCCGAGGGCGCACAGATCGCTTCGGCAGAGCTTGCGGCCTCGGACGCAGCCCTGATCATCGCCGAAGATCCTCGGCAGGCGCTGGCCTATACTTCGGCGCTGTGGTTCGGCGCGCAGCCGCAGACAGTGGTTGCGGTGACGGGCACCAACGGCAAGACCTCGGTCGCGAGCTTTGTGCGCCAGATCTGGCAGTCGCTGGGCGAGCGCGCGGTGAACATCGGCACCACGGGGGTCGAGGGCGACTGGCAGGTGCCGCTGGCCCATACAACGCCCGAACCGATCACTCTGCACCGGGTTCTGTCTCAGGCGGCAGAGGCCGGTGTGGACCATGCCGCGATGGAGGCGTCTTCGCACGGGCTGGCGCAGCGGCGGCTTGATGGCGTGCGTCTGGCTGCGGCGGGGTTCACAAACTTCTCTCAGGATCACCTGGATTATCACGCTGATTTCGAAGAGTATTTTGCGGCCAAGGCCGGGCTTTTCGCGCGTGTTCTGCCCGAAGACGGGATCGCGGTGGTGAACATCGACGACGCCCGCGGCGTCGATATGGCGGCCATTGCCCGTGCGCGCGGTCAAGAGGTTCTGACCGTGGGGCGGGCCAGCAGGGCGGACCTGCTTTTGCTGGCGCAGCGCTTTGATGCCACGGGGCAGGATTTGCGGTTCAGCTGGCGCGGCGCGGTGCGGCAGGTGCGGCTGGGGCTGATCGGGGGCTTTCAGGCGGAAAACGCGCTTGTCGCGGCCGGGCTGGTGATTGCATGCGGGGCCGATCCGACCCATGTGTTTGACGCGCTAGAGGATCTGGGCACGGTCCGCGGCCGCATGCATCTGGCGGCGTCACGCAGCAATGGCGCGGCGATCTTTGTCGATTATGCCCATACGCCAGACGCCGTGGAAACCGCGATCAAGGCGCTGCGCCCGCATGTCATGGGCCGCCTTGTGGCCATCGTGGGCGCCGGTGGCGACCGCGATCCTGGCAAGCGCCCGCTGATGGGTGAGGCCGCAGCGGCGACGGCAGACCAGGTGATCGTCACAGACGACAATCCGCGGTCCGAAGACCCTGCCGCGATCCGGGCCGCCGTCATGTCCGGCGCGCCCGAGGCGCTCGAAGTCGGTGACCGGGCCGAGGCCATCCTGCGCGGTGTTGATGCTTTGCAGGCCGGGGACGCCCTGCTGATCTGTGGCAAGGGGCACGAAACCGGCCAGATCGTCGGCGACACTGTCTATCCCTTTGACGATGCCGAACAGGCAAGTGTGGCCGTGGCTGCGCTGGAAGGTCGGTTGGCATGACGCTTTGGACCTCAAAAGCCGCCGTTCGGGCGACGGGTGGCAAGATTACGAGCCACTTCAAGTGCACCGGCGTGTCGATTGACACACGAACGATCCAGAAGGGTGATCTGTTTGTCGCCCTGCAAGCCGCACGTGACGGGCATGACTTTGTTGCGCAGGCCTTTGAAAAGGGCGCGGCGGCGGCCTTGGTCAGCCGTTTCCCCAAGGGCGTCAAGGCAGACGCGCCGCTGTTGATGGTGCCGGACGTGCAAGAGGGGCTCGAGGCGCTGGGCCGCGCAGGCCGCAAGCGGATGAAGGGCAAGGTCATTGCGGTGACCGGCTCGGTCGGCAAGACCTCGACCAAGGAAATGCTGCGCACGGTGCTGGGTGGTCAGGGCAAGGTGCATGCCTCGGTCGCGAGCTACAACAACCACTGGGGGGTGCCGCTGACTTTGGCGCGGATGCCCGCTGACAGTGATTTTGGCGTGATCGAGATCGGGATGAACCACCCCGGAGAGATTGCGCCGCTGGCCAGGATGGCGCGTCCGCATCTGGCAATTGTCACCATTGTGGCGCCTGCGCATCTGGCGGCCTTTGAAAGCCTTGAAGGAATTGCCCGCGAAAAAGCCGCGATTTTCGAAGGGCTTGAGCGGGGCGGTATCGCGGTTCTGAACGGCGATCTGGAAACCTCGGACACTCTGCGCGCGATTGCCGAAAAACACGCCGACACCGTCATCGGGTTTGGCGAGGCTTCGTCAAACCACCACCGCGTGACCCATGTCACCATCGGGGACGAGGTCACGCTGGTGGAAGGCCGGGCGTGGAACACACCGCTGGTTTATCAGATCTCGGCGCCGGGGCGGCATTTTGCCGTGAACGGCATGGCGGTGCTGGCGGCGGCGGGCAAGCTGGGGCTGGACCGCACCAAGGCCATCGCAGATCTTGCGCTCTGGCGTCCGGTCGAGGGGCGCGGCGCGCGCGAGTTGATCGTCCTGGACAGCGCCCCCGCTGATCCGCCGGTCGAGTTGATCGACGACGCCTATAATGCAAACCCGGCCAGCCTGGGCGCAGCGCTGGAGGTGCTGGCCGCCGCCGAAACCAAGGGCCGCCGGGTGGCCTATGTGGGCGACATGAAGGAACTGGGGCAGACCGAGACCGCCTTGCATGCCGACATTGCTGGATTGCCTGCGATCCAGAGTATCGACCAAATCCACTGCGTTGGTCCGTTGATGAGACACCTTTGGGAGGCGCTGCCCCAAGAAAAGCGCGGGCGCTGGACAGAGACCTCGGATCAGATGGCGCAGGAGATCGGTGGTGATCTGACGGGCGGCGATGTCGTGCTGGCCAAAGGCTCGCTCAGCATGGGCTTGGCCCGTGTGGTTGACGCGATCCGGAATTTGGGCCACTCCCCGGCGAAACAAAAGATGGAAGAGGACTAACCACGTGTTGTTTTGGCTCACCGAGCTGTCGGATGGCGGCGATGTGTTCAACCTTTTCCGCTATATCACCTTCCGGGCAGGCGGGGCGTTTCTGACGGCGCTGCTGTTCGGGTTCCTGTTCGGTCCGCCCTTGATCAATGTCCTGCGCCGCAGGCAGGGCAAGGGCCAGCCCATTCGCGATGACGGCCCCGAGGGGCATTTTGCCAAGGCGGGCACGCCGACGATGGGTGGCCTGCTGATCGTGGGTGCGCTGGTGACGGCAACGCTGCTTTGGGCGCGGCTCGACAATCCCTTTGTCTGGATGGTGCTCTTTGTGACGCTGTCGTTCGGTCTGATCGGCTTTGCCGATGATTATGCCAAGGTCAGCAAGCAGAACACGGCCGGTGTGCCCGGTCGCGTACGCATCCTGTTGGGCGTGCTGATCGCGGCCATCGCGGGCTACTGGGCCTCGATGTATCACCCGGATGCGCTGCGCTGGCAGCTGGCGCTGCCGGTCTTCAAGGACACGCTGATCAACATGGGCTACATCTTTGTGCCTTTTGCGATCATCGTGATCGTGGGGGCCGCGAACTCGGTGAACCTGACCGACGGTCTGGACGGGCTGGCGATCATGCCGGTGATGATTGCGGCGGGCACGCTGGGGATCATCGCCTATGCGGTTGGCCGGGTCGACTTCACGCAATACCTGGACGTGCACTATGTACCGGGCACCGGAGAGATCCTGATCTTCTGCGCGGCGCTCTTTGGTGGCGGGTTGGGGTTCCTTTGGTACAACGCGCCGCCGGCTGCAGTCTTCATGGGGGACACCGGGTCGCTTGCGCTGGGCGGGGCCCTCGGCGCCATCGCCGTGGCCACCAAACACGAGATCGTGCTGGCCATCGTCGGCGGGCTTTTCGTGGTCGAGGCGCTGAGCGTGATCATCCAGGTGCTCTATTTCAAGCGCACCGGCAAACGTGTCTTCCTGATGGCGCCAATCCATCACCACTACGAGAAAAAGGGCTGGGCCGAGCCCACCATCGTGATCCGGTTCTGGATCATCTCGTTGATCCTGGCGATGATCGGCCTGGCAACGCTGAAGGTGCGGTGATCACATTGTGCGTGGCTGCGCCACGCGCTTGATATCTCGCCCTTTGTGCCTTCGGCAACGGGCTCGGCGCGGGTGGTGGATGTGACGCCATTGCCGAACCGGGCTCTTGCGGAAGACGTGGGGCTGTGCCACCGCTTGCCGGGACGCGGCGCGAACAAGAGGGCGACATGATACCAGTTCAGGGATTTGCCGGGAAAACGGTTGCGGTTCTTGGCCTTGGCCGCTCTGGCCTGTCGGCCGCCCGCGCCCTGCGCGAGGGCGGGGCAGAACCGCTGTGCTGGGATGACAACACCTCGGCACGCGCCGCGGCCGAGGCAGAGGGGTTCACCTGTCGGCAGATGGGGCGTCCGGAAGATCTGGACGGGGTGGCGAGCCTGATCGTCAGCCCCGGCATTCCGCATCTTTATCCCAAGCCCAACCCGGTGATCGCCGCCGCCTGGGCGGCGGGCGTGCCGGTGGACAATGACATCGGGCTTTTCTTCCGCTCGCTGGCCACGCGCGAATGGGACAATTTCGACACGCCGCCGCGGGTCATTGCGGTGACGGGGTCCAACGGCAAGTCCACCACCTCGGCGCTGATCCACCATGTGGCGGACGAGGTCGGGCGCGATGCGCAGCTGGCGGGCAACATCGGGCGCGGGGTTCTGGACATCGACCCGCCCGGCGACGGCGGGGTGATCGTGTTGGAGCTGTCGAGCTATCAGACCGACCTGGCCCGTGCGCTGACGCCCGATATTGCGGTCTTCACCAACCTGACGCCGGATCATCTGGACCGTCACGGCGGGCATGGCGGGTATTTCGCCGCCAAGCGCCGGCTCTTTGCCGAAGGTGGGCCGGACCGCGCCGTGATTGGCGTGGACGAACCCGAGGGGCAGTACCTGGTCAACCAGCTGTCCGAAGGGCCCACGGATGATCGGGTGATCCGGATCTCGTCCGGGCAGAAGCTGACCGGCCCGGGGTGGCTGGTCTATGCGCGCAAGGGGTTCCTGACCGAATGGCGCAAGGGCAAACAGGTGGCCTCGATCGACCTGCGCGGCGTGGCGGGTCTGCCGGGGGCGCACAATCATCAGAACGCTTGCGCGGCTTATGCGGCGTTGCGCAGCCTGGGCTTTGCGCCAAGAGTCATCGAAAAGGCCTTTCACAGCTTCAAGGGGCTGCCACACCGCAGCCAGCTGGTCGCCGAACAGGGCGGCGTGCGCTTTGTGAACGACAGCAAGGCCACCAACATCGACAGCGCGCTGAAGGCGTTGCAGGCCTTTGACAAGGTACGCTGGATCTGTGGCGGGTTGCAAAAGGACGGCGGGCTGGAGGGGCTGAAGGCGGGTCTGAGCCACGTTGCCAAAGCCTACGTCATCGGGCGCGAGGCGGCGGGGTTTGCCTTGCAGATCGAAGGCCCCGAGGCCGAGGTCTGCACGACCATGGCGGCGGCGGTTCAGAAGGCCACGGCCGAGGCGCAACCGGGCGAGGTTGTCTTGCTGGCCCCGGCCGCGGCCAGCTTTGATCAGTACGACAACTTCGAGCAGCGTGGCGAGGATTTCATGGCCTGCGTCAAGGCCACGCTCACAGGCTGAGCGCCGCGGCGGTCTCGGCCAGAAGCTGCGCGCTGGCCCGCAGGGCACGGGCTTCGTCCTCGGTCAGGTCCGGCATCAAGGTGCCCTGGATGCCGCTTGCGCCGACGATGCGCGGCAGCGAAAGCGTGGCATCGGCGACACCCAGAACCTCGGATGTGCGCATGCTGACCGACAGGACCGCGGCCTGATCGCGGGCAATCGCCTCGACAATCCGTGCCAGCCCTGCGCCGATGCCATGCCAGGTGGCGCCCTTGCCCGCGATGATCGTATAGGCTGCGTTGCGTACGCCGTCGTCGATCTGGTCCCGCAGGTGCCCGGTGATCGGCGCGCCGATCTGGGCGGCAAAGCTCAGCAGCGGAACCGAGCCGGCGCGGGCGTTCGACCAGGCCAAGACCTCGCTGTCGCCATGTTCGCCCAGCACATAGGCGTGGACCGAGCGGGGCGAGATGCCCAGATGCTGACCCAAAAGGCTGCGAAAGCGGGCGGTGTCGAGGATCGTGCCCGACCCGATCACCCGTTCGGGCGGCAGGCCCGACAGCTCTTGCGCCACATGGGTCATGATGTCGACCGGGTTGGTGGCAATCAGCAGCAGGGCGTCGGGCGCAACCGGCTGCACCTGGGCCAGCACGGCGCGAAAGACCGCGGCGTTGCGCGCCAACAGATCGAGCCGTGTCTCGCCCGGCGCCTGGTTCACCCCGGCCGCAAGGATGACGACGCCCGCCCCCGCCAGATCGGCGTAACCGCCCGCCTCGACCACCGTGGACGAGGCAAATGGCACCGCATGCGCCACGTCCTGCGCCTGAGCGCGGGCAAGGTCCGCGTTCTGGTCGACAAAGACCATCTGCGTCGCAATGCCCTGCAGGGCAATGGCAAAGCCCGCTGCACTGCCGACCATGCCTGCGCCTACGATTCCAACTTTCATGACTGCTCTCCATCACCGGGTTGCGTTACCGCTAGCAAGTGCGCAGAGCCGGGGCCTTGATCCAGGTCAGAGGCGCTGACGGATCGCCGTGCCCGCCGCCCAGCCCGAAGACCAGGCCCATTGGAAGTTGTAGCCGCCCAGCCAGCCGGTCACGTCCACGGCCTCGCCAATGAAATATAGGCCCGGTACGGTCTTGGACATCATGTCGCGCGAATTCAGGCCATCGGTGTCGACGCCGCCCAGGGTGACCTCGGCCGTGCGGTAGCCTTCGGTGCCCTGCGGGGTTAGCTGCCATTGCGTCAGGTGCATTGTCAGTTCGGCAATGCGGGCATCCGACAGGTCGCCAAGGTTGGCGGACAGATCCAATTGACCCGCCAGATGGTCCACCAGACGCCCGGGCAAGAGCCCCGCCAGCGCCGTTGTCAGCCTGCGCTTGCCCTGCGTCCGGCGCAGGTCACGCAGCTGCGTGGGCAGGTCGACGTCGGGCAAGAGGTTGACGCCGATCGCCTCTCCTTCGCGCCAGTAGCTCGACAGTTGCAGGACCGAAGGTCCCGAAAGCCCCCGGTGCGTGAACAGCAGCGCCTCGTCGAAACTGGCGCGCGGAGTGCTCAGCCGGGCGGGCAGCGAGACGCCGGACAGGTCCTTGAACCGACCGTCAGGGAAGGTGAAGGGCACCAGCCCCGCGCGGGTCTCGGTCACCGAATGGCCGAACTGGCCTGCGATGTCATAGGCCAGCCCCGTCGCGCCCATCTTGGGGATCGACTTGCCGCCAGTGGCGACAACCAGGTTGCGGGCACTGACGGTTTCGCGCCGACCGTCACGGTCCAGCGCGGCGATGAACATCCCGTCGGCCTGGCGCAGTCCCTTGAGCTCGGTCTTCAGCCACAGGTCCGCTCCGGCCTGCTGCATCTCGGCGCGCAGCATCGCGATGATCTGCGTGGCCTTGTCATCGCAGAACAATTGGCCGAGCGTCTTTTCGTGATAGGCGATCCCGTGTCGGGCCACGAGATCGATGAAATCCCACTGGGTATAGCGGCTTAGCGCGGATTTGTGGAAATGCGGGTTCGCGCTCAGGAACCGCGCCGGTTCGCAGTACATGTTGGTGAAATTGCACCGCCCGCCGCCCGAGATGCGGATCTTTTCGCCGGGTGCCTTGGCGTGGTCGATGACCAGCGTGTTCGGCCCTGCATGAGCGGCAGCCATCATGCCGGCAGCCCCGGCGCCAAGGATCAGAGTGTTCACCTGCATGGACCGTCTAGGACCATGGATCGGGCGTGGGGACAAGCCCCAAGCTTGGGCGCCCTGTTGGTCACTGCTACTTCGGGATTTCTCCGCCAGTGACGGCGCATTCGACCTCGCCCGTCTGGAACCCGGAAAACAACTGACCGACAGAGACAAAGACGATCCGCCCGCCGTTGTCCTGAACCAGCTTGCGGGCCGCAAAATTCGACGTGCGGACAGCCCGGTTTGCAAAGTCCGACGGCTGTTCGATGGGGCGCCTGCAAAAGACCATGAAGGGCGCGCAGGTCGGGCAGGATGCAAAGCTGGCGCGATGCGGCGCGACCACCGGGATCAGCAACTTGCCATAGGTGGTCAGCACCTGCTTCGTATAGGCTTCGATCTCTGCTGCATTGTCCGGCGCGACCTCGGGCTCTTTTGGCACGACAACGGCGGCGGTCTCCTCGACCGGTTGTTCACAGCTGCGGGCCAGAAAGGCCTCGGCAATGGGCCGGTACGTATGCGTGCGACAGGCGGACAGGTACCCCTCGTAGGCGAAACACGAGGCCGAGGCCTTGGCCTCGGCATAAAGCGCGTCACAGGGATCGACGATGGCGGCCGTACCGGACTGGCAGGTGCCTGTCAGGCAGGTATCACCGATGGTCTGGTCGAAGTAGACGGGGATCTGCAGGTGACCGTTGACGGACCGCGCGTCGTCGGCGGTCAGCCGCTGTGCCTGGCTGATCGCGGTTTCCAGGGCGATGTTCTGCGTCAACAGCGGAGCGAAATGGCGGGTGAAGACCGACAAGCGCTGGTTCGGGCCATCCCCCGGCAGGCGATCCAGCGCCTTTTGCCCGGACCCGGCGGAAAAGACCACGATGCTGTCCTGATGCGCCTCGATCGGCGCGAGCCCACGGCTGATCGCGGCTGATCGGGTGCCGGCCACGGGTTCAAAGGGTTTGTCGCGGCAGGCGTCGATGATGGCGATGATGCGCGCGGCGCCGGTCTTCTCGATCTCGTCCAGAATGCCGGTCAGCCCGTTCTGCAGCGTGAACGAGGCGCGCTTGAGCTTGCGGTCGGACCCCTGAAGCGGCGCGTCTGTGGGAACCAGAAAGTTTTCAACCCCGTCGCTCCAGCCGTGGCCGGAAAAGACAAAGGCGACCTCGTCGCCGGGGGCGATCTGGTCCAGAAAACCATCAAGCTGGTTGGCCATTCCGTCATAGCTTTGGTCACGGGCCATGGTGACCGTGAAGCCCAGCGTCCGAAAGGCCTGGGCATAGGCCTCGGCATCCGCATGTGTGTTCTGCAGGTCGGTCAGTTCGGTGTAGCTGTTGTTGCCAATGATCAACGCGTGCCGCGCGGCATGGGCCGAGGTGGCCAAGGCGGCAAGGGCGACAAGGGCAAGGGTCAGGAAAGCGCGCATGGACCTTCTCCGCTGGGCTGTCGGGTCAGGACAGTGTCGGACCAACGCTGAATTCGGTCAATTCGGGAATCCCGCCTTTTTTCTGGTCCGCGGCACGCAAATTCGGTAGTCTTGGGGCCAGACCCGGACAACCGGGCAGTATTTGAGGCAGTTAAGGCGGTATTTTCCATGACGGACATGGTCTATGGCGCGGTCCCCGTACAGGCGGGGGAACCGGTCTTGCCAAAGTGGTGGCGGACAGTCGACAAGTGGTCGCTGTCCTGCGTTCTCATGCTTTTCGGGATCGGCATCCTGCTGGGCCTGGCGGCCTCTCCGCCGCTGGCCGAACGCAACGGGTTCGAGCCCTTTCACTATGTGATGCGCCAATCGGTCTTTGGCGGGGCGGCGATGCTGGCGATGCTGATCACCTCGATGATGTCGCCGCTTTTGGTGCGGCGCTTGGCGGTTCTGGGCTTCCTTGTGGCCTTTGTGGCGCTCGCGATGTTGCCTTTCTTTGGAACCGATTTCGGCAAGGGCGCGGTGCGCTGGTACTCGCTGGGGTTTGCAAGCCTGCAACCGTCAGAGTTTCTGAAGCCCGGCTTCGTGGTTGCCGCTGCATGGATGCTGGCGGCGAGCCAGGACATCAACGGCCCGCCGGGGCGGTTGTGGAGCTTTGCGCTGACCATCGCCATTGTCCTGATGCTGGCGCTGCAGCCGGATTTCGGGCAGGCCTGCCTGGTGCTGTTTGGCTGGGGCGTGATGTACTTCGTCTCCGGCGCGCCGATCATGTTGCTGGTGGCCATGGCGGTGCTGGTCGTTGCGGCGGGCATGGTCGCCTACAACAGCTCGGAACATTTCGCGCGTCGGATTGACGGGTTTCTGAACCCCGATGTCGATCCGACCACCCAGCTGGGCTACGCCAGCAACGCCATCCGCGAGGGCGGCTTTTTTGGCGTTGGCGTCGGCGAGGGGCAGGTGAAGTGGAGCCTGCCGGATGCGCATACCGATTTCATCATTGCCGTGGCGGCCGAGGAATACGGGCTGGTTCTGGTACTGGTGATCATCGCGCTGTACTGCGCCGTTGTGGTCCGTTCCCTGTTGCGGCTGATGCGGGAACGGGATCCCTTTATCCGGCTGGCGGGCACGGGTCTGGCCTGCATGTTCGGCGTGCAGGCCATGATCAACATGGGTGTCGCGGTGCGGCTTTTGCCCGCCAAGGGCATGACCTTGCCCTTTGTCAGCTACGGCGGATCGTCGCTCATTGCGGGCGGAATCGCGGTTGGGATGCTGCTGGCCTTTACAAGGACCCGTCCTCAGGGCGAGATAGGCGACATTCTAAGGGGTCGGGGACGTCTATGAGGTACGAAGGCGGCGGGGCATTGCCCATGCCGATATGGATGAGGGATGGCTGATCGGTTCACGCCCCCTTTGTTGGTGATTGCCGCCGGGGGCACCGGCGGCCACATGTTCCCGGCGCAGGCGCTGGCAGAGTTGATGCTGCGCCGCGGTTGGCGGGTCAAGCTGTCGACCGACGCGCGCGGCGCGCGCTACACGGGGGCCTTTCCGGATCAGGTCGAGATCGAGCAGGTCAGCAGCGCCACCTTTGCGCGCGGCGGGGTGCTGGCCAAGCTGATGGTGCCCTTCCGCATTCTCGCAGGCGTTCTGGGCATGGCGCTGCGGATGCGGCGCGACAAGCCGGATGTGGTTGTCGGGTTCGGCGGATACCCCTCGATCCCCGCGCTGGGTGCGGCCTGGATGCTGCGGCTGCCCCGGATGATCCATGAACAGAACGGCGTGCTGGGCCGGGTGAACACGGTCTTTGCCAAACGCGTCGATGCCATCGCCTGTGGCACCTGGCCGACCACCTTGCCCGAGGATGTCGAAGGCACCCATGTGGGCAACCCGGTGCGTCAGGCCGTGCGCGACCGGGCGGGGGCAGGCTATATCGTGCCCGGCGATTACCCGATGTCGATCCTTGTGATCGGCGGCAGCCAGGGCGCGCGCATCCTGTCGGATGTGGTGCCGCCCGCCATTGCCGCCCTCCCGATGGCCATGCTGTCGGGCCTGCGGGTCAGCCATCAGGCCCGCGACGAGGATGGCGAGAGGGTCTCGACCTATTACGCGGAAAACGGCGTGAACGCTGACGTGCAACCCTTTTTCACCGATATCCCGGCGCGCATGGCGGATGCGCAGCTGGTGATCAGCCGCTCGGGTGCCTCCAGCGTGGCCGACATCAGCGTGATCGGCCGCCCCTCGATCCTCGTGCCCTTTGCGGCGGCGACCAATGACCACCAGACGGCGAACGCGCAGGGGCTGGTCGATGCGGGCGCTGCGATCCGCATGCCCGAAGCCAAGCTGACCGTCGAAGAGGTGACCGAGGCGATCCTCTCGGTCCTGACAAACGCTCGTGGCGCACAGCAAATGGCGCAGGCCGCGCTGGATTTCAGCCGCCCTGACGCGGCGGAGGCGCTTGCGGCCATGGTCGAAGATCTGGCACAGGGCCCAACGACACAAGAAAAAGAGAGCAGTGAAGGATGACCCCATGCGCATGGACCCGCTCAACATGAATGCCGCGACCAAGCTGCCCACCGATGTGGGCCCGATCCATTTCGTCGGCATCGGCGGCATCGGCATGTCGGGCATCGCCGAGGTGCTGTTGAACCTGGGCTACCGTGTGCAGGGATCTGACCTGAAAAGCTCGAAGATCACCGAACGGCTGGAAACGCTGGGGGCCAGGGTCTTCATCGGCCAGAAGGCCGAAAACCTGGAGGACGCCGAGGTTGTCGTGATCTCGTCCGCGATCAAGCCGGGCAACGCCGAGCTGGACGAGGCGCGCCTCAAGGGCCTGCCGGTTGTCCGCCGGGCCGAGATGCTGGCCGAACTGATGCGGTTGAAGTCGAACGTTGCCATCGCAGGGACCCACGGCAAGACGACGACCACCACGATGATGGCCGAACTGATGGTAGCGGGGAACTTTGACCCGACCGTGGTGAACGGCGGGATCATCCACGCCTATGGCTCGAACGCGCGCATGGGGCAGGGCGAATGGATGGTGGTCGAGGCCGACGAGAGTGACGGCACCTTCAACCGCCTGCCCGCGACGATTGCCATCGTCACCAACATCGACCCCGAGCATATGGAGCATTGGGGTGACTTCGACACGCTGCGCGATGGCTTCCTTCAGTTTGTCTCGAACATCCCGTTTTATGGCTTGGCGGTCTGCTGCACCGATCACCCCGAGGTGCAGGCCCTGGTGGGGCGCATCAGCGACCGCCGCGTGACGACCTATGGCTTCAACGCGCAGGCCGATGTGCGAGCGGTGAACCTGACCTACAAGGCGGGCGCGGCGCATTTCGACATTGCCCTGCAGAACGAAGACGACATGATCGAGGGCTGCACCCTGCCGATGCCGGGTGATCACAACGTCTCGAACGCGCTCAGCGCGGTGGCAGTGGCCCGCCATCTGGGCATGAAGAAAGACGAGATCCGCGCGGCGCTTGCCAATTTCGGCGGTGTGAACCGGCGCTTCACCAAGGTGGGCGAGGTGAATGGCGTGACCATCATCGACGATTATGGCCACCACCCGGTCGAGATCGCCGCCGTGCTGAAAGCCGCCCGTCAGGCCAGCGAAGGCCGCGTGATCGCCGTTCACCAGCCACACCGCTATTCGCGTCTTCACAGCCTTTTTGATGACTTCTGCGCCTGTTTCAACGAGGCCGACGTCGTCGCAATCTCGGAAGTTTTTGCCGCGGGCGAAGATCCGATCCCCGGTGCCAGTCGCGATGATCTGGTGGCGGGTCTGATCCGCCATGGCCACCGCCATGCACGGGCGCTGCATCATGAAGATGACCTTGAACGGCTGGTCCGCGAACAGACCCAGCCTGGTGATATCGTGGTCTGCCTGGGCGCGGGCACAATCAGCGCCTGGGCACATGGATTGCCCGCACGCCTTTCGGCGTAATTCGAGGCGTCTTTGATCTGACGCATGGTGCGACGGGTCCAACCGGGCAGACTGGCCCCATGAGACGAGGCGTGAAGGAAATGGATCAAGGCAGCATCATGGCCCTGGCATTCATGGTGGGCGTCGCTGTTCTGGGCGGCGGTCTCTACTACGCCATCCGCTGGTATCAGGGCCTGACCTGGTGGCTTTTGTTCCTGATGATCCCGATCGCGATGACAATCTTTGTTGTCATCGATGCAAAGAACAAATCCGGCTTGGACGGGCTGACGGCCTTTGTGCTGGCCCTGATGCTGGGCGGGCCGTTTTCCATTGGTGGTCTGATCGGAGGCCTTGTCGCCGGGTGGCGCAAGACGCGGCAGGATGGCTGACGCGCTGAAGCGGCGGATCGGCCTGGGGCTGCTGACGGCCTATGGCGTCGGCGTCATGGTGGGCGCCGGGATTTATGTTCTGATCGGCGCCGTCGTGGGCGAGGCCGGGGTCTGGGCCCCGCTCTCTTTCCTGTTGGCAGGGGCCATCGCGGCGCCGACGGCGCTCAGCTACGCCGAATTCTCGACCCGCATCCCCGAAGCGGCAGGCGAGGCGGCCTATGTCGGGCAGGGCCTGCGCAGCGAGGCGCTGGCATTGATCGTCGGCCTGGGCATCGTCGCAGCCGGCACGATTTCAGCTGCGGCGGTTCTGCGGGGTGGCGTTGGTTATCTGCTGGGCGTCGTTGACCTGCCCACTTGGGTCGCGATCCTCGCCTTGGGCCTCGTGCTGACCGGCGTGGCCGTCCTGGGCGTCCTGGAAAGCCTTTCACTGGCTGCAGTTTTCACGGCGGTCGAGCTTGGCGGGCTGATCCTGGTGGTCTGGGCCGGGGGCACGGCTGAACCGGTGGCCGACTACACCGCGCCCGATCCGATGGTGGTTGCGGGACTGGGGGCAGGGGCGGTGCTGGCCTTTTTCGCCTTCATCGGGTTCGAGGACATCGTGAACATGGCCGAAGAGGTCGCGCAGCCCGAACGCACGATGCCCCGCGCCATCCTGCTGGCGCTGCTGATCACGACAGTGATCTATGCACTTGTCTGCTGGGCCGCGGTCCGCGCGGTGCCAAGCACCGGGCTGGCGGCGTCCGAGCAGCCCCTTGCCCTGGTCTGGAGCACCACGCAGGGCGGGGATGCCGGGTTTCTTTCGACGATCGCTGTCTTTGCGGCCCTGAATGGCGTGTTGGCGCAGATCGTGATGGCCAGCCGGGTCCTGTTCGGCCTGGGCAAGCGCACGCCTGCATTGGCTGTCTTCCATCACGCGCACCCGACCCGGGGCACCCCGGTCCTGGCCACGGTGCTGGTGGGCGCGATCGTGATCGCCATGGCGCTGACACTGCCGCTGGCGACCCTGGCCGAGGTCACCTCGGCCGTGTTGCTTTCGGTCTTTGTCATCGTGAACCTGGCGCTGATCTCGTTGAAACGCCGCGTGCCGGAGGCACCGTTTCGTGTGCCGATGGCGGTTCCGGTGCTGGGCCTGATGTTGGCGCTGGCGGCACTGGCCGTGACCGTGCTAGGACAACTCACATGAGCCCCGCACTGATCACCGCCTGTTTCTGGGTCCTGGCGGCCACGGCAACCGCCATGCTGCCGATGCGCCTGCAACGTATCGTCGGGCTTGGCCTGCTGCTGTCCGCACCGGTTCTGTTGGCCTGGATCGGGATGACCCATGGCTGGCTTGTCACCCTGGCATGCTGTGCGGCCGTGATCTCGATGTTCCGCCACCCGCTGCGCTATTTCTGGCGCAAGCTGCGCGGTGCACAGACGGACAGCGCGTCGTGACGCCGTCGTTGATTGCCGCCTTTCTGTGGGCTGTTACGGCCAATGTTCTGGGCATGCTGCCCTCGCGCGACAACCACTGGTTTCGGGCCTATGTCCTGATCGCGGTCGGCATTCCAATCCTGGGGTGGGTGACCTGGCAGAACGGGCCTTGGATCGGGCTTTTGGTCCTGGCTGCGGGCATGAGCGTCCTGCGGTGGCCGGTGCGATACCTCTGGGCCTGGCTGCGGCGCGGTGGGCGCGCGCGCCAAGACGAAAAGTAACGCAAAAACCGGTCGAAAAGCCTCTTGCACATCTGTGCGCGCTTGGCTAAGTCCTCGCTCCACGGGTCGTTAGCTCAGTTGGTAGAGCGCTTCGTTTACACCGAAGATGTCGGGAGTTCGAGCCTCTCACGACCCACCATTCCCCCTTGTGACCTGACTCGTAAATTGGCGCGACACGACGTCTTGTCCTTTGGCGTGCCGGGATGTAGCACCGCGGGCATGACCTTTGACCTTCCCCCTGTGCGCGGCCGTTTGAGCCATGACAAACCCCTGAGCGAGCTGACGTGGTTGCGCGTTGGCGGACCGGCGGACGTGCTGTTTCAACCGGCGGATATAGAGGATTTGCAGGCGTTCCTTGGCGCGCTGGACCCGGCGGTTCCGGTGTTTCCCATGGGCGTGGGCAGCAATCTGATCGTGCGCGATGGCGGGATCAGGGCAGTGGTTATCCGTCTTGGGCGCGGGTTCAACGGAATTTCGGTCGACGGCACGCGTGTCACCGCAGGCGCTGCGGCGTTGGATGCGCATGTCGCCCGCAAGGCGGCAGAGGCCGGGGTCGACCTGACCTTTCTGCGCACCATTCCCGGCAGCATCGGCGGCGCGGTCACAATGAACGCGGGGTGTTACGGCTCGTACGTTGCCGACCATCTGGTCGGCGCGCGCGTGGTGACCCGCGACGGACATCTGGTCGATCTGACGCCAGAGGCGCTGAATTTCCAGTACCGCCAAAGCGACATGCCACCGGGCGCGGTGCTTGTGGACGCGGTCTTTCAAGGCGCTTCGGGGGATCCGCAAGAGCTGGCACAGCGCATGGAGGCCCAGCTGAAAAAACGCGATGAAACCCAGCCGACCAAGGATCGCACCGCTGGCAGCACCTTTCGCAATCCGGCGGGGTTCAGCTCGACCGGGCGCGCGGATGACGTGCATGATCTGAAGGCCTGGAAGGTCATCGATGAGGCCGGTTTGCGCGGGGCCACACGGGGCGGGGCGCAGATGTCGCCCAAGCATTCGAACTTCCTTGTGAACACCGGTGATGCAACTGCAGCAGATCTGGAAGGTTTGGGCGAAGAGGTCCGAGAAAAGGTTTTGCAGCACAGTGGAATAGAGCTACACTGGGAAATCATGCGCGTCGGCGAACCGCTGGACAAATAGCGGCGGCGCGGGGCAAAAGACGGTCAAAAGATCGTAGCAAAGACAAACATGGGTCAAAAAGACCCGGGACATTGAGGCAGTTTTGGGGATGTCGAGCAGGGCAAACCCGAAAGTGGCGGTACTGATGGGCGGACCCTCGGCTGAGCGCGAGGTGTCTCTCAGTTCCGGACGCGAATGCGCCGCCGCTTTGAGGGGTGAAGGTTTTCAGGTGGTAGAGGTCGATGCGGGCCGCGATGTTGCGCGCCAGCTGACCGAAGTGGCACCCGACGTGGTGTTCAACGCCCTGCATGGCCGCTGGGGTGAAGATGGCTGTGTGCAGGGTCTGCTGGAATGGATGCAGATCCCCTACACGCATTCGGGCGTGCTGGCCTCGTCCCTTGCGATGGACAAGCAGAAGTCCAAGGCGGCCTTTGAGGCGGCAGGTCTGCCGGTCGTAGACAGCGTGATCGTTCCCCGGGATCAGGTCGAAGCTGCCCATGTCATGGCGCCGCCCTATGTGGTCAAGCCCAACAACGAAGGGTCCTCGGTCGGCGTCTACATCGTGCAAGAGGCCGCAAACGGCCCGCCGGTCCTGAACCCGGACATGCCTGACATGGTCATGGTGGAAACCTATGTGCCGGGGCGCGAGCTGACGACCTCGGTCCTTGGGGATCGCAGCCTGACGGTCACCGATATCATCACCGACGGCTGGTATGATTATCACGCGAAATACGCCACCGGCGGATCGCGGCACGAGGTGCCGGCAAATGTCCCGACCGAAATCTTTGACGCCTGCATGGACTATGCCCTGCGCGCGCACAACGCGCTGGGGTGCCGTGGCCTCAGCCGCACGGATTTCCGTTGGGACGAGGCGCGCGGCCTGGACGGGTTGATCCTGTTGGAAACCAATACCCAGCCGGGGATGACGCCGACCTCGCTGAGCCCGGAACACGCGCAGGCCTGCGGCATGAGCTTTGGCCAGCTTTGCGCCTGGCTGGTGGAGGATGCCTCATGCAACCGGTGACCGAACCCCGCGTCGATCCGGCGCCCTCGCGCCTGAACTACCGCATGCAGCGGCTGCTGCTGACCCCGCTCTTTCGGTTGGTCCTGCGGGTGGGTGTGCCCTTTATGGTCGGCTTCGGCGGCTTGACGCTGTGGTTCTCGGACGAGGAACGCCGCGACGCCTTCAACCTTTTTGTGGCCGACCTGCGGGCCGAGATCGAGCAGCGGCCCGAGTTCATGGTCAAGATCATGGCCATTGACGGTGCCTCGGTCAGCGTGTCCGAAGACATCCGCGAAATCCTGCACCTCGACTTTCCGACCAGTTCCTTTGACCTGAACCTCGACGAAATGCGCGAAACGGTGGTCGAGCTTGACGCCGTGGAAACGGCCCGGATGCGCATTCGGCAGGGCGGCGTGCTGCAGATCGACGTTGTCGAACGGACACCTGTGGTGCTGTGGCGCTCGATCCAGGGGCTTGAGCTGCTGGATGCAACGGGCGTGCATGTCCGCATGGTCGAGCAGCGCGGTGCCTTTCCGGAATTGCCGATTGTTGCAGGCGAAGGCGCGGATCAGGCGATCCCCGAGGCGATGAAACTCTTTGCGGCAACCGGCCCCCTGATTGGCCGGGTGCGCGGGTTGGAACGGATCGGCGAGCGCCGCTGGGACGTTGTGCTGGACCGCGACCAGCGCATCCTTCTGCCCGAGACAGGGGCCGTGCAGGCCCTGCGGCGGGTTGTGGCGATGGATCAGGTGATCGACATGCAGATTCTGGCGCGCGATGTTGTCTCGGTTGACCTGCGGCTGCCAGACCGTCCGACGCTGCGCATGACAGACCATTCGCTTGGCGAATACCGACGCATAAAAACAATAGAATCCCAAGAGGGCAGGTTATGATCGAGCTCTATGAATCCCAACGCGCCATGCGCAACATGCGCAAGGCCGCGATGCAGCGGGGGGTGATTGCCATTCTGGACGTGGGCACGTCCAAGATCGCCTGCCTCGTGCTGCGGTTTGACGGCGTGAACGGGGATATCGAGGCTGAAAGCGTGGGCTCGCTGGCGGGCCAGTCGGGGTTCCGTGTCATCGGGGCTGCCACCACCCGGTCGCGCGGGGTGCGCTTTGGCGAGATCTCGACCATGGGTGAAACCGAACGTGCGATCCGCACCGCCGTGCAGGCGGCGCAGAAGATGGCCAACATCCGCGTCGACCACGTGATTGCCTGCTTTGCCGGGGCTGAGCCGCGGTCTTATGGACTGGCGGGATCGGTCGAGATTGCCAACTCGACCGTGACCGAACAGGACGTGGCGCGCGTGCTGTCGTCCTGCGACGTGCCCGAATACGGCGAGGGCCGCGAGGTGCTGCACGCCCAGCCGGTGAACTTTGCGCTGGATCACCGCTCGGGCCTGTCGGACCCGCGCGGGCAGATCGGGCAGACGCTTTATTCTGACATGCACATGCTGACCGTGGACGCGGGTGCCATTCAGAACCTGCTGCATTGTGTGAAACGCTGCGATCTGGAACTCGCTGGTGTTGCCAGCTCGGCCTATGTCTCGGGCATCTCGGCGCTGGTCGAGGACGAGCAAGAGCTGGGCGCGGCCTGCATCGATCTGGGCGGCGGCTCGACCGGCATTTCGATCTTCATGAAGAAACACATGATCTATGCCGATACCGTGCGCATGGGCGGCGATCACGTCACGGGCGACATCTCGATGGGCCTGCAGGTGCCCACGCAGGTCGCCGAGCGGATCAAGACCTTTTACGGCGGTGTCATGGCCACCGGCATGGACGACCGCGAGATGATCGAGACCGGCGGCGAGACCGGCGATTGGGAACACGACCGTCGCACCGTCAGCCGCGCCGAACTGATCGGCATCATGCGGCCCCGGGTCGAAGAGATTCTGGAAGACGTGCGGGCACGGCTGGATGCAGCCGGGTTCGATCACCTTCCCAGCCAGCAGATCGTGCTGACCGGCGGCGGAAGCCAGATCCCTGGCCTTGATGGGCTGGCGTCAAAGATCCTTGGTCACCAGGTGCGACTTGGCCGCCCCCTGCGGGTGCACGGGTTGCCTCAGGCCGCGACGGGCCCGGGGTTTGCAAGCGCCGTTGGGCTCTGCCTTTTTGCGGCGCATCCGCAGGACGAATGGTGGGATTTCGAGATCCCGGTCGAGCGCTATCCCGCCCGGTCGCTGCGGCGTGCCGTCAAATGGTTCCGCGACAATTGGTGATCGCCACATAGGCGAATTTCCGATTTCTCTGGGGGTAACTTTCAGAATTCGGGTGACCCGGGATAAATCGGGGGATATATTGGGGATAAGGCGTGGCGCATCTGCGCAGGACAAACGCCAGAGAGGCCGGGCAGAGGCTTCGAACTTTAAAAAATTCGCGTGGCGCATGGGCTTTGTTCATGTGCCCAGAAGGCTTGACTTGTGGTCCGCGCGCGGATTTCCGCTTTATCTGGCGTCTTCGGCGAAATGCCGGTAATCCCGTGGTTTTTAAGCCCATATTTGGTGGCTTTTTCGCGTTTTTTGCGTGACGAGACTCGTCATGCCGGGTAATACTTGGCGGGAACAGGCGGAGAAAAGGCCCGAAACGGGCCGCAACAGCAGGCGGATACACCCCATGACATTGAACCTATCGGTGCCAGACCAGGAAGAATTGAAGCCGCGCATCACCGTGTTCGGTGTTGGCGGAGCCGGCGGCAACGCTGTGGATAACATGATCGACAAGCAGCTGGATGGCGTCGATTTTGTGGTCGCTAACACCGACGCGCAGGCGCTGCAGCAGAACAAGTCGAAATCCCGCGTCCAGCTGGGCGTAAAGGTGACCGAGGGCCTTGGCGCCGGGGCGCGCGCCACCGTGGGCGCCGCGGCCGCCGAGGAAAGCATCGAAACCATCGTTGACCATCTGGCGGGCGCACATATGTGCTTTATCACCGCTGGCATGGGCGGCGGCACCGGCACTGGCGCCGCCCCGATCATCGCGCAGGCCGCCCGTGAACTGGGTGTTCTGACCGTCGGCGTTGTGACCAAGCCCTTCCAGTTCGAAGGCGCCAAGCGCATGCGTCAGGCCGAAGAGGGCGTCGAAGCCCTGCAAAAGGTCGTCGACACGCTGATCATCATTCCGAACCAGAACCTTTTCCGGCTGGCCAACGAAAAGACCACCTTTACCGAGGCCTTCAGCATGGCCGACGATGTCCTGTATCAGGGCGTCAAGGGTGTGACCGACCTGATGGTCCGTCCCGGTCTGATCAACCTCGACTTTGCCGACGTGCGTGCGGTTATGGACGAGATGGGCAAGGCGATGATGGGCACCGGCGAAGCCGAGGGCGAAGATCGCGCCATCCAGGCGGCTGAAAAGGCCATCGCCAACCCGCTGCTGGACGAAATCAGCCTGCGCGGCGCCAAGGGTGTTCTGATCAACATCACCGGCGGCCACGACCTGACCCTGTTCGAACTGGACGAAGCCGCGAACCGCATCCGCGAGGAAGTGGACGCCGACGCCAACATCATCGTGGGCTCGACGCTGGACACGGACATGGGCGGCGCCATGCGCGTCAGCGTGGTTGCAACCGGCATCGACGCCTCGGAAGTGCACAGCGATATCCCTGTGCCGCGCCGTTCGCTGCGCGAGCCGCTGAAACCGGCAGTCCTGGCCGATCCCGAGCCCGCGCCGGCCCCCAAGCCGGAACCGGTGGCAGCCGTCGCGGAAGCCGTCGAAGACGTGCAGCACGAAGAAGAGCCTTCGCTTTTCCGCGGCATGGAGATGGACGAGGTCGCACAGGAACCGCAGGCCGAAGAAGAGGACCTGCCCGACTTCCTGATCCCGCAGCCCACAGAGCATGTGGCTCGGACTGCGCATGAATTCGAAGACGAACTGCCGCCCCCGGCCTATCAGCCGCGTCCGGCCGCCTTTGAAACCAGCCGTCAGGCTCCGATCGAAGCGGCCCCCGAGGCCTTTGTAGCGCCGCGTGCACCTGCGCCTGGCACACCGACGCCGGACGCCCTGGCACGGCTTCAGGCCGCAGCCCAGAAGGCACGCGGCCCCGAAGCGGCGCCCCGGCCTGAAGCTGTGGAAACCGAAGTCGAAAAGCCTCGGTTCGGGATCAACTCGCTGATCAACCGCATGACGGGTCACGGGCATGACTCGCCGGGGCAGCAGCGCCGCCAACCGCACTCGCCTGCAGCGGCACCGCAGGCGGACCTGGACCATGACCCCGATCAGGAACGGATCGAAATCCCGGCTTTCCTGCGTCGCCAGGCCAACTGATCCGCGCCAAAATCACCGACGTGCCAAAGATGAACGCCCCTGCAATGCGCGGGGGCGTTAACTTTTGGCCTGTGAAAAATCGACGGAATCGGCGGATTTTTGCGCATCACTGCGGACGTGCCAGATGCGCATTCCGTCGCAGGGTCATCGGCATCTTTTCAGAATATGTTGTTTATTATGAACGGGTTGACATCACAGGTCAGCATCTTGGCGGAAAGATGCGCACCTTTCGAAGGCAGTGTTTCAACACGTTACAATGTTTGATTTGAGAGTGTTAACGGCGATGCCTTAACTCGCTGACAAGACGCGCTAACACCACTCGCGCGCATGTTTTGGGGACAGACCTTGCAAACAACGGTCAAGGCGCCGATCACCTTCGATGGGATTGGCCTGCATTCCGGGCATCCGGCCCGCGTCACGATATGCCCGGCTTCGGCCGAACATGGCATCTGGTTCAAACGGGTTGATATTTCGCTCGGCGACACTCTGGTGCCGGCCCGTTGGGATATCGTTGAACAATCGCCACTCTGCACCAAGCTGGTCAATCGGGCGGGTGTCTCGGTCTCGACCGTCGAGCATCTGATGGCCGCTTTGGCCGGGTGCGGCGTGCACAACGCCTTGATCGAGATTGACGGTCCCGAAGTGCCGATACTCGATGGCTCGTCCCATCCCTTTGTGCAGGGGATCCTGGCGCGCGGGGTGCGCGAAGTCCTGGCCCCGGTCCGCGCCATCGAAGTGCTGGAGCCGGTGACCGTTGAAACCCAACATGGTTGGGCGCGCCTGTCACCTGCCCAGGGTTTGACGATGGATTTCCACATCGATTTCACCGATGCAGCGATCGGCAAGCAGGATCGGACGCTTGATCTGGCCAACGGCGCCTTCGTGCGCGAGCTTTGCGACAGCCGGACGTTCTGCCGTCAGGCCGATGTGGATCACATGCAATCGAATGGTCTGGCTCTGGGCGGAAAACCGGGCGAAAACGCCGTTGTCTTTGACGGTGACCAGGTCACCAGCCCGGGCGGTCTGCGCCACGCAGATGAGCCGGTGCGCCACAAGATGCTGGACGCCTTGGGCGATCTGGCCCTGGCGGGAGCACCTATCATCGGCCACTACGAAGGCTGCCGCGCGGGCCACGCGATGACAAACAGCCTGCTGCGCAAACTGTTTGCGACGCCTGGCGCGTTCCGCATGGTGGTCTGCGACGACACGGTTGCCGCGAAGCTGCCCGGGGCGGGCGTGCATCGCGACGAAATTCCGGCGGTTGCCTAGGCTGATCGCTGCGCCTGACGGGCGGTTTGCGGCAAAGGGCTTTGGCACCGGTTTTTTTCTGTGCTAGCACCGGGATACGGACTGGGGTATTCCCGGTGACGAATATTTGCACGAGGGTGGCAGGCATGGCAGGCGTCTTTGCTTGGAAAGTAACCGGAGCGCTTCTTCTGGCGGCGGCAGTGTCCGGGTGCGGGAATTTCTTGGGCGGGGGCGGTGGCCGAGGCTTTGGTGCCGCCAACACTCCGATCGAGGAATTCACAGCTCAGCAGATCTTTGAACGCGGCGAGTTCGAACTGAACCGCAACCGCAACGAGGACGCGGCCCACTTCTTTTCCGAGGTCGAACGGCTGTATCCCTATTCCGAGCTGACCAAGCGTGCCCTGATCATGCAGGCCTTTGCACACCACCGGGACAAGAACTATGCGGAAAGCCGGTCCGCCGCGCAGCGCTACATCGACTTCTTCCCGGCAGATGATGATGCGGCCTATGCTCAGTATCTCTTGGCGCTGAGCTACTATGATCAGATCGAGGAAGTGGGGCGCGATCAGGGATTGACCTTTCAGGCGCTGCAAAGCCTGCGCGCCGTGATCGAGCGCTATCCCGAAAGCGATTATGCCCGCTCGTCGATCCTGAAATTCGATCTGGCCTTTGACCACCTGGCCGCCAAGGAAATGGAAGTCGGACGCTACTATTTGCGCCGTGACCACTATGGTGCCGCGATCAACCGGTTCCGCTCGGTCGTCGAGGATTTCCAGACCACAACCCATACGGCCGAAGCGCTGCATCGTCTGGTCGAGGCCTATCTGTCTCTTGGTCTGACGGACGAGGCGCAGACGGCAGGGGCCATCCTTGGATACAATTACCAGGGGTCGGAATGGTACGAAGACAGCTACAAGCTTTTGACCGGGCGCGGGCTGGAACTGAAACCACGCGGCAACAACTGGCTGTCGTCGGTCTATCGTCAGATGGTCAGAGGCGAATGGCTGTGATCCGGGCGCGCGGGCGCTGACAGGCAGAGTGAACGGAAACAGCTGATGCTGCGCGCGCTTGAAATTCGCGACATGCTGATCATTGACCGGTTGGACTTGTCCTTCCAGCCGGGTCTCAATGTGCTGACCGGTGAAACCGGGGCAGGCAAGTCGATCTTGCTGGATTCGCTTGGGTTCGTGCTGGGCTGGCGCGGGCGCGCCGATCTGGTGCGGCAGGGGGCTGACCGGGGCGAGGTCACCGCCGTCTTCGATCTGCCCGCCGATCATCCCGCGCGGGCCGTTCTGGAGGACGCGGGCATCGGCGTCGAGGACGAGCTGATCCTGCGTCGGGTCAACGCGCGCGACGGACGCAAGACGGCCTGGGTCAATGACACCCGGTGTTCTGGTGAGGTGCTGCGCGCCCTGTCCGAAACACTGGTCGAACTGCACGGACAGCACGATGACCGGGGCTTGCTGAACCCGCGCGGTCACCGGCAGATCCTCGATGATTTTGCCGGAGCGGGCGACGCGCTGGCGACCTGTCGCGCGGCGTGGAAGACGCTTTGGGCGGCGCAGGCCGCGCGGGACAATGCGGCCGAGGCGCTGTCGGCCCTGCGCGAGGAGGAAGAGTTCCTGCGCCACGCCGTTGGTGAGTTGGACGCCTTGGACCCACAGCCCGGAGAAGAAGAACAGCTCGACAGCACCCGCCGCCTGATGCAACAGGCCGAGCGCATCCGGGACGACATCGCCCAGGCGCATGCCGCGCTTGGCGGCGACGGCGCCGAGGGGGCCATGGGCAGCGCGATGCGCTGGCTGGATGGGGTGGTCGACAAGGCCGAAGGCCAGCTTGACGCGCCCTTGGCCGCGCTCGATCGGGCGATGACCGAGCTGGGCGAGGCCGTGGCCGGCGTCGAGGCCTGCCTTGACGGTCTGTCTTTTGATCCGCACGAGCTTGAGATCGCAGAGGAACGACTTTTTGCCATTCGCGCGCTGGCCCGCAAACATCAGGCCGCGCCGGATGAATTGTCCGGTTTGGCAGACCAGTTGCGCCAAAAGCTTGAGGCGCTGGATGCCGGCGACGCCGGGATCGCGGAACGCGAGGCCGAGGTGCGCGCCGCACAGGCGGCCTATGACGCCGCCGCTGATGCCCTGACCGACCTGCGCCGTGCTTCGGCGGGGCAGTTGGACGCCGCTGTGTCCGAGGAACTTGCCCCGCTCAAGATGGAACGCGCGGTCTTTGTCACCAGCCTCGAGGCCGCGCCGGACGGTCCCGAAGGCCGCGATGCGGTGGCTTTTCAGGTCGCCACCAACCCCGGAGCGCCTGCGGGACCGCTGGGCAAGATCGCCTCGGGTGGCGAACTCAGCCGGTTCCTCTTGGCGCTGAAGGTCTGTCTCAGCCAGAACCGCAATGATGGCCTGACCATGATCTTTGATGAAATCGACCGAGGTGTTGGGGGCGCCACGGCAGATGCCGTGGGGCGTCGTCTGGCGCGTCTGGCCGAAGATGGGCAGGTTCTGGTTGTGACCCACTCTCCGCAGGTCGCGGCGCGCGGGGGGCATCACTGGCAGGTGGCCAAGCGGGTCGAAGACGAGATGACGCTTTCCACGGTGACTCCGTTGGACCGCCCCGCGCGGGTGGACGAGATTGCCCGAATGCTGGCCGGCGACCGTATCACGGACGAGGCACGGGCCGCGGCAGAGGCTCTGATGGCGGGCTGATCCGGCTGCGATCTCGGGCAACAGTGCGCCCGAAAGCGCAAAATCTTTTCCTGTTGCGCGGCCTTATATGGTTGTCCCCGACTATTTCGCCAGACTGGCTTGCCCCTCCCTGTTCAAGCGGGCACAGTAACCCAAATCAGAAGTCGCGGTTGAAACCGGGCGCATATAGCCCCACTTTAACTATCCGTGACCGGAGACAGTCGGAGTTGCCGCCAAGCGGGACCGGTGCTGTCTTGCCAAGAACAAGGAAAGAGCATGCAAGAGCCTCTCAACACATCTTACCCAGTGCTGCCGCTGCGCGATATCGTGGTGTTCCCCCACATGATCGTGCCGCTCTTTGTCGGACGCGATAAATCGGTCCGCGCGCTGGAAGAAGTGATGTCTGACGACAAGCAGATCCTGCTGTCGAGCCAGATTGACCCCTCGGTGGACGATCCCGAGGTGGATGGAATTTACCGCACCGGCGTGCTGGCCAACGTGCTGCAACTGCTGAAACTGCCTGACGGCACTGTCAAGGTGCTGGTCGAAGGTCAGGCTCGCGTTTCGATCACCGAGTTCATCGAGAACGACTCGTTCTTCGAGGCCAGCGCCGAATACCTGGAAGAGACCGAAGGCGACGTTGACGCCATCGCCGCCCTTGTCCGCACCGTGGCGGATGAGTTCGAGCGCTATGCCAAGGTCAAGAAGAACATCCCCGAAGAGGCGCTGACCGCCGTTGCCGAAACCGATGAGCCGCACAAGCTGGCCGATCTGGTCTCGGGTCATCTGGGGATCGAAGTCGACCAAAAGCAGGACCTGCTGGAAACGCTCAGCGTCAGCGAGCGTCTGGAAAAGGTCTATGGCCTGATGCAGGGCGAAATGAGCGTTTTGCAGGTCGAGAAAAAGATTAAGACGCGCGTGAAATCCCAGATGGAGCGTACGCAGCGCGAGTACTATCTGAATGAGCAGATGAAGGCCATTCAGAAGGAACTGGGCGACGGTGAAGACGGCCAGAACGAAGTGGCCGAGCTGGAAGCCAAGATCGCCGAGACCAAGCTTTCGAAGGAGGCCCGCGAAAAGGCCGATGCCGAGATCAAGAAGCTCAAGAACATGAGCCCGATGTCAGCCGAAGCGACCGTTGTGCGCAACTACCTGGACTGGATGCTGTCCATTCCGTGGGGCGTGAAGAGCCGTGTCAAAAAGGATCTGGGCCGCGCGCAAAAGATCCTGGACGACGATCACTACAGCCTCGACAAGGTCAAGGAACGCATCGTTGAATACCTCGCGGTGCAGCAGCGCTCGAAAAAGCTGAAAGGCCCGATCATGTGCCTTGTCGGCCCTCCAGGCGTGGGTAAAACCTCTCTGGGTAAGTCGGTTGCGAAAGCCACCGGGCGCGAGTTCATCCGCATCAGCCTTGGCGGCGTGCGTGACGAATCCGAGATCCGCGGCCACCGCCGGACCTACATCGGCTCGATGCCCGGCAAGATCATCCAGGCGCTGAAAAAGGCGAAAACCACGAACCCGCTGATCCTGCTCGACGAGATCGACAAGATGGGTCAGGATTTCCGTGGCGATCCCGCTTCGGCCATGCTGGAGGTGCTGGATCCGGAACAGAACTCGACCTTTGTCGATCACTACATGGAGGTCGAATATGACCTCTCGAACGTGATGTTCCTGACCACGTCGAACAGCTACAACATGCCCGGGCCGCTGCTGGACCGGATGGAGATCATCCCGCTGGCCGGCTACACCGAGGACGAAAAGGCAGAGATCGCCAAGCGGCACCTGCTGCCCAAGGCCATCAAGAACCACGGTCTGAAGAAGACCGAGTTCGAGGTGGAAGAGGGCGCGCTGACCGACACCATCCGCTATTACACCCGCGAAGCGGGCGTGCGGAACCTGGAACGCGAGCTCAGCAAGCTGGCGCGGAAAGCCGTGACCAAGATCGTCAAGAAAGAGGCTGACAAGGTCACCGTGACCGCAGACAACCTTGATGACTTTCTGGGTGTTCGGAAGCATCGCTACGGTCTGGCCGAGGATGAAAACCAGGTGGGTGTTGTCACCGGTCTGGCCTGGACCAGCGTCGGCGGCGATCTGCTTCACATCGAGGCGCTGAAACTGCCGGGCAAGGGTCGGATGAAGACCACCGGCAAGCTGGGCGACGTGATGAAGGAATCGATCGAGGCGGCCTCGAGCTATGTGCGCTCGATCAGCCCCGAGATCGGGGTGAAGCCGCCGAAGTTCGACAAGATCGACATCCACGTGCACGTGCCCGATGGTGCGACGCCCAAGGATGGTCCGTCGGCCGGTCTGGCCATGGTGACCTCGATTGTCTCGGTTCTGACGGGCATTCCGGTGCGCAAGGATATCGCGATGACTGGCGAGGTTTCCCTGCGCGGCAATGCGATGCCGATCGGCGGTTTGAAGGAAAAGTTGCTGGCGGCGCTGCGCGGTGGGATCAAGACCGTTCTCATCCCGAAAGAGAACGAAAAAGATCTGGCCGAGCTGCCCGACAACGTCAAAGACGGGCTGGAAATCATCGCGGTCGAGCATGTCTCGGAAGTGCTGAAGCTGGCCCTGACCGAAGAGCCGGAAGCCGTGGAATGGGACGAAGCGGCCGAAGAGGCTGCGGCGGCTGCCAAGTCACATGCGCAAGAGGCGACGCCGCCGGTCGCGCACTAGATCTGGACATCAATCAAAAAAAGACAGAGCCCCGGTTTCCGGGGCTCTTTCTTTTTTATCCAACGAAAAACGGCCAGATCGCGGGATCTGGCCGTTTTCTGCAACGCTTGTGGTCGCGAATTGGCAGGTCTTACTGGATCACGCGGACCTCGATGCCGATGGCATCGTAGTTCACGGCCAGATAGCCTTGTTCCGTCTCCATGACGGCATCCGGGTACATCTTTTGGACGTCCTGCGCCAAAACGCCTTCGAACACGTGGTTCTCTACGCCGACATAGCGGAATTGATAGATGGGCAGACCATTCTTCATGCCGACCTTCTTGATGTCGGTCTTCAGGCGCTCATCACTCATCGTGTAGTAGTACCCATTGCCCGATGCTGCCAGGACGAACACAACAACCGCGAGCAGGACCAAGATAGCCATCGAATTGCTCGGCAGCGCGCTGTGCGATGACACGACCATGTCGTTGCGCAGTTCGTCTGCACTCATCTTCGCATTTTTGCTTGGTTCGGCGACCGCCGTTGTTGTGAAGGCGGCAAGAGTTGCCGCAGTCAAAACCAGTTTCTTCATTCTTTCCCCCAGTTCTAAAGTCACAATGGTGTCACTTGTCCGCATGCAAACGCGGCGTGATCGCAATGTGGTATCGAGCCTAGCGCCAAAAATTATGCACACGCAAGAAATATGTGAAAAAAACAAGCGTCCTGCGGATGGCTTGTGGCCCGAAAAGACAGGGTAATTTGCAACTATTTGCTGCGAGGCGGCACATTCAATGCAGAACAGGGCCGCCCCGCGGCCCCGATCCAAGCGGTGGATTTCGAATGTGCGGTCCGGGGAAAACGATACCTCTTGCGTTGTCCCAAAGGGGCTAGTAATAGCTCCGGGACCGGGTGATTAGCTCAGTGGTAGAGCGCTTCGTTCACATCGAAGATGTCAGGAGTTCGAATCTCTTATCACCCACCATTCCCCTTTTGATCATGCGATCAGTGCAGGTTCGGTCCGGCATCGGTGCGAAACGAACCCGGCGTGGTCCCTGTCCAGCCGTGGAATGCGCGAAAGAACGAACTGGTGTCGCGGAAGCCCAGCAGATGGCTGATCTCGGGGACGCTCAGATCACTGTCGCGCAGGTAATGCTCGGACATCTCGGACCGCACTTCGTTCAGCAACATCTGCACGCTTGATCCCTCTTCGGTCAGGCGCCGCTGCAGGCTGCGCTTCGAGACATTCAGGCGCTTGGCGATCTGGTCGGCCGTGGTGCAGCCACCGGGCAACCCGTCCACCAGAACACGCCGGACGCGCGACACCATCGTCGTGCCGTTGCTTTGTTCTTGCAGTTGCCGCGTGAACTGCGGTTCAAGCGTGTCCCACAAGGCCTTGCTGCGCGAGATCAGAGGCAAGTCGGCGTCTTCGGATCGCAGGATCAGGCGCGTCCGTCCCGTGCGTTTTGGCGTGACACCAAGAAAGTCGACGATCTTTGTGGCGTCCTTCCAGTCGTTCTGTGTTTCGATGTCCAGCGGCGTGATCTTGCGACCCGTATGCGTTCGGACCAATTCGGTCAGATAGACCATCTCGAACTGTTCCATGCAGCTGTCGATCCGTTCCCCCGGGACCGACACCGACAATTCCAGCATTGCGGCTTTGTCATCCCTGTCGGCCTTCATTTCCATCGGTGCGATGATGGGTTTGAAGACGGCCAGTCGTTCCCATCCGACAAAGACAGTATCGGCGCAAGAGAACGCCAGAACAGGGGGGACAAAAGGGCCATGCGCATAGGCCATGGCCAGTTCCAGCGCGGTGTCGGCGCGGTCGGCCTCGGCGGCAATCGCACTCCAGATCCGAAACACGGTTTTTCCGTCAACGTCGTTTTGGCCCTGTTCAAGCCAATCAGCCGGCAGACCCGAGGCACGCAGAACTCGTGCGGGGTCCAGATCCAGAAAAATGCAGGCCTGGGTCAGGCTGTCGGCCATGCGGTAGCGGGTGGTCATCGGAACGTCTCCTTTGAACCGGATAGTATGAGAGCCTTCCAGTTCGTGCCAGTCGCCGCAATGCAGTTTGGCGCGATTTGCAATTAAAGTGGCGCGGTCGGTCGCTTCTGCGCAGATGAGATGGCGACTACGTCTGGGTCAGTCATCAACGGATGGAGGCTGGCTGTGAAATTGACGGTCAATGGAACGGAACACGACGTGGATGTCGAAGCGGACATGCCCCTTTTGTGGATCCTGCGCGATGAGTTGAACATTACGGGGCCCAAGTATGGGTGTGGCGTGGCGCAATGCGGCGCTTGCACCGTTCACGTCGACGGCATGGCCGTGCGTTCGTGCCAGCTTCCGGCCTCGAACATCGAAGAGGGCGCCGAGATCACCACGATCGAGGGGCTGGGCCAGCCGGGCAGCCTGCACGCCGTGCAAGAGGCCTGGGTCGAACACCAGGTGGCGCAGTGTGGATACTGCCAGTCCGGCCAGATCATGCAGGCCGCGATGCTTCTGGATTTCGATCCCGATCCCTCGGACGAAAAGATCGACGCGGTCATGTCCGGGAACCTGTGCCGCTGTGGCACCTACGTCCGCATCCGCGCCGCGGTCAAATCCGCCGCTGCCAAGCTGAACGAGGCCTGATCATGAGCCGTGCAGGAACAATCGCCCGCCGCACCTTTCTGATCGGGTCCGCCGCAGTCGCCGGCGGTGTTGCCTTTGGCGTCTTCGCCGCGCAACGCCCCTTTCCGAACCCCAACCTGGACGATCTGCCGAAAGGCTCGGCCAGTTTCAATCCCTGGGTGATCATCGACAGCGACAAGGTCACGTTGATTGCCACCCATGCCGACAAGGGGCAGGGGGTGTTTTCCGCCCAGGCCGCGCTGATCGCCGAAGAACTGGACATCGAACTGGATCAGGTCGAGGTCAGCTTTGGCGTGCCGGATCGTGCCTACTACAACATCGCCGCAACGGACGCGATGGCCGGGTACCCGCTGTACGACAACAGCCCGACGGCCGAGCGCGTGCGCGGGTTCCTTGGCGGTATCGTTAAGCTGGCCCTGCCGATGATGGCCACCGGCGGATCCTCGGCAATGCCCGACGTCTATGACAAGCTGCGCCACGCCGGTGCCTGCGCGCGAGAGACGCTGAAGCTGGCGGCCTCGCAGCAAAGTGGCGTGCCGATCGAGCAACTCAAGACGGCGCGCGGGGCGGTCATACTGCCCGACGGGACCGAGCTGCCCTACACCAAGCTGGCCGGACTTGCCGCGCAGATCGAACCCGTCACGCGGGCCAAGCTGCGCGATCCCAAGGAGTGGCGCCTTGTCGGCAAGCCGATGGAGCGGGTCGATATCGTCCAGAAATCCACTGGCACCATGACCTATGGCATCGATTTCCGCACCGACGGCATGAAATATGCCGCCATCAAGGTGAACCCGCGCCAGGGCGGGGCAATGAACAGCTACGACGCTTCTGCCGCGCAAGCGATGCCCGGCGTTGACAAGATCCTCGAGATCACCGGCGGCGTGGCCGTCGTGGCCGACAATACATGGCGCGCCATTCAGGCCTCCGAGGCGATCACCTTTGACTGGGGTCCGGCGCCCTATCCGGCAGAGCAGGAAACCCATTGGAAGGTCCTGTCTGACAGCTTTACCGAAGACAGCCTGAACGCCGAGGCGCGGGTTGTGGGTGACGTCGAAGCCGCCGAGGGTGAGGTCGTCACGGGTGAGTACCGTTCGCCCTACATCGCGCACGCGCCGCTTGAACCGCTGAACGCAACGATCCTTGTTACGGAGACCCGCGTCGACATCTGGACAGGTCACCAGATCCAGCAGTTCGTCGAACAGATCGTGGCCGAAATCACCGGCATCGATCAGGACAACGTGCACCTGCACAACATGTTCATGGGCGGCAGCTTTGGTCACCGGCTCGAGTTCGACTTCATCAGGCAGGCAGCCGAGATTGCCAACCAGATGCGGGGCACTCCGATCCAGATGACCTATTCGCGGGAAGAGGACTTTGCGCATGACTTCCCGCGTCACATCACCATGGGCCGCGGTGTGGCCAAGGTGAAGGATGGCAAGGTCACCTCGATGGACGTCCAGATCGCCGGTCAATCGGTGATGCGGTCACAGATGGGCCGCATGGGCATGAGCCTGCCCGGCCCGGACGCGCAGTTGCACGAAGGGGCCTGGGACGCGCCGATGTTCAACCTGCCCAACCTGCGGGTGCGGTCCTACATCACCCAGGCGCTTGCGCCGGTGTCGTCCTGGCGTGCCGTGGGCGCGGGTCCCAACGTCTTTATCTACGAGACGCTGCTGGACGAGGCCATTCACGCCGCCGGTGCCGATCCGCTGCAAGAGCGGATCCGCCTGATGGGTCACGACGTGTCGGTCAAAGTGCTTGAAGCCGTAGGAGAGCTCAGTTCCTGGAACGGGCCCAAGGTGGGCGAGAACCGCGGCCGGGGTGTGGCCTATGGCTTCAGCTTCGGTGTGCCCGTGGCAACCGTGGTCGAGGTCGTGATGACCGGCAACGGCATCAAGATCGACAAGGCCTGGATGGCGGCGGATGTCGGCAAGGTCATCGACCCGGTGAACCTTGAAAACCTGGCCGAGGGCGGCATCGTCTTTGGCCTTGGGCACGCAATCAACTGCGAGATCACCTATTCCGACGGGATGGCACAGCAGACGAACTATCACGCTCACGAGGCTATGCGTCTGTACCAATGCCCCGAGATCCAGTTCCGCGCGCTTGAGAACGGCGAAAAGATCCGTGGGTTCGGGGAACCCCCGATCCCGCCGTCGGCCCCTGCGCTGGGCAACGCGATCTTCGCGGCCACCGGCCAACGCATCCGCGAAATGCCGTTCAACAAGCACATCGACTTCGTCTGAGGATCCTGACCATGAGAACATTTGCACTCGCGGCCCCAATGTCTGTCTTTGTGTCCGCACTCGCTGTCCCTGCGCTTGCTGCGGACGACGCGCCTGCTGTCGTCAACATCCCCGCCGAGGGGTCGGTCTCTGAATCCCAGGGGCTGGAGGCATTCCAGCGTATCTACGAGGTGGCCAGCCACCCGCGTTGCGCCAACTGCCATGTGGACGACCGCAACATTCCGATGTGGTCGGGGCCAAGCTATGGCGAAACCCGCCCGCACGGGATGAACATCAAGGCCGGCGAAAGCCGGATCGGGGCCGAGTTCCTGCCCTGCCAGACCTGCCACATCACCTCGGATGACCTGGACACCGAACCCCATGCGTCGCCGCGGTTCGGCATCGAATGGCAACTGGCCCCGGTCGAGTTTGTCTGGTTCGACAAGAGCGCGCTGGAGATCTGTGAACAGCTGAAAGATCCCGACCGCAATGGCGGACGTGACTGGATGGGATTGGTGGATCACCTGATCCATGATGCCAGCCTGAACGGTCCGGTGCTTTGGGGGTGGAACCCCGGCGGCACCCGCGAACCGGCGCCTTATAGCCTGCAGCAGCATGTCGACGACATGATCGCCTGGGGCATTGCAGGCCAGCCCTGCCCAACCGAGTGAGGACACGCCAGATGACTGATTCAAGATATACCGTTGCCTCTGGCCTGCTGTTCCTCTCGGCCGCCCTGCACCTGGTGCCGCTGGTCCTGGCCTTTTCGACACAGGCGCTGCCGATGCTGATCGCAATCGTGCTGTGGTCGCTTCTGGGCCTCGGCCTGCGACGCGGCATGCGCTGGGTGGCCTGGATCGCCTTTCTCGCGATGGCCTTGGTCGGCATGCCGGCCTCGTTGTCGAGCGCGATGGCGCTCTTCGGGGTCGTGTCCTGGGCCTTTTGGGCAATCTTTGCCATCGATCTGGCAGCGGCGGTGATCTTGTTCATGATCCTCTGGGCAGCCAAGGCGCCAAAACCCGCCTGATCCAAACTCACCGAGCCCTTGAACGCCGTCCCATGACCGGGGCGGCGTTTTTTCATGTGCGACCTGCGTCAGCCAAGGATGCCGGGCAGGCGCAACCCGTGCTCTTTGGCGCAGGCAATCGCGGTGTCATACCCCGCATCCGCGTGCCGCCACACACCCGAGGCCGGGTCGTTCCACAAAACCCGCTCCAGCCGCCTGGCCGCATCCTTGGTCCCGTCGGCGACAATCACCACGCCCGCATGTTGCGAAAAGCCCATGCCGACCCCACCGCCATGATGAAGCGAGACCCAGGTGGCACCCGAGGCGACGTTTGTCATGGCATTCAGCAGCGGCCAGTCAGAGACGGCGTCCGAGCCATCCTTCATTGCCTCGGTTTCGCGGTTGGGCGAGGCGACAGAGCCGCTGTCCAGATGATCGCGGCCGATCACAACCGGCGCGCTCAGCTCGCCGCTGGCGACCATCTCGTTGAACATCAACCCGGCGCGATGCCGATCGCCAAGGCCAATCCAACAGATCCGCGCGGGCAGCCCCTGAAAAGCGATCCGCTCTGATGCCATGCCCAGCCATCGGTGCAGATGGGTGTTGTCCGGAAACAGCCGCTTCATCGCGGCATCGGTCTTTCGGATGTCCTCGGGGTCGCCCGACAGGGCGCACCAGCGGAAAGGGCCGATGCCCTTGCAGAAAAGCGGTCGGATGTAGGCCGGCACAAAGCCGGGGAAGGCAAAGGCCGTCTCCAACCCCTCTTCCAGCGCCATCTGCCGGATGTTGTTTCCATAGTCGACCGTGGGCACGCCCATTTCGTGAAAGGCCACCATGGCCGCGACCTGCACCCGCATCGAGGCGCGGGCGGCCGTCTCGACACCCTTGGGATCGGTGGTTTGGCGCGCGCGCCAGTCGGCGACGCTCCACCCCTGTGGCAGGTAGCCGTGCACCGGGTCGTGGGCCGAGGTCTGATCGGTCACGATGTCAGGGCACATGCCCCCCGCCTGGGCGCGGTCGAGGATCTGCGGAAACACATCCGCCGCGTTGCCGATCAGCGCGACCGACTTGGCCTCTCCGGCCTCGGTCCAGCGCGCGATCATGGCCAGTGCCTCGTCCAGATCGTGGGTCTTGGCGTCGCAATAGCGGGTGCGGATGCGGAAATCGGCGCGGGTCTCGTCACACTCGACCGCCAGGCAGCAGGCACCGGCAAAGACCGCCGCCAGGGGCTGCGCGCCGCCCATGCCGCCCAGGCCCCCGGTCAGGATCCAGCGCCCGGTCAGGTCGCCGCCATAGTGCTGGCGGCCCGCCTCGGCAAAGGTTTCATAGGTGCCCTGCACAATGCCCTGCGTGCCGATGTAGATCCAGGACCCGGCGGTCATCTGGCCGTACATCATCAACCCCTTCTTATCGAGCGCGTTGAAATGCTCCCAGGTTGCCCAATGGGGCACGAGGTTCGAGTTGGCGATCAACACGCGCGGGGCGTCTTTCTGCGTGCGGACGATTGCGACGGGCTTGCCCGATTGCACCAGCAGCGTTTCGTCGTCTTCAAGGTCCTGCAGACCCGCAACGATGCGGTCAAAATCCTGCCAGGTGCGGGCGGCGCGGCCGATGCCGCCATAGACCACCAACTCGTGCGGGTTCTCGGCCACGTCCGGGTGCAGGTTGTTCATCAGCATCCGCATCGCCGCCTCGGTCTGCCAGGACTTGGCGGTGATCTCGGGGCCGGTCGGCGGATAGACGTCGCGAATTTTATGGCGCGGATCGGTCATGATCTTCCTTTCAGCGTTGGGGCGAGGGTCTGAAGGCCCTGCAGGATGGCCTGCAGGTGCGGGCGCAGCTTGTCTGCCTTGTCAGGCGCAAAGGCAAAGGGCGGGGTTTCGGTCTGCAGATAGGTGGACTGGGCCAGTTCCATCTGGATGGAATGCACGCCGTTCCGGGGCTGGCCATAATGGCGTGTGGTCCAGCCGCCCTTGAAGCGGCCGTTGGTGACCGAGGTGAAGCCCTGCGCGTCCTCGCAGATATGGGCCACCAGCGCCTCGATCTCGGGGGCGCAGGTGGTGGTGCCATTGGTGCCGACGTTGAAGTCGGGCAGGGGGCCGTCGAACAGAAAGGGGATCTGCGACCGGATCGAGTGGCAATCATAGAGGATCGCCACCCCGTGCAGCGCCCGAATGCGCGCGATCTCACCCGCCAATGCGGCGTGGTAAGCGGCGTGATAAGTGTTCCTGCGCCGGGCGATTTCGGCCTCAGAGGGCGCGACGCGCCAAAGCGGCACGCCGTCAAAATCGGTTAGCGGCACCAGACCGGTGGTGTTCTGTCCGGGGTAGAGGCTTTGCCCCGACGGGTCGCGGTTGGCGTCGATCACGTAGCGATGAAAGGTCGCCCTGACCGTCGTCGCGCCGGGCAACAGATCTGCATAGAGACGATCTACATGCCAGTCCGTGTCCGCCAGCATCTGCCCGCGCGGCGTCAGATCGGCGCGGATGCCGTCCGGCACATGGGTGCCGGTGTGAGGCAGCCCCAGGATCAAGGGGCTGTCGCCGCTGGTGATTTCGACCGGGGTCATGTCCTGGCCTCTGCGGCGGCCAAACGTACCCCGCTGGCCCGGGCAATGGCCCCGTCGCGCACCAGCGCCGAGGCGGCCTCGATGTCCGGTGCCATGTAGCGATCGTCGTCCAGGGCAGGGACCTGCGCGCGCAATACTCCCATCGCCGCCGTCAAGGGCGCGCTGGTCCGCAGCGGCGCGCGGAATTCGACGCCTTGCGCGGCGCAGAGCAGTTCAACCCCCAGGATCACCGACAGGTTGTCCGCCATCCGTCCCAGCCGCAACGCACCATGGGCCGCCATTGAAACGTGGTCTTCCTGGTTGGCCGAGGTCGGCGTGCTGTCGGTCGAGCAGGGATTGGCCAGATGCTTGTTTTCGCTCATCAGTGCGGCTGTGGTGACCTCGGCGATCATCAGGCCCGAGTTCAGGCCGGGTTTTGGTGTCAGAAAAGGCGGCAGGTCGTGGCTGAGGGTCGGATCGACCATCAGGGCGATGCGGCGCTGGGCAATCGCGCCGATCTCGGAAAGCGCCAGCGCAATCTGGTCGGCGGCAAATCCCACGGGCTCGGCGTGGAAGTTCCCGCCTGACACGATCTGGCCGTCGCTTGTCAGCACAAGCGGGTTGTCCGAAACGCCGTTCGCCTCGATCTCGAGCGTGCGCCCGGCAAAACGCAGAAGGTCCAGTGCCGCGCCGGTGACCTGCGGCTGGCAGCGGATGCAATAGGGGTCCTGCACGCGGGTGTCGCCCTCGCGATGGCTGTCGCGGATTTCAGAGCCTGCCATGGCGGCGCGCATGGCCTCGGCGACGTCGATCTGCCCGGCATGGCCGCGCAGGACATGCACCGCCGGGTGCAGCGGTGCGGTCGAGCCCATGATCGCATCGGTCGACAGGCAGGACACCGCAACGGCCTCATTCAGCAGGTCAAGCGCCCGAAAGAGACCGACCAGCCCGCAAGCGGTCGAGAACTGGGTGCCGTTCAGCAGGCCAAGTCCTTCCTTGGGGCCCAGCGTGGCCGGGCGAAGTCCGGCACGCGACAGGGCCTCTGCCGACGACATGCGTGCGCCTTGGAAAAAGGCCTCGCCCTCGCCGATCAGGGTGGCCGCCATATGCGCCAGTGGCGCAAGGTCGCCCGAGGCCCCGACCGAGCCCTGAGAGGGCACAACCGGCGTCACTCCCCTGTCCAGCAGATCCTGCAACAGAGCCACCGTGTCCCATCGCAGACCCGAGGCCCCGCGCCCGACCGAGATCAGTTTCAGCGCCATCATCAGCCGCGTGGTCCCAAGATCCAACGGCGCGCCGACCCCGCAGCAGTGGCTGAGCACGAGGTTGCGCTGCAACTGCGCCGTGTCGTCGGGATCGATGCGCACCGAGGCCAGCTTGCCGAACCCGGTGTTGATCCCATAAATCGCCTGCTTGCCTCGGGCGGCCTGCGCGACCACGGTCGCCGCGGCTTCGATCGCCGGGCGGGCCGAGGGATCGAGTTGAATGGGTTCTCCGCCATGCCAAAGCCTGCGCAGATCAGGCAGCGAGACGCTGCCGGGGGTCACCTGAATCATTGGAAAACTCCGCCATACATCCGCCGCCACAGCGGGTTGAACCCGATGCGATAGGTCAGCTCGGCCGGGTCCTCGACATCCCAGATCGCCAGATCGGCGCGCTGCCCTGCGGCCAACGTGCCCCGGTCCTGCAACCCGAGCGCTTGCGCGGCATGTCGGGTTGTGCCGGTCAGGCATTCGGTCGGCGTCATGCGGAAAAGGGTGGCGCCCATGTTCATCGCCAGAAGGACCGAGGTCATGGGCGACGAGCCGGGGTTGCTGTCTGTCGCCAGGGCCATCGACACGCCGTGGGCGCGCAACGCCCCGATCGGCGGCAGCGTGGTTTCGCGCAGGGTGTAGAACGCGCCGGGCAGCAGGACCGCGACGGTGCCGGCGCGGGCCATGGCCGCCGCGTCCGCGTCCGAGGCATATTCCAGATGATCCGCCGACAGCGCGGAATAAGAGGCCGCCAGCCGCGCACCGCCGAGGTTCGAAAGCTGCTCGGCATGCAGCTTGACCGGCACGCCAAGTTCGGTCGCGCGATCAAAGACCCGGGCAATCTGGTCTGGCGAAAAGGCGATGCCTTCACAGAAGCCGTCAACGGCGTCTGCCAGACCCTCTGCCACCGCGGCTTCGAGTGCTGGCAGGCAGATGTCGGTCAGATAGGTGTCTGCGTCCTGATCCTTGGGCACGGCGTGGGCGCCCAGAAAGCTGGTGCGCACGGAGATCGGGCGCTCGTGTGCGATCTTCCGGGCGGTGCGCAGCATGCGCAGCTCGGTCTCGATGTCCAGACCATAGCCGGATTTGATTTCGACTGTCGTGACCCCTTCGGCGATCAGCGCGTCAACCCTTGGCAGGGCGCTGGCCAGCAGGTCTGATGCGCTGGCCGCCCGGGTGGCTTCCACGGTCGAAACGATCCCACCGCCCGCGCGGGCGATCTGTTCGTAGCTCGCGCCCTCCAGCCGCATTTCGAATTCCCGGGCCCGGTGGCCGCAATGCACCAGATGGGTGTGACAGTCGATCAGGCCCGGCGTGACAAGACGCCCCTGCAGGTCAAGGCGATCCTCGTCCGAGAACTTGTCCGGCAGCGCGCCCCGCGGGCCGACCCACATCAGGTCTGTTCCCCGCACCACAAGTGCGCCGTCTGGGATCAGGCCCAGCCCGACGGGGCCGGTCAGCGTGGCGACACGCGCGTTTTCCAGAAGCATGACTCACCTTGACTAATGTGAACATAAAAATATTATGTCTGCACTTAATATCTGTCAACGGATGAAAGTGATGACACGGATCTGGGCCGAGCAGGCGCTGACGGCGGAGGGGTGGCAAAGCGCGGTCTTGGTCAATTTGGATGCGGACGGACGCATTTCATCGGTCGCGGCCAATGCGCCGAAGGTTGCAGATCATCTGGTGCCGATCCTTCTGCCTGCGCCGGTGAATGCGCACAGCCATGCCTTTCAGCGCGCCATGGCCGGTCTGACCGAGCGGCGCGGGCCGCAAGCGCACGACAGTTTCTGGACCTGGCGCAAGCTCATGTTCCGGTTTCTGGAACGGCTGACCCCAGATCACGTTCAGGCCATCGCCGCCTTTGTGCAGATGGAGATGCTGGAGGCGGGCTATGCCACCAATGTCGAGTTTCACTATCTGCATCACCAGCCGGACGGGCATCCCTATGCCAATCCGGCCGAGATGTCGCTTCGCATTGCCGCAGCTGCGGGCGATAGCGGCATCGGTCTGACACTCTTGCCGGTGCACTACCAGTTCGGCGGCTGTGACAGGCGCGCGCTGACCGAAGGGCAGCGCCGGTTCGGCACAACGCCGGACCAGTTCGCGCAACTGTATGACGCGGCAGCGCAGGGTGTCTCGGGACTGCCCGGCGATGCCTGCATGGGGGTGGCCCCCCACAGTCTGAGGGCCGTCGCCCCCGAGGGGCTGCCCGATTTGCGCGCCCTGACCTCGGGCCCGATGCACATGCACCTGGCGGAACAGCAGGCCGAGGTTGACGAGATTCTGGCGGCCTACGGGCAGCGCCCGGTCGAGTGGGTGCTGCACCACATGGACCCCGATCCGGGTATGACCTTCATCCATTGCACGCAGATGCTGCCGCATGAAACCCTGGGCCTTGCGCAAAGCGGGGCGGTTGCGGGCCTGTGCCCGATCACCGAATCCAGCCTCGGCGACGGCATCTTTGACGGCGTGCGCTTCTTGCAGGCGGGGGGGCGGATCGCCGTTGGGTCAGACAGCAACATCCGGATCTCGTTGAGTGAAGAGCTGCGCACGCTGGACTATTCGCAACGGCTGCGTGACCGGTCCCGCGCGGCGCTGGCCTCGACCACGCGCTCTACGGGCCGCAGGGTCTTTGAGGCGGCTCTGGAAGGCGGCGCCCTGGCCGCCGGGCGCGAGACCGGGCAGATCGCCCCCGGACAGTTCGCGGATCTGCTGTCGCTGGACGGCGATCATATTGACCTGCGGGGGCTGACAGGGGACACCGTGTTGGACAGTTTCATCTTTGCCGGAGACGACCGAATGATCCGCAATGTCTGGACCGCCGGACGCCACATGGTGCAGGACGGCACCCACGTGGCACGTCCCGCGATCGAGGCCGCCTACGCCCGGGCAATCGCCAGTCTGAGGCAGGACCTGTGAGCGGTGCACCCTCGTCCTGGCAGGTCATTCAGGACCAGATCCGCCAACGCATCAGTCGTCGCGAATGGCAACCGGGTGAGTATATCCCGCACGAAACGGATTTGGCCGCAGAGTTCGGTTGCGCACGTGCAACGATGAACCGGGCCCTGCGCGGCCTGGCCGAAGAGGGCCTGCTTGAGCGCCGTCGCAAGGCAGGAACCCGTGTTGCGCTGACCCCCGTACGGCTGGCGCGGTTCCACATCCCCGTGATCCGGGACGAGATCGAAAGCAAGGGCGCGTCGTTCCAGTTCTCGGTCCTGCACCGCGCTATCGCCGTGCCGCCACCGGATGTGCTGACGCGCCTGCAGACCGGGGCCGACCAGCCGCAACTGCATCTTCAAACGCTTTATACAGCCAATGGCGCGCCCTATGTGCACGAGGATCGGTGGATCAACCTTGATGCCGTCCCGGCGGCGCGGGACGAAGCCTTTGCCAGTTTCAGCCCGAACGAATGGCTGGTGCGCGAAGCGCCTTTTGATGGCGGGGATTTCACCCTGTCCGCAACAGCAGCCACGGCACATGACGCGCGGGTGCTTGGGTGCGCCGAAGGCGAAGGGCTGTTTGTCCTGAACCGGACCACGCAGGCGGGGGGCGCGGTGATCACCTCGGTCCGGATGGTCTTTCATTCCGGCTATGCGATGCACACGGCCCTTTAGCCTGTGTCAGCACCGCGCTTGGTCGCGATCATCTCGATCAGCTCGGCACGGGTGCGCTGGATGTGGCGGGTCAGCAGGTCTGCTGCGTCCTCCACCCGGCCTGCCCGCGCCAGGACCAGAAGGTCGCGGTGCTCTTGCTTGGCCGTGCCGCGCTGTCCCATCACGCTGAGGTGCATGCGCACGTAGCGGTCGCACAAAAGGTTGATGCGGTCCAACAGGTCATGGGTCAAACCGCGCCCGGCCTTGGCATAAAAGGCCGCGTGATAGGCCCAGTTCAATGCTCCCCAGGCTGCCACGTCGTCCGAGGCATAAGACGCCTCCATCTGGTCGAGAATCCCGGCGCAGGTGTCAAAATCCGCCTCTGTCATCGCGGGCAGACCACGGCGCAAGAGGTCGACCTCCAGCAGGACGCGCAGATCAAAAATCTCGCCAATCTCGTCCAGTGAATGCCGTGTCACGGTGGCACCGCGATTGGCGGCAAGTTGGACCAAACCCTCGGCGTCCAGACGTTTCAAAGCCTCCCGAACCGGCATGCGCGACACGGCGTAGTCCTCGGCCAGGGCTTCCTGTCGGATTGCCTCGCCCTCGGCCAGTTCGCCGCTCAGGATGCGCTCGCGCAGGTCCTTGGCGATCAGGTCAGGCAGGCTTTGGGGCGTCACGGCGCGGGAGGGCGGCAAATGCGTGTCCTTTGTGGGTTGGGTGGTCGTGGGACCCTATCCCTATTGGGGTCAGTGGGAAAGCAGAGCGGTTCAGAACCGGTCGGCGGCGAAGGGCGAAAGTGACAGGGCGGGGGGCTGGCGGGTGACAAGATCGGCGACCAGCTCTGCCGTGCCGGCCGATTGGGTCAGGCCCAGGTGGCCGTGACCAAAGGCATAGGTCACGCCCGGTGCCTTTGGCGCAGGGCCGATCACTGGCAGACTGTCGGGCAGCGAGGGACGAAAGCCCATCCATTGGGTGCCGCCCGAGGTCGGCAACCCGGGCAGAAAGCGCGCGGCCTTGGCCAGCAACACATCCGCGCGCCGGTAGCGCGGAGGCAGCTTCAGCCCGCCCAGTTCGACCGCCCCGCCGACGCGAAAGCCTGACCCCAGCCGGTTCACGACAAACCCATGGTCGCCAAAGGTCAACTGGGTGCGCAGGTCTAAGGGGCACTCGGAAAAGGTGGTGTTGTACCCACGTTCAGTTTCCAGCGGGATGCGATCTCCCAGGCGGCGGGCGAGTTTGTGCGACCAGGCCCCGGCCGCGACAACCACATGGGGCGCAGTGATCACGCCCTGGGGGGTGACAAGCGTTACGCCGGCGTCGCTTTGGTGCAGCTCTTGAACCGGGACAGTGGCGATCTGTCCGCCCAGGGCCTCGAAGTGTCTGGCCAGGTGGTGGGTCCAAAGGCTCGGATCGGTGGTGTTCATCCAGTTTGGCGTAAAGACGCCGTGTGTGAATTGCGGCGCAAGTCCGGGCTGTAGCTCGGTCAGGGCACCGGCTGAGGTCAGCGTCTCGACCTGCACCCCGTGTCGGCTTGCGGCCTGCCAGCCGGGCCAGGCCGCCTTGAAGCCCGCCGCGCCTTCGTAGACTTCAAGCTGGCCTTCACGCCGGATCAGGCTCTCGGCCTGGGTCAAGGCGATCTGGCGCTCGGTCGCCTCGCGGCAATGGGCCATCAGGGCGGACTGGGCGGCGACAGCAGCCTCGTAGCGGTCGGCCCGGCTGGCGCGCCAAAAGCGCAGCATCCATGGCGCAATCTGCAGTGCATAGGCCGGCGGGATCGACAGGGGACCCATCGGGTCAAGCAGCCATTTCGGTGCCTTGCGCATGATGCCGGGCGTCGCCAGAGGGACCACGGCGCTGAAGGCAAAGGCCCCGGCGTTCCCGTATGAGGCCTCGGCCGCCACACCGCTGCGGTCCAGTACCAGCACCTCGCGCCCGCGCCGCTGCAGCTCCAGCGCGATGCTGATGCCCACCACTCCGGCACCGATCACGACGATCCGCGCGGTTGGGCCGGGCGTCACAACAGGATCCCGCCCCGGAAGGGGTCTTGGGGGCTGAACAGCAGCCGGGATTCGGCATGCACAAAGGCCTGCCCGGTGATCGAGGCGATGACGCCCCCGCCCTTGCCCGGCTGGTAGGACAGTTGGTAGCGGCTGCCGATCACGCTGTGCTGGACGGTCTCTTCACCCGGCGCCAAGAGACTCTCGGCGGCCAGACAGGCCAGCCGCGCCGAACTGCCGGTGCCACAGGGCGACCGGTCATAGTCATCATCCGGGCAGAGGGTAAAGTTGCGGGACTGGCCCGGGTGATCGGGATGTGGCTCGTTCAGCATCACGTGGTCGATGGGCTGGCCCTCTTCACCGCTGATGCCCTTGGCATTGGCGGTGTCTCGCAGGGTGATCGAGAGCTGGGTCAGCGCGGGGATATTGGCCGCGGTCACGGGCAGGGGGCTGGGATCGACGATGAAGAACCAGTTGCCACCATAGGCGAGGTCTCCGGTGACGGGACCGTGGCCGGGAACTTCGACGTTGACGGCATCCAGCACGCGGCGACTTTCGACATTGGTGACCGTCACGGTGTTGGCATCGCTCAGCGTGACCTCGACCACGCCCACCGGCGTCTCGATCCGGTGCCGTCCCAACGGGATGCGCCCAAGGTGCGCCAGTGTCACCGCCAGCCCGATGGTGGCGTGACCGCACATGCCCAGCACCGCGCCCGCGTCGAAATAGATCACGCCGGTAACGCAGTCGTCGCGTGTCGGCGGCACCAACAGCGCCGCGACCATGGCCGGTTGGCCGCGCGGTTCGCGCAGGACGGCGTCGCAAAAGCCTTGATGATCCTCGGCCAGCCGCCGTGCCCGCTCTGCCAGCGGTCCGTCGCCCAGTTCTGGCCCGTGGTCCAGCAGCACCCGCGTCGGTTCGCCCCCGGTGTGGCTGTCGATCACATGCATTCGGCGATCACCCCGCCCTGGCGGGACCAATCGGCAAACCACGCCTGGAAAAGTTTATACTGCGCCTCGCAATAGCCTTGTTGTGCGGGTGACAGGGCGTCTGTTTCGTTCAGATGCAGGCGGTAATCCTCGTCCCCGTTCAGCACGAGCAGGTGTTTGTAGTAAAGGACCAGATCGGTGCCTTCGTCAAAGCTGGACAGAACGCCAAGCGCCTCGTCCAGTTCACGGGCCCGCAGGCGCGCCTCGGCATGGCCCTGCGCGGCCTTCTGGCAGAGCGCTGCCAGCAGCAGCGCCTCTTTCGGCAGGGCGGTGCCGATGCCGGTGATCGAGCCGGTCGCGCCGCAGTTGACGAAGCCGTGGTAGACCTCGGTGTCGACGCCGACCATCAGCGTGACCTGATCATCGCGCGAGGTGATGTGTTCGGCCGCATAGCGCAGGTCGTCCTTGCCGCCGAATTCCTTGAAGCCCACCAGGTTTGCGTGCTCGGCGCGCAGGTCAAAGAACAGATCGGCGCGGGTGGCAAAGCCATAGACCGGGCTGTTGTAGATGATGGCGGGGATGTCGGGGGCCGCGTTCAGGATCGCCTTGAAATGGTTGCGCTGGGCGGCAACCGAGGTGCCGCGTGACAGTACGCGCGGGATCACCATCAGCCCCGCCGCGCCGACCTTTTGCGCATGTGCTGCCAGCGCCACGGCGGATTTCGAGTTGATCGCACCGGTGCCCACGACAACGGGCAATCCCGCCGCGACCAGACGCTCGACGCCCTCCATGCGTTGCGCATCGGTCAGAAGGGGCCAGTCGCCCATCGAGCCGCAGTAGACCACCGCCGACATGCCCGCCGCGATCATCTCTTGCCCCTTGCGCACCAGCGCGTCGAAGTTCGGCTGACGATCTTCGCCGCAGGGCGTCATCAGGGCGGGCATGGTGCCGGAAAAGACAGAAGGGGTCATGGCGGATCTCCGTATGTGGCCCCTAGGGGCGCAACGCAAAAGTGCCCGATCGGCGGGCAGGACCGCAGGGTGGGGCAGAGTTATGACAGTGTGGATATTGGATCCAATATCCCAAATCAAGGGTTTTGCGGTCCAGAGAAGGGGCTTGCCGATGCCCTGAACAAGAAAAGCCGGGGCCGTGGGCCCCGGCGTTGATCGGCCGCAAAGGCCGTTTTTTGGGGGGTCAGGCCCGCATGTTCGCACCGTTGGCGTCATAGAGCGGGCCGCCCAGAACCTCGGCGTCGCACAGCATGCCAAGGATCTCGACCTGCAGCTTGGTGCCGGGGGCCGCGTGCTCCGAGGCCACATAGGCCAGTGCCATCGACTTTTGCGACCGGTGCGCATAGCCGCCCGAGGTGATGTAGCCGACCGCCGCGCCGTCTTTCATCACCGCCTCGTCCAGTGTCACATCGATCTGTGTGTCCACGATCAGGGTCACCAGTTTGCGGGCCACCCCGTCTTCGCGGGCCTTCAGCGTGGGTTCTTTGCCGACAAAGTCCTTTTTCCAGTTGATGAAGACTTCCATGCCGGCCTCAACCGCGTTGAAGTCCGGACGGAACTCCAGCCCCCAGGCACCCCAGCCCTTGTCCAGTCGCAGGCTCATCAGCGTGCGGTTGCCGTACCAGGTGTAGCCCAGGTCGGCGCCCGCCTCTTCGATCGCCTCGGCCAGACGGATCAGGTATTGAGGGCGGCAGTAGATTTCATACCCCAGTTCGCCGGAAAAGCTGATCCGGTTCAGGATCACCGGCACGCCACCGACAAAGGTCTGGCAGCAGTCGCGGAAGGCCATCGCCTCGGCCGAAACATCCTTGCGCGTGATGCGCTGAAGCAACTCGCGGGATTTCGGACCGCTGAGGCCGATGCCGTGCCAATCGCCCGTCTGGTTTTCATGCGTCACGCCCTGCGGCAGGGTCTTGGCAAAGAACCGGCTGTGGGCGTCCTGCATCGCGCCCGATCCGAAAAGCATGAAGTGTTCGTCACCAAGGCAGGCGATGGTCAGATCGCCGTAAAGGCGGCCTTTCTCGGTCAGCATGGGCGTCAGCGTGATGCGGCCCGGTTTGGGCACGTAACCCGCCATGGTCCGGTTCAGCCAGTCCCGCGCGCCGGGACCCTTGATTTCGTGCTTGGCAAAGTTCGCCAGTTCGATGCCGCCCACCGAGGTCTGCACGGCGGCGCATTCCTTGGCGACGTAGTCGAACGATCGGTTGCGCTCGAACGTCGGATCTTCGTGCGCGTCGTCGGGGCCGTCGGCAAACCACAAGACATGTTCCAGCCCAAAGGCCTGCCCCATGACCGCGCCGCGCTGCACGAAGCGGTCATAAAGCGCGGTGGTCTGCTGGCGTCGCCCCTTGGGCAGGGTTTCGTTCGGGAAGGTCATGACAAAGCGGCGCTCATAGTTTTCGCAGCTTTTCACGGTGCCCCAATCGGGTGTCGCCCAGTCGCCAAAGCGCGCGACATCCATGGCCCAGACATCGATGCTGGGCTCTCCATCGATCATCCATTCTGCCATGGTCAGGCCGACGCCGCCCCCCTGGCAGAAGCCCGCCATGACACCGACAGCGCACCAGTAGTTGTGCATCCCCGGAACCGGTCCGATCATCGGGTTGCCGTCGGGGCCAAAGGTGAAGGGGCCGTTGATCGTGTCCTTGATGCCCGCCTCGGCCAGGGCCGGGATCCGCTCGAATCCCAGTTCAAGCCTGTCGGCGATGTGTTCGAGGTTCGGCTGCAGCAGTTCGTGGCCAAAGTCCTGTGGAGTGACACCGACCTTCCACGGAACCCCGACCGGTTCATAAGTTCCCAGCAGCAGGCCATCGCGTTCCTGCCGGAAATAGATGTTGGCCTCGTAATCGATCCCGCAGGGCAGGCGCGAGCCGAAGTTGGCGATCTCGTCAATGCGGTCGGTGATCAGATAGTGGTGCTCCATCGGCTGAACCGGCAGGTTCAACCCGGCCATATGGCCCACCTCGCGCGCCCAAAGGCCGCCGCAGTTCACCACGTGCTCGGCAATGACTGTGCCTCGGCTGGTTGTGACCTCCCACAGCCCGTCCGGGCGCATCCGGGTCGCCGTCACTGGCGTATGGGTGAAATACTGCGCGCCAAACGTCCGCGCGGCCTTGGCAAAGGCATAGGTGGTGCCCGAGGGGTCCAGATCGCCGTCCTGATCATCCCAAAGCGCGGCATAATAGTGCTTGGGGTCGATCAGCGGGTGCCGCTCGGCCAGTTCCGTGGGGCTGATCCATTCCTGGTGCAGGCCCATGTAGCGTGCCTTGGACCGTTCGCGCTTCAGATAGTCATGCCAGGTCTTGTTCGAGGCCAGGTAGAACCCGCCGGTCATGTGCAGGCCGACGGACTGGCCCGACAGCTCTTCGATCTCTTTGTACAGGCTGATGGTATAGCTTTGCAGGCGCGAGATATTGGGGTCCGAGCTGATGGTGTGGATCTGTCCGGCTGCGTGCCAGCTTGATCCGCTGGTCAGCTCGTTGCGTTCCAGCAGGATGGTGTCCTTCCAGCCGAACTTGGCAAGGTGAAAGAGGATCGAGCATCCGACGACGCCGCCGCCGATGATGGCGCATTTGACATGGCTGGGCAGGGGTTTGCCGCGGGCACTGTCGTCGGTCTGGATGTTCAGCGTGGATTGGGCGAGCGTGTCGGTCATGCAAAAGCTCCTTGGTGTGGCCCTTGATGGCGGGCCATGTCCGCGCGCCGGCAAAGCGCGCGAGAGGGGTGTTTGAAACGGCGGGGTCAGTACCAGGCGTCGGGCAGCTCTTCCTTGCGCTTGGCTACAAAGGCGGTGAGTTCTTCTTTCAGGGCCGCGTCGATAGGCGGTTCCTGGTATTCGGCCAGCATCTGCCTGACCCGCGCGTTGGCGCGGGCGCGCATGTCCTGAGAGCCTTGTTCTTCCCAGCTTTCGACATTCTCGCTGTCGCTGAGCTTGGGTTCGTAGAAAGCAGTCTGGTAGTGCCGCATCGTGTGGCCCGAGCCAAGGAAATGCCCGCCCGGGGGAACCTCGCCATAGGAGTCGCGGGCAAAAGCCTCGTCCGAGGTATCCAGCCCCAGGTCCAGCACCTTTTGATAGCTGCCCAGGCGGTCGGCATCCATGACCAGTTTTTCGAACCCGGTGCACAGCCCACCTTCCAGCCATCCCGCCGAGTGCAGTACAAAGTTCGCGCCCGCCAACATGGTCGAATGCATGCTGTCAGCGCTTTCATAGGCGGCTTGGGCGTCCTCGATCTTGGATGCCGTCAGCGAGCCGCCGCAGCGCAGTGGCAGTCCGGCGCGGCGGGCCAGCTGGCCGATGGCGTAGTTCGACATCACCGGTTCCGGCATGCCGAAGGTGGGCGCGCCGGATTTCAGCGACATGGACGACAGGAAGTTGCCCATGACAAAAGGCGCGCCGGGGCGCAGCAACTGCACATAGGCGCAGACCATCATCGCCTCGGCCACCGCCTGCGCGACGCTGGCCGCTGTGGACACCGGGCCCATCGCGCCGGTCAGGATGAAAGGCACAACGATCATGCCCTGACCACGGGTCGAATAGACCCGCGCGGCCTCGGTCACGACCTTGTCGACCAAGAGCGGCGAGTTGGTGTTGACGTTGCCCAGGATCACGCAGTTTTGCTCCATCACGTCTTTGCCAAAGACGATCTCGGCCATATCCACGCTGTCCTGCGCACGGCTCATTTCCGTGATGGCGCCAAGGTGCGGCTTGTCGCTTAGCGTCATATGCGCCAGCAGCATGTCGAGGTGCCTTTTGCTGACCGGAACATCGCAGGGTTCGCAGGTGACAAAGCCGCCGTGGTGCAGATGCGGCAAGGCGTAGGTCAGGCGCACCAGATCGCGAAAGGCCGCCATGTCGCCATAGCGCCGCCCGCCTTCCAGATCGCGCACAAACGGCGCGCCGTAGATCGGCGCAAAGACCTGATGGGTGCCGCCGATCACAACCGAGCGGTCTGGGTTCCGCGCCAACTGCGTGAACTCTTGCGGGGCCTGCCTGCACAGCGACCGGATCCAGTCGGCGGGGGCGCGGACGATGTCGCCCTCGATCTTGACGTCCTGCTTTTTCCACAACTCCAGCGCCTCGGGGTCGTCGCGAAAGGCGATTCCGACCTCTTGCAGGATCCAGTCCACCTGCGCCTCTAGCTTGACCAGTTGCTCTTCGTCCAGCGGATCGAAAAAGGGCAGGGTCCGACGTATGTGCGGCGAAGGCACGGCGGCGCCGGTCGGGGCGGTGCGGGCACGGGATTGTCGGTTGCGGCGCGCCATGAGCTATCCTCCAGAAGTTTGATGCATGATAGTGTCGGTGATCGCCGTTGTGACGCTTGAAAATCCCAATGCTTTGGATAACCTCAGTTTATGCAAGCGCTCTGGAAACATCTTGGCTCCCCCCGCCATCTGGTGGTCTTTGAGGCCGCTGCCCGCCTTGGGTCCTTTACCCGCGCGGCGCAGGAGTTGAACGTGCAGCAACCGGCCGTCAGCGCCTCGATCAAGCAGTTGGAAGAGGCGCTGGGCGTGGCGCTGTTTCTGCGCAGCCATCGCAAGATCACGCTGACGTCCGCGGGGGAACGGCTGTTGGCCGATGTCACGCGGGCCTTTGAACAACTGGCGCATTCCGCCGCTGCAATCCGGCAATTGTCGCGGCCGGATTACGTGACGCTGAGCGCCTCGACGGCCTTCAACAACTACTGGATGATGCCGCAACTGGCCGGGTTGCAGGCGGCCCATCCTCAGATCGACTTGCGGCTGCAATCCAGCGACCGCGAACCGGACATCGACGCCGAAAACATCAGCCTTGCGGTGCGTCGCGGGGATGGAACCTGGCCGGGCTGCGACAGCGCCCTGATCGCGATGGAGGTGATCTATCCCGTCGCCGCGCCACGTGTCATGGCGGCGGCCGTGGGCCTGCGCAGCCTGCCCAACCTGCTCAGCCAACGTCTGATCCACCTCGAAGAACCCGTGCGCGAACGGCCCAGCTGGTCCGATTGGTTTGCCAATTTCGGCATCCGCGAGGCGACGCCCAACAGCGGGTTGCGCCTGAACGATTACGCCCTTGTTCTGCAAGCTGCAATGGCGGGCGAAGGGTTTGCCTTTGGCTGGAAGCACGTGACCGACCGCTTGATCCAGCAGGGGCTGCTGGCCGCGCGCGCAGAGTGGCAATGGGCGACCGGGCAGGGCTTTTACCTGGTGTGGTCGAGAACGCGGCCTTTGTTGCCCGAAGCGATCCAGGTCCGCGACTGGATTCTGGCGCAGGCCGAGGCCGTGCGAGCCTGACCTTTCGATCCGATTGACGTGATCATTATCCCGCGTGTCTGGCCCGAATTCTGCAGCCGCGCTCTGCTCAGCGGCTGCTCCAATCCGGTGATCCTGTGGTATTCTTGAATAAATTCAGTGTGTTCCATGTCGCGAGCACAGCAGGGAAGTGTCGGTTGTCCCTTTGCGTGAACACCAAGTTGTGCCATTGTCCCAACAGAAAACCCGATTATTGGACAATCGAAGGTGCGCATGTTTGGAAGTGACCTGCCACTGAAAGAGTGGCGCGACCGGGGCGAGTGCCGCGTGCTGCGGCGGGGCGAAGCCTTGACCTGTGCACTGGACCTGACCCCGTATCCGGGCGAACTGCTCGGACGGCAGTCGGCCTGAACGAGTGCGCGTCTATCCCGATATCGAAAGCCTGCGCCTCCATGCGCGAAGACGCATTCCCAAAGCGGTCTTCGAATATGTCGATGGCGGGTCCTATACCGAGGCAACGCTGCGCCAGAACCGTCGAGGTCTGGAGGATATAGACCTGGTACAACGGGTGTTGCGCGATGTTTCGGACCGGTCGCAAGCGGTGGAACTTCTGGGACATAAGCTGCCCAGCCCGCTTATCCTTGGGCCCACCGGCCTGACCGGTTTCGTGCATCCCAACGGAGAGATCGAGGCCCTGCGCGCCGCCAACGCGGCCGGCATTCCCTACACGCTGTGCACGCCGTCGATCTGCTCGGTCGGGGACCTGAAAGAGGCGGTTGGCACGCCTTTCTGGTTCCAGATTTACGTGATGAAGGACAAAGACTTCACGCGGTACCTGTTGGAAAACGCCAAGGCCGCCGGGGCCACGGTGCTGGTGATCACCGTTGATGTGGTGGTGAACGCGCAAAGGCATCGGGATCTGCGCAACGGGCTGGCGATCCCGCTGAGAATGACCTTGCCGACACTTCTGGACCTGGCCACCAAGCCCGGCTGGCTGCTGCGCATGACGCAGAGCAAGCGCAAGACATTCGGCAACTACCAGGGCTACCTGAAAGAAGGCACCGGCACACAGTCGATGGCGGCCTGGGTGGCGGAACAGTATCAACCGCTGCTGACGCCTGAAACGCTTGGCTGGATCCGGGATTTCTGGCAGGGGCCGGTGATCATCAAGGGGGTGATGACGCCGGAAGACGCTGAAATAGCAGTGGAATTTGGGGCTGACGGCATCGTGGTGTCAAACCACGGCGGGCGGCAGCTGGATGGCGCAAGCAGCACGGCAGCGGCGCTTCCTGCGATTGCGCGGGCGGTCAAGGGCGAGACGACGATCCTTGTTGACAGCGGCATCCGCACCGGGGCTGACATCTTCCGCATGCTGGCGTTGGGGGCTGACGCCTGCCTGACCGGGCGCGCACAGCTTTATGGTCTGGGCGCGGCGGGGCGCGCCGGTGTTTCGCGTGCAATTGAGATTCTGCAGGCCGAGCTTGATGTCGCCATGGCCCTGACCGGGTGCCGGACGCTTGAAGACATCGGCCCGCACTGCATTCGGCATCGCGGCCAGGCCGCGCGAAAAACAGGGTCTGGCGCGTGACGGTCAGGCAGGTAAACTCGGGGACCAAATCGACCCGTGAAAGGACCCCCGGTGACCTGTCTTTTTGTCCAGATCCGCTGCCGCCCCGGCACCGCCTATGACGTCGCCAACCAGATCGTGCTGCGCGAGATCCACTCTGAGCTTTATTCGGTCAGCGGCGACTATGACCTGCTGATGAAGATGTATGTGCCCGAGGGGAAGGACATCGGCCGCTACATCAACGACAACCTGCTGGGCATCGACGGCATCGAGCGGACCTATACCACGCAGACCTTCAAGGCGTTCTAGGGCCTGACCTGGGCGCCACAGGCCGCCATCAGGCGATAGGTGATCTGGGCCGCGGTGAAATCCCAGGCGGTTTCGCCGTTGGGCGCAAGTTCCACGACATCCAATCCCACGCAACGCCGCCCCTTCAGGGCGTGTTCCACCAGATGCAGCGCCTGGTAGAACCCAAGGCCACCCGGCACCGGCGTGCCGGTGGCGGGCATCTGGCTGGGGTCCAGGCCATCGACGTCGAAGCTGACGTAGACCAGTTCGGGGAAGTCCTGCGGCAGGTCGACCGCGTGCAAACCTTTGGTCACCAGCTCTTCGGCGTCGACGCGAAAGACGTTGTAGGTCGCGCGGCTGTCGACCTCTTGCTGACAGAGTGCGCGCACGCCGAATTGTGCGAGGCGAATGTCCTTTTCCGAGGCAAGCAGATGCATGACCGAGGCGTGCGAGTGCCGCTCGCCCTGGTAGGCGATGCGCAGGTCGGCATGGGCGTCGATCTGCACCAAGCCGATGGGCTGCCCAAGCGCCTGCGCCACGCCGCTGACGGCGCCATAGGTCAGCGAGTGCTCGCCACCCAGCGTGACCGGGAGTTTCCCCGCCGCGACAATGGTCCGGGTCGCCTCGGCAATCCGGGCCATGACCTCGGGCAGCGGGCCGTCGCAGTCGATCGCAGGGTGGGTGAAGATGCCCTGCGCGCAGGGCTCCCACCCGTTGCAGAGGCGTTCAAGCTCGTCCGAGGCCGCGATGATCGCCTCGGGGCCGCCCTTGGTGCCGGATCCGTACGAGACGGTGCGTTCCAGCGGTACGGGCAGAACGTGAAAACGGGCGTCTTCGTTATGTTCCAAGGTCGTGAGTTCGGACGACAGGAAGTGGCTCATGACAGGCGGTCCTTGAAGTCGGCATAGCCAAATTCACGCACGATCCGCAGGGCGTCGGTCTGGCTGTTCCACAGGGCGATGGCGGGCAGGGGCACGCCGTTGAAGGTGTTGGTTTTGACCATCGAGTAATGCGCCTGATCGAGGAAGGCAAAGCGCTGGCCGATCTGCAGCGGCGCGTCCCAGGTGTAGTCGCCGATCACGTCGCCCGCCAGGCAGGACGGCCCGCCCAGGCGATAGGTTGTGCCGCTGTCGGCCTCACCCAGCAGCGCGGGGCGGTAGGGGGCCTCGATCACGTCAGGCATATGGCAGGTGGCCGAGATATCGGTGATCGCCAGAGGCATGCTGTTGGTGGGCAGGTCGAGGATTTCGCCCACCAGAATGCCCGCGTCCAGCGCGACGGCCTCGCCGGGTTCGAGATAGACCTCGACGCCATGTTCGGCGCGGATGGTTTGGATGAAGGCGATCAGCCCCGCACGGTCATAGTCGGCCCGCGTGATGTGATGCCCACCGCCGAAGTTCAGCCATTTGAGGCCGGGCAGATAGGGGGCAAGCTTGGGGGCGACGGCCTCCCAGGTGCGCTGAAGGGGCTCGAACCCCTGTTCGCAGAGCGTGTGCATGTGCAGCCCGTCGACGCCGGTCAGCGCCTCGGGCGTCAGCAGGCTGACGGGTGTGCCAAGGCGCGAGCAAGGGGCGCAGGGGTCGTATTTGGCAATCTCGCCTTCCGAGTGTTCGGGGTTGATGCGCAGGCCGACCTGAACCCCAGCCGTCTGGGCGCGCGCCAGAAAACGGGTTTTCTGTGCAGGAGAGTTGAAGATGATATGGTCGCTGAGCGACAGGATTTCATCAATGTCGGCGTCTTTGTAGCCCGCGCAGAAGGTCGCGACCTCGCCGCCATATTCCTCGCGGCCCAGGCGGGCCTCGAAAATGCCGCTTGCGCAGGTGCCGCCAAGGTACTGACGCACCAGAGGGGCCAGCGCGAACATCGAAAAGGCTTTTAGTGCCGACAGGACATGGGCGCCGGACTGCTGCCCGACGTCCGACAGGATCCGGAGGTTGCGCTCGATCGCGACCTCGTCGACAACGAAACAGGGGCTGGGGACGCGGGATAGGTCGAAGTCGCGGAAGGCGCCTGCGTCGCCGGCCTGGGTTTGCATCATCTCGGTCATGGGCCTGCCTGCGGTCGGGTGCCGGGTGGTGGGGGCGGACTGGGGGCCAGCCCCCAGACCCCCGGAGTATTTTTCGGAAAGATGAAAAGGGGGGCCGGGTCAGAAGGTGACCGGGCCGTCCAGTTCATGCACCTGCCAGGGCAGGCCGTGCGCGTTCAGCATCTCCATGAAGTCGTCTGGATCGAGTTGTTCCATGTTCCAGACGCCCGGTTCCTTCCAGTTGCCCTTGAGCAGCTGGGCCGCGCCGATCATGGCGGGGACGCCGGTGGTGTAGCTGACGGCCTGGCTGCCGACTTCGCGGTAGCACTCTTCGTGGTCGCAGATGTTGTAGATATAGAAGGTCTTTTCACCCGAGCCGTCCTTGGCCTGACCCGTCGCGATATCGCCGATGCAGGCCTTGCCCTTGGTTTCGGCCCCCAGATCGCCGGGATCGGGCAGCAGGGTTTTCAGGAACTGGATCGGGATGATTTCCTTGCCGTCGTGCATCACCGGATCGATGCGGGTCATGCCGACGTTTTCCAGCACCTTGGCGTGCATGATGTAGGCATCGCCAAAGGTCATCCAGAAGCGGGCGCGCTCGATCTCGGGGAAGTGGGTGGAGAGGCTTTCGAGTTCCTCGTGGTACATCAGGTACATGTTCTTGGGCCCGATGGCGGGGAAGTCGAACTCGACCTTGGTCGTCATCGCAGGGCTGGTCTGCCACGCGCCGTTTTCCCAGTGGCGGACCTCGGCCAGAACCTCGCGCAGGTTGATCTCGGGGTTGAAGTTCGTGGCGAATTCCTGATCGTTCGAGCCGCCGTTGGCGTCCAGAATGTCGATCTGGCGGATGGTGTCGAGCTTGTGTTTCTTGAGCCAGGTCGCGAATACGCTGGTCACGCCCGGGTCAAAGCCCGAGCCGAGGATGGCGGTCAGGCCGGCCTCTTTGAAACGGTCCTGATAGGCCCACTGCCAGTGGTATTCGAACTTGGCCACGTCCTCGGGCTCGTAGTTCGCGGTGTCGAGGTAGTGGCACCCGGCCTCAAGGCAGGCGTCCATCAGGACGAGGTCTTGGTAGGGCAGCGCCAGATTCACAAGAATCTCGGCACCGGTTTCCTTGATCAGGGCCACGGTGGCGGCGACGTCATAGGCGTCCAGAGCGGCGGTCTTGATCTCGACGCCCACGCGCTCTTTCACGCTGGCGGCAATCACGTCACATTTGGACTTGGTCCGGCTGGCCAGCGTGATCTCGGTGAAAATGTCCGAATTCATCGCCATCTTGTGGACGGCGGCGTGGCTGACGCCGCCCGCCCCAACAACAAGTGTCTTTCCCATGGTAAGCTCCTGACCCTGGTTATTCGAAATATGTATAGCCGTTCATCGAGTCGCGATAGGCCGCGATCATCGTCTTGCGATCCGAGGATTTGACCCGGCCCCTGGAAATCGCCTCGTCCACCATCTTGCGGAAGGCGGCCAGGCAATCGGCGGGGTCGTATTCGACGTAGGACAGCACCTCGGCAATCGTGTCGCCCTCTTGTTCGTGCAGCAGGTCAAAGCCGCCGTCGGGGCGCAGGTCGATGGTCACCACGTTGGTGTCGCCAAACAGGTTGTGCAGATCGCCCAGCGTTTCCTGGTAGGCGCCGACAAAGAAGACACCCAGGTAGTAGGGCCGGTCCTCGGGCAGCGAGTGCACGGGCAGGGAGGGCGCGATTTCATCGGCGAGGATGAACTTGTCCATCTTGCCGTCGCTGTCGCAGGTGATGTCGGAGAGGACCGCGCGGCGGTCGGGCTGCTCGTTCAGCATCTGCAGCGGCACAATCGGGTGCAGCTGGTCGATGGCCCAGACGTCCGGCAATGACTGGAAGAGCGAAAAGTTGCAGTGATAGACGTCGGCGATTTTCTTCAGTTCGTCGTCCAGATCGCTGGTGTGCTCAGAGGCGCGGACGATGTCCTTGATGCGCGCCATCAGGTTCAGATAGATCCGTTCGGCCCGCGCCATCTGCCGCAGGTCGATGTAGCCGCGCCGGAAAAGCGCGCGCAGCTCGTCGCGGTAGAACCGCGCGTCGTTCCAGCATTCCTGCACGCGGGCCGGGACCAGATAGCCTGATACCGCGGCAAGGTCGGACATCAGGTGGTGATCCTCGGGCTCAACGTCGGGCGCGTCGGGGGCGTCATAAAGCGTGCTTTCCAGCACGTCGAACACCAGCATGGACGAGGTCGCCGAGACCGCGCGCCCGCTTTCGGTCACCAGCACGGGGTGGGCGACCTGCGCTTCGTCCATCGCGTAACCCACGGTTTCCACGATGTTCGAGCAGTACTCGGCGACGTCGTAGTTGATCGAGTTCTCGGCCGCGCGCTTTTCGCCTGTGTAGTCGACGCCCAGACCGCCGCCCAGATCGAGGTGGGTCAGCGGCACGCCTTCGCGGGTCAGCTCGGTGTAATACCGGCAGGCCTCGGTCACCGCGCGACGGACGTCGTTCACATCCGGCACCTGGCTGCCCAGGTGCGAATGCTGCAGCGTCAGGCAATGCAAGAGCCCCGCACCGCGCAGACGGTCAACAACGCGCATCAGCTGGTCGGTGTTCATGCCAAAGGCAGACCGGTCGCCCGAGCTGCTTTGCCATTTGCCGCCGATCTGGTTGGTCAGCTTCACGCGCACGCCCAGCATCGGGTCGATGCCCAGCTCTTGCGCGACCTGAATGACGATTTCGGCCTCTTTCGGGCTTTCCAGCACGATCACCGTGTTGAACCCGATCTGCAGCGACAGGATCGCAAGGCGCACAAACTCTTCGTCCTTGACGCCGTTGCAGACGATCAGCGCGTCCTTGGACAGGTCATGGGCCAGGGCGATCACAAGCTCGGGCTTCGATCCGGCCTCTAGCCCGTAGTCGAACTGGCGGCCAAAGGCGACGATCCGGTCGACGACCTGTGCCTGCTGGTTGACCTTGATCGGAAAGACACCGCGATAGGGCGCCTTGTAGCCGGTGCGGTCAATGGCCTCGGCGAAGGCGGTGTTCAGGTGGGCGATCTGATCTTCGAGAAAGCTTTTCACGCGCAGCACCAGGGGGCTGGCGATGCCACGCTGCTGCAGGTCGGCCAGGATGCCGGGCAGGCTGATTGGTGCGGTCTGGGCATTGGCTGGGTCGCACAGCGCCACGTCGCCGTTCGGCAGAACGGTAACCAGGCCTTTGCTCCAGCGGTCGATGCCGTAGATGCTGTCGGAAAGAGGCTGTTCGTCGGGCACGGGAACACACCTTTGTCTTGGGGATGTCGGAATGAGAAGGGGCAGGGCAGGCGGTGTCAAGACCGCGCCGCTGTCAGGCGGGGTCGATCTGACCTGCAGAATGGGGATGACGGATGATCATGGCAACGATTCCGAGATGGCAACCCAAGAGTGATTGCCGCGCTTAGACCGTGCGCCCGTCGTCTGTCAATTCTGTTTTTTGTCAGATCAGTACCGACCACAGCATGCGCACCGCCGTCAGGAACAGGAAGGCGGCAAACGCGAGCTTCAGGCGCTTGGGGTTCAGGCTGTGGGCGATGCGCGATCCGACGGGCGCGGTCAGCACGCTGACCGAAAAGATCAGCACCGCAGCCGGCAGGCTGACGTAGCCCAGCGAAAACGGCGGGCGGTCAGCCACGCTCCAGCCCGACCAGATGAAGCCCGCGACCGCGGGCACCGCGATCACGAGGCCAAAGGCCGAGGCGGTGCCGACGGCGCGATGCACCGGAAAGGAAAAGGCGCTGAGGATCGGCACGGACAGCGTGCCACCGCCGATGCCCATCAGCGCCGAGAAGGTGCCGATGCCAAAGGGCACCGCGCCACGTCCGACAGGCCCTTCGGGCAGGGCCTCGGCCACCACCAAGGTCTTTGGGGTCGCCATGTTGATCGAGACGGCCAGCGCCACAACGCCAAAGATCGCGGTCAGGGCCGCGCCGCCCAGGACCTTGGACAAGAGGCCGCCCAGCAGGGCTCCGGCAAAGATCACCGGGGCCCAGGACCGCAAGAGCGCCAGGTCGATAGCCCCTTTCTTGTGGTGCGACCGGGCCGAGGAGATCGAGGTCGGGATGATCGTGCAAAGCGAGGTGCCGACGGCGAGGTGCATGGCCACAGCACTTGGCACGTCGAGGAAATCGAAGAGCCAGAACAGCACGGGGACGATGACAATGCCGCCACCGACACCCAAGAGCCCGGCCAGCACGCCCGCGATAGCGCCGGTGGCCAACAGGCCAAGGGCCAGGGCGATCAGGGTGGTCAGAGCGTAGGTGTCAGTCATTGCGTGGCCTTTGTCGGATCCGTGCACCGCGGGCCATAGCGCCAATACCGGGGATTTGCCAGCCCGCGGACACATGGTTGCCCCGGCGGCAAATCCGACCTAGACCAAAAAGGCACCCCAAAAAGCCGCCACCTGGCAAAGATCCCTGATGACCAAGACCTCTCCTTCGTCCTGCTGTGCCCCGTCGCGGACGGAGGCAGAGACCACCAATGCCGCGCCGTCGTCGGAGGCTCGGGAAAGTGATCCGCCCTCGCGCGTCTCGATCCCGGGGGGGCAGGGGATGGTCGGAACGAACCGGCCCGAACTGCCGGTCGACGGCGAATCTCCGCTGCGCAAGACGCGGGTCAAACCCTTTGCCATGGACGAAACCGTGGTGACCAACGCCCGGTTCGCAAGCTTTGTCGAGGCGACCGGCTATGTGACCGAGGCCGAACGGTTCGGCAATTCCTTTGTCTTCGAGGCGCTGGTGCCCGCAGATGCTCCGCCCTCGCAAGCCGTGGCCGAGGCGCCCTGGTGGCGGATGATCGACGGGGCCAACTGGCGCGCGCCAGCGGGGCCGGGAACCGAGGCACTGTGCCAGCCCGACCACCCGGTGGTTCAGGTCACCTGGCATGACGCGCAGGCCTTTGCCCGCTGGGCCGAGGGCCGCCTGCCGACCGAGGCCGAATGGGAACACGCCGCCCGCGGCGGGCTGGGCGACGTGCGCTTTCCGTGGGGGGATCAGGAGCCCAACGACCGAGATTTCTTTCCCTGCAACATCTGGCAGGGGCGCTTTCCGCAGCACAATCTGGCGCTGGATGGGTATCTGGCGACCGCCCCGGCCAAGTCCTTTGAGCCAAATGGCTACGGTCTGTACAACATGGTCGGGAACACCTGGCAGTACACCTCGCAGGCCTTCAAGGTGAAGTCGCTGAAAAAGGCGGTGCAGCGGGCCCATGCGGGGAAAGAGGGGTACAAGCTGGGCAAGGGCGGGTCGTTCCTGTGCCACGCAAGTTATTGCTATCGCTACAGGATTGCGGCGCGGACCGGAACCTCGCCGGACAGCTCGACCTCGCACCAAAGTTTCCGCCTGGTTTATGACCTGTGACCTCTGCGCCCGTGGCAAAGGGCGCAGGGAGGGGCGCTGCCCCTCTTGAAGCAAAGCTTCAATTCACCCCGGGATATTTCAGGCAAGAAGAGGCACGGGGTCCGGTCAGGCGGTGCCCATCAGTCTTGGGTCGTAGGGGTAGGAGATCAGGTTTTCATAACCGTCCTCGGTGATCAGCACCTGATCCTCGAGCTTGATCGAGAAATCGCCGCCTTCTTCGCCGACCAGCGCCTCGACACAAAGCACCATGCCGGGTTCAAGCGCGTAGTCATAGGCGCCTTCGACCGCCTTGTCGGGGTAGGCGACGAGGGGCCATTCATCGCAAAGACCCACGCCGTGCATCAGGCAGCCGTATTTCAGCTTCTGGAACTTGTCGTCCAGCACATGGGTGTTGGCCGTCAGCTCAGGGATCATCACGCCGGGCTTGAGCATCTCCATGTTCGTCATGATGTGTTCGTGCGCGTGCTGCATGGCATAGATCATGTCGGGGCGGGGCGGTTCGTCGCCGATCCACCAGGTGCGCGAGATGTCGACGCAGATGCCGTAGCTGCCGACAAGGTCGGTGTCGAAGGCCAGGATTTCATTGTTCTGGGTGATCCGGGGCCCGCATTCCTGGAACCAGGGGTTGGTGCGGGGGCCCGAGGCCAGCAGCCGCGTTTCGATCCATTCGCCGCCGCGTCGGATGTTTTCAGCGTGCAGGACCGCCCAGACGTCATCTTCGGAGATGCCGCCCTGGGGGATTCTGGCCCGGGCGAAATCCTCCATCGCCTGGACCGAGGCCTCGCAGGCGTTTACAGCACAGCGCATGGCCTTGATTTCGTCCGGGCCTTTGACCGAACGGGCTTTTTCCGTGACCTCTTCGCCTTCCATGACCTCGAACCCGCGCGCCTCGAGCGCGCGCAGCCCGTGCAGCATGATCTTGTCGACGGCCAGCCGCTTGTTGCCGCCGCCATGCGCGTTGATCAGGTCTTCGACTTCGCCGGTCACGCGGTGGGCGGCAGAGCCGACCTTGTCGCCCCGGTCGAAGTAGAAGAGGTCGAACCCCGTGCGCACCTCGCGCACCAGCGGGTTGTGGTCGGCCAGGAAGGGAGAGTTCTTGTAGTCCCACAGCACCATGTACCCATCGGCGCAGACCAGGCAGGCGCGAAAGGGGTTGTGGGTGTTCCACAACTGCATGTTGGTGCTGTCGGTGGCATAGCGGATGTTGAGCGGGTCGAACATCAAGAGCCCGCCATAGCCCCGGTCGACGATGTGCCGGGTCAGGCGCTCAAGGCGGTAGGCGCGCATGGCGTGCAGGTCGGGCAGTTCCAGCCCTGCGGCCTGCCATTCGCCAAAAGCCAGTTGGGTGGGGCCGATCTCGATCCGGTCGTTGTCGTTGGGGGTCTTGTCCCCCAGAAGCGGTCCACGCGTCGGGTCGATCTTGCGGGTGTCGCGATAGTGATGGTTCATGTCGGCCTCCCTTGCCTGGGGTGATCATCCAAGCGGCGGTGGCAGGCTGTCATGCCCGGAAGCGACGTGGTGACGTGTCGTTTTTCTTGCTTCGAGGAAGGGATCGCGTTTGATCGCCGCGAAGGCCGCCAAGGTCCCACGACAGTCGAGCAGACCATGATTTTACAGACCCGCATCCCCTATGATGCCCGCGCCGAGCGCGTTTTGCCCGGCATATCGCCGCTTGATCCGGACCGGTGGATCTTGTGTGACGAAGCCTATGCCGGGCAGATGGCGCGCAAGCTGCAGTTGCTGGACGAGCGGCCCGAGGATGTGCTGGCGCTTGATGACGCGGCGCGGCCAGCGGCCGAGGAATTGCTGGACGCGGTGCTGGCGGCGCTTCCCCCGGGGTTCGAATGCAACGACAGCCATGTGCGTTGTCCCGATGGGCGCGAGGTGGCCGTGGACCGGTCAGCGCCCATGCACGTCCTGGCGCAGATCGTGCAAGAGGACCTCTGCCTGATGGAAAAACGCGGCGACGAGCATGTATTGACCGCAGCGGCGCTGTGCTTTCCGGCCAGTTGGAAACTGTCCGAGAAATTTCTGCGCCCCCTGATCCGCATACACGATCCGGTGCCCGAGTACGGCCCTGATCTGGCAAAACGGGTGCAACGGTTGTTTGATGGCATCCGCGCCGGGCGGCCGATGTGGCGCTTCAATGCCCTGCACTACGCGGACCCCGAGCTTTTTCAACCGCGCTCAGAGGCGGACCCAAGACAGAAGGGCGACCCGAAGGATCGCCCTTATCTGCGGTCGGAACGGCAGTGCCTTGTCCGGTTGCCAAAAACACAGGCCGTGGTCTTTTCGATCCACACCTATGTCGTGGCCGCCTTTTAGAGCACCGGCAACATCCCGTTGGCATGCAGCACCGTGCCCAACCCGGTCAGCGCCAGCATTTGTGTGGCCAGACGGAAATCTGCGCCACGACCGGCGTTCATCACCATGAGCCCCGCGGCCACGGGGGCAGACAGGCTGGCGACCACGCCCGTCAGGGCCCAGGTTGCGATTTTCATGCGACGGTTCGCGCTTGCCTCGGTGCCCGCGACCAACGAGGGCAGCCGGGCAGCGGCGGCGGCGGGGGCCGGTACCTGCGAAAACAGCCGGCTGAGATCGTTGTCGACCGGGCTGAACGGACCGTCGTCCCCGATGACGATCATCTCGTCCTCGGCAACCATTTCCGATTGCAGCACCATGCGGTTGTCCTCGGACACGGCCTCGAGAAACTCTTCGCGGGTCAGCAGGATATTGGGGTCCATCCACTCGACATAATCGGCTTCGGATTGAACCAGAGCCGTCCGCACGATGTGACGCATGATCATCGCCATGCGCCGCGAACGGCTGGAGGGGGAATCGTCGTGCCGCATCATGCGGAAGACGACCTTGGGACCATAGTCGCTTTGTTCCTGGGCTTCGATACCGATGCAGTACGAGCCCCCAAGCGCCAGCGTGCCGTTGTCGGACAGAACGGCGGTGCCACCGTCAACCGGATCAAACCGGTCAAGGGCGGTCAGGACGTTCGCCTGGTATTGGCCCGCGTCAAGCGCGCGTGTGTCGGGGAGGATAATAGAAGCGTATGATTGCGGTATTGCGGTCATAGCGCACCACCTTTCTATAGGGTTGGCGCCATTGTTTTTTGTAGAGCGTGATGTCGAAAATGTGGCGATTCCAAAGCTTTATTGGGAAATCGCCAAATGCCACGCAGCGGGTGTCCGCGCGCGGAAAACCGGGGCAGAAGCTGCCCCGGTTTTTCTGTTGGTTTGGTGTGCCTCAGAAGAAGCTAAAGCCCTGAGAGAGAAAGGCGCCACCTGTTGCAACGGCTCCGAACCGCAGCGCCAGGCCATGTTCCAGCTTGCGCGAGAGCCAGCCGGATGAGGTACGAGAGGGTTTGGCCGCTGTCGCGACCGGTTTGTCCACCACAGAGAGGGGCAGAGGTTGTGTCTCCGTCAGCACGATGCGCTGCGGAGTGCCTTCCTCGCGGCGAACATAGGTCTGCCGCAGGGTCGGTGTTTCGATCTTTTGTCCGTGACGGGGGACAAGGCGGCCGTTGATGATCTCGTGCATCACGGCAATGCCAAAGGCCAGCGACTTGGGCACGCGGCGCGCGCAGGGGTCGATGACCACGCGGGCCCCCAGCAGGCGCTCGGATCCGATAAGTTCCAGCCCCAGGGCGCGGTTGCCCTGCGAATCGTATCCGCCATCCAGCAGCTTCGGGCGCACCATCAGCGGAAGGGGCAGCGTCCAGCCAGCGCAGGCACGGGTTTCCGACGGCAGGAAAAGCATGTCCGATTGACGCCAGTGCACGAACAGCGGCTCGCACTGGCCCAGCATCGCCTGCAGAACGGCGTGCAACTGGGAAATCAGGGTACGCGGCTGCGTGGGATCCTTGGCGGCGCGGGCGCGTTCCAGATGGATCAGGGCAGGGCGGTCGCGGCGAAGTTCATCGGTCACCCGGATGCGGATCTCGCATTTGTGCTCGGCGATCAGGGTGTCAAAGTCCACATCGACGGCGCGCACGTAGCGTGCGCTCAGCGCCGTTGCCAGACGCTTGGCGGGCACAGGCGTGTTGCAAAGCTCGATCCAGACGGTGTTCATCCCCAGGTCGAACTTGGCGCCAACCTTTTCCAGCGTGCCGGTGTCGGGCAGCGGATCATGGCGCAGCGACTGGCCGCCGACGGCCTCGCACAGATCTTCCACGGAAATCTCGGGCAAATCCCGAAACATGAGAGACGCGTTGAACAGCATCGTGATACCTCTCTTCTTTTTCCGCCCCAGATGACCCGCTCGTGAAAACCGCGCCGCCTGGGTCAGGGCGGCGCGGCAAGCCCCGAAGGGCGACGAGAGTCAGAGTTTGCTCAGAACCCCAGCCAGTGCCGCACCACTTTGGTACAACAGGCCGGATACGGCGACCGCACCGGTGATCGATGCGACCCGCAGACCGTTTTGGCTCCAGCCCGTGCGGGTGCCGTATTCCTCGCTGATCGCCGCCAATTCCTCGGCATCGGCGTCGCGGGTCAGGGCCATGCGCACATTGGCTTCGATCGAGCGATCGGTCTGCGTTTTTTTCGACAGGGTCACAACCTTGGCAGCAGGCTGTGGGAAATCGATGCGGCGGGGCAGGACCGGTTGTGCCTCCGCCGCATTTGCGCTGTTTGGAACCTTTGGCGCAAAAACTTGATCCAGCACACCGAGGAACTCGGCGGCTTCCAGGCGGACGGCTGACTTCAGCCAGGTGATCTGCTCGGCCGCAAGGCCGCGCGCCATGTGGCGCAGCAGGAAGGCAAAGCGCGTGCCGGGCTCGGAGCAGCCATGAGCCGGCGTCGCGGTAATGCTTATCTGTTGCTCGGAGTCGCGCTGCGTCAGCGTCAGTCGTACAGACATTTGTGCCGACCAGATCTCGACATCATGTGCCGAGTGCGCGGTGCCGCGGATTTCCGTGAATCCGAGCTGTGTTAACGCTTGTGCAGCAGAGGCTGCTGCTTTTTCGGGGGCAATCGTTACCAAATCACTCATAAACAACCCGGCGGAATAGGATTCCATGGTTGTCATCGGTTTTGTCCCCAGGTGTCATACTGTCCTGATAAGCCCGAGGTTGAGCGCGAATCGTGGAACAAATGTGATGCCAACGGGGAAAGGTTGGGGCGCATTGCCGTTTTTTCCGCACGATTGGGTTCAAATGTGACGGAGGCCCCCGGATTGAGGCGGCGATTTGGTCGATTGTTGGGCGGGACGAAACAGTATCGGCGATTGTCGCTGTTCTTGCGCGCGGCAGGTGTCAGCCCCAAGGTTTTTCCGTGATGGTTTCCTTACGGTTGCACTTGGGTCACGCGTGTAGGCCGCGCTGGTCGTCAGGGGGCGAGGACGGTGCCTGCGGCAGTATTCTGGTCGAAAGCAGGTGTGCGGAAACGACGATCGGCACCAGCGCCGGCGTCGTCACCACCAAAGGGTGATCCCCGACGACATTGAGTTGGTACTGGGCACTGAGCCAGACCCCTCTGCCGATGAAGACCAGGCCGGTCCTTGGCGGTCTATTGGGAAAGGCGCTTGGCCCCATTGTCCGAACACCTTGGGCATGGGGCGCCGGGTATGCGCCGGATATACCTAGGATTTGGGCCGCGTGGCAGCGATGGCAAAGCCCGCGTCGGTCAGGGTCACGTATTGCCCGGCCATCAGGTTGTCCGAAAAGTGACGGGCCAGTACCTGCATGGCGCGGCTTCGGCCGAAGCTGGCAATGTCTTGGTCGCGCAGCCCGTCCGGTGCACCCGGGGCCGCGGCCCAGATCAAGGGCGCCACTTCGCGCAGGTGATCCTGCACCACCCAACCGAACGCTTGGGCAATGCGGTTTCGCTTTTTCTCGTGCGGCTGTCCGCCTGCCAGGGTCACGCCCGTCAGAACGGCAAACTGATTGGCTATGCGTTGATCGTGGCCCCGTTTCAGAATGTCATGCATGCCCTCGACGAACAGATCCGGGTTGATCACATCCAGCACGTCCAGATCGCGCGACAGGGGATCAAGGTACATCCAGGTGTAGGCACCGGTGCCCCAGACGTCCCTGGTCAGCATCGCCATGCGGCGCGCCTCGGTCTCCAGTCGTTCGTGCGTGCCGAATTGGCGGGGCAGCAGGGCGCGGCCGAAGTGGCGCAGATGCATGGGCGAGGCGGGATCCAGATCGATCAGATCCTCGAACCGGTCGGATACGCAGTCCGACGGGGTCTCAACGGCGCGCAGCAACCGGCACCGCGCGATGGCAAGGGTGGGGGCGTTGCGCTCGACCGGGTCGAAGGGGGCGATGATCCGGGCGGCTTTCTGCATGTGCGTGCGAAAGGCAACGCGCTTTGCCGGAGGTGTGTCTCGGTTGGCAAAGGCGCCATGCCAGGCTTCGGCTGTGTCGATGTGGGCCATGGCGACGATGTAGGCAATGCCGTGATCTTCGCAAAGCTCCTCTTGTACGGCGTCAAGCGGGGCCAGGGCGCGCAAGGTCGCCTCTATGTCCTGGCAGCCCACGCCCTGTGTGGCGGCGGTGACAGCGTCATGGCGCACCCCCTTGGCAAAGGCCACGGCGCTTGACCGGCCGTCCGAGGTGTGGTCCCGGCAGGCGTCCATCCCCCGCAACAGGATGCCAATTTCATCCCAGGCCTCCTGTCGAGCCAGGAACAGCCCTTGATCAAACAAGCGTTTCAAAGCCTGATCGGATGGATCGCGGTCGGAAAAGACGACCGACAGGCGCGGCGGAAGATCCGGGTTTTGGGGGGTGGTCGCAGGCAGGTCCGGTTGCAGCGTGGCGCGCCTTGAAACGCGCCGGAACAAGGGCTGAAACTTCTCACCAAATGCCGACATCCACATCCACCCCGGACTTAAGAGACTCGCCTTGGCGTTGTCCGGCAGCACTGTGTTCTAAACATGGCACAAACCGCGGAGTTTTGTGCAAGATACCCGGATTTTCCGTGGCGCGCGTCGTCAGGTCAGCTGTTTCAGCCAGGACGGTCGGCGGGTGTTCTGCAGCAGTGACACCCTGGGTGCGTGGGCACCGCCCAGGGCAAGGGTCGCCTTGCGCAGCATCGCGATCCCCTCTTCGGACTTTGCCGGCAGGGCCGAAGGCGAGATCACCTCGCCAAAGGTCAGCCGGAACGGCTGGCGATGCTTGTTCAACGCTTCGTGGAACAGGGTGATGTCGCGCAGGGTCGGGTGGATCAGGTCGAACAGATAAAAGATCGCCGAGTTCCGCGCCCGAATGTTCACGGGGATCACCGGCAGGTCGAACTTGCGGGCAATCATCGCGGCCGAGGCCATCCAGGGCCGTTCATGCAGGCTGAGCCCGCGCCGTTTGGCCAGACGTCCCGACGGAAAGATCACGCCCATGCGCCCCTCTTCCACGGCGCGGCGCGTATAGGCCATGGTTTCGCGTGTCTTGCCATGGCTGCGCTTTTCGTGCCGCCATTCCACCGGGGCAATCATGTCTTCAAGCTGTGGCACCACGCGCAGGATGTCATGGTTGGCAAAGTAATAGGCGTCCGGGCGCACGCGCGACACAAAGTGGTGCAGGATGATCCCATCGGCGATCCCTGTCGGATGGTTCGCCACGATCAGCCCCGCCCCATGGCGCGGCAGACGGTCCAGCCCGGTGACCTCGACATCCTTGGCCAGCATCTCTCCCATCGTGGACATGAGCTCGGCCGAGGGCATGTGTTCCACGGCTTCGGCGATCTGCAGCGTGCGCTCATAGCCCAGCATCCGGTTCAGGATGGCACGCGCCGGACGGACGCCAAGGCGGTCTGAAAAGAGCCAGGGCGCGCGTTCTTCGATCAATGGGTCAATGCGGTCTTTCATGCGGCGACCAATGCACAAGGTTACGACGGTTCGGTGACATTTTGACGGATTATTGTCCCGCGCGACAGGGGGAATTTATTCACAGGGCCGGCTGTGCGACTTTTGGCCAAGCCCGAAGGTGCCGGAAACCGAGGGTTTTGGGGGCCCTACACCCGATCTGTCATCCCCAGGTCAGGTGGCCCCGGGTTGTCTTGACACCCAGTTGATCGAGCGCCTCTTTCAGCGCCGGATGCTTGGGCAGGCTGTCCTGGGGAATGCGCAATTTGCGCTTGTCGGGCAGCACCACGGTGACCTTGATCGACAGGTCCAGGCGGGTGTCGAACCGGACGTGGTCAATCCTGTGCAAGGCCACCTCGGCGCTGCGTCGCCCGCTGAACCAGGTCAGCATCTTGTCATCGAGCCGCAGTCCCGACCGCTTTGCGGTCCCGAACTCCCAGGCCGCCGGCAGCGTCAGCAGCATGCCGATCAGGACAAAGACCCAATAGAGGTTCAGCACGCGCCACAGGATCACCAGGCCTGCGTAGACGCCGACCAGGACCACGGCCGCAAGGACGGTGCGGCCGGTGGTCTGATGATCGATGAGCGGCGCGCTCATGCCTGGCGAATGCGCGTCACCATTTCCGTGGTGTCGCGGCTCAGGCTTGGCTGCGCAAGGATCCGGTCCAGTTGCGCGTGGATCTTGGCCTGGCGGTCCGCATCATAGCGCTTCCAGCTCTGGAAGGCGCTGGTCATGCGGGCCGTCGTTTGCGGGTTCAGCGGGTCGAGCTTGATCAGCCAGTCGGCCAGCAGCGCATAGCCGCTTCCGTCTGCGCTGTGGAAGGCGGCATGATGCGCTGCCAATGCGCCGAAAACCGCGCGGAAGCGGTTCGGGTTCTTCAGATCGAATCCCGGATGCTCGGTCAGCGTTCTGGCAACAGCCACCGCCTTGTCCGGGGTGCTGGCAGAGATCTGCAGCCCGAACCACTTGTCCATCACCAGCCGGTCATGGGCCCACTGGGTCTCGAAATCCTGCAAGGCCTGACCCGCCGCGCCGACACGGATCAGGCAGCCCAGGGCAGACAGTTGCAGCGTCATGTTGTCTGCCGCGGCAAACTGCGCCGCCGCCGCCTTGCCGTCGTCGAAACGGTTCTGCATGGCCATGACCGCCATGCCGAGCGACCGCTTGCCCGATTGCTCGGCATCGGGGACATAGGGGACGGTGACCCGTGCCTCATTCGCCAGCATCGGCAGTTGCGCTTGCCACAATTCGGCGCGGGTCTGCAGATGTGCCTCGGTGGCGATCCAGATCATGTCGGGGTCCGGCGTCACGCCACGCTCGTGCAAAAGTTGCGCGATCTCCGACTGTCCGGGCAGGCCCAGCATCAGGGCGCGATAGGCCGGTTCAAGCGAGGTGTCAGTCAGGACTTTCAAGAGCGCCGCCAGCCAATCCCGGTCGGGGCCCTTGGTCGGGTCGGTCAGCATGCCCAACATCGATTGCCGCGCCAGCGTGCGCGAGGCCTCCCACCGGTTGAAGGCATCCGTGTCATGCGCCAGCAGGAAGGTCAGTTCCGACGTGCTGACGTCGCGCTCCAGCACCACCGGTGCCGAGAACCCGCGCAGGATCGACGGCACGGGCCGTGCACCAAGTCCCTCGAACGTAAAGGTCTGGTCCGCCTCCGTCATCTCAAGCAGGGTGGTCGGCAGCACCTCGTCCCCGTTCGGAGACAAGAGCCCCAGGTTGATCGGCAGAACCTGCGGCAGTTTCTGGTCCTGACCGGGCGTGGGCGGTGTCATCTGCGACAGGTGCAGACGGTATGTCGTGGTGTCCCCATCCCATTCGTCCCGCACGCTGAGCCGGGGTGTGCCGGACTGGCTGTACCACCGTTTGAACTGTGTCAGGTCGCGACCGGTCGCATCTTCAAAGACCTTCAGCCAGGCCTCGATCGTGGTCGCCTCTCCATCGTGCCGCTCGAAATAGAGGTCCAGCGCCTTGGCATAGGCTTCATCGCCGACCAGCCGCTTCAGCATCCCGATGACCTCGGCCCCTTTTTCGTAGACGGTCGAGGTGTAGAAGTTGTTGATTTCCTGAAAGCTCTCGGGCCGGACCGGGTGGCTCAGCGGGCCTTGGTCCTCGGGGAACTGGCGGGCGCGCAGGTCGATGACATCTTCGATCCGCTTGACCTCGGCCGACCGCATGTCAGCAGTGAACTGCGCGTCGCGGAACACCGTCAGCCCCTCTTTCAGGCAAAGCTGGAACCAATCCCGGCAGGTGATCCGGTTGCCGGTCCAGTTGTGGAAATACTCATGCGCGATGATCGCCTCGATCCGCTCGAAGTTCATGTCGGTCGAGGTGTCGGGGCTGGCCAGCACGCAAGAGCTGTTGAAGACGTTCAGCCCCTTGTTTTCCATCGCGCCCATGTTGAAGTCGTCGACAGCCACGATGTTGAAGATGTCGAGGTCATATTCCCGGCCATAGACCTCTTCATCCCAGGTCATCGACCGCTTCAGCGCGTCCATGCCAAAGGCGCATTTGTGCTCGTCCCCCGGACGGACCCAGATGTTCAGCTCGACATCCTTGCCTGACATCGTGGTAAACCGGTCCGGGTGATTGACCAACTCGCCCGCCACAAGCGCAAACAGATAGGCCGGTTTCGGCCAGGGATCGTGCCATTCGGCCCAGCCTGCGCCCTGGCCAGTCGGGTTGCCGTTGGACAGCAGAACCGGCAGGTCGCCTTCAATCCGCACGGTAAAGACCGACATCACGTCGGGGCGGTCCGGGTAAAAGGTGATCTTGCGGAACCCTTCGGCCTCACACTGCGTGCAATACATGCCGTTCGACATGTAAAGCCCCTCGAGCGCCGTATTGGTTTCGGGCGAGATTTCGACCTCGGCCTCCCATGTGAATGGTTCGGCCGGGGCGGGGCAGGTCAGGCCTGTGTCGGTCACCTCGGGCGTGACCGCAACGCCATTGATCGTGGCCGAAATCAGCGACAACTCTTCGCCATGCAGGAAAAAGACCGGGTCCGCGGCATCCGGTTTGGGCACAAACCGAATGCGGCTTTTGACCCGCGTTGCGCGGGGTGACAGGACAAAGGTCAGGTGCACCTCTTCGACATCAAACCCGAAGGGCGTGTAGTCTTTCAGATAAATGGTCTGAGGGGCGGCGTCTTTCATGGCACTCTCCGGTCGCTCGGTTGCACCAAGAGGTAGGACAGGGCGCAGGGGGCTGCAAGCAAAGACAGAAAACAGGGGATCGGTGAATTGGTAAGAAAATGTTACCGCACCTGTTGCCTATAGGAAACTTTTTCTCTAAGAGGTGGCATCCTATGCTTCCGTCCACAAGGGGGTCGTGATGACCAATCGCATTGCGCGCGCAGAACTGCAGGTCGAAGAGAGCCTGTGCACCTTTCTTGAACAGCAGGCCCTTCCGGGCAGCGGCGTCGCGCCAGAGGTATTCTGGACGGCTCTCAGCGAATTGCTGAACGGGTTTGCCGCGCGCAACACGGCGCTTCTGGCGGTGCGCGAGGACATGCAGGGCCGGATCGATGACTGGCATAAGGCCAGGATGGGTCAGCCGCATGATGCCGCGGCCTACGAGGCCTTTCTGCGCGAGATCGGATATCTGCTGCCGGAAGGTGAGGATTTCAGCATCGAAACCGCCAATGTCGACCCCGAGATTGCGTCGATCCCCGGTCCTCAACTTGTGGTCCCGATCACCAACGCCCGCTTTGCGCTGAATGCGGCCAACGCGCGCTGGGGCTCACTGTATGATGCCTTCTACGGCACCGACGCACTGGGTGACCTGCCTGCCGGCAAGGGATATGACGCTGACCGTGGTGCCCGCGTTGTGGCGCAGGCCAAGGCTTTCCTTGATGACGCCGTGCCGCTGGCCGAGGGCAGTTGGGCGGATCTTGCCGACCTTGGCGCCAATGGCCCGGCACTGGCCGACGCCGCCCAGTTCGTGGGCCAGCGCAATGACGGCGCGGAACTGCTGTTCAAGAACAACGGTCTGCACATCCGCGTTGTGATCGACCCTTCGACGCCCGTGGGCAGCTCTGATCCGGCGGGCATCTCGGACGTGATCCTTGAAAGCGCCATGTCGACGATCATGGATTGCGAGGACTCGGTGGCCGCCGTTGACGGCCCTGACAAGGCGTTGGCCTATGGCAACTGGCTGGGGCTGATGAAGCGCGATCTGGCCGAAGAGGTCAGCAAAGGTGGCAGGACCTTCACCCGCGTGTTGAACGACGACCTGACCTTTGCCACGCCCGATGGCGGAGAGGTGACGCTCAAGGGCCGCTCTCTGATGCTGGTGCGCAATGTCGGTCACCTGATGACCAACCCGGCGATCCTGACTGCCGACGGCAATGAGGCCTATGAGGGTCTGATGGATGCCATGATCACCACGCTGATCGCCAAGCACGATCTGGCGCGCGAAGATGGCAACTCGGTCACCGGCTCGGTGTACGTGGTGAAGCCCAAGATGCACGGCCCGGACGAGGTCGCCTTTGCGGACGAGATCTTTACCTTCGTCGAAAACGCGCTGGGCCTGCCGCAATACACGGTCAAGCTGGGCATCATGGACGAAGAGCGCCGCACCAGCGTGAACCTCAAGGAATGCATCCGAGCGGCCAAGCATCGTGTGGCCTTCATCAACACCGGATTCCTCGACCGTACGGGCGACGAATTCCACACCTCGATGGAGGCGGGCCCGATGCCGCCCAAGGCCGAGGTCAAGACCAACGCCTGGATCGCGTCATACGAGGATCGCAACGTCGACATCGGCCTGGCCTGCGGCTTGCAGGGCAAGGCGCAGATCGGCAAGGGCATGTGGGCCATGCCCGACCGCATGGCCGAGATGCTTGAGGCCAAGATCGGCCACCCGATGGCGGGCGCAAACTGCGCCTGGGTGCCGTCGCCGACTGCGGCCACGCTACACGCGATGCACTATCACAAGGTCGATGTTCTGGCGCGCCAGAAAGAGATCCTGGCCGGTGGCCCGCGCGGCACGCTGGACGATCTGCTGACCTTCCCCAGCCTCGGCGGGCGCAACCTGTCGCCCGAGGACATCCAGCGCGAGGTGGAAAACAACGCGCAGGGCATTCTGGGTTACGTGGTGCGCTGGGTCGATCAGGGCGTGGGCTGTTCCAAGGTGCCCGACATCAATAATGTCGGCCTGATGGAAGACCGCGCAACATGCCGGATCTCGGCGCAACATGTGGCGAACTGGTTGCACCACGGGGTGGTCAGCCAAGAGGACGTGATGGCCGCAATGCAGAAGATGGCCGCCGTTGTGGATGGACAGAATGCAAGTGACGCGAGCTATAGGCCGATGGCGCCGGGCTTCGAAGGTATCGCCTTTCAGGCCGCATGTGATCTGGTCTTCAAAGGCCGCATCCAGCCTTCGGGATACACCGAGCCGGTCCTGCACGCCCGCCGCCTCGAATTGAAAGCATCGGCATAACCCGCCGGACAGGAGACCAAAGACATGACTTCTCTGACACTTGATGCCGCGCGCACCATGATCCGCGTGGCAATGGATACCGGCGCTGACAAGGGGTTCAACCCGCTGGCCGTGATCGTGCTGGATGCCGGTGGCAACATTCTGGCCTTTGAACGCTCGGATGGCGCCAGCCCGGGTCGCTTCCAGATCGCGCAGGGCAAGGCCTATGGCGCGGTGATGCTGGGCATGCCGGGCTCGGCCCAGATGGCGCGGGCCGAGGCGCAGGCCTATTTCATTGCCGCAGCAAACGGCGCCTTCGGTGGTCAGCTGATCCCGGTTCCGGGTGGCGTGCTGATCAAGGACGCGGCGGGCCAGACCGTTGGCGCGATCGGCGTGACCGGCGACACCTCGGACAATGACGCCATCGCCGCTCTGGCCGGCGTAGAGGCAGCAGGGTTCACCGGCGTCGCTTGATCACATTGCGTGATTTTTGTGCAGGGGCGCACAGCGATTGGTTTCGCTGTGCGCCCCTTCGGTTGCGGGTCTCGCGCAGCCGCGCCTATATTGAAGGCAACGCATCACAGAGACAGCAGTCATGACACGCCCCATCGTCGGCATCATCAGCAACAGCTACCTGATCAATGACCAGTATCCGACCCATGCTGGCGGGACGATGAACTCTGAGGCGGTTTCGACCGTCGCTGGCTGCATGCCGTTGCTGATCCCGAGCGATCCGCGTTTTGTCTCGGTCGAAGAACTCCTGCAGACCTGCGATGGCTTTGTGCTGACCGGCGCGCGCCCCAATGTGCACCCCGATGAATACGGCGAAGACCCGACCGAGGCACATGGCGACTTTGATCGCGCGCGCGACGCCATCACGTTGCCACTGGTGCGGGCCTGTGTCGAACGCGGCCAGCCCTTCCTGGGCATCTGCCGTGGGTTCCAAGAGGTCAACGTCGCCATGGGCGGTTCGCTCTACCCCGAGATCCGCGATTTGCCGGGGCGCGACAATCACCGGATGCCGCCCGATGGCACGCTGGAAGAGAAGTTTGCGCTACGCCATGTCGTGACGCTGTCCGAAGACGGGCCCTTTGCAAGGGTGTTCGGGTCGCACAAGGTTCTGACCAACACGTTGCATGGGCAGGGGATCAAGACCCCCGGTGCGCGGGTCGTCATTGACGGGCATGCGCCGGATGGCACACCCGAAGCGATCTATATCAAGGATGCGCCTGGCTTTACGCTGTCTGTGCAATGGCACCCGGAATGGGATGCGGCGAACGATCCTGTCTCGCGTCCCTTGTTCTCGACTTTCGGAGAGGCTGTGCGTCAGTGGGCGACATTCAAGGGCGCACCTCGGAAAATCAGCGCCTGACATTTGGCCACCGGAAAAAAATGCGGGATTTGCGCGCGCCGCAAATCCCGCAGTACTTGTACTGGCACAGGTACCTGGAGCTTGGCTGTCTTCAGGTGGCATTATGTATGCTTGACGTGCGCGGCAGCTTTGTGACGCTGCAAAGGTCATTTTCGGCGATTTTACCACCTGCGGAGTGATGAAAAACCGTGCAACGCACCGCCCGGTTGTCAAAACTGCCGGTTTTCCCGGCAAAAGCCGCTTCACTCTGCCACATTCAACTGCAAGCCGTGTTAAGCATTTTGCCGAAAAAATGTGCGTGGCGCGCGCGGTCTGGACTCGAAGGTCGCGGTGTTAGCGGCAACTGCGACCGTCCGGCGCTTGCAGTTCTGTTTTGGGTCAGGGATTCTGTCCCTGTTGAAGGATGGCAAAGGATGTGATTGCGTGAAGTGGGTGGACATTCCTCCGGTCTGGCTGGCTCTTTGTCTGGTGCTGGGCTGGTGGCAAAGCACGTATTGGACGCTGGGCCTCGGCCTTGGTCCGGTCTGGGCCGACCTGCTGGGCGGGCTGCTGGTGGGGTGCGGGCTTTTGTTGAATGCTCTGGCGATCTACGAATTCCGCCGGCATCGCACGACAGTCATCCCGCATCAGGCGCCAACGGCTTTGATCACAACGGGGATTTTCAGCCGCACGCGCAACCCGATCTACCTTGGCGACGCGCTGATCCTGGCTGGATTTCTGCTGTTTTGGGACGCGGTTTTGTCACTGCCGCTGATCCCACTGTTTGTCTGGTGGATTGAGAAAAGATTTGTCGTACCCGAAGAAAACCGCAATCGGCGCATCTTTCGTGCGGATTTCGCCCGTTACGAGCAACAAACGAAAAGGTGGCTTTAACTTTGCAACAGACTGGTGTTAACGGGGGCTGGTGAGCTTGAGTGTTGGTGACCGTGCCAATAGACCAACTTTGACCGTGTATTGTGCATCTGCAGCAAACACGGGTTTAGGATGAGGGGAACAGAAACGTGAAAATCGGAACGCCGAAGGAAGTGTTCGAGGGAGAGGCGCGCGTCGCCATGACCCCGGACTCGGCGCGCCAGCTACAGAAGCTGGGCTACGAATGTGCAATCGAAACCGGCGCAGGGGCAGCGGCCGGGTTCTCGGATGAGACATACAAAGAGGCCGGGGTCGAGATCATCAAGACACCCGCCGCGCTTTTCAAGGAAGTCGACATCATTGCCAAAGTGCGGCAGCCGAACGCGACCGAACTGAAGCGCCTGACCGAAGGCAAGACGCTGATCTCGTTCTTCAACCCGGCGGGCAACGAAGAGGGGATGGAACTGGCCAAGACGAAAAAGGCCAATGTCATCGCCATGGAAATGGTGCCGCGCATCAGCCGCGCGCAGAAGATGGACGCGCTGAGCTCGATGGCGAACATCGCGGGCTACCGTGCCGTCATCGAAGCCGGTAACAACTACGGCCGTTTCTTCACGGGTCAGATCACCGCGGCGGGCAAGGTTCCGCCGGCCAAGGTTCTGGTTGTGGGTGCGGGCGTGGCCGGTCTGGCCGCAATCGGTGCCTCGACCTCGCTGGGCGCGATCACCTATGCCTTTGACGTGCGGCCCGAAGTGGCCGAACAGGTCGAGTCGATGGGTGCCGAGTTCGTCTACCTCGACTTCGAAGAGGAACAGCAGGACGGCGCGGCGACCGGCGGCTATGCCTCGGTTCAGTCCGAAGAGTTCCGCAACGCGCAGCTGGCCAAGTTCCGCGAGATTGCGCCCGACATCGACATCGTCATCACCACCGCCCTGATCCCCAACCGCCCGGCACCCAAGCTGTGGCTCGAGGATATGGTCGCAGCGATGAAGCCCGGCTCGGTCATCGTTGACCTGGCGGCTGAACGTGGCGGCAACGTCGAAGGCACCGTGCCCGACGAAAAGGTTGTGACCGACAATGGCGTGACCATCATCGGTTACACCGACTTCCCGTCGCGCATGGCGGCGCAGAGCTCGATGCTTTACGCGACCAACATCCGGCACATGATGACCGACCTGACGCCTGAAAAGGACGGTCAGATCGTGCACGACATGGAAGACGACGTCATCCGTGGTGCCACCGTGACCTTCGAGGGTGAGATCACCTTCCCGCCGCCGCCGCCGAAAGTGCAGGCCATCGCGGCGCAGAAAAAGCCCGAGGTCAAGGAACTGACCCCGGAAGAGAAGAAAGCGGCAGAGGCAGCGGCCTTCAAGGCGCAGACCAAACAGCAGATTACCCTGCTGGCCATCGGTGCGGCGCTGATCCTGGGCATCGGCCTGATCCCGAATATGCCTGCCAGCTTCATGCAGCACTTCATCGTGTTCGTGCTGTCGGTCTTCATCGGCTTCCAGGTGATCTGGAACGTGGCGCATTCGCTGCACACGCCGCTAATGGCGGTCACCAACGCGATCTCGTCGATCATCATCTTGGGCGCTTTGATCCAGATCGGATCGGGCGGCTTCCTGGTGATCCTGCTGGCCGCGCTTTCGGTCTTTATGGCCGGGATCAACATCTTTGGTGGCTTCCTGGTCACCCGGCGCATGCTTGCCATGTTCCAGAAATCGTAAGCAGGAGAGGAGCTTATGGAAAACGCATTTACGATTGCGGCCTATGTGGTCGCGGGCGTCCTGTTCATCCTCTCGCTTGGGGGATTGTCGGGACAGGAAAGCGCAAAGCGCGCGGTGTGGTACGGCATCGTCGGCATGGCGCTGGCGGTCTTTGCCACGCTGGTGGGTCCGGGTTCGGGTCTGTGGCTGCTTTCGATCGTCCTGATCGCAGCGGGCGGCATCATCGGCTACTACGTCGCGATGCGCGTGCAGATGACCGAGATGCCGCAGCTGGTGGCTGCCATGCACTCGCTGGTCGGTCTGGCCGCCGTCTTCGTGGGCTTCAACGCCGAGATGACCATCAACCTGGTCGAGGCCGCCAAGGCCGCAGGTGAAAGCGTCGAGGGCACCTTTGCGCTGCTCGTCGCCAAGAAAGAGCCCATCGAGATCGCCATCCTGAAGGTCGAGTTGTCGCTGGGCATCTGGATCGGTGCCGTGACCTTTACCGGGTCTGTCATCGCCTATGGCAAGCTGGCGGGCAAGGTCACCAGCGCGGCGACCAAGCTGCCGGGTGGGCACGCGTTGAACGCGGGCGCGGCGGTTCTGTCGCTGATCTGCCTGGTCTGGTACCTGAACACCGGCGCGATGTTCCCGCTGCTGATCCTGACGCTGGCCGCACTCTTCATCGGCTACCACCTGATCATGGGCATCGGCGGGGCTGACATGCCGGTCGTGGTCTCGATGCTGAACAGCTACTCGGGCTGGGCGGCAGCGGCTATCGGCTTCAGCCTTGGCAACGACCTTCTGATCGTGGTTGGTGCGCTTGTGGGCTCGTCCGGTGCGATCCTGTCCTACATCATGTGCAAGGCGATGAACCGGTCGTTCATCAGCGTGATCCTGGGCGGCTTCGGCGGCGCTGCAGGTCCTGCGATGGAAGTCGAAGGTGAGCAGATCGCGATCGAGGCCGACGGCGTGGCCACCGCGCTGGACGAAGCTGACAGCATCGTCATCATCCCGGGCTACGGCATGGCCGTGGCGCAGGCCCAGCAGAACGTGGCGGAACTGACCCGCCGCCTGCGCGCCAAGGGCAAGGAAGTGCGCTTTGCGATCCACCCCGTTGCGGGGCGTCTGCCGGGCCACATGAACGTGCTTCTGGCCGAAGCCAAGGTGCCTTACGACATTGTGCTTGAGATGGACGAGATCAACGACGACTTCCCGGACACGGATGTGGCCATCGTCATCGGCTCGAACGACATCGTGAACCCTGCGGCCCAAGAGGACCCGAACTCGCCCATCGCCGGCATGCCGGTTCTGGAGTGCTGGAAGGCGAAACAGGTCTTCGTGTCTAAGCGAGGACAGGGCACCGGCTATTCGGGCATCGAGAACCCGCTGTTCTTCAAGGAAAACACGCGGATGTTCTACGGCGACGCCAAGGCCAGCCTCGACAAGTTGCTGACGATGATCGAGTGATAGTCCACAGCCGGACCAAGACTGAACGGGCGCCTAGGGGCGCCCGTTTTTCGTGGGCGGTCAGACAAAAACGAAATCGGAGACATCCAGCGCGGCGAGGGTGTCGAACTCGGCCAGGTGTCGCACCTGCGCGATACCCAAAGCAAAGTCCCCGGCACTTGCATAGCTGACGTGAAAGAGGTCTCCATCGTGGAAGGCCAGCGCGTGATCGTTTTCCGATGCCAATCCCAGATCCGCGATGAACTGGGTTTCAACAACAGTGTTTGAAAACTCGGATTGGGTGATCTGGATCTTGTCCAGTCCGGTGACGAACCCCAGGATGCTATCCGCGTCACTGGAAGAGAACGTGCCAAGGCTCAGCGCGTCGGATCGACCGGTCGCCTGATGGTGGTCCCGGTCCACGTAGACAAAGGTATCGACACCCTGACCCCCTTTCAGCGTGTCCGCCCCACCGTGGCCGGTCAGGGTGTCATCGCCGCGGTTGCCGACCAGGTGATTGTCCAGAATGCTGCCCTGGATGTTGTCGCCGTGACGTGATCCCACGACATTCTCGATGTGGCTCAGGGTATCCCCTTGCGCATGCCCTCCGCTTGCAGCGCCGGTCTGCAAGTCCACCGTGATTGCGGCGGTAGATCGTCCGTAGACCGCCCAGTCTGACCCGGGGCCCCCGTGCAGGAAGTCGCCGCCTTCGCCCCCGATCAGTGTGTCGTCGCCGCGGCCGGCGTCAATGAAATCATTGCCGCCCCGGCCCATGACCTCGTTGTCCAGATCACCCAGAACGAAGCTGTCCCCGACGTCCGAGCCCAGGAACCTTTCGATGGAGTCATAGCTGTCGCCCCGAGCCGCGCCCGAGGAGGTTCCAAGCCGTTCATCCATGATGACCTGGCCGCCAAGTTTGCGGTAGATGACGGTATCTATCCCTTGACCGCCAAAGAACGCGTCGCCGCCTTGTGATCCGACAAAGGCATCGTTGCCGCCCTGACCGAACAAGGTATCTTCGCCCTGGCCGCCATTCAGACGATTGTCGCCATTGTCCCCGGTCAGGGTGTCGTCGAACCGAGAGCCGATGATATTCTCGACCCCCCGAATGACGTCACCCTGGGCATGCCCCCCTAGGCCGGCCGAGGTCGCCAGGTCGACCTGAACAGCGGCAGTCGATGCGGTGTAGGACACCGTGTCGACATCCGCACCCCCCAGGATCAGGTCCGCGCCGGACCCGCCCTGCAACTTGTCGGCCCCCAGCCCTCCGAACAGGGTGTCGTTGCCGTCAGAGCCGATCAACGAGTCGTCTCCGGCAAGGCCTGAAAGGATGTCATTCCCTTCGAGCCCGACAATGCGGTTGTTCAATCCGTTGCCGCGCAGGTCGTCGTCAAAGCGGCTTCCGGACAGATCCTCGATCGAAATGAATTGGTCCCCGATGGCAAAGAGCCCGGACAGGCCTCCGGCATTCAGGCTGACAACAACCCCGTCCGGTGCGGTCTGGTAGTTCGCCCGATCCCTGCCGGATCCGCCGTTCAAGGTATCGGCACCAAGTCCGCCCAGCAGCGTGTCTGCCTGATCAAGCCCAAGCACCAGATCGTCGCCGGGGCCGTCGACAAGCAGATCGGGTAGGGGGGTTCCGGAAATTGTCGCCATGATCGGCCCTCTCGATACCTCTGCCTGGGTATCAGCATACAACGCTGGCGAGACAGAAATCACACGATTTCGTGTTGCTGCGCTGCCGCGCTCAAACGGCATACTGTTGTATTCACTAAGTCTCTGAAAATAATAGGTTCTTTACAGATGCGAAACTTAGATGCATGTTTGCGCAGCCTCCAAGGATCATCGACATGCCACCGATTCCCGATCACCCGCTGCGCTATAAACTGGCGAACGAGCTGCACGCACGTCCATTCCCCCTGATCACCGCGCCCGGGCGCGCGGTCTTTCTGGCGATCAAGCCTTTGGTCGATGCGGCATCGCGTGACCGGTCACTGGACCTTGACCACCTCAAGGCGCTGCTTGACCGCTACGGTGCCGCCCACCCGCAACCGGGCGCGACGCATTACACCGGCGAGATTGGCCAGCACACGCTGAAATGGGAGCAACACACCGAATTCGTGACCTATTCGGTCTTCATGGAGGGTGAGACCGACCGCCCCTTCGATCCTGCCGATTTTGACGTCTTCCCCTCGGAATGGTTGCACGAGGCACCGGGGGTCCGGGTGACCTCGGCCATGATCCGGATTGTCGAGGAAACCGACGAGGACCGGATCGCTTCGGCGCTGAACGACTGGTTTGTGCCCGAAAGTCTGGCTGTGTCGCGGATCGTGGACGGGGACGCCATTGTTGCCGGGGACTTTCGGGTCGACCCGGCCGGGCACCAGCGCTTTGCGGCCTTTGTCCAACCCGATGTCGGCCAGCGCCGGATCGGTCGGATTGCGCAACGTCTGTGCGAGATCGAAACCTACAAGGCGATGTCGATGTTGGGGTTTTCCCGTTCGCGTGAGATTGCCCCGCATCTGGGCCAGATCGACGACGAACTGTCGCGCCTGATGGCCGAAATGACCAGCGCTTCGGCCCCTGCCGAAGAAACGCTAAGCGCGCTTCTGTCGGTTTCGGCAGAGCTGGAAAGCATCTCGGCCCAGACCTCGTTCCGGTTTGGCGCAACAGGGGCCTATGAGGCCATCGTGGGCCAGCGCATCGAGGTCCTGCGCGAAGAGCGTTACGGCGGACGCCAGACCTTTGCCGAGTTCATGATGCGCCGGTACGACCCGGCGATGCGGACGGTGAAATCGACCGAAGACCAGATGACCAAGATGGCGCAGCGGGCCATGCGCGCCAGCGAACTTTTGCGGACACGGGTCGAGGTTGAACGATCTGCGCAGAACCAGGCGGTGCTGCAAAGCATGGACCGCCGCGCGGACCTGCAGTTGCGCCTGCAAGAAACGGTCGAGGGGCTGTCGGTCGTGGCGATCAGCTACTACGCGGTGAACCTGTTGACCTATGGCCTCTATCCGCTGGCCAGTGGGCTGGGGATCGAAAAGACCTGGTTGACGGCAGGACTTGTGCCGCTGGTCGTTCTTGGCGTCTGGAGCATGGTGCGCAACATCAGGAAGAAGATGCATTAAGCGTTTCGGGTTTGACCGGACTGGCTGCCGGGCGCCGTTTCTGCGGCCCCTTTGGGCTGCGGCAGCCGATCTTCCTCGGGTACCAGCGGGCAGATCACATTCGCGCCGATCGCGTTCACCAGATCACGACCGGCTCATCAACGTGATGGTCAGAGGACCTATCATGCGCCTGTCCTGTGATCGCCTGCCGCCAATTCATGAAAACAGATGCAAAAGAGGCCACCCGAAAGTGGCCTCTTCTCATTGCTTTGATGAGTTGGTGATCAGCGCCCGCGAATGCGCGGGTCAAGCGCATCGCGCAAACCGTCGCCCAGATAGTTCACACCCAGCACGGTCAGCGAGATGGCGATGCCCGGCAGGATCACACGTTCGGGGAACTGCTCCATCCGCGGAACAGCATCTGCCAGCATCTTGCCCCAGGTCGGGAAGTCCGAGGGGAATCCGACCCCAAGGAAGCTGAGCGCGCTTTCGGTGATGATCGCGGTGGCCAGACCAAGAGTGGCCGAGACCATGATGGGTGACAGCACGTTCGGCAGCAGGTGCCGCAGGATGATCAACCTTGGCGTTGTGCCGATGGATCGGGCGGCCAGCACGAATTCCCGTTCCTTCAACGCCAGAATATCGCCTCGGACAATGCGGGCTGTGGGCATCCAACTTGTGATCCCGATGACGGTCACGATCAGGATGAACATGCCGCCCTCGGGTCCGAAGTTGGCCCTCAGCGGTTGTCGGAACAGTGTCACCGCCACCAGCAGCAGCGGCAGGATCGGCAGGGACAGGAACAGGTCGGTCAGGCGCATCAACGGTCCGTCCAGCCGCTTGAAAAAGCCCGAGACGACGCCGATACCTGCGCCGATCAGAAGCGACAGCACCATCGCGGCCCAGCCCACGGCCATCGAGGCGCGGCCACCCGCCAGGATATTCGCCAACCCGTCGCGGCCCAGGTTGTCGGTGCCCAGCGGATTGGCCCAACGCACCTTGGCGTCGCTGTCCCACAGCGCCGTGTAGATCGGCCGCATGTCCTTGTTGCGGATATCCAGCTTTTGCGGGTCCAGCGTCCAGATATAGGGGCCGATCAGCACCGCAAGCGTGATGAAGATCAGGAAGAACCCGCCCATCAGCGCGCCCTTGTGCTTGCGCAACTGGTCCCAGACGTCGCGCCATTGGCTGCGCGGCGGCTTGAGCGGCTCTTTGTCCTGCAGGGCTTCGATCGGGGCGTCGGTCGTCTCAGTCATAGCGGATCCGCGGGTCGAGCACGCCGTACAGCACGTCGGCGATCAGGTTGAAAGTCACGATGAGGAAGGCGAAGATGAAGCTGACCGTCATCACCATGGGCAGGTCATTGGCAAAAAGCGCAGTGATCAGCAACTGGCCGATGCCGTTCACCTTGAACACGTTCTCGGTGATGATAGCGCCTCCGAAAATGGCGGGGATGCCCAGTGCGATCACGGTGATGACAGGGATCATCGAGTTGCGCAGCACGTGCACCATGACCACCACCGCCTCGCCCAGACCCTTGGCGCGGGCGGTGCGGACGTAGTCCTGGTTGAGGTTGTCCAGCATCGAGGCGCGCATGTAGCGGCTGATCTGCGCCGTGGTCTGCAGGGCCAGCACCATCACCGGCAGGATCATCTGGTTGAGCTGCACCTTGAAGCTGGCCCAGTCGGTCACAACGTGGGTCGTGTCATAGATCGAAGGGAACCATCCCAGCTGCACCGAGAAGATCACGATCAGCAGCGGGCCGGTGAAGAAGGGCGGGATCGAGAAGCCGATCATCGTGATGAAGGTGCCCGACTGGTCAAACAGCGAATACTGGCGGTAGGCCGAGTAGATGCCGATCGGGATCGCGATCAGGATGCCGACGATGTAGCTCATGCCGACGACCCACAGCGTCTGCGGAATGCGCTGAATCACGATGTCCATCACCGGCGAACGGGTCTGCCAGCTGATCACGCGAAGCTTGCCCTCGGCATAGGTGGTGCCAAAGAGGTGGTCGAACAACACCAGCGGCTCGATCCAGAACATCTGAACCAGCCATTTCCAGAATTGGATCAGGGGTGGTTCGCCCAGACCCAGCGCCTCGCGCATTTTTTGTTTCACCTCTGGCGGGACCGTCAGAGGCACCTGGGCCATCGGGTCGCCGGGGGCGAGTTGCAACAGCATGAATATCGCGAAACTGATGAACAGAAGCGTCGGTATCGACAGTACCAAACGACGGATGGTGAAGGTCAGCATATGGTGCGGCGCCTCGGGTCAGTAGTCTCTGAAAGTTTTGGGGGAATGGACGTCAATCGCAAGCATCATGTGCCTGCACGCGGTGCGGGGCCCGGCATTTCGCCGGACCCCGCCCCTTGATTGATCACCTTAGTTGGTGTCGATGCGGTGCCAGTCCGCAACGTTCCACAGCTCGGCGTCCCAGACGTTCAGCACAACGCCACCCAGGGTGGTTGCATGTGCCGAAATCCGGCCGCGGTGGACCAGCGGGATCATCATGCCGCGCTCGATCGCCATGGCGCCCAGCTCTTTGCCGATGCGCGAACGCTCGCCCAGATCCGCGGTTGCGGTCAGTTCGGCGTGCAGCGCGTCAAAGTCCTCGTGGCAGAAGCGCGAGATGTTCTCACCCTGCCACTGGGTTGCCGGGCTCGGTGCCTTGTTGCACAGGCCGTTGCCCAGGTACGCCTGCGGGTCGGTGCCCGAGAAGGTGTTGGCGTACATTTCCACGTCCGCATAGAACTTCTGGAAGGTGTCGGGCGAACCCGGGTCACCACCGAAGAAGACCGAGGCGTCGATGTTGCGCAGTTCGGTTTCGATGCCGATTTCAGCCCACCATGCCTTGATCAGAGCCTGGAAGTCCTGACGCACTGCGTTGGTCGAGGTCTGGTACAGGATCGACAGCGGCACACCGTCCTTTTCGCGGACGCCGTCACCATCGGTGTCGACGATGCCAGCGGCATCGAGCATGGCCTTGGCGCCTTCGATGTCCTGAACGTCGCAGCCGTCAACTTCGATTGCAAAGGCTGCCGGTGCAGGGACCCACGAGCACGAAACCGCGCCGGCCTTGCCATAGCCCACTTCAACCAGCAGCGGACGGTCGATGGCCATCGACATCGCCTTGTAGACCGCCGGGTCCTGCAGGAACGGGTGCGGACGCACAACAGCACGCTCATCCGGGCCAAGCGCCGGATCGGGGTTGGTGTGGTTCAGCATGATGCGCTCAAGCAGCGGGCCGAAGCCAGCAACCGGAACACCTTTGCCGCCTTCTTCCATCTTGGCGATCACGTCGGGCGCCAGCTGAAGGTTCCACGCATAGTCGAACTCGCCGGTTTCCATAACCGCACGGCCCGCGCCGGTGGCGTCGCCGCCGCCCTTGAAGGTCACGGTCGCAAAGGCGGGCTTGTCCGCCACACGGTAGTTTTCGTTTGCGGCCATCTGGATCACGTCATTCGGACGGAAGTCCGTGACGGTGAAGGGGCCGGTGCCGATCGGGTAGAAGTTTGCATCGGTGCAGTTCGGAGCCGCGGCACCAAGGCAGTTGGCAAACTGGGCCGCCTGGATGATCGGGCTTTCACCGCCGACAAACGGGCCATAGGGGTTCGGCGTCGGGCTGGCGAAGTTCACGACAACGGTCAGGTCATCGGGCGTTTCAACGCTTTCGACGTTCTCGAACTTGGTCAGCTGCGAGCAGCCGCCTTCGGGGTGGGTGCAGTAGTCATAGGTGAACTTGACGTCCGCCGAGGTAAAGGCGCTGCCGTCCGACCACTTGATGCCCGGCGTGATTTTCCAGGTGATCTGGGTCAGGTCGGCGCTGACGCCGCCGTTGGCCGTGGTGGGCACTTCGTCAACCAGCCAAGGCACGATTTCGCCAACTTCGTTATAGCGCGCCAGCGGCTCGATGATCATCGAGGCGGCTTCGATTTCCTTGGTGCCACCCGACAGGAACGGGTTCATGATCGACGGCGCCTGCCAGAAAATCAGGCTGACGTGGCCATCCGAGCCGCGCTCGGCAAAGGCCGCCGGCGCCATAGCGCAAGTTGCCACAGCCCCTAACATGAGGGTCTTAAGCTTCATGGTACTCTCCTTGTTGGACATCCGGTTTAGTCCGGTGTGCCTCTGATTATGGGTTGGGACTGATCCTGCGATTCCAGAGCATTTTCACATGGCCTCGCGGCCCAGGACGTTCTCTCTCTGGTCTCCAATCACCCACAAGTGGTTTTATCGAAGCAGCTTTTGAGGAAAATGCAAGCCTTGCCTTGCGGAAAGTTGGTGTGGGTTTGACACTCGATCCGACCTGCCGTTAGCGTTTGATCATAATCGTGCTTGGGAGCGCTTATGTTGGACAACACTATTGCCCGGGTCCAGAACCTGCGGGTCGAATTTCAAACAAAGAACGGCCCCGTCGTTGGTGTCGAGGACGTCTCGTTCGAGATTCGGTCAGGCGAAACTGTCTGCGTCGTGGGCGAATCGGGATCGGGAAAATCGGTCTCGTCGCTGTCGCTGATGCGCTTGGTCGAGTTCGGCGGCGGTGAAATCACCGGCGGCCAGCTGATCTTTGATCGCAAGGACAAGGGCGAGACCGATCTGGCGCAGTCCCGCGGCGATCTGATGCGCACGATCCGTGGCAACGAGATCGGGATGATCTTTCAAGAGCCGATGACGGCCCTGAACCCGGTCTTTACCGTGGGCCGCCAGCTGACCGAGGGCCTGCGCCTGCACAAGGGCATGTCCAAAGCTGACGCCGAGGCCCGCGCGCTGGAGCTTTTGCGTCAGGTTCGCATTCCCGAGCCCGAACGGAGACTTAAGCAATACCCGCACGAGCTGTCGGGCGGGATGCGTCAGCGTGTGGTCATCGCGATGGCGCTGGCCTGCGAGCCCCGGTTGTTGATCGCGGACGAACCCACCACGGCGCTGGATGTGACCATTCAGGCCGAGATTCTGGCCCTGATGGACCGCCTGAAGCGTGAAACCGGCACGGCGGTGATGTTCATCACGCACGACATGGCGGTTGTGGCCCAGATGGCGGACCGCGTGGTGGTCATGTTCCGCGGCAACAAGGTCGAAGAGGGCCCGGTCGAGGAAATCTTTGAAAACCCGCAGCATCCCTACACCAAGGCGCTGTTGGCGGCGGTGCCCAAGCTGGGCGAGATGCGCGGCACCGATTTGCCCGAACCCATGCGCCTGATGGGCCGCGACGCTGACGAGATCGCGCCGATCAAGGGCACCGAAGAGGTGCTGCTGAGTGTCCGCAACCTGGTGACACGCTTTCCGGTCAAAGGCGGTTTCTTCCGTCAGACCGTGGCCAATGTGCACGCGACCGAGGATGTCTCGTTCGATCTGAACAAGGGCCAGACGCTCAGCCTGGTGGGCGAATCGGGTTGCGGCAAATCCACTGCCGGGCGCTCGATCCTGCGGCTGGTCGAGCCGCTTTCGGGGCAGATCAATCTTGATGGCACTGACATCATGGCGCTGAACCAGACCGACCTGCGCAAGGCGCGGCAAGACATGCAGATGATCTTTCAGGATCCCTTTGCCTCGCTGAACCCTCAGATGCAGCTGGCCGATGCCGTCTCGGAACCCATGCGCAACTTCGGCACCCATTCGGGAGAGGAGATGACCAAGCGGGTCGAGATGCTCTTTGACCGGGTCGAGCTGCCGCGCAGCTTCATGCGCCGCTATCCGCACGAGTTGTCGGGCGGTCAGCGTCAGCGGATCGCAATCGCCCGCGCCCTTGCGCTGAACCCCAAGCTGATCATCGCGGACGAGGCCGTCTCGGCTCTGGACGTTTCGGTTCAGGCGCAGGTGCTGAACCTGATGATGGAACTGCAGGCCGACATGGGGCTGTCGTTCTTGTTCATCAGCCACGACATGGCCGTCGTCGAACGCGTCAGCCACCATGTGGGCGTGATGTACCTGGGCCGCATCGTCGAGCTTGGCCCCCGCCGTGCGGTCTTTGAAAACCCGCAGCACCCTTACACCCGCTCTCTGATGAAGGCCGTGCCCATCGCCGACCCGCGGCAGCGCAAGTCCGAGAAGGACCTGAACTTCAAGCCGATCCCGTCGCCCATCTTTCCGGTGGGCCATGAACCCGAGCCCAGCCTGTATGATGAGGTCTCGCCGGGGCACAAGGTGCTGAAGGGCAACTGGGGCGGTTTCGACCGCGACGCGAACGACGGATAAGACCAATGACCGAACGACTGTCCCCACGGGACATCCTGACGGCGCTGGTCTCGTTCCCGACGGTCAGCCGCGACACGAACCTGCCGCTGATCGACTGGGTCGAGGCCTATTTGACCAGTCATGGCATCACATGCCACCGGCAACTCCATGCCACCGATGACAAGGCCGCGCTGTTTGCCCATGTCGGGCCGATAGAGGCGGGCGGGGTTGTCCTGTCCGGTCACACGGACGTGGTGCCGATCGACGGTCAGGACTGGACCAGCGATCCCTTCACGGTGATCGAGAAGGACGGCAAGCTTTTCGGGCGCGGCACCACCGACATGAAGGGCTTTGACGCTCTGGCGATATGGGCCATGGTCGAGGCGCAGCATCGCGGTGTGACCCGCCCGCTGCAACTGGCGCTGAGCTATGACGAGGAAATCGGCTGCACCGGCGCCGAGCCCCTGATCGAGGCAATGCACCAGACTCTGCCCAAGGCCAGCGCCGTCATCGTGGGCGAACCTTCGATGATGAAGGCCGTGACCGGGCACAAGGGCGGCACCGCCTTTCGCGTGCATGTCATCGGGCACGAGGTTCACAGCTCGATCCTGCACACCGGCGTCAGCGCGATCATGTCGGCGGCCAAGCTGATCAACTGGGCCAACGAGGTAAACGCCGAAAGCGCCGCCACTCCACCCAGCGATCTGGCTGCGCCTTTTGATCCGCCATGGACCAGCTGCCATGTGGGCACTGTGACCGGCGGCACCGCGCGCAACATCACGGCCCGTGATTGCTGGTTCGACATCGAATTCCGCGTCGTTCCCGGCGAAACCGCCGATGCCTGGGCCGACCGTTTTGTCGCGCGCGTTGCCGAGGTCGAGGCTGAAATGCAGGCGGTGCACCCCGATGCCCGGATTGAGCTTGACCGCAAGTACGGCCTGCCACCGCTGGCCCCCGAAGCGCAGGGCGAAGCCGAGGCAATCGCGCGCCGGATGACGGGCGACAACAGCCCGAACGTGGTGTCCTACGGGACCGAGGGCGGGCATTTCCAGAACGCTGGCTATTCGGTTGTGGTCTGCGGTCCGGGCGACATCGCCCAGGCCCACCAGCCCGACGAATACATCACACTGGCGCAGTTTGCCGAAGGTCAGGCCTTTATGGAGCGCCTGCTGACCCACCTGCGACAATGACCGGCTTTCCTTTCACCGAGGCGATGCCGATCCGCTTCGCCTCGGATCTGCCTGCACGGACCGAGGTCGTCGTCATCGGCGGCGGCGTCATTGGCGTTTGCACCGCGCTTTTTCTGGCGCGGCAGGGGGTTCCTGTTGTGCTGCTGGAAAAGGGTCGCATTGCGGCCGAACAATCCTCGCGCAATTGGGGATGGGTTCGGGTGCAGGGGCGCGATGCCGCAGAGATCCCGATTCTGTTGGAGGCCCGCGAACATTGGCAGGCCTTTGAACAACAGATCGAGGGCGGCGTCGGCCTGACGACCTGCGGTGTGCTCTATCTGGCGGACAAGGCGGGGCATATCGCCGGCTACGAAGGCTGGCTGGCCGAGGCCGCGCCTTTCGATCTGGACAGCCACATTCTGAGCAAGGCCCAGCTGACCGAGCTTTTGCCCGCTGCCCAACCGCTGTGGCACGGCGCGCTGTATACGCCCTCGGATATGCGGGCCGAACCCTGGGTTGCGGTGCCGCGCATTGCCGACCTGGCGCGCGAGGCGGGCGCCCGGATTGTCGAGGGCTGCGCTGTGCGGACGCTTGAGACCACGGGCGGGGCGGTTTCCTCGGTGGTGACTGAAAAGGGTGAGATCAAGACGTCGTCGGTGGTTCTGGCCGGTGGCGCGTGGTCCCGGCTTTTCCTGCGGCGCATGGGGCTGGACATCCCCCAGCTCTCGGTGCGCTCCAGCGCCATGGCCACGGCGGAGATGCCAGAGTTCACCTCGATCTCGGGCGGTGACAGCACGTTTTCCTTCCGGCGCCGCGCGGACGGGGGCTATACGATCACACCTGCGGGTTTCAGCGAATTGTTCGTGGGCCCGGATGCGTTCCGGTCCCTGCGCGACTATCTGCCGCTGCTTCGGCAGGGCGGGTTTGACTACAAATTGCGCGCTGCCGCCCCGGCGGGCTATCCCGATGCCTGGGGCACCCCGCGCCGCTGGTCGGCGGATGCGCAAAGCCCGTTCGAGCGGATGCGGATTCTCAACCCCACGCCCAATGCGGGCGCTTTGGCCCGACTGCTTTACCGCTTTCGGCAGGCTTTTCCGGGCGTCGACACACCGGTCCCAAAGGCGACCTGGGCCGGCATGATCGATGCGATGCCGGACGTGGTTCCGGTGGTCGACCGCGTCGACGCGCTGCCCGGTCTGACGGTCAGCACGGGAATGTGTGGCCACGGCTTTGGCATCGGCCCGGCCTTTGGACGCATCACCGCCGCGCTGGTGCAGGGCGATGACACCGGCCACGACCTGAGCCGCTTTCGCTTTGACCGTTTCCGCGACGGCACGCCCTTTCAGCCGGGCCCCACAATTTGATCATCTTGACGCGGCCGCAAAATGCGCCAGTCTCTGCCGCAAGAGAACTGGAGACATCTCATGCCGATCAAGAATCGCTTTGCAGAACTACACGACGAGATCACGGCCTGGCGCCGTGACATCCACGAACACCCGGAAATCCTGTTCGAAACGCACCGCACCAGCGCGCTGGTTGCCGACAAGCTGCGCGAGTTTGGCTGCGACGAGGTGGTGACCGGTATCGGCCGCACCGGGGTCGTGGGCGTCATCAAGGGCAAAAGCGATTCCTCGGGCAAAACCATTGGCTTGCGGGCCGACATGGATGCGCTGCCGATCCTGGAAAAGACGGGGCTGGACTATGCTTCAAAGACGCCCGGCGCGATGCATGCCTGCGGACATGATGGCCACACCGCCATGCTGCTTGGGGCCGCCAAATACCTGTCCGAGACCCGCAATTTCGACGGCACCGCCGTCGTGATCTTTCAACCCGCCGAAGAGGGCGGCGGCGGCGGTCGCGAGATGTGCGACGATGGCATGATGGAGCGGTTCGGCATCGACGAGGTCTATGGAATGCACAACTGGCCCGGCAAACCCGTCGGCGATTTCGCGATCCGGCCCGGCGCCTTCTTTGCCGCCGCCGACCTGATCGATATCACGATCGAGGGCAAAGGCGGCCACGCCGCCAAACCACAGGACACGGTCGATCCGACGGTGACCGCCTCGCAGATCGTGCTGGCCCTGCAGACCATCGCCAGCCGCAACGCCGATCCGACTTCGGAAATCGTTGTCTCGATCACCTCGTTCGAAACTTCGTCAAACGCCTTCAACGTCATCCCGCAATCGGTGCTGCTGAAAGGCACGGTCCGGACGCTGAGCGCGCAGAACCGCGATCTGGCCGAGGCACGCATCACGCAGATCTGCGAGGGCGTCGCCAGCGCTTTTGGCGCGACGGCGACCGTCAACTACAACCGCAACTACCCGGTGATGGTGAACCATGACGACCAGACGGCCTTTGCCGCCGAGGTCGCCAAGGCCGTATCGGGGGGCTGCGAAACGGCAGATCAGGTCATGGGCGGCGAGGATTTCGCCTTCATGCTCGAAGAACGGCCCGGCGCCTATATCCTTGTCGGCAACGGCGACACCGCCATGGTCCATCACGAGGAATACAACTTCAACGACGAGGCCATCCCGGCCGGTTGCAGCTGGTACGCAGAGGTGGTGGAACGCCGCATGCCTGCAGCCTGAGCCGACCCAAAGGGCCACCGCGCGTCCGCAGTGGCCCGACCGCCTGCGCATTGCGCATCCCCAGGCGGTCATTCGGTCGTGAGTGGTGGTCTTCGGGGAAGTCGCTCATCTAGCCCCCCGAAAACCTATATTCAAGGTATGGAAAACCTGAATGACGTAGCGTCGACTGGACGCGGGTCAAGCCCTTGCGTAAGAGGCGCCCCATGACGGTTGCGAATATCATCTGCATCAAGTGGGGCACGCTGTTTGGCCCTGAATATGTGAACCGCCTGTATTCAGGCGTTCGGCGCAACATCGACCGCCCTGTGCGGTTCATGTGCATGACCGAACACGCCGAGGGCATCCACCCGGATGTCGAGATCCTGCCACTGCCGTCCGAGCCCTATCAGGCCGACATGGACGCGGCCCTGGCGGTTGCGAACCGGCAGGGGGCGATGAAGAAGGTTTCTTTGTTCCGCGAGGGGCTGATCCCTGACCTTGAAGGGCATGTTCTGGGTTTTGATCTGGATGTGGTGATAACGGGTGACTTGTCCGAGATCTACGACATGGCGCCCGGCCAGGTCTGCATGCGCCACGACTGGACGGAAAAGCGCAAGGGGCGCCCGACCGGGCACGGGTCTGTCTTTCGTTATGACCCTGCGGTGCATGGATTCCTGTACGAAGACATCGCCGCCAATGCCTATGCAGAGGTTGAGGCCGCACGCGGGTCCGAGCAGCGCTATACCTCGCACAAGGCCATGAATCGCGGATGTTTCGACTACATCCCCGAGGCCCAGGTCGTGTCGTTCAAATACGACTGCAACCCGTTCCCGGTGAACTACCTGCGCCCACCGCAGCTGCCCTCGGATGCCCGCGTCGTGTGTTTTCACGGGCGGCCAAAAATGACTGATGCCGTGGATGGTTACACGGGGTCCTTGATCCGGTATTCGAAGCGGTGTGACTGGTTGCGTGAGCATTGGATCACTCGGACAGACGCGGATCTGGGAACCTGACAGCGTGATCTGTCGGGACCGGAAACTGATCTTCATTCACATTCCCAAAACCGGCGGGTCGTCGGTCGAAGACATGATCTGGCCCATGCCGCGCGCTGAAACCGATCTGTGGATGGGGTTCATTCGACCTGGGTTCAACAAGTACCAAACCGGCGGGTTGCAACATCTGACCGCGCGCCAGATCCGCCGCGAGGTTGGGCCCAAGATGTTTCGGGACTGCTATCGTTTCGCCCTGATCCGACATCCCGTCGACCGCCTTGTGTCGGGGTTCAACTTCCTGAACAAGCGGGGCGACCTGCGCGAGTTATTGGGATTGGGGCCAAAACGCACGTTTTCGGCCTACCTGAACCGCATCCAGAAGGTGAGGCATGTGCAGTGGATGCCTCAGGCCGATTTTCTGCTGGATCACAACGGTATTTTGGCAGCCGAGCTGTTTCGGCTTGAGAGCATAGGGCGGGATTTCGCGGCTCTTGCCCCGAAACTGGGATTGATCGAAACCACCTTGCGGCATTCCAACAAGACGCTGGATGCCACGGCAAGTGACGATTGGGTTGTCATGCGCAAGGACGACGTTACCCAGGACCATCGCAAAACGATCCAGCGGATGTATCAGCGGGATTTTGACCTGCTCGGATACGATCCCGACGGTTAACCGCCCGTATGGCTCATGTGCCGCGACACGCGGCCATCCACGGTTTGCCGTGAATAATCAAAGTCATGCCCCTTGGGCTTCAACCGGATGGCGGCGCGGATGGCCTCTTCCAGCGGGGCGTTGTCCTCGGGGTGGTTGCGCAGGGCGGCGCGCAGGTCGGCGTTGTCTTCCTGGCCCAGGCACATGAACAGCTCGCCCGTGCAGGTCAGGCGCACGCGATTGCAGCTTTCGCAAAAATTGTGCGTCAGCGGCGTGATGAAGCCGATCTTCTGGCCGGTCTCGTCCAGCCGCACATAGCGCGCCGGGCCGCCGGTGCGTTCGGGCAGGTCGGTCAGCGTGTAATGTTCCCCCAGCCGGGCGCGCAGATTGTCCAGCTTCCAATACTGGCCAAGCCGGTCCTCGTTGCCGATGTCGCCCATCGGCATGACCTCGATCCAGGTCAGGTCCATGTCACGGCTGGCGCACCATTCGGTCAGCGTCAGCAGCTCTTCTTCGTTGAAATCCTTCAGCGCCACGGTGTTGATCTTGACCCGCAGCCCCGCCTTTTGCGCCGCATCAATCCCGCGCAGCACCTGCGGCAGGCGGCCCCAGCGGGTGATGTCGGCAAACTTCTGCTCGTCGAGCGTATCGAGCGAGATGTTCACCCGCCGAACCCCCGCGTCCCACAGATCCTGCGCGTATTTCTCAAGCTGCGAGCCATTGGTCGTCAGCGTCAGCTCCTTCAAGGCGCCGCTGTCCAGGTGCCGCGTCATCGACCGGAAGAAGGTCAGGATATCGCGCCGCACCAGTGGCTCGCCGCCGGTGATCCGCAACTTTTCGACGCCCAGGCTAATAAAGGTCGAACACATGCGGTCCAGCTCTTCCAGCGTCAGCAGCTCTTTCTTGGGCAGAAAGGTCATGTTTTCCGACATGCAATAGACGCAGCGAAAGTCGCAGCGGTCGGTGACCGAGACACGCAAATAGCTGATCGGACGGTGGAACGGGTCGATAAGAGGCGCTTTCATGCCGAACAACTTAGGGCTCGGCGGAATTGCGGACAAGGGACGAGTTGCGCTTGTGACGGAACGCCTCGGATTTTACACTTGGGCCATGATGCGGATTCTGTTGATCTTTGCTGTTCTGGGCCTTGCTGGCTGCAATGGGCTGCCACTCGATTTCTCTCGGGCAGCGGATGAGGTCGATCCCGCGACCCTGATCGAAGGTCAGGTGCGCCCACGCGCGCGGCCCGACGCGTTGGGCGCGGCGAAACCCGATGAAAACGCGGTCACGGTCGAGCAATTTGACACCACAACGGACGAACAGCGCATCCTTGCTGCCGAGGTGCCTGCGCTGGGCGAAGAGGTCTCGCTGGGGGTGACGGTGGCCTCGCTGGGGGATCCGTCGCAGCCGGGGTTCTGGCTTGAGACTCCGCTGGTTGATGCGGGCGCCAAGGGCCGGGTTTATGCCGAGGAAACCGGCGCCTCGGCGCAGGTCAACCTGATCCCGATCGACGGGCCTGCCACGGGGGGCAGCCGAATATCTCTGTCGGCCATGCGATTGCTGGGCGTGCCCCTGACAGGCCTGCCCGAGCTTGAGGTCTTTCGCACAAACTAGGCGGGCAGGTGGCGCGCTGCCTCTTTGCGGGCAAAGGGCTTCATCGTCTCGCCGTGTGTCGCCAGAAAGGCACGAGTGCGGTCGGGGTCGTGTTTCGACAGGTCCCGAAGCCACCATGCCACGGCTTTCTGGATGAACCACTCGGGGTCCGTCACATAGCCCGCGGCCCAACCCAAGACCCGGTCGCGGATCGCCAGATCCGCCTCGGACGGGTGGTTCTGCTTGGTCCAGGGCAGGGTGATCACCAGCGCGGCGCGGCGGGTCCACATGTGATCGGATGTGGTCCAGCGCTCGACCTGATCCAGACGCGCGGGATCGGCGGTCAGGCGGCGTTGCCCGGCCATACAGGCGTGGTCGGCGATCGCCCAGCTATCAAAATCGGGCAACCATGACTGGATCAGCGCCCAGGCCCCGTCATCGGGGCGCAGGCGCGCCTGTGTCAGCACCTTGGCCGCCGCAAGCCGCGCCTCGAAGATGTCGGTGTCCCACAGCTGACGGGCAAGCTCGACCCGCTCTGGCACGGACAGTTTGCGCCGCCAGTCCTTGGTCAGGTCATTGGTCGCGGGGTTGGGCACACCCAGATAGACACGCGGTACCTTGTGATAGGCCGCCATCTGCGGCCCGCGTCCCGGCTCTGCAAGTGCTTTCAGAGCCTCCAAGGCCTCGTCAACGGTCACTTGGTGTTGGCCTCGAAGGTGCCTGTGGGCACACCGTCCAGCGTTTGGCTGTTGCGGTCGCGCCAATAGGCCTCGATCTCGTCATCTGATTTGCCTTCGGCCCAGGTCCGCAGGGTCGGGCGGTCGCCCACATGGTCGAAATAGGGAATCGAGTAGCCGCAGGATGTCTGCACCATCTGGACCGACATGTCATAGATCTGACGGGCGGCGCGGGTGACCTCGAAATCGGCGATCAGCGCGTCCCACTCGGGATGACCCCGGTGCACAAGCTTCGCGGTGCCGTAGAGCCGCAGGATCATCGGGCGCTTGGTAAAGGAACACCACATCAGCGTCATGCGCGGATTGTCCTGCAGGTGTCCGACGGTTTCATTGCCCGAGCCGGTGTAGTTCACCCAGATCACCCGGTTCGGACCCTTGACGCGCAGGCTGTCCATGCCCTTGGGCGAAACGTTCACCTTGCCTTCGGTGGCAGCGGTGCCGCTGAAGAACAGGTGTTGCGCTTCGATGAACGCCCTATGGTCCTCGCTGATTTGGTCGAATTGCTTGCCCATTACTCCACCGTGACCGATTTCGCCAGGTTGCGAGGTTGGTCAACATCGGTGCCTTTTGCAATGGCGGCGTGATAGGCGATCAGCTGGGCGGGCAGGGCGTATAGCAGCGGGGTCAGTTCCTCGTCCACCTGCGGCAAGACGATGGTGTCCCAGGCATCGTCACCGGCAGCCTCGGCTCCTGCCTGATCGGTGACCAGCAGCACGCGACCGCCACGGGCCATGACCTCTTGCATGTTCGACACGGTCTTGTCGAACAGCGCATCGCGTGGGGCCATCACAACCACCGGCACGTGTTTGTCGATCAGGGCAATGGGGCCATGTTTCAGCTCGCCTGATGCGTAAGCTTCGGCGTGTATATAGCTGATTTCCTTGAGCTTCAAAGCACCTTCCAGCGCCAGGGGATACATCGTGCCGCGCCCCAGGAACAGGACGTCGCGGGCCTCGGCCAATTTTTGCGCGGCGGCGCTGATCTTGCTGTCGCGGTCGAGCGCCGAGTTGAAAACGCCCGGCAGGGCACGCAGCCCCCGCAGGATGCGGGCGATGTCTTCGTCCGACAGCGTGCCACGCACCTGAGCCGCCTTGAGCGCCAGAAGCAGCAGCACGTTCAGCTGGCAGGTAAAGGCCTTGGTCGAGGCGACGCCGACCTCGACGCCCGCCAGGATTGGCAGTGCCAGATCGCTTTCCCGCGCAATCGAGCTTTCGGGGACGTTGACCACGGAAACGATCTTGTCCGCTTTTTCCTGGCAGTAGCGCAGGGCGGCCAGCGTGTCGGCGGTTTCGCCGGACTGGCTGACAAACAGCGCTGTGGTGCCTGCCGGGATCGGGGGCTCGCGGTAGCGGAATTCCGAGGCGATATCGACGTCGACGGGCAGTTGCGCCAGTTGTTCGAACCAGTATTTGGCCGTCAGGCAGGCATAGAACGCCGTGCCACATGCCACCATCGTCAACCGCTGAACCTTTGAGAAATCAATGTCTTCGGCGGGGATGTTGATCTCGCCCTCGGCGGTCAGGAAATGCCGCAGGGCACCCGCCAGAACGGTCGGCTGTTCGGCGATCTCCTTGGCCATGAAGTGTTTGTAGCCGCCCTTGTCGACCCGCGAATTGGCCATCTCGATGACCTTCATTGGACGGTTGACCAGCGCGCCCGCCTCGTCGCGGATCTCGGTCGTGTGGCGCGTCAGGATCGCGTAGTCGCCTTCTTCCAGATAGGTGATCTGGTCGGTCAGCGGCGCAAGCGCGATGGCATCGGATCCGACAAAAACCTCTCCCTCGCCATGGCCAATTGCCAGCGGAGAGCCCTTGCGGGCGGCGATCATCAGGTCGTCCTGGCCGTCAAAGAGAAACACCAGGGCAAAGGCGCCTTCGAGCCGCCCGAGGGTCTTTTGCGCCGCCTCGACGTGGTTCAGGCCCTGATCCAGGTGATACTGCGTCAGCAGCGCGATGGTCTCGGTGTCGGTGTCGGTCACAAAGCTCATGCCGGCCTCGGCCAATTCGGCGCGCAGCTCGCGGTAGTTCTCGATGATGCCGTTGTGGACCACGGCAACCGGACCGGCCTTGTGCGGGTGGGCGTTGATCGTGGTGGGCGCGCCGTGCGTGGCCCAGCGTGTGTGGCCGATGCCGGATTTGCCCGCCAGGGGGTTGTGGACCAACAGGTCCGACAGGTTCACCAGTTTGCCCACGGCCCGGCGACGGTCCAGATGGCCGTCGTTCACGGTGGCAATCCCGGCGCTGTCGTAGCCGCGATACTCAAGGCGCTTGAGTGCCTCGACCAGAAGGGGCGCGGCCTCGTGCTCGCCCAGGACACCAACAATTCCACACATCAGACTGCTCCGTCCTGCTGTTTTTTCTTCTTGGCGCGCAGCATGTCCATCAGCTTGCGCGCCATGCCCGGTTTTTCCGTCTGCGCCGCACGGCTGAGCGCCAACGCGCCGTCGCCAACATCCTTGGTGATCACCGAACCGCTGGCCGTCATCGCCTCGTCTCCGACGGTGACCGGGGCCACCAGCATGGTGTTCGATCCAATGAAGGCCCGCTTGCCGATCGTCGTGCGGTGCTTGAACACGCCGTCATAGTTGCAGGTGATGGTGCCCGCGCCAATGTTGGTTTTTTCACCCACCTCGGCGTCGCCGATATAGGTCAGGTGATTGGCTTTCACACCCTCGTGCAGGATGGCGTTCTTGACCTCGACAAAGTTGCCGACGTGGCTGTGTTCGGCAAGTTCCGCGCCGGGGCGCAGGCGGGCATAGGGGCCGACAACCGCGCCGCGGCTGACGTGGCAGCCCTCGAGATGGCTGAAGGCACGGATGCGCGCGCCGCTTTCGACGGTGACGCCCGGGCCGAAGACCACGTTGGGTTCGACCTCGGCATCGCGGCCGATGATGGTGTCATAGGCGAAATGCACTGTATCCGGCGCGGTCAGGGTGACGCCGGTCTCAAGCGCTTCGGCCCGCATGCGGGACTGGAAAAAGGCTTCGGCTTCAGCAAGTTGCGCGCGGGTGTTGACGCCCAGCGTTTCGGCCTCGTCGCAGGTGACCGCAGTGGCGGTCAACCCACGGGCGCGGGCCAGCGCCGGAATGTCGGTCAGGTAGAATTCACCCGAGGCATTGTCGTTGCCGACCTCGGCCAGCAGGTCGAACATCAGCGCGCGGTCGGCGGCAACAACGCCGGAATTGCACAGGGTGATGGCGCGCTGCGCCTCGTCGGCGTCCTTGTATTCGACGATCTCAGTCAGGTCGCCTCCGTCCATGACCAGCCGCCCATAGCGGCCGGGGTCACGCGCCTCAAACCCCAGCACGACCACGTCGTGGGTCTTGCGGGCATCTGCCATGGCCTGCAGGGTCTCGGGCTGCACAAATGGCGTGTCGCCATACAGCACGATCACATCCCCCGCGACGCCCTCCAGCGCCTCTTGCGCCTGTTGCACCGCGTGGCCCGTGCCCAGCTGTTCGGTCTGCAGGACAACCTGCGCGTCGGGGTCGTAGTCCTGTGCGGCCTTGGTCACCTCCTCGGCGCCATGGCCTGCGACGACGACCAGTCGTTCGGGGTCAAGGGCCGCTGCCGATTGCATGGCGTGCACCAGCAGGGGCGCGCCCGCAACCTTGTGCAGGACCTTGGGCAGGTCCGACTGCATCCGGGTGCCCTGACCGGCGGCGAGAATTACGAAGCTGACTGTCATCAGGTTTCTCTTTGTCTTTCGTTTGTTGGTCTTTTATCGCTCTGAGGACCTGAGGCAAGCCATGGGCGGATCACGCCCGGTTGCGTTATGTGACAAACCGGAGGGGCCTGTGCGCAGTGTAATCTTTGATCTGGACGGAACTTTGGCGGACACCAGCGGCGATCTGATCGCGGCGGCAAACCAGTGTTTGCAAGCCGAAGGCCCCGAGGCGCTGCTGGATCCGGTGGCGGATGCGGGCACCGCGTTGCGCGGCGGGCGCGCGATGCTGACGCTGGGACTGACCCGCGCCGGGCGGTATTCCGCCGAAACGGTGGACCGTTGGTACCCCGTTCTGCTTGAGGCCTATGGCGCCAGCATCGATGTGCACACGCGGCTGTACCCTGGTGCGATCGAGAATGTCGAGGCGCTGCGCAGCGCCGGATACCGCGTGGGCATCTGCACCAACAAGCCTGAGGGCCTGGCCGAAACGCTGATGCAGCGGCTGGGCGTGCGGGATGTGTTTGGGTCCCTGATCGGGGCCGACACTCTGCCGGTGCGCAAGCCTGATCCCGCGCCGCTTGTGGCGGCGGTTGAACGGGCCGGGGGCGCGGTTGCGCAGTCCTGCCTGATCGGTGACACGATCACCGACCGCAAGACGGCCCAGGCGCTTGGCGTGCCCTGCATCCTCGTCACCTTCGGTCCCAGCGGAGAAGACGTTCGCACGCTGGAACCCGAGGGCACCATCGGCCATTTCGACGAACTGCCCGCCGAGGTCGCCCGTCTGATCGGTTAAGGCGCCGCGAACAGGTGGCGCGTGAGCGCCTCCAGCGGGGTGTCATCCAGCGCCTGCACCGCGTCGGCGATCGCCGTGGCCCGGGCCACGCCGAGCACCGGGTCGGCAAGCCCGTGAAACTTGGCATGCAGTTCGGCGGGGCTGGGCGGGTCCGTGGCGTCCCATTTCGGCGTCATCCAGTCCCCGGCCAACGTGCGTCCGTCCCGAAGACACAGGGTCACCTGCGCCAGCCGTTTCTCGGGGAAGTTGGCGTTGGCGTGATCGGCCTCTTCCATCACCAGGCTCTTGGAAAGGCGCAGGATCTCGGGGTCCTGCAAGGCCTCCCCGTCGACGTCGCCCGGTGTCACGGCGCCGCGCACCATCGCCACGGCGCAGGGGAACGAGGTCGAATACTGCGCCTCTTCCGTCGTCTGCGGCTCGGCGGTGGCCAGGCGGATCGCCTCGTGAAAGGTGGTCACGCGGATGTGGTCGATGTCGTCCGCGGTCAGGTCATAGGCCCGCCGCAGGGACAGCACACCCTCGACCGGGGCCTGCGCCCAGCGGCAGACCGGGTAGGGCTTGAAGTACTGCTGCAGGATCCTCCAGTCGGACCCAAGGTCGCGCCAGTGATCGGGGGCCTTTTCCACGATCAGCGCGGGTGATCCGGTGAAGCCGCGTTTGGCCATCAGAACGGCCGAGGCGCCAGCCCATGCGCCGGGGCCCGCGCCATCCTTGAGCATCGTGGGATAGTCGATGCAACGCATCATCTGGCTGCGCGGCCCGTTGTATTCGGCAATGCCAAGGGCGTGGCGCGTGGGCTGAGCCTTAAGTTTCAGCAGGCGGGCCCCCGTGGCCGCTGCGGCCACCGCGCCCCAACTGCCCGAGGTGTGATAATCCGGTGCCGTGCCGTGTTGTGCCACGGCCATGCGCGACCCAAGTTCATATCCCAGCACCAGGGCTTCGAGGAAGGCGCGGCCCGACGCGCCCGAGGTCCGCGCAAACAACAGTGTGGGGGCAAGGATCACGCTGCCAACATGCCCCTTGGCGGGATTGTAGCCGTCATGCCCATCCAGACTGTCGATGGTATAGGCCGAGGCCATGGCAGCGGCGGGCAAGGCAGCGGTCCGGCCATCAAAGAGCATGGGCGCTGTGCCGGGCATGTCCTCGGCGGCGTGATCGCGCGTGATCCGGCTCATGTCGGTGCCAAGACCGCCGGCAGCGATTCCCAGCAGATCAAGCAGGCAGAGTTTCGACTGCGCGCGCACCGGTTCGGGCAGGCTGTCCCATGTCAATTGGTGAATGAAATCCAAGGGGGGGATCATCGGGTGAAATCCTCTGTGGCTTGCAACCACGCTGGGACGGCGCGACCCTTCTTGCGCGCGGGTTCGCGACATTTCCCGGGTCAAACGGGCCGTATTCGCGCTTGAATAATATGATCAACGCAGACAAACAGTTTGAGGTGGCGTCCCACAATTCTATAGTCTGCACGGGGCAGGGGCATGAGCGAAGTTTTCACTGGCAGTTTCACGCAGCAAGAGCCGATCCCGGAAGAGGGGATTGAAGCGGCGCTGGCCGTGCTGCGCCATGGACGCTTGCATCGGTACAACACCGTCGAGGGTGAAACAGCCGAGGTTGCCTTGCTGGAAAAGGAATTCGCCGACTACGTTGGGGCCAAATATTGCCTTGCCGTGGCCTCGGGCGGGTATGCCATTGCAACCGCCCTGCGGGCGGTGGGGGTCGCACCCGGCGACGTCGTTTTGTCCAATGCCTTTACACTGGCGCCGGTGCCCGGCGCGATTGCCAGCGTCGGCATCAAGCCGGCCTTTGTCGGGGTCACCGAAGCGCTGACCATCGATCTGGATGATCTTGAACGCAAGATCGACATGGCCGACGTGCTGGTCATCAGTCACATGCGCGGCCATGTCTGCGACATGGACCGGCTGATGCGCATCTGTGACGAGGCCGAGGTCACGGTGATCGAAGATTGCGCCCACACCATGGGCGCAGACTGGGGCGGGACGCCCTCGGGCCGGCATGGCGCCATCGCCTGTTATTCGGCGCAGACCTACAAGCATATGAACTCTGGCGAGGGCGGTTTTATCGTCACCGACGATCCGGACCTTGCCGCAAGGGCCATTATGCTTTCGGGGTCCTACATGCTGTACGGCCGTCACCTCGCCGCGCCCGAGCCCGAGGTCTTTGAGCGCATCCGTTACACGACCCCCAACGTCTCGGGCCGCATGGACAACCTGCGCGCCGCGATCCTGCGGCCGCAGTTGCGGATCCTGGACGATCAGGTGACGCGCTGGAACGACCTTTATGTCGAAGTGCAGAACGAGCTGCGGAACACGCCGGGTCTGACCGTCATTGACCGACCCGAGGAAGAGTATTTTGTCGGTTCGTCCTTCCAGTTCCTGCTGCTGGACTGGGAAACAGACAAGATCGAAGAGGTCCTGCGCCGATGTGGGGCGCGCGGGGTTGATCTGAAATGGTTCGGGGCCGAGGAACCGGTGGCCTTTACCTCGCGCTATGACAGCTGGCGCTATGCGCGGCCCGAGCGCATGCCCGACACCGACCGCATCCTGAAAGGAATTCTGGATCTGCGCCTGCCGCTGACGTTCACGGTCGAGGATTGTCAGCTGATCGCCCGGATCATCCGGTCCGAGGTCAGCGCGGTGTACCAGGGCGCATGATGCATCCCGCCTGACTTGCGTTCAGTGCACAGGGTGACAGGTCAGCTTCGACCAGCAGGGCCTGCTCTGTCTGCGGTTTGGGATCGTCGCCAAAGGTGATCCCGGCGTGAACGCATTTGCTGAAAAGTCCTGCCGTGATGGCGGCTGTCAGCGCCAGGGTGCGAAAGGAATACATGGTGCGAAAGGAAGACATGGCTGCAAACCTTTTGGGGTCAAAAGTGATGCCTGATCTTCGCACCCGGACGCGCGGACCGACAATTCCGGAATTCCCCACCTGAGGGCGGGCGCATTGACCGGCGCGATTGGCCTCGCTAGCATTTGAACACTTGTTCAATACTTCGCGGATCGCTTGGGAGGGCACGCGTGATCACGCAGGCGCAATACGAGGCCCAGTCGCCCCGGTTCGACTGGGACCTGCCGGATCAGCTGAACATGGCGGTGCAGGTGCTGTCGCAGCCCGATGAGGCGCTGGCCATTCGCGACATCGACGGATCGGGCGATGTGTCCCACGGCGCGTTGCGGGACATGGCAGGCGCGTTGGCCGCGGAACTGCGCGGCGCGGGGATTGCCCGGGGCGACCGGGTCGGCGTCTTGCGCAGCCAGGATCCCTGGTGCGCCGCCGCCCATATCGCGATCTGGCAGCTGGGCGCGATCTCGGTCCCGCTGTTCAAGCTGTTTCGCCACGACGCTTTGTTTTCGCGGGTCTCGGACAGTGGTCTGACGCTGGTGATCACCGATGGTGAGGGCAGGGCGCTTTGCGGCGCGGCTGTGCCGACGTTGATCCCAGAAGACGCGGATTTGCCCAAACCTCTGGCCGAGATCGCGGTGACCGGGCCCGAGGACCCGGCTGTCCTGATCTACACCAGCGGCACCACCGGCAAACCCAAGGGGGCCCTGCACGGGCATCGTGTGCTGACCGGTCACCTGCCGGGTGTCACGATCAGTCACAATTTCCTTGGCGCGCCTGACGATTGTCTTTGGACCCCGGCGGATTGGGCCTGGATCGGGGGGCTGTTTGACGTGCTGATGCCGGGCCTGGCGCTGGGCATCCCTGTGGTTGCGGCGCGCCTGCCCAAATTCAACGTCGAAGACTGCCAGCGCATCTGCCGGGACGGTGCGGTGCGCAACGTCTTTTTCCCGCCCACGGCCTTGCGGATGCTCAAGGCCGAGGGGTCTGCGATCCCGGGCCTGCGCTCGGTTGCCAGTGGGGGGGAACCCCTCGGGGCCGAAATGCTGGCCTGGGGCCAGCGGGCCTTTGGCCTGACGATCAACGAATTCTATGGCCAGACCGAATGCAACATGGTGGCCAGTTCCTGTTCGGCCAGTTTCGACCCGCGTCCCGGCTGCATCGGCAAGCCGGTGCCCGGGTTCGACCTTGCCGTGATCGACGCCACCGGTCAGCCCACCGAAGGCGAGGGCGACATCGCCCTGCGACGCGGGGCGGCCTCGATGATGCTGGAATATTGGCAGAAGCCCGATGCAACAGCCGAGAAGTTTCGCGGCGACTGGATGCTGACCGGCGACCGGGGGGTGCTGGACCAGGGCTTTGTCCGTTTTGTCGGGCGCGAGGATGACGTGATTTCCTCGGGCGGCTACCGCATCGGCCCGGCCGAGATCGAGGATTGCCTGCTGACCCACCCCGGCGTTGCAACCGTGGGTGTGGTCGGCAAGCCCGACCAGCTGCGGGGCGAGATCGTCAAGGCCTATGTGGTCCGAAAACCCGGCGCGACGGCCAGTGCCGGGGACCTGCAGGCATGGGTCAAGGATCGCCTGTCGCGCTATGCCTACCCACGCGAAGTTGCCTTTCTTGATGCCTTGCCGATGACGGTGACGGGCAAGGTGATCCGCAAGGAACTCAGGGCCCGCGCCGCCGCCGAAGACGCGCCACCAGCAAAGGACCAGACATGATCAGACTTCATCACGTGCCCATGGCGCGCTCGTTTCGCATTCTCTGGCTGCTCGAGGAACTGGGGCTGGATGCCGAGATCGCGCTTTACAGTATCCGCGACGGCTCGCTGCGCGCGCCTGACTATCTGGGGCGGGCCCCGGTTGGCCGGGTGCCGGCCCTGGACATCGACGGGATCAGCATCTTCGAAAGCGGGGCCATCACCCAGTACCTCTGTGAACGCCATCCCGAGGCCGCCCTGGCGCCCATGCCGGGCACGCCCGATCGCGTGCGCTTTCTCGAGATGTTGGGGTTTGCCGAAACCATGGCCTCGCTTGTCGAACAGCTGAACCTCAATCACATCTTCCTGCGCGATCCATCGCAAGCCAGCCCCGTGGTCGTCAAGCTGAACACACGGCGGTTGGAAATGACGCTGGCGGCACTGGAGCACCTGTTGGGGGATCAGGACTATGTCTTGCCCTCGGGGTTTTCGGCGGCGGACACCATGATGGGCTTCAACATGCTGGCGGTGCCGTTTTATGCCCATCTGGACCCGTTCCCTGCGGTGACAGCCTATCGCGACAGGATCATGGCGCGCCCGGCCTTTCAGCGGGCCCAGTCGCGCGATGGCGAGCAGGATTTCTATGACAGGCCGTTCTATCCGATTCCGGGGACCTGAGGCCGGGGTAGAGCCTGAAAGGTGAAGATTGCGTCACGACGGCTCACCGACGCTAACATTCAGCACAGCCAAAAACGCAGGGTTCCACGCCGCATTGCTGCATGAATTGCACGGCAAACCCGGCCATAATGTCGCATCCCTTTGAAGTTGCGGCATGTTTTCTTTCTGTACCTGCGCGTGGCAGCGCAGAAAATCCATCAGGGTTAATCTGCCCGGTTGGTTGACGCTGCGCAGAGGCGGGGCTAAACGTCGGAACAGTCTTTCTCGCCGCTAGCCGCCGCGCCAAAAGCGCGTCTGGAAAGGAGCCGCCACCGTGGAAGAGATGCTGAGGGAATACCTCCCAATTCTCGTTTTTCTGGCCATCGCCGTTGGACTTGGCCTTGTTCTGATCCTCGCAGCTGTCGTTCTTGCCGTCCGCAACCCGGATCCCGAAAAGGTTTCGGCCTATGAATGCGGGTTCAACGCCTTTGACGACGCTCGGATGAAGTTCGATGTCCGGTTCTACCTCGTGTCGATCCTGTTCATCATCTTTGACCTGGAAATCGCGATGCTCTTTCCTTGGGCGGTGGCCTTCAAGGACATCAGCATGGTCGGCTTCTGGTCGATGATGGTCTTCCTGGCGGTTCTGACAGCCGGATTCGCATACGAATGGAAGAAGGGAGCGCTCGAATGGGAGTGATGACCGGGCCGAACACCGCGGGCGGTGACCGCGAAGTGGCCACCCAGGCGCTGAATGCCGAGCTGCAGGACAAAGGCTTTCTGCTGACCTCGACCGAAGACATCATCAACTGGGCGCGCACCGGTTCGCTGCACTGGATGACTTTTGGCCTGGCCTGCTGCGCGGTCGAGATGATGCACACCTCGATGCCGCGCTATGACCTCGAACGTTTTGGCACGGCCCCGCGCGCCAGCCCGCGCCAGTCGGACCTGATGATCGTCGCGGGCACGCTGACCAACAAGATGGCCCCCGCGCTGCGCAAGGTCTATGACCAGATGCCCGAACCGCGTTACGTGATTTCCATGGGATCCTGCGCCAACGGCGGCGGCTATTACCACTACAGCTACAGCGTTGTGCGCGGCTGCGACCGCGTGGTGCCGGTGGATGTCTACGTGCCCGGCTGCCCGCCCACGGCCGAGGCGCTGGTCTATGGCATCCTGGCCCTGCAACGCAAAATCCGCCGCACGGGGACATTGGTACGATGAGCGACGCGCTGAACGAACTGGGCAACCACATCGCCACCACCCGCCACGAATGTGTGATCGGCTGGAGCGTCGATCATGGCGAGCTGAACGTGGACGTGGCGCCTTCGAATATCGTGGCCTTTGTTGAATGGCTGCGCACCGATCCCAACTGCAAGTTCTCGACCCTCGTCGACATCACGGCGGTGGATTACCCCGAGCGCGCCAAGCGCTTCGACGTGGTCTATCACTTCCTGTCGATGTACCAGAACCAGCGCATCCGCCTGCGGGTTGGCCTGCGCGAAGAGGAAATGCTGGCCTCGATCGTTGACGTGCACCCCTCGGCCAACTGGTTCGAGCGTGAGGTGTTCGACATGTTCGGCATCCTGTTCTCGGGCCACCCGGACCTGCGGCGTCTGCTGACAGACTATGGTTTTCGCGGCTACCCGCTGCGCAAGGATTTTCCGACCACGGGCTACACCGAGGTGCGCTATGACGAAGAGCAAAAGCGCGTCGTCTATGAGCCCGTGAGCCTGGTGCAGGAATACCGCCAGTTCGATTTCATGTCCCCCTGGGAAGGCGCGCGATACGTGCTGCCGGGGGATGAGAAGGAAGAGGCGAAGGGGTGAGCGCGCAAAGCCAATCCTATGCCGAGGTCCTGGACGCGGCACATGCCTATGGCGAGGCCGTGTACTACGCACGCGCCGACGTCTTTGAGGTGATGTGCCACGACAACTTCCAGATGACCTTGATCGAGGATGATGGCGCGACCTTCTGGGACAAGGCGTCCTATCTGGAGCGGGTCCGGGGCCGTCAGGCCTTTGAGGGCGAGGCATCGTACGACATCCTTGGCGTGGATGTGGCAGGTGATCTGATCGCCCGCGTGCATCTGTGGGTCGATGTGCCGCCCCTGCGGTACGAAGACCACCTTGGTTTTGTCAAACAGGACGGGGCCTGGAAGCTTCTAACCAAAGTGTTCCGCACGGCAGCGCGTCTGGACGAGGAGGCCTCATGAGCAACCTCGACCATAAGAGCGTGAAGACCCGTCGCGGAGCAAAAATACCGGGGGGCGATACATGATGGACAGTCCTGTCATCTGGTTGCTGGTCTCGGCAATCACGATCATCCCCATGCTGAAACTGCTGCCGTTCTTCGGCATCAACAAATGGTGGGCGCTTGCTTGCATTCTGCCCGTCGGCACCATCGCGCTGCTGTGGTGGATGGGCATAAAGCTGCAGGAATTGGAGAAACTCTAAGATGATGGATGGCTCCAAAGGGTTCGACGACGCTCTGACCGGCGAACAGAAGATCCGCAACTTCAACATCAACTTCGGGCCTCAGCACCCGGCAGCCCACGGCGTGCTGCGGCTGGTGCTTGAGCTGGATGGCGAGATCGTGGAACGCTGCGACCCGCATATCGGCCTGCTGCACCGGGGGACGGAAAAGCTCATGGAGAGCCGGACCTACCTGCAGAACCTGCCGTATTTCGACCGGCTGGATTACGTGGCCCCGATGAACCAGGAGCACGCCTGGTGTCTGGCCATCGAAAAGCTGACCGGCACCGTCGTGCCGCGCCGCGCCAGCCTGATCCGGGTGCTTTATTCGGAAATCGGCCGTATCCTGAACCACCTGCTGAACGTCACCACGCAGGCGATGGACGTGGGCGCGCTGACCCCGCCGCTGTGGGGCTTTGAAGAGCGCGAAAAGCTGATGGTGTTTTACGAGCGTGCCTGTGGTGCCCGCCTGCACGCGGCCTATTTCCGGCCCGGCGGCGTGCATCAGGATCTGCCGCCCGAGTTGATCGACGACATCGAGACCTGGGCCAAGGACGAGTTCCCCTCGTTCATGGAAGACATCGACGGCCTGCTGACCGAAAACCGCATTTTCAAGCAGCGCAACGCCGACATCGGCATCGTCACCGAGGAAGACATCCAGAACTGGGCTTTCTCGGGTGTCATGGTGCGCGGATCGGGGCTGGCTTGGGACCTGCGCCGCGCGCAGCCCTACGAATGCTACGACGAATTCGACTTCCAGATCCCGGTGGGCAAGAACGGCGACTGCTATGACCGCTACCTCTGCCGCATGGAAGAGATGCGCCAGTCGCTGAAGATCATCCTGCAGGCCATCGACAAGCTGCGCGCGCCGGAGGGGCAGGGCGACATCCTGGCCCGGGGCAAGCTGACGCCGCCGAAACGGTCGGACATGAAGACCTCGATGGAAAGCCTGATCCATCACTTCAAGCTGTATACCGAGGGCTTCCACGTCCCTGCGGGCGAGGTCTATGCCGCCGTCGAAGCGCCCAAGGGCGAGTTCGGCGTCTACCTCGTGGCCGACGGGTCGAACAAACCCTACCGCGCCAAGATCCGCGCGCCGGGCTATCCGCACCTGCAGGCGATGGATTATATTGCCGGCGGCCACCAACTGGCCGACGTCGCTGCGATCATCGGCACGATGGACATCGTCTTTGGGGAGATCGACCGGTGAGACGCGCCTGGGCCCTGGCCTCGGTTCTGCCATTCCTCGCTGCCTGCACCCTGCCGCCGCAGGGGGTGACCAAGGATGATCTGGCCGCCTATGACGCGGCTGTCACCTCGGTGGGCTGCACCTTGGAAACCGATCGCCAGTACCTGCCGGTCGAGTTGCAGACGGGCCTGACCCGCGAGCAATTGATCGAAATTTCGCAATACAAACTTGCCGTCGAAGAGGCCGTCAGCCTTGAAAACGGTGGGGTCAAACTCGTGACAGGAGCCTGTGCCTGATGCTGCGCCGTCTGCACCCTGAGCAACCCGAAAGCTTTGCCTTCACGCCCGCCAATTTGGCCTGGGCCGAAGCGCAGATGACCAAATACCCCGAGGGCCGTCAGGCCAGCGCGGTGATCCCGATCCTGTGGCGTGCGCAGGAACAAGAGGGCTGGCTGACCCGCCCCGCCATCGAAGCGGTCGCTGACATGCTGGGCATGGCCTATATCCGGGTGCTCGAAGTGGCCTCGTTCTACTTCATGTTCCAGCTGCAGCCCGTGGGATCGGTCGCGCATATCCAGGTCTGCGGCACGACCTCTTGCATGATCTGCGGGGCCGAGGATCTGATCGCCGTCTGCAAGGACAAGATTGCTCCCAAGGCGCATCAGCTGTCGGACGACGGCAAGCTGAGCTGGGAAGAGGTGGAATGTCTGGGCTCGTGCGCCAACGCACCGATGGCGCAGATCGGCAAGGATTACTACGAAGATCTGACCGCCGAGGGCTTTGGCCAGATCATCGAGGACCTGCGCGCTGGCAAGGTGCCGACACCCGGTCCGCAGAACGGGCGCTATACCTCGGAACCTCTGTCCGGGCTGACCAGCCTTAAGGAGTATGAGGCCGGCAAGCCCGAGGGCAACGCCTCGGTCGCGCTGGCCACGGGTCTGGGCGACACTGTCAAGCGGATCGACGGCACCGAGGTGCCGTTGGTGACGCCTTGGCTGGACCGCACGGACAAGGGTGACCCTGCGCCCGCGCCGAAGGCCGATAAGGCGCCAAAGAAGGCCAAGACGGCTGAAAAGCCCGCTGAAGATAAGCCGAAAGAGCCCAAGGCCGAAACGCCTGCGGAACCCGAAGCTGTTGCCGAAAAGGCGCCCGAAACGCTGACCGAGGCACGCGGCGGCCAGCCCGACGACCTGAAACTTTTGAAAGGCGTTGGCCCCAAGCTGGAACAGACCCTGCACGAGCTGGGCTTCTTCCACTTCGACCAGATCGCCAAATGGACCGAGGCCGAGGTGGCCTGGGTTGACAGCCGCCTGAAATTCAAAGGCCGGATCGAACGCGATGGCTGGATCGACCAGGCCAAGAAACTCGCCGCCGGTGAAGAGACGGAATTCGCCAAGTCCGCCAAGAAAGACGGACGCTACGATTAACCGCGCGCGCTGGCGCGTGACTGACTGACAAAGGACCAGATGAGCACAGAGCACGACAAAGCCTTTGCCCGAAAGGGCCGCACCACTGGACTGGTGATCGCCGGAGGTGGCCTGGCGGCCATTCTGGCGCCGGTCATCGTGCAGGGCTTTGGACTGCAGCCGCGGTTCGAGATGCTGATCTACTTCGGCTCTCTCGCGGCTTTTGTCTGGGCGATGGTCAACATCTATCAACTCTGGCGCATGCGCCAGGACAACCAAGGGTAGGCAGACATGCTGCAGGATCAGGACCGGATCTTTACCAACCTCTACGGCATGCACGACCGCACGCTGGCCGGTGCCAAGGCACGTGGCCACTGGGACGGCACGGCGGGGCTGATTGCCAAGGGCAAGGACTGGATCATCGACGAGATGAAGAAATCCGGCCTGCGCGGACGCGGCGGCGCGGGTTTCCCGACGGGTCTGAAGTGGTCTTTCATGCCCAAGGAAAGTGACGGGCGTCCGGCCTATCTGGTTGTGAACGCTGACGAATCCGAGCCCGGTACGTGCAAAGACCGCGAGATCATGCGCCATGATCCGCACACCCTGATCGAGGGCTGCCTGATCGCCAGCTTCGCGATGCAGGCGCATGCCTGCTACATCTACATCCGTGGCGAATACATCCGCGAGCGCGAGGCGCTGCAAGCCGCGATTGACGAGGCTTACGATGCGGGTCTTCTGGGCAAGAACGCTGCCGGGTCGGGCTGGGACTTTGACCTTTATCTGCACCACGGGGCAGGCGCCTACATCTGCGGCGAGGAAACTGCCCTGATCGAAAGCCTTGAGGGCAAAAAGGGCATGCCGCGCATGAAGCCGCCCTTCCCGGCGGGCGCAGGGCTTTATGGCTGCCCGACCACGGTGAACAACGTCGAGTCCATCGCCGTTGTGCCGACGATCCTGCGCCGGGGCGGCGACTGGTTCGCCGGGTTCGGCCGCGCCAACAACGCGGGCACCAAGCTTTTTGCCGTCTCGGGCCACGTCAACAATCCTTGCGTGGTCGAAGAGGCCATGTCGATCACCTTCGAAGAGCTGATCGAAACCCACTGCGGCGGCATTCGCGGCGGTTGGGACAATTTGCTGGCGGTGATCCCGGGCGGGTCGTCTGTTCCCTGCGTGCGCGGCGAAAAGATGAAAGACGCCATCATGGACTTCGACTACCTGCGAGGCGAACTGGGCTCGGGCCTCGGCACCGCGGCGGTCATCGTGATGGACAAGCAGACCGACATCATCAAGGCGATCTGGCGGCTGTCGAAGTTCTACAAACACGAAAGCTGCGGCCAGTGCACGCCGTGCCGCGAAGGCACCGGCTGGATGATGCGCGTGATGGACCGTCTGGTGCGGGGCGAGGCCGAGGTCGAAGAGATCGACATGCTCTTTGACGTGACCAAACAGGTCGAAGGCCACACCATCTGTGCGCTCGGGGACGCGGCGGCCTGGCCGATCCAGGGCCTGATCCGCAACTTCCGCGAAGAGATCGAAGACCGCATCAAGGCCCAGAAATCGGGCCGCATGGGCGCGATGGCGGCGGAGTAAACGATGAAGCCCCAAGGCCACCACCTCGCAGAACTCAATGTCGGACGCCTTATTGCACCTACGGATGATCCGCGCGTGGCTGACTTCATGAACGCGCTCGACCGGGTGAACGGGTTGGGCAAGCGGATGCCGGGGTTTGTCTGGATGATGGAAGGTTCGGGCGAGCCGGGGACTGGGAACACCGAAAACGCCATCGGTGGCGATCCTCAGTTCGTGGCAAACCTGACCGTCTGGGAAACTGTCGAGACACTCGAAAACTTTGTCTGGAACACCGTGCACCGGCAGTTTTACGAACGCCGCCAGGAGTGGTTTGAAGTGCTCGGCGAGATGCATTTTGTCATGTGGTGGGTGCCCGAGGGGCATCAGCCGACGCTGGACGAGGCGCTGGAGCGGCTCGACCATCTGCGGACACACGGCGACAGCGACCACGCCTTTGGCTGGGCGCATCTGAAAGAGGCCACCCACTGGCGCGACCGTGCCTGTGGCGTTGCAGCGGAGTAGGGATGATGACGCGCATTGTGATCCTTCTGATGACACTTGGGCTGGTTGCGGGATGCAACGCCCAGGACCGCCTGAACTACCAGGAGTTTGACGGGATTTATTTCCCGACGACTTCGAAAAGCCAGCGGCAGCAAAAGAACGTCTTCACGGTGCGCGTCCGCAATGCGACGCGCAGCCTGGACGGCGCGCGGCAGGCGGCGCATTACGAGGGCACCAAGTATTGCGTGTCGACCTTTGGCAGCTCTGACATCGCCTGGGAGACCGACCTACAGGCCGAAGAGCTGACGCTGTCGGGCAATGATCTGATTGCGGCGGGAACCTGCCTGGAATGAGCGGTTTTCCCCGCATATCCAAGGGTTTGACCCGGTGTTATTGCATAGCACAGCGGGCTTTCCTTCGTTCTGATGCGGATCAGGGGCGTCGTGCCTCTGAGCGCACCGGAGCAAGGAGAGAACCGATGACCCGTGCCATGACCCTTTTGATTGCGGCCACACTGCTCAGCGGACCCGCGCTGGCAAAACCCAGCCTGCGCGATGTGCCCGAGCTGGACAAAGGCCTGTTCGTGATTGCGCTGGCCAACGAGATCCGTCGCAAATGTGACGACATCAGCCCACGCTGGCTGCGCGCCAACAGCTACATCAACGACCTGCAGGACAAGGCCCGCGCACTGGGCTACACCCGCGACGAGGTCGAGGCGCATCTGGACGACGAGGTCGAGAAAAACCGCATGCTCGGCATTGCGACCCGCTACATGGCCGACAAGGGTGTTGCGGCCGGGGATTACTGCGCCATCGGGCGCATCGAGATTGCAGCAGGGACCGAGGTCGGTCGCCTGCTGAGAGAGCGCTAGGGATGAGTGGCCCGATCGCTGTCGATACCGCCCGAATGGGCGAGAACGGAACTTTGGCCCGGGCCGGGTGTGGGGCGCGTGTGCGCCCGCATCTCGTCCGGCGCGACGCGTAAGATAGGGATAGGGCATGTCTAACCTTCGCAAGATCATCATCGACGACCAAGAGGTCGAGGTGGACGGCGCCATGACGCTGATCCAGGCCTGCGAAGAGGCCGGGATCGAGGTGCCGCGCTTTTGCTACCACGAACGTCTGTCGATCGCGGGCAACTGCCGCATGTGCCTCGTTGAGGTCGTTGGCGGTCCGCCCAAGCCCGCGGCCTCTTGCGCGATGCAGGTGCGCGACCTGCGCCCCGGCCCCGAGGGTCAGCCGCCGGTGGTCAAGACGAACTCGCCCATGGTCAAGAAGGCCCGCGAGGGCGTCATGGAGTTCCTGCTGATCAACCACCCGCTGGATTGCCCGATCTGCGATCAGGGCGGCGAATGTGACCTGCAGGATCAGGCCATGGCCTATGGCGTGGATTTCAGCCGCTTCCGCGAGCCCAAGCGTGCGGTGGACGATCTGGACCTCGGACCGCTGGTTGAAACCCACATGACCCGCTGCATCAGCTGCACCCGCTGCGTGCGCTTTACCACCGAGGTCGCAGGCATCACCCAGATGGGCCAGACCGGCCGTGGCGAAGATGCCGAGATCACCAGCTATCTGGGTGAGACGCTGAATTCGAACATGCAGGGCAATATCATCGACCTCTGCCCTGTGGGCGCGCTGGTCTCCAAACCCTATGCCTTTACCGCCCGCCCGTGGGAGCTGACCAAGACCGAAACCATCGACGTGATGGACGCGCTTGGCAGCAACATCCGGGTCGACACCAAGGGTCGCGAAGTCATGCGCATCCTGCCTCGCAACAACGACGGCGTGAACGAAGAGTGGATCAGCGACAAGACCCGTTTTGTCTGGGACGGGTTGCGCCGTCAGCGTCTGGACAAGCCCTATGTGCGCGAAAACGGCAAGCTGCGTCCGGCTAGCTGGCCCGAGGCGCTTGGCAAGGCCGCCGAGGCCATCAAGGGCGCCACAAAGGTGGCGGGTCTGGTCGGCGATCTTGTCTCGACCGAGGCAGCCTATGCGCTGAAAGCGCTGGTCGAGGGGCAGGGCGGTTCGGTTGAATGCCGTGTGGACGGTGCGAAGCTGCCAGCGGGCAACCGGTCTGGCTATGTCGGCACGGCGACCATCGAGGACGTCGAAGAGGCGGCCTTTGTCCTGTTGATCGGCACCAACCCGCGCGAAGAAGCGCCGGTGCTGAATGCGCGCATTCGCAAGGCCTGGCTGAACGGCGCCAAGGTGGCCAACATCGGACCGGAGGTCGATCTGACCTTTGACGTCTTCCAGATGGGCACAGGCCGCGAGGCGCTGGCGACGCTTGAAAAGCACGAATTTGGCGAGATCAAAGAAAAGAACTCGGTGATCATCGTGGGCCAAGGCGCGCTGCGCGAGGCTGATGGCGCGGCTGTTCTGGGCCATGCGATGCTGGCCGCCGAACGCACCAATGGCAAGCTGATGGTGCTGCACACCGCCGCCGGTCGCGTTGGAGCAATGGATGTCGGCGCGGTGACCGAGGGCGGTCTGGCCGCGGCGACCGAAGGTGCGGACGTGGTCTATAACCTCGGCGCGGACGAGGTCGAGGTCGGCGAGGGTGCCTTTGTCATCTACCAGGGCAGCCACGGTGACCGCGGCGCGCACCGTGCGGACGTGATCCTGCCGGGGGCAGCCTATACCGAGGAAAACGGTCTTTTCGTGAACACCGAGGGCCGTCCTCAGCTGGCCATGCGCGCAGGATTTGCACCGGGCGAGGCGAAAGAGAACTGGGCGATCCTGCGGGCGCTTTCGGCGGAACTGGGCGCGACATTGCCCTTCGACAGCCTGGCGCAATTGCGCAGCGCGCTGATCGAGGCGTTGCCGCATCTGGCGATGATCGACGAAGTGCCGGTGAACGATCCGGTCGCGCTTGAGGCAGGCAAACTGGGCGACGCCGATTTTGTCAACGCGGTCAAGGATTTCTACCTGACCAACCCGATTGCCCGGGCCTCGGCGCTGATGGCTGAACTCTCTGCCGCCGCCAAGGCGCGCGGCCTTGACAAGATCGCGGCCGAATAAGCGGTGAGCCCGTCGTACCTCATATCCCCTGTCGCGCTTGCAGGCGCGCTGGCCCTGGCCGGGTGTGACACCGGCCAGCAGGGTGAGGTGAGTTTTGCACCGGTCTATCTTGGCCTGGAAACCCGTCTTCTGGACGGCGATCTGGTCAATTTCCTGGTGCAGATGACGGGCGCGCGGGATGTCGCAGATGTTGAAATGTATGCAGAATGTGCTGCAGCGCAGTATACGCTGATCCGGGGATACGGATTCGCGCGTCATGTGCGCACAAATGTTGACTTAAAGGGTGGCCTCTGGCGCGGAGATGCGGTTTACACCATCTCGCCGGCACTGCCCCGTGGGTTCCAGACGATCGACGCCGAAGTCGTCGCGGCTGCCTGCGAAGAAAACGGAATACCGATGGTGTGAGGAGCTGATGGCTGATTTCTTTACCACCCCCCTGGGCATCGGCGTGATCATCGTCGCGCAATGCCTTGCTGTCCTTGGCTTCGTCATGGTTTCGCTGCTGTTCCTGGTCTATGGCGACCGCAAGATCTGGGCCGCGGTCCAGATGCGGCGCGGGCCGAACGTGGTGGGCGTTTACGGCCTGCTGCAGACCGTGGCCGACGCGCTGAAATATGTCGTGAAAGAGGTGGTGATCCCGGCCGGGGCCGACAAGACGGTCTTCATGCTGGCGCCCATGCTCAGCTTTGTGCTGGCGATGATCGCCTGGGCGGTGATCCCCTTCAACGACACCTGGGTCCTCAGCGACATCAACGTCGCGATACTTTACGTCTTTGCCGTCAGCTCGCTTGAGGTCTACGGCGTGATCATGGGCGGTTGGGCCTCGAACTCGAAATACCCCTTCCTTGGTTCGTTGCGCTCTGCCGCGCAGATGATTTCCTACGAAGTCTCGATTGGCCTGATCATCATCGGTGTGATCATCTCGACCGGCTCGATGAACTTCGGCGCCATCGTGAACGCGCAGGATGGCAACCTTGGGTTCTTCAACTGGTACTGGCTGCCGCACTTCCCGATGGTCTTTCTGTTCTTCATCTCGGCGCTGGCGGAAACGAACCGCCCGCCGTTTGACCTGCCCGAAGCGGAGTCGGAACTGGTGGCGGGCTACCAGGTGGAATATTCGTCGACGCCCTTCCTGCTGTTCATGGCGGGCGAATACATCGCGATCTTCCTGATGTGTGCGCTGACCACGCTGCTGTTCTTTGGCGGATGGCTCTCGCCGATCCCCTTCATCCCGGACAGCCCGCTGTGGATGGTCGGCAAGATGGCCTTCTTCTTCTTCATCTTCGCGATGGTCAAGGCGATCACGCCGCGCTACCGCTACGACCAGCTGATGCGCCTGGGCTGGAAGGTCTTCCTGCCATTCTCGCTGGTCTGGGTGGTCTTTGTGGCCTTTGCGGCCAAGTTCGACTGGTTCTGGGGCGGCTACGCCCGCTGGGTTGTGGGGGGATAAGATGTCGGATCTGAAAAACGCCATTCTTGACGCCAAATACGTGGACATGATCTCGCTCGCCGATTTCATCGTGCAGGATTGCCAGATGCCCGACACGGCGGCTGATGGCTCGATGCTGCCACAGGCCAACGAGGTGGCCGCCGCCGTTTTTCGTTGGGCCGCCGGGGCCGAGCTTGAGGCCAAGCAGGACATGGCGCAAGAACCGCAGGTCGAGGTGGCGCCACAAGAGCCGCAGACCGCGCCCAACCCCTGGACCAACACCGCCACCGGCGTGACAGACACGAACGGGAGCTGAAGAATGGCAACCATCGATTACACCCGTGCCGCCAAGTATTTCCTGCTGGCCGACTTCGTGAAGGGTTTTCAGCTGGGGTTGAAGTACTTCTTCGCGCCCAAGGCGACGCTGAACTACCCGCACGAGAAAGGCCCGCTCAGCCCGCGCTTTCGCGGTGAGCACGCATTGCGCCGCTATCCCAACGGCGAAGAGCGTTGCATTGCCTGCAAGCTGTGCGAGGCGATCTGCCCGGCCCAGGCGATCACCATCGACGCCGAACCCCGTGACGACGGCAGCCGCCGCACGACCCGCTATGACATCGACATGACCAAATGCATCTACTGCGGCTTCTGCCAGGAAGCCTGCCCGGTGGATGCGATTGTCGAAGGTCCGAACTTCGAATTCTCGACCGAAACCCGCGAAGAGCTGTTTTACGACAAGGCGAAACTCCTTGAAAACGGCGAACGTTGGGAGGCCGAGATTGCCCGCAACCTGGAACTGGATGCCCCCTACAGATGACGTTTCGCGCCGAAAAATTCTTCGAGAATTTTTGTAAAATTTCTTGAAGAAATTTTGGCCCCGCAAAGGACAGCCCGATGAGCGATGCAAAGACCCCGTTTGAGTTGATGATGGGCCAGGCACAGGAAATGGCCAAGGCCTTCAATCCTGCGCTCGAATCCTTCTCGCCGAAGGGCTTCGAAAAGCTCTGGCCGACGATGCCGAAAGACGTCATGGAGATGTGGTTCGGCAAGGGCCTCAGTCAAGAGGGGCTGGACGCCAAGACACGGCTCTTGCTGACCTTGGCGGGCTTGACGATGCAAGGGGCCCAGGCCGACACGCCGTTCCGCATGACCGTGCGCCACGCCATGGAGGCGGGTGCCACCAAAGATGAGATTGCCGAGACCATCGCTCAGATGTCGATGTTTGCCGGCATACCCGCCATGACCCGCGCGATGGAACTCGCGCGCGAGGTCATGGAAGACGAAAAGGATGACGAGGAATGACCGTCTTTGCCTTCTATCTGTTTGCACTCAGCACCATCGCGGGGGGCCTGTTCACGGTCATCAGCCGCAACCCGGTGCATTCGGTGCTCTGGTTGATCCTGGCCTTTCTCAGCTCGGCGGGGCTGTTCGTGCTGCTGGGCGCCGAGTTTGTCGCGATGCTCTTGATCATCGTCTACGTCGGCGCGGTGGCGGTGCTGTTCCTGTTTGTGGTCATGATGCTGGACGTCGACTTTGCTGAATTGAAGGCCGAGATGGCGAAATACATGCCGCTGGCCTTGCTGATCGGTGTTGTGATCCTGATGCAGTTTTCCTTTGCCGTCGGTGCATGGGACGCTTCGGAACAGGCCGAAAGCCTGCGCATGGCCGTCACGCCCGAGGATCGGCACAACACCGAAGCTCTGGGCCTCTTGCTCTATGACCAGTACTTCCTGCTCTTCCAGCTGGCCGGCCTGATCCTGCTGGTCGCGATGATCGGTGCGATCGTGCTGACCCTGCGCCATCGCCAGGACGTCAAGCGCCAGGACGTGCTGGCGCAGATGTACCGCGATCCGGCGACTGCGATGGAGCTTAAGGACGTGAAACCGGGGCAGGGGCTCTGAGGATGGGGGCTGTTTTCGACTTCCTCTTCTCACCTGCGGGCCTTGCAGCCTATGCCGCCTTCTGGGCGTTCAAGCTGCTGGCCGGGGCCTGGATCATCGGCCGGGCGCTGATGCTCTTGCCGGTGCGGGTGCGACGGAAGACGCAGGTCAGACTTGGACGGATGCGCCGCCGCTCGGCGCAGTGAACGACCGGGGCGCGCGGCCCCGAAACAGAATATCCCCGAGGCACATCGGGGTGAGGAACGGACAAAACGGGCACAGCCCGGAGGGACGACAGATGATCGGACTTGAACATTACCTGACGGTAGCGGCAACGCTCTTCGTCATTGGCATTTTCGGGCTCTTCCTGAACCGCAAGAACGTGATCATCCTGCTGATGAGCATCGAACTGATGCTTCTGGCGGTGAACATCAACCTGGTGGCCTTTTCGTCTTTCCTAGGCGATCTGGTGGGGCAGGTCTTTACGCTCTTTGTCCTGACGGTCGCCGCCGCCGAGGCCGCCATTGGTCTGGCGATCCTCGTCTGCTTCTTCCGCAACCGCGGCACCATCGCCGTGGAAGACGTCAACGTGATGAAAGGCTGAACCCGTGGAAAGCATCATCCTCTTTGCCCCGCTGGTGGGCGCGCTGATTGCAGGGTTCGGCTGGCGGCTGACGGGCATCCGGGGCGCGCAGTGGATCACCACTGGCCTGTTGTTCCTGGCCTGCGCCTTTTCGTGGATTGTCTTTTTCACCCACGGACCGGAAACACAGCACATCCAGATCCTGCGCTGGATCGAAAGCGGCACGCTCAGCACCGATTGGTCGATCCGGCTGGACCGTCTGACCTCGATCATGCTGGTTGTGGTGACAAGCGTGTCGTCGTTGGTGCACCTCTATAGCTTTGGCTACATGGCGCATGACGACAACTTCCGCGAGGGCGAGGAAAGCTATAAACCGCGTTTCTTTGCCTATCTGTCGTTCTTCACCTTCGCCATGCTGATGCTGGTGACCGCCGACAACCTGGTGCAGATGTTCTTTGGCTGGGAAGGCGTGGGCGTCGCCTCCTATCTGCTGATCGGGTTCTACTACCGCAAACCCAGCGCCAACGCGGCAGCCATCAAGGCCTTTGTGGTCAACCGGGTCGGCGACTTTGGTTTTGCGCTTGGCATCTTCGGTCTTTTCTTCCTGACCGACAGCATCAAGTTTGACGATGTCTTTGCCGCAGCCCCGGCGCTGGCCGAGACGCAGCTGACTTTCCTCTGGACCGACTGGAACGCTGCGAACCTGCTGGCCTTCCTTCTGTTCGTCGGTGCGATGGGGAAATCGGCGCAATTCATCCTGCACACCTGGCTTCCGGACGCGATGGAAGGCCCGACGCCCGTGTCGGCGCTGATCCACGCGGCCACGATGGTCACCGCCGGTGTCTTCCTGGTCTGCCGCATGTCACCGCTGATGGAGTATGCTCCGCAGGCGACGGCGTTCATCACCTTCCTTGGCGCGTCGACCGCCTTCTTCGCGGCGACCGTGGGTCTGGTGCAGAACGACATCAAGCGCGTGATCGCCTATTCGACCTGTTCGCAGCTGGGCTACATGTTCGTGGCCGCAGGCGTGGGCGTCTACTCGGTCGCGATGTTCCACCTGTTCACGCACGCCTTCTTCAAGGCGATGCTCTTCCTGGGCGCGGGCTCGGTCATCCACGGGATGCACCATGAACAGGACATGCGGAACTATGGCGGGCTGCGCAAGAAGCTGCCTTACACCTTCTGGGCGATGATGATCGGCACGCTGGCCATCACCGGCGTTGGCATTCCGCTGACCACCTTTGGCTTCGCGGGCTTCCTGTCCAAGGACGCCGTGATTGAAAGCGCCTTTGCCGGCACCAACGGGGGCTTTGCCTTCTGGGCGCTGGTTGTGGCGGCGCTGTTCACCAGCTTCTACAGCTGGCGCCTTATGTTCCTGACCTTCTACGGCAAGCCGCGCGGCAACAAGCACACGCATGAGCATGCGCATGAAAGCCCGAACGTCATGTTGATCCCGCTGGGCGTGCTGGCGCTTGGCGCGATCTTCTCGGGGATGCTGTGGTACAACAGCTTCTTCGGGAAAGAGGACACCGTCCGCGCCTGGTTCGGCATGGAGGCCGTAGCCCATCAGGACAAAGGTCATGGCGATGACCACGCCAAGGCCGATGACCATGGGGACGATCATGCCAAGGCAGATGATCACGGCGATGCCCACACCAACGAGGAGCACCACGGCGAGGGCGACAGCCACGCAGCGGAACACAGCGACCCGGCCCATGCCGCCGTTGCCGCCGCACATCATGGCGAGGCCCCCGCAGGCGCGATCTTCATGCATCCGGACAACCACGTGTTGCACGACGCGCACTACGTTCCGAAATGGGTCAAGATCAGCCCCTTCGTTGCAATGGTTCTTGGGTTTGTCGTCGCCTATTGGTTTTACATCGTGAACCCGAAACTGCCTGCGCGTCTGGCCGAAAACCAGCGTCCGCTGTACCTGTTCCTGCTCAACAAATGGTACGTGGACGAGATCTATGACTTCCTGTTCGTCCAGCCGTCCAAGGCGCTTGGCCGGTTCCTTTGGAAGCGCGGTGACGGGGACGTCATCGATGGGTCGATCAACGGGGTTGCGATGGGGATCATCCCCTTCTTCACCCGCCTCGCTGGGCGGTTCCAGTCCGGCTATATCTTTAGTTACGCCTTCGCCATGGTCATCGGGATTGCCGTCCTGATCACCTGGATGTCGATCACCGGAGGGGCCCAGTAATGGACAACCTGCTTTCCATTGTCACCTTCCTTCCGGCGCTGGCTGCCCTGATCCTGGGCCTGTTCCTGCGCGGCGGGACCGAGGCCGCGGACAAGAACGCCAAATGGCTGGCGCTGTTTGCGACCGGCGCGACTTTTGTGATCTCGCTTTTCATCCTCTTCCAGTTTGATCCGGCCAACACCGGGATGCAGATGGTGGAACAGGGCGATTGGCTGCTGGGGCTGCAGTACAAGTTGGGCGTTGACGGGATTTCGGTCCTGTTCGTGATGCTGACCACCTTCATGATGCCGCTGGTGATTGCCGCCAGCTGGGACGTGAAGGTGCGCGTCAAGGAATACATGATCGCCTTCCTGCTGCTGGAAACCCTGATGCTGGGCGTCTTCATGGCGCTGGATCTGGTGCTCTTCTACCTCTTCTTCGAGGCGGGCCTCATTCCGATGTTCCTGATCATCGGCATCTGGGGCGGCAAGAACCGCATCTACGCAAGCTTCAAGTTCTTCCTCTACACCTTCCTCGGCTCGGTGCTGATGCTGGTGGCCATGGTCGGCATGTTCGCCGATGCGGGCACCACCGACATTCCGACGCTGATGAAGCATGAGTTCGCATCCGAGACCTTCAGCATCCTGGGCGTGCAAGTCATTGGCGGTCTGCAGACCATGCTGTTCCTGGCCTTCTTTGCCAGCTTTGCGGTCAAGATGCCGATGTGGCCGGTGCACACCTGGCTGCCCGACGCACACGTTCAGGCGCCGACCGCAGGCTCGGTGGTTCTGGCGGCGATCCTGTTGAAGATGGGCGGCTATGGCTTCCTGCGCTTTTCGCTGCCGATGTTCCCCGTGGGATCGGACGTGATGACCGATCTGGTCCTGTGGATGTCGGCGATCGCGATTGTCTACACCTCGCTGGTGGCGCTGGTGCAGGAAGACATGAAGAAGCTGATCGCTTATTCGTCGGTCGCGCATATGGGCTATGTCACCATGGGTATCTTTGCGGGCAACCAGCAGGGTATCGATGGCGCGATTTTCCAGATGCTGAGCCACGGGTTCATCTCGGGCGCGCTGTTCCTGTGTGTTGGCGTGATCTATGATCGGATGCACACGCGTGAGATCGACGCATATGGCGGTCTGGTGAACCGGATGCCGGCCTACGCGGTGATCTTCATGCTCTTCACAATGGCGAACGTGGGCCTGCCGGGCACCTCGGGCTTCATCGGGGAATTCCTGACGCTGATGGGCATCTTCCAGGTCAACACATGGGTCGCGATGATCGCCACCACCGGCGTGATCCTGTCGGCGGCCTATGCGCTTTGGCTTTATCGCCGCGTGGTCATGGGCGACCTGATCAAGGAAAGCCTGAAGGCCATCACCGACATGACCGCCCGTGAAAAGTGGATCTTTGCACCGCTTGTCGTAATGACCATCTGGCTGGGCGTCTATCCGGCGCCGGTGCTGGATCGCATCGGCCCCTCGGTCGAGGCGCTGGTGGCGGATTATCAACTGGCAATTGCGGATGGCGATAGCGCCACGCAACATGCCCAAGCTTCGCATTAAGAGGGGGCGGGTCACATGATCTCGGCTGATCTCAACATCATCCTGCCGGAAATCCTGCTGTCGGTCTTTGCGATGGTCGCGCTGTTGGGCGCGGTCTACACCGAAAAGGACAAGCTGGCCCCCACGCTTGTGTGGATCACCGCCGCCGTCATGGCCGCCATGGCGCTGTGGATCGGCACCAGCGGCAGCGGCACAAACGAGGCCTTTGGCGGCATGTTCATCGACGATGGCTTTGCCCGCTTTGCCAAGGTCACGATCCTGATCTCGGCCGCCGCCGTGCTGGTAATGAGCCAGGAATACATGCAGCGCCGTGGCATCCTGCGGTTCGAATACCCGATGCTGATCGCTCTTGCAGCTGTCGGCATGATGATGATGGTCTCGGCAGGGGATCTGATGGCGCTGTACATGGGTCTGGAACTGCAGTCGCTGTCGCTTTACGTCGTGGCCTCGCTGCGCCGCGACAGCGTGAAGTCGACCGAGGCGGGTCTGAAGTACTTTGTGCTGGGCGCGCTGAGCTCGGGTCTGCTGCTCTATGGTGCCTCGCTGACCTATGGCTACGCGGGCACGACGCTGTTTTCCGGTATCGTTCAGACGGCCACCGAAGGCCATCTGTCGCTGGGCATGCTCTTTGGCCTGGTCTTCCTGGCATCGGGTCTGGCCTTCAAGGTCTCGGCTGTGCCCTTCCACATGTGGACGCCGGACGTCTATGAAGGCGCGCCGACGCCGATCACCGCTTTCTTTGCCACTGCGCCCAAGATGGCCGCGATGGCGCTGTTTGCCCGCCTGATGCACGACGCCTTTGGCCAGGCGGTGGGCGACTGGAGCCAGGTGATCGCGCTGTTGTCGCTCTTGTCCATGTTCCTGGGTGCGGTCGCTGCGATTGGGCAGACCAACATCAAACGCCTGATGGCCTATTCCTCGATTGCCCATATGGGCTATGCGCTGATGGGCCTTGCGGCGGGGTCGGCGCTGGGAGTGCAGGCGTTGCTGATCTACATGGCGATCTACGTGACGATGAACGTCGGCACCTTTGCCTTTATCCTGTCGATGGAGCGCGATGGCGCGCCGGTCACGGATATCTCGGGCCTGCACATGTTGTCCAAGCGCGAGCCGGCCAAGGCGCTGGCGATGCTGGTGCTTCTGTTCTCGCTGGCGGGTGTGCCGCCGTTGGTGGGCTTCTTTGGCAAGCTTTACGTGTTGCGCGCGGCCTATGAGGCGGGGCTGGCCTGGCTGGCGGTTGCGGGTGTTGTCGCATCGGTCATCGGGGCGTTCTACTACCTGCGGATCGTGTTCTACATGTACTTCGGCGAAGAGCGTGACGACGCGGTCGAGATGCGCAGCTCGCCGGTTCTCTATGGTTTGCTGATGGCCTCGGCGATCATCATGGTGGCCGGTGTTGTGAACCTCTTCGGGATCGAAGGGGCGGCGGCAGCGGCGGCGGCGACGCTTGTCAACTGATCCGACCTTTCCGCTGGCACATTGTGACGCGCCTTTGGCGCGTCGCTTTTTTTGTTTGGTGAGAGCTGCGCTCTCACGTGCCTCCGGCGGGGATATTTTTCGGCAAGAAGAAACAGGGTGTCGCGCGTGAGCTGGCCTGCGGGATATGGGCGACGCGTGCTGGACGAGGTGGACAGCACCAGCGCCGAGGCGGCGCGGATTGCCGGGACACTGGCGGGGCCGGAATGGATCTTGGCGCGGCATCAGACCTCGGCGCGCGGACGACGTGGGCGGCCCTGGGTGAACCCGGTTGGCAACTTTGCTGGAACCCTGGTTTATCAGCCGGGCGGGACGCCGCACGAGGCGGCGTTGCGGTCCTTTGTGGCGGCGCTTGCTCTCTTTGATGCGGTGGCGGCGGTGACGGGGCGCGTCGACGGGTTGGCGTTGAAATGGCCCAATGATGTGCTGTTGAACGGTGGCAAGCTGGCCGGGATCCTGCTGGAGAGCCTGCCCTTGCCGGGGGGCTTTGCCCTGTCGGTGGGCATCGGCGTCAACCTGGTTCAGGCACCCGAGGTGGGAGAGGTCGAAGAGGGCGCGGTGCGGCCCGTGTCGCTGTTGTCCGAGACCGGGTGCGAGGTTGAACCTGAGGTGTTCCTTGAGGTGCTGGCCGGGGCCTTTGCCACCTGGGAGGCGCGCATGGGGCAGTTCGGCTTTGCGCCTGTGCGCGAGGCTTGGCTGGGCCGGGCGGCGCGGCTGGGCGAGGTGATCCGGGCGCGCACCGGGCGGGACGAGCTGGTCGGCACGTTTGAAACCATCGACGCGATGGGGCAGCTTGTGCTGAAGACCGCGCGGGGGCGCGAGGCGATCCCCGCGGCGGATGTCTATTTCTAGGGAGAGGCCCATGCTTCTGGCCATCGATTGCGGCAACACCAATACGGTTTTCTCGATCTGGGACGGCGAGACTTTCATCGCCACCTGGCGCACCGCGACCGAACATCAGCGGACGGCGGATCAGTACTATGTCTGGCTGTCGACGTTGATGGAGTTCCAGAAGATCGAGGCGGATATCACGGATGTGATTGTCTCGTCGACGGTGCCGCGAGTGGTCTTCAACCTGCGGGTCCTGGCGGACCGCTATTTCAACACGCGGCCGCTGGTGGTGGGCAAGCCCGATTGTGAGTTGCCGGTCGAGGTGAGGGTTGATGAGGGCACGCAGGTGGGGCCGGACCGGCTGGTGAACACCGTGGCGGGGTTTGATCTGTTTGGCGGCGACCTTATCCTTGTGGATTTCGGCACGGCGACCACTTTTGACGTGGTGGCGGCGGATGGGGCCTATATCGGTGGCGCGATTGCGCCCGGCGTGAACCTTAGCCTTGAGGCGCTGCACCAGGCTGCGGCGGCGCTGCCGCATGTGGACATCTCGAAACCGCAGGCCGTCATTGGCACCAATACGGTGGCCTGCATGCAGTCGGGTGTCTTCTGGGGCTATGTGGGGCTGGTGCGCGAGATCTGCACGAGGATCAAGGCCGAGCGCGATCGACCGATGAAGATCATCTCGACCGGAGGTCTTGCACCCCTGTTCCAGCAGTCGGCCAACCTGTTTGACGCATTCGAAGATGACCTGACCATGCATGGTCTGACGGTGATCCATAAGTATAACAAGAACGGAAAATCCATATGAGTAACGAGCGGTTGATCTATCTGCCTCTGGGCGGGGCAGGCGAGATCGGGATGAACGCCTATGTCTATGGCTATGGCGCGCCGGATCAGGAGCGTCTGATACTGGTGGACCTGGGGGTGACCTTTCCCGACATGGACGGCACGCCCGGGGTGGATCTGATCCTGCCCGATCTGAGCTGGCTGATCGAGCGCAAGGACCGGCTTGAGGCGATCTTTATCACCCACGCGCACGAGGATCATGTGGGCGCGGTCGGACACCTGTGGGAGGCGCTTGGTGCGCCGGTCTATGCGCGGGCGTTCACGGCCAATATTGCGCGGCACAAACTGGACGATCAGGGGCTGCCCGAACGGGTTGTGCAAACGGTCTCGCCCTGGCCCGAGGCGACCTCGGCGGGGCCCTTCAAGGTGCATTACCTGCCGGTGTCGCATTCGATACCGGAAAGCTCGGGCCTTGTGATCGACACCCCGGCAGGGCGCGTGGTGCATACGGGCGACTTCAAGCTGGATGAGACGCCGATGGTGGGCGAGCCCTTTGATCCGGACTTGTGGGCCGAGGTGGCGGCACCGGGCGTGCGCGCGCTGGTTTGCGATTCGACCAATGTCTTTTCCGGCCATGCCGGCCGGTCCGAGGCCACTGTCGGTCCCGAGATCGAAACGCTGGTGCGCGAGGCCAAGCAGATGGTGGTGGCGACCACCTTTGCCTCGAACGTAGCGCGGGTGAAGACGCTGGCCGAAGCGGGTGTGCGGGCCGGGCGCTCGGTCTGCCTGCTGGGTCGCGCGATGCGGCGGATGATCGAAGCGGCGGTCGAGACCGGCGTGTTGACAGGGTTCCCGAGTGTGGTCAGCGCCGAGGATGCCGCCTCGATCCCGCGCGAAAATCTGATGCTCTTGGTGACCGGCAGCCAGGGCGAACGGCGGGCGGCTTCGGCGCAGCTGGCGCGGGGCAAGTATCGCGGGCTTGAGATGAAGGCAGGGGATCTGTTCCTCTTTTCCTCAAAGACCATTCCGGGGAACGAACGTGGGGTGATCCGGATCATCAATCAGTTTTCCGAAATGGGTGTGGACGTGGTCGACGACAGCTCGGGACGGTATCACGTCTCGGGGCACGCGAACCGCCCCGATCTGGAGCGGGTGCACGAGCTGATCAATCCGCAGACCGTGGTGCCGATGCACGGCGAACACCGGCACCTGCGTGAGCATGCCAAGATGGCCGAGGGGCTGGGGCGCCAGTCGGTTCTGGCGGTGAACGGCACGATGGTCGAGTTGTCGGGCAATGCCCCGCGGGTGGTCGATTACATTGAAACCGGCCGCACCTATCTGGATGGTTCGGTCAAGATCGGCGCGCTGGATGGCGTGGTGCGGGACCGCATTCGCATGGCGCTGAATGGGCATGTGCTGGTGACCGTTATCCTTGACGAAGAGGATGAGCCGCTGGGCGAGCCCTGGTGCGAAACGATGGGGCTGGCCGAGATGGGCCGCAACAATGCGCCGCTGGTGGACGTGCTGGAAGAGGATCTGAGCCAGTTTGTGGGCCGGGCCGGCGAAAAGACCCTGGCCGATGATGACAAGCTGGAGGAAGGCATGCGCCGGATCGTGCGCAACACGGCGCAGGCCGAGATTGGCAAGAAACCCGAGGTTACGGTGGTGATCAGCCGGATGAGCTGATCCCGGAAGCGACAGCCATGTCGTGATCCGACAAGCGCAAGGGGGCAGGGGCTGCTGAGATCGATACATCCAGCGGAGGGACCCCCATGTCTGACCTGATCGATCTTGCACGCTATCCCATCGACAGCCCCGGCGCCGCATTGGATGGGGTGATTGCCCGCACCTCCGCCGCGCTCGACCACGATGGCTGCGCGGTGCTAAGCGGGTTTCTGACCGACGCGGGCGTCAGGGCATTGGTGGCCGAGGCGGATGCCGTGGCCCACCTGGGCCACCATTCGCACAGTCGCACCAACGCCTATTTCACCGGGGATGATGACAGCCTGCCGGTGGATCACCCCAAGCGGCGTTTCTTTGACCGGTCAAATGCCTTTGTCCCCGCAGATAACTTCGCACCCGACGGCCCGCTGCGGCGCGTGCATGACCACCCTGGGTTTGACGATTTCATCCGTCGTTGCCTGGGCGAGCCCAAGGACCGCTTCTTTCGCTATGCCGACCCGCTGGCCGACGTCATCGTCAACACCGCGGGTGCCGGGAACGGCTTTCCCTGGCACTTCGACACCAACAACTTCACCGTGACGCTGGCCTTGCAGAATGCAGAAAGCGGCGGGGCCTTTGAATATGCCCCCATGATCCGTCGCGATGGCGAGAATTTTGAGGCCGTTTCCCAAGTGCTGGACGGCACCTCGGATCGCGTGGTCAGCCTGAACCTGAAACCGGGCGATCTGCAGCTGTTCCGTGGCCGTTATTCGCTGCATCGTGTGGCCCCATTGGGCGGCGACCGCCCGCGCCACGTGGCAATCCTGTCCTACGTCGAAGAACCGGGTATGGTCGGCAGCCCCGAACGCACCCGGCAACTTTACGGGCGTGTCCTGCCCATCCACCTTGAGCGGGCTGGGCTGCGGGCAGACAGTTACCTGGACTGAATGCGGGCTGCGAGGCTTAGCTTGCGCGGCGTTCTTCGAAGCTGAGTGCGATGAACTGGGGCATGTGATCACCCATGCCGACCACCTTGTGGTCGTCACGGGGTGTGCCGCGCCCGCGGCCCCGACCGCTGCGCGACTTGGATCGGCCCTCGTCCCCCTTGTCGGAAACCACCTTGATCTTGGCGTCTTCCTTGGGCTCCGGTGTGGGCTCGGCCTTTACCGGGTTGTCGATCCGCGGGATCTCTTTCTGGATCAGCGTTTCGATTGCGTCGAGGTATTTGTCGTCACGCGGAATGCACAGCGTCAGCGCCTTGCCTTCGCGACCGGCGCGGCCGGTGCGTCCGATGCGGTGGACATAGTCTTCGGCATGGCTGGGAACGTCGAAGTTGAACACGTGGCTGACCGAGGGCACATCCAGCCCGCGTGCGGCCACGTCCGAGGCCACCAGGATCCGCAATTCGCCTTCGCGGAAGGCGTCCAACGTCTTCATACGCTGCGACTGGTCCAGATCACCGTGGATCGGGGCGGCATTGTAGCCGTATTTCTTCAGCGATTTCGCGCAGATATCGACGTCGGTCTTGCGGTTGCAAAAGATGATGGCGTTGGTGCACTTGTCACCCTCGGCATCGATCAGCGCCCGCAGGACCTTGCGCTTTTCGCTGCCTTCGCGGTCGCGTCGCGAGGCCTTGAACTTGACCACACCCTGTTCGATCGTTTCGGACGCGGTCGCCTGACGGGCCACCTCGATCCGGGCCGGGGCCGACAGGAAGGTGTTTGTGATGCGCTCGATCTCGGGCGCCATGGTGGCCGAGAAGAAAAGCGTCTGGCGGGTGAAAGGCGTCAGGCTGAAGATGCGCTCGATGTCGGGGATAAAGCCCATGTCGAGCATCCGGTCGGCCTCGTCCACCACCATGACCTGCACGCCGGTCAAGAGAAGCTTGCCGCGCTCGAAATGGTCCAGCAGACGGCCCGGTGTGGCGATCAGAACGTCGACGCCCTTGTCGATCAGGGCGTCCTGTTCCTTGAAGCTGACACCGCCGATCAGCAGCGCCTTGGTCAGCTTCACGTGCTTGGAATAGGTGTCGAAGTTTTCCGCCACCTGCGCGGCCAGTTCCCGTGTCGGGCACAGCACCAGGCTGCGGGGCATGCGGGCGCGGGCACGGCCGCGGGCCAGCATGGTGATCATCGGAAGCGTAAAGCTGGCGGTCTTGCCGGTGCCGGTCTGGGCGATGCCCAGCACATCCTTGCCTTCCAATGCAGGGGGGATCGCGCCTTGCTGAATCGGCGTGGGCGTTTCATAGCCCGCCTCTTCAATGGCTTTCAGGACTTTCGGGTTCAGATTCAGATCTGCAAAATTTGTCATTCGTGTCCGCTGGTTGCGGACATTTCGCGCCCGCCGGTCTCATCATTGAGGGGAGGATCCCCCGCGCGCCAGTCGCGGCGCGTCTTGGATAAACTGCGGGGCTGATAACCTATTGTCGCCCTTTGGTCAATTCTGGCCCGTCTGGCGTGCCCTTTCGACGCTGTGATGCAGAAAAACCGATGCAGAAATGTGTCTATTCCGCTGATTTCTGGGCGTTTGTTCGAGTTGTCCCCATCTGGCCGCGCATCAGGCTGATCCTGCGAAACACGCCCCTTGGGTCCGCCACCAGATGGTTCAACAGGTTGGCGGTCAGCGGAAAGATCACCGGATCGTCTGCGGCTTCGCGCCAAAGCCGTGCCAGCAGGTTGTAATCCAGATCCCCGCGCGCGATGGAAAACCCGTCCATCGTCATCGGCAGTTCGGAGGGCACCCGTCCTTGCATGGGGAAGGGCTGGTCTGCAGGCAGGCCCGAGAACAGCCGCTCGGTTTCATAAAGCTTCATCATGCCGAACAGCATCGTCAGCCCCATGCCGACCGAGCGCTGCACCGGCGTTGCGCCATGGTCGCCAAACGTCGTGGCTGCCGAGACCTGCCAGCGCAGATCGAGGTTCTGCAGCAGGACGTCCGATTGCTCGGCCCAAAGCCGCTGGAACAGGTCAGGCGCATGACGCGGGAAGCGGCGTTTGCGCAGATGTGCGACGACCAGTCCGTGAAGCAGACAGATCCTGGGCTTGCCCGCCAGTTCGGTCTGCAACTCCTGCTTTTTCTTGGAATGGCCCGAATTGGCCTCACCCGAGGGCCGTCCGACCACGCCGTTCACAAAGGGGGCCAGATCGACCTGCACGCCGGGCAGCGCCTCACCATCGGCAAAGCTGAGCCGCGTGCGGCGACGCTCGGCCCGGTCCAGGATGCTGATCATCCCACCGTCGTACCAAGGGTCGGTCTTGGGTGTCTCGTCACTCATGCCTGCAGACTGTCCGTGCGCGCCGCGACGCGCAAGGGGGGACCGTCCTCAGGTCATCATTTCCTTGGTGGCCGAAAGCGTGACGTCGGGATAGTCGCGCACCACGCGGTCGATGTCCCACTGAAGGCGGGTCAGATAGACGATGTCGCCGTCGTTGTCATGGGCGATGTGCTGCTTGTTGGCGTTGACGAACTTGTCGACCGCCAGCTTGTCGCCACTGACCCAGCGGGCGCTGGTGAACTGGCTGGGCTCGAACCGCACGGGCAGGCCGTATTCCAGTTCGATCCGGCTGGCCAGCACCTCGAACTGCAGCGCGCCGACGACGCCGACGATAAAGCCCGAGCCGATGTTGGGTTTAAAGACCTTGGCCGCGCCTTCCTCGGCAAACTGCATCAGCGCCTTTTCCAGGTGCTTGGCCTTCAGCGGGTCGCCCGCGCGGCAGCTTTGCAGCAGTTCCGGCGCAAAACTGGGAATGCCGGTCACGCGGATCGCCTCACCCTCGGTCAGCGTATCGCCAATGCGCAGCTGCCCGTGGTTCGGAATGCCGATGATGTCACCCGCCCAGGCCTCTTCGGCCAGTTCCCGGTCCGAGGCCAGGAACAGAACAGGGTTCGAGACGGCCATGGGTTTCTTCGTCCGCACATGGGTCAGCTTCATGCCGCGCTTGAAGTGGCCCGAGGCCATGCGCAGAAACGCCACCCGGTCGCGGTGCTTGGGGTCCATGTTGGCCTGCACCTTGAAGACAAAGCCCGCGACCTTCTTTTCCTCGGGCGCGATCTGCCGGGGCGAGGCGCTTTGGATCTGCGGCTGTGGGCCATAATTGGCGATGCCGTCCATCAGTTCCTTGACGCCAAACGAGTTGATCGCCGAGCCGAACCAGATCGGGGTCATATGGCCTTCGAGCACCGATTGCGGATCCAGCGCGGGCAGCAACTCGCGCGCCATCTCGACCTCTTCGCGCAGCTGCTCCAGCAGGTCGGCGGGGATATGTTCGTCAAGCTTGGGGTCATCCAGGCCTTCGATCTGGATGCTTTCGGCGACCTTGTTGCGGTCGGCGCGGTCCATCAGCTCCAACCGGTCGCGCAGCATGTCATAGCAGCCCAGGAAATCGCGGCCCATGCCGATGGGCCAGCTGGCAGGGGTTACGTCGATCGCGAGGTTTTCCTGGATCTCGTCAATGATTTCAAAGGTATCGCGGCTTTCGCGGTCCATCTTGTTGCAGAAAGTCAGGATCGGCAGGTCGCGCAGGCGGCAGACTTCGAACAGCTTCTGAGTCTGGCTTTCGACGCCCTTCGCGCCGTCGATCACCATGATCGCGGCGTCAACGGCGGTCAGCGTGCGATAGGTGTCTTCGGAAAAGTCGCTGTGGCCGGGGGTGTCGACCAGATTGAAGCGGAACTCGCCGAAATCAAAGGACATCGCCGAGGCGCTGACCGAGATGCCCCGGTCCTGTTCCATCTTCATGAAGTCCGACCGCGTGCGCCGCGCCTCACCCTTGGCGCGCACCTGACCGGCCATCTGAATGGCGCCACCATACAGCAGGAACTTTTCCGTCAACGTGGTTTTGCCTGCGTCCGGGTGCGAGATGATCGCAAAGGTCCGGCGGCGGGCAATCTCGGGCGGAAGCTCGGGGCGGTTATGGGCGGTGTCCAACATGGCGGCGATATAGCTGTGGGTTTGGCCAAGCGCAACAAAAGGCGCGGCAGAGGGTTTCATTTGTTCAGGGTGACCCAGAGGCAAGGATTCCCTGACCCGACAACAATCGCCCGAAATGCTACTTTGCGAAAGACGCGGGATTGTCTCTGAACCACTCATTTCTCAGGGCCGCGTGTTTATTGCGAACAGGGCCCTTCGGGGCGTCATTTCAGACAAAGGAACAGACACATGATGTTTCACAGACTGCGTGCCATTTTGCCCGCGATCCTTTCCGTGGCGGCGATGGTTCTTTTGCTCACCTTGGTCAAATCAGCCTCGGCCGAAGAGGCGCTGTTGGTCCGGGTCCCCTTATTCTAAGAGGCTATTCACATGTTACACCACAGATTGCGGGTCATTTTGCCCGCAGCCCTGACGGGCATGGCGCTGATTTTTGTCCTGATGCTGGCCCAGATCGCGATGACCAGCGCGGCTGAGGCCGGGTCCTGCGGCGCGGTCAACCAGCGGGCTTGCAAGCTTTGGGAGCGGGTGCCGTCCTGCGACGGCACGCTTGTCGAAAAGAAAGGCGTCTGCCGCATTCGCAGCGCCTGTGGCGGCGTCAACCAGCGCGCCTGCAAGATCTGGGAACGGGTTCCGTCGTGCAATGGCGGCCTGATCGAGCGCAAGGGCCAGTGCATCAAGAAGGTTGACACTCAAGCGGCGCTCAAGAGCAAATCAAAATTCTGGGCCGGACGCACCGGATCGCAGCAATCCGCGCTCGCCGAAGTTTACCTGTGCATGCAAAAGGGCGGTCGCGCCGATCGCTTTGCCAGCGCAATCCAGCGCACCGAGAAACGCCAGGCGGCTCGCCTTGTCTCGGAATGCCTGTCCCGTCACCTCAAAAGCCAGTTGATGCGCGGACCCTCGGGTGAGGCGGCCTTTTTCAAGACGCTGACCGTGGGTGTGGGCGGCAACGCCGTGGTGATCCTTGGCGGGTCGGTCGAGGGCGGTCTGGCCATCGACCTGACGGGCCGCAACGGTCCCCGGATCTATACCGGATCCTCGTTCGGTGGCGGTTCCGTCCAGGGCGGCCTTGACGTCATCGTAGGCCTGAGCCGCGATGCCATGGCGCCCGGCGTGTCCAAAGGGTGGGGCGTCAGCACTGGCGTCAAGGCGCTGGCCGGGGCAGGCGTCGGCATGGCATTCGACTATGGCGACCCGCTGGTGAAAGACACCTTTGCCGGACTTGCCGTCAGCGGAGGGCTGGGTGCAGGCGGCGGGATCTTTGTTGCCCGCTCGGACGCCCGGATCTGGTAGACCCGCGCAAAGACATGGGAACGGCGCCGTCCAGAGGCGCCGTTTTCTAACCGCCGGAGCTTTGGCGCAGCAGTTCTGCGGCGTCGGGGCGGTTCAGCAACCCCTCTTGCACTTCGATCTCGTCAAACGACGGATCGTGACCCGGCATCACCTCGGCCACACGCTTGGCGACCTCGGCCGGTAGTGCCGCGCGGGTTTGGGTGTTCACCAGCATCGACTCGGCGGCGATGCCCTCTGCATAGATGATCTGGTGGGTGTCAAAGAGCATCTGGTAATACTCGACATACCCCCCCGACAGACGTTGCACCGTCGTGCCGTTCACCAGGTGACGCGCCTTGACCAGCAACTCGGACCGTCCCGCGCCCAGACGATCGGTGCGCTGATAGATGAACAACCGGTGGTCGGGGCTGACCACCAGGTCGTTCATGTTGTTCAGCGTGCCTTGCTTGATCAGGATCGGGGCAAAGCTGCCGACGGCACGGGTGGTGGTGTGGCCGACCCAGCGGATTTCCTGTGGACCGTCGTCGCGGGTCAGGACGCGGTCGCCGACCTGCAGATCCTCAACGCGTTTTTGCGCGCCGGTGGACAGGGTGATGCGGGTGCCACGGGTGAACGAGACGCAACCGATCTGGCCGAACTTCTGTACGGCGCTTTGGGTGTCGACGCCCACCAGCGCATAATCGGTGCGTGGATCAAGCGGTGCCAGGGGCAACATGTAGGTCGCGACGATCCCGCCCTCGGCATCGGTTTCCACCATGACCAGGCATTCGCTGGTTTCACCGTCGCCGGACATGAAGGTCACGCAGCAATCGAGATGCAGATCCGCGCCGGGTGTGCCCAAATCCCCGTCGCTTCCGATGTGAAACGGCAGCGAGGGGGTGCTGACGACGCTCAACCGCTTGGCCCAGGCGGCCGGGGACAGGCGATAGATGTCATCAGGCACCAGGTCTTCGGCGACGCTTAGCGCGTCCCCAAGATTGGCGCCGTTGACCACTGTGAACTGTTCAGCCGGGTAAACAAGCAGGCTTTGCGATTGGCGGGGCATTTGTGATCGGGACATGAGACAACTCATACGCGTGCAGTCTTGACTTCACATTGATTGTAAACACAGGTTTGAGGCGGATTGAAGCCGCGCCCCCGGCGATTTCAGGGCGCGGCCCCGGCAGGAGGCTTTCATGGATCTGGGAATTTCGGGCAAACGCGCCCTTGTGTGTGCGTCGAGCAAGGGCTTGGGCAAGGGCTGTGCCGAGGCATTGGCCGCGGCGGGCGTGGACCTCGTGCTGAACGCGCGCGGGGCCGAGGCGCTCGAGGCGACGGCACAGGACATCCGCGACCGCTATCAGGTTTCGGTGACCACCGTGGCCGCAGATGTCACCACGGACGAGGGTCAGGCGCAGGTCCTTGAGGCTGCGGACAGCCCCGACATTCTGGTGAACAACGCAGGCGGGCCGCCCCCGGGCCTGTGGTCGGATTGGGACAAGGACGATTTCCGCGCGGCGCTGGAAAGCAACATGCTGACGCCGATCACGTTGATGAAGTCCTGTCTGCCCGCGATGATTGACCGGGGCTGGGGCCGGGTGGTCAACATCACCTCGCAGTCGGTCAAGGCGCCGATCCCGCAGCTGGGTCTGTCGAACGCCGCACGCACCGGGTTGACCGGCTATGTCGCGGGCACCGCGCGGCAGGTCGCGCAGCATGGCGTGACGATCAACAACCTGTTGCCGGGTGCGCACATGACGGATCGGATCACCAGCCTGGAAGATTCGATGATGGCCGCGCAGGACATCAGCCGCGAAGAGGCGCGCGCCCAGCGCTTTGCCGGCATCCCCGCAGGCCGCTATGGCACGGTCGAGGAATTCGGCGCGACCTGCGCCTTCCTGTGCTCGACGCACGCAGGCTATATCGTCGCGCAGAACATCCTGCTTGACGGTGGCGGCATCAACGCGACGTTCTGACGGATGGCGCGTGGACCAGACGGATCGGGCGGCGGGGCAGGGTTTTCTCTGAAGGATCAGCTCTTTAACGCGGAAAGCCTGGGCGATCTGGCGCGGGAATTCTCGGTCTTGCCGGGGTTTGATGCGGACCGGTTCCACGGCCAGGCCCTGTCGCGCATCCCCGAGTTGGGATTGCTGGAATGCCTTGACTGGATGGCCGATTGCCTGGAAGAGCAGCTGCCCAAAGACTTTCCCGCCATGGCCGAGGCGCTGGATGCCGCGATGCCCCCGGCGCTGGACCCGTCGAAGACCGACGATGACTTTGGCCGTTTCATCCACGCGCTGCCTGGCATACTGGCGGTGCGGCACGGGCTCGAGGATCACCGCGACCGGGCGCTGGATCTTCTGCATGCGGCCACACAACGGTTTTCGATGGAGTTCTACATCCGCCCCTTCCTGAACCGCTGGCCGGACGAGACGTTGGCGCGGCTAGATGCTTGGGCCCGGGATGAGAACTATCATGTGCGGCGGCTGGTCAGCGAAGGCACGCGCGCGCGGCTGCCTTGGGCCGCGAACATCTCGCTTGATCCGTTGGTCCCGCTGCGGTTTCTCGACGTGCTGCACGCCGACCCGACGCGTTATGTGACGCGGTCGGTGGCCAACCACATGAACGACATCTCAAAGATCGAACCGGACGTGGTTGTGGACCGCCTGCGGTCCTGGTCGAACCAAGGGCAACAGGCCCCGAAAGAGCTGGACTGGCTGACCCGCCACGCTCTGCGCACCGCTGTAAAGCGGGGGGAGCGGGGGGCGCTGGAGCTTTTGGGCTTCGGACAGGACGCGCCGGTCAAGGTGGCGCTGGGACTGGCTTCGGATCAGGTCAAGATCGACACGGCGGTCGAGCTGACAGTGACGTTGACGGCGGATGAGCCTGTGCCCGTGATGGTCGACTACCGTTTGCAGTTCGCACGGCCGGGCGGCAAGACAGGCGAGAAAGTGTTCAAGCTCAAGACCGGCAAGGTGACACCCGGCAAGCCCTTGGTGATGAGCAAGGCGCACAAGCTGAAAGGCAACGCCAGCACCTTTACCCTGCATCCCGGGCCGCATCTGATCACCGTGCAGGTGAACGGCGTCGACCGCGGTAAAGCCACCTTCGAGCTTTTGCCCGCATGACCCACGGGGTTGCGGGCGGGGGCTGGCCCTGATACCGATCCTGTAATCCCGATTGTTTTCATCGGAGATCGCAAAGGAGCCCCCGTGACCCCCCGACTGGAAGTGCGAAACCTCGTGCGGCGCTATGACGACACGGCTGTGGTCGACGATGTCTCGCTGACCATTGCGCCGGGCCATGTGACCTGCCTGCTGGGGCCATCGGGCTGTGGCAAATCGACGACGCTGCGGATGATCGCCGGGGTCGACATGCAGGATGCGGGCGAGATCTATCTGGACGGCAAGCTGATCTGCGACACGGTGTTTCGCGTGCCACCGGAACGCCGCTCGATCGGTCTGATCTTTCAGGATTTCGCGCTTTTTCCCCATCTGACGGTCGGCGAAAACGTCGGTTACGGCATCCGCCAGCGCGGGCCCGTGCGGCGCAAGCGGATCGAAGAGTTGCTGGACAAGGTCGGACTGCTGCGGTTCCTGAACGACTATCCGCACCAGTTGTCGGGCGGCGAACAGCAACGGGTCGCGCTGGCGCGGGCGCTTGCGCCACGTCCGCGCGTCATGCTGATGGACGAGCCCTTTTCGGGGCTCGACAACCGCCTGCGCGACGGTATTCGGGACGAAACGCTGGCGCTGCTCAAGGACGAGGGGACCTCGGTCCTGTTGGTCACGCATGAACCCGAAGAGGCGATGCGCATGGCGGATGAGATCGCGCTGATGCGGCGCGGCAAGATCGTGCAACGCGGTGCGCCCTACAACGTCTACAACGCGCCTGTCGACAAGGCGGCCGTGGCATTCTTCAGCGATGTCAACGTGATGCGCGGCAAAGTGCACGGCGCGCTGACCGACACGCCCTTTGGTCAGTTCCTTGCGCCGGGCGTTCCCGAAGGCGCCGAGGTCGACATCGTCTTTCGCCCGCAGCACCTGCACATCGACTTTGACCGCAACGGGCGCGGCCCGAACCCGACGCAGGTTGCAGGTACCCCGGCCCGCGGCGTTGTCGAACGCGCGCGGTTCATGGGATCGGAAAGCCTGGTCGAATTCCGAACCGACACCGGACAAATTCTCAAGGCGACTGTTCCGAATGTCTTTCTGCCGAAACCCGGCACCCCGATGTGGCTGACCGTGCGTCGGGACCGTTGCTTTGTCTTTCCGGTCAAGGACGGCTGACGGGCGACTCGCAGGGTCTCTTAACCAGTGTGACGGGATCTGGACGTCAACCGTGGCTTTGAGGCCATTTTGAGATTTCTCTCGAAAACAAATCAAATTTGAAACGACTTCGCGTCCAAATTGGGTCGCAATTGATTTCTAGAACCTGTCTCACTTCGACGGCCAAACGATGAATTCGGGCGGTCTGGAAGGGTCCAACGCTGTTTTGCCAGCCCCCGAAATGGTTTCGGGGGCCATCTGTGCGCGGGACGTTACGAGTTGTCTATGAGTGCGCATGCCTTGCATGCATTTATGTGAGTGAATGTTTTCGAGTTTGGCAGTGATCGTTTTTCGACACATCCAACACGACCATGAACGGGCCGCCTCTGGGTGTGTGCTTTGCCCTTTGGCGGCCTGCAATAACGACAAGACATAAGTCAGACGAGGTATCTGGGTGGCAACGACGTTTTCCGTTTTCTCGCTGGGCGTTCTGCCGGTCATCGATACCGTCGAAAACAACAACGACGCGGAAAATGCCTGGGCGCTGGAAGGCCTGACCTTTGGCAGCGCCGACGATCCCCTGTTCAACGACGTCGCGACCATGTCGCCCGGAACCACCGGGTATGACGGTTTTGCGACCATCGATTCCTACACTCATACCGAGGAAGCCGAGGCATTCTCGATCGATGGCGGCGCCGATCAGGTCTTCGACATCGCGATGGTGTACAACGCGACCCTCACCTATCTGGACGGAACGACCGCAGATATCACAGCGGTGATCTTCCAGGACACAGTTGGGAACACCTACTGGGCGCCCGAATTCGAAGCCAATGCCGATCACACGGCGATGACCGCGCAGCCCATTGTTTCGCTGGAGTTGGGCACCGCCATCTACGCCCCCGACGGTGGCGGGTTAATCGATGGGTATGGGCTTTATGCCGATCGGCAAGTTCTCAGCCTCACGGATTTCATCGTCGAGGGAACCGCGGGCGACGATCTGATCAACACGGCCTACGGGGACGACTCGACCGGTGACCTGATCGACAACGGTGACCATCTGGATGCATCGGATGACGACAGCGTCGAAGCCGGGGACGGCGACGATACCATCGACGCAGGCAGCGGCGATGACACGATCCTGGGTCAATCCGGGGACGACGAATTCTATCTCGACGGCACGCTGCAGAACGACAGCATCGTGGGGGGCGAAACCGGCGAGGACGGCGCGGGCGACCGGATCAATTTCTCGACCATTGCCGACGACATCACGGTCACCTTCACTGGCGCCGAGGCCGGCACCCTGACCGATGGCGTGTCGACGACGACCTTTGCCGAAATCGAGCAGATGCAGATGGGCACCGGCAGTGACTCGGTGATCGGGTCGACCGGGGCCGAGAACATCATCGGCAATGCAGGGAATGACACGATCCTTGGCGGAGGCGGGAACGACACGGTCTTTTCGGGGCTCGACAATGACAGTGTCGAGGGCGGTGCGGGCGACGACAGCATCGTCACCTCTGATGGTACCGACTATGCCGATGGCGGCACGGGCGACGATGAACTGGACGGTGGCGCCGGAAACGACAGTCTGATCGGCGGCGATGGTGCCGACGGGATCAGCGGCGGCGCGGGGAATGACACGATTGTCGCCGGGGCCGGAGACGTCGTGCTGGGGGGTGATGACGACGACCTGATCGAGGTCGACGCAACCGCAACAGACGGTCTGGGCGCTTTGACCGCAGACCTGGTGGTTGATGCCGGCGCAGGTGGAACCGACACTGACACGCTCGATCTGTCGGGATACGCCTCGTACACCAACTTGGTGCGCGTGGCCGATGGGGACGGCAATTCCTATTCGGGCAAGGTCGACGTGACGGATGCCTTTGGCAACACGGTCACCGTGACATTCACCGAAATTGAGAGCCTGATCCTGCCCCCCTCGGACGGGATTGTCAGCGGCACAGCCGGCGATGACACCATCGACGCGGCTTATGTCGGTGACCCCCATCTCGATATGGTGGACAATGGGGACGCCACGGGCAACTTTGGCGAAGCCGTGGGGTCAGACGCAGACAGCGTCGAAGCGGGATCTGGCGCGGACCTGGTCGAGGCTGGGGCAGGGGACGATACGGTCGACGGCGGCGAAGGCGACGACACGCTGGACGGTGGCACGGGCGCAGATTCCGTGACCGGCGGCGACGAAGACGACACCTTGTTGTTGTCGGATGGGTTTGGGAACGACACCCTGGTCGGCGGCGAACGCGCCGAGCTGACAGGCGACACGCTGGACGCCGGCGGGGTCACCGGCTCTGGCCTCGTGGTCACGATGACCGGGGACGAAGCTGGCACCGCGACAGATGGCGCGGACACGGCGCAGTTTTCGGAGATCGAGAATTTCACGCTGACGGACCAGGGCGACAGCTTTGATGGCAGCGGCGACAGCCTGGGCCTTGTCGTCGATGGCGCAGGGGGCGATGACACGCTTGCGGGTGGGTCCGGCGCGGATGAGCTGAGAGGCGGCCTGGGCGCGGACCGGATATCGCTTGGGTCCGGGGACGAGGCCGAAGGCGGCGATGGCGACGATACATTTGTCATCAGTCCCAGCGACTTCCTTGGCACCGACGCGAAACTGAGCGGTGGAGAGACCGGCGAAACCGACGGCGATATGCTGGTGGTCAACAGCTTTCAGGCGGTGGTCACTCCGACTGGCGCCGAAAGCGGCACCGTGACATTCCAGGATGGTTCGACCGTTCACTACCATGAAATCGAGACCGTTGTTGTGACCTGCTTTACGCCCGGAACCCGGATCAAGACCGCTCGCGGAGAGGTTGATGCAGAACAGATCGCCAAGGGCGATTGGGTCTTGACCCGCGACAACGGCTATCAGCAAGTCACTTGGTCTGGACGTCGCGATCTGGACGCCGCCGATCTGTCGCGCACTCCTGAATTCGCGCCGGTCTTTATTCCCGCCGGGGCGCTGGGGCCCAGTTGCCCGGAACGTGACATGGTTGTCTCTCCGCAGCACCGCGTGATGATGTCGTCGCCGGAAACGCAACTTCTGTTTGCGGAGGACGAGGTGCTGGTCGCAGCCGCCGATCTGGTCGGTCGCTTCGGCATCCGTCGGATGCGCGGGGCGCGGCAGGCGAGCTACATTCACTTCATGTTCAATCAGCACGAGCTGGTGATGTCCGACGGCATCTGGACCGAAAGCTTTCAGCCCGGCCAGGCCGCCTTGCGGTCGATGGACAACGCGCAACGCGACGAGATTTTGGCGCTGTTCCCGGCCCTCGCCTCGGATCAGGTCACTGCGGCGTTCGAGGCGGCGCGCCCGACGCTCAAGCACTATCAAACCCGTCTTCTACTGGCCGCATAGACCCTCGGAAAGGTCAAATCGGCTCTTGTGTCGCTCTATATTTCATATATTCATGAAATATGGAAATTGAGAATCTCGACAGGCTCACAACCCTCGGCCACCCGGCGCGCATGTCGGTGTTTCGTCTGCTGATGCGGCGCTATCCGCAGTCCGTGCCCGCGGGTGAGATCGGTACAGTTCTGGGCATCAAGCCCAGCACGCTGAGCGTCTATCTGTCGGCGCTGCAGTCAACCGGGTTGGTCTCGGTCGAACGTCACGGCACCTCGCGTCTGTTCAAGATAGAGATGCAGCAGGTCGAGGCCTTGCACAGGTTCCTTTTCCAGGATTGCTGCCGCGGCAGGCCCGAACTGTGCCCGCCGCTTTTCACTGACGCAAAGGAACGCTCCGAGATGTCGGACAAGACCTACAACGTACTTTTCATCTGCACCGGAAACTCGGCCCGCTCGATCTTTGCGGAATCGCTGCTGCGGGACGAAGGCGGTGACCGTTTCAATGTCTTTTCGGCGGGCACCAAACCCTATTCCGAGCTGAACCCCTTTGCGGTCGAGATGCTGCAGGACAAAGGGCATGACACCTCGGTTCTGCGGTCCAAGAACGTGGGCGAGTTTCAGGGCGACGACGCGCCGGTGTTCGACTTTGTCTTCACCGTTTGCAATCGCGCGGCCAACGAGGAATGCCCCAGCTGGGATGGCCAGCCGATCAGCGCCCACTGGGGGATGCCGGATCCGGTCAAGGCGACGGGCACGGACGCCGAGAAGCGGCTGGCCTTTCAGCAGGCTTATGGCGCCCTGCGCAACCGCATCCGCGCCTTTGCGGCGCTGCCGCTCGATACCCTGAACCGCGTGTCGCTGCAGGCGGCGCTGGACGACATCGCAACAGACGAAGAAGTCGGATAAGTTTCATGACAGTTTACGCACTCAACGGCTTGGGCCGTATGGGAAAACTCGCGCTGCGCCCCCTGCTGGAAAGCGGCGCACAGGTCGCCTTTGTGAACGATGCGGTTGGGGATGCGCATATGCACGCCCATCTGCTGGAGTTCGACACCGTGCACGGCCGCTGGCCTGCCGAGTTCAGCTCGGATGACGCTGCGATCACCATCGACGGCACCCGCATCCCGGTCTGCAACACCCGCAAGATCGAAGAGCTGCCGTTGGACGGCGTCGATGTGGTGATCGACTGCACGGGGGTTTTCAAGACCGCCGCCAAGCTGGAACCCTATTTTGCAGCGGGTGTGAAAAAGGTCGTTGTCTCGGCTCCGGTCAAGGACGACGAGGTTGCCAACATCGTCATGGGTGTGAATGACGATATTTATGATCCTGCGACACACCGGATCGTGACGGCGGCCAGCTGCACGACCAACTGCCTGGCCCCGGTGGTCAAGGTCGTGCACGAGACCTTCGGCATCAAGCATGGCTCGATGACCACGATCCACGACGTGACGAACACGCAGACCATCGTCGACCGGCCCGCCAAGGACCTGCGCCGCGCGCGATCCGCGCTGAACTCGCTGATCCCGACCACAACCGGTTCGGCTACGGCGATCACGCTGATCTATCCAGAGCTCAAGGGCAAGCTGAATGGCCACGCCGTTCGAGTGCCGCTGCTGAATGCCTCGCTGACCGATTGCGTGTTCGAGCTGGAAAAACCCACGACAGCCGAAGAGATGAACGCCGCCTTTGAGGCCGCTGCAAATGGCGCGCTGAAGGGTATCCTGGGCTATGAAACCCGCCCGCTGGTGTCGACTGACTACACCAACGACCCGCGCAGCAGCATCATCGACGCGCCCTCGACAATGGTGGTCAACGGCACCCAGGCCAAGATCTATGCATGGTACGACAACGAGTGGGGCTACGCTTGCCGGTTGGTCGATGTCGCTCGTATGGTTGGCGACAGCCTGTGACCAAAGACGAGACCTGACATGCGCCTTGCCCTGACCCTGTGTTTGCTTCTGACCTCTGGCCCCGCCTTTGCGGGACTGACCTTTTGCAACGACACCGAGGTCAGGGCGACGGTGGCCATCGGCTATCGCGACAACGGCGCATGGGTTTCCGAGGGATGGTGGGGGGTTGAACCCTTTGATTGCCGAACGGTGATCTCCGAGGATCTGACCCGCAAGTTCTATTACTGGCGGGCCACCAACACCCACGGTGCGTTCCGGGATGACGACTATGCGTTCTGCACCGACAGTTCGGCTTTTACCATCGTCGGCGACCACGATTGCGAGGGGCGGGGATACCGCAAAGAGCTTTTTCGCGGGGAAACCCTGAACGGTGCTACGGATTACTACATCACCCTGACCGAGGCGGATGCCCCGGCCGGGACGGTCCGGATCCAGGACAGCCCCGCGCCAGGCACCTACGGAGAGCCCTATTCGGTGCGCGGTATCCTGGACGGCTGCTTTTGGGAAGGTGACGACCTTTATTGCGAAGTCAGCGCGGACGGCTGGCTTTACATCGCCCCCTCTTACCATCCGACCGAGGCCTGGGTCTTTGACGGGCTCGAGGCGCTGGAGTCCGGCAGCGAGCTGGTGATTTCGGGTGACATGATCAGCATCGACGGCAGCAATGTCGAGGTGACGATTCGGGAATACGACATTCTCAGCGTGCCGGTGGCGCCGCAGGCGCAAGACCTGACCTGGCTGATGAACCATGTGCAGGGCATCTGGGATTCGGATGATGGCGACGGCTACACGCTGATCATTGGCGGAAATCAAATGGACGAGATCTATGACGGCAACCTGATCCAGCGCTCGTTCTTCGAACTTCACCCGACCTGCGCGGCATCCAACGGTCAGGGGCCTGTGATCATCGCCTATCCGGAACCCGACGAAGGGCAGGGACCGTCCTGCTTTGTCGTGACCGAGACCGGGCGCAACAGCCTGGGCCTGTACGACGTTCTCAACAACAACACGCTTTCCTTCAGTTACGCACAATAGACCCATGACAGACACTCAGATGGACCGGTCCAGCGGTCTGACGGCCTATATTGCCGTGACCGCCGCCTATTGGGCGTTCATGTTGACCGACGGCGCCTTGCGGATGCTGGTTCTGCTGCACTTTCAGGGCCTTGGCTTTTCGCCGGTACAGCTGGCCTATCTTTTCATCCTCTACGAGGTCGCCGGTGTCATCACCAACATGTACGCCGGCTGGATCGCCGCACGCTTTGGGCTGACCTTTACCCTTTATGCGGGGCTTGGGCTGCAGGTGCTGGCGCTTCTGGCGCTGTCGCAGCTGGATCCAGGCTGGGCGCTGGGCCTGTCGGTGGCCTATGTCATGCTGGTGCAGGGTGCGTCCGGCGTGGCCAAGGACCTGTCCAAGATGAGCGCGAAAAGCGCGGTCAAGGTGCTGGCACCCAAGGGGCAGGGCGGGCTGTTCAAATGGGTCGCGGTGCTGACCGGGTCGAAAAACGCGGTCAAGGGGTTGGGCTTTCTGCTGGGCGCGGCGCTTCTGGCGCTGGCGGGGTTCGTTCCGGCGGTGCTGGGCATGGCCGCCGTGCTGGCGGTGATCCTGGTGGCCGTGTTGATCGGCATGCCCTCGGGGCTGCCAACAGGCAAGAAGGGGGTCAAGTTCACCCAGGTCTTTTCGACCAATCACAACGTCAACTGGCTGAGCTTTGCCCGCGTTTTTCTGTTCGGCGCGCGGGACGTCTGGTTTGTGGTCGGCATCCCGATCTATTTCTACGCGGTACTGTCTGACGGCTCTGCCGAGGCGCAGCGCGCGGCCTTTTTCATGATCGGCACCTTCATGGCGGTCTGGATCATCCTGTACGGAGCGGTACAGGCCGCAGCCCCCAGGCTTTTGGGCGCCACCACCCGCCCCGAGGCTGACATCGTCGCCCAGGCCCGCACATGGGCGCTGGCGCTGGTGTTCGTGCCCGCGCTTCTGGCGGCCTTGGTCTGGTGGGCGGGTGATCCGGCGCCCTGGCTGACGGTCGCTGTCGTCATCGGGCTGCTGGTCTTTGGCGCACTTTTTGCGGTGAATTCCTCGTTGCATTCCTACCTGATCTTGGCCTTCACATCCGAGGATCGGGTCAGCATGGACGTCGGCTTCTACTACATGGCCAACGCGGCCGGGCGGCTTCTGGGAACGCTTCTGTCGGGGCTGACCTACCAGCTGGGCGGCTTGCCGTTGTGCCTGGGTACTGCGGCGGCCATGGTTCTGCTCAGCTGGCTGGGCGCGCGGCGGCTGGGCTAAAACCCTCGCGCGGGCGGATTTCCCGCGTTAGAACAGGCACATGAGCACGTCTGGATACATCGGGGTCGATTGCGGCAGCACCCATTGCCGTATCGCTTGGGAAAACGACAATCGTCGTGTCGACTATATCGGTCCGGGCGGAAACTTCACGACCGCCCCCGGGGACTGCGCTGCCGCAATAACCACGGCTTTGGAACATCTGGCCGGAAAGGCGGACTTGGCCCTTGCGGAGCTGAGCAAGGTGCCCGCCCATCTGGCGGTCGCGGGCGCGCATACGAAGGCGCAGGCCGAGGAACTGGCCGGAATGCTGCCCCTATCGCGGGCACAGGTCGCGTCCGATCAGCGCGCCTTTGTCATCGGTGCCCTGGGATCACGCCATGGCTGCGTGGCAGCGCTGGGCACGGGCTCGTTCTTTGCCCGCGTGACGGATAAGGGCGTGCGCATCGTCGGCGGGCATGGGCTTGCCATGGGGGACGAGGCCTCTGCCGCCTGGCTCGGGCGCGAGGCCCTGCGCTGGGCCTTGCACGCAGGCGACGGTCTGGCGGAACACTCGGCCATGACCCGCGCCCTGCTCGAAGAATTCGGCGGCGCGCACGGGGTCGAGGGGTTTGCCGCAAATGCCGCGCCGACAGAGCTTGGCCGGCTGGCGCGCGGGGTGACCAAGGCGGCTGAACGGGGCGACGTTGTCGGCCGCGCGCTTCTGCACCGTGGGGCAGGATGGATTTGCCGGTCGGTCCGTGCGCTGGGCTGGCAACCGGGCGAGGCGCTGTGCGCGCCGGGTGTCCTGAGCAACGCCTACCTGCCGCATCTGGACGTCGAGTTGCGCGACGCGATGGTCGCCCCCGACGGCGATGCCTTGGACGGGGCCCTGACCCTGGCGCGGACCGTGCCCTAGGCACATCGCTCGCTTTTGCCGGGTTGGCATCTGCGCGAAGTCTGGCGCTAAGGCGGGCAGAGCCCCTAATTCAAATCCTCGAGCAGGCGACCGTGCCGTTTGGTTTCCTCGATCACATCGCCGAACCGGGTCATCCCGCGTGCCTCAAGCATGGGCAGCAGGCGCACCAGAACCTCGGCAGTGGCGCGCGCGTCGCCAAGCGCGGTGTGGCGCTCGGCCTCGGGGATGGTCACGCCCAACCGGTCGCACAGCGCATCCAGCGTGTGGGTTTCCGAGGCTCCGAAGACGACGGCGGACAGCAGGACGGTGTCGAGGATCGGGTGATCCCAGCTGACCCCCATCGCGCCCCCATGTCGGCGCAGAAAGGCCATGTCGAAAGGCGCGTTGTGCGCCACGATCACCGCCTCGCGCGAGAACTGGTGGAACGCCGCGCCGACCGCAGCGATGCCGGGGGCACCGGCCACCATGGCGTCGGTCACCCCATGCACCTTGGTCGACGCCGCAGGGATCGGCATGCCGGGATCGACCAGCTGGTTCAGCACTTCGCCTTTGACGATGCGCCCGTTCAGGACACGGACGGCGGCCAGTTGCACGATTTCGTCCTTGTGCGGCAACAGCCCGGTTGTTTCGGTGTCGAAGACTGAAAAACACAGCTCGGACAAGGGGGTATCGTGGAAGGCCCGGTTGGGATCGCGCGACAGCAGGTCGAAGTCATAGATCAGCGGGCGGGCGGCCTCGGGCGGCAGATCGGCCTGCGCCTCGTCGATGATCAGCATCGCGCCACCGCCGTCGAGCGGCTTCAGGCGGGCGTCGAAACTCAGTGTGCCGTCTACACTTTGCGCCTCGAACGCGACATCCAGACCGGACTTGTTCATCTTGGCGCGTGCCGCGGCAAATGGTTTGGCGGCAAGGTAATCGCTGAGCGGAGCATTCAGGCGCGGAACGCCAATCTGGGCCAGAACCTCGGCGGCCTGACCGTCATACAGTACAATCTGATCTGCCGCATTCAGCAGGATCATTGCCACCGGGATCTCGGTCAGCAGTTCGGTCAGCCGGGCGCGTTCCTGCGCCAGACGGGCGGTCTCGGCGGAAACCGCCTGTGCCGTCTCAAGCGCGCTGTCGCCCAGGCGCTGGCTGACCGCCTCGGCGGCGGGGGCCAGGTCGCCTAGGTACCTGGCGGCCTCGGCATCGATCTCGGTGTCATGACCCGAGTGGGCGCGCACCCGCAGTTGGGCAGCCAGTCGCTCGATCGGCTTGGCGACGTTTTCGTCAAAAAGCAGCCAGATCGCCACCGTCATGCCCACCAGCCCAAAGCTGCTGAGCAGCGCGGTCAGGGTAAAACCTGCGCCAACCCCCGCTTCGGACGCGCGCGAAAACCCCAGCCAGACGGCGCCCAGAACGATGGCCGTGCCCCCCAGCGCGATCAGGACAAAGAAGAGGAAGATCCGAAAGCGCAGGCTGAGCTTTGTCACGAGTGTGCCTCGCAGACCGAGGCCACAATCGGATCATCCCCGCCGACCTCGACCCAATCCGGGTCGCCCGCACCATCCGTCGGGCGGGCACGGGCCAGCCGGTCGCAATCGATCATGATTTGCGCCGGTTGCACCCTTTGCCATCGGCCATAGGCATAGATGTTGGTCAGGTAGACCGAGGGGGTCTTTTCATTGGCGCGCGTCGACTTGGTGTCGAGCGCAATGAACCTGGTGGTCAGCGGGGCGACATAGGTCCACGGCCGATAGAGCGCCGAGGTTTCGACAAAGGTCACGACCTCGAAGCCGTTGGGCAGGGTGCCGCGTGTGCGATCGAACCAGTTGTATTCGCTCGCAATTGTCGTGCCGATCATCGCCAGTCCCGCCACAACGGGCACCAGCCAGCGGGGCAGGCGACCACCGCTCATGCGGTTGACCAGCATCATGACGCCCGCCGCGGCAAAGCCCGCAATGAAGGTCGCGATCAGTTCCAGAAACATGTGTTCTCCTCCTCGAACCCCGATGTTTTCATCGGTGATCCCATACTTCGCGTCTCAGGTCACCCCAGCATCCCGCGCCCGTGGCCGATGGCCGATTGCAGTGTCTTTACAACGACAAAGGCGTCGCGCAGATGACTTCGGTCAAAGTCCGACAGATTTGACGGCGCCAGATAGTTGTCGGGCGCGAGCCCCATCTTGGTGCGCGCCGCCTGATGTTCCAGCCGTGTCTCGGCGATCAGGTCATAGGCGTCCAGCAGGTCCTGACCTCCGGACCGGCTGAGCACGCCCTCGGCCATCGCGGCCTCGAGCCGGGCGCGGGTGTTGACCTCTTTCAGCTTGCCCTGCAGCGCATAGATGCGGCCCAGATCGACCACCGGCACAACACCGTTGTGCTTCATGTCGAGCTGGTTCTTGTGCTCGCCCGACCGGATCGTCGCGAACCCGCGCAAGAGCCCCAGCGGCGGTGTATGTTTCAGCGAGTTGCCGACCATATGCGCCACAAAGATCGAGTTCTCGGCGGCGTCCTCAAGCGTGTCTTCCTGCAGGTTGCCAAACAGGGAGGTGGCGCCGCCAATGGGTCGCAGATCGAACATGACCGAGGCAAGCATCTGCGCCTCGGGGTTGGGCTTGGCGATCCACCCTTCGAAGTATTGCTTCCAGACGCGCAACGGCTGACACCAGCGCGGGTTGGTCGCCATCATGTCGCCCGGGCAATAGACGTAGCCGCAGGTGTTCAACCCGTCGCAGACATACTGCGCCAGATCGGCGAAGTAGGGCATATGCGCATCCAGAACCGCATCGTCGAGGATCAGGCAGTTGTCCTGATCGCTGACGCCTGTTTGTTCCTGCCGACCCTGGCTGCCGCAGGCCAGCCAGAGGTAGGGCACGGGCGGCGGCCCCAGCTTTTCCTCGGCCAGCGCCAGCAGGCGGCGGGTTGCTGTGTCGGCGATGTCGGTGATCAGGCGGGTCACGACCTCGTGCCGGTTGCCGCCGGCGACAAGCTGCACCAGAAGTTGCGGGATGCGGGCGGTGACCGTGGCCATGGTCTGGGCGCTGTCGGCCTGGGCAATTTCCGACACCAGCTCGGCCGAGCTGACCGCCTGAAACCGGGTCAGGTCGGTCTGAGACACCATGCCGACCAGCTGCCCGCCTTCGACAATCGGAACATGGCCAATCCGGCGCTCCATCATCAGGTGCAGCACGTCCGACCCGATGGCCGAAGGCGGCAGCGTCAGCGGATCGCGGGTCATGATCTTGTCGACGGGCGTGCCAAGGGCCAGACCGCCCGCGACCACCTTGCCAGAGATATCGCGGATCGTGACGATTCCCTGCAATTCGGTGTCGCGGGTGACGCAGATCGAGGACCGGTGTGCATCGCGCATCCGCTCGGCGGCTTCGCGCACGGTTGTGGCCGGCGAGCAGGTCAGCGGCACACGCGACATCAGAGCCTCGACCCGACTGGTGCTCAGATCGTTCTTCTGGGCTTTTTGCGCACGGGACCGGTCAAAGAACCGGGCGGCGGCGGGTTGGGTCTTGATCAGCGCATGAAACCGGTTGGAGGGCAGGATCAGGACATCGGTGTCCTGCAGCGCCCGGGCCGAGGTCACGGAAACACCTCCGCGCACCAATCCGCGTTCGCCAAAGGAATTTCGGGGTCCCAGGATGGACAGCGGGACGTCGTTTTCATCGCGCACCTCGACCTCGCCATGCATGATCAGAAAGACACCCTCCAGTGTTTGGTCGATCTCATAGATTGTCTGGTCGGCGGCGATTTCACGACGTTCGAAATAGGGGAGGATGTCGTCCAGCGCCTCAAGCGACAGGGCATCGTAGGGGTGCACGCTGCGCAGAAAGCCTCGCAGGTCGTCCGGGGTCAATGCCATGGCGTGCGCCTTCCTTGAAATCGAAAACGCCTGCCCAGGGGTCCCGGACAGGCGTTGAACGGGAGAATTGCGGCAGGGCGCCGGGGGAGCGCCCTGCCAGTCAGGCTTAGTGGTCTTGGGCAGCGCCCGCACCGCGAGGCACGCGCACGCTTTCGACCAGGGCCTTGATTTCGGCCGGGGTTTCTTTGGTCATGCCCGACACCACGTAGGCGACGCCGAAGTTGATCGCTGCACCGATCGCGCCGAACGAGGTCGACTTGACGGTACCGAGGAGAGGATCAGCATCGGTGAAGCTGTTGGTGCCCGGAACAAAGAACCAGCCTTTGTGCAGGAAGATGTACAGCAGCGTAACGATCAGACCTGCCAGCATGCCCGCAACCGCGCCGGTGTTGTTGATGCGGGTCGAGAAGATCCCCATCATCAGCGCCGGGAAGATCGATGCTGCCGCCAGACCGAAGGCCAAGGCCACTGTCTGCGCCGCAAAGCCCGGAGGGTTGAGGCCCAGGTAGGTTGCCACCGCGATGGCCACGGCCATGGCGATCCGCGCCGACAGAAGCTCGCCACGTTCGCTGATCTGTGGGTTGATCGCGCCCTTGATCAGGTCGTGCGAGACCGCAGACGAGATCGCAAGCAGCAGGCCAGCCGCAGTGGACAGCGCCGCTGCAAGACCACCGGCCGCGACCAGGCCAATCACCCAGCTTGGCAGGTTGGCAATCTCGGGGTTGGCCAGAACCAGGATGTCGCGGTTGAACTTGGTCAGCTCGTTTTCCGAGCCCCAGCCAGCAGCTTCCATCTTGGCAACAGTCTCGGCGTCCTTGTCGTTGAAGTAGGCAATTTTGCCGTCGCCGTTCTTGTCTTCCCAGTTCAGCAGACCGGTTTTCTGCCAGGTCGCCATCCAGTCATAGCGCTGCTCGCCTTCGATCATCTCGGCCGAAACAGGCTCACCCGAGGCACCATTGGGCCACATCATTTCGGTGATGTTCAGACGGGCCATGGCACCCACGGCAGGCGCGGTCAGGTACAGCAGAGCGATAAAGACCAGCGTCCAACCGGCCGACCAGCGGGCGTCAGCCACGCGGGGAACGGTGAAGAAGCGCATGATCACGTGGGGCAGACCCGCGGTACCGATCATCAGCGACAGGGTGAAGAGCACCATGTTGAAGGTGTCGGCGTGGTGTGCGGTGTACTCGTTGAAGCCAAGCTCGGCCACCAGAGCATCCAGTTTCGCCAGCAGAGGCTCACCCGAGGCGGCATGCTCGCCAAACAGACCCAGTGCCGGGATCGGCGTGCCGGTCAGCTGCAGCGAGATGAAGATTGCCGGGATGGTGTAGGCGGTGATCAGAACGCAATACTGTGCCACCTGGGTGTAGGTCACACCCTTCATGCCGCCGAACACGGCGTAGGCGAACACCACACAGGCACCGATCAGCAGACCGCTGGTGTTGCTGACTTCCAGGAAGCGGCCAAAGGCCACGCCAACACCGGTCATCTGACCGATAACGTATGTGGTCGAGGCAACGATCAGGCAGACAACCGCCACGATGCGCGCGGTCTGGCTGTAGAAACGATCGCCGATGAACTCGGACACGGTGAACTTGCCGAATTTGCGCAGGTAAGGCGCAAGCAGCAGCGCCAGCAGCACGTAGCCACCGGTCCAGCCCATCAGGAAGCTCGAGTTGTCGTAGCCGGTAAAGGCAATCAGGCCCGCCATCGAGATGAACGAGGCCGCCGACATCCAGTCAGCCGCTGTCGCCATACCGTTGGTGACCGGGTGCACGCCGCGACCGGCGGCGTAGAATTCCGATGTGGAACCCGCACGGGCCCAGATCGCGATGCCGATGTACAGCGCGAAGGACGCGCCGACAAACAGCAGGTTAATGGTAAACTGATCCATCTGGCTTACTCCTCGACGCCAAATTCTTTATCGAGCTTGTTCATCCGCCAGGCGTAGAAAAAGATCAGCGCCAGGAAGACGATGATCGATCCCTGCTGGGCGAACCAGAACCCAAGGTCGGTGCCGCCAACGGCGATGCCCGACAGGGCGGGGCGCAGCAGGATGCCGAACCCGAAAGACACCAGGGCCCAGATGACCAGGCTGATGATGATGATGCGTACGTTCGCCGACCAATAGCCCCTGTCGGCCTCGGCGGTTTCTACGATATGAGTGGCTTGATCCGTCATGCGGGTCCTCCTTTTCCTCCTGTATGCAGCCGTGGCGTTACGCCGTGGCCGACTTCACAATCGCGCCGAGACCGGCGGCGATATCCTGGATGTCGCCCATCGCGTCGATCCGCGAGAGGGCGCCCTTGTCGTCGTAGTAGGTGATCAGCGGGGCGGTCTGTGCGTGATAGGCTTCCAGCCGTTGCGTGACCGTTTCCGCGTTGTCGTCCGCGCGTCTCTTGAAGTCCGTGCCGCCGCATTTGTCACAGACGCCCTCGGTCTGCGGCGCCTTGAAGCTGTCGTGATAGCCTTCGCCACAGGTGCCGCAGGTGAAACGACCCGAGATCCGGGTGACCATGGCGGCGTCGTCCACGTCCAGACTGATGGCGGCGTTGACCTTCTGGCCCGTTTCGCGAAGCAGCGTGTCCAGGGCTTGTGCCTGTACGGTGGTGCGGGGAAAGCCGTCGAGGATCACGCCCTTGCGGGTGTCGGGGTCGTTCAGGCGGTCGCGCAGGATGGCGATGACGATCTCGTCGCTGACCAGATCACCGGCCTCCATCACGGCTTTCGCCTGTTTGCCGGCATCGGTGCCGGCGGCGACCGCCGCGCGCAGAAGATCACCGGTCGAAAGCTGAACAAAACCAAAGGTTTCCTCCAGCATGCGCGCCTGGGTGCCTTTGCCGGCCCCCGGGGGGGCAAGCAGGATCAGAACGGGCGCGGCGAGGGTGCTTGCAGTGGTCATCCCGCTCACCCCTTGTTCATTCTGTTGTCGATGAGGTCATCGACGACGGCGGGTTCAGCGAGTGTTGATGTGTCGCCCAGGGAGCCATAGTCGTTCTCTGCGATCTTGCGCAGGATGCGGCGCATGATCT
>JAUHVR010000031.1 GCA_030424865.1 Alphaproteobacteria bacterium | reverse complement strand
TATAAGCTTCGGACATTCAGTCTACCTCCGGCACGGTCAGGTCGTTGATGGTGTCGGGCAGGACCAGTTCGGCCCCCGTCACCGCTTGCAGATCTTCGACGGACAGCGCCGCCAGTTTCTCGCGCAGGACAAAGCGCCCGCCCTCGATATCGACAACCGCGAGCGAGGTATAGACCCGCGTCACGCAGCCCACACCGGTCAGCGGCAGGGAACAAGCCTCGACCAACTTGGGCGCGCCCTTTTTCGTGACGTGATCGGTGATGACGGCGACGCGTTTCGCCCCGTGGACAAGGTCCATCGCCCCGCCCACCGCAGGCACACCGCCGCGCCCGGTGGACCAGTTCGCAAGGTCGCCAGTCTGCGCGACCTCGTAGGCGCCAAGGATCGCCACGTCCAGGTGCCCGCCCCGCACCATCGCGAAACTGTCAGCATGGTGGAAAAACGCCGCGCCGGGCTTCAGCGTGATCGCCTTTTTCCCGGCGTTGATCAGATCCCAGTCTTCCTCACCCGCTGCGGGAGCGCGGCCAAAGTTCAAGACGCCGTTTTCGGTGTGAAAGATCGCCTCGCGCCCCTTGGGCTGGAACTTCGCGACCATCTCGGGAAAGCCGATGCCAAGGTTCACATAGGCGCCGTCGTCGATATCCTGCGCGGCGCGCCACGCGATCTGGGCGTTGCTCAGTTTGATGTCATCAAGGCTCATGGATAGACGGCCTCCTGCCGGTTCAGCGCCTCTTCCTGCGCGGGATTGGCGACCTCGACCACGTGTTTGACGAAGATGCCGGGGGTCACGACGCTTTCCGGGTCGATCTCGCCCGGTGCGACGATCCGGGACACCTGCGCGATGGTCACCGCCGCCGCCGTCGCCATGACAGGGTTAAAGTTCCGCGCGGCCATCCGATAGGTCAGGTTGCCCAAGGGGTCGCCCAGTTCCGCCTTGATCAGCGCGAAATCGGCCTTGAGCCAGCGCTCCTGCACGTACATCTTGCCGTCGAATTCGGCGGTCGGCTTATCCTTCGCCAGCTCGGTGCCGTAGCTGGTCGGCGTATAAAACGCCGGGATGCCCGCGCCGCCCGCCCGCATCCGCTCGGCCAGCGTGCCCTGCGGCACCAGTTCCAGCTCGATCCCGCCCGCAAGGTAGAGATCGGTGAACACCTTCGGGTCGACCGAGCGCGGGAAGGAACAGATCAGCTTGGCCACCTGCCCCTGTTCGATCAGCGCGGCAAGGCCAACATGGCCGTTGCCTGCATTGTTGTTGATGACGGTCAGGTTCTTGGCCCCGTGGTCGATCAGCGCGTGGATCAGCTCGATCGGGGCGCCCGACCCGCCAAAGCCGCCAATCATCACCGTTGCGCCGTCGGGGATCATCGCCACCGCCTCGGCCACGCTGGAAAGTGTCTTGTCCATATCGGTCTCCTCTGGGCGCAGAGTAGTGCGAGTCCCCCGGCAAAGGGGCAAGCGGTTTTGTGCGCATCTTGACATTTGTTCGCATCCCGCAGCACACCGTTCGCATGGCGAACGAAAAGGACATCATCGGTGCTTTTGCCAAGGGGCTGCGCGTGCTGGAATGCTTTTCCGGTGACAGCCCCCGTCTGGCCATCGCCGAGGTGGCCGAACGCACCGGCTATGACCGTGCCACCGCCCGGCGCTGCCTGCTGACGCTGCACCACCTGGGCTACGCCGCCTATGACGGCAAGTTCTTTAGCCTGACACCGCGCGTGTTGCGGTTGGGGATGGGCGCGCTGGCCGCCCTGCCCTTGCCGCAGATCGTGCAACCCTGGCTGGACCAGCTGTCCGACAAGATCGGGCAAAGCTGTTCGGTCGGCATTCTGGATGAGACCGAAATCGTCTACATCGCCCGCGCTGCGCAGCGTCGTGTGATGTCCATCGGCCTGATGCCCGGCTCGCGCCTGCCTGCGCATTGCACTTCCATGGGGCGCGTCCTGCTGGCCGCCCTGCCCGACGATCAGGCCCGCGACATCGTCGACAGGTCTGACCTGACCCCGCGCACCATGCATTCGTTGCATGATCCGTCCGAAATCATGGCCGAAATCGCCCGCGTCCGCGCGCAGGGCTTTGCCCTGATCGACCAGGAGATCGAGCTTGGCCTGCGGTCGCTGGCGGTGCCGATCCTCGATGCCCAGGGCCGCACGGTTGCGGCGCTGAACACCGGCATGGCGGCGGTGCAGGTGTCGTCGGACGATCTGCATGGCACCTACCTGCCTGCCCTGCTCAAGGTGCAGGACGGGCTGAAGCGGGTGCTGGCCTAGGCCCCGCGCCGGTGGTGGTCGCCGGGCCACGTGACGCAATATGTGGAAAACCTCTTGCCCGAATCCGCGCTTTGGGTCAGATATATACGGAAATCGGTTCGAAAACGAAAATAAGCGTAACTTACGGACCGTGATTGAGGCAACAGACCCCGGATCGACACGTCAAAAGACGGCGGCCGGACCCAGGCGCAAGACCTCGCGTCGGGCATATGGATGAGGGCAGGATGACAGCGATCGATCAAACGGTCAAACCCAGCATCAACGCGCTTGTGGGCGACCATGCACTGCGTTTGTCGCAGCAATTGCAGGCCCATCGCGCCCAGTTGTTCCCGCCCAACGCCCGCAAGGAGTTGCGCAAGTTCACCTCGGGCGAGGCCGCAGACCTGCTTGGGGTCAAGGACGCGTATCTGCGCAAGCTGAGCCTTGACGGCAAGGGCCCGAACCCCGAGGTGCGCGGCAATGGCCGCCGCTACTATTCCCCCGACGACATTCAGGCGCTGCGCGAATTGCTGGAACAGGGCGCGAAATCCCCCGGCACCTACCTGCCCGGTCGCAGGGATGGCGACCACCTTCAGGTCATCACCGTCATCAACTTCAAGGGCGGCTCGGGCAAGACGACGACCTCGGCCCACCTGGCGCAGAAGATGGCGCTGGACGGCTATCGCGTGCTGTCCATCGACCTTGATCCGCAGGCCAGCTTTTCGGCTTTGCACGGCTTTCAACCGGAATTCGACCTGCTCGACGGGGGCACGCTGTACGATGCGATCCGCTATGATGACCCCGTGCCGTTGCGCGACATCATCCAGCGGACCTACTTCACCAATCTCGACATCGTGCCCGGCAATCTCGACCTGATGGAGTTCGAGCACGACACCCCGCGCGCATTGGCGCAGGGGGATGGCAATCTGTTCTTTACCCGCGTCGGCGACGTGCTGGCCTCGGTCGAATCCGACTACGACGTCGTTGTGATCGACTGCCCGCCGCAACTGGGTTTTCTGACCATGTCGGCGCTCAGCGCCGCGACCGCAGTTCTGGTCACCGTGCACCCCCAGATGCTCGACGTCATGTCGATGTGCCAGTTCCTGCTGATGACCTCGAACCTGCTCAGCGTCGTCGAGGAAGCCGGCGGCGACATGTCCTATGACTGGCTGCGCTACGTCGTCACCCGCTATGAGCCCGGCGACGGGCCGCAAAACCAGATGGTCAGCTTCATGCGCTCGATGTTCGGCGAACACGTGCTGAACCACACGGCGCTGAAATCCACCGCGATTTCCGATGCGGGGATCACCAAACAGACGCTCTACGAGGTCGAAAAAGGCCAGTTCACCCGCTCGACCTACGAACGTGCGATGGAAAGCCTGAACGCCGTGAATGGCGAGATCGAGGAGCTGGTGCAAAAGGCATGGGGACGCTGAGATGGCACGCAAGGACCTGCTCAAGAACCTGATGGACCAGAACGCCGCCGCGCGCGAGGAGACGGCCCCGGCGGAAAGCTCCAAGCCCCCCCTGCCCCGCTATTCCAGCGGCTCCATCGGCGCTGTTTCGCAGTCCATCGCCGAACTCAAGGCGCGTGCCGTTTCCGATATCGAGACACGGCTGATCATCGAGTCAAAGATCAAGGACCGGCTCGACAAGCCCGATATCGACGCGCTGGCGCAATCGATCGCGGACAACGGCCAGCAAGTGCCTGTGCTGCTGCGCCCGGTCACGCTGTCCGGTGTCAAGGAACAGCATTACGAGATCGTCTATGGCCGCCGCCGCGTCGCCGCGCTGAAGAAGCTGGGCCTGCCGGTCAAGGCGCTGATCCGCGACATGACCGACCGCCAGTTGTATCTGGCACAGGGTCAGGAAAACACCGCCCGCAAGGACCTGTCCTTTATCGAAAAGGCGAACTTTGCCCGGCAGATGCGCGACCTGGGCTATGAACGCAAGACGATCTGCGACGCGCTGCACGTCGACAAGACGGTGATCTCGCGGATGCTGACGGTGATCGACAGCCTGCCCATCGACATGGTCGAGGCCATCGGGGCTGCGCCCTCGGTCGGGCGGGATCGCTGGATGCTGTTGTCGTCCAAGCTCAAGGGCCGCAATCTGGCCTATTACGCACGTGGCGACAGTTCGGACGAACGCTTTGAGGCTGTGCTGGCGCAGGCCGTTGGCGCGAAACCAAAGCCAAAGCCCAAGCAGCTGAACACCGTGGCGGGCGCCGACGGCAAGCCGCTGGTGCGCATCACCCGAGGCGCAAAAAAGACAGAATTTTCTTTTGAAAACAAAGAGTTCGCCAATTGGCTTGGCGCACGGATGACAGACCTTCACCGCGAATGGACACGTCGCGACGAAGACTAGGCCGGCGCGATCACGCGACCGGCTTCACCCTGAGGACGCAGTAACAAAGGAGCACGAGACAGGCAGGACCAAAACGAAAAGACCCCCCGAAACATGACATTCCGAAGGGCCTCTGGTTCGTGATTTAGCACTTCCGAATCTGGCTGTTCAGTTGACAGCTGTCAACACCTGTCGTGCGACGGGACGGGAAAGTTTTGCCTCGTGAGATCACGATGACGTATATGGCAACGACGCCTTTCGGGCGGCGGCTGGTGACGGCTGGTCTGTTGGAACAGATCGCCCGCGCCGACGCCCCGCCGCAGCTTCCGCACGCCGAAAAATGGGCGCTGTTTGATGACCTCTGCGCCGCCAAGGCCACCTATGATGTCACCGACCGGGATCTAGCGGTGTTGCACGCCCTTCTGGGGTTTCACCCGACCAAGGAATTGTCCGCCGACGCACAGTTGGTGGTCTTTCCGTCGAACGCGTCCCTGTCGCAGCGCTGCCATGGCATGGCCGAAAGCACCCTGCGGCGCCACCTTGCCGCGCTGGTCCGCGCCGGTCTGATCCGCCGCCATGACAGCCCCAACGGCAAGCGCTATGCCCGCCGTCGCCAGGGCGAGGTGATGCAGGCCTACGGCTTTGACCTGCGGCCCCTTCTGGAACTGGGCGCCGATATCGCCGCCGCTGCCGATCAGGCCCGGGAACAGGCCGAGGCACTGCGCTGCCTGCGCGAAGAGGTCGTCATCCTGCGCCGCGATGCCGTCAAGCTTTTGGCCTACGCTCAGGACACGCAGCCCGATGGCGCGTGGTCGCAAGTCGCCGAGCGGCTGGACCAGACTCACCGGGTGCTGCGCCGCAAGATGGCGTTCGAAACCCTCCAAGCCTTGCGCGACCTGTTGGCCGATCTGCTGAAAACCCTGCGCAAGGCTCTGCTTGAAACACCGGAAATGAGCGGCACGGACAGTCGAAATGAGCGGCACCATACAGAATCAGAAATAGAGTCTTCTGACTTTGAACAGTGCGAAGAAGGCACGACAGACGCAGCCGACGCTCCGAACCACACCGGACCGAACGTACCATTGGGTATGGTGCTGCGCGCCTGCCCTGACCTGTTGCCCTACGCAGACCGTCCCCCCCAAAGCTGGCGTGAGCTGGTGATCACTGCGGAAACCGTTCGACCGATGATGGGTATAAGTTCTGACGGCTGGCGTCATGCCTTGCGCGTCATGGGCCCGGAAACCGCGTCGGTCTGCGTCGCGGCGATACTGCAAAAGGTCTCGGCCATCCGCTCGCCCGGCGCATATCTGAGGCGTCTCACCCAGAAGGCTGCCGATGGTGCGTTTTCGCCGACTCCGATGATCCTGTCGCTGTTGCGGGCCGCCAGGTGACCAGAGTTGACAGCTGTCAACTCCGCTCGACATCCCCTGCCCCAACGGACTGGATCGGTAGACCGATATCGGCTTGCAGCATATTCTGGTAACCGCATCGCTCCGCCTCGCGCGTGGCCTCGGACAAGACCTGACGCGCGGCCGCGATCTGCCCCCGCCGTTCTAGTGCCCGGCCATAGTTGAACAACGCAGCCAGTACTGTCAGACGCAACCCGTGACGGTACGCAATCGCCGCCGCCCGAGAGGCAAAGGTCCCGCCCAGCATCCGCTCTCCCTGCCGCAGCAGGATCGCCACCTGAAGCCGCAGCGCCTCGCATTCCAGTCGGGGGATGCCCATCGTCTGACCGTAGGCGTAGGCTTCGTTGACCATGTCCTGACATCGCGCCTCGCGCGGGCCGTCCATATCCAGCGCAAGGATCGCCTGCGAAATGCGGCAGTGGTGATAGACGTCCCGCTGCGCCGATTTCAGAGAAATACTGACCGCCTCTTTGATCAGGCGTTTTGCTTCGGGGTGTTGGTGCTGGCGGCGTTTGAGATCGGCATGATGGCGCAGGCATATCGCGGCCAGCCGCGACATGCCTTTGGTCTGCGCCCTGGCGATCGTCTGGGCATAGCGATGTTCCGCCACGACAAGGTTCCCGCCCAGATGGTCGATCAGGCCAAGATACCCCTCGGCGATCCAGCTGACCTGACTGCTGCCATGCACGGAAAAACCATTGGGCAGGCGCAGCGCATCCAGTATCCCCGCAGCGCGCGCCAGCTGGCCACGTTCGATCAGCGCAACGGCGAGGTTCAGGCTCACCCGGCGAACGGCCGCATGCAAGGAGCGGTCGTAGTAGCCTTCGGGGTCATCGCGATAGAACGTTCTGGCCGGCATCCGCGGCAAGCGCTCCCGTGTCTTCTTAGAAGCCCGCCGGGACGGTGACGAGATGACGCCATACAGTCGGCTGAGGCTCTGGTCGGTTCTGACCGTCAACGGGGTGCCATCGTCGTTGAGGAACAGCTTGTCTATGGCATCGTCCCACCCGAGCGCCGCATTGGTCACACCGCGGAGCCATCCGCGAAACCGTTCATAGGGCTGATCGATCCGCGGATCTTCGAGCGCAGTCAGCCGGGAAATCGTGCCGATGGAAAAGCCGCCACGCAGCAGGCCATACAGCGCGCGCAACCGGTGCGGCACGGCGTGGATGGCAGGCAGGTGGTCGTCAATGGTTCGGAATGCGGCTTGGACCGGACGGCGATAACCAGGTGCGCCGTTCGCATGTAGTCCAGCACCTGGTTGAGCAAGCGCAGACGCCGCAGACGCAGACGGGCGCGCCGTCCGGATCGCAGATCCTGGCCAGCACGTCGCGGACCTCGTCACAGCCATACAAGACACGCGGTTCGACGGGCATCGGGAACAGCGCCAGATGCGACAGCAGCAGGTAGGCAAGTTCGACGACGCGGTTTGCGGGCTTTTTCTACGCAGCAGGGTCGGGGCCCGCGTGTCGCGCAATTGCGGGTCGGGCAAGTCCTGCATCCGTCCGCTGGTCTTGTTGCGCCCCCGATCCAGCGCGGCGCCCCAGGCGCGCAGTTGGGTCTTGTGGACTTCGAGCACAGTGCGGAGGATCTCGGGCATCTCGCCCCGCATTGCAGCATCGTCCAGACGCTTTAGGAACGGGTCCAGTTGATCGCCAGAGGTCTTTCCCGTGCCGGTCTTCAACGCCTGATAGGCCCCGGCGCACCACGAAGACAGCGCGACGCCTTCACGGAAGGCGCGCCTGATATGGGGCAGGGCAGCGGCGCTACCGCGCTCGTTCAGCTTGGCGATCACTTCGTTGGCGGCGTCTGTCAGCCAGTAACGCTCGTCCAGCCCCTGGGCGGCAGGATGGGCCAGTCCTGAAGAAAGTGCGGCTCGTCCCCGGTATCGCGTTCCACTGCGCGGGCGATGAAATCCAGCGGCGCCTCGTGGTCGGGGGTCGCCATGGCCTGCTCGACCTCGGCGCGGGTCTGCTCATCGGTCAGGTAGCGCAAGGGGCGGTGCCGCGTCCCAGAGATCAGCAGCAGGTCGATCGGCGCAGTCACATCGCTTTCGCTGGCATATTTCGCGCCGCAGCCGGAACAGCCCGCGAAACATCGGATTGTAGGCGGTGCCATTTGAATCGCACAGCTTGTCGAGGCCGGACATGACGATCAGCGGTCGCAGGTTCTGGTCCTTCAACAGGTCGACGATATCGGTAAAGGCCGAGATATTCATCCGCAGGTCTTCGAGTCGGTGCAGACGCGTGATGCCGCGCTGGTGTTTGATCTCTGTTCAGAAGTTATCCTACAGGACCTTGCGCAGCGCATCAGAACAGACCTTGCGTTAGGCGATGAGTTTCTTGGGCGACAGGGTCTTTGCGTCCTTGGCAAGGTAGGTCACCAGAGGCGCGGTGATCGCGGCTTGGTTGGCGTACAATATTCCTGGGAAAGATTTCTCGAATTCGGGATTTAGCGCGGCAAGGCGAGGTATTGCGTCGAGCACGGCCTTGGTATGTTCCACCAGCACACCGACCAGCGCGTGTTCCACGAACTCGCTCAGCGCGCTGATGACCGAGGCAAACTCCATCGAAAAGCTCAGATGCAGGCAGAAGGCACCGTGATAGCGATTCATACCCTTGGGGCTCGGGTCCTCGAACAGCATATCCAGGTGCCGGCGGTCGCCGCTGTCGACGGGCTGTTGCAGGATGTGAAGGAGGGCGCCTTTGCCGGAACCGCGCGGCATACACGCGCGAACGATGCGCCGCGGAGGTACCACGTTGAAATCGCGCACAGGCGCGCCGCCAGAATTGGCAAGCTCGCGGAAAAAGCGCCCGTAATTGGTGTTCAGCTTGCGAATATGGCCGCCGCGCAGTTTGTCGGCCACGGGCACTGTGGCGGGCAACACGCGCAGGCGCTCGCCGTCGATCTGTTCGGCGGCGTCCCTTGCCAACCGATTCAGTTTGGTTAGGCTGCGAAAGGTCTGGGACGAGGGCAAGGCCTCGTAGACGGGGCGGTGGCGGGCAAGGGTCGGGATCTTTTGCGATTTGGCTTGTTCCAGATAATTCTGGCGGAACTTGCTGCTGCGTTCGACCGGCGCTTTGCGCCAATGCTGCCACCAATCCTCGCATTTGGCCTCCAGTTTCTTCAGTTTCGCAGTCAGGGCGCGGCTGCGGACTTCGTTTTTGAGGGCGTCCAGCAGTGCCTTATCTGGAAGGGTAGGGGGCCTTGTTCGGATGCGCGGCGTTCAACAGGGGCAACGCCAAGAGGACAGTGAGCAGGGGCTGGCCGCCATAGAACAATGACAGCACACCGAATTCGCCGTGCAGCCGCAGCGGCGTCGCCTCGTCCGCGCAGAAATCGGTCCCGCACAGCACGTCAAATGCGGACTCCGGCGGCGCCTGACGACCGCGCGGCTTGACCTCACCGCGTGACGTTCCGGTGCTGCGATAGAGACGGCGGAAGTCCTCTTCGATCTCTGTGTCGTAGTTCAGGGGCAGCAGGCGTGATATGCGCAGGTCGGAAATCAACGCGCGCAGAGGTTCGGCGTTGCATTCGAAGTCTGCGCCCCGCGGACGCGTGGCATTGCTGTTTTTTTAGGTCTTCGTGCGCTTGTTCTCAGCTCGACTTTGTACATTTTGGGTAACTCCCAAGCACCCCCTCGCGGATTTTCGGTCGGTTTTGGTGTGAGTCCTTATTGCCATCGGTCGTATGAAGTTTCCGTCCTTGCGTGAATTCCGTAGCGCTGTGTTGGTTTTTCTGAATCAGT
>JAUHVR010000030.1 GCA_030424865.1 Alphaproteobacteria bacterium | reverse complement strand
GCAGGTGGGAAGACATAGGCGACATGGGCGGCGTCGTCCTCCCGCTCGACCAAGCCCTCGAATTCATCGCAAATGAAGGCGTCTTCTGGACCTGGACTTGACCAAAAATGTACAAAGTCGAGCTGAGACAAGCCCCTTGCGGGCGACACCGGCCGGGGCACCGACCAGACCCGTCCCGTGGACCCTCTTCCACCGGATCCCGGTCGGCGCCCCGGCCCAAAGACGACAGGTATTGAACGTGCAGGTTGAACAGACAGACCTCCCCGGCGTGCTGGTGCTGACACCTCACCGCTTCTGCGACAGCCGCGGCTTCTTCTCCGAAAGCTGGAGCCAGGCCCGCATGGCAGAACAGGGCCTCGACTTCGATTTCGTGCAGGACAACCATTCGCTCAGCCGCCAGATCGGCACGGTGCGCGGCCTGCACTTCCAGTCGCCGCCCCATGCCCAGGCCAAGCTGGTGCGCTGCGGCCGGGGCCGGCTGTTCGACGTGGCGGTGGACATCCGCAAGGGATCGCCCACCTGCGGCAAATGGGTCGGCGAGGAACTGTCCTACGAGAATGGCCGCCATCTGCTGATCCCGGCGGGCTTTCTGCATGGCTTCGTCACCCGCGAACCCGACACCGAGATCATCTACAAGTGCTCCGACTACTACGCGCCGGACTGTGATGGCGCGGTGCGCTTCGACGATCCCGACATCGGCATCGACTGGGGGCTGGATGGTGTAACGGCGCTGCTCTCCGACAAGGACGAGGCCGCCTCCTTCCTGAAGGATTTCGACAGCCCGTTCACCTGGGAGGCCAAGGCATGAAACTGCTCGTCACCGGCGGTGCCGGTTTCATCGGGTCCGCCGTGGTGCGCCGCGCCATCGCGGACGGCAACCAGGTTGTGAACCTCGACGCCCTGACCTATGCCGCCTGCCTGGACAACGTGGCCAGCGTCGCGGACAGCCCGAACTATGCCTTCGAGCAGGTCGACATCCGCGACCGCGCCGCGCTGGACACGGTCTTCGCGAAGCACAGGCCCGACGTGGTGATGCACCTGGCCGCCGAAAGCCACGTGGACCGTTCCATCGACGGCCCCGGCGATTTCATCGAGACCAACATCACCGGCACCTACAACATGCTGGAAGCCGCGCGCGCCTACTGGGTGGCGCAGGGCAAGCCGGAGGCGTTCCGCTTCCACCACATCTCGACCGACGAGGTCTTCGGCTCGCTGCCCGCCGATCCGCAGGTCATGTTCACCGAGGACACGCCCTACGATCCGCGCTCGCCCTATTCGGCCTCGAAGGCCAGCTCGGACCACCTGGTGCGCGCCTGGCACGAGACCTACGGCCTGCCGGTGGTGCTGACCAACTGTTCCAACAACTACGGCCCCTTCCACTTCCCCGAGAAGCTGGTGCCGGTGGTGATCCTCAATGCCATCGCGGGCAAGCCGCTGCCGATCTACGGCAAGGGCGACAACATCCGCGACTGGCTGTTCGTCGAGGACCACGCCGACGCACTGCTGCTGGTGGTGGCCAAGGGCGAACTGGGCCGCAGCTACAACATCGGCGGCGAGAACGAACGCACCAACCTGGAACTGGTGCGCACGCTCTGCACTATCCTCGACCGGCTGCAGCCAAAGGCGGACGGCGGCTCCTATGCCGACCAGATCACCTTTGTCACCGACCGGCCCGGCCATGACGCGCGCTATGCCATCGACCCCTCGCGCATCCGCACCGAGCTGGGCTGGCGCCCCTCGGTGACCGTTGAGGAAGGGCTGGAACGCTCTGTGCGCTGGTATCTCGACAACGAGGCCTGGTGGCGCCCCCTGCAAGAGCGCCACGGCGTCGGCCAGCGTCTGGGGACCAAGGCATGAAGGCGCTTGTCTTTGGCCGCACGGGTCAGGTGGCGCTGGAACTGGCGCGTACCTGCCCCGAGGGTGTGACCCTGATCCAGCTGGGCCGCGAGGCGGCGGATTTCACCGATCCCGCCGCCTGCGTCGCAGCCCTGGCCCAGCATACCCCCGACGTGGTGATCAACGCGGTGGCCTATACGGCTGTGGACCGCGCCGAGGACGACGAGGCGACGGCGCTAGCCGTGAATGCCACCACCCCCGGCGCGCTAGCGCAGGCCGGTGCCGACAGCGGCACGCCGTTTTTGCATGTCTCGACCGACTATGTCTTTGACGGCAGCGGCGACCAGCCGTGGCAGCCGGGGGACGCCAGCGCGCCCCTGGGCGCCTATGGCCGCACCAAGCTGGCGGGCGAAGAGGCGATCCGCGCAGCACGCGGCCCGCATGTGATCCTGCGGACCTCGTGGGTGATCTCGGCCCATGGCAACAACTTCGTCAAGACTATGCTGCGGCTGTCGGAAAGCCGCGACCGGCTGACCATTGTCGCCGATCAGATCGGCGGGCCGACCCCGGCGCGGGCCATCGCGCAGGCCCTGTGGACCATGGCGCAGGCCTTTGCGGCAGGCACCGCCCCCAGCGGCACGTATCACTTTTCCGGCACGCCTGACGTCAGCTGGGCAGACTTCGCCCGCGGCATCTTTGACCATGCCAACCGCACGGTCGAGGTGGTGGACATCCCGTCCAGCGACTACCCGACCCCGGCGGCGCGCCCCGGCAATTCGCGCATGGATTGCAGCACGTTGCAGCAAGACTTTGGCATCGTGCGCCCCGACTGGCGGGACGGGCTGACGGACATTCTCGCGGACCTCAAGGAGCAGGCGACATGACACAGCGCAAGGGCATCATTCTGGCCGGTGGCTCTGGCACCCGGCTGTATCCGATCACCATCGGCGTCTCGAAACAGCTGCTGCCGATCTACGACAAGCCAATGATCTACTACCCGCTCTCGGTGCTGATGCTGGCCGGCAGCCGCGAGATCTGCGTCATCACCACGCCGCAGGATCAGGAGCAGTTCAAGCGCACGCTGGGCAACGGCAGCCAGTGGGGCCTCTCGCTGACCTACGTGGTTCAGCCCAGCCCCGACGGTCTGGCACAGGCCTATCTGCTGGCCGAGGATTTCCTCGACGGGGCGCCCTCGACGCTGGTGCTGGGGGACAACATCTTCTTTGGCCACGGCCTGTCCGAACTGCTGGCCCAGGCCGCAGCCCGCGACAGCGGTGGCACGGTCTTTGGCTACCGCGTCGCCGACCCGGAACGCTACGGCGTGGTCGACTTCGACGCCAATGACAAGGCCACCGCCATCATCGAGAAACCCGAGGTGCCGCCGTCGAACTACGCGGTCACCGGGCTGTACTTCCTCGATGGCACCGCCCCCGACCGCGCCCGCAAGGTGCAGCCCTCGGCGCGCGGCGAGCTGGAAATTACCACCCTGCTGGAAATGTACCTGCACGAGGGCGCGCTGGACGTGCAACGCATGGGCCGCGGCTATGCCTGGCTCGACACCGGCACCCATGCCTCGCTGCTTGATGCAGGCAATTTCGTGCGCACCCTGGAACGCCGCCAAGGCCAGCAGACCGGCTGTCTCGAGGAGATCGCCTATGAAAAGGGCTGGATCTCGCGGCAGGCACTGGAACAGCAGGCCGAGCGCTATCGCAAGAATGAGTATGGGCGCTATTTGCTGCGCATGATACAGGACTGAAGGTCCGGCAGATCCGCCGACGGGTCTGCCGCCCCCTTCCATCCCCTGTCCTGCCGCAGGACGGCAGGCCCATCCGGGGGCGGCTTCTGCCACCGCCCCCGCCGGGCCAGTTTTCCGTCACTGGGCTGCTGGTTCTTTTCAGCGGCAATGACACAGAATTGACCGAGGCCGAGCGTGACGAGATGAATTTCCGCCAGACCGTGGGCACCATCCGCTCGCAGATCGTGGTCGACAACCCGCGCGACACCTACCTGTTCAACCTGTCCTTCTCCTCGCAGGATCCCCGGCTGGCGGAGCGCATCGTCAACAGCCTGGCCCAGATCTACATCGACGCCGAAGCCCGCCAGAACTTCGAAGCCGGTGAAAAATCGATCGGCTTCATCTCCGACAAGGTCACCACCCTCGAGGAAGAGATCCGCGAGCGTGAGAACGACTTTGCCGCCGCGCAGGCGGAAAGCGACGTCATCAACCGCGAGGCGCTGGAGGGGATCAACGTCCAGTTCAAGAACTTCCGCGACCGCCTGCAGGACCGCGAGATCACCATCGCCGCCGACCGCGCGCTGCTGGCCGAACAGCAGGCGGCCATCGCCAGCCGCGATGTCCGGCAGATCCTTGCCGTCTTTGCCGATCCGGTGCTGTGCCGTCTGGCCGAACCACTAGCCAACGACATGACCGGCCTGGCGCAGGATGTCGCCGCCTTCGAAAGCCAGCTCGACCGGCTGGTCAGCAACACCGAGAACCGCATCACGCAGGGTGAACGCGAACAGCTCAGCGTGTCGAACTGTTCATGGATGCCTGCGCGCCGCTGATAGGTGGTGATACACTGCGCATCGGCGGGATTGATTGCCCGGCCCTCATCAGGCAGTTGCCCGAACACGCGGGCTTCACCACGTATTCCGAGGCAGAGATCACGGATACACCAAGGCTCGGCAGCGCTACCCCCTTGCCTGCTGTAGGGCGGCAGGAACAGGAACCACGCGCCGACAGATCGCATGGCCTTGGCTACGCCGGGGCTCTTATGGCTCGACAAGTTGTCGAGGATGACCACGTCGCCCGGACGCAGGGTCGGCACCAGCTGGGTCTCGACATAGAGGTCGAACAACTCGCCGTTCATTGCGCCATCGATCACCCACGGGGCATCGAGGCGGTCATGGCGCAAAGCACCGATGAAGGTCTGGGTGCGCCAATGCCCGAACGGCGCGTGATCGACCAGGCGCTGCCCGCGTGGGGCCCAGCCGGTGGTTTTGGCCATGTTGGTCTTGAGCGATGTCTCGTCGATGAAAGCCAGTCTTTCCAGATGCCTGGCCATGAAGGGTTGGCGTTTGCCGATCCAGATGCGGCGGAGGTCGGCCACGCCCGGGCGCTTCTGCTCAGGGGCTTGCAGGTCTTTTTTTGTGTGACAACCCGAGCCTGAGCAGCAGCCGCCCGACTGACGAACGATGCACCTTCACCCCGTGCTCCGCGGCCAGTTCCGCTGTCAATTCGTCAATCGTCAGATCGGGTTGCGCCGTGATGCGGCTCTCCACCCAGCCTTTTACGCCGGTCAGTTTACCGCGCCCGGGATTGCCCTGAGGTTTCGGCGCGAGCGAGCCGGTCTCGCGTTTGAGTCGAACCATGTCGTTGACGAACTTGATCGACACGCACAGCCGCCGCGCCGCCTCTGTGTGCGTGTTGCCCTGCTCAACAAGCCGCACGGCACGTTCACGCAACTCTACAGGATGCGGTTTGCCCATCTCTGACCCCCATATCTGCCTGCAAGACATGGAATCACAGACCGAACCACATGGGAATCTGGAGGGTTCTGTGAGGTTCGCGTGCGCAACGCCGATGCCGCCGCGCGGGTGCCGGCGGACCTCATTGAAGCCGGATTGAACGAACCCGCGGGGTGTATGGTGCTATGGGGATTGTGCTGCTTGCTCAGGCCGTGGGTGTCCTGCGCACCGATGGGTATGGCGGTGAATGGCAGCAGTCCGGGTGCTGCCGGTGCCGGCATCGACGTCTGAACCGCACCACGACGAGCCGGTCTTGGGTCGGATCGGCTGTCGCGGCGTGCGGAACCTGCACAACCGGGCGACCAGCGCACAGACTATCCCGCCGGTCCTTTTGTGGACCGGTTGCGGGGCGCATCGCGGTGGTCTGTCCTGGAGGTTCATGAACTGTCGTTCCAGAATGGCCGTGTCGACCGCAAGAACAGCTATTGGTCACGTCTCCTGAAGGAGGCGATAGATGCAGGTAGCCAAGATTTACCGCGAATAGAAATTCGGCCCGTGATCTTTCGGGGTACGTATGACGAGCATCATTGGTCAGTACTGTCACGGCGTTGGGACGAGCAACGGTCACAGCTTCACGGACTTATTGCCTCTGGAGCAGATCGTGAAAATCTTAGCGAAGAGGAGAGTAAGCTTCCACAGTCCCTCGAAGAAAAAAGTCCCGACTTCTGGCCAAAGCCCCCGGCGCAGCACTAATACACTAGGAGAAGCCTTTGAACCTTCGACGCGCCATTGAAATCGCTGCGGAAGCCCATCGGGAACAAACCGACAAGGCCGGCGCGCCGTATCTGCTACACCCGCTCCGGGTGATGATGTCATTGGAGTCCGACGACGAACGGATCGTGGGCGTTCTGCATGACGTGGTCGAAGACTGCCCCGGTTGGACATTCGAGCGCCTGGAAAAAGAAGGGTTCGCCCCGGCGGTGCTCGACGCCTTGCGCCTTGTCACGAAGCGGCCCGAGGATGAAGGCGACAGCGAGGCCGTCTATGTAGCTTTCGTCCAACGTACCAAAGACAACAAGATCGCGCGTCGGGTCAAGACGGCCGACATCCTCGACAACCTGAACGCTTCGCGACTGTCGACGCTGACCGAAAAGGACATGCGCCGCATGAACCGCTATCTGGCTGCTCTGCGTGATCTGCGGGATGCGGAAGCCTGACAGGCCCCGTATCCTGGTCTCACTGCCGTGCGGCCACCACTTCGAAGCGATCGTCGGCCGAACGCCCATCATTCCGAACAGGGATAGACCTTCCCTCTGTCGTGCGCGTCTCGACGTTCCGCCACATCCTGTACCGCCCCTGCCCCGTGACCTCCCGGATCAGGCCCTGCTCCTCCATCCAGTCGATGTTGCGCTGAACCGTCGCGCGATGCGCGCCTGTCAATTTCTCGGCCATCTGCACCGAAATCAGAGGCCAACTTGTGAAGAGATCCCGCAGCATCGGTGGCGTCTTGCCCGAGAGCGGCGCCATCGTTCGCTCCGCCGCTGCCGCCCAAGCCTCAATCTCCTCCAGCTTGCGCAGGGCTGCGAATGCCGCGCTCTCCATCGCGTGCAGCCAGCGCGCCAATCGGACGGGCGGGTCCCCGATCGCGCGGAAGCCCCCTCCCCCGCCCATTGCGATGGGTGCGAAGATTGCGCCCGGAGCGCTCCCCGACGGCGCGAGATCAGCGATCGCGACACGCGCCGCCGTCACCGCAGCCTCGAGAGGATCGTCGACCGGCGAGAGCTCCGCGACATGCCAGAGGTGGAAGCCCATGCAGGCCCGAGTCACCGGATGTAGGTCTTCGGCCTGATCCATCATTGCGAGCCATTCGGCGGCCCGGTCCTCGAAGGCGTCGCGCTCTGCCATCTCGACCACGCGCGAGGGAGCCTTGGCATCTTCGAGGCGCTCCCCCTGCCCCGGGCGGTCGCGCCGATCGAGGAAGGTTTCGAGGTCGCCCACATCCGAACGACGCGCCAACGGCGCGGGTGCACCGGTCAGCCGCCGCACGGTCCAGCCGATCCGGTACAGCGCCTGCGCATCATCCGTTACGGTCGAGACCCGCAGCGCCATGTAAAGGGACAATCGGTCGAGCCCGATCCGGCCCTGCGTGCGCCAGCTGAGATCCGCAGCTTCGATCAGGGCAAGCCGGTGCCGCCAGCCAGCAGGGCCGCGGCGCAGGCGTTCATCGAGGATCCCCAGGCGCGCAGCAACACGGGCGAGCTGCGCCGCCTGCCCGCCTTCGGCCGCGCGCCAGGCATCGACGACATCGGATTCCTTCGGCTCAGGCGCAGGTCCGGGCGGCAGGTAATCCGGTTCGTCCTCGATTGGCCCGGGCAGGAACCAGAGATCAGCGTCATCCCAGTCGTCGGACACCTCCATGTCCTCAGGAGGCATCTCGTCATAGTCTATGTTTGGCAGGCGAAATCTGCTCATGCGCGCATTATAAAGCTATTTTGCGCGCTTGGCGATGGAGTTTGAGGGACTGCGTTTTTCTCTTCTATAGAGGCGCCCGAGGCCCCTGTCTTCTCAAGAACGCTGGATCGCCTCTCGCGGGCTTCAGCCCATAGATACAAGGCTTCCCAAACTCAGCATGACGAGGGAAACGCCCCTTGCATCCGTTTACAAACGGTCATTTATTGGTGGTACATGAAACTGCAAACGGCCTGTTTTGATGCCATTGATCGGCTATGCGCGCGTCTCGACCGAGGATCAGACCCTCCTGCCCCAGTCACAGGCACTGAAATCAGCGGGCTGCGTCGAGATCCACGAAGAACAAGCCTCAGGCGGAAATCGTGCCCGACCCGTGCTGGCCCGCGTGCTGGAACGGATCGGCAAAGGCGACACACTGGTCGTCGTGCGCATCGACCGGCTGGCGCGGTCCCTCTCGCATTTGCTGGAGGTGATCGAGCGGCTGGAGGCCAAGGGCGCTTTCTTCCGCTCGCTGACCGATCCGATCGACACGTCCTCACCGCAGGGCAAGTTCACCCTGCAAGTTCTCGGCGCCGCGGCCGAGTTCGAGCGTGCCCTGATCCGCGAACGCACCAAGGCAGGGCTGGCCAGTGCTCGCACCAAGGGGCGGATCGGCGGCAACCCTGGCTTGCGCGCCCGCGATCCCGCGGCGCTGCGCAAGGTGCGGCTGGCGCGACAGGACGGATACATGGAACGGCTGAACGAGACGGCGCAGGACTGGGTGCCCCATGTCCGCCGCCTGCGGCCCGACATGGCCTGGGAGGACGTGCTGCGCATCGTCAACGGCCCCCTGCCCCGCGACCGGCACTGGACGCAAAGCCGCCTGCTGCGCGCCGTCAACGCTTATGTCCGCGACGGCTTCCTGCCCGAAGCCGTGCTGGGCCGCGCCGGCCGACGCGAAACCGACGACCGCCTGCCCGCCATCGTCGCCGCCATCAAGGGCGCGGATCCCGAGATCACGCTTCAGGCGATCTGCACCCGGCTGGAAGCGATGCGCGAGCGCACGCCGCGCGGGCGGACAAGCTGGCAGCCGTCATCCGTGAAGATGCTGCTGGAACGGGCTGAGAGGCTGGGGCTCTCGGGGTAGGCGCGGCGGACACCTGCCCCCCTTACGCAAACGGGTTCACAATCCGCAGCCGGCCCTCGACAAGCAGGCCATCTTGCATGTCCTCGCTCCACAGCGTCGTGCCGCCCGCAACCAAAGCGCTGGCCACGATCATCGCATCGTAGATCGAGAAGCCGTAGCGTTCCGCCAAGGCGCGGCCGACGTCATGGGTCTGAAGTGTCAGGTCTTCGACAGGGCACAAGGCACGAACGCCCTTGAGAAACGCCCCCGCTTCCTCTCAACTCAGGCCAGCCTTGCGGCGGCAGTTCACCAGCGTCTCGTTCAAGACCTGAACGCTGATCCGGGGCCCCTGCCCTAGGATGGCCTCGGCTCGATCGGCCTTCGGGCCGTCGTCGAGCAGGTAAAGAACGACATTCGTGTCCGCGAACTCAGCGCTCATGCGCATCGTCGTGGCTCAGGCGTTCCGCAGCGGGCAACTTGCCCCGGAAGCGGCGCAGACCCGTCAGTACCTCGTCTGCTCGCGGCAGACGCCGGACCCTGACCTGGCCGTTGTCCTTGACCAGGTCGATCTGATCGCCTTCCTTGAGGCCAAGTTCCCGGACAAGCTCCGCGGGCAAACGGACGGCGAGTGAGTTGCCCCATTTTGGCCCAACTGGCCCGAAGCTGCGAAGTCGGACAAAATCTGGAACATTTGTGAACGCGGTCATGTAGACGGTTCGTTCTTGAGAGCCCGATAGACACTCATACGTGAGATGCCGAGGTCGCGGGCAATTTGGGCCTTGGGTGTGTCCATGGCGGCGCGGCGGCGGATCTCGGTGTCATCGACGGATTTTTGGCGGCCCTTGTAGCCCACATTCCCCAAGTAACTAGCTGGTTTTGCTGTCGTGAGCGCGTTATTTTCGATATAAATCATGGTGTTGGAGGCTGTGAGGGGCTTGTTTCATGGATCACCCATCGGGTGCAGGCTTGCAGCAGACAGATCGGGTCGATTTCGACCGCCGTGTGCGGCTGGAATTTCGCGGCACGCAGCTCAGTTCCGACGGTGGCCTTCTGGTGATGCGCGAGCTGGATGACGCGCTCGGGCTGTCCGATCTGGCGGCAACAGCATTGCGCGACACCCGACGCGGTAAGAACACGGTCCATCGGCTTGACGGCCTTTTCCGGCAGTCGGTGTTCGGGAGACTGGCCGGGTACGAGGATGTAAACGACGCCGACCAACTGGCCTTCGATCCCGTGATGCGTCAGATCGTGGGCGGCAGGGCTGTCGATGCGCAAGCTGCCTCGGCGTCTCAGATGGGGCGGTTCGAGACCGAGACGCTGACCCTGTCCGAGAACCGGGCGGGGCTGGCCGACCTGAACGGGCAATGGATCGACCAGTTCCATGACCGTAACGGGCTGAAGTACATCGTGCTGGACATGGACAGCTCGGTCAGCCCCACCCATGGCGATCAGGAGGGCGCGGCCTGGAACGGGCATTGCGACTGCACCTGCTACCACCCCAACTTTCTGTTCAACCAGTTCGGCATGTTGGAACGCTGCGCCCTGCGCCATGGCAACGTCCACAGCGCCGATGGCTGGCGGGACGTCCTCGACCCCGTCATTGCCCGGTATGCCGCGCGACATATGTGGAACGGCCCGCGTGGCAAGAGCTTTTTCATCCGAGTAACAATTTGGGAGCGGTGCGGTCATATGTACGGCCTTTCAGATACGGCCTATGCCGCTGGCCTCGATGAAGTCCGCGATACGA
>JAUHVR010000023.1 GCA_030424865.1 Alphaproteobacteria bacterium | reverse complement strand
GGGAAGAAAGGGGAAAGCTTGGCCATCTGCTCGTCAGTCAGCCAGAAAAGGTCGCTCATGTCACCGCTCCGTTTTCCGGGCCGTGAATCACGTAGCGCTCCGGAAATCAATGCATCCTGACCCTAAGGCGCGTCGGGGTGATGATCCTGACGGCTCTCTGCCTGACCTTCATCGTTTTCTGGTTAACAAACCTTTACCCGAACCTTGAAAAGCTTGCGAAAACGCAGGGCAACTTCCGGATGTCGGACGAAGCGGTTGCAAGCTGGCTTGAAACACGCGGGTATCTGCAATCCACTCCGAAAAAATACGCTGAATGGGTCGGTGTCGTTCCGTCGCAGCGCGCCACGAACAGCGAAGGCGATGTGATCGGCCGCTGCATTCTTCCAGGCGTCGCGGCCGAGGATTCGCCCAACTACTGCGGGATCCTGCAGGGCTATTGGGGCTGGTCGACGGTCTTCAAAGAGCCGGTTTCCGACATTGTCTCGCTCAGACTGGGGCTGACCGGAAAGCTGATGTTCTGGGTTCTGCTGGTCATGGTCCCCACAGCCCTGGTTGTGGGTGTACTGGCGGGTATGCGGGAAGGATCGGTCACCGACCGCACCCTTTCAACCTTTGCCATCACCACAACAGCGACACCGGAATATGTCTCGGGCGTGATCCTGATCGCGGTCTTCTCGTCCTCTGCGGTGGGCCTGAAGTGGTTCAAGGGGTCGGCGACCTCGGCGATGGAGAACATAACGTTCGAAAACTTCACCCTGCCCGTCATCACGATCGCGCTTTACGGTATGGGCTATGTGGCCCGGATGACCCGTGCGTCCATGGCCGAGGTCATGACCGCGCAATACATCCGGACCGCGCGCCTGAAAGGCGTGAGCTTCCGCAACATCGTGATGAAGCACGCCCTGCGCAACGCGCTGATCGCACCCTTCACCGTCATCATGCTGCAGTTCCCATGGCTGCTGAACGGCGTGGTGATCGTCGAGACGCTCTTTAACTACAAGGGCTTTGGCTGGGTGCTGGTGCAGGCCGCCGGCAACAATGACATCGAGCTTTTGCTGGGTGTGTCCGTCGTATCCGTCATCGTGGTTCTGGTGACGCAGCTGATTTCTGACATCGGCTACGTCTATCTGAACCCGCGCATCAGCGTGACGTAAGGAGGATTTGAGTATGGAACCGCTTACCTGGACGGGTGTTCTGAGCTTTCTCAACCCCATCTTCATCCTGCTGATCGTGATCTGCGCGGCCCTGATCGTAGCCTGGATGGTCTCGAGCGTCTTTGTCGCCGAGGCACAAACCACGGTGAACGCCGACGGCACGCTGACTGTCTCGCCGAACCTTCTGACCCTTGTGACTGCTGGCCTGAAATACGGGTTCATGGCGCTGATCGCCGTCATCCTGGCCTATCTGGTCGGAGGCATCGTGTTGGGATTGAATGCCGGCATCATCGGTGCCGTCAGTCAACAGTTCGTGCCTGTCTGGATATCCCTGGTGCTGCTGTTTGTCCTGTCGATTATGTACAAGCGTCGGTTGGGACTTTACGGCAAACTGTTCGACTCGACCGTCGGCATGATCGGCTTTGCGCTTGTCATGTTCTGGGTGTTCACCGGCTTCTTCGGTGCCTTTGACCTGATCGTCACGCATGATGCGCTGACACAGGTGTCGGGCATGAAGAACAAGGTCCCGGGCACGCCGATGCGCGGCGCCGAGGAAGGCGAATTCGCCTACTACCTGCTGGGCGGAGACAACCTGGCGCGCGACGTGTTCAGCCGGATGGTCAAAGGCAGCCTGATCGTGGTGCTGATCGCACCGCTGGCGACGCTCTTTGCCTTTATGGTCGGCATCACGCTGGGCCTGCCGGCAGGCTACTATGGCGGACGTCTGGACACGATCCTGTCGTTCACGGCGAACCTGATCCTGGCCTTCCCGGTCATCCTGCTGTTCTACCTTTTGGTCACGCCGGAAATCCGGGCGACGGGTCTGCCGCAATACATGGCGGCGGTGCTCTTCATCTTCCCGCTGGTCTTTCTGACGGTACTGCTGAACTCGCGCTTCTACACCCAGCCGGGCTTCCGCACGCCGCTGCTGATCGCGGTCCTTGGTGTTGGCGGCTGGCTCTACCTGTCGATGATCTCCGAGGTCGGCAGCAAGGTGCACGTGATCCCGGGCTTTGCCGATCTCTTTGATCTGGACGGCGGCATCCTGACGGTGTTCGTTTCGGTGGTCTTCGTGAACTCGCCCACGGTCTTCCGGATCGTGCGGGGCCTGACGATGGACATCAAGACCCGCGACTACGTGGCGGCGGCGCAGACGCGCGGCGAGGGCACATGGTATATCATGCTGTGGGAAATCCTGCCCAACGCACGGGGTCCGCTGATCGTCGACTTCTGTCTGCGGATTGGCTACGCCACCATCCTTCTGGGCACCTTGGGCTTCTTTGGCCTGGGTCTTGAGCCGGAAAGCCCGAACTGGGGTAATACGATCAACGAAGGCCGCAAGCTTTTGTCGATCTACCTGCACCCGGCCATGGTGCCCGCGCTGTCGCTCTTGTCACTGGTTCTTGGTCTGAACCTGCTGGCGGACGGCCTGCGCGAGGAAAGCCTGAAAGACTGATCGGGCGGACCGGGGGCTGTGCCCCCGGACCCCCGGGATATTTTGGGCAAGAAGAAATCAGGGCGTTTGCGCCTGACGATTGCCCCTCCGACAGGGAGACAGAAGATGAGCAAAATGGAGTATGACGGCCCGATCCTCGAGATCGACAAGCTGTCGATTTCCTTCTTTACGCGGTTGCGCGAAATTCCGGCGGTGATGGATTTCTCGGTTGTGGTGCAACCGGGCGAGGCCGTGGGACTGGTGGGTGAATCCGGTTGCGGCAAATCCACCGTTGCGCTGGGGGTCATGCAGGACCTTGGCAAGAACGGGCGCATCGTTGGCGGCTCGATCAAGTTCAAGGGCCGCGATCTGGGCGCCATGAGCATGGAAGAGCTGCGCGACATTCGCGGGTCCGAGATCGCGATGATCTATCAGGAGCCGATGGCCAGCCTGAACCCGGCGATGAAGATCGGCAAGCAGCTGATGGAAGTGCCGATGATCCACCAGGGGATGGATGAAAAGGCAGCTTACGACCGGGCGCTGCAGGTGGTCACGGATGTGAAACTGCCCGACCCCAAGCGGATGCTGGACAGCTATCCGCACCAGCTGTCCGGGGGCCAGCAGCAGCGGATCGTGATCGCCATGGCGCTGATGTCGGAACCGGCGCTGCTGATCCTGGACGAACCCACCACCGCGCTGGACGTGACGGTTGAGGCCGCCGTGGTCGAGCTGGTCAAGGAACTGGGCAAGAAGTACGGCACCTCGATGCTGTTCATCAGCCACAACCTGGGCCTGGTTCTGGAAACATGTGACCGGCTGTGTGTGATGTATTCGGGTGAGGCGGTGGAAACCGGCTCGATTGCCGACGTCTTTGACAAGATGCAGCACCCCTATACGCAGGCGCTCTTCCGGTCGATCCCGCTGCCCGGCGCCGACAAGAACGCGCGCCCGCTGAAAGCCATTCCGGGCAACTTCCCCCTGCCCCACGAGCGCCCGCCGGGTTGCAACTTCGGTCCGCGCTGCGACTATTTCGAGGGCGGGCGCTGTGACGCCGGGGACATCCCGATGGAGGCCATCGAGGGCGATGATCGTCATTGGAGCCGATGCCTGAAGTTCAAGGAGATCGACTGGAACGCGCCCATCGAAGTCACCGAGCAAAAGGAAAAGGCGGAAGTTGGCGATGTTGTCCTGAAGATGGACAACCTCAAGAAATACTACGAGGTTGCGGCCAACGCGCTCTTTGGCGGCGGCAACAAGAAGGTGGTCAAGGCCAACGAGACGCTGTCGTTCGAGGCGCGGGAATCCGAGACGCTGGCCATCGTGGGCGAATCCGGTTGCGGCAAGTCGACCTTTGCCAAGGTGCTGATGGGGCTGGAAACAGCCACGGACGGTCAAATCATCCTCGACAACCGCAACATCGAATCCACCGCGATCGAGGATCGGGACACCAAGACGGTGTCCGACATCCAGATGGTCTTTCAGAACCCGTTTGACACGCTGAACCCGTCGATGACCGTGGGGCGGCAGATCATCCGGGCGCTTGAGATCTTTGGCATCGGCAAGAACGAGGCCGAGCGGAAAGAGCGGATGCTCAAGCTTCTGGACCTGGTGAAACTTCCGCGCGCCTTTGCTGATCGCATGCCACGTCAGCTGTCGGGAGGGCAGAAGCAACGTGTGGGCATCGCCCGCGCCTTTGCGGGTGACGCGCGGATCGTGGTGGCGGACGAGCCTGTCTCGGCCCTGGACGTGTCGGTGCAGGCGGCGGTGACCGATCTGCTGATGGAGATCCAGCGCGAGCACAAGACGACGCTGCTGTTCATCAGCCACGACCTGTCGATTGTGCGCTATCTCAGCGACCGCGTCATGGTGATGTACCTGGGCCACGTCGTGGAACTGGGCTCGACCGAGCAGGTCTTCGCCCCGCCCTACCACCCCTATACCGAGGCGCTTTTGTCAGCGGTGCCAATTGCTGACACCAGCATCGAAAAGCAGCACATTGTGCTGGAGGGCGACATCCCCTCGGCGATGAACCCGCCAACCGGCTGCCCCTTCCAGACGCGCTGCCGCTGGAAATCGGACGTTCCGGGTGGGCTGTGTGAGAAAGAGGTGCCGCCGGTCCGGCATCTGGCGGACGGGCATCAGGTCAAGTGCCACCTGGCGGACGATATCCTGGCCCGCATGGAGCCGGTGATCAAGGTCGCCGCCGAGTAAGCATCCGGGGAATACCCCGAGGGGGGTATTCCTCACTTGTCCCAACCAGAGGGCTGCGCATAGACTTCCGGCACGACCCAAGGTGAGTTTTGATGCGCGCATTCTTTTCAGCACTTTTCCTTCTCGCCGCTGCCCAACCTGTTTTGGCGGCAAAGCTGGCACTTGTGATCGGCAATTCCGAGTACACCCACCTCGAGGATCTGCGAAACCCGGTGACAGATGGTGAAGGGTATCGCGATGCACTGACCGAACTTGGGTATGAGGTCAGCTTTCATACCGACCTAGACCGCTTTGGCATGGAAGACGCCATCATCGATTTTGCCGACCGGATCCGCGACGGTGACGAGGCCTTTGTCGTCTTCTCGGGCCACGGATGGAGCGATGGATCCGTCAACTATCTGCTGGCCACCGACAGCCCCCTGTCCGGCTCTGAACGCAAACTCAAGCGATACTCCTTTGCGTTGAAGAATGGCTACGATGGCCTTTTGGACGAGCTGGCCATTCAGGGGGCCCGCCTGCAGGTCGCCGTTGTGGACGCCTGTCGGGACAACCCCTTCAAACCGCCCGAAGGCGCCAAAAGCCTTGGGCTGGGGCGCGGTCTGTCCCGTGTGCAACCGCCCGAAGGCGCTTTTGTCATCTTTTCCGCTGGCGCGGGTCAGGTCGCCTTGGACCGGTTGCCAAGTGACAAAGCCGAAGAACGGTTCAGCGTTTTCACCCGGAACTTTCTGCCGTTGCTGAATTCCGGTCTGACGCTGGAAGACGCGGTTTCGGTGGCCCAGACCCAGACCGCAGAACTGGCCGCGCAGGTTGGCCACCGGCAGAGCCCGTCATACTACGATGAAACGTTGGGAAAGACCTGTCTGGCTGAAGACTGCCACGACCTGATCGAACTGGCCGCCCTGAATGCGGCCAAGCCGTCGCAATGCGACCTGCTTTATGAAGAGGCCAAGACGCTGGACGGGTGCTTTGCCTTTGAAAGCTATCTGGCCAACTGCGGGGATCATGCCTTTGCCAGCATCGCGGAAAGCTATGTCGCCCGCCAATGCACCCAGGTCGAGGCAGAACCGGAACCCGACCCCGAGGAGCTGGCCCGGATCGCCAAGGTCCAGCGCTGTGATGCACTTTACCAGGAAGCCAAGGAACTGGGGGCTTGTTTCGCCTATGAGACCTATACCAAGGATTGCGCGGACCATGCGTTCTTTGGGATGGCCCAGGGGTATCTGGATCAACAATGCAAAGCGCCTGAACCCGAACCACAGCCAGATCCAGTTGAACTGGCGCGTCTCGCAGAGGCTCAGCGCTGCGACGCGCTCTATCAGGAGGCCAAGGATGTTGGCGCGTGCTTCGCCTATGAAAGCTATGCGGCAAGCTGCGAAACCCATGCATTTGCCTCGATCGCCCAAGGCTTTCTGGACCGTGAATGCCGCGCGCCCGAAGTGGCCCTGGATTCCGAGGCTCAGGCGCTTGTGGACATCCGCCGTTGCGACACGCTGGCGGCCAGCCCGTTTGATCCGGCCCGCCCCGAAGACTTGCCCGGCGTAGACTTCGAAGACTTGCAGACCGAAGCCGCCCTTGCCGCCTGTCAAACGGCAAATGTGCGCGCGCCAGATAACCCCCGTGTCAGTTTTTCACTGGCACGCGTTCTTGAAGCATCCGGAGATTTCACTGAAGCGAAAGCGTTTTATTCAATTGCAGCCTCCAAAGGCTATGCCGCCGCACAGACAGCGCTTGGGCGGTTTGCCCGTGATGGCCGCACGGGTGCCAAAGATATCGCCGAGGCGCTCCGTCAATTTGAGTCCGCAGCAGCGCTTGGCGATCCCGCCGCCATGACCATGCTTGCTCTTTTGTACGAGGGCGATGCGGGATTGGCGCGGCAAGATTACGCCAAAGCCATGGATCAGATTTCGAGAGCGGCGGAATTGAACCACGCGCGTGCATTCCGAGAGCTTGGCCGGATCTATTCAAAGGGCACACTCTACCAGAAAGACCCAATCAAGAGTTTCGAATATTATCAACGAGCCGCTGACCTTGGAGATCCGCGCGCACGGTATGAAATGGGATTGATCCTGTTGCGTGGCGATGACGGCATCGAAAAGGACGTTCAACAAGCCTTGGCCTATTTTCAGGCGGCTGCCGATGAAGGAAATGTCACTGCGCAACAGCGCCTGGCGTCGCTGTTTCACTATGGCGTGGAAGTGCCTGGAACAGGGCGCAAGGAATCTGATCCCAAGAAAGCCCTTCACTGGTATGAAGAGGCTGCGATCAACGGCTCGCCCAACGCTCAGGTGACTCTGGCGCGCATTTTCGAAGCCGGCAGCCTCGGGGCTCCGCGGGATTTGGCAGAAGCGTTGAAATACTACGAAATGGCCGCTGAGCAGGACTTCCTTCAAGGCCTCGAGCAGGCGGCAGAGTACTATGAAAATGGCGAAACCGGTGTAACGGATCCCAAAAAGGCCGCTAGATACTGGATTCGGGCCGCAGAGCTTGGGTCCAAAATCCCAACTTGGACTCGTGGCTGGTCGCGCGCGACCGCCTTGGAATTGCAACGGCAACTAAAGGCCAAAGGTCACTACAAGGGGGCCATCGACGGTGCGGTTGGACCGGGTACGCGCAAAGCCTTGAAGGACGCTTACGACGAATTCCACAGATTGCATCGCTATGATCCCGCACGCGAGGTCATCGCATACGCGAATTTCGGCTGGGATTGCCAGTGCTGACGGCTCAGCTGCCCCAGATCTTTTTGACGTAGTTCTTGGTCTCGCGATAGGGCGGCACGCCGCCGTATTTCTCGACCGCGCCGGGACCGGCGTTATAGGCCGCCAGCGCAATCTTCCACGAGCCGAACTTTTCGTGCATCTGCTTGAGATAGCGCGCGCCGCCATCCAGGTTCTGCGCCGGATCCTTTGGGTCGACCCCCAGCTTGCGCGCCGTGCCAGGCATCAGCTGCGCCAGACCCAGTGCCCCCTTGTGCGACTTTGCATCCGGTCGCCAGTTGCTTTCCTGTTGCACCAGCCGCAGAAACAGATCCTCGGGCACGCCATGCCGACGCGCGGCCTCGCGCGCCATCTGCAGATAGATCCCCTTGTAACGGCCCCGGTACTTGGGCGTGACCAGGTCATCCCATTTGGTCGGCGTCACCACCTCGGCCGGCTGCAGGCGAACCGAGTTCTTGTATTGCTCGGCAGCACGCCCATCCAGCACCTTGGTTTGGGACTTGAACAGCCGAAGGCGGCTTTGCGACGACACGGTTTCCGCAGCAAGAGCGCTTGCTGCAAAAATCATCACAATGGTCGTCAGACCCAAACGTGCCACGCCCCGCCCCCAGAGATGTCTTGACTGTCCCGCGCAATATAGCCATTTTTGCCAATTCTTCTAGCCTCGGGTCTTCACGGACTGTTAACCCGGCGCAGGTGGTGTAAGGATGATGAGCGCGTTTTCGCGCAGATTCGAGATAAACTGAAATAATCGAGGCGAGGTTCGGCATGGCCGGTTCTGTCAACAAGGTGATCCTGATCGGCAATCTGGGGCGCGACCCAGAGGTGCGTACGTTCCAGAACGGCGGCAAGGTGTGCAATCTGCGCATCGCCACATCGGAAACCTGGAAGGACCGCAACACCGGCGAACGGCGCGAGCGGACCGAGTGGCACTCGGTCGCGATCTTCTCGGAACCGCTGGCGCGCGTGGCCGAGCAGTATCTGCGCAAGGGGTCCAAGGTCTATATCGAAGGCCAGCTCGAGACCCGCAAATGGCAGGACCAGTCCGGCCAGGATCGATATTCGACCGAGGTCGTGCTGCGCCCGTTCAAAAGCGAGCTGACAATGCTTGATGGCCGCGACAGCGGACAGGGCGGTGGTGGCTCTTATGGCGGCGGCGGGTCCTACGGTGGCGGCGGTGACTACGGTGGAGACTATGGCGCGCCGGATCAGGGCTATTCCGGCGGTGGCAGCAGTGGCGGCAGCGCACCGCGTGCGCCTTCGCGCGATCTGGACGACGAGATCCCGTTCTGATCAGACCAGCGTTGCAGGGATCAATCCCCGCAGACTGTTGCCCATGAATATCCGCGCCCCGTCCAGATCGGCGGGGCGCAACTCGTTTTCATAGGCCCACCCCGAGGCGATCAGCTCGGCCCGCAGCACCCCCGGCAGGACGCCGGCGCTGAACGGAGGCGTGGCAAGCCCGTCGCGTGTTTCGACAAAAAGATTGGTGATCGTGCCTTCGGCCAATGCGCCCGTTTCGTTGCAGAACAGCAGTTCATCGACACCTTCGGGCAACGCGGCGCGGGCGTTGTCATAAAGCGCGCGCCGGGTGGTCTTGACGCCCAGCCAGGGGTCGGTCGAGCCGACCACGTCCCCGGCAAGTGCGACCCGCCAGCCCGTTGGTGTTGCGGGCAATTCGGGACAGGCAAGCGCGACTGCGCCCGACAGATCAACCGTCAACCGCACGCGCCGCACCACATCCCGTGGGACCGTTTCAAGGGCCTGATCCAGCGCCGCCGGGGCCACCGAAATCCCCAATCTCTGACAGGTGGCCAACACCCTGGGACGGTGACCCGTTTCCCATCGCACGAACCCCCGGTCGGGATCAGAGCGAAAGGTCTCGATCACCTTCAGGTCGTCGGGGCAAGTGTCGCGAAACGCGCTTTCCACAGGGCCTCCTCGTATTCGCCGTCGGCTGTGCTGTCCCAGACAACGCCGCCACCGACGTCGAACCGGACCTCTCCGCCCGGCCACAGCGTCAGCGTGCGGATCGCAACATTGAACCGCATGCGCCCGTCCGGGGCAATCCAGCCGATCGCGCCGCAATAGGCGCCACGGGCGCGCGCCTCGAGCTCGGCGATGATCTGCATCGCCCGGATCTTGGGCGCGCCGGTGATCGAGCCGCAGGGAAAGAGCGCCTCGAAAATCTGATAAAGCGTGGCATCGGGCCGGAGTTGCGCAGTCACGTCCGAAACCATCTGGTGCACGGTCGTGTACGTCTCGACATCATAAAGCCGGGGCACGCGCACCGAGCCGACCTGCGCCACGCGCGAGATATCATTTCGCAAGAGATCGACGATCATCAGGTTCTCGGCCCGGTTCTTGACCGATGCAGCCAGCCCCTGCGCGTTGGCGATGTCCTCTGCCATCGTCGCCCCGCGCGGCGCAGTGCCCTTCATCGGCCGCGTTGTGATGACGCCCTCGGTGGTGACATCAAAGAACAGTTCGGGCGAGCGGGACAGGATGGTCGCATCGCCCAGATCCAGAAAGGCCCCCTGACCGACGGGCTGGTGCGCGCGCAGGGTGGCATACAGATCCTGAGCAGTCCCCGTGGCCCTTGCAGACATCGGAAAGGTCAGGTTGACCTGATAGATATCCCCGGCGCCGATGTAATTGCGCGCCTTGGCAAAGGCCCGGGCGTAGGTCTGGCTGTTCCAGACCGGCGTGATGTCGTCCAGCGCCACCGGGGCCTTGGGGGCGATCATGCCGGACTTGGGTTCGGGCCGGTCAAAGACGCCAAACTGCAAAAGCGGCACACGCCGGTCGGCGGGCATCAGGTCCGACAGTTTGTCGGAAAAGACATGACCAAGCTCGTAACTCGCAAATCCCGCCAGCCAATGGCCCTCGCGCTGCGCACGCTGCATCGCGTCAAAGGCGGCAGACACCTCGGCAGCTGTGTCGGCCCGGATGACCGAGCGCGCGCCGTCAAATGCGGTGCCATGGTCCAACGGACCCGTGTCAAAGAACACATGCATCAGCAGGTCTTACCCCAACCTAAGGCGCAAAGGATCAGGCGCGTGCCGCCAGCGCCTCGTCCAGCAAGTTGTGCACCACGTCGCGCGGCACATCCGAGGTGACAAAGGCCTGACCGATGCCGCGCGCCAGGATGAACCGAAGCTGGCCGTCGATGACCTTCTTATCCTGTCCCATCAGGTCCAGCAGCCCGTTTGCATCCGGCAAATCACCATCGATATCCGACAAATCGGTCTTCATGCCCATCGCCTTGAGATGCGCACGAACCCGGCTGGGCTCTTCCTGACTGCACAAGCCAAGGCGCGAGGACACCTCGAAGGCCAGCGCGCAGCCGACGGACACCCCTTCGCCGTGCAGCAGCCGGTCAGAATAACCGGTGGCGGCTTCCAGTGCGTGACAGAACGTGTGGCCCAGATTGAGCAGTGCCCGGTCGCCCTGTTCGGTTTCATCCCGCACGACGATCTCGGCCTTCATCTCGCAGGACCGGCGCACGGCATAGGCACGCGCGTCAACATCGCCCGCCGCAAGGGCGGGGCCGTTCACTTCGAGCCACTCGAAAAAACCGGCGTCCCCCAGTAGGCCGTATTTCACAACCTCGCCATAGCCGGCCAGAAAGTCACGCGGTGTCAGCGTGCCCAGGATCCCGATGTCGGCCAGAACCATGCTGGGCTGATGGAACGCGCCGATCAGGTTCTTGCCCTGCGGCGCGTTGATCCCGGTCTTGCCGCCGACCGAGCTGTCGACCTGCGCCAGCAGCGAGGTCGGGATCTGGACAAACCGAACCCCACGGCGCAGCACCGCCGCTGCAAAGCCCACGAGGTCGCCAACCACGCCGCCGCCCAGGGCAATCACGATGTCGCGGCGTTCGACCTTTTCTTCAAGCAGCCACTCGACGGTGCGCGTGAACTGCGGCCACCCCTTGGTCGCCTCTCCTGCGGGCAAAGCAAGCGAGACACTCTCGATGCCCTCGGCGGCCAGGGCCCGCGTCAGCGTATCAAGATGCAGCGCACCGACGGTTTCATCGGTGACAATCGCCACACGCGGGCGTTTCAACAGGGGCGCGATGAAGGCACCGGCCGTGGCGATCACGCCCTCGCCAATCTGGATGTCATAGGCGCGCTCGCCCAGGGGGACATGCACGGTGTGGGTCATTCGCGGGTCTCCAGAACGTCGGGCCGGGTGCGCAGGGTTGCAATCACCCGTTCAGCCATGTCCTCGAGCGAATACGCGGGGTCCGCCGGAACCTCAAGGTCCGCCAGCGCATAGACGGGCACGCGTTTTTCATAAAGATCGCGCAGCACAGAAAACGGGTCAGCCACCTGCAGCAAGGGCCGCGTGTCGCGATGCCGGACACGTTCCCACAGCAGGTTCAGATCGGCATTCAGCCAGACCGAGACGCCGCGTTTCGAGATGACCTCGCGGTTGACGGGGTTCATGAAGGCGCCGCCGCCGGTCGACAGGATCCCACGTTCTTCGTCCAGAAGGCGGGTGATGACCTGAGTTTCCTTTTCGCGAAAGAACGGCTCTCCGTCGCGCGCAAAGATTTCGGCGACGCTCATGTTGGCGGCGGTTTCGATCTCGGCGTCGGAATCAAGGAAAGGCACCTTCAGCGCCGCTGCAACGGTACGCCCGACCGCAGTCTTTCCCGCCCCCATCATGCCCACCATGACAACGGTTTTCTTCAATTCCGCCTGCATTTCACCCGCGACTTTCGGCCAACCCACGCCAATTTTCCGTGATCTTGCGTGAATGACGTGATCTTGCAAAAAAGGCCAGTTATAAGTTCAAAAAAACACACGCGCCTCTGGGGCGCGCAGGCAGGAAAGACACGACATGGGGCGTCTTATCAGGTGGTTGATCTATTTGTGCGTCCTGGCGGCGCTGGCATTGGTGATTTACGCCTATGTCGGGCCGTTTTTTGGCGCTGATTTCTCTCCGGTGCAGGAAGAAGTCCGCCAGCCGGTGATTCTGGATGCGAACTAGGGCGATCTGCCTCACCCTTGCGCTTTGCGCCGGGCCTGCGATGGCGCAGGACCCTTTGTCGGCCATCGATTGGCTGGCCGTCGATCCGACGCTGGACGTGCCGCTGCAACAGCGCGATCCCGGCATTACCGACAATGCCCTGTCGCCGGACATCGAGATCCAGCCACTGGATCAGGGAACCAGTGCGGATGCCGTGGGACTATTGCCGCGCGCCGTGACAGGGTTTCCGCCGGATCTGTGGAAGGGCAGCGACGCGCAATCGTTGATCAAGGCCCTGCAGGCGGCCCGCACGGATGGGCATCCGGCGATGACTGCGCTCTTTCTGACGATGCTTCTGGCCGAGGCCGAACCGCCGGTCGACAGCGGGCGGTCGGGGACCTTTCTGGCGGCGCGCGTGCAGCGCCTGATCGAGCTGGGCGCCGTGGATGCCGCCGATGCCCTGCTGCAAAGGGCCGATGCCACGGCACCCGAGATCATCGGGCTGCAGTTTGACGTGGCGCTGCTGACAGGCCGGACCTCGCAGATTTGTTCGCGGATCAATGCCTCGCCCCATCTCAACCCCGAGATGACCGCCCGCATCTTCTGCGCCGCGCGCGGCGGGGATTGGGACGGCGCGGCCCTGATGCTGAATTCTTCCCTTGCGCTGGACACGCTGCCCGCGCGCACCGGGCATTTGTTGCTGCAGTTCCTGGATGCCGACGACGCGGGCAGCCTGCCCGCCCTTCCGCCCGGCCAGCGCACCACGCCTTTGCAGTTCCGCCTGTACGAGGCCATCGGCGAACGCCTGCCCACAACCCGCCTGCCCCGCGCCTATGCCACGCTGGATCTTGATGGCGACGCCGGTTGGAAGGCGCAGCTGGACGCGGCTGAACGGCTGGCCGCTGCGGGCGTGCTGTCGGAAAACCGGCTGTTGGGGATCTACACGGATCGAAAACGCGCGGCCTCGGGCGGTGTCTGGGACCGGGTTGACGCGATCCAGAGGTTCGACAAGGCGATGAAGACCGGCGAACCTGCCGCAATCGGCATCGCCCTGGCACAGGTCTGGCCACGCATGCAGGCCGTCGGGCTGGAGGTCGCCTTTGCCGATCTCTTTGGCGCCGATCTGTTGAAGCACACGCTGGACGGCAACGCCCGTCGCATGGCACTCGACGTGGCGCTGTTGTCGCCGGATTACGAGATTGCGGCCCGGAACCTGCCCGCCGACCACAAACAGGCTGCTCTGATCAAAGGGATTGCCACGGGAACGCCCATCTCGGACCAGGGCCTGACTGGCCAGCACGCCACGCTGGCCCGAGCTTTTGCCGCCGTCGAGACCGACCGCGCGCTTCTGCACATGTTGGAAACAGGCCGGTTGGGCGAAGCCATCCTGACTGCGATCCGCCGGTTTGAAAGTGGTGCTGCGGGCAATGCCAACGATCTGGTTTCCGCGATCCGTACGTTCCGGGCCGTCGGTCTGGAAGACACCGCCCGGCGCGCCGCGCTTCACCTGATCCTGTCCGATCCCGGCACCTGATCCCATGACCGACGCCCAGTGGATTTCCGCCTTTCTGGATGCTCAGGCCGCCGAACGGGGTGCCGCGACCAACACGCAACTGGCCTATGCCCGCGATCTGCGCGATTTTTGTGACTGGCTGGACCGCAATGGTCGGGGGTTGCCCACCGCCTCGCGTCAGGATGTCGAAAGCTATCTGGTCGATTGTGATGCACAGGGCCTGTCCCGCGCCACCCGCGCGCGGCGGCTGTCGGCAATCAAGCAGATCTATCGCTTTGCCTTTGAAGAGGGGCTGCGGGCCGACAACCCTGCGGTCCAGATCACGGGCCCCGGCCGTGACAATCGCCTGCCCAAGACCCTTTCGCTGGATGAGGTTGACCGCCTGCTCGCCGCCGCCGAAAGCTTTGGCAAGTCCCCTTCCGACCGTCAGCGCGACACCTGCCTGATGCAGTTGCTCTATGCCACCGGTATGCGGGTGACCGAACTGGTCACATTGCCCGTCGCCGCCGCCCGCGGCGATCCCCGGATGCTGCTGATCAAGGGCAAGGGAGGCAAAGAGCGCATGGTGCCACTGTCACCCCCAGCCCGCGATGCCCTTGCCGTCTGGTTGAACACCTATGACACGCAGGCCGAGGCGGATCAGGCCAAGGGCAAACCCGCCTCGCCCTTTCTGTTCAAGTCCCGTGGCCGGGATGGGCACCTGACACGGCATTGGTTCTACAAGCGGATCAAGGACCTGGCGATCAGCGGCGGCGTGGATCCAGACAAGGTCACGCCCCACACCCTGCGCCACGCCTTTGCAACACATCTCTTGGAAAACGGTGCGGATCTGCGGGCGATCCAGACGTTCCTGGGCCACGCCGACGTGGCCACAACCGAGATCTACACCCATGTCCTGCAGGAACGTCTGCGCGAACTGGTGCTGGAACATCACCCGCTGGCGCAGGACTGACGGCGCAGGCTGACGGGCAAGACCTCTTCCGAGGGCCACCAACCACTTTCCAACGCCCGATCATAGCCCTGGGTCAAGCCGACCGCCCGCATGGCCTGCGCGGCGGTTTGGTAATCATAACGCAAGGTTTCAAAGCGCACAGCGCCCGAAGCGTCCAGAACCGCGAACCGTGTCTCGGGTCGCCCCCCGTTGGCAGGCATCCCGATGGCGCCCGCGTTGATCCAGTGAAGCCCGTTGATGTCCCGCTCAAAACCCATGCCGCAATGCCCGGCGATCACGCCGTCGATGGCACCCACATGCGCCTGCACGACCTCGATCTCTTCGGCAAAATCCGCATCCGGGCTGTCGGGCCAGAGAAACCGGCTGATGTCTGTCACCCCGCCGTGGATCGCGGCATAGCGCTTGACGCCCAAACTCAGCAGCACGATATCCGGGCAGCCCGCCATCCATTGGCGGTCTGCCGCGCCGATCTGGGCCGAGGCATGGGCAAACCAGGCCCCGCTGAGCAGATCGCAGGCGGTGCCCTCCTCGAACCCGCAACCGCAGTCCATCGCGCCCGAGGCCAGTTGTTTCTCGCAATTCCCTGCAACCACCGGGATGCCCCAATCGCGGATCTCGGACACTGTGGCCGCCGCATCGGCACAATAGGCCACAACATCCCCTGTGCAGATCACCTGCTGCGGCAATATCCCCGCCCGGTCCGCCCATGCGCGAAGTGCGCGTGTTGCCTGTAGATTGGAATATGGGCCCCCAAACAGCAGCAAAGGTGCGTCCAGAGTTCCTAGATCCAAGATCTGCATGCCCTGCCCCTTGATTGACCGCCGGGTCGCCCCCATAACCCCGTCAGGATAAAGGATGTTTGGGCCCATGGAACCCTCGACCGCCGCCCTCGACGCGGCATTTTGGATCACAGCTTCGTCAATTCTTGGCCTTCTGGTGCTGTCTGGCTTGTTTTCGGGCAGCGAGACGGCCTTGACGGCCGCGTCACGCGGCAAATTGCACGCGCAGGCCGACCGCGGATCACGCGGCGCAAAGCGTGCGCTCAAGATCACCGAAGACAACGAGCGGCTGATCGGCTCGGTGCTGTTGGGCAACAACCTGGTGAACATCCTGGCGACCTCGCTGGCGACGGCGCTTTTCACGCAGGCCTTTGGCGAAAGCGGCGTGGCGCTGGCCACACTGGTCATGACGCTTCTGGTGCTGATCTTTGCCGAGGTGCTGCCCAAGACCTATGCCATCACAAACCCGGAAACCGCCGCGTCCCGCGCGGCACCCGTGATCTCGGTTGTGATCACCGTGTTTTCGCCGGTGGTCTCGGCAGTCCGTCTGCTGGTGCGCGGCGTGCTGCGCGTCTTTGGTGTGCAGACGGATCCCGACACACATATCCTTGCGGTGCGTGAGGAAATCGCGGGTGCGCTGCAACTGGGCCATTCGGAAGGCGTCGTTGAAAAAGAGGACCGTGACCGCATCCTTGGCGCGCTGGATCTGTCGGATCGGGCCGTCGAAGAGATCATGCTGCACCGCTCGGGCATCGAGATGATCAACGCCGCCTCGGAGCCGCGCGAGATCCTTGAGCAATGTCTTGAAAGCAGCCACACCCGCCTGCCCGTGTTCCGGGACGACCCTGAAAACATCATCGGCGTGGTACATGCCAAGAACCTGCTGCGCACCATGTACCGCATGCTGGATGGCGGTGATGGCTCGGACGACGCCCTGGTGGGCTTTGACATCTCGGACGTGGCGATGAAGCCCTACTTCGTGCCCAACACCACCTCGCTTGACGACCAGATGCGCCAGTTCCTGCGCCGCCGCACCCACTTTGCGCTGGTCGTGGACGAATACGGCGCATTGCAGGGCCTGCTGACGCTGGAAGACATCCTCGAAGAGATCGTGGGCGAGATCACCGACGAATTCGACCCAGACGCCGAATATCCGATCCTGAAAGGCGAAGACGGCAACTTCCTGATCGAGGGCGCCACGACGATCCGCGACCTGAACCGCGCGACCGACTGGAACCTGCCGGACGAAGAGGCGAACACCGTTGCCGGACTGGTGATCCACGAGGCGCAGATGATCCCGACCGTGGGCCAGGTCTTCAGCTTCCACGGCTTCCGGTTCGAGGTGGTGGCCCGCGACGGCAACCGTGTGACGCGACTGAAAGTGCGCCCCGTCTGACGCTGGCGGCGCGCCTTCAGGTGCTCTAGGCTCGCAGGTGAAACCAGCCGACGGAGCCCGCCATGACCTTTGACACCTGGACCCTTTATGTTCTCACCGTGCTTGCCTTGATGAGCACACCGGGCCCCAGCCAGTTGTTGATGATGTCCAACAGCGGCACCCACGGGTTTCGCCGTGGGCTGTCGACCGCCGCCGGAGACCTGACGGCCAACGCATTGCAGATGCTGGCGGCGGGTTTGGGATTGGCGGCGCTGATCGCGGCCTCGGGCGCGGCGCTGGCGGTGATCAAATGGGCCGGCGTCGCCTATCTGATCTGGCTGGGCGCGCGCATGATCCTGCGGGCCAAACCCGAAACACCCGAGACCGCACAGCCCCGAGAGCGCACGTCGCTTGGCGCATTGTGGATGCAGGGGTTCCTGACCTCGGCCGCGAACCCCAAGGCCGTGGTGTTCTTTGCGGCACTGTTCCCCCAGTTCATCACACCCGAGGCGGCCTTCTGGCCGCAGTTCCTGATCCTCTCGGCCACATATATCGCGCTTGATGGGGCCTTTCTCAGCGCCTACGGGTTCAGCGCCAGTTGGATCGCGGCCCGCTTCAAGGGCACTGCCAAGGTCTGGATCGAACGGGTTGGTGGCGGGTTCATGATCGGCGCCGCGGTTCTTCTGGGGCTGAAAACGCTTTCGGAACGATAATCTGCGCGGGCTGACGATCTCCTGACAGGAACTGGCACCAGCATGCTGCATCACCAGCAGCATCAAGCAGCGGCTGTGCTGCGCATGTCATCAGGAGATCACAAATGAAATCTGGCTATATCGTGCTGGGCACAAACGACTTTGAGGCCGCAATCAGTTTTTACAATGCGCTTTTTGACCAAAGCGGGTTGCACCCGGCGCTGACCACGGACCGTATGAGCTATTGGATGGGCGGCGATCTGGCCTTTGCCGTGGCCAAGCCGTTCGACGAACAGCCCGCAACCAACGGCAATGGCACGATGATCGGGCTGGACGTGGGATCGGTCGAAGAGGTCGACCGGCTGTATCGCAAGACCTTGGAGCTTGGCGGATCAGACGAAGGCACACCACAGCAGCGTGGGCCGTATTACTCGGCCTACGTGCGGGACCTGGATCGCAACAAGCTGTGCCTGTATCACATGCCCGCCGCGACCGAGGCGGCGTGAACCCTTGACGAAAAAGCGCCCCGAACCGGGGCGCTTTGCGCTTAGGCCCGCAGGCGCGCGCCCGAGGGATCAAATGGCGGCTCGGCCAGGATCGTCGCACGGTGCGGACGGCCAAGGATCATCACCTCGACCTCGTCCCCGGGACCGGCGTTCTTGACGAACCCAAGCGCCAGCGACATGCCGACGGTGTACCCATAAGCCCCCGAGGTCACACGCCCGATCCCTTCACCATCCTTGAAGATCGGTTCGCCGCCCGTGGCGTCCGCGTTCGAGGCCGTGACATCAGCCTCGTTGACCTGCAACAGCACCATCTGTTCGCGGGGCGTATTCTGCATGACCTGCGCCGCGGCCTCTTTGTGCAGGAAGTCCTTGCCCATCTTGCACAGCCGGTCCAGCCCGACCTCCTGCGGCCAGTACTCGGGGCTGTATTCACGGCTCCAGGACCCATAGCCCTTTTCGACCCGCAGCGACATCAATGCCCGGCTGCCCACAGGACCCGCGCCAAACTCTTTGCCGGCCTCGAGCAGGGCCTCATAAAGCCGCACCTGATCCTCGGCTTTGCAGTGCAGTTCCCACCCCAGATCGCCGGTGAACGAGACGCGCAGGGCCAGCACCTCGACCCCGGCAATCTCGATCATCTTCGAGCGCATGAAGGGGAAATCCTCGGTCGCGAGCGAGGTATTGGTCAGACGCTGCAACAGCGCCCGCGACTCCGGCCCCGCGACGTTGAAGCCGCACATGGACTCGGTCATGCTGTCAAAACTGGTGCCTTCGGGCAGCGGCACCATGTCGAAAAAGCGCTTGTGGTAGCGTTCGGCCATGCCCGAACTGACGACCCAGAATTCATCCTCTGCCGTGCGTGTCACTGTTGCGTCGCCCGCGATGCCGCCGCGCACACCGATCAGCGGTGTCAGGCAGGACCGTCCCACCGCCTTGGGCATGGTGTTTGCGAAGACGGCGTTCAGCCAGTCCTCGGCCCCTGCCCCCTTGACCCGGTATTTGGCGAAGTTCGAGATGTCGATGATGCCCGCGCGGTCGCGCAGCATCTTGCATTCCTCGCCCACCGGGGCCCACCAATTCTGGCGCGTGAACCCGTTGGTGTCGGTTGTGCCCGGTTCAGGCGCGAACCAAAGCGGGTGTTCCCAGCCATAGTTCAGGCCCATGACCGCGCCCATGCCGACCTGCATGTCGTGCGCCGGGCGCGTGCGCACCGGACGCCCGGCGCTGCGTTCTTCGTTCGGGTAGTGGATCGCAAAGCGGTGGGCGTATTGGTCCTGCACCTTGGCCTTGGTGAAGTCCTTGCCCGCCCAGAGACCAAAGCGCGCCATGTCCCAGGGGAACATGTCGTACTGCATCTCGCCTTCGATGATCCACTGCGCGACCATCAGCCCCATGCCACCTGACTGCGAAAAGCCGGGGATGATGCCGTTGCAGCAGAAATAACCCTTCTTCTCAGGCACTGGCCCCAGCAGAACGTTCGAATCCGGTGACCAGATCATCGGCCCGTTGATGACGCGCTTGATGCCCGCCGTGCCGACAACCGGCACCCGGTCTATAGCGCGCAGCATGTTTTCCTCGATCCGTTCGAGGTCATCGGGAAACAGGTCATGCGCGAAGTCCAGCGGCGTGCCGTCTTCGGCCCAGAATCGCATGTCGCGTTCATAGGCCCCGATCAGCAAGCCCAGACCTTCCTGCCGCAGATAGTATTCGCCGTCCCGGTCCGCGACCGAGGGCAAACGGCGGTCCATGCCTGCGATCTCGGCAATGGTTTCGGTGACAAAATACTGGTGCTCGGTCGGCTGCAGCGGCAATTGAATCCCCGCCAGCGCCGCCACTTCGCGGCCCCACAGACCCGCAGCGTTGATCACCCAAGGGGTCTGGATCTCCCCCTTGGGCGTGCGCACAATCCAGCTGCCATCCGGGTTCTGTTCGGTCCCCAGAACGGGCGTGAAGCGATGGATCTCGGCCCCGTTGGCGCGCGCGCCACTGGCATAGGCGTTGGTCACACCCGATGGGTCAACGTTGCCGCCGTCAGGTTCGAACATGATGCAGCGGATGCCATCAAAATTGACCAGCGGATGCAGGCGCTCGGCCTCGTCCCGGCTGACCTCGTGAAAGTTCATGCCGTAAAGCTTGGCCTTGGCCTCTTGCAGGCGCAGCTGGTGTTCACGGTTCTCGGTCTGCGCCAGATAAAGCGAGCCCGGCTGGAACACTCCGCATCCCTGCCCGGTTTCCTGCTCAAGTTCCTTGTACAGCCCCATCGTATAGTGCTGGATGCGGCTGATGTTGGTGCTGTCGTGCAGCCCGTGGATGTTTGCCGCCGCGTGCCACGTCGACCCCGAGGTCAGCTCATCCCGTTCCAGCAGGATGACATCGGTCCATCCGAGCTTGGTCAGATGGTACAGAATTGAGCAGCCGATTACGCCGCCGCCAATCACAACGGCCTGTGCGTGGGTTTTCATCAACGTGGGTCCTTTTGGTCATTGCTCAAAAGGGTGTCCTGAGTGGGATCGTGAAAAATGCCGAAACGCGACATGATCTGGCAGGATTGAGGCATCCCCAAAGGGTCAGAAATCGCTTTGTGCCGAACGGCACGGCGTTCAAGCTTGGAAACCGATTCTCCCAAAGGACAGGAGCCTGCCATGACCTCGCTGAAACACCGGCTGCAAAACACCTCGGACCGGCTAGCGCTGCATGTCTGCACGATCCCTTCGGCGACGGTGCCTCAGGCGATGGCGGCGGCTGGGGCTGACGGCGTGATCATCGACATGGAACATGGCGCGGTGGACCATGGCTCGGCCCATGCGATGATCGCAGCGACGCAGGGCTTTGACTGTGCGCCCTTGGTCCGTGTGCCCCTGATTGACGAGGCAACGGTTAAACGGGTGTTGGACCTTGGGGCCGAGGGGATCGTCTTTCCGTTGGTCCGCACCGCTGCAGATGCTGAACGCGCCGTCGCCTCGATGCGTTATCCGCCGCGCGGCAGCCGTGGGTTCGGGCCCTTTATCGCGCAATCGCGGTGGCAGTCGACCTTGCCGAACTTTGCCGCCGATACAGAGGATCACCTGGTCTGTTGCCTGCTGATCGAAACCAGGGAGGCCGTTGAAAACATTGAAGAGATCTGCGCGATCGAAGGCATTGACCTGCTGGTTGTCGCCATGTTCGACCTGACGACCGACCTGGGCCATATGGGTCAATTCGATCACCCCGAGGTTCTTGCCGCGATGGAACGGATCGAGGCGGCTGCCAATGACAGAAACATCCCGCTGTCCAGCAACGCCCTGTCCGAAGACCAGGCCAAGACGTTGTTTGCGCGTGGCTATCGCGCAATCGCCGGGTTCGATCTGTTATGGATCCGCGCACAGACGGCTGCGATGAAGGGATGGTGCGCGTAAACCGATCCACCTTTTGCGACACATTTTGTCGAAATTCTTTCAGAAGGTTTCCCTGGCCCCGGACAAGTTACTGCAAAACATAAGCGGGGTCCCCACATGAAAACCACCACACGTGTTGCAGTCATCGGCGGCGGGGTTGTCGGCGCATCGGTCCTTTATCACCTGACCAAGCTCGGCTGGTCCGACGTGATGCTGATCGAACGCTCCGAGCTGACCTCGGGGTCGACATGGCACGCGGCGGGTGGATTTCACACGCTGAACGGCGACACCAATATGGCGGCGCTGCAGGGCTACACGATCAAACTGTATCGCGAATTGGAAGAGATCACCGGCCTGTCCTGCGGCTTGCACCACGTGGGCGGCGTGACCCTGGCCGACAACCGCGACCGGTTCGACATGTTGCTGGCCGAACGCGCCAAGCACCGCTACATGGGGCTTGAGACCGAAATCGTCACCCCGGACGAGATCAAGGCGCTCGCCCCCATTGTCGAAACCGACGGCATCCTTGGCGCGCTTTACGATCCGCTGGACGGGCACCTTGATCCCTCGGGCACCACTCATGCCTATGCCAAGGCGGCGCGGATGGGCGGGGCGACCATCGAGACCCATTGCATGGTGCGCGAAACCAATCAGCGGACCGACGGCACCTGGGACGTGGTGACCGACAAGGGCACCATCCATGCAGAACATCTGGTCAATGCCGGCGGCCTTTGGGCGCGCGAAGTGGGCGCGATGGCCGGGGTCTATCTGCCGCTGCACCCAATGGAGCACCAGTACCTGGTGACGGACGAGATCGCCGAGATCTATGAGCGCACCCAGGAACATCCGCATGTGATGGACCCGGCGGGCGAAAGCTATCTGCGGCAAGAGGGGCGTGGTCTTTGCATCGGGTTCTACGAACAGCCCTGCAAGCCCTGGGCGGTTGATGGCACCAGCTGGGATTTCGGGCACGAGCTCTTGCCTGACGACTATGACAAGATCACGGACTCGATCGAGTTCGCCTACAAACGCTTCCCGGTTCTGGAACGCGCTGGCGTGAAATCGGTCATCCACGGGCCTTTCACCTTTGCCCCCGACGGCAACCCTCTGGTGGGTCCCGTGCCGGGGCTAAAGAACTACTGGAGCGCCTGTGGCGTCATGGCCGGCTTCAGCCAGGGCGGCGGCGTCGGGCTGATGCTTGCGCAATGGATGATAGAGGGCGAATGTGAGCGTGACGTGAGCGCCATGGACATCGCCCGCTTTGGCGGCGGATTGCTGGGCCGCGACGCCTCTGGCGGCGGTGGCTGGATCACGCCGGGCTACACGCTTCCGAAAGTGGTCGAGAACTATCAGAAGCGCTTTTCCGTGGCCTATCCGAACGAGGAACTGCCCGCCGCGCGTCCGATGCGCACAACGCCGATGTATGACATCTTTGACGGTATGGGCGCGGTCTGGGGCCAGCAATACGGGCTTGAGGTGGTGAACTACTTCGCCACGGGTGACGAACCGCGTTATGAAACCCCAAGCTTCCGCCGCTCAAACGCCTGGGAGGCCACCGCGCGCGAGGTCAAGGCGGTGCGCGAAGGTGTTGGCATCAACGAGGTGCACAACTTCGGCAAATACCGGGTCACAGGGGCACATGCCCGCGCCTGGCTTGATCGCATCATGGCCGGCCGGATCCCGAAGCCGGGGCGGATCTCGCTGACGCCGATGCTGTCCCCCAAGGGGCGGCTGATCGGGGACTTCACCGTGTCCTGTCTCGAGGAAGGCGTGTTCCAGCTCACCGCCTCTTACGGGTCGCAGGCCTATCACCTGCGGTGGTTCCTGCAGAATCTGGATGCCGAGTTGACCGTCGAAAACATCTCGGACCGGTTGAACGGGTTCCAGATCGCCGGGCCTCTGGCGCGCGATGTGCTGCAGGCCTGCACCCGGACCGATATATCCGGGATGCGGTTTCTGGATGGGCGTCGCCTGACAGTCGGCATGGTCGATTGCTGGGTCCAGCGGGTCAGCTATACCGGGGATCTGGGGTACGAGATCTATTGCGATCCGATGGATCAACGCCAGCTGTGGTCCAGCCTTTGGACAGCGGGCGAACCAAGGGGCATGCGCCCCTTCGGCATGCGCGCCATGATGAGCCTGCGGCTGGACAAGTTCTTTGGGTCCTGGCTGCGCGAATTTTCACCGGACTACACGGCGGCCGAAACCGGGCTGGACCGGTTCATTGCCTGGACAAAAAATGCCGACTTCATCGGACGCAGCGCAGCCGAAGCGGAACGCCAGACGCCGCCAGACCGACAGTTGGTGGCCTTCGAGGTCACGGCTCAGGATGCAGATGTTCAGGCCTACGAGCCGGTCTGGATCGATGGATCGGTGCAGGGGTTCTGCACCTCGGGTGGGTATTCGCATCATCTGGGCAAATCCATTGCCCTGGCTCTGGTTCCGCGACGCCTTGTGTCCGAGGATTTGACGGCCGAAATTGAAATCCTCGGCCAGATGTGCGCCGCCAAGATCGTGATGACACCCCTCTTTGATGCAGATGGATTACGTATGCGCGGTTGATCGAGGGATCCGCCAGGACCGGATTTTTTCAAAAAATCCGGACAAAATTCCTCGAAGGAATTTTTCCCCGGCGGCTGCGTTACTTGCCCCGCCAGACCGGGTCGCGCTTTTCAGCAAAGGCGCGGGCCCCTTCCAGTTGATCCTCGGACCGATAGAGCGTTTCGACCGTGGCAAACTGGCTCTTGGTGATCCGGTTCAAGGCGTCGTTGAACTTCATGTCCTCGGCCTCGCGCACGATCTCCTTGATCGCCGCATAGACCAGCGGCGGTCCCGAGGCCAACAAATCGGCCATCTCGCGCGCCTTGGCCATCAGCTCGGCTGCCGGGTGGATCTGGTTGATCAACCCCCAACGCGCGGCCTCGTCCACGTCGAACCATCGTCCGGTCAGCAGCATCTCCATCGCGATGTGATAGGGAATGCGCTTGGGTAGTTTGATCGAGGCCGCATCCGCCACCGTCCCCGACCGGATCTCGGGCAGGGCAAAGGTCGCGTGATCCGCGGCCAGGATAATATCCGCAGACAAGGCAAGCTCCAGCCCGCCGCCGCAGGCAATCCCGTTGACCGCCGCGATCACCGGTTTGTTCAGCCCCCGCAATTCCTGCAGACCGCCGAAGCCCCCCAAGCCGTAGTCCCCGTCAACCGCATCCCCGTCAGCGGCAGCTTTCAGATCCCATCCCGGGCAAAAGAACTTGTCGCCCGCCCCTGTCACGATGGCCACCCGAAGCTCGGGGTCGTCGCGGAACGCGGTGAACACCTCACCCATCACCCGGCTGGTCGCAAGGTCGATGGCATTGGCCTTGGGGCGGTCCAGCGTCACTTCCAGAACGTGGCCCCGCCGTTCCGTACGAACAGGTGTCTCAGTCATCTCGGGTTCCTTTCCGGATCAGCGCATCGACGGCGATGGCATCAGATGGTGTGCAGATCAGCGGGTTGACTTCAACCTCGGCGACCGTGTCGGCATTGTCGATCACAAAGGCCTCGATGGCCCGTATGGCGCGCTTGAGTGCCGGGCGATCGGCGGCAGGGGCACCGCGGTAACCGTCAAGCACCTTGGCCAGTGTCAGCCCGGAAATCGCTCGACTGAGGTCGGTCTCGCTGACCGGCAACAACAGGTTCTGGCGATCCCCCAAAAGTTCGGTCAGCACCCCGCCAGCGGCCAGCGTCAGGACAAACCCATGCGCCGGATCCGCGACCACGCCGACCAGCAGTTCGGCAACCCCCTGCCCCACCATTTCCTCGACCAGAAAAGAGGCCGTGGCCATCTGCGCGGCCCGGTCGGCAACCTGGTCGGTGGTCGTCAGGTTCAAGGCGACAGCGCCCGCTTCGGTCTTGTGCGCAAGCCCTTCGCCCTTCAGCACGACGGGAAACCCGATGTCCTGCGCGGCCTCGGCCGCCTCCGCGGCAGAGCCCGCGCGGTGCAGGCGGGGAATGCGCAATCCATAGGCGGCAAGCGCCTGCTTGGCCTCGGCTTCTGGCACTAGGCGAACGGAGTTCGGAACCGCGTCCTGCAGCAAAACCGGGTCCGCCGAGCCAGAGACACGGGACGCAGCATCGACAGCCGCCAGGGCGTCGTCCACCCCGCACAGGGGCACGATACCACGTGACATCAGGTCCCGGGCCACGGCCTCTGGCATCGCCTCGGGCAGTGTCGCCACAAGGGCGATAGGTCGACCCGTCGAGGTGGTCGCCTGAGCGGCCGCCTCGATCACCGATTGCCAATCCGCCGGATCGCAACGATCCGCGCGCGGAAGGTCAACGATCACTGCGGTCAACCCAACCTCTGGCACCATCATCGACGCAAAAACCTCTGCCATCGCAGGCACGTCGTTCCATATATAGGTGTGATAATCCAACGGGTTGGCGAGTGCCACCTTGGGGCCCAGTGCCTGACGCAACCTGCGGGACTGGGCCCCGGTCAGGGGCGGAAAGCTCACGCCTGTTGCCTGTGCCGCATCTGCGATCAAGCTCGCCTCACCGCCAGAGCATGACAGCGCCGACATTGTCGCCACCGGCAGTTCACCAACGACGTGCACCAGTTTCAGGGTTTCGAGAAACACCGGCAGGCTGTCCACCGGCAAAAAGCCAAGGCGTGTCATCAGGGCCTGTGCCCCTGCGTCTGATCCCGCAACCGATGCCGTGTGCGATACGGTCGCCAATTGCGCCTGCTCGGATTTCCCAACCTTGAGCGCCACGATTTTTTTGCCGACCTTGCGGGCTGTTTCGGACAGGGCCTCGAACTCTCGAATGTTCCGAAACCCCTCGATATGCAGGCCGATCGCGGTCACGCGGTCGTCCGACAGCAAGTGCTGCGCGATTTCGGCCATTCCGGTCTGGGCCTGGTTGCCCACGGTCACCACATAGGCCACCGGCAGCCCCCGCGCCTGCATCGTCAGGTTGATCGCGATGTTCGAGCTTTGCGTCAGGATCGCGACGCCCGTCTCGCAGCGCGTGCCGCCATGCTGATCGGGCCACAGCAAGGCACCATCAAGGTAGTTGATCACCCCATAGCAATTGGGACCAAGGATCGGCATCTGGCCGGCCGCCTGCAACAGTCTAATCTGAAGCCCCGCACTGCCCGCCAATTCGGCTTCGGCCTCAGCAAAGCCCGAGGCAAAACAGACCGCACCGCCGGCTCCGGCCTGTGACAGCTCTTGGACAACATCCAGAGTTGCCTCTCGGTTGACGCCCACAAAGGCTGCATCCGGCGCCCCCGGCAAGTCGGACAGCCGGGCAAACGCTGGCACCCCCGCGATCTCGGGCCGCTTGGGATGAACGGGCCACAGCGCGCCGTCAAAGCCCATCTTCCGACATTGCGTCACAACGTTCGCGCACCATGCGCCGCCGCCGACAACGGCAATGCTGCGCGGGCGCAAAAGCCGATCCAGACGCGCCACTTTCAGGCCCCGAGCGGACGCAGCAGGTCGCGGCTGATGATGTGGCGCTGGATCTCGCTGGTGCCGTCCCAGATTCGTTCGACCCGCGCGTCACGCCAGAAGCGTTCGATCGGGAAGTCATCCATCAACCCCATGCCGCCATAGATCTGCAGCGTGGTGTCCGTGACCCGCGCCAGCGTTTCCGAGGCATAAAGCTTGGCGCTCGCGATCTCGCGGTTCGAGGGCAGCCCCTGATCCAGCCGCCAGGCCGCAGCGAGGGTCAGCCAATCGGCGGCGTCAATCTCGGTGATCATGTCGGCGATCTGAAAGCCCACGCCCTGAAACTTGCCGATGGGTTGGCCAAACTGCTTACGTTCGGCCGAGTAATTCAAAGCGTAGTCAAAACACCGCCTTGCGCGGCCCACGGAAAAGGCAGCGACGGTCAGACGCGTGGCGTAAAGCCACTCGTTCATCACGTCAAAGCCGCCGTCCACTTCGCCCAGCACCTGCGCATCCGGCAGGCGGCAGTTGTCGAAATAGAGGATGTAGTTCTTGTAGCCCTTGTGGCTGACCGAGTTATAGCCCTCCCGCACTTCGAACCCCGGCGTGCCCCGGTCAACAAGAAACGTTGTGATCCGCTTCTTTGGGCCCTTGGGCGTGTCATCGACCCCTGTGGCGATGAAAACGATAAAGAAATCAGCGTGTTCTGCGCCCGAGATGAAGTGTTTGGACCCGTTGATGACCCAATCGCCGTCATCCCGCACCGCCTGGCATTTCATACCCCGTACGTCCGATCCCGCATCCGGTTCGGTCATCGCCAGCGCGTCCATCCGTTCGCCGCGAACAGCGGGCAGCAGGTAACGCTCGCGCTGCTCGTCATTGCAGGCCATCAGGATGTTCTGGGGGCGGCCAAAGAAATGCGTCAGCGCCATCGAGCCACGGCCGAGTTCCCGTTCGACCAGCGTGAACTCCAGATGGCTCAATCCCGGGCCGCCCACCTCTTCGGGGAAGTTGCAGGCATAGAACCCCAGGTCGATGACCTTTTGCTTGATCTCTTCGCCCAGCTCATGCGGCACCTGCCCGGTGCGTTCGACCATGGCTTCGTGCGGGTAGATCTCGTTCTCGACAAAGCTGCGCACGGTCGAAACGATCATCTCTTGTTCGTCGGTCAATCCGAAGTGCATATCAGGCGTCCTTGTGTGCGGCGGCCAAGGCTTCGACCCGGGCCAGAACCTCGGGCAGTGGCGGGCAGGATTTGCGGGTGGTCAGGTTCACGTGCAGCATGAACTGCTCGCAGGTGGCGATGATTTCGCCCGCAGGTGTGCGCATCTCGTGATAGGCTTTCAGCTTCTTGCCTTCGCCGATCAGCACACGAGAGGCCACGTCAAACGCGTCTCCGGCGTGGGTTTCGGCCAGGTACTTCACATGCGTTTCGGCTGTGAAGTAGCTGTTTCCATTGGCAATATAGGTTTCGTCACACCCCACGTGTATCATCAGCGCATCCGCCGCGTCCGAAAAGACCTGCCCATATCGGCTCTCGTTCATGTGCCCATTGTAATCGGTCCAATCGACCGGCACGGTCCGGCGGACGGTCACCAGCGGCACAGCATCACCCAGCGGCTGACGCATCCCGCGCTGGTGCGCGTTCAGCAGCGCACCCGCCGCCGCGTCCTGTTGTTTCAACGCGCGCATCATGGCGACAAGGTTGTCGTCCCGCAGTCGTTCAAGCTCGCGAATGGTTAGATGGCCGGATTGGTCATCCGATTGACCCGCGATCAGGTCCACAAGTTCATCGTTGAACTCGGGCACATCCATCAGCTTGGTCCAGGGCCATTCCAGCGCCGGGCCAAATTGCGCCATGAAGTGCTTCATGCCCGCCTCGCCGCCCGCCACGCGGTAGGTCTCAAACAGGCCCATCTGCGCCCACCGCAGGCCAAATCCATAGCGGATGGCGTTGTCGATTTCCTCGGTCGTGGCGATGCCGTCCTTGACCAACCAAAGCGCCTCGCGCCAGACGGCTTCAAGGAAGCGGTCGGCGATATGGGCGTCGATCTCGGCCCGGACTTGCAGGGGGTACATGCCAATCTCGGTCATGACCTCGCGCGCCCAGTCCACCGCGCGCGGATCATGGGTGTCGCCGGGGACCAGTTCCACCAGCGGCAACAGATAGACCGGGTTGAACGGGTGTGTCACAACGATCTGCGTCGGATCCTTGGCACCTGCCTGCAATTCCGAAGGTTTGAAGCCCGAGGTGGACGAACCGATCACCGCCTCGGGGTCCAGATGCGCCTGGATCTCGGCAAAGACCTTGTGTTTGACCTCAAGCCGTTCTGGCACGCTTTCCTGCACCCAGGCGACACCCTCGACCACCTCGGCAATCGTGTTGTGAAAGGTGATCGTACCCTCTGCAGGCATGTCGCGGTCGTAAAGCATCGGCAGGCTGCGGCGGGCGTTGGCCATGACCTCGCCCAATTTGCGCTCCGCCTGCGGATCGGGATCGAAAATCCGCACGTTCCACCCCATCAGGGCAAAGCGCGCAGCCCAACCGCCGCCGATAACGCCACCGCCGATAATTGCTGCTGATCTGGTCATGGGGCCAGGGTCTCCGTATGTCCGTCGATGGCCAGGGACTGGCCCGAGATTTTGCGGCCCGAGGGTGAGGCCAGGAAATGAATGCTGTTTGCAACGTCCTGAGCGGTGACCCAGGTCCGCAATGAGACGCCGCGCACGTAAAGGTCGCGCACTTGGGCCTCGCTTAGACCGTGTGCAGCCGCCTCTTTGGCGACCACGCGGTCCATACGCGGGCCCTCGACCGCGCCGGGGCAGATGGCGTTCACGCGGATGCCGTGGGGGCCAAGCTCCATCGCGAGGGTCTTCATCAGACCCACGATGGCCCATTTGGCCGCCGCATAGGGCGCACGCATCGGATAGCCGAAGAGCCCCGCCGTAGAAGATGTCAACGTGATCAGCCCCGCGCCCTGCCCCTTCATCACCCGCGCCGCCCAGCGACAGGTCAGAAAGGCGCCGTGAACGCTGGTGGCGACACAGTCCTGCCAGGCCTGATAGTCGAGCGTTTCGATGGCCCCGGCAGGACCGCCGGTGCCCGCATTAGCACAGACCACGTCAACGCCATCCCAGGTCGTTTCGACCTGCGCCAGAAACGCGCCCATCTGCGCCTCATCTGTGACATCGGCCACCACGGCCAGCGCGTCCGAAAAATCCGCCTGAAACGCCGCAACGGCCGCGGGATCGGCATCACAGATCGCAAGTTGCGCGCCGTCTTCGGCGAACCGCTCGGCGATCGCACGACCGATGCCAGCGGCCCCGCCCGTGATCAGAACCCGGGGCGCCATCAGACTGGCGCGCGCTTGGTCAGGCCCAGCTTTTCGCGCACCTCGGCCGGGCCGATGATCCGCGCGCCCATGCCCTCGACCACGCCGACAGCGCGTTCCACAAGCTGCGCATTGGTCGCCAGCACGCCTTTTTCGAGCCACAGGTTGTCTTCCAACCCCACGCGCACGTTGCCGCCCGCGAGAACGGCAGCGGCGGCATAGGCCATCTGGTTCCGCCCCAGCGAAAAGGCGCTGAAGGTCCAGTGGTCGGGCACGTTGTTCACCATCGCCATAAAGGTGTTCAGATCGTCCGGCGCGCCCCAGGGCACACCCATGCAAAGCTGCACCAGCGCGGGGTCCTCCAGCACACCTTCGCTGACCAGCTGCTTGGCAAACCACAGGTGACCGGTATCAAAGGCCTCGATCTCGGGCTTGACGCCAAGGTCGGTCATCATCTGCCCCATGGCACGCAACATGCCAGGGGTGTTGGTCATCACGTAGTCGGCCTCGGCAAAGTTCATCGTGCCGCAATCGAGCGTGCAGATTTCGGGCAGGCAATCCGCGATATGGGCCATGCGCTCGGTCGCGCCGACCATATCGGTGCCCGCGACCGTGGGCAGAGGGCTTTCGACGCCGCCAAAGACGATATCGCCCCCCATGCCGGCTGTCAGGTTCAGCACCACGTCGACATCCGCCGCGCGGATGCGGTCGGTCACTTCGCGATAGAGGTCCAGACGGCGCGAGGGCGCGCCCGTTTCGGGATCGCGCACATGGCAATGCACAATCGCGGCGCCCGCCTTGGCCGCCTCGATGGCGCTGTCGGCGATCTGCTGCGGGCTGCGCGGCACATGCGGGCTGCGGTCCTGCGTTCCGCCCGATCCGGTCACGGCGCAGGTGATAAAGACATCGCGGTTCATCGCTAGGGGCATGGCATCCTCCGAAAGTGGTTGATCAACAGTGCCACTGGACGCCACCTCAACCCTGCACGTATGGTCATTTTCATGCCGATTTGGTCAAACACCCACGCCGCGCCGCAGAAGATTGCGATCTTGCTCTTTGATCGCTTTTCGAACCTGTGCCTTGCCAACTGTCTGGAGCCGATGCGCGCTGCAAATACCTTTGCCGGGCGTGCGGCATATGAGTGGCGATTCTATACGCCAGACGGCGACCTTGTCCGGTCGTCATCCGACCTGCCGGTCATGCCTGATGCGTCGATCGACCAGATGCCGCGATGTGACACTCTGATCGTGATGGCCAGTTACGCGCATCTGCGCCACGACACGGGCCAGACGCGTCGTTTGCTGCGCGCGGCAGCACAGCGGGCGCGGGTCGTTATCGGATTTGACAGCGGGACCTGGCTGATGGCCTCGGCCGGGTTGCTGGACGGGTACCAAGCGACCTTGCACGCCGACTTGCACGAGGCGTTTTCCGAGCGGTTTCATGAGGTTGACCTGCAAAGCTCAGGTCATGTGATCGACCGGAACAGGATCACCTGCGCCGGAGCCATGACGGCCTTTGGACTGATGCACAGGTTGATCGGCGGGCATCTTGGCCAGTCCATCGCCACAGACATCGAGGCGCTGTTTCTGGCCAAGGACGCTCCGGCGCAGCCCACGCTTGCTGCACGCGATCCGGTTGTGAAGCGGGCACTGGCCGAGATGCGGGCGCAGCTTGAAACGCCCCTGTCGCTGGCGCAGCTGGCGCGGCGGCTGGGCACCTCGCCGAAAACGCTGGCGCGGCGGTGCGAGGCCGCGATGGGCACGTCGCCGGGGCGGATCTATCAGCACATCCGGCTGAGCGCCGCACACCAGATGGTGACCGAGGGGACCGCCAGCATTGCCGAGATTGCGGTGCGCTGCGGTTATGAAAACCCCAGCGCCCTGACCCGGGCCTTCAAGGCCCGGTTCGGGGTACCGCCACAGGCGCTGAGACGCTCAGGCGTTTGAACCCCAGGGGCCATGGTGCGCGCCCTCGGCGTCCACACGTTCAAAGGAATGCGCGCCAAAGAAGTCACGCTGCGCCTGGATCATGTTCGCGGTCGAACGACCCGTGCGCATGGTGTCGAAGTACCCAAGCGCAGACGACAGGGCGGGAACCGGAAGCCCGTGCGCGACGGCGGCGCCGACCACGCTGCGCAAGGCGCTTTGGTGGGTTTTCAAAAGGTCCGCGAAATAGGGGGCAAACATCAGGTTGCGCGCCGCGTCTTCGGTCAGGGCCTGCGCCATGTCGTTCAGCATCGATGACCGGATGATGCAACCTTCGCGCCAGACCTCGGCAATGGCGGGCATCGGCAGGGTCCAGCCGTAGTTTTCACCGGCCTTGGCCAGCAGCGCAAAGCCCTGCGCGTAACACATGATCTTGCCCGCGATCAGCGCCGCTTCCAGCGCCTCAAGCGTCATCGCTCCATCTGGCAGAGCCTGCGGGGCCGCGCCAAACTGCGCCTCACCCGCCTGACGCGTGTCCAGATCGGCCGACATGTTGCGGGCGGCCACGGCGGCCTCGATCACCGGGACCGGCGCGCCGACCTGCTGGCTTTCGATGACGGTCCAACGGCCCGTGCCCTTTTGCCCCGCACGGTCCAGAATGATGTCCAGCACGGCTGACCCGGTTTGCGGATCGACGGCCTTTGACACCGCGCCAGAAATCTCGGTCAGATAGGATTTCAGCGGCCCGCCGTTCCAGCGTTCGAACACCGCACCGCAGTCGGCCGCGGACATGCCCATTCCATCGCGCATGACGCCGTAAGCTTCGGCAATCAGCTGCATGTCGGCGTATTCGATGCCGTTGTGCACGGTCTTCACAAAGTGCCCCGCGCCGCCCGGCCCCATCCATGTGGCACAGGCCTGACCTTCGTACTTGGCCGAGATCGCCTCGAGGATCGGATAAACGCGGTTCCAGTTCGCCTGGTCGCCGCCGCCCATGATCGAAGGGCCGTGGCGCGCGCCCTCTTCGCCGCCCGAGACACCAATGCCCAGGTACGGCACGCCCGCCGCAACCGCATCCGCCGCGCGTCGGTTGGTGTCGTGGAAATTGGCGTTGCCCGCGTCGATGATCAGATCGTCATCATCCAGCAAGGGCCGCAGGGCGGCGATCTGTTGATCGACCGGGCCTCCGGCGGGGACCATCAGGATGATCGCGCGCGGCTTGGCAATCGAGGCCACCAGATCTTCGAGCGTCTTGGTCGGCGTGATCCTTTCAGCCAGCGCGCCGGCCTCTTCCATGAAGGCATCGACCTTGTCGGCGGTCCGGTTGTAGACAGAAATCGCAAAGCCTTTTTCTGCAATGTTCAGCGACAACATCGCGCCCATGGTTCCCAGGCCGATCAGGCCGACTTCCGATGTGCTCATCGACAGAGCTCTCCTCAAGTTTTGCGAATGTTAGCGCTTAGTTTAACGATAACAATTTTGAAGGGAAGGTCTTGAAAGAGGAATTTCCGGCAGTATGAAAAAAGGGTCACGCCGGATTGGTCCAGCGGTCAAGCGCATCTTCGTCTTCATCCCTGGCCGCCACCCATCCGGTGCCTGCCCCCGTGGTTTCCTTTTTCCAGAACGGCGCACGGGACTTCAGATAATCCATAAGAAATTCAGCGGCTTCGAAGGCGTCCTTGCGGTGACGCGAGGCCGTGGCGACCATCATGATCATCTCGCCTGCCTGCAGCCGTCCGTAGCGATGAATCACGAGGACATCGCCAAGTGACCACCGCTCTGTCGCCTCGGATGCAATCGCCTCCAGCGCCTTTTGGGTCATGCCGGGGTAATGTTCGATCTCCATCTGCGCCAGACCACCTTCGACATCGCGCACGACGCCGGTGAAGGTCACGATCGCGCCCATGTCCTTGCGGCCTTCGGCAAAGGCCTGCGTCTCTTTTCCCAGGTCGAAGGGCGCTTCCTGAACCGAGATCCGCATCTCAGCCTCCGGTCATCGGCGGAAAAAAGGCCACTTCACGGGCCCCCGCCAGCGGCGCGTCGAAATCCGTAAGCTCCTGATCCACCGCAACACGCAGGGCGCTGAGGTCGGAAAACGCGGCTTCGTACCGGTCTTCGCGGGCCTTAAGCTCGGCCACCAGTTCGGCCACGGTCGCCGCCTCGGTCGTGACCTTTTCCTTTGGAATGCCAATGCGTTCACGCACCCATGCGAAATACAGCACATCCATCTCAATCATCCTTCAACAAGGGCAGCGCTTTGCGGAAATAGTCCCAGCCGGTCACAACCGTCAGCACGGCAGCCACCCAGATCAGCGCAACACCGGCCTGCGCGCTATAGGTCATGCCTGCGTGTTTCCACTGCAGCCCGAACAGATCCTCTTCCCGGCCTTCAAAGATATCGCGGATGATCGTGGCGTCCATGCCCAGGATGGACATACCGAGGTAATGTTCAAAGATACCGTGCGAAAACAGCACCGCGATGGCAACCATTTGGGCCGTGGTCTTCCACTTGGCCAGCTTGGTGACCTTCAGTGTTCCGGCGCTTTGGCCGAGGTATTCCCGCAGACCTGAGACAAAGACTTCGCGGAAAAGGATCAGCACCGCGGGCAGCACCAGCCAGCCCGACAGCGAAGAGAACCCGACCAGAACGGCAAGCGCCACGGCGACCATGGCCTTGTCGGCGATCGGGTCCAGCATGGCCCCCATGCGGCTTTCCTGATTCCACGCGCGGGCGACATAGCCGTCGATCCAGTCTGTCACCGAGGCGATGATGAACAGCGCCAATGCGAACCAATCGGCATAGGGCCTTGTGAAATAGAGGAAAAGCACGGCGATGACCGGGGCCGCGACCAGGCGCAGAACTGTCAGGGTGTTGGGCAAGGTCCATCTCATGGCCCTGATCTAACGCGGATTTGAGGCAGAGGGAAGCGGGTCGCGGATTGCCCTGACCTGTGTGTGAGCTAAGCTGCCCGTCATGAAGCGATTGTGCCTGTTGATCCTGTGCCTTGCGGCCTGCCGCGGTGACGAAACGCTGTTTTCCTACGGGGCGGCAAACCATGTGTGGACGCTGGAAAAACTCAACGGTCAACCGTACGAGGCCACGGCGACCCTGACCTTCCCTGAACCCGGCATCCTGAACGGATCGGCGCCATGCAACGGCTATTCCGGCCAGCAGACCGCGCCCTACCCCTGGTTCGAAGCCAGGGCGCTGGCCGTCACCAAGCGCGCCTGCCCCCAGCTAGATGCAGAAACCCGGTTCCTCGAGGCCTTGACGGCCATGACCCTGTCCGAGGTGTCCGGCGGGATTTTGGTCCTGTCGAATGATGCGGGCGACGAGATGGTGTTTACGACCGATCTGCCCGACGGCTGAGACGGTCGAGGAATTGCTGCCGCGCGGCTGGCAGGCGCCGACCGTGCAATTGCGCGGCCAGGTGGTGTTCCAGGAAATACCCGGTGGTGCCAAGCGCGGTCAGGATCTCGGCGTCCGAGGCCTCGCCTTCACCTCGCATCACCGGTGGCAGCGGCAGCAACCGGTCGGCCCAATCCCCGGCCCCCGCCGCGCTGACGGCCCGACCGCTTTTGGGCGAGACATAGACCAGCCCCTCGGTCACCCCTGTCACCGCGCAGGACCGCAGATCAAGCGCAAAACCCAGCTCATCCAGCAGGGCCAGTTCCCATTGCAGAAAGCCCAGCGGCCAGATCTCGTTCTGGCCGAGCAGGTCCAGCAGGGCCTCGGACCGCTGGTAGAGGTCGGGATGCGGCTCGCGTTCTGGCAGGGCAAAGCCAAGGATCGCCAGCACCGCGTTCATGCCCGCCAGGGCAAACCGGTCCGACATCACCAGCGCGGCCCGCGCGCGCAGGGGTTCGACGGTGAAGCTGCCCAGATGGTCCTCGAGCCGCGCGCGCCAGGTCACGTCCAGCTGCGCGCCGGGCTGCAGATGCGGAGACAACTTGCGCCCGGTTCCGCCGCGCACGACGCCAGCGTGACGACCGTGTTCCGGCGTGAACAGTTCGACAATCGCCGCGGCCTCGCCGTGGGGTCGGGAAGACAGCAAGATGCCGGTGTCGCGCCACTCCATGCCGCAGTTATTCCAGCGCTTGCGCCCGGGCGCAATATCCGACAGGGTCGCGCCATGTCACACAACGCGCGCCTTCTTGCCCTGATCATCGCCATCGCCAGTCTTGGCTCTGTGGCGATCGAGATCATGATGGACCTGGCCGAGTACCCGGACGAGAACATTCTGCAGATCCTCTGGCGGCTGGGGCGGTTCTTTACGCTGCTGACAAACACAATGGTGGGCGTGACCTTTGGCTGGATGGCCCTGACCCGGCGCAGCGCGGGCAAGGTCTGGCTGGGCGGTCTGACCCTGTGGATCAGCATCACCGGCGTCGTCTATCACGCCCTTCTGGCGCGGGATCTGTCAGGGATTGCGCTGCTGTCGGATCATGGATTGCACACCATCGCGCCGCTGCTGGTGGTGGCCTATTGGGTGCTTTATGCACCCAAACGCGGGCTGCGCGTGAGCCACGTGCTGACCTGGCTCAGCTGGCCGCTGATCTATGTGGCCTATGCGCTGGTGCGCGGGCAGCTTGACGGCACCTACCCCTATTTCTTTACCGATCCGACCAAGATCGGTTGGCTGGGCGTGCTAAGGTGGGCCGCGATCCTCAGCGTGGGTTTCTTTGCCTCGGGACTGGCGCTTTTGGGACTGTCCAAGGTGCTACGCTAAGCCGTCTTCGCCCAGCAAATGGCGGCCGTCGCGGTCTTCGACCTCGATCACCCAAAGGTCCGTGTCAAAGCTGCGTTCCTGCTGGATACGTGCGTCGGCCTCGGCCTCGGGACCCTCGACCAGAACCTCCCATTTTCGGGTGTCGGTCATCAGGTCGAACCGCCGGGTGAAGACCTGCGCTGCGCCGTCGAGGGTGTTCAGCTTGACCAGCACCGCGCCCGAGGTGTCGTCGCCATGGGCGGTCACAAAGGCCGGGATGTTCTGCAGGCGCAGCCGCGCCAGATAGGCCTTGACCCAGAACTCGGCCGCGAGCCGTGCGCTCACGTATTGCCGTCCTTGAAATCAAGACCCATTTCAGAATAGCGCTCGGCCTCTTCCAGCCATTTCTCGCGCACCTTGACCTGACAGAACAGGTGAACACGGCGGCCCAGAAACTCTTCGAGTTCTTCGCGCGCGGCCTTGGACACGGCCTTGATCGTCTCACCCTTGTTGCCCAGCACGATGCCCTTGTGGCCCGCACGGGCGACATAGATGATCTGGTCGATCCGGGCTGATCCGTCCTTGCGCTCTTCCCAGGCCTCGGTCTCGACCGTCAGCTGGTAGGGCAGTTCCTGATGCAACCGAAGCGTCAGCTTTTCGCGGGTCATCTCGGCCGCGATCATCCGCATGGGCAGATCGGCGATCTGGTCTTCGGGATACAGCCAGGGCCCCTCGGGCAGTTCCTGCGCCAGCCAGCGCTTCAGGTCGGCGCAGCCGTGGCCCTTTTCAGCCGAGATCATGAAGGTTTCGGAGAACGGGTAGCGTTCGTTCAGGTCTTTCGACAGCGCCAGCAGCACCTCGGCCTTGACCCGGTCGATCTTGTTGATCGCCAGCGCAATGGTGCGCCCCTGCCCGATCTCTTCGAGCCCTTCGAGGATCTTTTCGACGCCCTCGGTGATGCCGCGGTGCGCCTCGATCATCAGGACCACGATGTCGGCATCCGCAGCCCCGCCCCAGGCGGCGGCGACCATGGCGCGGTCAAGACGGCGGCGCGGACGGAACAGGCCCGGCGTATCCACAAAGACGATCTGCGCGTCGCCTTCCAGCGCCACGCCCCGGATGCGGGCGCGGGTGGTCTGCACCTTGTGGGTCACGATCGAGACCTTGGCACCCACCATGTGATTGGTGAGCGTCGACTTGCCCGCGTTGGGCTCTCCGATCAGGGCGACAAATCCGGCGCGTGTGGACATCTGGGGGACCTGGTGGTTGGGAAAGGCTGCGATGTAGCCGATGTTACGGGCAATGGCCAGAGGCGATCACATCGGATCGTCGGGCCGTTCAAACCCGCGAAAGCCTGTGGCGACAACAAATTTTTCGGAACTGTCCGACCGCGAGGCCGGTGGTTTGACGTTCACCACCTTGGTGAAGGCCTGTTTCAGCAGCTTCTGAAGATCGCCCTCGGCCCCACCCGCCAGAACCTTGGCCACAAAGGTGCCGCCCTCGTCCAGGACGTCAAAGGCGAAATAGGCGGCTGTTTCACACAGGTGAATGATCCGCAGGTGGTCGGTCTGCTTGTGCCCGGACGAAGCGGCAGCCATGTCGGACATCACCACGTCCGCCTTGCCGCCCAGCCAGGTTTTGACCTTGTCGTCGGCACCATCATCCAGAAAATCGAGCTGATGCACCTCGGCCCCCGGGATCGGTTCGACCTCTTGCAGGTCAATGCCCAGAACGGTGCCCTTGGCCTTGCTCGGCCGATCTCCCAGTGCGTTCACACGGCGCACGGCCACCTGGCACCAACCGCCGGGCGCGCAACCAAGGTCGACCACTCGGGCACCCGGCACCAAAAAGCGGAACTTGTCGTCCAGTTCCAGGATCTTGAACGCCGCGCGGCCGCGATAGCCCTCAGCCTGCGCGCGTTTGACATAAGGGTCGTTCAGCTGCCGCTGCAGCCAGAGCGTCGAGCTCAGCTTGCGCCCGCGCGCGGTCTTGACCTTGACCTTCAGGTCCCGTTGCCCACGTCCCGAGGCGTTCTTGCTTCTGGTTTTCTTTGCCATGTCTTTGCCCTTGAGACGCCGAAGCGCTCGGTCATGTGTGCCAAGCCCGCTCTTTAGCCGACTGCGCGGATTACAACAATCCGTCTTCCAAGACGCCGTCTGCGGTCATCTGGGCATAAAGCAGCCCTTCGCGCAGTCCCCGGTCCGCCACCGACAGCCGATCCGTCGGCCAGCAACGCAGCAGCGCCTGCAGGATCGCCGCGCCGGACATGATCAACTCTTGCCGGTCCTGCCCAATCCGGGGGTCCTTGCGCCGCCCGATGGGGCCGAGGTCAAGGTAGCGTTGGATGACCGCCTCGATCTGGTCGCTGCTCATGCGCAAACCGTCGACCTTGGTCCGGTCATACCGTTTCAGCCCCAGATGGCTGGCCGCCACCGTTGTCACCGTGCCGCTGGTGCCGACGATCTGAAACCCTTCGCGCGCCTGTTCGTCCTTGTAGGGCGCAAAATCGGCAAGGTTTTCTTCGAAGAACCAGCTCATCAGCGCATAGCGCGCGGCGTCGTCGTCGACGTCGGAAAACTGGTCGCGCAGCGTCGCCACGCCCAGCGGGACCGAAATCCAGTCGACCACCTTGGCCGCCGGAAACGGGCTGTCGGGCGTGTGGAACCCGGCGTGCAGCCGCATGATGGCTCGCGGTCTTTCGCGATTGGGGACCGAGCTCAGGTCGATCCAGACCAGTTCGGTCGAACCGCCGCCAATGTCGACCACCAACAGCTGTTCGGTCTTGGTGCTGACCAGCGGCGCGCAGGATATGACGGCCAGACGCGCCTCTTCCTCGGGCTGGATAATTTCCAGCTGCAAGCCCGTCTCGCGCCGCACCTGCCGCACGAAGTCGCGGGCGTTGCGCGCGCGCCGGCAGGCCTCGGTCGCGACCAGACGCATCCGCGTCACGCTGTGCTTGCGCAACTTCTGCTGGCAGACCCGCATCGCCTGAACCGTGCGCCCCATGGACGACCGGCTGAGCCTGCCGGAATGTTCCAACCCCGAGCCCAACTGCACCGATTTCGAGAAGCTGTCCACAACATGAAACTGACTGCCCTTTGGCTGGGCAATCAGCATGCGACAACTGTTTGTGCCCAGATCCAGCGCCGCATAAAGCGCATTGGGATCTGGTCGTTTCGGCGCGGGGCTCTCGACCGGTTTCGGGAATGCGCCCGCACCTTTGGGACGCTTTGGCGCCATCTTTTCGCGCCTTCCGAATGTCAACTTGCCTTCAAGATAAGCAGGAGTTTCATAACCCGCAAGCGCCAAGGGCGTGTCGGGATGACCGAACATGAGACAGACTAATCTTCTTGCTGAAGAGAACGAGGCCGGCGCCCGGTGGTATCTGGTTGAGGTTGCAGCTAGATTGCACGCGTCGCGGACAGGGTCTCACCTGTCGAAAATCGACGTCGAAACGCAGCCGTCCTGCGCTAGGTACAACGCCACTGACGAAGGGGAATCATCCATGCCTGACGTAACCATCGTGTATTGGCGCGACATCCCAGCCCAGGTCATCGTGGGCAAGGGTCGCCGTGGCGCAAAGATGCCGTTGCCCGAACGGTTCGAACAAGCCATCGACCGGGCCGCCATGAAGATCGGCGCCTCCGACACCGATGCGTATCTGGCAGAATGGCGCAAGGCAGCGCCTTATTCTGTCGATGGAGACCCCTCTGATGTCGCCAAGGCCGAAGCGGCCCGGCTGGATTCCGAATATGATCAGGACAAGATCAAATCGCTGATCGCAAACGAAGGTTGGGCGTGAGCCCCGCGACATTGAAGGAGGCCATCATGGCTTTGTTGAATTTCCGCAAGCGCGATACCGCGCCCGCCGACACGCCGCGCAATGGCGAGGTCGAGGCCTTCCTGAAAGGCTATTCGATCGAAGTCATGCCGCGCACGGCTGAAAAGGTCGAGAACTTCCGCGACCTGCTGCCCGAAGGCACCCGTGTCTACATCGCCCACATCGAGGGCACCCCGATCGAAGACATGGTCGCGACCGCCAAACGTCTGGCCGAAGACGGCTATCCGGCCATGCCCCATTTCCCGGCGCGCATCATCAAGGACGCGGCCACGCTGGAAAACTGGATCGCCATGTATCAGGGCGAAGCGGGCGTCGAACAGGCGCTGCTGCTGGCCGGTGGCGTGGCCAAGCCGCATGGCGATTTCCACAGCTCGATGCAGTTGATGGAATCCGGGCTGTTCGACAAGGCGGGCTTCAAGCGTCTGCACGTTGCAGGCCACCCCGAGGGCAACAAGGACATCGATCCCGACGGCTCGACCAAGCTGGTGGACGAGGCGCTGCAGTGGAAACAGAAGTTCTCGGAAACCACCGATGCGCAGATGGCGCTGGCCACGCAGTTTGCCTTTGACGCCGATCCGATCATCAAATGGGCCGACAGCCTGCGCGAGGCCGGGATCACCATCCCCGTCCACATCGGCATCGCCGGGCCTGCTAAGCTGCAGACGCTGATCAAGTTCGCCATCGCCTGCGGCGTCGGACCCTCGCTGAAGGTGCTGCAGAAACGCGCGATGGATGTCTCGAAACTGCTGCTGCCCTATGAGCCGACTGACGTCCTCTCGAAACTGGCGGCGCACAAGGCGGTGAACCCCGATTTCAACATTGAATCAGTGCACTTCTTCCCGCTGGGCGGCATCAAGACCAACGCCAACTGGGCCATTCAGAACGGCGGCGAAAACACGCGCCCCGCAAACGGCTGATCCATGGGCCAGACCGCGCTTCTTTTTGACCTGGACGGGACAATGCTGCACAGCGACCCGATCCACGTTCAGGTCTTTGTCGACATGATGGCAGAGCGCGGTTTGCACGTGGACGAGGCGTTTTACATGGCGCATATCCACGGGCGGTTGAATGTCGACTTCTTTGCCGAGTTTCTGCCGGACGAACCCGATCTGCAGGGCCTGTCCGACGCCAAGGAGGCCGAGTTCCGCAACCGCCTGCCCCGCCCCTACCCGGCCATGCCGGGACTGGCGGACGTGCTGCAATTGGCGCGCGCCAAGGGCTGGAAGCTGGCCGTTGTGACCAACGCCATGCGCCCGAATGCCGAGGCCATGCTGACCGCCATCGGTCTGCGTGACTATTTCCAGGTTCTGGTCATCGGCGAGGAATGCGCCCGCGGCAAGCCCGACCCCATGCCTTATCAAACGGCCATGGAGCAACTGGGCGTCGCGCCATCGGATTGCATCGTCTTCGAAGACAGCCCCTCGGGTCTGCGGGCCGGGCGCGATGCGGGTGCCTTTGTCGTCGGCATCCGGTCCAGCCTCGATGACGCAACTTTGCGCGCAAATGGCGCGCAGATCACAATTCAAGATTTCACTGACCCAGCCCTGTCACTGGTGCTGGCCCAAACAACAGGAACTGCGGCATGACCCGTACAATCGTTGAATCAAAAACAAAAACCGCCGTTCTGGGGTTTGACGAGCCGTTTTGCGTGATCGGCGAACGCATCAACCCCACGGGCCGCAAGAAGCTGGCGGCCGAACTGGAGGCCGGCGATTTCTCGACCGTCGAGAAAGACGCCGTGGCACAGGTCATGGCCGGTGCGACCATCCTCGATATCAACGCGGGCGTGGTCTACAACTCGAACCCCAACCCGAACGAGACCGAGCCGCCGCTGATGACCAGCATCGTCGAGCTGGTGCAGGGTCTGGTTGACGTGCCGCTCTGCATCGACAGTTCGGTCCCCGAGGCGCTTGAGGCCGGTCTGAAAGCCGCCGAAGGCCGCCCGCTGCTGAACTCGGTCACCGGCGAAGAAGAGCGGCTGGAGTTCGTGCTGCCGCTGGTCAAGAAATACAACGTCCCGGTTGTGGCGATCTCGAACGATGACACCGGGATTTCCGAAGACCCCGATGTGCGCTTTGCCGTCGCCAAGAAGATCGTTGAGCGTGCTGCCGACCACGGCATCCCCGCTCATGACATCGTCGTTGACCCGCTGGTGATGCCCATCGGCGCGATGGCGACCGCGGGCAAGCAGGTCTTTACCCTTGTGCGCAAGCTGCGCGAGGAACTGGGCGTGAACACCACCTGCGGCGCCTCCAACATCTCGTTCGGCCTGCCGAACCGTCACGGCATCAACAACGCCTTCCTGCCGATGGCCATGGGCGCAGGCATGACCAGTGCGATCATGAACCCGGTCGCCCTGCCGGTGACCCAGACCAAGATCGCCGAGAAAAAGGCCGAAGTCGAAGCCGCAGGCATCATCCTGCCCGAGGGCATGGACGACGAAACCTTTGTAACGCTTTTCGGCATGGGATCGACCAAGCCGCGCGCGGGCAAAGAGATGGAGGCCATCCGCGCCGCCAACCTGCTGACCGACAATGACGCGCATGGTTCGGCCTGGATCAGCTTCAACAAACCGCCCGCCAAGGAAGGCGAAGAAGGTGGACGTGGTGGTCGCCGTGGCGGACGCCGTCGCCGGGCCTGATACCTGCAAAACAGCGGAGAGCCAGCTTTGGCTCTCTGCGTGCCTGCAAATTGACAGGGCCTGCCTCGATAGGCCCTGTCGGGGTATCTGATCCGGGCCCACCCGAACCAAGGATCGGAACCGAAATGTCGGTTCGGTCACGCCGGTTGAGGCGCCGGCCGCGTGCGCAGCGGCCAGACCAGAAGAACCAGGAACACCAGGTTTCCCAGAATGTTAGCCGGCGCGCCCGCCAGCACTGATCCCAGCCCGTCGACCACAAACCAAACTGCGTATCCGGCAAGGGCCGCGCGTCGAAGCGCCTCGGGGGCCACTTCGGCAAGGGTCCGGGACAGCAAAAGCAGCATCACCCCCCACCCCGCAAAGGCGCCGCCCATGATGGCCAGCAACAACCGGGTCGTGGTGGCCTCTAGCGTATCTTGACCATCCAGCGGCCAGATGATCAGGTCGCCCAGCCAACGCAGTGGCTCGCCAAAGGCCGGAATGACCGACAGCAAGCTGAAAAGTCCCGTTGCAACAATGATATAGCCGCCCATGCGGGTTCCGCGCGCGATGTCCTTTGGTGTCATGACCCGTCTCCTTGTGTCCAAACTGCCCGAGACATGCGCGCAACAAAGCCGCAAACCAATTACGTCAGAGGTAAGTGAATTCCCGATCTGTGGGTGATATGTCTTGCTCATGCAGGAATTCGGCCCCCTTTTGAAACGCTGGCGTTCGGCACGCCATCTCAGCCAGTTGCAACTTGCAGGCGAGGCCGACGTGTCGGCGCGCCATATCTCGTTTCTTGAAAGCGGGCGCGCCCGGCCCAGCCGGGACATGGTGCTGCGCCTTGCCGAAACGCTTTCGGTGCCGCTGACGGACCGAAACGGATTGCTGGAAACCGCAGGCTTCGCGCCCCAGTACCGAAGCACGCCGCTGGACGAGCCGATGTTGGCGCAGATACGTGCAGCAACGCAGCGCCTGATGACGGGACACGACCCCTTTCCGGCCGTACTGCTGGATCGAGATTGGACACTTGTCGATTTGAACGCGACGGCGGCCAAGCTTTTTGCTCTCTCGGGTCTTTCACAAGGAGACAGCATTCTGGCGCCTCTTCTGGCGGGCAAAGGACCCGAACTGATCGAAAACTGGGGGGAAGTTGGCCACCATCTGGTCAAGCGGTTGCGAAACGAAAGCCGCGCCGCTGGCGGAGACCATCGCCTGGATCGCGCCGCCGCCCAACTGGCGCAGGACCCGGCTGTTCGCGATTTCGTCGCGCCTGCGCCGCTGCCCCCGATCGTTTCGACCATCTATCGCGCCGGTCCGATGCGATTGGCGCTCTTTTCCACCTTCGTCCAGTTTTCAGGGGCCGAGGATATTGCGCTGGCGGACCTGAAAATCGAACTGATGTTTCCCGCCGATGACAACAGCCGTGTCATGCTTGAAACAATGGGGTGATCACGTTAGATTTCCCGTTATGCGAGAATGGCCACAAAGCTCTTATCGTCTAAGTGCGCCTTTTCCGATGCGCGCCAAGCATTCCCGAGGAATTCCTTGACTGTCCCAAGCCCTGTGGTCAACTCTTAGGCCACAAACACTTTTTCCGTCGCGTGCTTTGGCCACCTTGCATTTGACCTGCCTTTGACCACAAGCATGCGTCGTTTCCATGGGGGACCGTCACATGGCATCCACTGTTCTTGCAGTCAACACGAACATCCAGCAATCACTGACCGGCAACGATCAACTTGTCGTTCTGGAAGGCGTCGTCCTGACGGCCGGCGCGATCACTCAGAACGGCATCAACATTTCCGGCAACAACAATTTCGTCACCATCCTCGGAACCGTGGTTGGTCTGGATTTTCCGACCATTTTTCACAACAATGCCTCCACGGGTGACAGCATCTACATCGGGCCAAACGGCAACATCGTAAATGCGTCAGAGGTTTTTGTCGCTGTGACCATCGGTGGCGAGGCATCGATTGTCAGTCACGGCAACATCATAGGCACCACGGCCGTGGCCATGTCGAATGATTCCTCCTTCATCAACTATGGCACCGTGCACGGAACAGACGATGCGCTGGGCAAAGGCGCGGTGCGCCTGAGCGGAAATCAGACGGTGTTCACGAACTATGGCGATACCACCTCGTCCGGTGTGGGTGTCCTGAGCGAAGGCGGCAACCAGAACCGCGTGATCAACTTCGGCACGATTTCCGCCGAAAGCGCGGTGGCTGCCACGGGCGGCGCGAACTTTACGCTGATCAATCACGGCACGATCACATCGGACGACGGCATCGCGATCCAATCGCTGCGCAATGGTACGCTGATCAAGAACCTGGGTCTTGTGCAGGGCAATGTCGGCCTGAGCGGTACCGGCACCACCTTTGTGAACGCCGGTGAGGTCGTCGGTAACATCGGGTTCGTCGTGGACGGCGGGTTGTATCGCGGCACTGCCGACAGCGTGCTGGATGGCATCCTTCTTGGTGGACTGGGCGCCGACACGGTTCTGGGCGGCGGAAACGGAGACTCGATCCAAGGCGGCACCAACGATGACGTTCTTCGCGGACGTGGCGGAGATGACACCATTGATGGCGGAAACGATGACGACCTGATCGAGGGCGGGTCCGGCAATGACACCCTGTCCGGGGGCGCTGGTCGCGACACCATCCTTGGCGGATCGGGGGATGACTCGATTGACGGTGGCGGTGGTGTTGACGTGATCAACGGCGGCGCTGGCGACGATACCCTGACCGGAAGCCTCGGCCCCGACATCTTTGTCCTTGATCGAAACGCCGGAAACGACGTCATCACCGATTTCCAGGATGGAGTGGACGATATCGACCTGAGCGCGATGGATGCAAACAACCGCGCCGCGGTCGCCGCGGCGGGCGCCTTCAGTCAGCAAGGTGCCGACGTCGTAATTGACCTGTCGTTGATCGGCGGCAACGGCACGTTGACGGTGCAGAATACGCTCATCCAGGATCTGGGGGCGGCAGACTTCATCTTCTGACGCAGCATCGACCCTGTGGCGCCTTCGCGCCGCAGGGTCAGGTCTTGGCTTTTTTCTTCTTTTCCGCGACGAGTTTCTCGGCCAGGTCTCGGGCGATGGCAAAGGCGCCCTGGATCTTGTCCTTGTCGCGCTTCCAATCGCGCCGGACGACGATCTTGTTGTCCTTGACCTTGGCCAACCCATCCTGCGCCTTGATGAATTCGACCAATCCTTGAGGCGAGGCGAACTTGTCATTGTGGAACTGGATCGTCGCGCCCTTGGGGCCGCCGTCCAGCTTGGCGATGCCGGCCTTCTTGCACATTGCCTTGATGCGCACGACCAAAAGCAGCGTGTTCACCTCACGAGGCAATTTCCCAAAGCGATCAATGAGTTCGGCGGCAAACCCTTCGAGTTCGACCTTGGTCGTGAGCGACGACAGACGACGATAAAGCCCCAGGCGCACGTCCAGATCGGGCACATAGTCTTCGGGGATCAGCACGGGCACCCCCAGATTGATCTGCGGCGCCCATTGGTCGTCGGCGTCGCTAAGTCCCTCCATCTCGCCCGCGCGGATCTTGGCAATCGCCTCTTCCAGCATCTGCTGATAAAGTTCGTAGCCCACGTCGCGCATCTGGCCCGACTGCTCTTCGCCCAAAAGGTTTCCTGCCCCGCGGATGTCCAGATCCTGGCTGGCCAGCGAGAACCCGGCCCCCAACGTGTCGAGGCTGCCCAGAACACGCAGCCGTTTTTCGGCGGTCTGGGTCAGCTTGGCGCGCGGCTTGGTGGTCAGATAGGCATAGGCGCGGGTCTTGGATCGGCCCACCCGGCCCCGGATCTGATAGAGCTGCGACAGGCCGAACATGTCGGCACGGTGCACAACCATGGTGTTGGCCGTCGGGATATCGAGACCGCTTTCAACAATCGTCGTGGCCAGCAGCACGTCGAATTTGCCGTCATAAAAGGCGTTCATGCGCTGATCCAGATCCCCCGCCGCCATCTGGCCATGCGCAACCACATAGGTCAGTTCCGGCAGCTGTTCCTTCAGGAACTCTTCGATCTCGGGCAGGTCCGAGATGCGCGGGACGACGTAAAAGCTTTGCCCGCCGCGGTAATGCTCGCGCAGCAGCGCCTCGCGGATCGTGACCGCATCGAACTCACTGACATAAGTGCGGATTGCCAGTCGGTCGACCGGAGGTGTGCCGATGATCGACAGATCGCGCACACCGGTCAGGCTGAGTTGCAGGGTCCGTGGGATCGGCGTTGCGGTCAGGGTCAGCACGTGAATGTCGCTGCGCAGCTGCTTCAGCCGCTCTTTGTGGGCAACGCCAAAGTGCTGTTCTTCGTCAATCACCAGCAGGCCGAGGTTCTGAAACCGGATCCCCTTGGCCAGCAAGGCATGAGTGCCGACCACGATGTCCACGGTTCCGCGGGCCAGTCCCTCGCGCGTTTTTTCGGCCTCCTTTGCGCTAACAAAGCGCGACAAGGGCCTGACTTCCAACGGAAATCCCCGAAAACGTTCGGCGAAACTCTTGAAATGCTGGCGTGCCAGCAGCGTGGTTGGCGCAACGACGGCAACCTGCACGCCGGACATGGCGGCAACAAAGGCCGCACGCATGGCAACCTCGGTCTTGCCAAAGCCCACGTCGCCACAGACCAGACGGTCCATCGGCTGCCCCGAGTGCATGTCGTCCATCACATCGTTGATGGCGCGCAGCTGGTCGTCCGTTTCCTGATAGGGAAACCGCGCGGCAAAGGCCTCCCACGAACCGGGGGGCGGATCCATGACCGGGGCCTTGCGCAGGGCGCGTTCGGCGGCAATCCGGATCAGCCGATCCGCCATCTCGCGGATGCGTTCCTTGAGCTTGGCCTTCTTGGCCTGCCATGCGCCACCGCCCAGCTTGTCCAGCAGCCCCTCTTCGTGGCCATATTTCGAAAGCAGCTCGATGTTTTCGACCGGCAGGTACAGGCGCGCGCCTTCGGCATATTCCAGCAACAGGCATTCGTGGGCGGCACCGGCGGCGGTGATGACCTCCAGCCCCTGATAGCGGCCAATGCCGTGATCAACATGCACCACCAGATCGCCGGGGTTCAGCGATTGGGTCTCGGTCAGGAAGTTTTCGGCCTTGCGCCGTTTGCGCGGGGCGCGGATCAGGCGGTCGCCCAGAACGTCCTGTTCCGAGATCACGGTCAGGTCGTCGGTTTCAAACCCGTGCTCCAGCGCCCAGACGGCCAGATGCAGCCCGTGTTTGCCGATGCGCGTGCCGTTTTGCACAGGGATCGCCTCGGCCAGACCCTCGTCCTCGATCAGGCCTGTCAGTCGTTCGCGCGCGCCTTCAGAATAGCTGGCGACAACCACGGGCCCACGGTCGAGGCGTGCCTTGATATGTGCAGCCAAGGCCCCGAAAAGGCTTATGTTTTCCTGTTGACGCTCGGGCGAGAAGTTGCGCCCGATGCGCCCGCCGGCATCCACGACACCGGGCCCCGTTGCCTGTGCCAGAGGGTGCAGTTGCACCACACGCATGTCGGCGACCGCTGCCTCCCAGGCCGGGTCGTCCAGATACAGCAACTCGGGCGGCGTTGGTTTATAGACCGTGTCCAGCCGGTTCTTCTGACCCAAGGCGTGTTTGCGGTTTTCATACTGGTCGGCAATCGTATCCCATCGCGCCAGGCGTGCGGGTGTCAGCTGATCGTCCAGCGTCACCGTCGCCTCGGGCAGATAGTCGAAAAGCGTTTCCAGCCGTTCGTGGAAAAACGGCAACCAATGCTCGATGCCCTGAAGTTTGCGCCCGGCGCTGACGGCCTCGTACAGCGGATCGTCGGTGCCTGCCGCGCCAAACTCGATGCGATAGTTCTGGCGAAAGCGGGTTGTGGCGGCCTCGTCCAGGATCACCTCGGACACCGGCGCAAGCTCGACGATGTCGAGCTTTTCGGTCGTGCGCTGGGTGGCGGGATCAAAACGGCGCGCGCCATCAAGGATGTCGCCAAACAGATCCAACCGCACCGGCCCCCCGTCCCCCGGCGGGAAGATGTCGATGATGCCGCCGCGCACGGCATAATCGCCGGGTTCCAGCACCGTTGGTGCCTGGGTAAAGCCCATGCGGACTAGGAAGGCGCGCAGCGCGGCCTCATCAATCCGGTCGTCGACACGCGCGGTGAAAGCCGCATCGCGCAGGACCGCACGCGCCGGCACTTTCTGAGTGGCCGCGTTCAGGGTTGTCAGCAGAACAAACTGGCCCGGCATCCCATGCACAAGCCCCGCAAGCGTCGCCATCCGCGCCGCGGCGATATCGGCATTGGGCGAGACCCGGTCATAGGGCAGACAGTCCCATCCGGGAAACCGCACCACCGGCATGTCAGGCGCCCAGAACCGCAGGGCATCCTGCATTTGCGCCATGCGTTTGTCATCTCGCGCGACATGGATCACCGGGCCGCCGCTTGTTGCGGCCTCTTTCAGGATCAGGCGGGCATCAAACCCCTCGGGCGCGCCGCCCATGGTGATGTGGCGATTGGATGTCATCGTCTGCTCACTCTGGCCCCTGCGCCGTTCGGGTCAACCGCCCAGAACGCCGACAGAGAGGTTTTGGAACATGCCCCAGAGGGCGGTCACGAAAATCGAGACCATGCCGATCACCTGCGTCAGAACACGGTGGATCGACAGGCGGCGCCACAGGGCTTCGCCCTGGCTGGCCTCGTTGCGGATGCGGATCGAGGTGCGCACGCTCATCAGGCCGACCAGTGACATGGGAAAGGCCAAGAGAAAGACCGCTTGCGCGAACTCGACGTCATAGAAAAAGCCGAGCACCAGAAGTCCCGTCAGCAGAAAGCTGGCAAATCCAAGAATCCAGAGCCCGGCCTCGTGCGCGATAAAGAGGATGCGGTTGGAATTGATGCGGACCATGTCCTCGAGATCGATCTCGGCCTGGCCGCCGTGGCGCTTGGCACGGGCCACCATGTCAAAGGGCACACCCAGTACCCAATGGCTGGCAGATGACCACATCACCGCCAGGGCGATCCAGAACCAGAGGTTGGAAAAGGACCGCATATCAATGACTTCGAAAACGGCGAGATGCCAGTCCACGGGGCTGCCCCTTGCTGCGTGACCGCGCATGGCCCGGGTGGATGCGCGGTTGGAATTATGGGGTGACCATACACCCTCTTGAGTAGACCGGCATTCCATGCCACCCAATGCGGGCGATAGCAAGGACTTAGCCCATGAAACCCACCGTTGCCGCCTTTCCCGCAACACGCCTGCGCCGTTTGCGCCGCACTCCGGCCATTCGGGCCTTGGTGCAGGAAAACACCCTGACACCTGCCGATTTCATCTGGCCGGTCTTTGTGCGCGAGGGTGAAGGCATCGAAGAGCCGATCCCCTCGATGCCCGGTGTGGTCCGGCGCAGCGTTGATCTGATCGGACAAGCCGCGCGCGAGGCGCACGCGCTCGGGATCCCGGCCATCTGCCTGTTTCCCTATACGGACCCCGCGCTGAAAACCGAGGATTGCGCCGAGGCCTGGAACCCAGACAACCTGTCGAACCGCGCCACGCGCGCCATCAAGGAGGCGGTGCCGGACATCGCGGTGATGACCGATGTGGCGCTGGACCCTTACAACATCAACGGCCATGACGGATTTGTCGAAGACGGCGTGATCGTCAATGACCGCACGGTCGAGGCCTTGGTCAAACAGGCGCTCAGCCAGGCCGAAGCCGGTGTCGACATCATTGGCCCCTCTGACATGATGGACGGGCGGATCGGTGCCCTGCGCTCGGCCCTGGAGGGTGCGGGTCATCAGGATGTGCTGCTGCTGAGCTATGCCGCGAAATACGCCAGCGGGTTTTACGGCCCGTTCCGCGATGCGGTGGGGGCAAGTGGCGCCCTGAAGGGTGACAAGTCGACCTATCAGATGAACCCCGCCAACACCGATGAGGCGCTGCGCCTGATCGAGCGGGATCTGCAGGAAGGGGCTGACATGATCATGGTCAAGCCCGGCATGCCCTATCTGGACATCTGCCGCCGCGCGAAAGAGGTCTTTGCCGCGCCGACGTTCGCCTATCAGGTCTCGGGTGAATACGCGATGCTGCAGGCGGCGGCGCAAAATGGCTGGCTGGACGGCGAAAAGGTGATGCTGGAAAGCCTGATGGCGTTCAAGCGCGCGGGTTGTGACGGGATTCTGACCTATTTTGCGCCGGCGGCCGCCGAAATCTTGGGCGGCTGATTGCGCATCGCTGTTTTGCCCGCGTGACAGCCGATCTGCATCGGCGTATAACTGCCGCAACCGGAGGTAAAATCCGGAAAACAGGCAACGCACATGAGTGGGACGAGCAGACCATGACCCAGCTTTCACGACGCAATTTCTCTTTGGCGCTTGGCGCATTGCCGCTGGTGGCGGCTTGCGCCGGAAACGGCGTTGGCAGCCCCGGACCGCAGAAAATCGACGGGCGGGTGGATGCCACGCTGGCGCAGATGTTCCGCCAGTTCCCGGCGACCCGCGGGCTGGAAGCCAAGGCCACCGGCGTGCTGGTGATGCCGGTTGTCACCGAAGCCAGCCTGGGCCTGGGCGGCGGGTTTGGCCGGGGCGCACTGCGGATCGGCGGTGCGACGGTCGACTATTACTCGATGACAAAGGCCAGCACGGGCCTGCAGATCGGCGCCTCGCAACACGCGCATGTGTTGTTCTTCATGACCGAGGAATCGATGAGCAACTTCCGCCGTTCGCCGGGCTTTGCGGCTGGTGCAAACATCCTGTACGCGATCCCCGAGGGGGGTGAGACGCTGAATGCCGAGACGACGACCTCGCTTGCGCCGATCATCGCGGTGATCTTTGGCCAGGCCGGGCTGCGCGTGGGGGCGAACCTGGAAGGTGTGAAATACACCCGGATCATTCCCTGAGCCTGATCTGATTGGGCGCCTGCGGCGCGCAGTATTTTTTGGATGAGGGGCGCTGCCCCTCAAACTCCCCGGGATATTTTCCGCAAGAAGAAACCCCTAGTTCAGGTAGAACTCTCCGATCTGGTTGTGCCAGTGACCGGGTGAGAGTTCCTTGCGATGGGTGAAGCGGACGGAATGCAAGGGGCCTTCGATTTTGTTCTGCCAGAATTCGATGAACTGGAAGAGTTTTGGATGGTCCGGCGCCAGATCGTAGTCCTGCCATACAAAGGTGTTCAGAACATTCTGGTAGTCGGGCATACGGTAGAAGATCTCGGCCGTTGTCAGCCCGTATCCACGCAGCATAAGTTCGGTTTCTTGCATCGGAACCTCTTGTTTTGTTGCTCGTCCCCCCATGCTGCAGCAAAAAACTAACTTTTCAACAAAAACAGTGTGTTAGCAGTTTGCGCCGGAGGCTGCCAATTCTGCGTCTTGCCAGCCATTGCGCCCCATATCCTGTCTCTGATATAGTTCAGATCAACAAAATATAGAAAAACAACGGACGGGCATCTACGTGAGCGACACGCCAGAAACCCCTGAAAACGAAGAAGAAAACGCGCCGGAACGTCCGATCTATGACGGGCCTGCCATCTCGATCACCGACGAGATGAAGACGAGTTACCTCGATTACGCCATGAGCGTGATCGTGAGCCGCGCGATTCCGGATCTTCGGGACGGGTTAAAACCTGTGCATCGGCGCATCCTGTTTCACATGGATGACCAGGGGTATACCCACGACAAATCCTATCGGAAATCGGCGAAACCGGTTGGCGAGGTGATGGCGAATTATCACCCGCACGGGGATTCTGCGATTTACGACGCACTTGTGCGCATGGCGCAGGATTTTTCCATGTCTGTGCCGCTGATCGAGGGCCAGGGCAACTTTGGCTCGATGGACGGCGATAGCCCGGCAGCGATGCGCTACACCGAGTCGCGCTTGGAAAAGGTGGCGCGCGCGCTGCTGGATGACATCGACAAGGACACGGTCGATTTTCAGGACAACTATGATGGCAAGGAGCGGGAACCGACGGTTCTGCCCGCGCGCTATCCGAATATCCTGGTGAACGGGTCCGAGGGGATTGCGGTCGGCATGGCGACACGCATTCCGCCGCACAATCTGGGTGAGGTGATCGACGCGACGCTGGCGCTGGTGGAAGACCCCGATCTGACATCGGAACAGTTGATCGAATATATCCCGGCGCCGGATTTTCCGACGGGCGGCTATGTGCTGGGCCGGTCGGGCGCGCGCAAGGCCTATATCGAGGGGCGTGGGTCAGTCATCATCCGGGCTAAGACGCGTGTCGAAGAGATCCGCAAGGATCGCTATGCCATTGTCATTGACGAGATTCCCTATCAGGTTAACAAGGCCTCGATGATCGAGAAGATCGCCGAAGCCGCGCGTGAAAAGCGGATCGAGGGCATTGCCCATGTTCAGGACGAAAGTGACCGGAACGGGGTGCGGGTTGTTGTTGAGCTGAAGCGCGATGCCACCGCCGAGGTGGTGTTGAACCAGCTCTTCCGGTTCACGCCGATGCAGACGTCCTTTGGCTGCAACATGCTGGCGCTGAATGGCGGGCGGCCCGAGCAGCTGACGCTTCGGACCTTCCTTACGGCCTTTATCGACTTCCGCGAAGACGTTGTGGCCCGGCGGACGGCCTATTTGCTGCGCAAGGCGCGGGAACGCAGCCACATCCTGTGTGGTCTGGCGGTGGCCGTGTCCAACGTCGATGAGGTTGTGGCGACGATCCGCGCTTCGGCCGACGCCGCAGAGGCGCGCGCCAAGCTGATGGAGCGGCGTTGGCCTGCGCATGAGATCGCGGATTACATCCGGCTGATCGACGATCCGACGCACAAGATCAACGAGGATGGGACCTATTACCTGAGTGAAACCCAGGCGCGGGCGATCCTTGAGCTGCGGTTGCAGCGTCTGACCCAGATCGGGGTCAAGGAAGTCACCGACGAACTGGAAGAACTGGCTGGCAAGATCAAGGAATACCTTGAGATTCTGGGCTCACGCGATCGGATCATGGGCATCATCTCGGACGAGTTGCGCGCCGTGAAAGAACAGTTTGCCGTGCCGCGCCGGACCGAGATCCTTGATTGGTCGGGCGACATGGAAGACGAGGACCTGATCGAGCGTGAAGACATGGTCGTGACGGTCACCCAGTCGGGCTATATCAAGCGCACCCCGCTGGCCGATTTCCGTGCGCAGCGGCGCGGCGGCAAGGGGCTGAGCGGCATGTCCACTAAGGACGATGACGTGGTCACGACGCTCTTTGTGGCCAACACCCATACGCAACTTTTGTTCTTCACCACCGATGGCATGGCGTACAAACTTAAAACCTGGCGCTTGCCGCTGGGCGGTCGCACGGCCAAGGGCAAGGCGATTGTGAACATCCTGCCGATCCCCGGCGGGGTCTCGATTGCCGCCATCATGCCTGTGGACCGGGATGAGGATGACTGGGCCGATCTGCAGATTGTCTTTGCCACCAGCGCGGGTGACGTACGCCGCAATGCGCTGAGCGATTTCACCAATGTGAAGTCGAACGGCAAGATTGCGATGAAACTGCCGGACGGGGTCGAACTAGTGAATGCGCGCATCGCTTCGGAAGACGATGACGTGATGCTGGTCACAAACGCCGGGCGCGCGATCCGCTTCCCGACGACGGATGTCCGCGTGTTCAAGGGCCGCGATTCCACCGGGGTCCGGGGCATTCGGCTGAATGGCGAAGATCGCGTGGTCTCGATGTCCGTCATCCGCCATTTCGACGCCGAATCCGACGAACGGGCATCCTATCTGAAGATGCGCCGCGCCATGGCGGGTCTTGCCGACGATGCCGAGATGGCAGACGAAGACGAAGGCAACGCCAACAGCCCGCTGCCCCCCGAACGCTATGCCGAGATGTCGGCGGCGGAAAATCTGATCCTGACGATCACCGCAGGCGGCATGGGCAAACTGAGCTCGAGCCATGACTACCCGGTGCGCGGTCGCGGTGGACAGGGTGTGCAGGCCATCGACAAGGGCATGCGGGGCGGCCCCTTGGTAGCCTCGTTCCCGGTCGAGATGGACGACCAGATCATGCTGGCCACCTCGCGCGGGCAGTCGATCCGCGTGCCGGTCGATGGCATCAGCTTCCGTTCGCGCAGCGCGGGTGGGGTGCGGGTCTTCAACACGGGCAAAGGCGAAGAAGTCGTCAGCGTTGCCTGGATCGCCGAACAGGCGGACGACGACACCGACGGCGCCGAGTAATCCACAGAAAACTTGGGGCGTGACCGTTTGTCGGTCTCGCCCCTTTGGGCACACTGCCGTATTTTGGGCTCATCTGCTTTGAAACCCCGGCAGAGGCCCGGGGGCCTTTGTCCGCTGCCTCTGCCTTTCTTATTTTGGCGAGGTGAACAGATGACCAGATCTCTTCTCATTTTTCTTGGCGCCTTGGGGCTGTCGGCGACACCGGTGATCGCGGAACCGGATATGGGCGCTCAGCTGCAGCTGCAATTTGCGCGCAATGTCGATGACAGCGATGTTTTCAAACGCATCGCGGGCGCGTTCAACATCGGGATCTCGGACAGCATCGATCTGCAGTTCGACATCGCGGCATCCAAGTACACTGCCGTCGATTCCACCGCGCCAACGGCGGGTGTTCACCTGGCCTATGCCCTGTCAGATGACGTCACCGCCGGTGTGTTTTTCACCGCCGAGGACCAGCAACCCGGCAACTACTACGCTTATGGCGTCGAGATTGACTATGCGTCCGACCGTTTCGGCGCCCAGGCCTATTACGGGATGCTGGAAGATATCACGCTGGATCTGAGCGGGTCACGGTATGGCCTTGATGCCGAGTTTGGTCTGTTTCGCAACGACTCGATCTTGCTGCTTGCAGGCGCACACGGGCAAAGCATCGGCGGCGCGGACCAGTCCTTTGCCTATGTAGGGGCCTCGTATGAATTGCGAAATGGCACGGTTCTGGGGCTGACGGCAGGTCAGAACGACCACGGCGATACAATCGCGTCGTTTACCGCGACCTTTGCCTTTGGCCATGCTCCGACTTTCAATTCGCGGGATGGGCGATCCCTGATGGCCGGATACTGAAAAAACTGCGCGACCTATCCCTTTGGATAGGTCGCCGATACCGACGCCACGTTGAGCCAGGCACTTGGGGTTTGATACATAGAACTCAAGGCCGATCGACGCACACCCGCACCCCTCGTGTCGCATAGAAGAAGCCGCCACTCACGACGACCAACTCGTGTGTCTGAGTGAACCTGCTGTTGGGGATTTTCGCAGGACCTCGGGCATATGCCCCCGGAAGCACCGCTTCCGGGGGTTTATTCTGTCTGCGCTGGCGCGCAGGTCAAAGGCCGTAAAGATCGCCGAACTTGGTGTTCAGATAGTCAAGCAGCGGCGCCTCTGACGGGGCTGCACCGCAGGCCTGAGTGATCAGATCGCGGGGTTTCATGAGGCCGCCGTGCCGCTGCAGGCGGTCACGCAGCCAGGACAAGGCCGCTGTCAGATCGCCCTGGGCCAGCTGCTGCTGCAGATCGGGCTCTGCCTGTTGCAACGCCTGAAACAGGCAACCGGCGTAGACATTGCCAATCGAGTAGGTCGGGAAATAGCCAAACAGGCCCACCGACCAATGCACATCCTGCAGAACCCCGTTCGAGGCGCGGTCCACAGCAAAGCCGAAATCAGCTTCGAAGCGGTCGTTCCAGGCGGCCTCCAGATCGGCAACGGCAAGGTCGCCCGAGATCAATGCCCGCTCCAGATCAAAGCGCAGCATCACATGCAGGTTGTACTGAACCTCGTCTGCCTCGGTCCGGATGTACCCGTTGCCGATGCGGTTCACGACCTTGTAGAACTGCCGCGCATCCGCGATGCCGAAATCGCCAAACTGGTCACGCATCTGGCCGTAAAGCCAGCCAGTAAACGCCTCGGACCGGCCCAGCTGGTTTTCGTAGATGCGGCTTTGGCTTTCGTGCACGCCCATCGAGACGCCGGCCCCAAGGGGCGTCAGCAGATAGGCCTGATCGATGCTCTGCTCATAGGTGGCGTGACCGACCTCGTGAATGGTGGAATAGATGCAGTTGAACGGGTCCTTCAACGCGGTCCGCGTGGTGATCCGGACATCATTGCCGCTGCCCGAGCTGAAGGGATGCACCGCCTTGTCGATCCGGCCACGATCGAAGTCATAGCCAAAGACCTGTGCCATCTTGTTCGACAGGGCCAGCTGTTGGTCTTCGGGGAAGTCAAAGTCCAACCCACCGGGATCCTCTGCCTCCAGGATCTGATTCCGCAACTCGACGAGCCCCGGTCGCAAGCTGCCAAACATCGCATCCAGCTCTGCCGCCGAGGCATCCGGTTCATAGCCCTGCAGCAGCGCGTCATAGACGTCACCACCATCAGCCAGGGCCGCGCCCTCTTCGCGCCGCAGCTTCACGACCTCTTCAAGTGTGGGCGCAAAGGCGGCAAAGTCGTCCTCGCCCCGCGCGCGGGCCCAGATACCCTGCGCCAGGCTGGTCAAACGGGCCAGTTCGGCCGCCAGATCGCCCGGCACCCGGCTGGTCCGGTCAAAGCTGCGCCGGATGTGACGCATCTGCGCCTGACCGACCGTATCCAGCGCGGTATCATCAATCTGCGCCAGCCACGCGCCCATCTGCGGGTCGGTGCGCCGGGCGTGCAATACGCCCTCCATCGCCGCCATTTCCTCGCTGCGCTGCGCCGCCGAGCCTTCGGGCATCGTGGTTTCCTGATCCCAACCCAGTCTTCCGGCCACCTGGCTCAACGCTTCGGTCTGCTTCTGAAAGGCCATCAACTCGTCATAGGCGGTCATCTCATGCACCTCGCACAGATTGGAAAACAGGATACCGCGCGGCAAAGCGCGCCCGCAGGATCAGCACCCACAGAACAACCGCGCCCACCTGGTGGGTGATCGCGATATGCCACTGGGCCCCGTACAGCACGGTCGCAATGCCGATCACCATCTGCAGGATCAGCATCGCCAGAACAGCGTTGAACCGAAAGCGGGTGTCGGCATTCCCGGACTTGCGCGCACGCCGCCAGACAATGATGCCAAAGATGAACAGCAGGTATCCCGCCATCCGGTGCATGAACTGCACCAGCCCGTCGTTTTCAAAGAAGTTCCGCCACACCGGCTGTATGTCAAAGGGGAACGGGGGAAAGAACCCGCCCGCCATCAGCGGCCAGTCCGTGTAATTGCGGCCCGCATCGATCCCGGCCACCAGCGCGCCCAGCAGGATCTGCAAGAAGGCAAAGTGCAAAAGGCCGGTGCTGATGCTGAAAAGCCGGTCTTCGCGGTTGCGCCGGGCCTGCATCAGTTCTCGGTCATCGCGCCCCAGCAGGAAGACATACCAGGCGATGAACCCAAGGATCACGAAAGCCAGCCCCAGATGAATGGCCAGCCGATAGCTCGCTACATCCAGCATCTCGCCGCCCAGCCCCGAGGATACCATCCACCAGCCAATCGCGCCCTGCAGCCCCCCAAGGGCCCCAAGGCCCAACAGACGGGGGGTCCAGCCGGTCGGGATCTGCCTCGCTGCCAGGAACCCCAGGAAGCCAAGTGCCCAGACCAGACCGATGAAGCGGCCCAGCTGCCTGTGCCCCCATTCCCACCAGTAGATCACCTTGAATTCCGCCAGGGACATGCCCTTGTTCTGAAGCTGGTATTCGGGGATCTGCTTGTATTTGTCGAATTCGGCCTGCCAATCCGTCTCGTTCATCGGAGGCAGCGCGCCCGAGACAACGTTCCATTCCGTGATGGACAAGCCGCTGTCGGTCAGACGCGTCAGACCGCCTACGGCGATCATGATCATCACCAGCGCAAAAAGCGCCATCAACCAGAGCCGGATGCCCCGCCGCGCCCCACGCCGCCCCGCGTCAATCAGCCCGCCTGCGGGGGCCTTGCCTGGCCCCTGCCCCTCGGACACCTCTTCGAATAGCTTACGCCGATCTGCCATGATCTGCCTCCGTCTGCGGCGCTGAACCTAGAGCGCCCGCACCCGGGCTTCAACCACACAAATCACCATGTCGCAGGGGTAAGGAAAACCTCCATGAGGAATACCTGACTTACGGGAAGTCGCCGAAAACGTCATATTCAACTCATGAATTCGACGGAGCACACGGACCTCACCACACCGCTCCAAACCATTTTTAAGGAGACCACAAAATGAAGAACCTGATTATTTCCGCCATCATCGCCACCGCCGGTCTGACTGCTTCTGCTGCTTCGGCAACCACCTACTGGGTTCAGGACGGCATCATGCTGAACGCCCGCACCGGTCCCTCGACCTACTACCACTCGGTTGGCAAGTTCCACGGCTGCACCAAGCTGCATGTGGTGGCCTACAAGCATGGCTGGGCCAAGGTGGCCTACAAGCACGACTACTACTGGGTGTCGGCCAAGTACCTGCAGAACCACGACTGCTACGACGGCTACAAGAAGTACAAGTCGCACTACTGATCGAACGACCCTGCGGCGGGGTAAAGCCGACTGTCCCTCCCTTGTGTCCCTGGCGGACTGGCCGAAAGGTCAGTCCGTTTTTTTTGCGGCCGTTTTGTCTTTCCAGCGCACCATCTGCCGCAACACCCCATGCAACATCTGAACATCGGCCCGCGTCAACGGCATCCGGGACCAGAGATTGCGCAGGTTCATCTTCATGTTGGCCGCCTTGGCGGGCGGAAAGAAGAACCCGGCCTGATCCAGCCGGTCCTCGTAATGCTCGGCCAGCTTTTCGACCTCGACCTGCGTCGCCCAATCGCCGCCGGCCAGTTCAACCCGCTCGGCCTCACCCTCGTCGGTCTGCCGTCGCCACTCATAGGCCGTCAGCAGCACACATTGCGCCAGGTTGAGCGAAGCAAACTCGGGGTTCACGGGCACCGAGATGATGGCATTGGCCAGCGCAATATCATCATTTTCCAGCCCCGCGCGCTCTGGCCCGAACAGCACCGCAACCTTCTCGCCCGCCGCGATCTTTTCGCGCGCGACCTGCATCGCCCGTTCCGGCGTCAGTACCGGTTTCGTCAACCCGCGCTGCCGTGCCGTGGTCGCCATGACATAGGAACATTCGCTGACCGCCTGCGCCGTCGTGTCGACCAGCACCGCCTCGTCTAGCAACCGCCCGGCCCCGCTCGACATCGCCACCGCCTTCTGGTTCGGCCAGCCGTCCCGGGGCGCCACCAGTCGCATCCGGTCCAGTCCGAAATTCCACATCGCCCGCGCCGCCGCCCCGATGTTTTCCCCCATCTGCGGGCGCACAAGAACAAAAAACGGCTGCGGCGTGTCGGTGGGCATGGGCTCTCTCATCCAGAATGATCGCGTTTCCCTAAGCACTTCGCCCCCCTCTCGCAACCCACCTTTCATCTTTCCAAAAAATACGCCCGCCGGAGGCATCCGACGTTAAACTTGAAAAGAACCACTTCAGGAGGCGCAGAATGGCCTATGACGAAGGACTGGCCGAACTGATGCGGACCGACTTGCTCGACGTGATCGGCCTCAGCGAGAAAAAGATGTTTGGCGGGCTCTGTTTCCTGCAGCACGGCAACATGGTCTGCGGCGTACACAAGGGGGGCGCGATGTACCGTGTCGGCAAACCGCGCGAGGCGCAGGCGTTGGCCATCCACGGCGCGCGCGAGATGGACTTTACTGGCCGCCGCATGGGCGGCTTCATCGAGGTTGACCCGGATGCGCTCGACGATGACGAGGCGCGCGCCCAATGGACCGCACTTGCGCTGGCAAACGCTGCCGAGCTGCCGCCGAAGTAGGCAAAAGCGATGGCGTTGCGCTGCGCTGCACGCTATAGCCCCTGCCAGACGTGAAGGAGCGCCCGAAAATGGCCGAAGCAGAGCAGCCGCAGATCTACCTGATCACCCCGCCCGAATTTGAACTCAGCCGTTTCCCCCAGACCCTTTCGCAGGTTCTGGACACGGTCGAGGTTGCCTGCCTGCGTCTCTCGCTTGCCAGCCACGACGAAGACCGTGTTGGCCGGGCTGCCGATGCCCTGCGCGAGGTGGCCCATGCCCGCGACGTGGCGATTGTCATCGACACACATTTTGTTCTGGCCGAACGTCACGGGCTTGACGGCGTGCACCTGCGCGACAACGGTCGCAACACGCGGCTGGCCCGTCAGGAACTGGGCAGCGACGCCATCGTTGGCGCCTTCTGCGGCACCTCGCGCCACGATGGCATGAACGCAGGCGAAGCGGGCGCGGATTATATCAGCTTCGGACCTGTTGGCGCCTCGTCATTGGGCGATGGCTCGATTGCCGAGCGCGAGGTCTTTGAGTGGTGGTCGCAGATGATCGAACTGCCCGTGGTCGCCGAAGGCGCACTGGATCAGGCGCTGATCCGCGATCTGGCCCCGGTAACCGACTTTTTCGGAATCGGAGAGGAAATCTGGAACTCCGAGAACCCGGTCGAGACCCTGAAAGCCTTTGAAGCGGCGATGGCCGGTTAGACTGCCCGCGCACCCGCGTGACCTGCCGCCACCTGATCCTGCAGGTGGCCCGCAAGCAATTTGCGGTTGGCGAAATCCTGAACCTTGACGGGGGGATGATAGATCACCTCGACCCGCCCATGACGCGGCGCGGCCAGCACGTGCAGCAGGTGTTCGCCAAAGCCCATATCGCCCCACCAGCCATAGAATCGGTCATCCTGCCCCTTGGGCGCGTGGTAGATCACGCTGACCGGTTGGATCTGCATCTCGGACCGCAGCGCATCCGCAAAGAACGCCGCAAAAAGCGTCGACTTGAACTCCAGCACCCGCTGTCCATCGGTCGAGGTGCCCTCGGGGAAAAACAAGAGCTTGTGGCCCGCGTGCAGGCGGTGTTCGAACATCTGGGTCTGCGCCTTGGCCTCGCGCGAGGTGCGGTTGATAAAGACCGTTCCCGTTGCGCGCGCCAGCCATCCGATGCCGGGCCAGCCCGCAACCTCGGCCTTGGACACAAAATAGATGTTCTTGCGGGCGTTCAGCACAAAAATATCCAGCCAGGACGAATGGTTGGCCACCACGGCCCCCTGCCCGCGCATCGGCCTACCCTTTTGAACAAACGGCAGCCCGAGGATATGAAAGAACCCACGGCACACGGCTTGCGTGATGTAAGGCGTCACGGGACGGCGCAGTCCGAAAAGCGGACGTTCAATCAGGCGCACCAGCAGCAGGACCGCCAAACCGCCAAAGGTCAACGTGCCGATCAACGCGCCTTTCCAGGCCACCCGCAGCCAGGCCAGCCCGCGCGGGCCCGCCAGCGGCATGTCTCCGTCGCCATACCAGGTCTGGCTCACGCGCCGCTGCCTTTCAGATAGAGGTTCTTCTGCTTTTCGTTCATGCGCGCCGTGTCCAGGATCAGGCAGACATCGGTGGTGTTGAACTCATGATCCACAAAGGCGCCGTCACCGACAAATCCGCCCAGTTTCAGATAGGCCTTGATCAGCGCAGGCGTCTCAAGCACCGCGCGGCGGCGATCGATCTGATCGGCGGGTACCAGCGTCATCGGCTGATAGGCGCGCGCCCGCACCCGCAGGTCCGGCGGCGCAAGGTGTCGGTCGTGCAGGTGTGACAGCGGATGCGCCAGCTGCGCCGCGTCGGTGCCGTGAAAGCTGGCGACGCCGAACAGGATCTCGATCTCATGGGCAAAGACATACTCTGCCAGCGCGTTCCACAGGTGGAACATCGCCATGCCGCCGCGATAATCGGGATGCAGACAGGACCGCCCAAGTTCCAGAAGCTTGCGACCCGAGGTTTTCAGCGCCGTAAGGTCATATTCATCTTCAGAATAGAACTGTCCGATCTCGGCGGCCTTGCTGTCGCGCAACAGACGATAGACGCCGACCACGGGATCCGTTTCCCGCAGGGTGTCATACAGCAGAAGGTGATCGAAATAGGGGTCAAACCGGTCTGCTTCGAGGCGCTTTTCGTGGTCGACCATGTCACCGGAGCCACCAAGCTCTTGAACAAAGACCTGATAACGCAGACGTTGCGCCGCTTCGATTTCGTCTGCCGTTTCGGCCAGGCGCGCCTTGAACTGAGGTGTGTTGACTGTCATCTCGCGGGCCTGAATGGGACACGTGGCGCCGGTTTAGGCAAGCGCGACCGGCTTGGCAACCGGTTGACCGATGAGCAAGGCTCCGCCGTGTCCGCTTGGCCGCTTGCGTGCATTAACACTCTGTTAACCATTGCGGATCACGCTTGGGGATCAAGAACAAGTTCCAGGGCGACCTGACCCCCATCGATGACGACCTTGCCGCACTCCCTGAAATTCACCGTGATCCGCCCACCGATGTTGGATTGCACCTGCCCAAGTCCCCAATCGGCCTGGTCGGGATGGCGGACATACATGCCCGGTTCCAGCAAAGAGTTCAGGTCGTTCATCAAATCCATTCCTTTCATCGGAGAGCCGCCATGCGAGACGAACCCACAACCCTGGCGACGGCCTTGGGGTCGCGCATCTGCCACGATCTGACAAGCCCGTTGGGCGCGATTCAGAACGGGCTGGAGCTATTGACCCTGTCACCCGAACTGCAAATGGGGCCCGAACTGGAGCTTGTCCAGCAGAGCGCGCAGGCGGCAGTTGCAAAAATCCGGTTCTTCCGACTGGCATTTGGGCAGTCACAGGGGGATGGCGCGGTGTCCTCCAGTGAACTTGCCTCTCTTCTGGCCGCGCCCGGAGGTCCGCCACGCCTGAAATTCGCCGATCTGCCGTCGGGCGCGTTTTCACGACGAGAGGCGCAAAAGATCTGCCTCAGCGTCTTGTGTCTGGCGACATTGTCGCCAACTGGCGGCTTGGTCGAGGTGGCCCGGATCCCGGATGGGTTCGAGGTTCTGCTGACCGCGTCTCGGATGATCCCGCGGGACGAGATGCAGGCGCTTGTTACTCCGGGCAGCGCAGCCAGCAGCGAGCCATCAAAGATTCACTTCCAGATGCTTCGGGCCCTGATTGGCGAAGACCCGGACAAGGGCTTCACGCGCCTTGACGACACGGGTCTGCGCCTTTTGGTGTGATCCTCAGCCGCGTACGGTGCCGTCGCCGGTCACCAGATATTTGAAGCTTGTCAACTGCTTGGCCCCAACCGGGCCGCGCGCGTGCATCTTGCCGGTCGCAATCCCGATCTCGGCCCCCATGCCGAACTCACCGCCGTCGGCAAACTGGGTCGAGGCATTGTGCATCAGGATCGCGCTGTCGAGCCGTTCAAAGAAACGCGCCGCGGTTGCGGTGTCTTCGGTCAGGATGCAGTCGGTGTGGTTCGACCCATAGGCGCGGATGTGCTCGATCGCGCCGTCGACATCGTCAACCACACGGGCGGCGATGTTCATCGACAGGTATTCCTTGCCCCAGTCCTCGTCCGTTGCGGGAACCGTGCCCTCGATGACCTGCAAACCCGCGTCGGCGTGCACCGTGACACCGGCCTGGATCAGGGCGCGGATCACGCCCTGGCCGACAGTGTCCACGGCATCCTTGTGGATCAACAGGCATTCTGCCGCCCCGCAGATGCCGGTGCGGCGGGTCTTGGCGTTCAGGACCACCTCGAGCGATTTCACCGGGTCGGCGTCCTTGTCGACAAAGATGTGCACGATGCCTTCGAGGTGGGCAAAAACCGGCACCCGCGCCTCGCGCTGAACGAGGCCGACAAGGCCTTTGCCGCCACGCGGCACGATGACATCGACGTGGTCCGTCATGGTCAAGAGTTCCGAAACCGCCGCGCGGTCGCGGGTCGGCACCAGCTGGATGGCGTCCTCGGGCAGATCGGCGGCACGCAGGCCCTCGACCAGCGCTGCATGGATGGCACCCGAGCTGTGGAAGCTTTCCGAACCGCCGCGCAGGATCACGGCGTTGCCGGATTTCAGGCAGAGCGCACCTGCATCGGCGGTGACGTTGGGGCGGGATTCGTAGATCACGCCAATGACCCCCAAAGGGGTGCGGACCCGCTGGATGTTCAGACCCGAGGGCATGTCCCACTGGTCCATGACTTCGCCCACGGGATCATCCTGGCCCGCAACGGCGCGCAGACCGTCGACGATGCCCTGAATGCGCGCCTCGTCCAGCATCAGCCGGTCCATCATCGCGTCGCTCAGACCCTTGCTGCGGCCGAACTCCATGTCCTTGGCATTGGCCTCGATGATGGCGGCGCGGTTGGCCCAGACGGCGTCAGCGGCAGCCTCCAGCGCCTTTTGCTTGGCCTCGACTGGGGCAAAGGCGAGCTTCGCTGCGGCGCGTTTTGCACGGGCGCCCAGATCGGCCATGACGGCGGGGATGTTCGCTGTATCTGTCATTGTCGGAACCTTTGCCAGGGGGTGGATTTGAGTATTTATGAGAAAAATGAAAGGGTTAAAGCGCCATGTCATCCCGGTGGATCAGGACGGCGCGGCCCGGGTAGCCCAGAAGGGTTTCAATCTCCTGGCTGCGTTGGCCCTTGATCTTTTGGGTTTCCAAGGCGGTGTAGCGGATCAGGCCCATGCCAAGGTCGCGGCCTTGGGTGTCGCGGATCTGGACCGGATCGCCGCGCCCAAATGTGCCCGAGACATCGGCGACACCTGCCGGCAAGAGCGACTTGCCTTGTTGCAGGGCGCGCGCGGCACCGCTGTCGACGGTCAGATGGCCCTGGGGTTTCATCGAGGCGATCCAGCGCTTGCGCGCGGCGTGGGGGTCAAGCTGTGGCGTGAACCAGGTGGCGTTGGCGCCGTTTTCCAGAGCGGACAAGGGGTTATCGACCGATCCTTCAGTGATCGCCATGGCGCAGCCCGAGGCGGTGGCGGTGCGCGCAGCCATGACCTTGGTCTTCATGCCACCTTTGGAGAGACCAGACCCGGCGTCACCGGCCATGGCCTCGATCTGCGGCGTGATCTCGTCGATGATGTCGAAGCGTTTCGCATCAGGGTCCGTGTTGGGGTTGCCAGAGTAAAACCCGTCAACGTCGCTGAGCAGGACCAGCACATCTGCGCCCACTGTCACCGCGACCTGCGCGGCCAGTCGGTCGTTGTCACCATAGCGGATTTCATCCGTGGCAACCGTGTCATTTTCGTTCACGATCGGAACGACGCCCAGGCCCAGAAGGGTCTCCAGAGTGGCCCGCGAGTTCAGATAGCGGCGGCGGTTGGCGCTGTCTTCGAGCGTGACCAGCACCTGCGCCGTGGTGATGCCGTGGGGCGAGAGCACCTCTTCGTAAGCGCGCGCGAGGCGGATCTGGCCAACGGCGGCAGCGGCCTGGGATTGTTCAAGTGGCAATGTGGTTGCGGGCAGGTTCAGGATACCGCGCCCCAGCGCGATGGAGCCTGACGAGACCAGCACCACATCCGTGCCGCGCGCCTTCAGCGCTGCCACATCGGCGGCCAGGCTGGTCAACCAGTCGCCACGCAACGCGCCAGAGGTGCGGTCGACCAGAAGGGCCGAGCCGATCTTGACCACAACCCGTTTGGCGCTGCTCAGGGCTGCCATGTCGCCTGCTCGTCTTCGGTGTCGTCCGATTGCTTGAAGCGCAGCTTGTTTTCATCGACGTGGGCGCGCAGGGCGCGCAGCACCTCGGTTGTGCCATCGCCGCTGACGCCCGACATTTCCAGAACCGGGCCACCGCTGGCGGCTTCCAACTCTTCGCGCAGGAATTCGCGTTCCTCGGCATCCATCGTGTCGACCTTGTTCAGCACGGTGATGCGGGGCTTGTCGGTCAGGCCCTCGCCGTAGGCGTCGATCTCGCCGATGATCGTGTGGTAATCCTCGATCAAGCTGCCCGAGGTGCCATCGACCAGGTGCAAGAGCACCGAGCAGCGCTCCACATGGCCCAGGAACAGGTCACCAAGGCCCCTGCCCTCGCTGGCGCCTTCAATCAGGCCGGGGATGTCGGCCACCACGAATTCGGCACCGTCCACGCCCACCACGCCCAGGTTGGGATGCAGGGTGGTGAAGGGATAATCGGCGATCTTGGGGCGCGCGTTCGAGGTGGCGGCGAGGAAGGTCGACTTGCCTGCATTGGGCAGACCCAGCAGGCCCACATCCGCGATCAGTTTCAGGCGCAGCCAAAGCGTGCGCTCGACACCCGGCAGACCGGGGTTTGCACGGCGCGGCGCCTGGTTGGTCGAGCTTTTGAAATAGAGATTGCCGAAGCCGCCGTTGCCGCCCTTGGCAAGTTGCACGCGGTCGCCGAGTTCGGCCAGATCGGCCACGACGGTTTCTTCGTCTTCGTCCAGGATCTCGGTCCCGACGGGCACTTTCAGAACAATGTCGTTGCCATTGGCCCCGGTGCGCTGACGGCCCGCGCCGGGGCGGCCATTGTCGGCAAACCAGTGCTGTTGATAGCGGAAATCGATCAGCGTGTTCAGCCCGTCCACGGCTTCGGCCCAGACCGAGCCGCCGTGACCACCGTCGCCGCCATCGGGGCCGCCGTATTCGATGAACTTCTCACGCCGGAAGCTGACGCAGCCGTTCCCGCCCGAACCCGAGCGGATGTAGACCTTGCAAAGATCGAGGAATTTCATAGCGGCGCGTGCCCTTAGCTGTGTCAGTTGTCTCTAGACCCAGACGCGCGCCGCCTCAAGCGGTCACGCGCAGGTCAGTTTCTTGTGGTAGGTCCAGGTCTGGACCTTTGAATTGCGAGCGACGCTGAACGCCTCGGCGTCACCGATGTATTCGAAGCCGCAGTTGGTCAGCACACGGGCCGAGGCCGGGTTGTCCTGAAAAACGCTGGCAAACATGGTGTCGTTGCTACGCGGGTTCGCCTCGACCAGGGCCTTGACCGCCTGGGACGCCAGCCCGGTGTTCCAGAAATGCGGCGCGATCCAGTAGCCAATTTCGGACTGGTTGCGATCCATGCGCTGCAGGGCGATCAGGCCCATGACCTCGGGGCCGCCCACCTTGGTGCCGTCGATGGCCCAGACGTCCTCTTCCCGATCCTCGGCAGTCACGCGGGCGATGAACGCTTCGGTTGTCCCCGGCGGAAGTGGATGCGGGATCGAGGTGGTCATGCGCGCGACCCGTTCGTCGGCTCCCCACATCTCGATTGGACCAGCATCGGACACCCGGACCGGGCGCAGATCGAAACGGTCGGTCACGACCGTCTGCTGCAGCGTTGTTGCGTCAAGACTCATGTGCTTTCCCTCCGCGCACATTGTTCGGAACGGGGTGACCGGGATCTCCTCAAATCCTTTGCGGTCACCTTGGATCCAAAACGCAAAGGGGACCGGCGATTGCCGATCCCCCTGATTTCTTGAAAACCTTAAGGTCGGCTTATTCCGCGGCCTCCGCCACTGGCAGAACCGAAATAAAGGTGCGGCCCTTGAAGCCCTTGCGGAAGCTTACCGCGCCTTCTTCGGTTGCAAAGATGGTGTGGTCCTTGCCCATGCCAACGCCTTCACCCGGCCAGAACTGGGTGCCGCGCTGACGCACGATGATGTTGCCGGGGATGACCGACTGGCCACCGTAGAGTTTCACGCCAAGGCGACGGCCAGCTGAGTCGCGACCGTTACGGGATGAACCGCCTGCTTTCTTGTGTGCCATGCTTTCTCTCCTTAGCCTTTAGCCAGTTCTTTGGCCTGTTCGATCCAGCCTTCACGCTCGATCCGGCCTTTGAACGACAGTTGCTCGTCCATAGCAGCAACGTCCTCTTCGGTCCATGCTGCAATCTGGGCGAAGGTGGTCACGCCAGCGGCGAGCAGCTTTTTCTCAAGCGCGGGGCCAACGCCCGACAGCTTTTTCAGATCGTCGCCACCTGCGGCAGGGGCTTCGGCGGCCGGGGCAGCTTCAGCCTTTGCAGCTTTTTTCGGGGCTGCCTTGGGCGCTTCGGCCGCAGCAACGGCAACAGCCGACACCGAACCGGCACCAATCGCGGCCTTGACGCCGGTCTTGTCACCGCCCGAGGCCAGGATCTCGGTGATCCGAACCATGGTCAGTTGCTGACGGTGGCCCTTGGTGCGCTTCGAGCTGTGCTTACGACGGCGCTTGACGAAGTGGATGACCTTGTCGCCCTTGACCTGGTCCACGACCTCGGCCTGAACGGCTGCGCCATCGACGGTCGGAGCGCCAACAACGGTGCTTTCGCCACCCAGCATCAGAATTTCGTTGAATTGCACGGTTTCACCCGCGTCTGCGGCCAGTTTTTCAATTTTCAGCAGGTCACCCGACTGAACCTTGTACTGTTTGCCGCCGGTCTTCAGAACCGCAAACATCTGCATCTTCCTTTGTTACCGCGTTCTGTGGCCCCGGATGCCCGGTGTTTTTGGCAAGACTGCCGCCGCGAACTGCGCGCCCGTTCTCCGGACGATTGTCAAAACGTCAAACCGCCCAAGGAGACCTTGAGCGGAGATGCGCGCTTATGCGGTGGAATCGACCCCCTGTCAACAGCCCAGAGCCGGATTCCGGCTCAAAGATCGGTCATTTGCATTTGCTGTGCGGCGGCCAGACCGATTGCGTAGGAAAGTTCATCATACATCGCGTTGAACCCGGCAAACAGCGCCTGGTTGACCGCTTGCCCGGCCTGAGTCTTGGTCAGGGCGATATGCTGGTCCATGACGTCGTCGTCAAGCGGCCCGTAGGCCAGCAGAAGAAAGCCATAGACCCATTCCCGCGAATCCGTGCGCGTTTCGTCCTCTTGCGCCCAGACGTCACGGATGATTTCGCTTTCGCTCAGCTCGAAGGCCCCGCCATCCACCAGTCCTGAATAAAACTGGAAGCTGGCGTTCAGCGCCCCCGCCACATTGGCCTCGATCAGATCATTTGCTTCTGCAAACTCTTCGATCTGGCGGAACCGGGGCGTTTCTTCGCCAATCATCGCACGATAGGCCTCCAACGTGGCCTCTTCGACGGCCGGGTCCAGCATCGCCCGCCGCGCATCCAGTTCCAGTCTGACAATCTCCATGCCGGGCCCGTCGTTGAAGAACGCCAACACGGGCGAGATATCGGCGTCGCTGAGCGCGGCTTCGAAGGTGCCGACGATGATCGCTTCCATCGCCGCGGGATCATGGATCCGGCGGACCGTGTCATCCCAGACGGTGCGATCATTGTCGGGAAACAACTCGTCCGCCAGGGAATCCCCGTATTCGATGCCCTCCGATTGCATGATCTGCACCATTTCACTCAGACCCATCGCATAGATCAGGTCGCGAGCCGGATCCGCAGTTGCCATGCTGGCCGCACATCCGAGCGTCACAGCGGCCACGATCGATCTGAAATGGCGCATCTTGGGGTCTCCGTCCTCCGAGCTTCATTCAGCCTACTGAGCGACAGACCGGAAGCCAAGCATTGATGCCGGGCTGACACATTTCGTCGTGTGAGAGATTTTTTGCATTTCTCTGTTGCACAGCACCGGAACTGCCATTAAACGCACGCTCCACAGACCCCCGCGGAGAGGTGCCGGAGTGGTCGAACGGGGCGGTCTCGAAAACCGTTGTGGGTGCAAGCCCACCCAGGGTTCGAATCCCTGTCTCTCCGCCATTATCCCCCTGAGATTGCTCGACAATGCTCGTTCCTGCGGGCATTGCATGGCCGTTTCCACCGTTGGCGGCACGTCCCAAACATGAAAAAACGGACCCCGCAATCGAGAGGCCACCCTTCGTATGTCACCTGGCTTTGATCGATGCCCGTTGTCACCATTGGCAGACACTCGGGGTTTTTCGATTTCGGCATGACACCTTTGCTCGTATCAGCATGAACAGCCAATGGATGTCGCGCATATATGGGGCGACCGACGTGAGCGACACTCGGAGAGCATAGGTCATTGCGGGGCGCAACGCGCCGCCGATCCTGCGCGATGCGGGGTTGTCGCGCTATGCCATCGCATCGGGCGCGCTCAGCCCTTCTTCGGTCGCAATCATCGGTCCAGACAATCGGCTTTATGAACGGCACCCAAGTCTGCGCAATACGCCCGCGCTTGTGAGGCAGCATTGCCCGCATAGCTGTCAAAAGAAATGATCGCCAGAAGGATGACTTACCGGATTTGCCGCGTCCATGTTGTAAATGTACCGGCTAAAAAAATTTAGGTCGTTTTGTTTAGCATCTTGAATGCCAACGCAGGAGACAGTCTCGCCATCACCATTGCAACGCGACCCATCCCCGGTGCAATTTCAGTTCGGCCCCTCGCCAGTCCTTTGAGCAGCGCATCGGCAACACGGTCTGAAGATATCTTGGGTATACCTTCAACATGTGCGGCCATCGGAGTGTCCGTCAAAGGCGGGATGAGCTCGACGACTTCAACTCCATGCGCTTTCAACTGATGGCGTAAGCACTTGGTGAAAGCGTGCTGTGCAGCCTTGGTCGCACTGTAAATTGGCGCCTTTGCTTCTGGTATGAAAGATGTTGCCGACGTTACGTTGACGATGATCGGGTTCGTTCTTTCAACAAGGCCAGGTAGGAATGCGCTGATCATTCGCAGCATCCCATTGAGATTGATATCGACCTCGCGCAGTTGATCATCAAGGCAAGAGTGCCGATACAAAGGGATTTCCTGCAGGATGCCTGCATTGTTGATGAGGATGTCGATTTCACCACCTAACTCTTCGCAGAGCTTCGCAATGTCATCTTTGTCCTGAATGTCGCATCGTCGGGTTTGGATCCCGTCATTCATTCTTGAGAATGCGGCCAAACGTTCCTCATCTCTCGCGCAAACGTAGACTGTGTCACCACGTTCATGAAATTTGACTGCCAGTGCTTCGCCAATACCAGACGTTCCGCCTGTAATAAGAACTGAGTTACCGTGTTTCTTCACAACAGTCTAAGCCTCATCAATAAGTCGGCAAATCAGCTTGTTGTCCAATTCAAACAAGGATTTGCCAGTGAGCTGAATCTCCGAACCGGCTCTCCAGCCGTTTGGAAGATCCTTCGCAACGATCGCCTGGTAGTCGATCTCAACCAAAATGAAATTCGAGACAGATATTGAATTTCTGACAATCTGCTCTCGGCTCGAGAACAAGCATACGGCCTGCTGCGCCATCAATTCAAAGGCCTCTATGCCAGCCGTTTCTGCGCTGATCTTTCCGTCAGTGATGTTGGTAAAGTGAATGCTCTCATCCAGGCACTCCAACATTATCCCAACGTTGAAGCTGTTGTAGGCATTGATATAGGTTCGAAGCACTTCAGGCAGTGCGCCGTGCACACTGTTGGCTGTTCTATCGGAACCTGACATCTGAGAGACACCTTAGACTACGCAAAGACCAGACAAGGTGCTGAGCTTCGTGGATTTGGGTCTGTCCTCCCACTCTTTACATCCTTTGACCAACAAGATTTGGCGCCCAGCTAGAAAGCAGGCTTATGGCTTATCCTTCTCGGAAAAATTGTGTTTCCTTCGCAAGCCAGGATCTAAAGCGCTTGATTTTCAAAGAGTTCCTACGGCTCTCTGGGTAGACAAGCCAGTATCCACTCCCATCATCCCCGACCGTATCAAACGGCTGAAGCAACGCGCCATTGGCAATCTCTGACTGAAAGAATGCTGGAGTGAGCATTGCAACGCCGTGTCCGGCCATCGCAGCCCCTGCCTCAACGATTTGAGAGCCGAATGACCGCACATCGCCAGATTTGATTGTCGCCGCTCCCAAACCAACAATTGAAAGCCACGCTTGCCACCACGGGTCGTCTCGCGAAAGAATCGGCAGCTCCAGAAGATCCTCGGGGCGATTGAGTCCTCCCAGGCTGTTCGCAAGGCTGGGCGCGAGCATTGGTGTAAATGTTGTTGGCAGAAGGAGATGGCTTGCCAAACCGTCCCATTCCCCTCGCCCACTTCGGATCGCGACATCGACATTGCCAGTGGCGAAATCGGACAGGTCCTCGCTTATCTCCATACGTACAGCGAGATCTGAATGCTGCAGTTGGAACCGACCCAAGCGCTGCGCCAAGAAATTTGTTGCAAAAGTTGGGATCACGCTGAGGGACAAAGTACCTTCATGAGCCCCTATCGCATCACTGTACGCGTCAGACAGAATATCCAGCGCCGCCGAACTATGATGAAACAATTTTTGGCCAGTTTGGGTTAGGCCCACGCCTCGGGCAAAGCGTTCGAATAGTGGTGAGCCAACCCGCTCTTCCAGGATTTTTATCTGATAACTGACGGCAGCTTGGGTCATGCCAAGCTCATCCGCAGCCGATGTGAACGAGCCATGACGTGCGGCGGCATCGAAGGCGCGAATAGCTGGCAAGGGAGGGAGATTGCGCTTCAAGGCATAAACTCAACTAATGGATTGGCGATGTGATGAATTTGTTTTCGCGCCACCTTTCGCCCAAGTCAATGTCAATCACGATCGGAAAACCATTGGCTCTTGTAGAAGGTGACGAAAAGTGCGGATCAATGGAATTCCATTGAAGTTCACTCGTTGGCTCTGCGGACAAGTGGTTGGAACCAGGTGTGGTTCACGGAGCAACGCCGACCAATTGTCGCGTCACATGAAGCGAGACATTGGCTGGCACAATCGGCCAAGCGGAATTTCCGAACCGCGAGAGAGGCCTGTCCATTTGCAAGGCCACATCTTTCGAGTTGATCGTGAATAGTCGTGATTTTTGGCTTTCGCCGAAAAGTCCGGTTTATGTCTTGATGGTCTTACCAACACAAAACCGCTTACAGACTTTACTTTGCGGTTACTCTCCAAGTCCTAGCGGATTCGGACTCTTATGCTGGACCAAATCTTTGACGTGATCTTTAGGAGAACTTGGGAGCTTTCTGGCATTGGACCATCGATAAGGCAGTAGAACGCAGCCGAGCAATATGCTGAATAATCCAAGCAGAGTTGCCAATCCGCTCATTCCAAGAACGAAACATCCAACGGCAAATGCACCAGTTACCATGCCTGCCAACAATGCTCGGCGGTTGGCGTCGGCGATTTTGGCAGCGAAAGCCAAATGACTTTCGCCGATGTTATCTATCGTTTGATCACCCTTCGTCAATGCTCGATACGGCTCCAAAACTCAGCCCTCCTCGGACGAGTGAAAGTAGCAATATTGATCCAGCGCCTGAGTGAATGCTTCGTCAGAAACAAGTTCCAACGACGAACCTATGGCCGACTGGAGCTTGCGAGCGCTTTCTACCCTTAGCTCGTCACCCGCGGCGCTTTCAGAGCCAGATAGAAAGGCACCCAATCGTTCCCAGGCCATACGCAGTTCAGTGCGGGCGACTACAATGTTCTCTAATGTTTTCATATTATTACCTTATGTATACCTCGGTATACTATAGTATACGATATTTCGTTATGGTCCGTTTGAAAAGACCAAAATGGACCTCGTAATCGTTGCTATAGTGTGTGATCTGCGGTGTTGAACATCTAAGTGGCGCAACCTTAGCCGCAGCACGTCTTGGGGTTTGGTCAAGTCCGACTTGCCGACAAGTGATGGGAGGACTTACATGATACAGCTGGCAGTTCTGGCCGACAAAAAGCGGCAATTGGCGGTACTCAAGTCGGCGCTTGACGAAAATTGCCCTCTTCTTGCCGTCATATCATATTTTCAATGGCTTTGAGATGAAGCTCGGCACAATCGACAAGAGGCAGCCCATAGGTTTGTTCAGCAAATACGGCATTAAGGTCGGTGCCGCCTAGCAAAATAGCTTGCGCACCCTGATCCAACAGACTGTGGCCGGCTTTTACGAATGTATCCACTTGCGCGTCAGTTGGATTGCCCGACTGTGCCAACTCAACGTATGCTTCGTGAACATCTGAAAGCATGCTTCCCAAAGGCGCCAAAACACGGACTGGCTCCAGTTTTGAATACAAACCAGTTGTCATGGCAGTGCTTGTCCCAAGAATGCCCACCGTATGTGTTCCGGCACTTTGGAGGTCGTCCAATATGACCTGGGTAATGTCGACCACAGGGAGTGGAGAGATCACTTTGAATTCTTCGATGCAAAAGTGTCCAGCAATCGAGGTTACAACAACACACTCAGCCCCAGCAGCGGCAAGTCGCGAAGTCAGACGCTCATAAATGCCAACCTGCTTTGAGCGATCATCTTCGGCCAGGTTCCTAAGCAATGTCGAGATGTCAGCGTGAACAATTGTAACGTCCAGGTCTCGACCCAGCGTTGCCGCCGCTTTGATCAAGCCTCGATAATAGAAATCCGTCGCTGCCGGCCCTATTCCGCCAATCAATCCGATGTGCATTTTGGTTGTCCTTGTTTGTATGGGCATTTTTGCGGTCGCAGAGTTTCAACGCGAAAGTCGAGCTGGTCTCATTGTTCAAAGTTGGCCAATGACGCTAGAAGGGAAACCGATGCAAAACATCACTTCTTCCATCCGCAGTCACTCAGAGCAAATGCGGCTTGGGTCGAATGGTAGATCTGCGAGCCCCTTTTCATCCATCTGCCTGAGTGCAGGATGCGAAAGCGGGTCTTTGCACCATTGCAAACATCGCTCGAGACACCTTGACGAGTGATATTTTTGGAAGAGATATTTGATTATCTTATGTAGTTGTCTCATTTGTCTTTCCATTACCCAACGACGTGGCCAAGCCGGATGTGAGCGGCATACGCTTGAGAACGGCTATCGAGCTCATCACGAGTTTTTCGGCCCGTACGGCATATCTGTGTTCCGCTCACACAGAGTTGGGCCGTTGTTGGGGAAGCTACAAATTCAACAATCCGTGTCGTGATAAGCCAGCTTTATGGCTACTAACAATGGAACCATTGGATCACACCCATCGGGTGAATTGCTCCAGTTCTCAGTTTTTGCCGGTGTCGATGCCCGGTCGTCGGTCTTAGAACGATTGTTCGACAAGCTCAGGTCACACCCACAGCTGAAGAATAGAAGCTATCAACAGTCCAGCCATGACTCCATTGAACAAATGCCAATGCCAGATTTCATTCAGAGCACGAGAGACAATACCACCAACCATCGCCCAGATCGTCAAAGACACGCAGGCTGATACAGCAAAGATCAGCGCCAATAGCCCGCCCAGAACCAACGGTTCAGAAACAAGATCAGAGAATGAAGACGCCACGCCAACGGCCATCGCCCAAGCCTTTGGGTTCACCACCAACAGCAAGGCTCCGCCCAAGAACTTTGTCGGACGTTCCCTATCAAAGCCAGTCTTGGCTGGTGGTCCGGCAAACCCAATCTTCGCCGCGAGCCAAAGCAGGTATATCGACCCGATGGCTTTAACCGTGAGTTCGAGCGAGGGAATGGCTTTGAAAGTCGTCGCAAGGCTTGTACCCGACACAGCCATCAAAGAGGCCAAGGCACAGGCAATGCCCGCGATCAAAGGGACACTCCTTCGGTATCCGAACCTTGCACCGGATGCTGTTGCCAATGTTGTCGCTCCACCGGGTGAACCCGTGGCAATCAAGGCGAATAGAACAAGGGCCCAAAACTGGTCTGGCATCGCCCATTGTCCTAGCAAGCTGCAGTAACCTCAATCTCGACCAAAAGGTCTGGTGCGGCCAACCCGGCTACAACCAATGTTGTGACAGACGGCGCCTGACCTTTGTTCCAGCGCGCCTGCCTTACCTTGGAGAGGTCCGGCAGAAAGGACGCGTCGGTTACATAGTAAACCACTCGCAAGATGTTCGAAGTGTCCATGCCTGCGTTTTCCAAAAGGGCTTCAACATTCATCATTGCCTGTTCGCATTGCCGTTCGAACCCCTCATGTGTTGTCCCGTCAGGGGCGACTCCAATTTGTCCCGACAAAAAAACCAGCGATTTGGGATCATCAATTTGCGTCCCATGCACGTAGATGCCCTGATATTGTGTGGGAACCGAACGAACCGTGTCTGGGGCCAATCGTGCGATCATGAAATTTCCTCTCGTTCGAGCTAAGAACTTGAACGCACATATCCGTCGTCAAAAACCCTGACCAACAAAACGAACCAAGCCGTCATCAGAGAGTTTGTTGGCTGCACGCCTGAACTACGATGGATCGCCGCGTCGTGCGCCGGTCGCGCTGGCACACGCCATCATTCTATGTCTCGCACCCCGCCGGAAACACTTACCGGAGAGCCTGCCACACCGTTAAGCGAGACGTTAATCAAGGACGGTGACCCCATGTCTTCGCCTTGCCGGATTGTGAAACTTCCACCATGCGGCCAACCGCAATCGCGCAAGTATCCTGCGAAAGCGGCCGCGGCCGCACCTGTTGCCGGATCTTCCAAAACGCCTCCTGATGCAAAGGCGTTGCGGACAACAAAGGTTTGGTTCCCCTCAATGTGCACCAACATAACCGTCACAAGATCGTGCTTTCGCATGACAGTTCGACCTGCATCGAGGTCATAATTCATCGCGGCCAATCGCTCACGCGATTTGAGCGGCAAGACAACGTGGTTCGCACCTCCATGGATGAAGGCCGGTGCGATCCTTGGATCGAGGTCATTCTCAGAAAGATCGAACAACGCCAAGACATCTTGTTTTTCCTCAGCTGACATGTCGCGGCTCTTTGTCGGTGGCGAAGACAACGTTGCTGTCACTCCATCTGCAGTGCTTTCCGCAGAGACCGTGATCTCGGCGTCATTTAGGATCAGCGAATAGCTCCCTGAGCCATGTTTCTTCCCCAGGGCAGCACCAAGCGCGATTGTTGCATGGCCACAAAAGGGAACCTCTGACTCTGGAGAGAAATAGCGAACGCGCCAAGTCTTGCCCAAAGCATCGAGCTTCACAGCGAAAGCAGTTTCCGAGTACCCAACCTCTGCCGCAACGCGCGCCATATCTTTGGCAGAGGCTTCCTGGTCCAGCAGAACGACACCAGCTGGGTTGCCACCTTCTGTTCCCTGGCTGAACGCCGCAATACGTTGAATGTTCATGCTATTCTCCAATCCTGATTTGGCGCATCTTAGCAAGTCACAGGCCATCAGTACCGGCGTTATCAAAGGTAAATTACACAATTGGCTTTCTGATCGAATGCATTTTTGATAACATGGCGCGCATGTCAAAAGCCATTGATGAAACAGACTATAGAATCATTGAGGTTTTGGAGGGCCATGGGCGCTCAAGCCTGTCTGACGTTGGCAAATACGTGGGATTGTCGGGTCCTGCTGTGGGCGAGCGGCTGCGCAGCCTTCAGGAAAAAGGCTACATTACAGGCTTCTCGGCACAGTTGGACCTAAGCAAATTCGGATACTCCATTCAGGCTTTGGTCAGAGTCAAGCCCCGCAGCGGGCATCTGCATGTTGTTGAAAAGATGATCGAAGAAGAAGATCGATTTATCTCCTGCCACAGGGTCACCGGGGATGACTGCTATGTTTGCCGTCTTCTGATCAAAGAGATCTCGGAGCTAGACGAGATCCTACTACCGTTTCACGACCGGGCGGAGACGAACACATCAATCATCAAATCCACTATGTTTGAGGACAGGCTGCCAAAATTCGATGTTGGCTGAGACTTCCCACCTGGGGCGTGCCCCCGCATGTGTATACGCTGTCAAAATTATTGTTCTTTAGTGGTTTATCAGGCAAACGATTGATTTTGCTGTGCTCTGCTTCTCAAAAGAGAAACGCATCTTGGGCAATTATTCGTCTTACAAGGCATCATTTGATTTTATACCGCCGCGCTAGGGTCAGGATTCATAACCAGTAGATGACGGTTGCCGCGAGAGCGATGGCTGAGAGAAAGACCTTTGGACAGCGGTCATAGCGGGTTGCCACGCGCCTCCAGTCCTTGAGGCGCCCGAACATGA
>JAUHVR010000003.1 GCA_030424865.1 Alphaproteobacteria bacterium | reverse complement strand
CATCTGACGGAGCTGGATCTTCAGGTCGTCGAAGGAGCGCTTGCGAAACCAAAGCACTGGGACCCGCTTCTCGAGATTTTGCGCGAGCGGGGTGACCAGCACGAAAAGGCCTTCATCGAGCACCTTGAGGCTCAGGGACTGATATCTGTCCGGATCCCCGCGCTTCACCGGAAAGTCCTCGGCACCAGAAAATCGTCGGGCATCATCTGTTCGGCGGATTTCTGTCATTCGCTGCGGGTGCGAGTAGATGGACTCGGTTGGGCAGAAGCAGACACTTGCGGTGCAAGATTGCGACGCTCATCTCAAGCAAAAGGACGCATGAGCTCGGCAGCTATTCTTAGGCAGACCGCCTCTTTATGATTTCAAAGCCCAAATCGACAAACTTGCTCGGGGAGGTCTCGGACTGCATACGCGTCAGCACTTCGCTCGCAGCAATCATTCCCATTTTTGCGCGGTCGACACGAACGGTCGTGAGCGGGGTTTCTAATGCTGCTGCAAAATCCTGGTCGCCAAAACCTATCACCGCAAGATCTCCCGGCACGTTCAGACCTCTGCTACGCGCTTCGATCAGCACGCCTTGGGCGATGAGATCAGAACTGCAGAAAATAACGTCGAACGAACTCTCCTTGCGTTCAAGAAGGTCAGCGGTCGCCTTTCTTCCTTCGGCAAGGCTCGCTTCGCCATTCAATTGAACCGCCTCAACCTCCGCAGCCTTGCGGCGATGAAATGCCCGTGCAAACGCATCGGCACGACGCCGCGCGCGCTCGTCGTTGGCTGAAATAGTGGCTGGCCGAGTAAAGCCCGCTTCGATGGCGTACTCCGCGACCTCTTGACCCGCGGTCTGATGCGAGAAGCCAACGCACAGATCAATGGGGCTCTCGGTCAGCTCCCAAATCTCGACCACGGGGATATTCGCGCTCAGCAGCATTCGGCGAGCCTGTGCCGTGTGATTAATCCCTGTCAAAAGAATGGCATCAGGTCTGCGCGACAAGTGACGCGCAATTGTGGTTTCTTCGTCCACAGGGTCGAAGCCGCAATCCGTCAAGAGAACCTGATACCCCTGATCTCGCAAGCGGCTGGAGAACTCTTTTATCAGGGAATTGTAAGTGATGTTCGTGATCGAAGGGACGAGGGCCGAAACGAGCCACGACTTACTGGATGCCAGCGCCCCAGCGACCGCATTGGGAACAAAGCCCGTCGCTTCGATGGCTTCATTGATCCGGCGCAGCGTTTCCGCTGACACTTTGGACGGATCTGAAAGCGCACGGGACACCGTGACCTGACTCACGCCGGCCAATCGCCCCACCGCTGCCATTGTCACGCGCGCTCGCGCCATGATTCGTCTCTTGATGCCAACTTCAGTTCAACTTCCGAACAGCTTGTTGCCATTTCGCTTTGGGTCGTCAACCCACTGCGCGGCCGCTCGCATTCTGGTCAGCATTTCTGCGCGACATATAAAAAGATCCAACCAGTGAACCGATGATGAGAATCCAAAGCACCACAGCGATCCAGCTCTTGGTGAAGAAAATTGTCAGGTCACCAAAACTTTCAAGGCTCTTCACAAAGTACACCTCGGACGAAGGCCCCAAAATGAATCCGATAATGAACGGGGCTACCTCAAGTCGCAGTTTGACCATAAGCCAGCCAAGAATGCCGAATATCAGCAGCGTCCAGACGTCAAACATAATGCCGTAGTTGATCGTATAGGCTCCAACGACACACATCATCAGGATGATCGGAAAGAGGATGTGCTTGGGCACTGTCACGACAAGCGCCATGTGCCGGATGGCGATATACATCATCATGAACATCGCGACATTCGCGAGCAGCATCGCAATGATCATCGCATTCCATGTGTCCGGGTTGTTGCCGATGAAGAGCGGGCCGACCTGAATACCTTGCAATGTGAAGGCACCGACCAAGATCGCGGTTGTCGCATCTCCGGGAATGCCAAGCGACAAGAGCGGCACCAGAGCGCCACCCGTCAGGCCATTGTTGGCAGACTCGGACGCGACAATACCGGCAGGTTCGCCCTTGCCGAAGGTTTGTGGGTGCTTCGAAAACGTCTTCGCGTTGGAATAGCCGAGCAGGGACGCGGCAGAACCACCAACTCCGGGGAGGATGCCCACAAACGTGCCAATAAAGCTCGACCGCGCAAGGTTACCGGCCTGGTTGCGAAAGATGCCAAATGAGAACGTGCTTTCGCCCCCGACCTTCAGATCTTCCCGGCTGTGCCCCTTGGGCACACCGATCTCCGCCTGTTCGAGGATCGCGGCAAGGCCGAAAAGGCCGATCAGAACCGGCAACAGCGAAAAACCGTTGTCGAGGTAATAGTCCCATTCCTGCGGCACGAGACGCATCTTGCCGTTGCCACCGTCAGAGATGTCATATCGGCCGATGAGCGACAGGAAGATGCCGAGAACGCCCGAAAAGATGCCCAACAGCAGGTCCTTTGACAGCGCCGCCATAACAGTTAGAGCAAATAAGATGATGAGGAATTTCTCGACGTAAGAGAACTCAATTGCGAACCGCGCGAGCGTCGGCGCGAAAGCGAAAAGGATCCCAAGCGAGATCAGCCCTCCAACGAACGACGATACGATGCCGATCCGAAGCGCTTTTTCCCCCTCGCCGGATGCCGCCATTGGAAACCCGTCGAACGTTGTGGTGATAGAGCTTGGTGTACCCGGAATGCCCAAGAGAACCGCAGGGACAAGACCGCCAGAAATGCCCCCGACATAAAGTCCAAGAAGGAGCGCGAGACCGTTTTCGAGCCCAAGCGGAAAAGTGAGCGGAAGGCAGACGGCCACGGCCATTGTCGCCGTCAGACCCGGAATTGAACCAAAAATGATCCCGAGGAACGTGCCGCCGATAATCAGCAGGCAAAAGAGCGGTGTGATAAATTCGAACATCGAGCGGGACTCTCAGGGCAGCGACAGGAAGAAGATGTAAGAAAACAGCCACCAAGCCAGGGGTGGCGCGACTGCGGCCATGATCGCAACTGGTATCATGTTCCGCAGGCTGCGTTCGTGCAGATAGAGAAGCCCCACGGCGAACACGTAGGGAACGGAGCAAATCAGAAAGCCCATCCCGGTGTTCGGCCACATATTGCCGACCGGCACCATCAGCCAGAAATAAATGAGCGTCAGCACGAGCGTGCCAAAGAAGCGTACTTTGTCCATGCTGGCAAATGTCTGCCGCCAATACGCACCACTGCCTGCGATGCGCGACCGGTCGCGGATGACGATTGTCAAAAATAGCAAGGTAAGGACAGTCGCAATGATTGTCGGGAAGATCAGATGCGACGTTTCGAAATCAATGGTGACTTGTGTTCGGGCCATCCGCACGACCTCCTTCAGTTACGCCGGAATGATCCCTGCCCGAACGTGCCGGACAGGGAGAAGGTTCGCACCTGGTTATGAGATCTGGGCGAGCACATTGCGATAAGTTTCGTTCTTTGCCTGCAGGTGTGCCTGAGCATCCGCGAAATTCAGGAAGTTCGGGATGAAGAATGACCCGAGCTGGCGCTCCTGGATTGCGCCTTCGGTGTAGATTGCGGTCAACGCTTCGTCGAGTTGGTCGATGATCGCAGTGTCCATCTCCTTGTTGAAAAGGAAGAAGAACTCCTTGTCGAAGGTGAAGTCCTGGCTGCCGTCCAACGTAACAGAGGTCGCTGGCGTGGCGTACTTCAGCAGATCTTCGCGTGTGGTGTTGCCCATCCCTTCGGCAGGTGCCTGCTGCAGGGTCGCTTGACGCGCTGTGATCCACACGAACTTCATCGCCGTGTCGTCATCAATCTGCGTGAACTGCTCGTTGGCCTGGATTGAGCCGTTGATGCAGTCGGCAAGGTCGTCCCACATCGTCTGGTTCTTGTCGGACTGGCCGCCGGTGTTGACCGCGACGAGGTTGTCCGCAGACCCCGGCGCACGCACGTTGGCCGCGTTCTTCATGGCCGAGAAGCCGATCTCGGACACACCACCCGGCTGGATCGCGACGCGGACGCGCTCACCTGCCACGGCTGCGTTGAAAATGTCTTCCATCGAGTTGTAGGTCGACGACTTTGGTACGAGGTACGCGTTGCCCGGGTTGATCGAAACCGTCTGGCCAACCGTGTAGGCCTCGAATGGGTTTGCATAGCCCTCGCGCCCGTAAAGGTTGCCCAGATAAGACTGGTCGTGAAACATCATCAGCGTGGTGCCACGACTGTCCCGGCCAAGAGCGCGGAACCCTTCGGACGCACCGACGGCGTCAACGCGGATGTTGATACCCAGATGTTCTGCCAGGGCATCCGCGACAATGGACGAGTTTTGATAGGTATCTCCCCCGGTCGAGGTGGAGCCGATCACCAGACGCACATTGCGGGGCAATTGCTGTGCGCGTGCCAGCGACGGTGCCGCCAGGGCCACAGCGCCTGCAGCCGACGTGGCAAGAAAGTTACGGCGAGAAATGGTCATGATGTCCTCCCATGCGGTCACAAAGCGCGACCTGCTTTGTCATGTTCGGCGTGTTTCACCGAACGTTTGAACAGTAATGTATGCGCATACATAGCAATAAGCACGGCAGATATCTTTCTGTCAATAACCGTCAGAAATATTTTATTTTAGGGCAATAATGGGTCCTTTGAGCTTGACCGCCTTGAGTGTATGCGCATACACAAAGGCAGAAGGAGGCGCCTGTGACCAAGACACCCGATACCCTGAGATCTTCGCGTTGGTTCGCTCCGGACGATTTACGCAGCTTCGGTCATCGCTCTCGCATGATGCAATTGGGCTATGCCGAAGAAGAGTTCATCGGGAAGCCCATTGTCGGCGTCCTGAACACCTGGTCCGAGATCAATTCCTGCCACGGCCACTTCCCTGAACGCGCCAAAGAGGTGAAGCGTGGTGTGCATCAGGCTGGCGGATTTCCAATCGAGATGCCTGTGCTGTCGGTGGATGAACAATTCACAAAGCCGACTTCGATGCTTTATCGCAATATGCTGGCGATGGAGACCGAGGAAGTCATCCGCTCGCATCCTTTCGATGGGGTGATCCTGATGGGCGGCTGTGACAAGACCACCCCGGCTCTGATCATGGGTGCGCTTAGCGCAGGCGTTCCGTTCATCTTTCTGCCCGCCGGGCCGATGCTTCGCGGCAACTACGCCGGGCAGATACTCGGCTCCGGCTCTGACGCTTGGAAATACTGGGACGAGCGTCGGGCCGGGAATATCAGCGACGAGCAGTGGCGCGGTGTGCAGGGCGGCATTGCCCGGTCGCACGGTGTCTGCATGACGATGGGCACAGCATCGACGATGACGGCAATTGCAGACTCGATGGGTCTGACCCTGCCCGGTGCCTCTTCAATCCCTGCGGTTGATTCCAACCACTCCCGCATGGCCAGCCAGTGTGGCCGCCGGATCGTAGAGATGGTGTGGGAAGATGTGTCGATGCAAGAGATTGTCACTCCTGCCAGCGTGAAGAACGCCGCAATCGTGGCGATGGCGACGGGCTGTTCCACCAACGCCGTCGTTCACCTCATCGCCATGGCTCGCCGCGCGGGGGTCGAACTCACGCTAGATGATCTCGACGCTTTGGGGCGCACGGTTCCACTGCTCGCCAACGTCCGACCCTCGGGCAAGGATTATCTTATGGAGGATTTCCACTACGCCGGAGGATTGCTTGCGATGATCAAGCAGATCGCCGATCGGCTCGACACCTCTGCCATTTCCGTCAATGGGCAGACGCTGGCCGAGAACATCGCCGGTGCTCAAGTTTACAATGACGACGTTATCCGCCCGCTGTCGAACCCGGTCTATCACGAGGGCTCGCTTGCCGTACTGCGCGGCAACCTTTGCCCGTCGGGTGCCGTGATCAAACCTGCGGCCTGCGATCCGAAATATCATGTGCACGAAGGGCCGGCACTTGTCTTTGACAGCTACCCGGAGATGAAAAAGGCGATTGACGACGAAGACCTCGATGTGACGCCTGATCACGTCCTTGTCCTGCGGAATGCAGGGCCACAGGGTGGCCCCGGTTTCCCGGAATGGGGAATGCTGCCGATCCCGAAGGCGCTGATCAAACAGGGCCACCGCGACATGCTGCGCATCTCGGACGCCCGCATGTCCGGAACCTCTTACGGCGCCTGCGTCTTGCACGTCGCCCCCGAAAGTTTTGTCGGCGGGCCGCTGGCCCTGCTGCAGACCGGGGATATCGTGCGCATGGATCTGCCGAACCGGTCGCTTAACATGTTGGTGGACGAGGCGGAACTGGAACGCCGCCGCGCGGCCTGGACACCCCCTGAACCCCGTTATCAGCGCGGCTGGGGCTGGATGTTCTCTAAACACGTCGGGCAGGCCGATACCGGATGCGACTTTGACTACCTTACTCGTGAACACGGCCCGGCTGCGGGCGAACCGGATATTTTCTGATGACACATGATCTTGATACTGCACTGGCCGGAATCTCTGGCATCCTTGTCACACCCTATGACAACGCCGGAGACGTCGCGCCGGAAAAGCTGGCCCCGATCCTCGACCGGGCCTTGGCCGCAGGCGTGCATATGCCCGTTGTTAATGGCAACACTGGTGAATTCTATGCCCTGACGACGGATGAGGCCTGCAGGATGGTGCGCGAGGTCGCGGCGCTGATGGACGGACGGGCCCCGCTGCTGGCCGGGGTCGGCCGCAGCCTGCCCGATGCCTGCCGCCTTGCCAAAGCCTCTGCCGAGGCGGGCGCAACCGCTTTGATGGTTCACCAGCCGCCTGATCCATTTGTGAGCCCCCGTGGCACTGTGGATTATCTGAAAGCCGTGGCGGATGCCGGCGACGGACTGCCGCTGATGCTATACCTGCGCAACGATACAATGGGCACTGCTGCGATAGCGGAGCTCTGTGCAGTCGAGGGCGTAAAAGGGATCAAGTGGGCGACGCCCAATCCCCTGAATCTTGCCGCCGCCATCGACGCCTGCGACCCCAGCCTGACGTGGGTTGCCGGATTGGCAGAGGTCTGGGCCCCCCCGCTTTACGCGGTCGGCGCGCGCGGCTTCACCAGCGGCCTGATCAACGTCTGGCCCGAACGGTCGGTCGCCATTCATAAAGAACTTGCTGCCGGGAACTATGCCAAGGCGAACAGCCTGATTGCTGACATGCGTGCGTTTGAGGATATCCGCGCCGAAGAACACAACGGCACCAATGTCACCGGCGTGAAAGCCGCGCTGATCGCACAGAGACATGATTGCGGGCCGACCCGTCCGCCTTCGGCTTGGCCACTCACCGCGTCGCAACAGAAACAACTCGACGCATTTATGGCCGCAAACGGCTTGATCTGAGGACTTGAGCCATGGCCGATCAGCCCTTGAAACCCGAGACGAAAGAAAAGCTCGAACAGGTCTCTGTCGCCACTCTGGCGACCGCCCTTTACAAGCGTGGTTTGCGCCACCAGGCGATCCAGGACGTCCGCCCTCTGTCGCAAAAGGGCAAGAACATGGTCGGCCCAGCTTTCACTCTACGCTACATGCCCGCGCGTGAAGACCGCAATCAATTAGGTGAGTTCCGTAATCCCGAGCATCCGCAACGTGTGGCTATCGAAACCTGCCCGCCGGGCCATGTGTTGGTGATGGATAGCCGGAAATCGGCGACAGCCGCCAGTGCAGGCGACATCTTAATCACCCGGTTGATGATGCGCGGCGGAGCCGGTGTCGTGACCGATGGCGGTTTTCGCGATGCCATGAACATCGCCAAGCTGGAGATGCCAGCCTATCATTCGCGCCCGTCATCGCCGACGAACCTTACGACCAACGAGGCCATCGCAATCAACGAACCAATTGGCTGTGGAGATGCTCCGGTCTTTCCGGGCGATATCGTTGTCGGCGATGATGACAGTGTGATCATCATCCCAGTCCATCTGGTGGACGAGATTGCCGACGAAGCGGTCGAGATGACCGCTTACGAGGATTTTGCCATCGAGCAGGTCCGGAACGGTGCCGCAATTATTGGTCTTTATCCTGCGACCAAGGAAGAAAACCTCAAAAAGTTCGCCGAATGGCGCATAGCCAACAATCGTTAAAAGGCTGTCCCATGCCAGATGATCTGAATTCGCGCCTCATGGCAAACACCTGATCGCAGGGGAGTGGGTGGCCGGTGTAACCACGTTCAAGAACGAACCAGCCACGGGCCCTGCGCATGAGTTTTCCATTGGCACGCCAGAGCATGTGAACCGCGCCTGCGAAGCAGCAGAACGGGCGTTCTGGTCTTATGGCTATTCGACCCGCGCAGAGCGCGCAAAATTTCTACGCGCGATCGCAGATGAGATCGAAGCCCGCGCCGAATCGATCACTGAAATCGGATCGCGTGAAAGTGGCCTGCCCAAGGCGCGTCTTGAGGGAGAACGCGGACGTACCGTCGGGCAGCTGCGCTTGTTCGCCGACCACATCGAGGTCGGCGACTATCTCGACCGGCGCCATGATCCGGCGCTGCCCGACAGGCAGCCGCTCCCGCGACCGGACCTGAAAATGGTGCAGCGCCCGATTGGCCCCGTGGCCGTCTTCGGCGCGTCGAACTTCCCGCTCGCGTTCTCCACAGCGGGTGGCGATACCGCTGCAGCGCTGGCAGCGGGCTGCCCGGTTGTGGTCAAGGGGCATTCCGCCCACCCCGGCACCGGCGAAGTCGTATCCGAGGCGATCCACGCCGCAATCCAGTCCTGCGATCTGCATCCAGGTGTGTTTTCCAACATCCAGGGCGGCAACCGTGATGTAGGCTCTGCGCTGGTAGAGCACTCTCTGATCAAGGCGGTTGGCTTCACCGGTTCGCTGGGTGGGGGCGCGCGCTCTTCGATCTGTGCGCCGCGCGGCCCGAGCCAATCCCATTTTTCGGCGAACTTGGTTCGGTCAACCCGATGTTCCTTTTACCAGCGGCGCTTTCGGCGCGGGGTGCAGAGATCGGCACCGGCTGGTCGGGTTCGCTGTCGATGGGTGTCGGGCAATTCTGCACCAATCCCGGCATCGCCGTGGTGATCGACGGCCCTGGGGTCGACGCCTTTGTCACCGCCGCAAAGACCGCGCTGGCCGAGGTTGGTGCGCAAACCATGCTGACGAACGGTATCGCAATGGCTTACCGTGACGGGCGGGATCGGGTCTCCGGCGCGGCAGGCGTTCAAGAGGTCCTGACCTCGACCTGCGATCTGCGGAAAGCCACCCCCGGTCTCTACGAGACGACCGGAGACACCTGGTTGGCGAACCACGCGCTCGCTGAAGAGGTATTCGGCCCGCTTGGTCTGATTGTCCGCGTGAAAGACGAGGACGAAATGATGTCGGTGGCCAAGTCACTTGTTGGCCAACTGACCTGCACCCTGCACTTGGACGATGACGACACCGTTCTGGCAAAGGCTCTGATGCCGGTGCTGGAGCGAAAAGCGGGGCGGATCCTCGCAAATGGTTTCCCCACTGGTGTCGAAGTCGCAGGCTCCATGGTCCATAGCGGCCCCTTTCCGGCGTCGACCAATTTTGGTGCAACATCTGTCGGGACACTCTCGATCCGTCGGTTTCTGCGTCCAGTATGCTACCAGAGCCTTCCACCTACCATTCTGCCGCAGGACCTCACTTAAGGTACGGCAAAAATCTCAGCATTTCCGTTGACCATTGCTTCAGAATTTTCGGAGAATTGGACGCGATCATCATCTTGGGCTTATGACTGCCACCGAGGCTCGAGGACATCGAGGCTCTGTAAGAGGAAATGAGGTTGGGCCGGGCAGGTCGCTTTCTAAGCCTTGACTGATGAACAGACGCTTTCTTTTTCACTACTTCAAAGCCACCCCTTTTCATCCGTCTGGCAGTGATGCTCTACGTTTGGTTCCTGCTTTCTCTCCGGAACGGCGGGGACTTGCTCCAAAAGCGGGGCTTTGATGTCTTCCACGAAACGGCACGCTGAGGTGTCAACTTGGCGTGCTACATAGGACACTCTTACTGTCCCAGCAGAGACTGGGTCGCGTTCGTCTGACAGCACCCTTCTTGGCGTTTGGCATTGGCAACGGTTCAAATCTGCCACAATCGCCGCGGCGCGGCAGGTCAGCGATGAGGGCATGTCCGGGGCAGGGGGGGATGTCAAAGGCGACTTCGGAAATTGAAAACTGTTGACAGTCGACCAAATGGGCTGTAGCGCTTGCCGTGAGAAGTCCCATGACCATGAAGAGAGACGCTTATGAAGGTATTGGTGCCTGTCAAACGCGTGATTGATTACAACGTGAAAGTTCGGGTCAAGCCCGATGGCGGCGGCGTTGATCTCGCGAATGTAAAGATGTCGATCAACCCGTTTGACGAGATCGCGGTTGAAGAGGCCATTCGCCTCAAGGAGGCGGGCAAGGCTGATGAGGTGATTGTTGTGTCCATTGGCGTCAAGCAGGCGCAGGACACCCTGCGCACGGCGCTGGCGATGGGGGCGGATCGCGCGATTTTGGTTGCGGCGGCCGAGGATATTCACACCGATATCGAACCACTGGCGGTTGCGAAGCTTTTGAAGGCGGTTGTTGACGAAGAGGCACCGGAGCTTGTTCTGTGCGGCAAGCAGGCCATCGACAATGACATGAACGCCACGGGACAGATGCTTTCTGCACTGCTGGGCTGGTCGCAGGCGACCTTTGCCTCTGGGGTGGATATTGATGGGGATGTGGCGCGGGTGACCCGTGAGGTAGACGGCGGATTGCAGACCATCTCGGTGCGGATGCCGACCGTTGTGACCGTCGATCTGCGCCTCAATGAGCCGCGCTATGCATCGCTGCCGAACATCATGAAGGCCAAGAAGAAACCGTTGATCGAAAAGACGGCGGCGGATTACCGGGTGGATGTTTCGCCGCGACTGGAGATCCTGGCAACCTCAGAACCTCCGGTCCGGTCGGCGGGCATTGTCGTGGGTTCGGTGGACGAGCTGGTTGCGAAACTCAAAGACGCGGGGGCAGTGTAATGGCCGTTCTTCTGGTGGCTGAAATCAATGATGGTGATCTGGCGATGGACGCCACCGCCAAGGCGGTGAGCGCGGCTGCGCAGCTTGGCGATGTGACCGTGCTCTGTGCAGGCGCGGACTGTTCCAAGGCGGCGGCGCAGGCCGCGACGATCTCGGGCGTGGAAAAGGTGCTGTGCGCGCAGGACGAAGTCTATGGTCATCAATTGGCAGAGCCGGTTGCGGATTTGATTGTCTCGCTTGCGGGTGGGTTCGAGCACATAACCGCGCCTGCAACAGCGGGCGCAAAGAACATCCTGCCGCGGGTTGCGGCCTTGCTGGATGTGATGGTGATTTCCGACGCGATCGCCGTTGTCGACAGCGTCACATTCGAGCGGCCGATTTATGCAGGTAACGCCCTTCAGACGGTGAAATCCTCGGACGGTAAAAAGGTTGTCACGTTCCGCACCTCTACCTTCGAGGCGGCGGAAACCGGCGGAGCGGCGCCGGTTGAGACGATCGCAACGGTTGGTTCCAATGGCCTGAGCACCTGGATCGAAGACACGGTTGCGGCGTCGGATCGCCCGGAGCTGACCTCAGCCAAGATCGTCGTGTCCGGCGGGCGCGGTGTTGGATCGGAAGAGAACTTCGAGATCATCAAGGCTCTGGCCGACAAGCTGAATGCGGGGATCGGTGCATCGCGGGCTGCTGTTGACAGCGGCTATGCGCCGAACGACTGGCAGGTTGGGCAAACGGGTAAAGTGGTTGCGCCGGACCTTTATATCGCTTGCGGTATTTCCGGGGCCATTCAACACCTCGCGGGGATGAAGGACTCGAAAATCATCGTTGCGATCAACAAGGACGAAGAAGCGCCGATTTTCCAGGTGGCGGATTTCGGTCTTGTGGCTGACCTGTTCGAGGCGGTGCCCGAACTGACCGCAAAGCTGGGCTGAGCCTACAAAAGGCGCGGGCCACGCGCACAGGAAAAGGCCTGCAACGCGGGCCTTTTTTGATGGAATCCCAGAAGTTCAGCGATAGTGGACGAAGCCCGAAAACAGTTTGCGCGCGGTGCGAAAGACCGTGCCGTGCCGGGCGGTCCAGATGCCGTTTTGGAATGCCACGTCTGCATCTACCGGGACTGTTCCGGAGGGATGTCCAAGACGAATGGTGTCTTGCAGCGGTCCGGCCACTGTGGCGGGCAGGCTGTCCTTGATCCGGCAGGCCAGCGCCGTGCAGATGGCCCCCGTCATCGGCAGGGCGCGGTGCGGTTGGGACATAGAGAGCATCCTGATGTTCAGATCCATCTCATCGGGCCGCAGGGCGCGCCCGTCGAGGCATTCAACCGCGCCGGGGGGGGCAACCATGGCGACCTTGGGGATAGCCTGAGAGTGGGCCGCCGCTGCAAGGTCAGGGCACAGGCCCATGCGGACGGCCGCCGCCTGACGGATCCTTTCCATGCGGGCCATAAAGCGCGCGTCACTGGCCAGCGCCTCTGGCGCTTCGAGGCCGGTTTTGCCCAGGTCGTCTGCCAGCACAAAGACACAGGGGTTTGCCCCGTCAACGAGGCTTGCCATGATTGCGTCGCCGTCACCGAGGTGCAGCCGGTCAACCGGATTTTCGGTTGGCAGCAGATGCCCGGTTTTGGCCCCTCCCGGATCGAGAAAGTCGAGCCGGATCGCGGCGGCGGTGCCGGCGACCCCGTCGAGAGAAAAGGCCCCATCGGCGGCAAGCAGACCGTCTTCGATGGGAAAGCTGGCCTTTATGATGCGGCTGGTGTTTGTGTTGTGGATACGCAGGCTGACAGTGTCGCCCTGTGCCCGGCAGAGGCCGAGCTCCAGCGCCGCAGGTCCCATGGCCGCAACCATGTTGCCGCAGTTGCCGCCGTAGTCCACATGAGGTTTGTCGATCGCGATCTGGGCAAAGGTGTAGTCGAGGTCTGCGTCATCGCGGCTTGGGGGCGCCACGATACAGACCTTGGACAGTGAAGAGAGCCCGCCGCCCATCCCGTCCAGTTGCCGCATTGCCGGATCGGGGGAGCCCATGGCCGACAGAAAGATTCTGTCCCAGTCGGCGCGATCGCCGGGCAGGTCCCGTTGATCAAAGACCAGCCCATTGGAGGTGCCGCCCCGCATGAAGAGCGCCGGCATAGCGTGAAGCGGCATGGGATGCCCCCTGTTGTGATCTCTTCAGGATCCTTCGTACCTGGCGGTCAGTGCGTCAAGCGCTGGTTTGCCGACCACTCTTTGGCGTTCGGTGAAAGAGGCAAGCTTGTCAGCGGCCTCTGCCAATGACCCGGTTTGGTACAGGGATTGCAGAACTTCCTGCTGGGCCTGGATCGAGGCCTGAAGCGCCGCATTGGCGTAGAGGACAAAAGAGAACCCCGCCACGCGCAACTCTTCTGGCGGCATCATCGGGGTTTTGCCGCCATAGACGAAGTTCATGAGCTGCGGTGTTGGCATCTTGCCGATGGCGCGCAGTTCCTCTGTGCTGACTGGTGCTTCGACAAACAGCATGTCGACCCCGACTTCGGCCATCTTGTACGCGCGCTCCATGGCGGCTTCGAAGCCTTCAATCGCGCGGGCATCCGTGCGAGCGATGATCATGGTATTCTCATCGCGGCGCGCATCGAGGCAGGCTTTGAGTTTGCCCAACATCTCGTCCAACGGGATCACCGCTTTTCCCGAAAAGTGGCCACATTTCTTGGGGAAAACCTGATCTTCGATTTGCAGCGCCGACGCGCCTGCACGTTCCAGCCGCTGTACGGTGTGATAGACATTCAGGGCGTTTCCAAAGCCGGTGTCCATGTCAGCGATTAAGGGCAGGCTGCAAACGTCGCTGATGCGGGTGGTGGCGTCTTCGACCTCGCTTGCCGTCAAAAGGCCGAGATCGGGCAGGCCGAGCTGCGTATTGGTCAGGCCCGCACCCGTCAGGTAAACCGCTTCAAAGCCGATATCCTCGATAATGCGTGCTGAAAGCGCATTTGCGGCACCGGGAAGCAACGTTGCGTTCCGTTTTTCAGCCAGTGCACGCAACTTGATGCGTTTGTCCGAAGCGGTATCACCGCTGGTCAGGTTCCTGGAGCCAGATGAAAGGGTGTCTGTCACGTGCACAATCGTCGCCTTAAACTTGAGTTGCAGAGAGGTTATTTCAAAAAAAAGTTCATCAGTCAACTGTTGACAATTATAGTGCCGCTGAATAGCGAAAAGAAAAGAAAAGGGATGACAAGCCGATGCGCGACTACGGGTTATTTATCGATGGGGCGTTCACGGACCCGGCGGATGGGCCGGTTTTTGAGACCGTAAACCCTTATTCGGGACGCGCCTGGGCGCGGTTGCGCAGTGCAGCCCCGAATGAGGTGGGCGATGCGGTGGCCGCGGCCCAACGGGCGCAGCCGAAATGGGCCGCGTTGAACGGGGCGACGCGTGCCGGGATCATGCATCGGATTGCCGATGTTTTGTCGCAGAATGGCGATGATCTGGCGGTGATCGAATCCACCGACAATGGCAAGATCATCCGCGAAACGCGTGGGCAGATGCAGTTTGCCGCGCGATTGTTCCGGTTCTTCGCGGGCTATGCGGACAAGCTTTATGGCCAGACGATCCCCATGGATCAAACGACGCTGTTTGACTACACACTGCGCGAGCCGTTTGGTGTGGTCGGTCTGATCACCGCTTGGAACTCGCCGATCACCTTGCTGTGCAACAAACTGCCCGCTGCGCTGGCGGCCGGCAACTGCGTGGTTGTCAAACCCTCCGAGCACGCTTCGGTGTCGACGCTGGAGCTATGCAAGCTGATGCAAAAGGCAGGGCTTCCGGATGGGGTGGTGAATGTGGTGACCGGGGCAGGAGAGACCGGCGCGGCGATGGTGGATCATCCGGGCCTGTCCAAGATCAGCTTTACCGGCAGTCCCGGGATCGGGGCCAGAATTGCCGCCCGCGCTGGTGAATTGCTCAAACCTGTGTCGCTTGAACTGGGGGGGAAGTCGCCGAACATCATTTTTGACGATGCGGATCTGGAGGCCGCCACGACCGGAGCGCTTGCAGGGATCTTCGCGGCGACCGGGCAGACCTGTGTGGCGGGATCGCGGCTGTTGGTGCAGCGCGCGGTTCACGAAAAGGTCGTGACGCGACTTGTAGAGCGGGCCGCGCAGATCAGGCTGGGCGATCCGCTGGACGAGGGCAGTGACATGGGCACGGTGGCGAACGCGCCGCAATTCGACCGGATCATGGCGTCCATTCAGGCTGCCCGCGACGCCGGGGCCAAACTGGTCGCCGGTGGAGAGAGAGCCACCGGGCCGGGGCTGGACAGCGGGTTGTTTATCAAGCCAACGATCTTTGACGAGGTGACCAACCAGATGCCGATTGCCCGCGAAGAGATTTTTGGTCCCGTCCTGTCGATCATTCCTTTCGAGACCGAGGAAGAGGCGGTGGCCATCGCGAACGACACACCATTTGGGCTGGCCTCGGGCATCTGGACCGCCGATCTGAACCGGTCCATGCGTCTGGTGCCACAACTCAAAAGCGGGGTCGTCTGGGTGAACACCTATCGCGTGGTCGCCGCGCAGGCCCCGTTCGGCGGGATGAAGGAAAGCGGTTACGGCCGCGAGCGCGGCGAGCAAGGGCTTTGGGAATTTACGCAGACCAAGAACGTCATGATTGACTGGTCTGGCACCACAAAAGACCCTTTTGCCCGATAAGGTTTAGGCAAAGACAGCACAGAAGGACGCTTCCAGCTTCTAGGATGCGTCTGCCTTGTCTGCGGCTGCAGCCTCTTCGAAGGCGCGTTTTGCATGAATGCGCGCGTTGCTGATGTGTTCGCGCATGGCCGCCTCGGCCGCATCCGGGTCATGCGCCGCCAGCGCGGCAACGATCTTTTTGTGCTCGTTCAGTGCCTCTTCTGCGCGGCCGCCCATGGTTGAAGATTTATAGCGATAGACCCGCAACAAATCGTAGAGATCGCCGGTGACCATCGAGATGAGAAACTCATTGCCCGTCGATTGCGCAATGCGAAAGTGAAAGTCGAAGTCACCGCTTTGCTGGTAATATCCGCTGCTCGAGGACACATCCCGTGCATGGGCGTTGAGGAGTTTTTCCAGGTCCTGGATTTCAGCGTCTGTCATCTTGGTCGCCGCGATCCGGCAGGCCATGCCCTCTAGCGCTTCTCGGACAGTTAACAACTCGTTCAGTCGCTCGGGCGACAATTCGGCCACGCGCACACCGATATTGGGTTTGCGTTCCAGAAGGCGCCGGCCTTCAAGCCGGCGGATCGCCTCGCGCAGCGGGCCGCGGCTGATACCCATCTCATTGGCCAGAACCTGCTCCAGAATGCGTTCTCCGGGCACAAGATCCCCGGCAACAATCGCGTCTTCCAATCGTTCCGTCACCACATCGACCAGGGATTTAGCGACGATTTTTTCGGAGGAGACCTTGGAGGTCGGTGCCATTTCCTGATCCTTGCGTTGCGGACGTCTGAGATTAAGGGTTATGCGCAACTTTGCAAACTGTCTACACTAAAAACCGAACGGCGGTGGCACGAAAGTCGGGGTGTGCTGGCCTGGGTGACCTTACGTCTTCAAACACAGCAGATATGATGAAAGGTTAACTGTTGACAATTGTGGGGCGGAAAAATAGCCTGCGCCCATGTAAAAAACGCGGGCTTCCATTTTGTTCCTCGCTGTCAAATCTCTCAGGCTGCGCTGGCTCTGGGAAGAGAGGGGCACGAGGGGACCAGGCCGGTACTCCTGTCCGCGCGGCAGCTGAAAGAGGGCGAAACACTTGAAGGTGACTATCATCGGAATCGGCCTCATGGGCGGGAACATGGCGCTTGCGCTGAAGACCGCCGGGTTTGCGGTGACTGGCTATGATGTCAGTGCCCAGAGCCGGGCAAAGATCGAGGCGCAGGGCGTGCCGACGACGGATGACATGGCGCAGGCCCTGACCGGAGCGCAGGTCATCGTCAGCAGCCTGCCAAATTCCGAGATCGTGCGCACCGCGTTTTATGGCGAAAACGGGGTTCTGGCCCATGCGGGCGGGTGCCCGGGGGCCGTCCTGCTGGAAATGAGTTCGATTGATCCCGAAACCATGACAGATCTGGCGCTGGCGTGCCGGGACAAGGGATTGGTTCCGCTGGATGTTCCGGTGAGCGGCGGGCCGGCCGAGGCTCTGGCAGGGACTCTGGTTTTGCTGGTTGGGGGTGCCGAGGCAGATATCGCACGCGCGGCTCCGGTTCTGGATGTTCTGGGTGGCTCGCGGCATTTCACCGGTGACGTCGGGACGGCCAAGGTGGTCAAGCTGGTCAACAACGTGATGACCATGGGAAATGTGCTTGTGGCGGCCGAGGCCTTTGCCATGGGCACGCGCGCCGGGGTGGATCCGGACCGGCTGTATGATGTGCTGTCGCAAAGCGGCGGGCGGTCGCACCATTTCACCAAGCGGTTCCCCAAGGCGTTGCGGCAGGATTTCGATCCAGGCTTCAAGATGTTCCTTGGCGAAAAGGATGTGGCGCTCGCGGTGGATGTGGCCCGGTCTCTGGGGCAGCCGATGCCCGTCGCCTCGCTGGTGCGCGAGATGTACCAAATGGCGATGGCCCTTGGGTATCGGGACAAGGACATTGTTGCGCTGCTGGATATGTTCCAGCGCATGGGAGAGCCCCAAAACGCTTTGTCGGGTGAAGGCTAGGTCATGACAGACGCATTGCTGGACTGCGAGATTGCGGACACCGGGATTGTCACGCTTGTTCTGAACGATCCGGAGTCGTTGAATTCCTTGTCACCGTCCATGATTGACGCGCTGGCGCGGCGGCTGACCGCGCTGAGGTCGCTGTCGGCTCCGGTTCGCTGTCTGGTAATCACTGGGCGCGGGCGGGCGTTCAGTTCGGGCGGCAATCTCAAGATGATGAACACGCCAGAGCTCAAAGCGCGCATCTCCTCCTCGCTTCTTCAGCAGTTGTATCACCCGCTGTTCCGGCAGCTACGCGATTTTCCTGCGCCGCTGGTGACCTCGGTCAATGGGGTGGCGGCGGGGGCGGGGATGAGCCTGGCGTTGATGGGGGACATCATTCTGGCGTCGAAATCGGCCTACTTCCTGCAGGCGTTCCGCAATGTTGGCCTGGTGCCCGATTGCGGCTCGAGCTGGATGCTACCGCGCCTGATCGGAATGGCGCGCGCCCGCGAGCTGACGCTTTTGGGCGAACGGCTTCCGGCGGAAACCGCATTTGAGTGGGGCATGATCAACCGACTGACCGAGGATGAGGCCTTGGCAGCCGAGACCACGGAGATTGCGCGCCGTATCGCGGACGGACCGTTGCAGGCGCAAACGGGGATCCGACGGCTTTATTGGGCAAGCCAGCACAATTCGTTCGAAGAACAGATCGATCTGGAGGACCAGTTTCAGCAGGTTGCCAAGCAAGGCCCCGAGGTGGCCGAAGGTCTGGCCGCATTCCGCGAAAAACGCAAAGCGGATTTCCGCAGCCTCAACGGGGCAGGTGCGCCGGACCATGACTGACACAGACCCGCGCGCCGCCAATCTGGAACGGCTCTTTCGTCCGCGCTCGGTTGCCGTGATCGGGGCCTCTGCGGATCCGGCGCGGATTGGCGGGCGACCCGTGCGGTATCTGAAAGAAGCCGGGTTTGCAGGGCCGGTCTATCCGATCAACCCCAAGCGGGACGAGGTGCAAGGCCTGCGCTGCTATGGCTCTATCGCCGATGTGCCCCAGCCCGTGGATGCCGTGGTGGTCGCGGTTCCCGCAAAGGCCGCGATCGAGGCAGTGCGGGCCTGTGCCCAGGCCGGGGCGGGGGGCTGTGTCATCTTTTCCGCCGATTTTGCCGAAAGCGGCCCCGACGGCGCGGCGCGGCAGGCGGCGCTTGAACAGATCGCCCACAAAACCGGCTTGCGCATTATCGGGCCCAACTGTCTGGGTCTCTTCAACGCTCCGTCTGGCGCGTTTCTGACGTTTTCGTCATTCTTTGACCGTGGGATTTCCAAAGAGGGGCGCGCCGCTCTGATCAGCCAGAGCGGCGGGTTCGGATCGCACCTGATGGAGGTGGTCAAGGCGCGCGGGGTGGGTGTCGGCACATGGATCACCACCGGCAACGAGGCGGACGTGGAATTGGGCGAGGCGCTGGAATGGGCGGCTGGGCAGGACACCGTGGACACGATCCTGGCCTATACCGAAGGGGTCAGGGACGGCGCGGCGCTGGCGCGCGGTCTTGTGGCTGCGCGGGCGGCAGGAAAGCCGGTCATTTTCATGAAATCCGGACGCAGTCAGCGGGGTGTCGCGGCGGCCTCGACCCACACCGCTGCTATGGCTGGGTCGGATGAGATGTATCAGGGGCTGTTCGATCAGTTCGGCGTGCGCCGGGTCTATTCTGCCGAAGAGATGGCAGATCTGGCCTATATGCTGAGCGGACGCGCCCTGCCGCAAAACCGCGACGCGGCCTTGTTCACCGTCTCGGGCGCGGGCGGTGTGCAGATGTCGGACAGCGCCGAGGACAGCAAGCTGTCCATTCCCGTCCTGCCGCAGGCCGCCCAAGATGAGATCAAGGCGCTTGCCTCTTTTGCCGCCCCCGGTAACCCGGTCGATTTCACGGCTCAGGCGCTGAACGATCCGTCCATTCTGCCCGGTGTGCTTGAGGCCGTGGCCCGGCACACGGAAATCGGCAGTTTTGTCATTTACCTGACCATCACGGCGGATGATGCGGCGCTGCGCGAGCAGATTTTTGCAACGCTCTCGACTTTTGCCCGGCGCCACCCGGACAAGCTGTTTGTGCTCTGCATGTTGGGCAGCGGGGCCTTGGTCCGGCGTTACGAAGAGGCGGGATTTCGCGTTTTCGAAGACTGTGCCAGGGCGGTTGTGGCTCTGGGCCGGGGGCTCAGGGCGACGCCGGTTCTGTCCCAGCCACCTCCGGAACCCGCGATACAGCGCAGCGCCCTTGCCCAGGCGGCTGCCTCTGAAAGTGCAGGCAAACGGCTTCTGCAAGAACTTGGCATCGACGTGCCCCGGGGCGCGGTTGGCGACACGCCCGGACAGATGGCGCGGCTGTGCGAAGGCTGGCGGTTTCCGGTGGTGGCCAAGATCGTGCATGAGGACATCCTGCACAAAAGTGATATCGGCGGGGTCAGGCTGGGCCTTGGATCGCCGGAGGCCGTGCGCGGCGCCTGCGAGGGCATTCTGAGCGCCGTGCATGCAGCGCTGCCGGATCTGGTGGGGGCGAGATTGTTGGTCGAGGAACAGATAAGCGCCTCGGCGGAACTGATCCTTGGCATTGAAAATGACGCGGCCCTTGGCCCGATGGTGATGCTGGGCTTTGGCGGCGTGCAGGCCGAGATCTACAAGGACGCGGTCTTTCGCAAGGCGCCCGTCAGCGCGGCCGAGGCTGAGACCATGATCGACGCGCTGAAGGGCGCGGCCTTTTTCGCGCCCTTCCGGGGCCGCGAGGCTCTGGACCGGACGGCTGTTGCACAGGCGGTGTCTGCCCTGTCACGCTTTGCTGCCAGCGCCAGCGCGTCTGTGCAATCAATCGACATCAATCCGCTGTTGGTTGGGGTCAAGGGGCAGGGTGCTTTGGCGGCGGATTGCGTGATCGTTCTGAAAGACAATGGGGGGACCAAGGATGACTGAGTATTGCCGGGTGGAGCGTGAAGGCGCGCTGACCATTGTCACGCTGACACGGCCCGAGCGCCGCAATGCGCTGCACTACCACGCCAATGAGGCGCTGCAGGAGGTCTGGGATGATTTCGCGGCGGACCCGAAGCAGCACGTGGCGATCCTGACCGGGGGACCGGACTTCTTCTGTGCCGGCAATGATCTGAAGTTCCAGGCCGAAGGCGGACAGGTCGGCGGCACACGCAGCGGTTTTGCGGGCCTGTGCTATCGGTTCGATCTCGACAAGCCCATCATCGCGGCGGTCAACGGGATTGCCATGGGCGGCGGGTTCGAGGCGGTTCTGAACTGCGATATCGTGATCGCGGATGAGACAGCGCAATTTGCCTTGCCCGAGCCGACATTCGGCATGACAGCGCTTGCGGGCGGTGTGCACCGGCTGATCCGCACGATTGGCCGCCAGCGGGCGATGGGGATCTTGCTGACGGGCCGCAGGGTGTCCGCGCGCGAAGGCCAAGAGCTGGGTTTCGTGACGGATATCGCGCCTGCCCATGGCGCGTTGGAGCGCGCGCGGGTATGGGCCGATCAGGTTCTGGCCTGCGGTCCGCTGGCGCTTCAGGCGACGAAACACGTCGCGCTTCAGGGGCTGTCGACGCCGGATGTCGGGGTTGCCTGCCGGACAGAGTACTGGCCGGTTCAGGTGATGAAATCGAGCGAGGATTACATCGAAGGCCCCCGCGCCTTTGCGGAAAAACGCAAACCTGTCTGGCAGGGGAAATAAGAGACTATTGCGAATATGGTCTGGCAGAGAATAGCTCCGCCAGACCATTTTTCAGGTCTTTAGAATGAGCGCCGCATTCGGGAACGGAAACCCGAAGTCGTCGATAGAACGCCGGGAAACCTCTTGAAACCCTAGCGTCCTGTAAAAGCGGACGGCTTGTTCATTTTCGGTATAGACCTCAAGGGAAAGTTCGCCCTTCCGGGTCAGGGCGTCGGCGATAAGCCTTCGCCCGATACCAAGACCTTGCCGGTCTGGCGCGATGAAAATCCCGCCAATGAAACATCCCAGAAGGCTGATGAAGCCAACAGTTTCTCCGTTAAGGCAAGCCACAGAAGTCTCCGCCTTTGGCAGATACTCCTCCTCGATCATCTTGCGCTGTTCATTCAGTCTTTTCTCGCCGATGAAGGGATGTGCCTTCAGCGAGGCTTCGAGCCAGATATTTGATAGCGTTTTCAGATCCGTTGCCGCGTCAAAGGGCCGGATCACTACGTTTGCGTTCTTCATGAGAACTCCACAGAAATCATGCAAAAAGGATCGGCATCCATATGCCGAGTGATGCCGCTACGTGCGGTTCAATCGAAGCCTCTGTGCATAAATCTCCTTCTGCGACCGTCTGAGCTTAAGCCGCCTCGTTCCCAGTTTCAATGGCGACCAAGGACCCTAGTTGCCCATCATCAGGGTCGGCAGGAACAGGGTGATTTGCGGAAACGAGATCAACAGGACCATGATGATCGCTTCGGCCAGCAGGAACCACCACATGCCGCCAAAGATCTTGCCGATGGGAATGCGGTCGCCGACAACCGATTTGACCACAAAGACGTTCAGTCCCACCGGAGGCGTCAGCAGGCCGATCTCGATGTATTTCACCAAGATGATGCCCATCCAGACCAGATCGATGCCGGCCTCTTCATAAACCGGGATGAGGATCGGCAGGGTGATCAGCAAGATGCCCAGCGGATCAAGAAACATGCCCAACACAAGGTAGATCAGCGAGGACACAAGAACGATGGTCAGGGGCGCAAGCCCGGCATCGGCGACGAATTGCGACAGGAAGTTCGGCAAGCCCGCAAGGGTCAGGAACCGGGTGAAGATGATCGCGGAGATGGCGATGAAAAAGATCCCGGAGGTCGAGACAAGCGCTTCTCGCAGGGAACTCATGAAGTTCGCCCAGCTCAGCGAGCGGCGGGCGACGGCCATGAGGAACACGACGAATGCGCCGAACGCGCCTGCCTCGGTCGGGGTCACAAAACCGGTGTAGATCCCGAGCAAAACGGCGATGACCAGGAAGGGCACAGGCCAGACCGGGCCAAGAGAGGCGAATTTCTCGCCCCAGGTGGGGCGCTCGGCCGGGCGCGGGGCCAGTTCAGGCGTGATGGTGCAGCGCAGCATGATCATGAGCGCGTAGATCACCGCCGTTAGCAATCCCGGGATGACACCTGCGATAAGAAGGTGTCCGACCGAGACCTCGGCCAGCCAGCCAAAGATCACCAGCATGATTGAAGGCGGGATCAGCGCGCCCAATGTGCCGCCTGCCGCCGCCGAGGCGGCCGCGAGCCCCTTGTCGTAGTTGAGGCGAAGCATCTCCGGGATGGCGATCCGGCCCATGGCCGCCGCCGTGGCGAGGCTGGAGCCAGAGACCGCCGCAAAGCCCGCACAGGCAAAGTTGGTTGCAACGGCGATGCCGCCGGGCAACCGCCCGAACCAGACGCGGGCCGCGTCGAACAGGGCGGTTGTGATCTTTGCGTGATAGGCAAAGGCCCCCATCAACAGGTACATCGGGATGGCCGACAGGGTCCAGCTTGCGGCGAAGTTGAAGGGCTCGGACCCCAGAATGCCAAAGGCCGCGCCTGAGCCGCGCACAAAAATGATGCCAACGGCGGACACAAGGCCCAGCGCCACGGCAATTGGCACGCGGATCATCATCAGGACCAGCGCCACGCCGACGCCAATGAAACCGATGGTCAATCTGTCCATCAATCGACACCTTTTGTTGTATTCTCGGCGTCGGTATGCGCCGTGTCCTGACCGCGGGCGATCCGCAGATGCAGCCCGAGGCTGAGCAGCAGGGACAGCAGGAAGAAGACGACCCCAACCGGCACGAACCAGCGCGCGGGCCAGACCGGCATGAGCGAAACCCCGACAACCAGCTCTTCGCGGATCAGGGTGTGTTCTATGGCCTCAAAAAGGACCAGCCATCCCATCAGCCCGACATAGACGATCGCAATCGCGGTCGCGACAACGTCGAATACGGCCACGACCCGAGGGCCGAAGAGGCTGGTAAAGACCTCGACCTTGATGTGTGAATTCTGTCGCTGCACCAGGGCGAGCGGCAGGAAAACGATGGCGATCATGTAGTAGTTCGACACGATCTCCAGCGTGCCGGTGATGGGTTTTTGCAGGGCGTAGCGCGCAAAAACATCCGCAACCACGTGTAACATCATGAAGAATATCAAAAAACCCGCCACAGCGAGCAGGGGTTTTTCAGCGATCTTCAAGACCCGATCCAGAGTGGTGAGCATGGGCCCTCCGAAAGTGATCCCGGTGCGGCTGTGACACCACACCGGGCATTTGTGGTTTAGAGTTTCGAATAGATTTCGTCGCGCAGGGCCTGTTCATAGGCCGCCTGATCATCCCCCACTTCGGCTGCAATTGCAGTCCATTTTTCGAGGTTTTCGATGAACGCGTTGATCAGGGCCTCGGCATCTTTGATCGCGGCATTGTTCGCCCCTTTCTCAAGGGCGGCTTTCAGAGCGCTTTCATTATGCGCGGCAAAGGCTGCTTTGAAGTCATCTGCTGAATCGTCAAACACAATCCCCTTGGCCTTGGCTTCTTCGGCGACTGTATCGGCACTGCCAACATAGCTGAAGATGCCTGCGGCGACATAGGTTGGTGCGGCGTCCAAGAGAGCAGCCCGGTCGCTGTCCGACATGGCGTCCCAGCTTTCCTTGCGCATGTTGAGCACCAGGGATCCGAAATAGGCCCCAATCGGCATGGCGCTGACATGGGTGACCAGATCAAACAGAGAGTAGCTTTGAAGGTGCGACACCGGCCCGACCGAGCAATCCAGCACGCCGCGCTGAAGGCCTTCGAACAACTCGGAGGTCGGGACCGAGACCGGTGTGCCGCCTAGGTTTTCGATCAGGGGCGCCCAGGCGCTGGTTGCGCGGAACCGCTTGCCTTTGACATCTTCCAGCGACGTGACGGGCGATGTGCAATACATGTGGTAGGTCGAGGTCGACACATAGCCAAGCGGTATCACATTGTGTTTGGTCAGCGAGTCGCGGCATTCCGCACAATCCAGCAGCACGGTTTCATTCATCGCTGCTGTGGCCGCCTTTGCGTCGCCGACCTGCAGGGCCAAATCCGCCAGAAGCGCGGTCTGCGGCAGCTGCGATGGGGTATAAATATCAATGACATACCCCGCGTCCACTGTGCCATCCTCGATGGCATTCAGGGTTTCGCGCGCGCCGGCCAAAGCGCCGCCGGGCACAACCTCAATATCGACCGAACCGTTGGTCGCCTCTCGAACCGCGTCGGCAAAAGGCACGAACACGTTCTTGGTCAGGTGATGCCCGGACGGCAGAAAGGTTGAGTACAACAGATCGCCAGCCTGAGCGCCGCCAGCCAATGCCGCCGTCACCGTTGCCGAGACCGCGAGGGTTTTGGATAGTTTCTTCATTTTGTCCTCCCTGGGGATTTGTCAGCGGCCCAGTGCGCCGCCAAGGGTGTGCCAGGCCCGCGCTGTGGCGGACCTGCGCTCGTCAATTTCCGGTGGGGCCGGTCGGGATGTCCTTGAAGGCCACGCCCTTGTCCAGGCGCACGTCCTGCGGCAGCCCCAGAACGCGTTCGGCAATGGTGTTGCGCAGAATTTCATCCGTCCCGCCGCCAAGTCTCCAGCCCGGCGAATAGAGATAGGCCCGCTGGAACAGCGCCCGCATGGGCATGTCCTCTTCCATCAGCATCCCGCTTTGCTCGAAAAGGTCGGACCCGAGATCCGCCGATTCCTGCAAGCGGCCCGAATTGACCAATTTGCCGATCGACACCTCCGGCCCCGGGGTTTTCCCCTGGGACAGGGCCGACATCGTGCGGAAATTGGTGTATGTCATCCCCTGCGCCCGGCAATAAAGATCGGCCAGCTTTTCGCGGATCGCCGGATCATCCAGTGCAGGACCGCTTTCCAGAACGGTGTTCTGCGCCAGGTGGAAAATCTGTTCGAAATCCGGGGGGACGAGTTCAACCAGGTTGTAACGCTCGTTCATGAGCGTGGTCATGGCGACTTTCCAGCCGTCTCCGACCTCTCCCAGGCGGCGGCTGTCCGGGATCCGGACATTGTCGAAAAACACCTCGTTGAAGTGGGAATCCCCGGACATCTGCCGGATCGGGCGCACCTCGACACCGGGGCTTTTCATATCGAGGATGAAGCAGGTCAGCCCCTTGTGTTTGGCCTGCGTGGTGTCGTTTCGGGCCACTAGGATCCCGAAGTCGGAGTACTGACCGCCGGAGGTCCAGATTTTCTGGCCATTGATGATCCAGTCATCGCCGTCGCGCACGGCCTTGGTGCGCAGGGCCGCCAGATCAGACCCGCCCGCCGGCTCCGAGAAGAGCTGACACCAGATTTCGTCGCCGCGCAGGACTTTTCCGGCGTGTTTGAGGATCTCTTCCTTGTTGGACCACTGGAACAGGGTTGGCATGGCCCAGCCAAGGCCGATGTAAAAGAAGTTGCCGCGCGGGATGTCGAACTGCGCTTCTTCCTGTTCATAGATGATTTGTTCAAGGGTGGTGCCCCCCTGACCGGCATATTCCCTGGGCCATGTGATCCCGGCATAGCCCGCATCCGCCTTGATGCGCTGCCACTCCCGCGCCCGTTCCAGGGCGGCGGGGTCATCATTGCCGTCGCGGTATCCGCGGCCTGAATCAGGCGGTTCCAGCTGGGCATGCTGTTCCAGGAAGGCCCGCGCCTTTTTGCGATATTCTGCGCCTTCCGGCGTGTCACGAAAATCCATTTTGTGTTCTCAAAGCTCAACCAGACCAGATTTCAGACCGTCAATCAGACGGTTTTCCCAAACGCGATTGCCGCCCAGTAGAAGCTTGAGGGCCTTGTGACGGCGATAGTAGAGGTGGCAGTCCAGTTCCCATGTGAAGCCGAGGCCGCCATGGGTCTGCACATTTTCCTTGGCAGCCAGCCAATAGGCTTTGCCGGCGCTGAGCCGGGCGGTGGCGGCGGCAACCGGCAGTTCGCGGGCGTCCGTCGACAAGGCCCAGGCGGCGAAATAAGCGTTTGAGCGCGCCAATTCGATCGCTACGAACATATCGGCCAGCTTGTGTTTGATGGCCTGAAAGGACCCGATGGCGCGGCCAAAAGCAAAACGTTCCTTGGCAAAGGCGACGGCCATATCAAGACAGGCCTGCGCCCCGCCGACTTGTTCGAAAGCGATGCAAACCGCGGCGCGTTGTTTGATGTCCGTCAGGGCGGTTTGGCCGCGGACCAGCAGATCGACCTCGGCCTTGTCAAAGGTGATCGCGGCGTGTTCCCGGATGCCCTCGATGGTTTGTACCACCTGTCGCGTCACGCCGGACGCCTGCAGTTCAACGAGGTAGAGCCCGGTTTCGCCGTCTTCCTGCGCAACAACAAGCGCAAGTTCGGCATCCATCCCGTCGGGGACGGGCTTTTTAACGCCGGAAAGCACCCCGTTCGCCACTTGGGCTGCGCACAGATCACCGCGCCCCTGCGACAGGCCCTCGGCCTCGGCGAAACAGGCCGAGATGCGGCCTTCTGCCAGCGCGGGCAGCCACTTCTGTTTCTGCGCGTCCGACCCATAGCGCACCAGCGCTTCGGCCACGAGATAGATGGACGAGGCCATCGGGGCAGGGCTGACATGGCGGCCCAGTTCATAGGCCAGCGCACATTGTGCGATATACCCGATGTCGTTGCCACCAAGGTGTTCGGGAATGATCAACCCGGTCCAACCCATCTGTGCCATTTCGGCCCAATCCCGGCGCGCGGCGCTTGGCGCGCCTTCGATCACGTGACGCGCCGCGGCGCGTGCATTTGTTTGGGTCAGATAGTCATCAGCCTGAATTTGCATGGCTTTGACTTCATCCGGGAAGTCGAAATTCACTATGATCCTCCTCTTGCTCGGGTTCTAAGAACCATGTAAAACGCCTACTGTCAACAGTTGGCGTTTTACATGACTTGAACTTTCGACATGTTTGGCTGTCTTGTTTGCCCCAGTGGGTGGGCCTGAACGGCCTTGAATCAAAAGGACCAAAATGACTGATCTGATCGTGAGCGAGCGCGACAATATCCTGTGGGCTCAAATCAACAGGGAGACGAAGGCAAATTCAATATCTCGCGCGCTGACAGATCGCTATGTCGAAGCGCTTGATGAATTGTCCCAAAGGTCCGATTTGAAAGGGCTGATCTGGTTTTCAAGCTCGGATGACCTGTTCTCGGGCGGGGTTGATTTAAAGCGTCCGGATGGGCTCGATGATCAACAGGCAAGCGAATACCGGACGGCGATCATCACGGATCTTGCGCTTGCGACGTTGCGCTGTCCGCGCCCCATCGTCACCCTTGCAAGGGGGCGGATGATTGGCGGAGCGGTACTGAATGCCCTGTGCTGTGATCAGATTATGGCGGACACGACAGCCAGTTTTCAATTGCCCGAAGTCAAGATCGGAATCGGGTCCCCCATCGCGGGAAGCATCGTGGAACACAGTGCCTCGGCCTCACTTGCACGGGACATGCTTTTGACGGCCCGTGTCATGAGCGCGGCTGAAATCGCCCAGCGAGGTGCGCCCTGTACTGTGGTGACCGGGGGCGATCTTGAAGAACAGGCGACCCGGGCCATCGAAACCTATGCGCAGATGCCGCCCGAAGCCTTTGGCTATATGAAGGCCTGGTTTCAGAAGCCGCGCATTGCGGCGCTGGAAGAGGCCATGGCCTATACCGCCCGTTCAAGGGCGGGAAAGAATGATGAAGCCACGCGAGCGGTCAGCGCCTTTTTCGACAAGGGTTGATCACCGGCAGGGCAGGGGCACGCGGCTCAGCCCTGCGCCTTGACCCACTCCTCGACCTCTCGGCGCAGGATCTTGCCCGTGTTGTTGCGAGGCCAGAACGCAGCAGGCACGAAAAACACGGCCTTGGGGCATTTGTACCGCGCCATCGTTTCGCGGCAATGGTTCTGCAGCGCCTCGCCGGTGAGTGTCTCGGTATTGCGCGTCGCCACAAGCACCGGGACTTCGCCCCATGTCGCATCCGCGCGCCGCACGACCAGCGCCTCGTCGATCTCGGGTCTTTGCATCACGACGCGTTCGATTTCGGCGGGGTAGATGTTTTCGCCGCCGGATTTCACGAGGTATTTCTTGCGATCCACGTAGTCGAGCGTTCCGTCCGGATTGCGGCGAAACAGGTCTCCGGTGTGATACCAGCCTCCGGCAAAGGCCTCTTCTGTCGCCGCTTCGTTGCGCCAATATCCGGAAAAGAGGGTTGGCCCCCGGCAGATAAGCTCTCCGGTTTCGCCGTCCGCCACATCACCGCCGGCATCGTCCACCAGCCGGACCAGACAGAAGTTGCTTTCGGTCTTGGCAAAGCTGTCCGGCTCTTCCCCGATGGGAATCCGGCCACCGCAGGCGGGCATCATCCCGGTTTCCGTCGATGCGAAGGTGTTGCAGAACGGGGTGTTGACCGCTTGTGTCATCGCCGCGATCTGGTGCGGCGGGAAAAGATCGGCCAGCGCGCCGAATTTCTTGAGGCCGCGCACGGGGCGGTCCATCTTGGCCAGTTCAGACAGAACCTGGTCCACCATGCCGGGGAAAAAGATCAGGTTCGAGAGTTTCCGTGTGGCCAGCAGCTCTCGCAAAAGAGCGGGGTCCAGACCGCCGGAAATCACCACCGATCCACCGATCATGAGCGTTGCCAGTACCAGATCGGCAGAGGCGATGTGGAACATCGGCGAATAGGCATAGAACAGATCGTCGGGATCAATCCCGAACTCGGTGCAGTATTGCTGCGCCCGGGCGATCAGCGCGCGGTGCGAGATCAGCGCCGCTTTCGGCAGCCCGGTTGTCCCGGAGGTATAGACGATCAACAAACCGTCCTCGGGATCAATGGGGGTTGTGAGGGGCGTGGCCGCGCCGGATTGCACAAGCGCGGCATAGTCGGTGTCAAGATCGATGGTTTTGAAACGGCCCTGCGTTGCGTCGTCGTAGTTTGACCGGAACTGGGACGACACAAGGCAAAGGGCGGGATCAACGAGATCCAGGCAATGGGTCAGTTCGGCCCCGCTGAGCCGCCAGTTCTGCGTGGCGACAATCGCGCCGATTTTTGACGCGGCCAAAAGAACTTCTGCGAAAACCGGGGCGTTTTCGCTCAGCAGCGCGATCCGGTCGCCATAGTGCACCCCCTGCGCGAGAAGCGCATTCGCCAGCCGGGTCGCCCGGGTATTCAGCTCTTGATAGCTCATCCGGGTGTCGCCCATCGTGCAGGCGATTTTGTCCCCGCGAATGCGCGCCTGCTTTTCAAAAAGCTGGGGCACCGTCAGAAGGGTGGCCGCGCGGGCCTGCTGTGTCGGTCTCATGATAATCCCCTGCCTTCCTTGGAAAAGTCACCATGCCATCTGGACTGTTGACAGTTGGCACTTTATGAAAAGCGCAGAGGCGATTCAAGGGAGAGAATATGCAAACTCCAGCCAAAAGTCCTGAAACGCGATATCGCGAGGCGCTCAGCCAGGGGCGGTTCGAGATCCAGCATTGCGGTGCCTGTGCGTCGGTGATGTTTCCGCCCCGCATCGCCTGTTGCGCCTGTGGCAGCAGCGCGCTGGAGTGGCGGCCTGCCACGGGTCGGGGCACGGTTCATGCCAGCACGGTTGTTGCGCAACGTCCCGAGAAGGGCGGCCCCTACAATGTGGTCCTGGTCGATCTCGAAGAAGGCGGGCGGATGATGTCTCATGTGGCCGGCTACGGGGCGCGGGATGTGCCCATTGGCCTTGTCGTGTCGGCCCGGATTGAAACGGAGACGGCGCGGGTTGTGTTTGACGCAGCAGACGCGGGGGAGAGGGCATGAGCGGCGACCCCCTCAGAGGTGCCACGGCCATTTGCGGCGCAGCGACATTTGGCCTGGGCGACGCGGGCGGGTTTGACGCCATGGAAGCGCAGACCATCGCCGCGCTGCGCGCGCTGGACGATGCCGGTCTGGACAAATCCCAGATCGACGGCTTGTTCGGCTGCATGCAAAGCGAGTTTCTCAATACGCTGGCATTTTCCGAATATCTTGGCATTGCGCCCAGGTTTTCCTCCAACAACCGGATCGGCGGATCGTCTTTCCTGGCGCATGTCCAGGAAGCGATGGCCGCCATTCATGCGGGCCTGTGTTCCGTGGCGCTGATCACCTATGGGTCTGTGCAAAGGTCCTTGATGGGCAAGTTGCAAACCGCCGTCACAGCCGCCTGGACACCGCATGAGACAGACTACGGGCCCCGCTTCCCTGTCAGTTCCTATGCCTTGATGGCCAGTCGGCATATGCATGACTACGGAACCACCCGCGAGGACATGGCCCATGTGGCTGTTGCCGCGCGTCAATGGGCGGCAAAGAACCCGGAGGCTTTTGCGCGCGATCCCCTGAGCGTCGATGATGTTCTTGCGGCGCGCATGGTCTCGTCCCCTTTCGGCAAGCTCGATTGTTGCCTTGTGACCGATGGGGCCGGGGCGATCATCATTGCGCGCGCGGATATCGCGCGCACCCTGCGTCGGCCGCCGGTCTATGTGCTTGGGTCCGGGGTGGCGCATCATGCAAAACACGTATCCGGCATGCAGTCGTTGACCAAGACATCCGCGGTGGAGTCCGCAGGGCGCGCCTATGACATGGCGCGGGTGACGCCGGCGGATGTGCAGATGATCCAGCTTTATGACGCCTTTACAATCAACACGATCCTCCTGCTCGAAGACCTCGGTTTTGTGCCCAAGGGGGAAGGGGGGCGGTTCGTATCCGACGGACATATCGCGCCCGGCGGGTCTTTGCCCGTGAACACCAATGGCGGAGGATTGAGCTGTTGTCATCCCGGCATGTACGGGCTGTTCACGTTGATCGAGGGCGTTCGCCAATTGCGCGGCGATTGCGGAGACCGGCAGGTGGAGGGGCTGGACACGGTGCTGTGCCATGGGGTCGGGGGCGTGTTTTCGTCAAATGCGACATGCATCCTCGGCACCGAAAACACCCTGTGACGTGGCTTCGTTTTGAAAGCACGCGATGGGTCGGCGTAATTTGCCTTCGAATACTGTCAACAGTTGACTGTATGTGGAAATGACGCCATAGACAGTAAGAACACTTCCGGCTTTCCGGCGGAAAGCCCAAGATGAGGAGAAAGAAGTGAGCGATTATGACGTGATCGTTGTGGGATGTGGCAATGCGGCGCTGTGCGCGGCGCTGTCTGCCCACGAAAACGGCGCCAAGACCATTGTTCTGGAACGTGCTCCCGAAGACGAAAGAGGCGGCAACTCCTATTTTACGGCTGGCGGATTTCGATTTGCGCATGAGGGTCTTGAGGATGTCGCGGAAGACATTCTGACCGACCTGTCCGATGCGGAACGGGACCAGATCATTCTGCCTCCGCACAGCCGCGAATTTTTCATGGATCAAATGCGCGAAGTGACGCGCTATCAATGCGACGAAGACCTGGCGCAATTGCTGGTTGATCGCTCGCGCATGACCATGGGCTGGCTGCGCAGCCATTCCATCCGGTTTGTGCCGATGTTCGGACGCCAATCCTATCTGGTCGATGGCAAGCACCATTTCTATGGCGGCGTAAACATCGAGGCCGTTGGCGGGGGCGCGGGCCTTGTCGAGGCGGAAATCGCCCGGGCGGAAAAGCTTGGCGTGGAAATCCGCTATGGCACGGCGGCGGTTGGCCTGCTTCAGGACAAGAACCGCACGGTGACCGGTGTGACGGTGCGCACCAAGGGCGGCTATGACGAGATCTACGGGAAAACGGTGATCCTTGCCTGTGGCGGCTTTGAATCCAACCCGGAATGGCGTGTGCGTTATCTTGGGGTGGGCTGGGATCTGGCCCGCGTGCGCGGCACCCGGCACAATATGGGCGAAGGGATCAAGATGGCGCTGGACATCGGCGCGCAGCCCTATGGCAACTGGTCCTCGTGCCACGCCTGCGAATGGGATATCTCGGCCCCGCCGTATGGGGACCGTTGGGTTCTGGATAACTTCCAGAAACACTCCTACCCTCTGGGGATCATGGTGAACACGGATTGTGAACGTTTCGTGGACGAGGGCGCGGATTATCGCAATTTGACCTATGCGAAATACGGCCGTGAAATCATGGCCCAGCCAAACCGGACGGCGATCCAGATCTTTGACCAGCAGACAATCCATCGCCTGCGCGATGAATACCGGATCAAAGAGGTGACCAAGGCGAAGGCGGATACGATCGAGGGGCTGGCCGAGCAGTTGGATCTTGATCCGGCAAAACTGGTCAAAACCGTCGAAGAATACAACGCGGCCTGTCAGGGGGGCGAGTACAACCCGTCGGTTCTGGATGGTGTGACGACAAAGGGCCTCAAGGTCGAAAAGACCAACTGGGCGCTGCCGATCAACCAGGGCCCCTATGAGGCCTATGTCTGCACGACGGGCGTCACGTTCACTTTTGGCGGGTTGCGCATCAACACCAGCGGAGAGGTGCAGGACATGACCGACCAGTCCATTCCCGGTCTTTACGCGGCCGGAGAGCTTGTCGGAGGGTTGTTCTACGAGAACTATCCCGGCGGAACAGGGCTGATGTCCGGGTCGGTCTTTGGCAAACTGGCCGGCGAAAGCGCGGCATCCTACGCCGGCGCAAGCGCCTGAGCGGGCGACAAGGTCCGCCACCCCCCGAGTCACACGTCAGATAGGGGTCTGCTTTTCTTTGCGAAAACGGACCCCGGTTGATCGACGGGTCAGGCCAGACAGCCTGAATATAGAGGGGCTTGCAAGCCCGTGTTCGAACGATGATGACAGCCAGCAAGCCCTCCGCCGCCTCATCCAGTGACGCCGTAGACTTCGGGCTGCGTACCCCGATCACCGACCTTTTCGGAATACAGTTTCCCTTGGTTGCAGGCGGGCTTCAGTTTCTTGCCACTGCAGACTACGCCGCAGCCTGCGCCAGGGCGGGGATCATTGGGTTTCTGACCTCCAACCACTTTGACGATCATCACGCTCTGCGCACGGAAATTCAAAGGGCGCAGAGTCTGTGTGGATCTCTGCCGTTTGGCGTGAATATCGCCATGTTGCCAAAGGCCTCGGATCTGAACAAAGCCTTGGGGATCGCCCGCGTGGTCGCCGAAGAAGGGGTGCGCTTTGTCGAGACGACGGGGCGCAGTCCGGAACCGCTCTTGCCGATTTTGCGCGATGCCGGGATCAAGGTTCTGCACAAGGTGCCCGGTCTCAAATTCGCACTCAAGGCACAAGACATCGGTGTGGATGCGGTCACGATTGTCGGGTGGGAATGTGGCGGCCATCCCGGTCCGGCCGCCGTTGGCACCATGGTCAATGCGGGCCTGGCGCGGGAGCGGCTGGACATCCCGTACCTGCTGGGCGGTGGCTTTGGAAACGGCGCCCAGATCCTGGCCGCTCTGGCCACAGGTGCCAGCGGGGTAGTGATGGGCACTCGCTTTCTTGCGTCTACAGAGATTCCTGCCCACCCCGATTACAAGGCGTCCCTGGTCTCTGCCACCGAGAACGACACGACGATTTCCCTTTGGTCCGTGCGCAACAACGCCAGGACGCTCGTCAATGAGACGACACGGGCGGTTGCTGCTTTGGAGGCTGCGGACCCCCAGGGCGGAATTGACCCGTTGATGCCGCATATTGCCGGGGCTGTCCTGAAACAGACCTATCAGGACGGCGATACCAGCCGGGGCATGGTCTATGCCGGTCAAGCGCTGGGGTTCGTCCGGCAATCCGTGCCCGTCGCGCAAACGGTTTCCCAACTGAAAGAGGAGTTCAGCCAGGCCAGGCAGCGGCTTTCGTCGCTCTTTGCGCCCGTTGGTGGACCGTAAGGGATGAACTCATTGAGTTTCGACGCCAGCCGACGTTCGGTTAGCCTTCCGTTGGGTCTCGTCGATCATCACGGTTTCCTGTTCGCCGTGGTCGGTAGCCAGACCCACCGTGATCTGCGCCTCCGTCAGCCCGAAAAGTTCCGATTGGATCACCGCTCCGTTTTCGAACCGTGAAGCACGCGCCTTTCGCGGAAATCAATGGGCCCTGAACCCGGGGGTGACCAATAATCGACGGATTTGGCGCAAACCGAGTTTTGTCGATCGAGAATGTAGTCGCAGTAGCTGCCAGTTGCTCAATGGGCTGGACCAATGGCTTGGAACCGGTCTTAAAATGCGCAATGGACAAGCTATCGGTGATGAATGCTTTCTGCAGAATTGTGGAGCGCGGCAGCTTTTCGCGCGCGGCCGAGGATCTGGGCGTCTCTGCGGCCCTGCTCAGCCGGGAAGTGAAGCTTCTTGAGGAAAGTCTTGGAACCACCCTTTTGACCCGTACCACCCGGTCGATGTCTCTGACCGATCATGGCAGGCTTTTCTATGACGAAGCGCGCGACATCGTCGAGGCGGTGGCGCGGGTGGAAGACGGCATCCGAGCCAGTGCCAGTGCCGTGAGCGGACCGCTCAAGGTCGGATGCTCCAATGCCTTCGGTGAGGCCATTGTCGCACCGATGCTGCCCGGGTTCCTGTCAGCATATCCCGATGTTCGCGTCACATTGGCGCTCGACGAACGGGTTGTCGACGTCGTCGAAGAAGGCATCGATCTGACGCTGCGCGTTGGGGCCGTCCTGCAGGACAGTTCGCTTATCGCACGCAAAATCGGCTCATTCCGCCAACGCTTGTTTGCATCCTCGGCCTACCTTGAGGCGTTTGGAGTTCCGCAAAGCCCTGCGGACATAAATGGGCATCGGATTGCCGGGTTTCTGCTGGCCGATCATCTGCTTGAATGGACCCTCAGCGGGCCCGACGGAACAGAAACCGTAAACGTCGATCCGGGGCTCAGGATTTCCAACAGCGTTGTCCTCGCCAAAATCATTGCGAGCGGCTACGGCATTGGATCGTTGCCCAGTTTCATATCCGACACGGCAGAGGCCGCAGGCGAGCTTGTCCGGGTCCTGCCCGAGCACGAGTTGCCGCCACGCGACATCTACGCGGTGACGGCATCGCGGCTTGGGATGGATGCGCGCGTGCTCGCATTCGTCGAGCACCTGCGCCGCGCGCTTTCGACCTGATCCATTCTTAACGCTGGTTGAAGAGTGATTTGCCGCCGGAGCGGTTATTCCGTCGCGCCGATCGTTTCATCCTCAGGCTCAGAACAGCCCATGAGGATCGCCGCAGATGGCCCGCACAACCGACATCGCCCTGACAGCCCTGGCCCCCGCCGTTTGGGGCACAACCTACATCGTGACCACCCAGGCGCTTCCAGCCGACGCGCCGCTGAGCCTCGCGGCATTGCGTGCGCTCCCTGCCGGACTGCTCTTGCTTGCCGTGACCCGGAACCTGCCAAAGCAAACCGAGGTGCTGCGTCTGGCCATACTGGGCGCGCTGAACTTTGCGATCTTCTGGAGCCTTCTCTTTGTCGCGGCCTACCGGCTTCCCGGAGGTGTGGCGGCAACTTTGGGCGCCTTGCAGCCTCTCTTGGTTATCCTGCTGGCGCGCGGTGTTTTGGGAACAAGGATCCGGACGGCTGGAATCTTCGCCGCACTGTCGGGTCTTGTTGGCGTTGCCCTGCTCGTCCTTGGTCCCGATGCCCGACTTGATGGGCTCGGGATCGCTGCCGGGCTTGGCGGGGCTGCATCGATGGCGGCCGGAACCGTCCTGAGCCGCAAATGGCAGCCAAACGTCCCCGCACTGACCTTTGCGGCCTGGCAATTGACAGCCGGTGGCCTGTTGCTTGTGCCCGCGGCGCTGATTTTTGAACCGCCGCTGCCGTCTCTGACGGCGACCAACATCGCCGGTCTGATCTGGTTGGGGCCGCTCGGTGCCGCCGTGACGTACTGGCTCTGGTTCCGGGGCATCGCCCGGCTGGACCCGGCCGGGGTCTCCATGCTCGGCATGCTGAGCCCCGTCACCGCCGTCGTCCTCGGCTGGCTCTGGCTTGGCGAAACGCTCACGACCCCGCAGGCCATCGGTGCCGCGCTTGTGCTGGCCTCGGTTCTGGCCGGGCAGCGCACGCGGCAACGGATGCCAGCACCCCTTTCAACTTTCCCTCCACGCCCCGCAACCAAGTGAAAAGGACAAGACCATGAAACGCATCGCAATCATCGGAATCTCGGGCAAACTGGGTCAGTACATGACCGAACACGCCCTTGCCCGCGGCTATGAGGTCACCGGCGTCTGCCGCCCCGAGAGCGTCGACAAGCTGGCCCGGTTCGGCGACCGCATCTCCATTGTGCCCGGACGCACCACCGACGCAGACGTTGTGCAGAAGGCCGTTGCAGGCGCCGACGGCGTCCTGACGGTCCTGGTGCCCTGGGGTTCGGATGGGATGGCCACAAAAATGGCATCCGCCGTACTAGAGCACGCCGAACCCGGCGCACGACTGGTGTTCTCTTGCGGCTGGCATGTCACAAAGGACGCCTCTGACCGGTATCCGCTGAAAGACCGGCTCATAACCTGGGTCTTCGGGCGCATCGCCAAGCTGACCCGCATGGCCGACATCGACGATCAGGAAGCGGCCGCGCGCTTGGTCTTTGCCTCGGATCGGGACTGGACCGTTGTCCGGGCTTCGGACCTCGAAGAAGGCGAAAGCGAGGGCCTGCCCATCTGGGCCGAGCACGTAGGCGACCCGGTCCTGGCCACAAACCGCACACGCCGCACGGATTTCGCGCTCTTCATGATCAATGCGCTGACCGACCCCGGTCTGTCGCGCAAGGCCCCGGCGATTGTCAGTCGCGCCGCCGACTCGGCACGCACCCATCGCCACGCCACGCTCTCTGCCTCCTGACTCCCCTCTGCTCCAACCGAAAGGACCAAGACCATGCAACTCCAACTCACCAGAACCGACCTGACCCTCGCCCGCGTTTCCGGCCTGCTTTACTTGACCATCATCATCTGTGGCATTGGCGCAGAAGTGGCGCTTCGGGGCCCATTGGTCGATTTCACCTCTGCGGCAGACACGGCAAATGCCATTCGCGCGGCGGGTCTGACGCTGCCTTTCGCGATTGTGGCAGACGTCATCATGGCCGTGGCCGACGCGGCGCTGGCAATCACGCTCTTCCTCTTGTTCCGGGCCGTTGCGCCGGGCCTTGCCCTGGCTGCCATGGTCTTCCGCCTGATCCAGTCCGCCCTCATCGCGGCGAATTTGCTGAACATGCAGGCAGCCTGGCTGTTGATCACCGCAGGCCAGGACATCGCTGGACTGGGCACCGCCGAAGCCGAATCCCTTGCCCTGACATTCCTCAACCTGCACGCGCACGGATATGACCTCGGCCTCGTCTTTTTTGCGATCAACAGCTTCCTGACCGGTCTGCTCATCTGGAAGTCGGGCATGTTCCCGAAGGTGATCGGTGCGGGCATCATTGCGGCCGGTGGTGTCTATCTTGTCGGCAGCGCACTGCGGTTCCTTGCGCCCGACGCTTTTGCGGCCTTTGCCCCGGCCTACGGCATTCCGGTTTTGACCGAGGTCGCCTTTTGCATCTGCCTTCTGACGGCAGGCTGGTTCTGGCGGCGACAGGCCATCGCACACGCGTAACAACACGAAAGGGTAATGCCCTTTCCAGACATTGTGAGGCGACGACGAAGTTACTTCGTCGTCGCCAAAGTGCTTGCAAACCCGAGTTGCACTGCCGGAAGAGGCCGAAGAGGTGTGAAGCCTTATTAAGAGCTGAACCCTGACGTACCGGTTGCCCGACGCCAAAGGACCGGTTGATGGGATGGTGGACGCGGCCTGCTGGGCCGGCACGGATGCGCTGCGCCTTGTGCCTGAATTGGCCGTGTCCCTGCTTTTCGGCCCGGTCGGCTTCCTGTATGTCGAGGTCGCAGTCCTACGCCACAGATACGACCGATGAACCTGAACAAATCCATCGCCTTTTTTGGGATCCCCGGCGCGCTTACCCTGGCGGGCGTCTATCTTTTGGTCCCGGTCGCGACAGCGCAAGGTGTTCCTCTGATCCTTGTCTGGACGACTGTTCTTTGGGGGCCGGTATGTGTCTTGGCCGCTTTCCACCTCCTTGTCGGCTTTGACAATTGGAAGGCCCTTGCGCCCATCCGCAAAATGACCAGAAAAGACTGGCTGATCGTCGCATGCGCTTTCGTTGGCCTGCAGGTCGCCGAGCTTCTTCTGGCCCCTATTGGGGGATTGGTTTCCGGTGCGGGGTGGGTGCCTCTTCCGCCAGTCATTCCCGAGCTCTTTTCGCCGGACTTTGACATTTCGAGTGGTCTGTCAACCTTCCTTGGTGTCCCGGTCGAGGGCAACTGGTGGTTGGTTCTGTTCTGGATCGGATGGCTTGTTGTGAACATCGGCGGCGAGGAATTTCTTTGGCGCGGGTATGCGCTGCCACGCCAGGAAAAGATTTTTGGCAAGTACGCATGGTTGGTGAACGGCCTGTGCTGGAACCTTTTGTTCCACGCGTTCATGTGGTGGAATTTCATCACCCTGATGCCGATCAGCCTGCTCTTGCCCTATCTTGTTCAGCGTTATCGCAATATTTGGATTGGCGTCTGGTTACATGGCATTGGAAACCTTCTGGTTTTGGCGCTGCTGATCCCGGCAATTGCGGGTTGGATATGATGGGTCCTGTCCCTGAACTTGGGGTGGGAATGCGTTGAGCTGACATGCGCATCAAAGAGCGGCCTCGAGAAGATCCAGGTAATCTGCCGAACTTGCCTTGCGGGGGTTCGTCGCGGACAGATGGTCCGCCGCGGCTTTCTCGGACAGGGCAGCGAAGTCACTCGGCGGCACGGTCAACTCCGATAGCCGGGACGGCAGACCGATGGCGCGCACAAGTTCAGCGATATGCCGATCCGGTTCCGACACGGCAGAGAGCAGCTGTTTGAGCATCGGCCATTTTTCCCCGAGAACCGTGGCATTGAACGTCAGGACGTGCGGCAACAGGATGCCAATCAGCGTGCCGTGATGATAACCACCCTCTCCCAAGGGGTTGGCCAGGGCATGCGCGCCCCCAAGACCTTTTTGAAGCACCATGCCGCCCTCCAGGGCCGCCATCATCATGTTCCAGCGCGCTTCGCGGTTTGCGCCGTCTTCGAGAGCAACCGGCAGCCACTTGGCTGCGCGCGCGATGCAGTCGCGCGCAATGGCTTCGGCCGGTGGGTTTATTGTCGGGGAACAGAAGGTTTCGATGCCGTGGCTCAGGGCGTCGATCCCCGTGCCGGCCGTCAGACGCGGCGGAAGGCTGAGCGTCAAATCCGGATCGCAGATGACGACGTCGGCCACCATGTTCAGATTGACGGCCACGGTCTTGCGCCCGTTGTGCAAGGTCATCACGCAGGCGCGCCCCACCTCTGCCCCGGTTCCGGCGGCGGTTGGAATGGCGATCTGCGGTGCGACTTTCCCGATCTTTTCGGACCCTCCGGTCTTGACGCCGTAATCGGCAAAGGCACCGCCGTGGCTGGCCAGCAAGGCCACCGCTTTCGACAGATCGACAGGTGAGCCGCCGCCCACGGCGATCACCCCGTCGCAGCCGTGGTCGTGCCACAGGGCCATGCAGTGGTCCAGCGAGGCCTCGTTCGGGTTCTCGGTCGTGCCGTCATAGACGATCGGGTCATGGGGGCGTGCGGCGGTCAGCACCCTGTCCAGCAGACCGGCGGCCGCAACGCCCTTGTCGGTCACCAGCAGGGGGCTTTTGAGACCCAATCGCGTGATTTCGTCCGACAGTGTTGCAAGAGCACCGAAATCGAACTGAATCCGCGACAGATACTGGATCAGGGGCATCTAGGTTTCGACCTCCATGTAGACATGCTTGGTTTCCAGGAAGTCATTCAGCGCCTCAACGCCATGCAGGCGTCCAATCCCGCTTTGACGATACCCCCCGGTTTCGGCCTCGGCCAACAGCCGGTTGTGGCTGTTCAGCCAGACGGTCCCGAACTTCAGTTTTCGGCCAAGCCGCATCGCGCGGTACAAATCCCGGGTATAGACCGACGAGGCAAGACCATAGCGCGTGGCATTGGATTTCGCGATGGCTTCGGCTTCGTCCTCGAAGGTCTCGATCGAGATGATCGGGCCAAAGAGCTCTTCTTGCACCAGCGGGTGCGCCGCATCGTCGATACGAAAGATCGAAGGCGTCACGAAGGCGCCCGCAGACAGATCACCGCCGGGTGCATGACCCCGCAGGATCAGGTCTGCTTCGTCCGCGGCCCGGTCTATGATGCCCAGAACCCGCTTCTGATTTTGCGCGTCGATCAGGGGCCCCATTTCCGTGCCGGCGTCCAAACCATGGCCAATTTTCACCGAGGCATAGGCCGCCTGCAGCCGCTGCGTCATCTCCTCGGCAAGGGATGAATGAACCAGAACGCGGCTGATCGCCGTGCACATCTGGCCCGTCAACACGATCGAGGCGCGCCGTATCTCGAAGGTCGCAAGATCAAGGTCCGCGTCTTCAAACACCACGGCAGGGGCCTTGCCGCCAAGCTCCAGCGACAGGTGTTTCAGCGTGTCGGACGCCGCGCGCATCATGACCTTGCCCGTTGCCGAAGACCCGGTGAACGAGATGACATCCACATCTTCGTGCGTGGCCAGGGCTTGCCCCACCTCGATCCCGTTTTCGTTGACCGAGTTTATCACGCCCGGTGGCAATCCGGGGATTTCGTGAAAGCAGCGCATGATTTCGGCGTTGATCAGCGGGGTTTGCGGTGCCGGTTTGACAACCACCGTGCACCCGGCGGCAAGGGCCGGAGCAACCGACCGAACGAAAAGGGTCACGGGGGCATTCCAGGGCACGATCACCGCGACAACCCCCGCGGGTTCCCGTGTCAGCATCGAAATCTTGCCCGGCCCGGTCTCCGTCGTTCGGCCAAAGACATTGCGCGCCAGCCCTGCATAGTATCGCGCTTCGCCGAACCCCGCCGCAATTTCGCCCTTGGCCTGTGGCAGCACCTTGCCGTTCTCTTGCACCAGCAGGCGTGCCAGTTCGTCATGACGGGATTGTAGCCGGTCGGCAAAGTCCAGCAGCACCTTTGCGCGCAGCCTTGGGTCCGACGCCCAGGACGAGGTTTCAAAGGTCGCGCGCGCGGCGGAAATGGCCTGTTCGGCCAGCGTCGCCGACCCGATGGCGCCCCGGCCCACCAAGGCCCCGTTTGCCGGGTCAAGACTGTCTGTGGTCCCGGCAGAGGTCACCCACTCTCCGGCAATGTAGTGCTTTGCAATTTCGCTCACGCGGTCCTCCCTCGTTGCACCGATTATGTCGGTCAGCGGTCAAACAACAAGCAATCCTGCCTTTGGTCTGAACAAAGTTCGGCTTAGAGTGCGACATATGGAGATTCGCCACCTCATCTATTTCGCCAAGGTTGCCGAGCTTGAAAGTCTGACCCGCGCAGCCGAGGCGCTGAACGTCACGCAGCCTGCTTTGGGCATGCAGATCCGCAAGCTGGAAGAGTATCTCGAGGTGGACTTGATCGAACGGCATTCGCGCGGCGTCCGACTGACCGAGGCCGGCCATGCCCTCAACCGCCATGCCGTCCGGATCATCGAAAGTTTCGAAGAAGCCAAGGCCGACGTCCGCCGCTTTGGAAAGGATGCGATCGGTAATGTGCGGATCGGTGTGACCCCGTCGATGGGGCGCGTCGTCGTTCCTTTGTTGTTGCAGTATTGTGCGGATCAGCACCCGACATTGTCGCTGCAGTTGACCCAGGGGTTCACGGATCAGCTCGAAGCGGCCATCTTGGCCAGAGAGTTGGATTTTGCTGTTACAGCACAAGCACTTGAGTCCGAAATGCACGAGTCCCTGCCGCTGTACGTCGAGACGTTTCTGCTTGTCGGGCGGCCGGATATCATGCCGGTCGGCGAGGGGCCGCTGCCGCTTGTGGACCTGTCGAAAATGCCGCTTGCCCTGGATGGCCGAAGCCTGTTGCTGCGGCGCAAGCTTGATGCGGCCCTTGCGCATGAAGGGCTGGAATTCGCCAATGTTCAGGACATTGAAGCGATCAATTTGCGGCGCGAATTGGTCCTTCAGGGACGCCGCGCGGCCGTGGCGACGAAAGCTCTTTTTCACCAAGAGATCGAACACGGCGAGGTGGTCACGCGCCCCATCGCCCTGCCGGAATTGTCTTGGGAACTGAATTTGACGACGCATCGGGTCGAGCGGATGTCCAAGGCCGAGGCGGCCATTCGGAAGCTTTTGATCTCGATTGTTGATGACACGATTGCAGGCGGCGCGGTCGGCTGGCAGATGCCAGGAAGCGGTTCATGACGTTCTGAACCTCTTAGGCTCTAAGTTTGGCTTTGGTCACATCTTAGTGCTGCTCTCTATCCGCTGCAGGCCGAGTCGCTCATTAATTGTGGACGCGGGAAGCCGCGAGGGAGGAACAGGATGGCCAAGGACAACACCGCCTTCGAGGCGGCGATCTGGATTGATGGCGCACCACGCGCGGCCAGATCAGGTGAGGTTTTCGACAGTCTGAACCCGGAAGACGACAGTGTTTACTGCCGTGCGGCGCATGGCGGGCCCCAGGATATGCTGGACGCGGTGGCCTGCGCCAAGGCCACCTTCGTGACATACGGGGAAACCCTGGCCAAGGACCGCGAGCGTTGGCTGCAGAAGGCGGCCGAGGTGATGGAATCCCGCAAAGACGCCTTCGTTGACGCGCTGATCGACGAGATCGGCAGTCCCAGGAAGAAAGCGGATTTCGAATTCAACAAGGCGCTGGGCATGCTGCGGGCCGCAGCCGGCATGTGCCGCCACGTGACGGGCAAGACCCTGCCGGGTGACTATCCCGGCCGCTTCTCGATGTCGATCCGCAAGCCGCGCGGCGTGGTCGCCTGCATCACGCCGTTCAACGTGCCCTTGATCAAGGGCATCCGCCTGACCGCGCATGCGCTAGCGACCGGAAACACGGTGGTCTTGCTGCCATCTGAAATGGCCCCGCACGTCTCGCATCTGATTGCCGAGGTCTATGCCGAGGCGGGCATCCCGGCAGGGGCCTTCAATGTCGTGACCGGGTTCGGACACGAGATTGGCGATACGCTGACCGGGCACCCGGATGTGGACTTTGTCACCTTCACCGGCTCGTCGGTGGTGGGCCAGCACATCAACGAGCTGTGCGCCAGGAACAAGACGCCGGTGACGCTGGAACTGGGCGGCAAGAGCCCGGTCGTCGTGCTGGCCGATGCCGACATGTCCAAGACCATTCCGGCGATTTGCCACGGGATCTTCACCTACCAGGGCCAGGTCTGCATGGGTGGCAGCCGCATCTACGTCGAACGCCCGATCTTTGACAACTTTGTGCAGGCCTTTGCAAAGGCCGCATCCTCGCTGCCGATGGGCGATCTTCGGGGCGAAAACACGATCATCGGACCAATCATCTCGGACCGTCAGCGCGGCCGGGTGCGGAGCCACGTCGAAGACGCCCAATCCAAGGGTGCAACCGTGGTCATCGGCGGCGGCTGGTCGGGCAACCGGCCCGAACCGACGATCCTGACGGGCGTCACCGAAGAGATGGTGGTCTGTCGTCAGGAAACCTTTGGCCCGGTGGCTTCGGTCTACGCCGTCGACAGCTATGACGAGGCGCTGGCAAAGGCGAACGACACCAACTACGGGCTGTCGGCTGCAATCTTCACGCAAGACATCAACCGCGCCCTGCATTTTGCCCAGAACGTCGGGGCAGGGATGGCGCATGTGAACGCCTCTCCCCTGCATGACGAACCGCATGTGCCCTTTGGGGGCACCGGCGACAGCGGTGTGGGCCGCGAGGGCACCGAGGCCGATCTCGAGGCCATGACGGAAATGAAATGGGTCACGATCCAACTTTGAAAGGGGGCTTCCACGTGTCTTTGACGCTCTATCACCACGGGTCATCTGTTTGCGCCGCGAAGGCGCGCTATCACATGGAAGAAAAGGGATTGGACTGGGAGGGCGTCTATATCGACATCCTCAAAGGGGAACAGTTCACTGATGAATTCCTGGCCATCAACCCCAAGGCCGTGGTGCCCTCGCTGGTGCATGACGGCAAGATCATCAATGAAAGCACGGTGATCTGTGAATACGTGGATCTGGTCTGGCCCGAAACCTCTTTGCACCCCAAGGACCCGTATGAGTTCACCAAGGTCCGGTACTGGTCCAAGGCGCTGGACGAAGAACTGCACCCGGCCTGTGGCGAACTAACGTTCATGGCCTCACATCGGCACACGCTGTTCAAGCTGGGGCCGGAAAAGCTGCAGGAGTTTCTGGATTCCACGCCCGACCTGTCGGTCACGGCGGGCTGGCACGAACGCAAGAAGGTGCTGGTCAAGGAAGGTTTCAACGCGCCCGGCGGGGCCGAGAAGATCCGTCTATACGACCTCTATCTGCACAAGATGGAGGACGCGTTGAAAGAGCATCAATGGCTGGCCAGCAATGACTTCACCCACGCCGATGTAGGCCTGACGCCCTACGTGAACCGGCTCGACATGATGTCGATGTCGGGGATGTGGGAAAACGGCCGCCTGCCGCGCGTCACCGACTGGTGGGAGAGGATCAAGGCACGGCCTTTGTTCAAATCCTCGCTGCTGGACTGGTGCCCGCAGGATCTGACCGATGATCTGCGTGAAAACGGTGCCAAAAGCTGGACGGAAGTGGCCAGGATCCTCGATATTCGGGAGGCCGCGTGATGGGACGACTGGACGGCAAATGCGCCATCGTGACCGGGGCGGCGCAGGGCATCGGCGCAACCTTTGCCAAGGCGCTGGCGGACGAAGGCGCCCGCGTGCTGGTCAGCGATCTGGCTGATACGGCGGACTGCGTGGCTGCGATCACCGAGGCGGGCGGTACGGCCATGGGCATGAAGGTCGACGTCACCTCGACCGACGACCTGTCGGCGATGGTGGCCCACGCGGAAGAGGCCTATGGCCCCGTCGAGATCGTGGTCAACAACGCGGGCATTTTTGCCAATCTCAAGCTGCGCCCCTTTTGGGAAATCCCGGACGAGGAATGGGACGCGGTGATGCGCGTGAATACGCGCGGTATCTTTCAGGTGATGAAGGCTTGTCTGCCATCAATGCAGAAAAACGGGCGTGGCAAAGTGATCAACATCGCCTCGGGCACGTTCTTTTACGGCCCGCCGGGGTTCGCGCATTACGTCGCCTCCAAAGGGGCCGTCATCGGGATGACCCGGTCGATGGGGCGCGAGCTTGGCGGTCAGAACATCACCGTCAACGCCATCGCGCCGGGGCTGACGGAAAGCGAAGGTGTGCAGGCCAACGCGGATTTTGAGAAAGCCCGCGCACCAACGCTCGCCGGACGCTCGATCCAGCGTGACATGGTGCCGGACGATCTGGTGGGCGCGCTTCTGTTCCTGGCCTCTTCGGACAGCGATTTCATCACGGGCCAGACACTCAACGTCGATGGCGGAAAGATCACCTGGTGACACCATGCTGAAAGTAGACGCATTCAACCACATCTGGCCGCCGGCCTTTTACGACGCGCTGACCAAGGTCACGGGCACCATGACCGACATCACCCGTCGGTCCGAGGCGCAGCCGATGATGACCCAGCTGGATGAGCGCTTTGCCATCATGGACCTGTACGACGAGTACCAGCAGATCCTTTCGCTGGGTTCGCCGCCTTTCGAACTGGTCGCTGACGATGCGCAATCGAAGGAACTGGCCAAGATCGGCACCGACTCGATGGCCGAGCTTTGCGCGCAACATCCGGACCGCTTTCCGGGCTTCATCTCAACCCCGCCCATGGGGGCGGGCATCGACGCCATTCTTGAGGCCTCGCGCTATGCCGTCGAAGAGGCGGGCGCCTGCGGGATGCAGATCTACACCCATGTGAACGGGCGGCCCATCGATGACCCAGAGTTTGCGCCGTTTTTTGACTACATGGCCAAGGTCGATTTGCCGATCTGGCTGCACCCCGCGCGGGGGGCGAAGATGGCGGATTACCCGACCGAGGAGAAATCGAAATACGAGATCTGGTGGACTTTTGGCTGGCCCTATGAATCCTCGGCGGCCATGGCACGGCTGGTCTTTTCCAAGACAATGCAGCGCTTGCCCAACCTCAAGGTGATCACCCACCACGGCGGCGGCATGATCCCCTTTTTCGAGGGCAGGGTCGGCCCCGGCTGGGACGTTCTGGGGGTGCGCACCTCGGACGAGGACTATGGCGCGCTGCTGAAAGAGCTGTCCGACCGCCCGATCGACTATTTCCGCCGGTTCATCGCCGATACCGCGACCTTTGGCGGCGTTGGTTCGATCAAGATGGCCATCGATTTCTTTGGTGCCGACCAGGTGGTCTTTGCCTCGGACGCGCCTTTTGATCCCGAAGGCGGACGGATGTACATTCGCGAGACGATCCGGGCGCTGAACGAGATGGACATTGATGAGGAGACGCGCGCCGCGCTGTATCATGGCAACCTCGGACGGCTGACCAACAGGTCGTTTGTCTAGACGATGGGCGCGAGGAACATCCTCTTCATCATGTGTGACCAGCTGCGCTGGGACTACCTGTCCTGCGCGGGTCACACCACCTTGCAGACCCCCAATATCGACGCGCTGGCGCAGCGCGGGGTGATGTTCCGCAACACCTATTGCCAGTCCCCTGTATGCGGCCCCTCGCGGATGAGTTTCTACACCGGGCGCTACCCGTCTTCGAACGGGGCGACCTCGAACCACACGCCGTTGCGGGTGGGCGAGCGCAACATTGGCGATCACCTGAAACCGCTTGGTGTGCGGCCGGTTCTGGTGGGCAAGACCCATATGGTGGCCGATGTCGAGGGCATGACGCGCCTTGGCATCGACCCCGACAGCCCGGTGGGCTTGCATCACCGCGAAGCCGGGTTCGAGGTTTGGGAGCGGGACGAAGGGTTTCATTCCGACCAGATCGGCCGCAAGGGGTTGGCCTATAACAGGTACCTCAACGATCGGGGCTACGAGGGCGGGAACCCCTGGCATTGGGCGGCGAATTCCGTCGAGACGCCAGAAGGGTGGCGTTCGGGCTTTCTCAATGACATCGCCGATCACCCTGCACGGGTCTCGGACGAAGAGTCCGAGACGCCCTACATGACCCGCCGTGCGATGGAGTTTCTGGACCAGAACACCGACCCGCGCCCCTGGCTGTTACATCTGTCCTACATCAAGCCCCATTGGCCCTATATCGCGCCTGCGCCCTACAATGACATGTACGGGGCAGAGGACGTGCAGCCGGTGGTTCGGGACCCGGCCGAAAAGGACGATCCGAACCCGCTGCTAAAGCTTTTCATGGACCGCACCTCGGGCAAGACCTTTAGCCGGGACGAGGCGCGCGAAAAGATCGTGCCGGTCTATATGGGGCTGATCAAGCAGATCGACGATCAGCTGGGGCTGCTCTTTGCATTCATGGAAGCGCGTGGACTGCTTGAAGATACGATGATCGTCTTCACCTCGGACCACGGCGATTACCTGGGCGACCACTGGATGGGGGACAAGGACTTCTTCCACGACCCCTCGGTCAAGATCCCGCTGATCATCGTCGATCCCTCGCCCGAGGCGGATGCAACGCGCGGAACGGTTTCGGACGCGCTGGTCGAAGGGATCGACCTGATCCCGACCTTTGTCGAACATTGCGGCGGGACGGTCGAAAACCACATTCTGGAGGGGCGGTCCTTGAAGCCGCTCTTGCGCGGTGAAACCCCCGTCTGGCGTGACTATGCGATCAGCGAATATGACTACGCCCTGCAGAACTTCCGCCCTGCGATGGGGCAGCCGTCGCTGGCGTGCCGTTGCTACATGGTGGCGACCAAAGCGTGGAAGTACATCCATTGCCCCGGCTTTCCGCCGCTTCTGTTTGACCTTGAAAACGACCCGGACGAGTTGACCGACCTGGGCCGCGATCCCGCTTACGAAGAGACCCGGTGCCTGATGCATCTGCATCTGGCGGATTGGGCGCTGCAGTACCGGCAGCGCGAAACCTGGGACGAGGCGGCGGTCGACCGGATCACCGCGATCGAGGAAAAGATCGGCGCGTTGATCGGCTATTGGGACGAGGCGGATTTCGAAGACCCCGCCAACATCCCGCACCCCAGCAAACAGCCCCGGCAGGAGGACACCTAGATGGCCTTCACCGCCGTCCCGCAGTTGATCCCGAACCAGAACCCCAAGGCGCCCTTGGCGGCGATCCTGCGCTTTGCGACCGACGTCCCGGCGGGTGGGTTTGTGCGTGTCACAAACGCCGAGTTTGAGCATGACATCCATGTTCGCGAAGGCATCGGCCTGCGTGAAGTCATCGTCGCAGGCATGCGCCCGGGCGTGGCCCATCGCGTGACCCTGACGCTCGACCATCATGACGCGGTCGGCTTTGACCACACCCCGCCGCCTCTGCCCGCGTCGCTCTTGGAAACCCCGCCACTGCAGACGTTGAAATCGGATGCGAAGGCGATGGAGCCCGGCTTTCTGTTCCTTTCGATCCGTCGTCGCAACGTGACCCGCGCACTGTGGTGGACACCGAGGCAAAAGGTCTTTGCCCAGCGGTGGTCGCTTTTGGTTGCGCTTGATCCGATGGGGCAGATCGTCTGGACCTTTCACCACGATTTCCGGATCTCGGGCCTGTCGCGCCTGTCAAACGGCAACATCTTTTTCCACCAGGTGAACAATCATTCCTTCGAGATCGATCTGGCGGGCAACGTGTTGCGGTCCTGGGTCGCCGCCCGTCGCCCCGCAGGCCCGGCACCGGGCGCGATCCCGATTGACGTGCAATCGTTGCATCATCAGCCACATATCACCCGCGCCGGAAACTTCCTGTCGATGGCGGCCAACACCCGCCAGATCGAGGGCTATGTCACCTCGGAAACCGACCCCGATGCCCCGCGTGAGACCAAGGGCGTGGTGGGCGACACGATCATCGAGTTCAGCCCCAAGGGTGACGTCGTCTGGTCCTGGGATGCCTTTGATCATCTGGACCCGCATCGCATCGGCTATCACGTGCTCGAGCCCTATTGGGACACGCGCGGCTTTCCCGGCCACGCAGACTGGACCCATGGCAATGGCGTGACCGAGGACCCGCGTGACGGGGCCGTTGTCATGTCGCTCAAACACCAGGACGCGATCCTCAAGGTCGACCGTACTGGTGAGATCCGCTGGATCCTCGGCGTGCACGATGGCTGGGGGGCAGAGTTTCAGCCCAAGCTGCTGTCACCAGAAGGTGACCTGAACTGGCACTGGCATGGCCACAACCCGCGTGTCACGCGCGATGGCACGATCATCTTGTACGACAACGCGATCCTTCAGGCGCGTCCCTATGATCCGCCCAAGCCGCCCGCCCAATGCTTTGCCCGCGCCGTGGAATACGCAGTGGACGAGGACGCGATGACCGTCCAACAGGTCTGGTCGACGGAAACGGATGACCCGGCGGATCAGGTGACTTCGTGGGCCATGGGCGACGCGCATCGACTGCCGCTGACGGACAACCGGCTGGTGATCGACAGCTTCTGCCTGCCGGACGAAGATCCGCTGGATGCGCGTGGCACGGTTTTCAAGGCCGATCTGACCTGGAACGAACGGGTGCGCAGCGAATGGCACCCCTCGGACTTCAGCTATCAGGCCCGCGTTCGCGAATATCGCGGCGCCAGCAAGGACATCGTTTTTGAACTGCGTCTCACGGACCCCTCCGGAGTGATGGGCTGGGAGATTTTCGGGGGCCACAAGGCCCCTGTGTTCGGGCCCGCGCCCGGACCGAACCGGGAAAACCATGATTAGGGAGGACATCATGAAAATCTTCAGACTGGGAGCAGCCCTGCTGGCCGCCGCGCTTGTGACCTCTGTCTCTGCATCGGCGCAAACCCTGCGCGCGCAGGGGCCAGAGCCGGGGGGCGGGTCCTATATCGCCACGGTCGCCATTGGGAAAATGGCCGAAAAACACGCGGGCATTCCGATGCAATTGCAATCGGGCCAAACCGGCACACGCAGTCTGGTTGCGCTGTCCCGAGGGCAGATCGATTTCACGCTGCTGCCGGTTCCGGCGGTGAATTTCTACAAGAACGGCAAGGCCATGTATCAGAACATGGCCGATGCGCCGGAACTGGCCAAGAACCTGCGCGGTATTCTGGTGTGGGAGTGCTGTTCCTGGCATTTCGTCACCTATGCCGAGGACGGCATGACCCAGATGACCGACATCGCGGGCAAGCGGGTCTATACCGGCCCTCCGGGCTCGGTCGCCAAGCGCATTCTTGAGGGTATCATCAAGGCCGCCACCGGGTTCGAGGCGGGCGCGGACTACACCGCCGTCAACCTGGACTGGGGGTCAGGCGCGCAGGCGCTGCGGGACCGCAATGTCGATGTCTTCATCCAGCCCGCTCAGCTGGGGTCGGCCAATGTCGAGCAATTGTCGACCGCGCGTGACATCCGCCTGCTGGGCCTGCCGCCTGTCGAAGGCAACGAGGCGCTGACCAAGGCCACCAAGAACCCGGGCAACATGTTGATCGAGATCCCGGCAGGCGTCTACAAGGGGCAGGCCAACGAAGAAGCGGTCAGCACCATCGCCATCCGCCACATCGCGGGCGTCGGCGTGCACACTGACGCCGATACGATCTATGCGGTGACCAAGGCGATCTGGGAAAACATCGACGAGTTCTATGGCTACGGCGACTTCCTGCGCCAGGTGAACCCCGAACTTGCCTTTGTCGACATGAACGTGCCGCTGCATGCGGGGGCCTATCGCTACTATGTCGAGGCCGGTTGGGACGTCCCCGAGGCGCTGATCCCGCCGGAAGCGCAGTAACCACGGCCGTCAGAGTCTGACCACCGGCACTGCCACGGCCCCGTTTCGGGCCGTGGCGCAGAAAGCGTCATCGTGAAATAGAGGGACCCAAGCGTCATGGACCGCGTGCTCAATCCGATCATCTTCTGTCTGTCCATCGCACTGGCCGTATTTGCGGTCTACGTGGCGGGCTATGGGTCCTTTTCGCCTGCGATCTTCCGCGGTGGCGTGGTTCTGGTCTCGGTCCTCTTGTCGGCCCTTGTGCTGGTACGCACGGGGCTTTCACCAGACGGCAAGATGACGGATGCCATAGCGGTCGTCGTGATCGCGGCTGTCGGCATCATCGCCTGCCTGACCTTTTCAAATGTCCAGATCAAGATGGACACCGAGTTCTATTTCCCGAACCAGACCGAAGTCTGGATCGGTTTTTTCGGCCTGCTCGCCATCCTGGAACTGACCCGCCGTCTGTGGGGCATGTCGCTTGCGCTGGTCGGCGCCTTCTTTCTGGTTTTTGCCTTTTTCGGCAACTACTTCCCGGGGTTCCTGAACCATTCGGGCTTTGATCTGGGGCAGGTGGTCGATGCCGTATGGTTCAACTATTCGGGTGTCTTCGGCCTGCCGGTGTCGATCATCGCGGGGCTTGTCTGGGTTTTCATCATCTTCGGCGTGGTGCTGAAGGGAACAGGGGCCTCGGACAGCTTGCTGCGCGTCGCCATGGTGCTGACCGCCCGCACCCGTGGCGGCCCGGCCCATGCGGCCATCGTGGCCTCGTCACTCTTTGGGACAATGTCGGGCGCGGCCATCGCCAATGTCGTCGGCACCGGGACCTTCACCATCCCGATGATCAAGAAACGCGGTTTCCCTCCGGCCTTTGCAGGCGGGATCGAGGCCACGGCCTCGTCCGGTGGGCAGATCGTGCCGCCGATCATGGGGGCTGCGGCCTTTCTGATGGCCGAGATCACGGGGATTTCCTATGGCACCGTCGCCATTGCTGCCCTGATGCCTGCCGCCTTCTATTATCTGAGCCTCTTCACCTCGGTCTCGATCGAGGCGCGGCGCCAGAAAATCCAGATCCAGGACAAATCCGAGATCCCGGTCTTGACCCGCGCTGATGCCATCGCCTCGCTGACCTTCATCGGACCCATCGTGGTGATCGTGCTGGCCCTGCTATGGGGCTATTCCGCCGCCTACGCCGGATTTTCGGGCCTGATCGCGGCGCTGGTCCTGAGCGTTCTCAATCCCGCGATCCGCAAGGACCCGCTGTCCCTGTTGAAAAGCTTTTCCGAAGGCGGGATCAGCGCTGCCAAGCTGATGGTGGCCGTCGCTTTGATCGGAATGATCATCGGTGTCGTGAACATGACCGGCGTGGGGCTGCGGTTTGCCAATCTGATCGAGACGCTGGGGGCCGGATCGCTGTATCTGTCGCTGGTGCTGACCATGTGCGGGGCGATCATCCTGGGCATGGGCATGCCGACCTTGCCCGCCTATCTGATCGTCATCGTGATCATGGGACCGGCCTTTGTCAGCATGGGGGTCGAGACCCTGGTGATCCACATGTTCGTGCTTTATTACGCCGTGGCCTCGTCGATCACCCCGCCGGTGGCTCTGGCGGCCTATGCCGCGGCCTCGATTGCCAATGCCAACCCGATCACCACCTCGCTTATGGCGATCCGGCTCGGGGCCGCGAAATACGTGCTGCCCTTCGTGTTCATCACCTATCCGTCGATGCTGCTTGTGGTCGACTTCAACTGGGCCGAGTTCCTGTGGCTGGTGCCGCGCCTTCTGGTGCTGGTCTGGCTGGTGTCCACCGCGCTGTCGGATTTCGAGTTCACGAAACTGGGCCCGCTTCAGATCGCGCTTCGGCTTGTCGCGGCCTTTCTGGTCATGGTGCCAAGCCTGCCCGTGCAGCTAGCGGGACTTGCTTTGACCGCAGGTTTGGTGGTCTTGAACCGGCGTGCAGCTGGACAGTCTGTGGTGACTGCGTGACGTCGCCTTGGGCGGGACATCGTGCTGACGTACCACGATAAGTTTCGCCATCCGCAGTGCCTCGGCTTCGAAAGGAATGCGGCTCGTGACCTGTGTTGCAGGGCAAATCCCGACGCGTTCGAAGCCGGGTTCGCAAAGGGCCCGACGACCCCGGCGTTGGCAATGAATTGTCGATAGCGGTCCTTGTGCTGATGCAGACCCCCGCAACGAAAAATCGCTCAGCAGCAAGTTGGCCGAGCGCACAAACGGCGCATTGGCGAATTACCCCCTTGCGGGGTGGTATGGTCAGTCGTGCCATGACGCGCCGGCCGTTCGTCCTTATCAGGCCGATCCGAAAACGTTTGGTCGACAGCGCAATTGCGCTTAGGCTCATCCGACGACCGGCAAACGGGGATTGCCGTTTCAATCGTTAAGGGGTGGCAACTGTTCAGGGCACACACCGGACGTGCCCGTTTCGCGCATTACAAAAGGATACCGGCATGGCACGCACTTCACGAAACCTGGCGGCGGGGGCGCTGATTGTCGCGGCGGCGTTCGCGGCCGCGCCCAAAGCCACGCGGGCAGAGCCGTTCCTGGGCGAAATCCGGTTCGTTGCCCTGCCATTCGCTCCCGTGGGGTGGGCCAGATGTGAAGGCCAGTTTTTGCGGATCGCCGAATACCCGGATCTGTATCGCGTCATCGGATACAGGTTCGGAGGCGATGCAAGGATCGTCTTTGCTCTGCCCGACTTGAGAGGGCACGCGCCGATGCACGTCGACCCGCAGGGCGAGCGGGGTAACGAGGTCGGCGAACGGGTGCTTCACACGACCGAAGCGGCCACCGGTCACACGAACGACACGTTGTCGATGCCGTGGATCGCAACCCAGTGCATCATCGCGGTGAAAGGCAAATTTCCTGAGCCAGCGCCGGGACAATGACGGGACAGGGCGACGGTGGCACAGGTGCCGGACAGGCCCAACGCCCCAGAAAGACTGCGGGTTCTGTCCCAGAGGCCACACGGGCCATGCGGACAGGACGGATTGGAAAGGACAGGAAGATGAAAACCTTCATTCGCAATGGCATGGCAGCCCTTCTGCTGTCGACATTGGCCTGCATTGCGGCCCCGTCCGCCACGCAGGCGCAAGACCCGTTCCTGGGTGAAATGCGGTACTTCGCCGGAGACTACGCGCCACGGGGGTGGGCGTTTTGCGATGGGCAGTTGCTGAACATAAGTCGCTATTCTTCGCTGTATTCCCTGTTGGGATGCACGTATGGCGGTGATTGCCGGACCACTTTTGCGCTGCCGGACGTCCGTAGCCGAACCACCATCGGGACTGGCTCCAACACTTTCTTGGGTAGCTTTCCGCTTGGGCAAAAAGGTGGTGGGTTTGACCAGGTCGGGCAGCAAACCGGCAATTTCGCTCCGGTGCGGACCCCCAAATTTATGGGCGTGAACTGTATCATCGCCATCTATGGCGTTTTCCCGTCCAGAAACTAAAGCGAGGCCGCACCATGATTGCCAATCTTCGAAATGCAGTTGTCATCGGTCTTGCCGCATTGGGTCTGGCCGGAGTGGGGCCAAATGCCGGACAAGCGCAAGACCCCCCTATTCTTGGTGAAATGAGGTTCTTCGCAGGCAGCTATGCGCCCGTCGGTTGGGCGAAATGTGATGGGCAACTGCTGAACATTGCTGACCACGAGGCCCTTTTTGCCCTGTTGAGTTGCACATATGGCGGTGACTGCCTGACCACTTTTGCACTGCCCGATATGCGGGGGCGGATGCCTGTCCATCCGGGACAGGGGCACCATCTGGCCTTTCCGCGCGTCGATCGTGGTGAACAAGGGGGCGGGCACACGTCGGATCCGGTAAACAAGAGAGCGTTCAACGACGTGCCGGCAGTGACCCTGACCTGTATCATCTCGCTGGATGGGGTTTTTCCGTCGAGGAATTGAAGTCGGGCTGGCCTGACTTTTGCGGTAGGCTCGATATGTCGAACAGTGTCGACGTCCGATGGGCCGCCCGGTTGCCTTGTCCGAAACGCCATTTGGCGGCCTCCGTCCCGGCTTTGTGGTTGCAGAAATCCGTCCACGCATGCGCTGGCCGTTGAGCCATACCAACGGCGCGATGCGGTGGGTTGGGCCGGTCGCGCGGTGTGGGCAGCCGCCTGTGCCCGGGAAAATTTGTGCAAACCACGCCTGGTGATGTAGGCTGTTTCCGTTCAGATCAGCCAATAAGGCTGGCTTCGGGGGGCGCTGTTCAGAGCTTGTTCGAACCCGATGCCTGTCCGAAAGGGGCGTCTCATGGCCAAGTTTGTAGCCAACACCGAGTTTCGATATCAGGACCCATCCGTCAGCGGGGTGTTCCGTTTCGACGATCTGAGCGATTTCTACAACAACAATTACAATGATCAGACCTTTTGGTCTCAGTCATTTTCGTTCGATGGCCAGACCTACGGAAGCCATTACCGCATCCAATGGCGGGATGACGAATCCGGCGATTTCTTCAACACGGTTCTGGCTGGCAACGGATTGGGTTTCTCCTTCAATGGTCGCCCGTCGAATGGCCCGGTCGAGGCCATCGTGACCTACGACAACGCAAACGTTCTGCAATACGCGATTACCGAGATTGCCGTGGGTGCGGGGCCCTTGATGCAGGTGACGCAGACGTCGTCCTTGTCCGATGACATCTCGCTTTACGTCAACATGATCTTCAACTCGGACGACCTGTTCATCCTCAGCGGCGCGGATGATGTGGCGCGGGGCTACGGGGGCCGCGATCTGATGTACGGGAAGGACGGCAACGACTTCCTGATCGGGGACGAGGGGCACGACACGCTTTATGGCGGCCGAGGCGACGACACACTGGTCGGCGGCGCGGATGACGACGCGCTGCATGACGGAACTGGCAACGATTCCGTTCAGGGCGAAGCCGGCAATGACCGGATGTTCGCCGCGGGCGGGAACGATGAGCTGGACGGCGGCGAGGGCAGCGACTGGCTTGTCCTGACCAAATCCCTCGGCAGCGCCGTCGATCTGGCCATTACCGGCGCGCAGAACTTTGGCTATGGCGCGGACACGCTGATCGGGATCGAAAACATCGACGGCAACTCTGGTGACGACACACTGCAGGGCGATCAGCACGCCAATGTGCTGCTGGGCCGGGACGGGAACGATCAGCTGATCGGGCGGGACGGCAACGACCGGCTTGGTCTTGATGCGGGTGATGACACCCTGAATGGCGGCGCGGGGGTGGATTGGGTGCTGGTCAAGGGCGCGGCAAATGCACTGATCGATCTGGCCCTGACCGGAAGCCAGGCGACGGGCTATGGCACGGACCTCATCACCGATATCGAGAACCTCTCGGGCGGTACCGGAAACGACACCCTGCGGGGTGACGCGAATGCCAACCAGCTTCGCGGCAATCTGGGCGACGATCAGCTGTTTGGGCGTGGGGGTCGGGACACGCTGTTTGCCGATGCCGGGAACGACGTCATTGATGGCGGCGGCGGGCTGGATTGGCTTTTTGTGGCCGGGTCCACCGGGGCCACGATCGACCTGTCCGTGACGGGGCCGCAGGCCACCGGGTATGGGACCGACAGCATTCAACGGATCGAGGCCGTCTCGGGCGGCACGGGTGATGACTCGCTTGGCGGCACAGCCAGCCGGAACTGGCTAAAAGGCGGTGACGGCAACGACACGCTGCACGGCGTGGACGGCAGCGATATCCTTTATGCCGACACCGGCGACGATCATCTGGATGGCGGCACCGGGTCGGATTGGCTGTACGTCCGGGACACCCGCGCACTGACGGTCGATCTGTCCGTCACCACCGCACAGAACACGGGCTTCGGACAGGACAGGATCACCAACATCCAGAACGTCTCGGGCGGGTCCGGTTGGGACATCATGCACGGCGACGCCGGGACAAACCGTCTGGATGGGAACGATGGCAACGACCGGCTGTATGGCCGGGAGGGCAACGACATCATCAAAGGCGGCGAGGGCGAGGACTATCTTTTCGGCGGTGCCGACAACGACCGGCTGATCGGCGGCGCGGGCGGAGACAGGCTCTACGCCGACCTTGGAAATGACATCATGGATGGCGGGGACGGCAGCGACTGGTTCTACGTCACCGGCGCGGTCGCCGCCACGGTGGACCTTGCGATTGCAATCGCGCAGGACACCGGGTTTGGGCTGGACCGCCTGAGCAATATCGAGAACCTGTTCGGGTCCACGGCAGGGGACGTTCTGCTGGGTGACGCCGGTGTGAATGTCTTTCTCGGCAATGCGGGCGCAGACCATATTGACGGGCGGGGCGGCAATGACGTGATCTATGGCGGCCCTGACAACGACACGCTGATCGGCGGCGAAGGTGACGACCGGATCTGGGGCCATGACGGCAACGACGACATCGACGCTGGGCTTGGGGACGACACAGTCGATGGCGGCGCGGGCGAGGATTGGCTGCGCGTGACGGGTTCAATGGCCGCCACGATCAACCTGGCCCTGATCTCGGCCTATGACACCGGCCACGGCACTGACCAGATTACCGGGATCGAGCATGTCGAGGGCGGGACCGGCAACGATACGTTGACCGGAGACACGGCAGACAATGAACTGCGCGGCGGATTTGGCCATGACCGCCTGTTCGGGGGGGCGGGCAACGACACGCTGCTGGGCCAAGGGGGCAACGATCAGATCTATGCGGACGCGGGCGATGACATCATCGACGGCGGCAGCGGATACAACTGGCTAATGGTCGGGGGCAGCGTGGGGATCTGGGTGAACCTGAGCTATACCTTCGCGCAAAGCACCGGCTACGGCACGGATACCATTACGAATATCAACAATGTTTCCGGTGGCATCGGGAACGACCTGATCTATGGGAGCGCTCAGGGCAACGTCCTGCGCGGCAATGCGGGCAACGACACTCTGCGCGGCGGCGACGGTCGCGATATCTTGGAGGGTGGATTTGGCAACGATGTTCTGTTTGGGGATGGCAATGACATCTTGAGGGGCGGCGGGGGCAACGACGGGTTCTACGAGATCACCAACACCGACACCATCGATGGGGGCGACGGGATTGACTGGATCTACCTGTCCTCAACAGGCGCTTCCGTGGACCTGTCAGGCCGCAATGTGCAAAACGTCGAAAACATACAGGGGTCTTCGGTAGGCGACTCGCTGACTGGAAACTCCGAGGCCAACATCCTGCGCGGGGGCGACGGCGGGGACAACCTCAATGGCAATGGCGGCAACGACCAGGTGTTTGGCGAAGGTGGGAATGACGGTATTCGCCTGTCTCCTGGAAACTCTACACTGGATGGCGGAGATGGCGTTGACAGACTGGTGGTCGGTAGAGACAACCCGGTCGTGATCGATCTGGGGCGGACGACGGTTCAGTATACAGTCACCGGCAACCATCTGATCCGCAACATCGAAAATATCGATGGAAGCCCTCATGGCGACTGGCTGTCAGGGTCTGACGGCACCAACCAGATTTTTGCGTTCGGCGGGAATGACACGATTTATGGCCGAGGCGGCTTCGATGGGTTGTATGGCGGCGACGGGGATGACGCGCTGTTTGGCGGTGACGCCACCGATAACCTGAAGGGTGGCGCTGGTGACGACTTTCTGAGTGGCGAAAGTGGACACGACCGAATCTGGGGCGGTGCCGGGAATGACACGATCATTGGGGGAACTTCAGGCGATCTTTTGGAGGGCGGAGCCGATGACGATATCTTTCAGTTCGATGCAATCACCCATCTGAACGATACAATCACGGATTTTGATCGGCTCGACGACCTGATCGACCTGTCGCGCATCGATGCCAGTACTACGGCGGCGGGAAACAACAGTTTCACGTTCATAGGCACCAACGCCTTTACCGCCTCGGATGTCGGTCAGATCCGCTATGAGGTCACCACGACCACGGATCTGATCCGTTTCGCATCCGGGTTCATGACAACTGTGTACATAGACAACGACGACGACGCCGATCACGAGGCCATCCTGCGCCTGAACGGCGATCTGGCGCTGAACCAATTCGATTTTGTTCTATAGCCCTCGCGAGCCTATATGAACGGCGCAATAGCCCCTGACGCGGGCGTGGGTCAGCCAGACATCCAATTCGGCGCGAACCGAGGTGCGCCGGACGCCATGCCCGAGGGCGCGTGCATGATGCCTAGTCGGTCAACAAACGGCGTTTCTGAGCCAGGATCTCGCGGCGCTGCTGTTCTATGCCTGTGCGAAACGAGCGTTCAACAAAATCGATATGCTGTTTCGCAGCCTGTTTTGCCGCGTCCACATCGCCCTCGATCACGGCGTTGCCCAAGGCTAGATGCTGCTGCAACAGCGTCTTGCCCGATCCATCGATCGATTTCAGAAAATCGCGGTTGTAGAACACCCCTTGTTGCGTGAGTTCATAAATCGAGGCCATGACGTGGATCAGGGTGGCGTTCTGGCTGGCGTCCACAATCGCCGAGTGCAGGGCGTGATCCGCATTGCGCTCGGCCTCATAGTCCTTGGCGTCCCAGGCGGATTGCATGTCGTCCAGGATGCCGGACAGCCTGTCCTTGTCGGTCTGGGTTGCCCGCTCGGCAGCAAGTCCCGCAGCAAAGATTTCCTGCTCTCGGCGGTACTCCAGATAATCGAAGAACGCAGGTTCGTGGCGACCATAAAGCGCCAATAGCGCGGGAAGCATGGCTTGACCGGTCAGCGCGGCGACAAAAGTGCCCTCGCCATGCCGTGTCGTGACAAGCCCGCGTTCTTCGAGCACGTGCAGCGCTTCGCGCAGCTTCGGGCGCGAGATGCCCAACATCTCGGACAGTTCACGCTCGGAGGGCAATTTGCGCCCCTGCCGCAAGATGCCAGAGGCGATCAGATCTTCGACCTGGGCAACCGCCGCATCCGCGACCGATTCGTGACCGATGGGCTCAAAAAGCGTTGGTTTGGACATGGGGCGGTTACCTTGGTTTCCCGAGCCAAAGGCTCTCATGGTCAACAAAGATAACCACTGGGCGGTTTGGATCAAGCTGTAAGTTCATAGGCGCTGTTCTGAATTCATTGAAAAAAACACATCCCAGTGTCCATTTTTTGCGGATTTTTGCCGGATGACGGCGAAATACCCAGAAACCCTGAGATTTGGCACCGATTGTCGCACCGTATTGACTGGTAAACTAATTTTACCTCACAAAGGTAAGGTAAATTAAATTTACCAGTGGTCCGAAAGGGCCAACAGTCTTGGAGGAGACACCCATGAAGAAACTTCTGACCAGTGTGGCAGTTGCCGCATCGCTGATGGCGGCACCGGTGGTCGCCAAGGACAAGCTTCTGCTGAAGACCCCGATTGCATTCTCGACCGCGCTGCCGGGTCTGGGCTCGCCGATCCCGCGCGTGGCCGAGCAGGTGCACCTGATGTCGGGCGGCACGCTCAAGATGAAGGTCTATGAGCCGGGCAAGCTGGTGCCCCCGTTCGAGATTCTGGACGCCGTGTCGTCGGGCAAGATCAACTCGGGCTACACCACTGCGGGCTACTGGGCCGGCAAGATCCCGGCCGCACCGCTGTTTTCCGCTGTGCCTTTCGGCCCGGAAGCCGGTGAATACATGGCCTGGCTCTACTACGGCAACGGTCTGACCCTGTACCAAGAGATGTACGATCAGGCGGGTTACAACGTCAAAGTCATCCCCTGCGCCGTGATTGCCCCTGAAACCTCGGGCTGGTTCGCCAAGGAAATCGCCGGTGTCGAGGACCTGGAAGGTCTGAAGATGCGCTTCTTCGGTCTGGGCGGCAAGGTCATGCAGAAGCTGGGCGTGGCGACGTCGCTGCTGCCGGGCGGCGAGATCTTCCCGGCACTGGAAAAGGGTGCCATCGACGCAACCGAGTTTTCGATGCCCGCCATCGACGCGCGTCTGGGCTTCCACAAGCTGGTAAAGTTCAACTACTTCCCCGGATGGCACCAGCAGGCGACCGTCTTTGAACTTCTGATCAACAAGGACGTCTGGAACGAAGCCTCGGACCAGCACAAGGCGATCATTGCCAACGCCTGCAAGGCCTCGATGGCCGACAGCTTTGCCGAAGGCGAAGCGATCCAGGCCTCGGCGCTGATCGACAACATCGAAAACAACGGCGTCACGATGGTGCAATGGTCGCCCGAGATGCTGGAAGTCTTCCGCGCGACCTGGAGCGAAGTGGCAGCCGAAGAGGCCTCGAAGAATGAATTCTTCGCCAAGGTCCTGGCCGATCTGAACGAATTCCGGTCGGAATACGATGTCTGGAAATCGAACGCCTTCCTGCCGCGCACCGGTGGCTACGTCAACGTGGGCGTCAAAAAGAACTAAGGCACAGGCCCGCGCGCATCCTCCCTGTAGCGCGCGGACCCACCGATCGGGGCGGACGTTGATCCGCCCCGGTCCAACATCCCAAAGCATTTGATTTCACGCCCGGGCATCGCGGGCAGCCAAGCGGGCCAGTTCACCCCGGAGGAGGAGACCTCTCATGCCGACCGACATTTCGCAAAACGACCCGATCGAGACATACGAGCACATCCTCGAACATCCCGAAACGGACAAACAGCCCATCGCCGTCGCCATCGACACGGGCGTCAAGGCCGTGGGCCAAGTGGTCATGTGGGCCAATGTCCTGTTGATGGCCGCAATCTTCAGCCAGGTGGCGCTGCGGTACCTGTTCAACCAGAACTACCCCAAGCTGGACGAGATCCAGTGGCATTTCTACGGTCTGGTGACCATGATCGGCATTTCCTATGCGCTGGTCACCGACAGCCACGTGCGTGTTGACGTCCTGCACATGAACCTGTCGCGCCGCACGCAGCGCCTGATCGAGATCCTGGGCATTCTGACCCTTTTGACCCCTTTCATCTACCTGATGATCGATCAGGGGTACGACTATTTCTACGACAGCTTCCGCGTGAACGAGAGCTCGGACAGCCCGACAGGCCTGCCGGCGCGCTGGGCCTTCAAGGCCGTCATCCCGATCAGCTTTGTCCTGCTGGCGCTGGCCGCCGTGGCACGCCTGCTGCACGACCTGCATGCGCTTTGGGTCGCACCGGCGGAAGAGGCCGAGGGGCTGAAACTGCGTCGTGTCCTGCTGATGCTGGGCATCTTTGCCGCGATCACCGTGGGCCTGACCTTCCTGGTGGAAACGACCGAGGAAAAGCTGGTCATCGCCATGTTCCTGACCTTTATCGCGCTGCTCTTCACCGGTTACCCGGTGGCCTGGGTGCTGGCGGGCGTGGGTGTGGCCTATTGCGGGCTGGCCTACCTTTTCGACAACGACCTGATGCTGTGGACCGGGTTGGAAAGCACCTTTACTGGACTTGATTACCTGACGCTTGGCGCCGTGGTGAACCGCGTTTATGCCACCATGTCGAACGCCGTTCTGGTGGCCTTGCCGATGTTCATCTTCATGGGGCTAATGCTGGACGAAAGCGGCGTGGCCGAGCGTCTGATGACCTCGATGCAGCGGCTTTTCGGAACCGTGCGCGGAGGGTTGGCCATCACGGTGACACTGATCGGGATCATTCTGGCCGCCTCGACCGGCATCATCGGCGCCTCGGTTGTGCTGCTGGGCGTGCTGTCGCTGCCCTCGATGATGCAGCAGCGTTATTCGCCGTCCCTTGCGGCGGGCGTTGTGTCGGCCTCGGGCACGCTGGGCATTCTGATACCGCCGTCGATCATGCTGGTGATCATGGCAGACCAGATGGCGCTGTCCGTAGGTGACCTGTTCATGGCCGCTGTTTTCCCGGGTGTCATCATCGGCGCGCTGTACCTGACCTATATCTTTGTGCTGGCCCTGCTGAACCGCGACGCCGCACCGGTGCCCGAAGGGGCAACCCGTCCGGACTGGGCCGCCGTCAAGGATGTGGCCATCGCCGTCCTGCCGACGCTGGCGCTGATCCTGGCTGTTCTCGGCTCGATCTTCGCGGGTCTGACCACGCCGACCGAGGCCTCGGGCATCGGCGCGCTGGGCGCCACGGCGCTGGCGCTGGGCTATCGCAAGCTGAACCTGACCAAGCTCTGGAACGTCTGTGTCTCGACCTTCAACACCACGGCCTACATCTTTGCGATCTTCCTTGGCGCGACGGTCTTTTCCTATGTCCTGCGCGAGCTGGGTGGGGATGAGCTGATCGAGAGCATGGTGGCTTCGACCGGTTTTGGTCCGAACGGTACGGTGATCTTCATTCTGGCCCTGGTCTTTCTGCTGGGCTTTGTGCTGGACTGGATCGAGATCACGCTGATCGTGCTGCCGCTCATGCGCCCCGTGATCAACTCTCTGGGCATCGACATCCCCGGGTTCGGTGTGGTGGATGAGCCTGCGCTGATCTGGTTTGTGATCCTGGTGGCCGTGACGCTGCAAACCAGTTTCCTGACCCCGCCGGTTGGCTTTGCGCTCTTCTACCTCAAAGGCGTCTGCCCGCCCGAGATCAAGCTGGGTCACATCTACAAGGGCATCATTCCCTTTGTCCTGCTGCAGCTTCTGGGTCTGGCGCTGGTCTTCAGCTGGCCGCACCTGGCCACCTGGCTGCCATCCGTGGCCTACTGAGGAGATCGCGTCATGGGCTTGAACCACTGTCACAACTTTCAGGACTTCCGGGCGCTGGCCAAGCGCCGTCTGCCCGGTCCGATCTTCAACTACATCGATGGCGGGGCGGATGATGAAACCACCCTCCGCGCCAACACCCAGGCGTTCGAGGGCTGCGATCTGCTGCCCTCGGTCCTGACGGGGGTGTCCGACGTTAACCTTTCGGTAACCGTTATGGGTCAGAAGCTGGACATGCCGGTCTATTGCTCGCCCACGGCGCTGCAAAGACTTTTCCACCACCAAGGGGAGAGGGCGGTGGCGGCCGCAGCCGAGCGATTTGGCACCATGTTCGGTGTCTCATCGCTCGGCACGGTTTCGCTCGAGGAGTTGCGGAAGAAACACCAGACGCCGCAGGTCTATCAGTTTTATTTCCACCGCGACCGGGGCCTGAACCGCGCGATGATGCAGCGCGCCAAAGAGGCGGGTGTCGAGGTGATGATGCTGACCGTCGACAGCATCACCGGCGGCAATCGCGAACGCGATCTGCGGACCGGGTTCTCGATCCCGTTTCGGCTGACACTTGGGGGCATGATCCAGTTTGCGATCAAGCCGATGTGGGGCATCAACTACGTGACCCACGAACGGTTCCGCCTGCCTCAGCTTGACGACCACGTCGACATGAGCGGCGGCGCCTCGTCGATCGGTGGGTATTTCACGGAAATGCTGGACCCCTCGATGAATTGGGACGACGTGGCCGAGATGGTCGCCGAATGGGATGGGCAGTTCTGCCTCAAGGGCATCATGACCGTCGAGGACGCGCGCCGCGCCGCCGAGATCGGCTGCACCGGGATCGTTTTGTCGAACCATGGCGGGCGTCAGCTCGACGGTTCGCGTACGCCTTTCGACCAACTGGCCGAGATCGTGGACGCCGTCGGTGACCGCATCGACGTGATGATGGACAGCGGCATTCAGCGCGGCACGCATGTGCTGAAGGCACTGTCGCTGGGCGCCAAGGCCGTGGGGATCGGTCGCGGCTATCTTTATGCTCTGGCAGCGGCCGGTCAGCCGGGGGTCGAGCGGGCGCTGGGCCTGCTTCGGGCCGAGATCGAGCGCGACATGAAGCTGATGGGCGTGACCTCGATCGATCAACTGTCGCGTGACAACCTGCGGTTTCAACAGGCCCAGCGGCTTGCGCCCGCACAGATGAGGATGGCAGCCGAATGACCAATGATGACTTGATCACCCGCTTCCGCCAGATTGTCGGCAAACGCCACGTTCTCGCAGGCACCCGCGCGACCGAACGGTTCCGCAAGGGGTTTCGGTCCGGCGAAGGGCAGGCCCTGTGCGTGGTCCGCCCGGGTTCCTTGCTTGAGCAATGGAAGGTGCTTGAAGCCTGTCACGCCGCTGACAAGATCGTCATCGTCCAGGCCTCGAACACCGGGCTGACCGAAGGGTCGACCCCCAAGGGCGGGTACGAACGCGATGTTGTCCTGATCAATGTCAGCCGCATGGACAGCCTGCACCTGTTGCAGGACGGTCAGCAGGTGCTCAGCTTTCCCGGCGCGACGCTGTTTGAGCTGGAAAAGCAACTGCGCCCGCTGGGCCGCACACCGCATTCGGTCATCGGCTCTTCCAGCATCGGGGCTTCGATCCTGGGCGGTGTGTGCAACAATTCTGGCGGGTCGCTCTGCGAGCGCGGGCCCAGCTATACCGAACTGGCGCTTTACGCGCAGATCACCGCCAATGGCGACCTGAAGCTGGTCAACCACCTGGGGCTTGATCTGGGGGACACCCCAGAAGAGATCCTGTCGCGGCTCGATGCCGGGGATTTCGACACGTCCACCCCAGCGCCCGAGGGCAAGAACGCCTCGGACCCCGATTACACAACGATCCTGCGCGACGTCGAGGCGGACACGCCCTCGCGCTACAACAACGACGAACGTCTGCTTTACGAGGCGTCGGGCTGTGCCGGAAAGCTGATGGTCTTTGCCGTCCGGCTGGACACCTTTCCGACCTATGAACGCGAGGCGGTGTTTTACATCGGGACCAACGATCCCGACGACCTGACGGAACTGCGCCGTCACATTCTGAAGAACTTCGAGACGCTGCCCGTTTCGGCCGAGTACGTGCACCGCGAATGCTTTGATATCGCTGCGAAATACGGCAAGGACACGCTGGTGATGATCGACAAGCTGGGTACTGACCGGCTGCCGATGTTCTTTGCGCTGAAGGGGGCCGTGGACTCGCGCCTGAACAAGCTTTCTCTGACGCGTGGGTTCACCGACAAGTTCATGCAGGTCGTGTCACGGCTCTGGCCCGAACATCTGCCAAAGTTCCTGCACGACTACCGCGACCGTTACGAACATCATCTGATCCTGAAGATGCATGACGGCGGCATCGAAGAGGCGGCAGAGTTCCTGCCGGGCTTCTTGCTGGGGCACGATGCCGATTTTGTCGAATGCTCGCCACGCGATGCCAAGATTGCGGGACTTCACCGTTTTGCCGCTGCTGGGGCTGCCGTCCGCTATGGCCATGTGCACGCAGACAAGGTTGAAGAGATCCTTGCGCTGGACATCGCGCTGCGTCGCAATGATCGCGATTGGTTCGAAACCCTACCCAAAGAGATCACCGATCAGCTTGAGGGCAAGGTCTATTACGGGCACCTGATGTGCCATGTCATGCATCAGGACTACATCGTGAAGAAGGGCGTAGACGCCAAGGCGCTGAAGGCCAAGATGTTGGAAATCCTGGACAAACGAGGGGCGGAATACCCGGCTGAACACAACGTTGGCCACCTGTACAAAGCCAAGCCTGCCCTGGCCGCGCACTACCAGGCCTGCGATCCGACAAACTCGTTCAACCCCGGCATCGGCAAGATGTCGAGATCCCGCAACTACGCGCAGGAAGCTGCTTGAGGGTCGCCTAGTCCAGGTCCAGCCTGCGCTGCAGCAAGCTTTGCAGCGGCACCTTCGCCTGCAGGTTCGCGGCGATCAGAAAGGTGCCGGCCAGCTTGCGCTGAATGAAGGGCGCGTCCATCGGGCCGGGTGGGGGAACAAAGCCGCTTTTGGCCAGGTCCAGGGCCTGTTCGTTCAACCGGTTCGTCAGCGTCTGATCTGCGAAGTCGTAGATCGGGTCTTGTGCGATTGATGCGAAAACCTGATCCATCATATGGGTCAGGGTTGTCACGTGGTGCGGCGGCGTGGCGTCATCCCACAACCCCAGCCGTTTTGCGCTGGCCTGCAGGTTCTTCGTGTCCACGGCCAGCCCGGCGCGGATCAGGTCTTGATAGGCTGACGTGACACGTCGATATAGCTGCCGCGTGGCGCCGAAATCCAGAAGCACCAACTGACGGGTGTCTGGCGTCACGCGGAAGTTCGCGAAATTCGGATCGGATTGGACAAGGCCAAACTCAAAAAGCTCTGCCAGAACAAGGTCGATCAGGTCCGTTGCAACCTGATTGCGCGTCTCCGCGTCCAGTGCGGCGCAGGCTTCCAGCGGGTCGCTTTCGACATAGGACATCGTCAGGATCGAACGGGTGGTCAAATCCCGATGCACCTCGGGCAGCACATAGCGGTCAGAGCCCGCCAGCAGGTGCTGGAACCGCTCCAGGTGACTGGCCTCTTGAAGATAATCGGTTTCCTCATGCAGTTGCCGCCGGGCTTCCTCGACGTAGGCGGCAATGTCAAAACCCTTGGGCACCAAACCCGAAAGCTTGACCAGGGCCGCGACATTGCTCACGTCGCTGTCGATGGAATGCGCGATGCCGGGGTACTGAACCTTGATCGCAACATCCCGGCCATCTTTCAAACGGGCCCTGTGGACCTGACCGATCGACGCCGCGGCAATGGGGCGGACATTGAAGTGCGCAAAGCGTTTCAGCCAGTCCGCCCCCCAGGCATCCGTCAGAACCTTCTTGAGTTGCGCGGGCGGCATGAAATCTGCCTGGGCCCGCAACCGCGCCATCATCTGGGCCAGTTCGGGCGGCAAGACCTCGCCCGCATCCATCGAGATCAATTGCCCAAGCTTCATCGCGGCACCGCGCATGCGCGCCAGTTCAGTTGTGATCCGCGCGACGTTTCGGGGTGTCATTAGCAGGTTACGCATGTCGGTGCCCTGGCCGCGCAAGGCGTCCTGGGCCCCCTGAACCGCCATGCTGCCAGCGACCCTAAGCGCCATGCCGCCCAGCCGCGCCGCGCGCAGCGAGCGATGTCTTGGGACCGGAATGGCTTTTCCAAACTCAGTTGGGTCTGTCAAACGCGCCTCGATCTGGTTGTGATGCCTTGAGTTTACTTTGTGGCGTGACGAGGTGGCTCGTTGCGTTCCCTGTGCTTCATCGTCCTGAAAGAGCCCCTGTCCCTCTGGGTCGCCCCGCCATCAACAAGATATTGGTGCACAAGCGCGTTTCCACATTTCCCTTGGACAAAAACCATTTCCGGCGACCGGTTGCCCTGTTGTCCATGCCCAATTCCGAACCCACTGAGCGGCGCCAACACGCCACAAAACCGGTGTCGCGTCTGCATGTCGATCGCCAGGGGACGGCCTTTGGTTTTCGGGGCGTTGCAAATGATTGCAGTCCGGCGCGGATCGCGCGACACATGCAAAGCCGCATTGCCTGACATCCGAGCTTTGAACAGTGACGCTTTCAACGAACAACACCGCCGAGTTTGCCATTCGTCCGATGACGGCGCAGGATCTGCCGCGTTTGAATGAATGGTTGCAGGATTCCCGCGTAAAGGCATGGTTCGACGAGCCGGACATGCTGGGTGGTCTGGCCAGCTACATCGACGACCCGCGCGTGCGTCCCTGGATTGTCGAACGCAAAGATCTGCCGATTGCGTATCTTCAGGACTACGAAATTCACGCGTGGCCTCAGCATTACCTTGGGTTCCTGCCCAAGGGGGCCAGAGGCCTTGACACCTTTGTCGGGCAGACACGCGACATGGGGCAGGGGTTGGCGTCCCGCTATCTGGCGCAGCATTGCCGGACGCTGAAGGCGGAAAATGTGCCCACTGTCGGGATTGATCCGCATCCGGAAAACCATCCCGCCATCCGTTGCTACGAAAAAGTCGGGTTTCGGCGACACGGTGTTCAAGACACCGAATGGGGTCCTGTTCTGACCATGAGTCTGCCGTTGAACAGCAGCGACGCATGACCGGGACGACCCGGGACCACAGGCGCGCCTGGCGATGACCCTCTCAGTTCTGAGACGCCCTTCGCATGACTTGTTGCCTGCCTACGCCGAGGCCCTGGCACGGGACTGGTCGCCTGACAACACGCGGCCCGAAGCTGCGCAGGAACAGCTGTCGCGGATCAAGACGGATGCCGAGGCATTTCTTGCTTCCATGGAGGACCGTGCGGCCAAGGGGCCTCCGGTCCCGCTGCCGGACGGGACGCAGGTGCCACGTCTGCCCAGCTGTCGACGGTGGATATGGAAGGATGGGTTCGCGGGCTCGATTGGGATGCGCTGGATGACGGGGACCGAGGACCTGCCGCCGACCTGCTTTGGCCACATCGGCTATGCCGTTGTGCCTTGGCGGCGGCGCGAAGGCTTGGCGAAGCGGGCGCTGCAAGAGCTCTTGCCCGAGACGCAGGCGCTGGGCCTTCGTCATGTGGACCTGACGGCTGATCCAGACAACATTGCGTCGCGCAAGGTGATCCTTGCGGCGGGTGGCGCGTTCATCGGCGCTCAGGAAAAACCCGCCGCTTATGGCGGCGGGTTTCACAACCTGTATCGCATTCACCTTGGCAGGGGCGGTCGGGCCGACACATGACCCCGCGCTTCAGATCACCAGGCCAAGTGATCTGAGGTAGGCGTACCCCTTGGGAATGTCGCCTTTGCGGCGCAGCTCCAGCACCAGGTGCGGATCCGAAGTGCATTCGGACAGGGCGCGGAAAACCTCGGCCCATTCAATCTCACCTTCCCCCGGCGCCCAGTGGCGATCGGCATGGCCGTCCACGTCCTGCAGATGCACATGCGCCAGCTGCGTTCCGGCATCGCGGACGAAATAATCGACCGGGGGCGCACCGGACATCCGCCGGGCCAATTGCGCGTGTCCGGTGTCGATGGACAGGGCCACGTTCGCTGACTCAAAACTGTCGACCATCGCGCGGCGCGTCGCGGGGTCGACGTCCTGTATGTTCTCGATCACAAGAGTCACGCCGGCGTTTTTCGCGCGCGCGACCACCGGGTCCAGCACCTCGTGTATCCGGGCCAGTTTCTCTTCTGCGTATTGCGGTTTGTCCAACAGGTTGTTCTGGTACCACTTCGTGTAGGGCGAATGCATCACCATCTGGGTGGCGCCCAAGGCCTCGGCGGCCTCGACAGCGGACAGGAAGCGAGCGGTGATCACCGAGCGCAGCTCAGAGTCCTTGTTGTCGATGTCCAGCCCTTCGAAAGGGCCGTGGATGCCCAGACGACCGCCGAAGCCGTCCAGCGCAGCCCTGGCCGCCGCCACACGCTCTGCGCGGTCCACGTTCAGGGCGTCGCGCGTCATGAAATCCTGCAGCTCGATGTCGCGCGCGTCGTCAAACAGCCAGTCCCGGTGATCGGCGATCTCGTCGATCCTGAGGCAGGCGCCAATCTTGAGGGGTCGCATGTCTTTGGGTCCCTTTGTCAGAAATCACGCGGCGGGGCGCTCAACAGCGCCCGCGGAAACGGCACGTCCGAAAGGCTGCGCGGCGTAGGCACAGCGACCCGCGACCCAGGTGCCGCGAATGGCGGGCGTCGCGGTATCGGGCCAGTCGACAAGCACCAGATCGGCACGTTTGCCGGGCGCAATCTCGCCCCGGTCGGTCAACTTCATCGCGCGGGCAGGCCCGCTTGAGACCAGTGACCACAGCGTCAGACGGTCGGCGCGTTTCTCGCGGTCCAACCGGTCCACCGCGGCCAGCATCGCAGGATAATAGTAGTCCGAGGCCAACAGGTCGCAGCACCCGGCTTCGACCATATCGGCGGCTCCCAGCGATCCGATATGGCTGCCGCCACGGACCGCGTTGGGCGAGCCAAAGATGATCAGGTCACCGTTGTCCCGCGCATCGTTGACCGGCCCCATGGTCATCGGAAATTCAGAGACCGTGGCGCCAAGGGCGCGGTAAAAGGCACGGGTCTCGGCCTGCGTATCGTCGTGGCTGAGCATTGGAATGCCACGGGCACGGGCCTTTTCGGCCACCTTTGTGATCGTCTCGACCACCTCGGGGCGGCGGGCCCAGATCCGGCGGATCATCTCCATATGTTCGTCCAGCGATTGCCCGGCACGGGTTGCGTGTTTCTGGTGTCGCTGGGGGCCGAGACGGGGATCGTCCAAGTCTGCCAGGGTGAAGGCGTCGCTGTGTTCAAACGCGCGGTCCTGAATGCGCGTGTCGAAACTGCGCATTGTCATCGACAGGTGGTCATTGAACGCCAGCGACGGCTTCAACGGCGCATCCATCGCCCAATCCAGGGTCTCGAGCGCCTCGAAGGCAAAGGTTTCCCACCGCAGCTGCACACGGTTCTCGACGGTCAGGCGCGGGGCCAGATCGCGGATCGCCTGCATCATCTCGCGGGCCTTTTCGACGCTGCGCAGACCGGGTTCATAGCTGAGCGTGATCGAATGATACGTGGTCGCAATGCCGTTGGCGGCCAGTTGGCGGTCGGTTTCCAGAACGGCGGTTTCCATCGGGAAAAACACGCCCGGACGCGGCATGAGCTGCCGTTCGAAGGCATCGCCATGTACGTCGATCAGGGCCGGGGCCAGGATCAGGCCGCGGGCGTCGATGACGTCGCCGCGCGCTGCGCCGCCGATCTCGGCAATGGCGCCGCCCTCGACGGTGACATTGGTTTCAACGATCTGGTCGGGCAGATAAACTTGCGCCCCTTGAAAGGTTGTCGTCATCCCAAACGCTCCAGTACCAGGTGCCAGTGATAGCTGCCGGGGCTTTCGTGTTCCTGGTCGCGCAGCGACAGGCACTCGAAGCCCTGGAACAAGGCTAACAGTTCGGCCGCGCTGCAGAAATAGTGGGGATGACGCTTGTCCCCCTTGTCGGTGTCAAAAACCCAGGTGTTGCGCGAAATTTCGCGGCCCGGGGCCTTGGGCAGCTCAAAGGGCAGGCGGCGTTTGGACAGCATGGTGCCCAGGAAAGTGCCGCCGGGCTTCAGGACGCGGCGGATTTCGGCGATGGTGTTCAGCAGCACGGTTTCGTTGCCGTGATAGATCACGTTCCAGCTGAGCACGTGGTCAAAGGCCCCATCGTCAAAGGGCAGGGTGTCCATTCGCCCGACATGGGTGGTGACGCCGGCATCAGCGGCATCGATGGCCGCCATCCCGTCGGGGGCGGCGTCCAGCGCGGTGACGTCAAAGCCCGCCTTGGCCAGTGCAAGCGCATGACGGCCCACACCCGCGCCCAGATCCAGAACCGAGGCGCCGGGGGCAAAACCCTTGGCCCACAGTGTGACGTCCTCTTCGGGGGTCAGCCATTTGGCGTCGACGTCCCCGGCCCAGTGGGCATTCCAATGCAGGTCGGCGGTATCTGTTTTCATCGCTGCTCTCCGATGATCTTGGTGCGGGCCCAGCCCGACAGTTGTTCGATGCCAATCACCACAATCGCGATCATCCCGATCACGGTCATGGCGCTGGGATAGTCAAAAAGGTCAAAGCCTACCTTCAGCTCGATCCCGATGCCGCCCGCGCCCACAAGGCCCAGGATGGTCGAAGACCGGACGGCCTTTTCGGTGGCGTAAAGCGAGGTCGAGACAAAGGCGGGCATCGCGGCGGGCACGGTGGCGCAGGCCACCACGTCCAGCTTGCGCGCGCCGGTGGCGGTCAGGGCCTCGGCGGGGCCCTTGTCAACTGCTTCCATGTCGTCGGCAAAGAAGCGACCACAGAACCCGACGGTGTCGATCATGATTGCCAGCATCCCGGCAAAGGGCCCAAGTCCCACGGCGACCACAAAGATCAGCGCCCAGGCGATGTCGGGAACGGCACGGATGAAACCCAGGATCGTACGGACGATCTGGTTGACCCACGCGCCCGCGATCAGGCCACGCGCCGCCAGCAGCGCCACGGGCAGCGACAGCACCACACCCAGGGCCGCGCCCGCCAAGGCGATCTGCAGGGTTTCCAGCATCTTCCAGGACAAGCGTTCCAGCGTCCGCGGCTCCAGGTTCGGCGGAAAGGCCCGGTCGAGGAAATCGGCAAAGCGCGGTGGGGACGACATCACCTTTTCGACCGAAAAGCCTGCTCCGGTGAAGCTCCAGACCAGGATCACGACAGCGGCCGCATAGCCAAGGAAGGCAATGGCCGAAGGGCGCTCGATCCGGGCGGGGGTGTTGGGAAGGTCAGTCATAAAGCCCTCTCAGATCGGCTTCGCTCAGGCTGTTTGCACGGGCGTCCAGCGGCATCTTGCCCCCGGCCAGCCCCAGAACACGGTCGCCATAGCGCAGGGCGTGGGTGATGTTGTGCGAGATGAAGACAACAGTGACGCCTTCGTCTTTGGCCAAGCCAAAGAACAGGTCCATGATGTCCTCGCCCGCCGCGGGGTCCAGCGATGCGGTCGGTTCGTCGGCGATCAGCACCTTGGGTTGACCCACCAGTGCGCGGGCAATGGCCACGCGCTGAGATTGTCCACCCGACAGACGGTCCGCACGACGCGCCGCAAGATGCGCGAGGCCCACACGCTCCAGCGCCTCCATCGCGGCCTCGCGAGAGGCGGCGGGGGCAAAACTCTGGCTCCAGTGGCGCAGACCCGACTGCTGGCCAAGCAGACCCTGCACAACGTTCGACAGCACCGACAGGCGCGGCACCAGGTTGTGCTTCTGCGACACCAGCCCGATCTGCCCGCGCATGGCACGCAAGGCGCGCGAATTGGCCGTGGTCACATCCGTGCCCAGCACATCGACCTTGCCGGCATCTGCCGGGATCAGCCCCATCAGGCAGCGCAGCAGCGTCGACTTGCCGGTGCCGTTGGCCCCCACCAGCGCGACGGCCTCGCCCCGGCTCAGGCCAAAGGAAATCTCTTGAAAGATCGGCACCTCGCCAAAGGTCTTGCTCAGACCCGTGACGCGCACATCCACAGGCAAAACCGGGGCCTCGGCGGCCCCGGTTCCGACCGGCTGCACAGCTGCAGCCGGTTTGTACAAGACGCGATCCGTCACCAGATCAATCGCCCAGGAAGTTGTCGAACTGCGGGTAACCGGCGTTGGTGTACATCGAGCGCACGTAGTCGTAGGCGCTGTCTTCGATGGCAACCAGATCCATGCCGGTGTACTTGTCGTTCTCTTCGTGGGCCAGGATGCCCGCGATGATGGCTTCCTTGTTCTCGATGATGGCGGTCTGAACCTTGGCAGCCGCGGTGGCGTCAACATGTGCGCCAACCATGATCATGTCGTTGGGCAGGTCACCCGAACGCGCGATGATCTTGAAGAACCCGGCCGGCACCGAGGTGTCCTTGCCACGCACGCGCAGCCACGAGTTGTGGTTGGTGCCCATGGCCGCCACGTCGCCATTTTTCACAGCTTCGTGGCCAATGTTGCGCGAGGTGTGGATCACGTCAAAGTCACCCAGACCCAGGCCCAGATCGGCCAGCAGCTGGGTCGGGCAGAGGTGGCCCGAGGTCGAACCGATGTCCGACATCGCGATCTTTTGGCCCTTCAGGTCGGTGACCGAGTTATAGGGGCTGTCGGCGCGTACGATGACGGCACAGAAGTAATCCGGGCGGCCCAGACCGATCAGCGGGGTGGCTTGGGTCAGCTTGTTGATGACCACGTATTCGGCAGGACCCGAAACGACAAAGTCAACGGTTTCGGCGCGCAGGGCTTCGGCCGCTGCGGTGCGCGAGTTCACGGCGAAAAACTCAAAGGTCTCGCCGGTTGCTTGTTCCAGCGCTTCCTTGAAGGGGCCCCACTCCAGCTGAACGCGCTCAAGGCCTTCAACGTCGGTGACAGCAATTTTCCAGCTTTCCGCCGATGCCGAAACGGCAGCAGCAACAGCCAGCGCAGCGCCGGCAATGATCGAACGGAATTTCATGGTTCTCTCCCTTTTGAAATTCGTTCGAACCAATTGCGGGGGAGTGTAACTCTGGCGTGACGGTTTCTTGATGTTTCCAATAAAGCTGCGATGGCACGTTCCGCCGATCTCGACGGGCACATCTTAAGTTTGTCCTACCGTTTGGCGCGTTCGATCGGCCCCCGCCAAAACAGGTCGCAACACGCGCAAGTCAGAGACATTCTGAGCCTAAGCGACCTTGAACCGTGCAATCACTTCGGGGTCAGGCACGACCCCAAGACCGGGTTTTTGCGGGATCGCCACGCGACCTTGTTTCCGGGCAACCTGTCCCTGAATGTCCAGCGGTTCGGTCAACAGCTCATCGCGGAAGCTGTTGTGGGTCGTGTCGAATTCCAGCATCGGCTCCCATGGGTGCAACCCGCCGGGCAGAGGAGGCATCGCGGCCAGCAGATGCAGGTTCGTGGTCACCGCAATGGCGGACCCCCAGACGTGATTGATCACAGGTGTGAAATGGGCGTGACACAGTGCCAGCACACGCTGGTACTCGGTGATCCCGCCAAGCGCGCAAACCTCGGGCTGCGCAATGTCCAGCCCACGATTTTCCAGGATCTGACGCCAGCCCCAGCGGCCAAACTCTGCCTCACCCCCGGAAATGTTGACCTTCAGGCCACTGCGCAACTCTCGATAGCCATCAAGATCCTCGGGCGCGACGGGCTCTTCGAACCAATATGCGCCCATTTCGTCCAGCGCACGCCCCACGTAGAAGGCATCAGAAGTCGTGTAGCAGTGGTTTGCATCCACCATGAAACGGCCCTTGCCCTCGACACCGCGCGCGACCGCGGCGCACAACTTCACGTCTGCCTCGGGACCCAGCCCGGTTTTCATCTTTGTCGCTGTAAATCCCATGTCGAGGATGGCTGCCGCCTCGTCCTGGAACCGCGCCACGTGGTCCGCGACGCTTTCACGTTTCAGCATCATGCCGTAGCCGTAGGCGGGCACACTGTCCCTGTGGGCACCCCCCACCAGCGCGTGGATGGGCTGTCCCATGATCTGCCCGGCAATATCCCACAGCGCAATGTCCACACCTGACAGCGCCTGCATCGGCATGCCTTTCTGACCGTGATCGCGCATCAGGTTATAGACCTTGTGCCAGATCGCGTCGCGGTGCAGCGGGTCGAGGCCGATCACCATGGGTTGGATCACCCCTTCGACAATGCCCTTGTTGGCGACGGCAATGGGACCCGGGCCAAAGCATTCCCCCCAGCCTGTGATCCCCTCGTCTGTGGACACCTCGACAAGATGCGCGGTGCGCCTGGCGTAGTATTGCTGGGAATAGCCCAGCTCTTCTGGCAGGTCGTACTGCAGAACATGGCTTTGAACGCGAGTGATCCGCATGGGCTTTCCTTTCTCGGGCCGCGCCGCCTTTGTCACCTGCAGGACCCCGACAAGGCGTCGGCGTGGTCCAAAGTTGAGGCCAAAGGCTCTTGGGATTTCGCCCTGGCGATGTGGCGTTTGCCGATCAGGCCAGTGCCACCAAGAGCGTTGCGAGCCGCCGTCATGGTCTAACCGAAGGTGTCCTTGAACATGCCGACGCACTCTCTGAATCCGGCTTCGAAATCGCCGTCGCCGGGATGATAAACGCTCTCGAGGCTGATCACCCCGTCGTAGCCGTCTGCACGCAGCGCCTCGGCCATGGGCTGGAACTGGTCGGCCAGTTGACCCTGTCCCATCCGTTTCACGGTCAAGGTGGCGCGGGGCGTGTCGACCTGCACATCCTTGATGTGAACATGTCCCAGGTACCCTGATCGCACCTCGTCGTAACCATCGGGATGTGCGCGTTCGTGACACCAGCAGTTGTTCGCAGGATCCCAAAGCACCTTGAGTACGTCCTTGGCGTTCAGGTCGTCGATCAGCTTGCGGGCGGTGTAGTTGGAATTGACCATGGTTCCGTTGCCCGTTTCGACGACGAGGGTGATCCCCTCTGCCCGGGCCAGGTCAACCGCCGGAGCGATCAGCGGCAATGTCGCGTCCCATGCGCCGTGGGCGACGTTCCATTTCTCGGCCCCTCCGTGCCCCCAGAGGATCTGTTCCTTCTTGTTGGTCATGATGCGCACCAAGGGGCTGCCGACCACATGCGCCATGTCGATCACGCGTTTGAGCGCGTCCATGTGCCGGGTGTGTGCCTCGTCTCCGGCCGTGTTCGCGGTCGTCAGACCGGCAAAGACGTGACGGGACAGGCACGAGACGGGCTTGCCCCGGTCCCGCAGCAGCCTGTCGATTTCCGCGATTTCCTGCGGGGAATGATCTCCGACTTCCTTGTCGCCGACGAATTGCAACTCAGCGTAGTCGAGGCCAAATTCGTTCATGACATCAACGGTATGCGCAAGATCGCGGCTGATGCCGTCACAGATGACACCCAGCTTCATGACTTGGGCTTTCGGTGCAATTCGGCGCCCACGATCTCTTCGATCACGCGTGTGCACACCCAGTTGTCCCCGTCGGGATACTTGGTGCGCCCGGCGTGGAAAATCTGCATCGCGGCTGCGGCGGTGTGCAGGGGGACGCCAAGCTCTTCGCCCAGTCCCATGGAAATCGTCAGGTCCTTGTGCATCGTGTGGATCGAACTGCCCGTGCCTTCGAACTGGCGGTCGATGATCTTTTCCAACGCATTGTTGACCACACCGCATCCCGCCGATGAGGTCGAGAACACATCCAGAAGGACTTGCCCCGACACCCCGGCCTTGGCCGCCAGGGCGGCGGCTTCGAAGGTTGCCGAGAACTGAGCGCCGATCAGGGATTGCAGGCAGGCCTTGACGGTCTGCCCATCGCCCGGGGAGGTGCCGACATGGTGGATGTTCGCGCTGACCGCCTGCATCACAGGGGCGAATTTTGCCATGACGTCATCCGGGGCGGCGGCCATCATTGTCAGCGTGCCGTTCTGCGCCCCCGGAAACCCGCCCGACACGGGCGTGTCAATCAGGTGGACGCCGCTGTCCTTCATGTCGGCGCCGATGCCACGCGCTTCGTGCGGCTTGATCGTGGCGGACAGGATGACAGCGCTGCCCGGTGTCATGGCCGAAACAAGTCCTTCGTCGCCCAGAATGACGGCGCGCGCCTGATCTCCGTTCATCACCATGACGAACACCGCGTCGCAGACAGTGCCCATCGCCGCCGGAGAGTCGGCTGCGGTGCCGCCCATGTCCACAAACGTCTTCAGACGCCTGTCGTCGAGGTCAATGCCATAAGTGTCGAACCCGTTCAGCATCAGGTTCTTCGCCAGGCCCGAGCCCATGTCGCCCAGGCCGATTACGCCGCATTTCATGATTGTTCCTCCCAATAAACCTCATGGGGCCCGCATCTTGCATCGTGGCCTCACAAGACTGTCTTCAATCCCGCTTTGTGCTGCCCCCAATCCCCAAAACCGGCCACCTCGCCGAAGCGTGCATTCTGAACGGGCCGCCGCTCAAGCTGCGTCTCCGATGGTCGCGCTGACCTGTTTCCACGCGAAATCCAGATGATCCCGCAGCGCGGCTTCCGAACGATCCTTATCGCGTCTCAGGATGCTGTCGAAAATGTCCTTGTGGAACTGATAGTTGATCTCGTTTCGCTGAGGCGAGCGCGGCATCTTGGTCCAATGATGGGACAGCCATTCGGTATAGGCGCGGTGGATCGCGGGCAGCACCGGGTTCTGGGGGATATCATAAAGGATGCCGTGAAAGGCGATGTCGGTCTTGTAGAACTCGTGGCTGACGCCGATCGCCGCCTTGTTTGCGTCCAGAGCAGCCTCGAGCTTGGCGATATCCTGTGCCGAGGCCTGCGCTGCAGCTTCGCGCACCAACGAGACTTCCATCCGGATACGCAAATCAAACAGGTTCTGCACGCCGCCGGGCTGACCCAGAAGCTGCGTGACCACGCTGCTGACTGCGCCGACGGCGGAATCGTAACCCGGGCGCGCCACGATCGGACGAAAGCCCGGGCGGGTCTCGATGATGCCCCGCGATGACAGCACGCGCAGCGCCTCGCGCACGACCGTCCGGCTGACACCATGCGTTTCGACGATTTCCCGTTCCGGTGGAAGCGGCTGACCCGGTGCAAGGCGTCCGTCCAGTATCGACTGTTCCACGCTGGCAACAAGTTGGTCGGCGGCGCGTTCCTTGGCTTTCGTGGTTGCGTTGGGCACGCGGGGTCTCCGTCTTTGGTCAAAACTTGTGATGACCTGCTTTAGTATAACCAAAATTCGGGCTGAAGGTAAAATCTGAAATTCTGAAAGATTCTGTGGACCTGTATCGCGGCTTTTGTCATACCAAAATTGAATAATTACCATTCTGAGGTCTGTCATGGGGGTAATCGACGCAATCGACGTGCGCGTGTTTGACGTGCCTCTGGCCGAGGTCCTTTCGGACGCGAAACACGGCGACCACACGCATTTCGAGCTGGTGATAGCGACGGTCAAAACCTCGGACGGCGCTGTTGGAACGGGCTATACCTACACCGGTGGCAAAGGGGGGCGGGCGATCGCCGCGATGATCGAGCACGACCTGGCGCCCTTTCTTCTGGGACAGGCGGCAGAGGATGTCGAAGCCCTTAACGATGCCATGCAATGGCATGTGCATTACGTCGCGCGGGGTGGGATCGCATCCTTTGCCATATCGGCCATCGACATCGCGCTTTGGGACATCCGCTGCAAGTCGGCGGGCGAACCCTTGTGGAAGATGGCGGGGGGCGCGTCTGACCGGTGCCGCGCCTATTGCGGCGGGATCGATCTGAACTTTTCGCTCGACCGGTTGGTGCGCCAAACCGAAGGGTATCTGGACGCGGGCTACAACGGCGTGAAAATCAAGGTGGGCCAACCCGAGTTGAAAACGGATCTGAAGCGCGCAGCCCGAATTCGGGAGGTGCTTGGCCCAAAGCGCGCCTTCATGGTTGATGCCAATTACTCGATGACCGAGGAACAGGCCATCGCGGCGGCCAAGGGGTTTGCCGAGTTCGATGTGCTCTGGTTCGAGGAACCGACCTTGCCGGATGACTACGTTGCCTATGGGCGCATCGCCGACGCGACCGGGGTGCCGCTTGCCATGGGTGAAAACCTGCACACGATCCACGAATTCGAATACGCGTTCCGGGATGCCAAACTTGGTTTCATCCAGCCGGACGCGTCGAACTGTGGCGGCATCACCGGGTGGCTGCAGGTCGCAAAGCTTGCCGCGTCGCACGGGATTCCGGTCTGTAGCCACGGGATGCAGGAATTGCATGTCAGTCTGATGTCGTCGCAACCGCATGCCGGCTGGTTGGAGGTGCACAGTTTCCCGATCGACCAATACACGACCCGCCTGGTTCCTGTGGAAAACCACCTGACGGTTGCACCGCCCGAGGCCGGGATCGGTGTGACCTTTGACTGGGACAAACTGCAAGCCGCGCATGACAGCATGGGCCAATCCTGAAGGCGCGACCCTGGGGGATGCAGGCTTGATGGGACGTCAGCGTCCCTAGGTCACAATCCCAGGGCAGCTTTGCTTTCAGGCACGGGGGTCAGCAGGGCAGCGCCGTCGCGTTGGGCAAGCAGGTTGTCGATTGCCAGATCGCCCATGGCCCGCCGGGTTTCGACCGTGGCGCTGCCGATATGCGGTGTCAGGATGACATTTGATAGCGCGCGCAAGGCCTCGGGGATGTGCGGTTCGTTTTCGAACACATCCAAGCCGGCCCCGCCCAGCGTTCCGTCCGCAAGCGCGGTGATCAGGGCGTCTTCGTCCACCGTCGATCCGCGGCCGACATTGATCAGATACCCCTCGGGGCCAAGCGCTTCGATCACCTTTGCATCGATCAGGTGACGGGTCGATGCATCGCCGGGCGCGGCACAGATCAGCGTGTCGCAGGCGCGGGCCATCTCTGACAGGTCGCTGTGAAACCTGTATGGGACGTCCTTTTTCGTGCGTCCATGATAGAGGATTGTTGCGCCAAAGGCTTCGAGCTTTTTCGCAATCGCCTGTCCGATGCGGCCAAGCCCAAGGATGCCGACCACGCGCCCGTCGGCTGTGCGCGACAGGGGCAGGGCGTGACCGTTTCCCCAACGCCCCGATCGGGCGAGGCTGGACTGTGCCTCCAGATTGCGCCACAGCGCGAGGTAAAGCATCACGGCGGTCGTTGCCACCTCGTCCGTCAAGACACCGGGCGTGTGGCAAACCGGGATCCCGCGCCGGGTCGCCGCGTCCACGTCAATCGCGTCATATCCCACCCCATAGCTCGAGATGATCTGCAGGTTGGGCAGGGCGTCCAGAATGGGCTGCGGCACGCCAAGGTGGCCGTCGGTAAGAACGAACTCGATCTCGGGTCCATGTGACGTCAACCAGCCGGCCATGTCCTCGATCTGCGCCGTTTCGTGCAGGTCGAACGCATCAGAAAGCCGCTGGCGCATGACATCGGTGATGGAGCAAATAATCAGAAGGCTGGGCATTGGGGCGGTCCTGCAGGCATTGGCGTGTTTTCGTAGGACCATAGAGGCAGGATCGTCAGGCGGCGAGCGAATTCTGATCGCGTGCCCCGGCAAGGATTGCTCGAAAATTCAGATTCTTGAAAGGTTTGTGGGGGCAGTGCCCTGGTGGAGATTTTTAAAAAATAATTTGCCTAAAAAATCATATCCCCATACTTTGGTCATACCAAAAACACCGCGCCCAAGCGCGGGGACTTGGACAAAGGGAGGAAACAATGTCCGTCAAAAAGAACCTGACGCTTGCCGCGTCGGCGGCTGCGCTGTCGCTATCTGCTTTTGCTGCCAGCGCCCAAACGACCAATCTGCGCATCCAGACACACTTTAGCCAGGAAACGCTCTCGGGCCAGATGGCAGGCCAGTTCATTGAAGACGTGACCGCCATGTCCAATGGCGAGATCCAGATCGAGATGTTCTATGCATCCTCCGTTGTGAAATCCGCCGAGACTTTCGACGCGGCGGCCACGGGCATTCTGGACTGCGACATGACCGGTGGTGCGTACCAGACCGGCAAGAACCCTGCGTTCCAGTTCACCGGCGACCTGACCGGCGGCTATGCCAACCCCTATCAGCAGTATGCATGGCTGCTGCACGGTGGTGGCTATGACGCGCTGAACGAGCTGTACAACCAGTACAACATGGAGTTCATCGGCTGGTGGATTCCCGGCCCGGAATCGCTGTCCTCGACCAAGCCGATTTCCGGTGTGGCAGATCTGGAAGGCTGGAAATTCCGTTCGCCTCCGGGTGTGATCACCATGATCTTCGAGAACCTTGGCGCGTCGCCGATCGTGATGGACTTCAACGAGATCTTCACCGCGCTCGAGACCGGCATCATTGACGGGGCCGACGCGGCCAACCTGACCAACAACATCGGTCTGGGTCTGTATGACATCGCCGAGCACACCAACTATCCGGGCTTCCACTCGATGCCCGCCGACCACCTTGCCTGCCGCAAGGACGCCTGGGACGCGATGCCGTCGCATCACCAGGCCATTCTGAAAGTCGCGATGCAGGCGCTGGGCCTGAAGAACACGACGATCAACGAGGTCAAGAACGCGCAGAACTCTGTCGCGCTGGCTGAAAAAGGCCTGAACATGTACCAGTGGTCCGAAGCCGACATGGCGACCTACCGTGCTGCCGTTCAGTCCGCATGGACCGACTTCGCGACAACACCGGAAAGCCAGAACCTGTTGAACAGCCACCTGGAATTCCTCCGCGGTATTGGAGCGATGAAGTAAGGTTCGCAAGAACCGACATTCGCAATCCTGAAGTGGCCGGCGCTTTGGCGTCGGCCTCTCTATCAGCACCCGCTGGCCCGGTGGCGGAAGAGGAGCGTCATGTCCGAAAAAAGTTCTGGAAGTCTGGCAGAATGGGTCTGGCCTTCCGCCTTCCTGTGCTGCGCGGCCTGGGTGATCTGGCACATTCCTGCATTCCTGCTGGATTGGGTGCCGCCTTCGAACGAAAGCCTTTATGCGCAGATCGAAGGGTTGCACACACGCAAGGACGTGACCCCGGGACTTGGCGGATTGTTTGGCGGACTGGCGGATCCGATCGATTGGATTGCGTTGGTCCTGATGCCCGTCTTTGTCGTTCTCGGCGTTCGCTCGATCGTCATTGCGCCAATGGAATTCCAGAAATGGCGTCGCTGGGATCGCTTTTCCCTGTTCATCGGTCGAGCAACGATGATCATGATCATCGCCATGACGTCGGTGATGCTGTACGAAGTTTTCCTGCGTTACGTGTTGGAACGCCCCACCAAATGGGCGAACGAACTGACACTGTGGATCGGTGGGTTCGTGTTTCTGTGTTCCGGGCTTTATGCCATGCAGCAACGGTGCCACATTCGCATCTCACTGATCTACGACGCCGTGCCGCGACCGATCCGCAAACTTTTTGACATCCTGTCGACCGCGTTGATCGTGATCTTTGTCATCGGTCTGGTGTTCGGCAGCTACCATCAGGTCTTTATCATCAAGTTCTACCGGTGGGAGATGTTCGGAACGGCATTTGACCCGCCCATTCCCGCGACCATCCAGCCGACGATCCTGATCATGCTGGTTCTGATTGCCTTGCAAGCAGTCGCAAACCTGATCGCCGATTGGAACGTCGATCCCGAGTTTCACGGTCCGGACGACATTGATGAAGACGAAATCGCAGCGATACGACGCAGCGTAGGGGACAACTGATGGATATTGGAACGATCTCTCTCATCGTCGTCCTGGCGATGATCGCGCTGCTGGCCATCGGGATGCCCCTGGGCTTTGCCTCGGCGACGCTCGCGTTGCTGGTGATGGTGCTGAAGTTCGAGCCCACAATTCTGACGGCCCCATGGACAATAGGCGAGGGCATGCTGACCGGTCGACCCGGCACCGGCCCCCTGTATTTGTTAACGCAGAAGATATTCGACTTGATGACCGAATATGTCCTTCTGTCGGTGCCGCTCTTCATTTTCATGGCGGCGCTGCTGGAACGCTCGGGCATCGCCAAAGAGATGTACAACGCGCTGGACTTCTGGCTGTCGCGGGTTCGGGGGGGCGTTGCCATCGTGACCTCGATCATGGCCGTGATCATGGCCGCCATGTCCGGCATCATCGGCGGCGAGGTGGTCCTGCTGGGCCTGATCGCGCTGCCACAGATGCTGCGCTTGGGGTACAACCAGAACCTTGCCATCGGCACCATCTGCGCGTCGGGATCGCTGGGCACAATGATCCCGCCGTCGATTGTGTTGATCATCTATGGGCTGATCACCGAGACCTCGATCAAGGCCTTGTTCACCGGCGCGTTTGTGCCCGGGTTCATGCTGGCCACGATGATCATCGCCTATATTGTCATTCGCACCCAGTTGCGTCCCGAAGACGCGCCCTTGCCCGAGCCGCGCGAAGGCGATCCGACCGGGTTACAGAAGCTGGGCATGTTCGGCGGGTTCCTGTCGCTCTTGCTGGCCGGAGCGGCGGTTGTTCTGCTGGTGCGTGCCCTGTTCTTTACCGTGACGGGGCAGAATGTGCTTGAGCCCGGTGAAGAAGAGATCGGACTGGGCATGCCGGACGATCTGTTGCCGCTGGCCATCGCCGCACTCGTCGGGCTTGTCCTTGCGTTCGGCGCGTTCGGGCGCAAACGCACGATGACAGGGTGGGAACACGGCAAGGGCCTTGTGCCGCCGATCGTTGTCATCGGCGTCGTGCTGGGCTCGATCTACGGTGGCATTACCGGCATCACCGAGGCTGCGGGCATGGGCGCGTTTGCCGTGTTCATGATTGCGGTCCTCAGGGGCGAGGCCAGCGTGGGACTTTTGTGGGACGCGATGATGCGCACCCTCAGATCCACCGGCACCATCATCTGGGTGACCATCGGGGCAGCCGCTTTGGCGGGCGCCTATACCTTGGCCGGAGGGCCGAACTATATCGCGAACCTTATCGTCGGTTCGGAAATGCCAACGATGGTGGTGATCCTGACCATGATGCTGATCCTGCTGTTCATGGGCGCGTTCATGGATTGGGTCGGCATCGTGCTGCTGATCATCCCGGTCTTCCTGCCGATCGTGCGTCGTCTGCCCATCGAAGAGATCGGTTTCATCGGCCAGCTGGAACCGCAGCACGTGGCGATCTGGTTCGGGGTGGTGTTCTGCATGAACATGCAGGTCAGCTTTCTGTCGCCCCCATTCGGGCCGGCCGCCTTCTATCTGAAATCCGTGGCGCCGCCGCACATCTCGTTGACCGACATCTTTAAGGGCTTTCTGCCATTCATCGGCGTTCAGCTGCTGGCGCTGTCGGTACTGCTGATCTGGCCAAACATCGTCACGCTGCTTTTGTAGGAGACCGTCATGCTGACCCAAGCGCAGATCAAGGAGTTCAACTCGCAAGGTTTTCTTGTGCTTGAGGATGTCATCGATCCTGCGACACGCCAGGCCGTCATGGATGAATACGCCGATCTGATGGACCGGCTCTATGACAGCTGGCACGCGCAGGGCCATGTGCCCGCCGCGACGCCGGACATGGGGTTCTGGGACAAGCTGGACGTGGCCTATCGCGCCGGGTTCGACTGGTACCAGCCGCTGGACATCTCGTTGCCGCACGACGGGATCACCACGCAGACGCCAATGCACTTTGGCCCGGCGGTCTTTGACATGGTCACGCACCCACGGATACTGGATATCGCCGAAAGCCTGCTTGGCCCGGAACTCACCTCCAATCCGATCCAGCACGTGCGCATCAAGCCGCCCGAACGTCGCGTGGCCGCCGACGAAGTCCGTGCGCATATCGTGTCGACCGACTGGCATCAGGACCGGGGTGTGACGCTGGAAAGTGCGGATGACACCCAGATGGTCACCGTGTGGCTGGCCATCACGGATGCGACCGTCGAAAACGGATGCCTGCAAGTGAAACCGGGCATCGAAGAGGACATGCTGCCGCACTGCACGCTCAAGCAAACCGGGATCCGCGAGCGATACCTGCCCAAGCGCGCGGCCGTTCCGACCCCGGTAAAGGCAGGAGGGGCCGTGATCTTTCATCCGCTGACGCCTCACGCATCGCTGGCCAACACATCCGACGGCTATCGCTGGTCCTTTGACCTTCGATACAATGTCACCGGTCAATCGACGGGGCGGGATCATTTCCCAAGCTTCGTGGCCCGGTCGCGCGCTGATCCGGCGTCTGAATTGCGGGATTGGCGGGTCTGGCGGCAGATGTGGGAGGACACGCGGCTGACATTGTCAAAGGGCGCGCACATTCCGCAGCATCGCTGGCCCTCTGACGGCCCCTATTGCGCTTGAATGAACCCGCCTCGCCTTGATCCCGCGGATGCGCTTGGCATCGCACAAACCCGGTCGGACGCGGGGCAGGTGCGGGACCTTCGATCTGTCTTCGGACAAGAGCGGCGCATCTCTGTCGCAAAGTCTTTGTGGCTATGAATTTTGCCCCGACACATCGGCGCAACCACGTGGGAGCATAAGATGAATTCATTGAACATCGGGTTTATTGGATTGGGTCTGATGGGGGGCGCCATGGTCGCGCGGCTTCAGGACAAGGGCTATTCCGTAGTGGTTTTGGGCAACCGGGACCGTACAGAGCTGGACAAGGCGATCGCCCGCGGTGCGACCGAGGCCAGCAACGCGCGCGAGGTGGCCCAGGCAAGCGACATCACCATGATTTGCGTTGGCACCTCTGATCAGGTCGAAAGCCGGATGCGCGGCGCCGATGGCGTGATCGCGGGTCTTGAGGACGGCAAGATTGTAATTGATTTCGGTACCTCTCTGCCGGCCTCGACCCGGGCGTTGGCGCTTGAGGTTGCAGATGCCGGAGGTGTCTACCTGGACGCACCGATCGGGCGCACGCCCAGCCATGCCCGAGAGGGGATGTTGAACTTGATGTGTGCCGGCGATCAACAGGCCTTTGCCCAGGTCAAACCCGTGCTCGAGGATCTGGCAGAGAATGTCTTTCACCTTGGCGAAAGCGGCAATGGACATACGATCAAGCTGATCAACAATTTCTGTTCTCAGATCACAGCCACGGTGCTGGCCGAGGCCTTTGCCGTGGCCGACAGGTCCGGCGTTGCGCGTCAGGATGTCTACAACGTGATGCGTGCCGGTCCGGTGGGGTCGGTCTTTATGGATCTGATGGCGGCCTATGCGCTTGAGGGGGATCCGACCAAGCTGGCCTTTTCGATTGGCAATGCCACCAAGGATGTCGGCTATTACGTGAAGATGACCGAGGATGCGGGAAGCCCGTCGCTGATCGCGCCCGGCGCGCTGGCTCAGTTGTCGGCTGCCGTCGAGGGCGGCATGGGCGACAAGCTGGTGCCCGAACTTCTTGACCATTTCCTGGCCTCCCTTCCCGGTGACTGACGTCACGCGCATTGACACCGGGGGATACCGGCGAGGCGCCGCGCTGGTGTTGCTTGCCAATTTCCTGTTCGCGGGCGTCGACACCTCGACCAAGTGGCTGCTGGCGTCAGGACTTTTTGTCCTGCAACTGGCCTTCATGCGCTATGCGGTGCACTTCGCGATAGCCGCAGCCCAACGGCTGATCGAAGGCAAGGGAGGCTTCAGCATTCCCCGCGCGGCCAGAGGGTGGGTCGCGCTGCGCTCTTTCTGTCTGGTCTCGGCGACGATGGTGAACTTCCTGGGGCTCAAGTACCTGTCGCTGAGCGTGACAGCCGCTTTGCTGTACCTCTCGCCGCTTTTCATCTGCTTGTTCGCCGCAGCCCTGCTGGGCGAGCGGATTTCGCGGCACGACTGGATCGGGGTCGTGTTGGGGATGATTGGTGCGGTCCTTGTCGTCTGGCCCTTTGGCGAGGCTGTGAACTGGATCGCCCTCATCATGCTGTATCCGGCCGCCGCGATGGCCTTGTATCAGGTTCTCAGCCGGAAACTTGCGCCCGTGGTCCGACCCGGCCCCCTGCAATTGGCCACCGGCGCCCTGGGCACGGCGATGCTGACGCCATTGGTGTTTCTGAACTGGACCCCACCGGGCTCGGCTTCGGCGTGGACGCTCTTGATCGCTCTGGGGGTTCTTGCCTGGGCCGGTCACGAGGCGCTGACACGCGCTTTCGCCCATGCCCCCGCCAGCGCGCTTGCGCCATTCGGCTATAGCTTCGTGGTCTACCTGACCTTGGCTGGATTGATCCTCTTTCGAGATCCGGTTTCGCTAAATGTCGCCGTTGGGGCCCTGATGATCTTTGGTGCCGGTCTGTATGCCTGGCAGGGATTGATGCGCAACCGGGACAAACTGCAAGGGTGACCGCTCAGGCCGTTCCGCGCGCCACGGATCGCAGGGTGTCCAGCAACTGAGCCTGCGCCTGTGTCGGCACAAAGTCATGGCGCAGGGTCAACCCGATCGGGCGCCCCGGCCGGGGCATGCCCAGATCGACCTGCGCCAACAGACCATGTGCAATCTCGGCGCGGGCCTGCTGGCCGGAGATCCATCCCAACATATCCCCGTCGCGCAGAACCTCTCGCATCAAGAGGACAGAGCCGGTTTCAATCAGGCTGCGCGGTGCCAGGTCGGCTTGCGCAAAGGTGTCATCGAATTGCTGACGCGACGGCGTGCCGGGGCGCGGAACCATCCAATCCTTGCCGGCTAGGTCGCCAAGCGTGACCGCACCTTTCAGAACCAGCGGGTGGTCAGGGCGCGCCAATATGGTGATCTCGTCGGAAAACAGCGCTTCCTGGGTGACGTCCCCGACGGGCGCGGGCGTTCGCAGCGCCCCGATCAACACGTCGATGCGGCCTGCACGCAGGCCCGCCAGCAAGTCTTCGTAGACACCTTCGATCACTGTCACGCGCTCGCGGCGACCCGATGCGCGGAACTGCGCCAGCGCCTCGGGCAGGACGCTTGATCGGGACAGGGGCAGGGCACCGATGCTCACATAACCGCCGGGCCGCCCGTCCAACTCGTTCAGGTCTGCATCCGCCTGCTGCAACTCGGCCAGCGCCAGCGTCACGGCCCGGGCCAGATCACGGCAGGCGCGCGTCGGAACCAGCCCGAAGCTGGTGCGCTCGAACAGCGGCTTGCCCGCGTCCTTTGTCATTGAAGAAACCGCCCGGTGAAGCGTTGGCTGCGACAGGCCCGTTTGTCTGGCGGCGAGAGAGTAGTTTGCCGCCTCGGATACGGCCACAAGAGCGCGCAATTGTGCAAAGCTGGCCGTGGCCCGCAGCCGGGGTGAAACCGCGGTCAGCGCCATGTCCAGCCGATCCACGGCGCGTCGCGCCCGTTTGAGAAAGACCTGGCCATGTGGCGTCGGGAACAGTCCCTTCGGGGTGCGTTGGAACAGCCGCATGCCCAGGCCGGCCTCGATCTTGGACAAGGCTTGTGTCGCCGCGGGTTGAGACAGATTGACGGAACCTGCTGCCAGAGACAGGGAATGCGCTTTCTCGATTTCCAACATCAGGCGAAGATGGCGTATATTTCTTTGATAAGGCAATCGGTTGGGTTCCAGTCGTGGATTCTCTTCGATGAGATTCGAAGCACCTTTATAGCAAAAACTTATATCGAAAGGCGGCATTCAAATTTGAATTTTTCGGGCAGGTGCGAAACCTTGATCGACATCCACGGTCAGGAGGCACCGCATGTCCCGAAAAACGGCACTTATCATCTCGGCCCATGCCGCCGACTTCGTCTGGCGCTGCGGCGGGGCCATCGCGCTGCACGCCGAACAAGGGATCGACGTCACAGTCGCCTGCCTGAGCTTTGGCGAGCGGGGGGAAAGCGCCCGACTGTGGAAGGACGGCAAGTCGCTGGACGAGGTCAAGGCCATCCGGCGCGGCGAGGCCGAGGCGGCGGCCAAGGCGCTGGGTGTGCACGAACTGGTCTGTTTCGATCTGGGTGACTACCCCCTGCACCTCGACCGCGACGACAAGTTCGCGCTGGTCGACCTGATCCGCAGGGTTCAGCCCGCCTGGATGATGAGCCACAGCCAGTACGACCCCTACAACACCGACCACATGTATATGACGCAGGTCGCGCTTGAGGCGCGGATGGTCGCACAGGCTTGGGGGCACAATCCCGGCGAAAAAGTTCTGGGCGCGCCGCAACTCTATCTGTTCGAGCCACATCAGACCGAGCAGATGGGCTGGAAGCCTGATGTCTTTCTCGACATCACGCCTGTCTGGGACAAGAAGCGCGCCGCCATGGAATGCATGCAGGGGCAGGTGCATCTGTGGGAGTATTACACCCGCGTGGCGCAACAACGCGCGAACCACTTCAAACGCAATTCCGGTGGCATGGCAGGCGGGCGGGATTGCCAATACGCCGAAGGTTTCCAATCGATTTTCCCACGCACGGTGGACCAGCTATGACCACAGCAACCAACCCTTCGTCCGACATCGCCCACCTTGGCCATGTCGAGATGCTGACCGATCAGTTCGATGCCAGCCTCGATTTCTTTACCCGCGTGTATGGGCTGAAACTGTCAGGCCAGGACGAGACCAGCGCCTATCTGCGGGCCTGGGACGACTATGAATATGCGACGCTCAAGCTGACACGGGCCGGGACAACCGGCGTCGGGCACATCGGCTATCGCGTCACCTCGCCCGAGGCGCTTGAAAGACGTGTGACGGCGATCGAAGCCTCGGGGCACATCGTGCACGGCTGGGTCGAGGGCGACGCGAGCCACGGACGCGCCTTTCGGTTCGAAGATCCGTTTGGCCATATCTTCGAGATCTACTGGGACACCAATCGCGCACCGGGCGACGATCCGCCGGCGTTGAAAAACATGGCCTCGCGCTTTCACGCGCAGGGGGCCTGTCCACGTCGGCTGGACCATCTGAATTTGCTGGCCGAGGACGTCACCGTCTTTCGGGATTTCATGCAGACCTGCCTTGGCAGTCGCGTGACAGAGCAGATCAGACTGGACAACGGTCGCCTGGGGGGCTGCTGGTTCACGGTCAACAACAAAACCTATGACCTGGCCTGCACCGAAGAGCACGGGCGCGGCAGTGGCCGGTTGCATCACGTGACCTATGCCACCGACCAACGCGAGGACATCTTGCGGGCCGCTGACGTGTTCCTTGAAAACGGTGTGCACATCGAGACGGGCCCACACAAACACGCGATCCAGGGGACGTTCTTTCTGTATGTCTGGGAACCTGCGGGCAACCGGGTCGAACTGGCAAATGCCGGGGCGCGGCTGATCCTTGCGCCCGACTGGGAGACCGTCACCTGGACCGAAACCGAACGTAAGAAGGGGCAAGCCTGGGGGTTGAAGACTATCGAAACCTTCCACACGCACGGCACCCCGCCGGTCAAGGAAGGATGAGACATGGGACAGGTTGTTCAGAATATCCCCCGTGCCGAGGCCGAAATTGTCCGCCAGTTGGGCGAGGCCGGGGTCGCGACCGTGCACGAAGCGCAGGGGCGGACCGGGTGCCTGGCGTCCTACATGCGTCCGATCTATTCCGGGGCGCGTCTGGCGGGGTCGGCGGTGACGATCAGCGCGCCGCCTGGGGACAACTGGATGCTGCATGTGGCCATCGAACAGGTGCAGCCCGGGGATTTCCTTGTGCTCGCTCCGACCTCGCCCTGCGACAATGGATATTTCGGCGACCTGCTGGCGACCTCGGCCTTGTCGCGCGGGGCCGTGGGACTGGTCATCGATGCAGGCGTCCGGGATGTGCGGGAGCTGACCGAGATGGGCTTTCCCGTCTGGTCCAAGGCGGTCAGCGCTCAGGGCACGGTGAAAGAGACACTGGGATCGGTGAATGTTCCGATCGTCTGTGCCGGGCAGGCCGTTCAGGCCGGAGACATAATCGTCGCCGATGATGATGGGGTCTGCGTGGTTGCGCGTGAAACCGCTGCCACGGTGCTTGAAAAGGCACAGGCGCGCGGGGCGGCAGAGGCCGAAAAACGCGCGCGGCTGGCCTCTGGCGAACTGGGCCTCGACATGTACAAGATGCGCGAGAGACTGGCGGCCAAGGGCCTGACATATGTCTGAGGGCATTCCCTGCCTGTGGATGCGCGGGGGAACCTCCAAGGGGGCGTATTTCCTCGCCTCGGATCTGCCCGCCGACCCACAGTTGCGGGACGCCGTTTTGCTGGGCGTCATGGGATCACCCGACCCCGGTCAGATCGACGGGATCGGCGGGGGGGATCCATTGACCTCGAAAGTGGCGATCCTCGGACCCTCGACGCGGGCCGACGCGGATGTCGATTACCTGTTTTTGCAGGTCTTTGTGGATCAGCCTCTGGTGACGGATGCGCAGGGATGCGGAAACATCCTTGCCGGTGTCGGCCCTGCAGCGATCGAACGCGGGTTGGTTCCGGCGCAGGCGCGCGAGACGCCGGTGCGCATTCACATGGTGAACACGGGCGAGATTGCCGTTGCACGGGTCCAGACGCCGGATGGACACGTCAGCTATGAGGGATCAGCGCGCATCGACGGCGTGCCCGGCGGGCATGCGCCGGTGCCCTTGATGTTTCGCGGATTGGCCGGGTCCATGTGCGGCAGTCTTCTGCCCAGCGGACAGTCCGTTGATGTGATCGACGGCATCCCCTGCACCCTGATCGACAATGGAATGCCCTGCGTGATCCTGTGTGCCTCGGACGTCGGGGTGACGGGGCGGGAAACCCGCGAGGACCTGGATCAGAATGCGCGTCTGAAAGCCCGGCTTGAGGCCATCCGCCTGCAGGCGGGACCAATGATGGCGCTGGGCGACGTGGCCCGGAAGTCGGTTCCCAAAATGACCCTGGTGTCTGAACCCACCCGCGGGGGTGTCCTGAGCACCCGCAGTTTCATCCCGCACCGGTGTCATGCTTCGATCGGGGTTTTTGCCGCCGTCAGCGTGGCGACTGCCAGCACGATCAAGGGCACGCCTGCGGCCTCGGTCGCCGACCCTGCGCAAGGCGATTGCTTTGCCATCGAGCACCCCTCTGGGGCGGCAGAGGTCCTGCTGGAGCGCGATGCCGCCGGTCAGGTGGTTGGCGCGGGCACTGTGCGTACGGCGCGCAAGCTATTTGACGGCAGGGTGTTTCCCGTACCCAAGTGACCTGCGGTTCAGAAGGGGGACACTCGACGTAGGGCGCGGCTTGGTTCGAAGCGCCCTGCAGATCCGTCACGTCGCATCCCGGCGGACATGCGGGTTGCTGCAATCGGGGCCATCTGCGCCACGTCACAGCCGAGAGACATCGAATCGTCTGAGGCAACGTTTGTCGAAACCGCGTCGTTTCGCGGACGGCCAACCGTTGTGGGCGCATATGGGCGTTTGACCAAATCGGTTTGCCACAGGCCAACGGATTGAGTGTATACAAGAATCTAAAAAACAGGCGAAAAATCATTTTTTTTTTGCAAAAACTGCCTCTAGATGTATACAATCTGATGCAGATGCGACGGTCCAGGGCCGTCGAAGTTGGGGGGGACATGGCAGACGCAGAGCGGACATCGCAGACCGAACGTGCAATGCGCGAGATACGCTCGTTGGTGATGTCGGGCGCTTTTGCGCCAAACGCGCGTTTGCCGGAAACCGATCTGGCCAAACGGCTGGGCGTCTCACGAACACCGTTGCGCCAGGCGTTGGACCGCTTGGTTGCCGAAGGTATCCTTGAACGCATTCCAAGCGGGGGCATTCGCGTCGCGCGATTTGATCTCGATGACATCCGCGACGCGATTGAATTGCGCGGGGTGCTGGAGGGGACGGCGGCCCGCCTTGCCGCTGAACGCGGCGCGGACGCGCAAGTGGCCGAAGAACTGTCTGCGGTTCTTGATGACCTCGACGATGTTGTTGGCTCTTCGGGCGAGATGGACTTTCAGGCCTATGTGCCCCTGAACAGGCGGTTCCATGAGCTTCTGGCGCGTCTGTCCGGAAGCCAGATCATAAAGCGCGAGGTTGAACGGGTTGCGCGCCTTCCGCTGGCCTCTCCCAGTGCATTTCTGCAGGGCCAGGAACTGATCCCGGATTTCCGCCAATCCCTGACCCGTGCCCAGCGGCAGCATCGCGCGATCTTTGAAGCGATCCTGAACCGCGAAGGCGCAAGAGCCGAGGCTCTGGCGCGCGAACATGCCCGTCTGGCTCAGGAAAACCTGTCGTTTTTGACCAAGGCCCAGCCCAACCTTGCGGCCCGGATCCCCGGAATGGCCCTGGTGCACGCGAACAAGATCTCTAACGGAGGAGGAGAGAATGCCAAGCCTGTCTGACGTGATGGCGACCCATGCCAATCCTGTCGAAATGCTGCGCAACAGCCAGATCGGGATGTACGTGTATCCCGTGGTCACACCCGAGTTTGCGAACTGGCGGGACGAGCAACGCGCCTGGCGCGAGGCGGCGGTTCTGTTTGATCAGTCGCATCACATGGACGAAGTGATCGTCGAAGGGCCCCAGGCGGAAGAGTTCCTTGCGCATCACGGCATCAACAGTTTCGGAAACTTCGGGCTGAACCGGGCCAAGCACTATGTGCCTGTCACGCCCAATGGGCATGTCATTGGCGACCACATCATTTTCCGCGAGCGTGAAGACAAGTTCATCCTGGTTGGCCGGGCACCGACCTCGAACTGGCTGCTGTTCTGTGCGGCCTGGGGCAAGTGGAACGTGCGGATCAAGCATGACCCGCGGTCGACATCACGGCCCGAGGGCGAGCGCATCCTGCGCACCCATTACCGGTTCCAGATCCAGGGGCCCGATGCGCCCAAGATCTTTGAAAAGATGAACGGAGGACCGATCCCCGAGATCAAGTTCTTCCACGTCGATTGGATCAATATCGGAACCAAGCGCGTTCAGGCCCTGCGCCACGGCATGTCCGGTGCGCCCGGGCTCGAAGTCTGGGGTCCCTACGAGGACAAACACTACATCCACTCGACCATCCTGCAGGCCGCGCGCGATGCCGGCGTTAAGCTGACCCAGTGCGGCAGCCGGGCCTATTCGACCAATACTCTGGAATCGGGCTGGATACCCTCGCCCCTGCCGGGGATCTACACAGGGGACGGTATGTTGGCCGACTATCGCGACTGGCTTGGCTCTGACAGCTATGAAGCCGCCGGTGCCATCGGCGGGTCATTCGTGTCCGAGAACATCGAAGACTACTACGTCAATCCGTTTGAGCTGGGCTACGGCTTTTACATCGGCTGGAAGAAGGACGATTTTGTCGGCAAAGCCGCCCTCGAAGCAATGAAAGACAGCCCTGCGAACCGCAAGAAAGTCACCTTCGAGTGGAATGCCGAAGATGTGGTGAACGTGATCGCCTCGGCCTTCCGGCCCGGAGAGGATCACTACAAGTGGATCGATTTCCCCCAGCCGAACTACGCGTCCTCTTCCGCCGACATGGTGATGCTGGGCGACAAGATGGTCGGCATGTCCATGTTCAACGGGTACAGCTACAACGAACGTTGCATGCTGTCGCTGGGCGTCGTGAACAAGGACGTGCAGGTCGGCGACGTGCTGACCCTGAAGTGGGGCGAGCCCGACGACACGAAAAAGACATCCACGGAAAAACACAAACAGGCTGAAATCCGCGTCCGGGTTTCGGACACGCCATACTCGGCCGTGGCACGGGACAGCTACGCCGCGGACAGCTGGAGGACCAAGGTGACCTGACCGGCCATACACGACAAAGGAAAACGCGTCCGGAAAAAGCCGGGCACCAAAGGGAGGACTGACAAGAAACCGACCAAAATTGCGCTGGCGGGCGTGCTCGTCGCGGCATCGACGGCCGCACAGGCCCAGGAACTGAAGTTTGCGAATTTCACACCGCCGTTCCACACCCTCAATGCCTCGGTGATCGAAATGATGAACGCCGATCTGACTGCGGCCACCAATGGCGCCGTAACGGTGCGCGGCTATCATGGTGGCGAGTTGGGTGCCGGCCCGGTCGAGCAGTATGTGCGCGCGGCACAAGGCGCGGTCGATCTGGCCTGGGGCCTGCAGGGCTATATGTCGTCGCAGTTCAAGAAGACGACGATCCTTGAACTGCCTGGGGCGTATTCTTCGGACATGTCCGGGGCCGACGCCTACTGCAAGGTGTTTGACATGATTGCCGGCGAATTCCCGGCAACGGTCCCGATCGCCCTGTGGTCGTCCGAACCCTCGGTCATGATCATTCGGGAAAAGGTTGTGCGTGAACCCGCGGATTTTCAGGGTCCGAAGATTCGCGTGGCCGGAGCGACGGCGGGCAAAGTGGCCAGTTCCTTTGCCTTTGGCGCGTCGCTTGGGCACCCTCAAGGGGCTTTGTGCCCTAAGCAATTCTGACCGAACAATCCATCGGGCGGCCTGTTTTCCCCGGTCGAGGCCGCAGCAGTGGGGCAGGGACCGTGATCGCCATCGGGTTCGTGACGGGAAAGCTTGGCCTGTTCACGCTGTGGCTGGCGGCGAAGGACAGCATTGTCACCACGACGACCGTGATGTTGATCCTGATTGCGGCCCATATGATCAACCTGTTCATGGCGTTGTGCCGTTCGGCTGATGATGTTGGTTACGCTAGGGATCTTGATCGCCGTTCCGCAATTATCGCTGTTTCTGCCCGATACGATGATCAACTGAGCGTTCGGGGGTTGCCAGGCTCCGGTACCCCGGTTCGCGGTCAGAGCCCTTTCGCGCTGCCGTCGCAATGTCGACGCGAGCGGCGCTACCATCAAGCCGGTACGCACCTCAGGGTCACGATCTGAAACGGGGTCAAATCAAGCGTAACCACCTGATCAGCGGGCTCTAGCGACGCCCCGTCTCGTTCCAACAAATCACAGACGTGAACCGACGCCATTGGCCTGTCAAAGGCGATCTGAACCGGACCGCGACGGCGGTCGGATTCGTAAAGACGGACCACGAAACCCCGCCCGTCATCCGCCGGTTTGAGCGTCTCGAGAACCACATTCGGTGCGTTGCAGGACGCAAGCGGCCGACGCGGCGCTGGGCCAGAGGTCGCCAAAACGGCCGAGTTGAGGCGTCGGGCTTCGGATCGGACCTGGGCAAGATCTCCTGCATGAGGCAGCAAGGCATAGGTGAAGCTGTGATGCCCCAGATCCGCGCCGGGGTCGGGGTTGGTCGAAGACTTGATCAGCGTAAGGCGCAAAAGGTTGTCACGGATGTCATAGCCGTGCTTGCAATCATTCAGCAGCGCCACGCCGAACCCGCCCTCGCTCAGATCCGCCCATTTCTGGGCGGGCACCTCGAACCGGGCAAAGTCCCAGCGGGTGTTCCGATGGGTCGGGCGCTCGATCTCGCCCCATTGGATTTCATAAGTAGCGCGCGGGCTAAGGATGTCGGTCGGGAACACGGTTTTCAGCAGGATGTGCTGCTCTTGCCAGTCGACCTCGGTCACGAACTCAAGCCGCGGCGACCCGGCGGTCAGCCGCAGGGTCTGCTCGATCGTGCTGCTGCGATAGCGATAGATGATGCGGATGGCCGCGCGCAAAGGACCCCGTTCGACAACCGAGACATCCACGACCTCGTCGATCCGTTCCGCCCGGTCGTCGTGGAAAACGTCGATATCCCAGGCATCCCAGCTGAGGGGGCGGTCTTCATAGGCCCAAAGTTGGTTGCCTTCCTGATCCGGCGCCAAGGCATTGCGGCCCGTGTCCAGATGAATGACGGATTGCACCCCGCCGGCGCGGGTGATCCGGACGTCCAACAGGCCGTTGTTCATGGTGATCTCTGCGGGCGTTTCGGCCACCTGAACCGAGCCCACGTCCACCTCATCGCCCGCAGGGGCGCTGCCGTATGCCGGGACCGGGCCAATCGCACGCAGGCAACCGCCCTGAACCAATTGTCCTTCGGTACCGTTTTTGATGAACGCAACCGGGTCGGAAGACACCGCCGCCGGGTTGAAGATCAGCGGATGCTGGCCGCTGTTCATCAGGCCGAAAGCGGCGTCCAGTACCTCTTGTGCGCCGGACATGATCCAGGCGTAGTCAGCACGGGCGTCTTCGAACACAATCGGGACCGATGTGCCTGTCAGGATGTCGTGGAACTGGTTCAGACACAGCCTCTGCCAAAGCGCCACCAGGTGATCCCGAAGCTCTTGGGGCGCGCCGTTTGGGCAGGCCGTGGCCAGCGCCGCCTCGGCGTCGTGCAGGGCGCGTTCCGCCAGACGGTTGGCACGCTTGATCCAGGCCTGCGACGTCAACGTGCCCCGGTGCCCTTCGAGATAGAATTCGTCATTCCAGTCGGGCAGGGCATCGGCCTGGGCCGTCAGCGCGTCCAGCGCCTGTTTGATGGTGCCCATCTTCAGCTGGGGCGCACCGGGCATCGCGCCAAAGGCTTTGGCCTTCATGACAAGCTCGTCGGTCGGCCCTCCACCCCCGTCACCGTAGCCATAGGCAATCATGAAGTCGTTGACCGCATCGCCAGAGGTCGCGTTTTCCGAGGTGCCGATCACCTCGACTGCGCTGAGGTCGGACTTGTAGTTGGTTGGAAACGGCAGGTGCTGCACGGCGCGCGGCGTGGTCAGGAACTGCGCAAGGACCCGGCTGCCGTCGATCCCCTGCCACCATGTGGTGGACGAGGGCATGCGGTTGTACTGGTTCCAGTTCAGTTTGTTCGTCACAAAATAGTCCAGCCCGGCCAGTTTCATCAGCTGGGGCAGGGACCAGGGAAACCCGAAGGTGTCGGGCAGCCACAGGACGTTTGTTTCAACATCTCCGAATGTCTCGGCAAAGTACCTGCGGCCCAGGACCATCTGCCGTGCCAGCGCCTCGCCGCCGGGGATGTTGCAATCGGGTTCGACCCACATGCCGCCCATGACCTCCCACCGGCCCTCGGCCACGCGGGCTTTGATCTGCCTGAAGAGGTCGGGGAAGTCCTTTTCGGTGTAGGCATAGAGCTGAGGCTGCGAGTGGGAAAAGTGGAATTCGGGGAAAGCCTCCATCAGGCGCAGGACGTTGGCGTAGGTGCGCCCGTTCTTTTGCCGGATCTGCGAGATCGGCCAGAGGTAGGCAATGTCCATATGGGCGTGCCCGATGCCCCAAACCGTTTCGGGGTTCGGCGGGCCTGCGTCTTTCAGACCGGTCTGCAAAAGGTCCAGCGCCGGGCCGACCGAGGCCCGAAACGCGGCCTCCATCGGGTCGCGTGTGTCAAGCCGCCTGAAGGCGGCGTCGAGGGCCGACAACATCCGGTCGCGCAGGCGGTCGTCCTCGTCACGCGTTGTCGCCACGTCCAGCGCGACCTCGGCCAGCGCCACGAAGTCGCGCAGGCTTGTGTCGATGTCGACCACGCTGCATTGCCGGATCTGCAGGCGTGTCGGGTTGCTGGGGTCCGGCGGCCAGCCGGTCAGGCCGGTCCAGCCGTGCAACATCAGATCGTGCGCGGTGCCCCTCGCCAATGCCGGGTCCAGAAGGACCAATTGATGATGCCGGTCGGCAGAGGCATGCAGCGCGCCGTCGACATACAACAGCGCCTCGGGGTGCGTGAAGATATCGCCCGCGACGCCCAGCGGCAGGTAGAGCGCCGGCGTGGTGAATTCGGCCGGCATCTCGAACCGCCCACGCAGCACAAAATGCGTGTCCTGACCTGCCCAGTAGCTGTCCCAGGCGACGGTGCCACGGTCCTCGCCACTGCCCGGCTTGGCTGCGGCATCGGTCAGAACCTCTAGCGAGAACGGGTCGATATCCAAGCTTCGCTTGTGGATCAGAGGCCGGACAAGCGCGATCCGCTTGCCGATCTTCTCTGCCGTGAAGCGAAGCTTGTGGTTCATGCGCCGACCCGAAGCTCGAAACCGGGGACCTCGCCGCGGAAAACGGTCTGGTTGACGGCAGCGTTGCCCTGCAACGCCTCTAGCCCCTTTTGCCCCTGTTCGGCCGATCCCCAATCGCGGTTCAGGTCCGGCCAGGGGATCGAGTCGATCAGCAGCTGGGTATAGGGGTGTTGCGGGTCGCCGATGACCTCTTTGGGTGGCCCCGCCTCGACCACACGGCCGTGGTACAGGACCATGACGTAGTCGCTGACATGATAGGCCGTTGCCAGATCATGGGTGATATAGAGGATCGAGATCCCGTATTTGTCCTTCAGATCGTGGATGTTCTTGAGGATCGTCGCCCGCAAGGATGCGTCGACCATCGAGACCGGTTCATCCGCGATCAGCAGCTTGGGTGACAACATCAGCGCCCGCGCCACGATCAGGCGTTGGCGTTGCCCGCCAGACAGCTGGTGCGGATAGCGGCGCAGCACCAGCGCGGGATCAAGGCCAACGGCGACACAGGCCTCTTCCATGGCGCTTTGCGTGTGCGCTTCGGACTTGGCCAGACCGAACTTCTTGAAGGGGAACTTCAACGCGTGGTCGACGCGGTAGAAGGGGTTGAAACAGGCGTAGGGGTCCTGAAACACCGCCTGCACGTCCTTGCGGAAGTCCAGTGCTTCGCCCGCGCTCATCCGGTTGATGTCCTTGCCGCGGAAGGTGACGGTGCCCTCGGTCGGCGGGTTGAAGCCCAGCATCAGGCTGCCCATCGTCGATTTTCCCGACCCGGACTGACCGACGACCGAGATGATCTTGGGCACCTCGCCATCCAGCGAAAACGACAGCGGATGCAGCGCCGTGACCGAGCCATAGCGCTTGGTGACATTGTCGAACTGCAGAAGGGGCCCGGGCGCGCCGCGCATGATCTCGGGCGAGCTTTCGATAAAGCTTTCGCCGCCCACCAGGGGAACCGAGGAAATCAGCTGCTTGGTGTACTCGTGCTGCGGGTTTTCGATGATCTGCTTGACCGTGCCGAACTCGACCAGATGCCCCAGTTTCATCACTGCCAGATCGTCGACCGACTGGGCCATCAGCCCCATGTCATGGCCGATCAGGATCAGCCCCGCGCCGATCTTGGCCTGCACGTCGCGCAGGGTCTGCATGACCTGCCGTTGCGTGATCACGTCCAGCGCGCTGGTGGGTTCATCCGCGACGATCAGGTCGGGTTCCAGACAGACCCCGATGGCGATGCAGACCCGCTGCTTCATCCCGCCCGACAGCTCGTGCGGGTAAAGCTGACCGACGGTCTTGGGCAGGCCGACGCTTTCCAGAACGGCGTCGGACCGGCGCTGCAGTTCGACCTTCTCCACGTGGCCTTCGTGCGCGATGATGCCGTCCCAGATCTGATCTTCGACCCGCATGATCGGGTTCAGCGAGTTCATCGCGCCCTGCGGGATGTACGAGATCTTTTTCAGCCGCACGCGCCGCATCTCTTCATCGTTCAGGTTCAGCACGTTGGTCTGACCCAGCGAATTCAGGTGGATCTCGCCATTTGCGACAAAGCCGGGGCTGGCAAGCATCCGCATGGCCGCAAGCGCCGTGGTGGTCTTGCCTGACCCGCTTTCGCCGATGAACCCGATGCGGCGGCCTTGCGGCACCGACATCGTGAAGTCCGAGACGGCATGTACGATGCCGCCCGAGGTGGGGAAGTCGATCGAGACGTTCTTGATATCGAGAATGGTCATCGTCTTCCCCTCAAAGCTTGCGCAGACGCGGGTTGGAGACTTCGTCCAGGCCCAGGTTGATCAGCAGCAGCCCGACAAACATCACCGCCAGCAGGATCGTGGGGATGCCCCACCACCACCACAGGTTCTGGATCAGCGCGCCCGAGTTGATCGCCTCGTAGATCGTGCGGCCCAGTGTCGGGATACGCTGCGGTCCAAGGCCCAGCACTTCAAGGCCGACGGCGGTCACAATGGAGGTTGTGACATTGGCGATGAAGGACCCGAAGAGATAGGGCACAAGGTTCGGCATCATCTCGCGGAACATGATGTGCATGGTCGAGGCACCCGACAGGCGCGCCATCTGCACGTAGCCGCTTTCGCGCATCGACAGCACCTGCGCCCGGATCAGGCGGGTCGGCGACTGCCACATGAAACAGGCGATCAGCACGGCCATCATGGTCAGGCTGACGTCCCCGAACGAGGCCTGGAACACGACAAGGATCAAGAGTGGCGGGATGGTGATCATCACGTCCGCCAGTATGCGGATGGTGTCATCGACCCGGCCTTTCAGGAAGCCGGCCGAGAAGCCCAGGAAGATCCCGATGCTCATCCCGATGCACGAGGCCAGCAGCCCCACCAGCAGCGAGTTCGGTGCGCCGATGATGATCAGCGACAGCAGGTCCCGACCGGCGCCATCGGTGCCGATGGGGTGAGCGGCGACACCCGCCTGACCGCGCAGGTTCTCAAAGCCCACGGGCGGCAGCTTCAGCGGGGCCGAGCCGGTGAACACCAGCTCCATGTCCCAAAGCAGCCGTCCGAGGATGCCCATGAACACGATGCCCAGGATCAGGCCTGCGCCCCAGATCAGTTTCGGATTGCGCCAGGGGTTGTCGAACCGCTTCATGCGGCGGATCTGGGCGCGGGAGAGTTCAGTTGTGTCAGCCATGGCTCAGTCCCCGTGCCGGATGCGTGGATCGATCAGCGGATAGATCAGGTCGACGATAAAGACCGAAAGCGCGGTCATCAGGATGATCACGTAGCTGACCCCTTGGATGACCGGGAAATCCTGATCGAGGATGGCGTCGTACAAGAGCTTGCCCATGCCGTTGTAGGCAAAGATGCGTTCGACAAGAACCTGACCGGCAATGAGCAGCCCGATCTTCAGCGCAAAGGCCGTGATCTGCGGCAGGATCGCGTTTCGGATCATGTACTTGTACAAGATGTAACGCGGGCGCAGACCCTTGGCCTTGGCCAGTGTCGTGTAATCCTCGCCCTGTACGGTGATCATCAACCCGCGCATCCCCAGGGCCCAGAAGCCAAAGGTCACAACAACGATCGACAGCGCCGGAAGGAAGCCGTGATAGATCACCGATTGTGCAAAGGCCCAGGTCCAGCCGGGTTCGACAAAGAGCCCATAGGCACCGGTCAGCGGGAACCATCGCAGCTGGGCCGAAAAGACCCACATCAGCAAGAGCGCCGACAGGATCGGCGGGATTGAGGTAAAGACCATCGCGGCGGGGATGGCGACGCGCACCAGCTTGGGTGAGCGTTCCCAGACCATAAGCGCGCCCAGCAGGTTGCCGATGAAAAAGGTGATGGTGATCGAGATCAGCATCAGACCCAGCGTCCAGGGCAGGGCGCGGGCGATCAGGGCCGAGACCTCGGTCGGGAAAGAGGCGGTGGACAGGCCGAAGTCAAAGACGACAACGTTCCGGATGTACTTGACGTATTGAACCAGCAGCGGGTCATCCAGGCCAAAGCGCGCGCGCAGTGTCGCCAGGATCTCGTCGGCGTTGGCCACGGTGCCAGCGCCAGCGGCCATGCGGCCCAGCATGATCTCGGCCGGGTCGACCGGTGACAGACGGGGAATGATCCAGATCAGGGTCGCTGCGATCCAGACGGTCAGGAACAGCGTGACCAGCCGGTTCAGCAGATAATCCATAGGAATGCGTCCCATGTCCGCTCCTTTCAGATGGCAGGCAATGTCAGTCGCCCCGGGCGACGCCCGGGCCCCGAGAGGGGGCCCGGAATTTGACGGTGCGGCGAGAAGAGGACCGCCGCGCCGACAGGGAGCTTAGTTGGATTTGGTCAGATTGTGGATGATCTGATGTGTGTGGCCCCACCAATGTGCAGGATGGTTGTAGTTGTTTTCCTGCGTGGGCCAGCCGCTCCAGTACGTGGTGTTGAAGGGCAGAAGCTTCGAGGCCTGAACCATCGGCAGGAAGGGCACTTCCTCGCGGTAGTACTTGTAGGCATCGACAACCATGCCCTCGATGGCCGGGTCACCCACCGACATGCCGCCCATCTGATCGACGATCTCGGAATAGGCCGCCGTCGCTGCGGTGTTCCAGCGCCCGGTGTTGTTGAAGCCCGGGGCCCGTTCGCCAATCGGCGCCACGTCCTTGGCCGTGTAGCGGCCCATCGAGGCCCAGGGTTCATTGATCGAGCCACAGCTCAGCCAGGTATAAGCCAGCTCATACTCGCCCAACGGCAGCGCGGTGCCCCAGAAGACGCCGTTTTCCACCGGGACGGGCTTCGCGGCAATCCCTGCGCGGTTCAGCTGTTCAAGGATCACATCCACAGCGCGCGTCAGCTCGGTCGAGGCGGTGTTGACGGTCACGTTGGCAACCAGGTCCTGGCCGTCCTTTTCATAGATCCCGTCCGCGCCCTTGGCATAGCCCGCGGCCTCGATCAGCGCCTGACCGGCGGCAACGTCCGCCGAGGCCGAGAAACCGTAGCCTGCGTCCTCAACGGCCGAGATGAACTTTTCCATCCCGCCATACTGCACGAAGATCGAGCGCGAGGCTTCGGTCGTGCCTTCGTAGGCGACGTTCACGATCTGGCTGCGGTCGATGATGTGGTTCACGGCCTGACGCATGTTTGCGTCGTCCCATGGGGCCACGGTGGTGTTGAACTCGATCTGACGCGCACAGGGGTCCGACCATGCAAAGGGCATGCCCGACTTCCACGCGATGATGTTCGGGTTCTGGAACTGCATCGCCTCGAACGTGCCCAGCGTCACTGTCTGCGCGGCGTCCATCTGGTTGGCCGCCATCAGCTGCGCGCGGCTTTCCTCGCCACCCGATTCCAGCCAGATCAGACGCAGAGGTTCAGGCAGATCGGTGAACCCGGTTGCAGCGCCCCAATAGTTGTCGTCACGATCCCAGATCATCCGGTTCGTCGCGCCCGAGGCATACTTGTAAGGGCCGGTGCCGATCGGCGGATAGAAGGCAAAGGTGGCCGCGTCCTGCCCGTTCCAGATGTGTTCCGGCATGATCAGCATCGAGCCAAAGATCCGCACGCCGAAGTTTTCGACGGCAAAACGCGGGTTCGAGGACTTGAGCATGAACTTGACGGTCAGATCGTCGATCTTTTCAACGCTGGCGACCTGAGCACGCACCGTTGCCGCCTCGCGCGAGGACAGATCCTCGTTGCCGAGCGCCATGTTGACGGTAAAGACCACGTCGTCGGCGTCAAAGACCTCGCCATCGGACCATTTCACACCGTCGCGGATCGACAGGGTCCATTCGTCGTGGCTGGCGTTGGGTTCGAATGCGGTGCCCAGCCAGGGTTCCATCTCGCCGGTTTCGTAGTTCAGGATGAAAAGCGGCTCCCACATCGCCTGATGCGCGCCGTGCAGCCGCTTGGTGCCCGGTGTGAACCAGTTGAAGTTCTCGGGGTCCTTGATGGTCCGGTCGAGGTCAAAGATCACCGTGTCTTCCCGCGCCACGCTCTGCCCCCAGGCAGGCGTAAAGGCCATCAATGCGGCGGCTGAGACCGCCAGAAGTGTCTTGGTCGTTCGCATACGCGTTTCTCCCTGTCACTGACCACCTTTGGGCGGTCGTCCTCCTACGGGCTCCTCCCGCCCGATGTTTTCACCCCTTCGGGCGAAGCTCATTGCCCTGAGCGGGCATCATTCATCACTGCCCGGAACGGGCGTAGTCCATCACCAGCACACGTGTTTGGTCGGGCAGGTTCGACGGGTCGATTTCGGCCTCGCAGTCAAAGGCGAAATCCACGTCATTTGCTTCATCGAAGTATGAAAGAAAGGTTTCGATCCAATAGAGGTTCCGCGGCTTGTAGCAGAGCGTGCGAAAGTGCATCGGAACGACGATCTTGGGTTTGGTCACGTCGATCAGGCGCTTGACCTCGTCAAGATGCGTGGTGAACTGACCGCCGGCGAGCGTCAGCAACACGTCGACACCTTCGAAAAAGGCGGTCTGTTTCTGGTTCAGATCGTTGCCGATGTCGCCCATGTGGCCGATCTGCAGGCCGTCGACCTCGAACCTGTACATGGCGTTTGCGCCGGGTTCGTGCAGCGGGTGATCCTCGATCTCCATCGCCTCGACGGCCAGAACCTCGACGCCCGCGATGTCCATACGGCCACCGGCCTTGACGGCCTCTAGCGTGTTCAACGTGGCCGGATTGCCCAGGATCAGGTCGGACCGGCAATGCGCACTGTCGTCGTCGGACGAGGTCAGCACCAGGTCGGCCTCGTCCAGCATCGGGGCATAGCCCAGCTCGTGCGGCGTGTAAGGATCGGTCACGATGCGGAACCCGTCCGCGCGGGTGATCATAAAGGCTGCTTGCCCGTACCACTTGAGTTTCATGTCGATCTCAATTGTTGCCTACGACGTGGGGGCTGGTTGTCTTGGTGATATCGTTGTTGTCCGGCCTCGGGTGATGCTCCCATGTGCCGTTTTGATCCGTGCCGCGGCACAGGATGGCCTCGACCCCGCCGGCCCATTGCGGATCGACGATCCGAACATCGGGCGGGCAATAGCGCAGCGTCAACCCGCAGCGGCGGCGGTCGGATTGGTTGGCCAGGCTGCCGTGCACCAGCATATCCGCATGCATCGAGATCTGGCCTGCCTTCAACACGTTGGTAAAGGGATCGCCCATTTCGGGCGTGGGCACGATGCCCTTGTGAAAGACCGAGTCCGCGCCGTCCATCTCGGTTTCCTCGATCTTGCCCTGGTCGTGCGAGCGGGGCAGGAAGCGCATGGCCGAGTTCTCTTCATCTGCATCGTCGATCGCCAGCCAGACCGTCACCGTGCGCGCCGGGCTGAGCGACCAGAAGCTTGCGTCCTGGTGCCAGGGCACCTGTTTGGGATCATGCGGTTTTTTCGACAGGATGGCCGAGGCCCAGCATATGATGTCGGGGCCGATCACGTCCTGGACGCAGTCCAGAATGCGGCTGTCCGTGGCGATGTCCCACAGACCCGACAGGCGGGCCTGATAGCAGTTGATGCCATAGGCGCCTTGCTCGCCCATCGCTGTCATCAGGCCATTCACATAGGCCCTCAGGTCCGCAATTTCCTGCGCGTCGAAGATGTCGAACGGCTGAACAAAGCCCTCGCGGTTGTAGTGCTCTACCTGCGCGGGCGTCAGGGTGCGCGCGGCCTGCGGCACACCGGGCTTGAATGACAGATCAAGCGATTCCGTCAGCATGGTCATTGTCCTCCCTGCGCAAAGGCTAGGTTCGAAAACCTGCAGGGGTGATGGCGGCGCTTGACAAAATCTTTTGCTATTTTGACTTTCGTGGCGATCAGGGGGACTTCCTTGTGGGTTTCTGATCAAATCGGCACGGATGTCGCAGGTCGTCAAAGGAGCTGTCATGCAGATTTACCGAACATCCTGGGGCCTTGTGGGACCGGGCGCCGAGTGGGCCACGCTAAGCGCTTTTATCCGGGCCACGGTGGGTCAGGGATATGCGGGCGTGGAATTCGCCCTTGCGAACCTGGACTTCGAGGACGCGGTGCCTGACCGTGCCATCGAAAAGGTGCGCGGGGCGCTATCCGACTGCGGCCTGGACGTCATCGCCCTGATCGCCACCCGGCCCGAGCATTGGGGTGACGTCGAGGGCCACATGCAGGAGTTTTGCAGGCAGTTGGACATGGCCGTCGCCCTTGGTGCCAGGAAAGCCGCCGTTCATTGCGGGGCGGACAGTTTCGGCCTGACGACCGCGCAGCACTTTCTGCAGGAAGTCATGGATCGGTCCGCAGACACGGGCGTAACGCCCTGCATCGAAACCCATCGCGGGCGCATCCTGAACGACCCGTGGAAGACGGCCCACCTGATGGAGGCGCTGCCGACGATGCAACTGACCTCGGACCTCAGTCATTGGCATGTGGTCATCGACCGCGAACCGCTGGATGTCATGGAAATCTTTGACGAGGCGTCGCGCCGCAGCGGCCATGTGCACGCGCGCGTCGGGCACGAAAAAGGCGCGCAGGTGCCCCATCCGGCGGATCCGGTCTGGGCGGGTCATCTCGCGCACTACAAGCGGTGGTGGGGGCTTTCACGAGACGCCGCGACCGAGCGAGGTGAGCCGTTCACCGTTGTCCCGGAATTCGGCCCGCCGCCTTACATGAACACGCGCCCCTTCAGCGGGGACAGGGACGCGAATCTGCTGGAACTGAACCGCTGGATGCGGGACCAACTGGTGGACTGGTTCGGCGTCTAGCCCAAATGCTCCAGACCGTTCAAAAAGGCCTCGGCCTCGGCGTCATTCATGCCAAGGGTGTTGGCTGAGGTCGGAAAGGTCTCGGCCTCGGTTTCGGCCTTGAACTCGCCAAAGGCGGCAATGGCGTCCTGATGCAGGCGCGCGTATTCCGCGCCGTGGTTGCGATAGGTCTTGGCGTGGCGCGGGATGTGGCCGTCGTTGTAGCCAAGGATGTCCTTGGCAAAGAGGTACTGCGCGTCACAGCCGCTGCCCGCGCCCATGGCGACGGTCAGGATCGACAGGCGGCGGGTGATCTCGGTCGCGACGGGGACAGGCACCAGTTCGACCTCGATCGCGATGGCACCCGCATCCTGATAGGCCTTGGCGCGCTTGTAGACCTCGAGCGCCTCGCTCGCGGTTTTGCCCACGGCCTTGAACCCGCCGGTCCAGGTCTTTTTGTACGGCACAAAGCCCACGTGGCCGTGAACCGGGATCGCCTCGTTTGCAAGCGCCTCGACCACGGGCAGGCTCATCGGGCAATAGATCGCGTCCGCGCCTTTTTCCATGGCGTCAAAGGCGGCGCGTTTGGCCTGATCGGGGTTCACATAGGTGCCGTAGACCAGACCGACAGTGAAAAAGGTGTCGGGCGCGGCGGCGCGAAATTCGGGGATGGGGCTGCGTTCCCACGTGATGATCATATCGATGCCTGCGGCCTCGCAGGCGGCGGCCTCTTGCGCCACATGTACGTTCACCTGTGTCAGCTTGCGCTGCCCCTTGCAGGCCAGCAGCTCTTTCACCGTCAGCGCGCCCATGATCCCCTCCGCTTGGCCAGCTCCGATGGCTCAGTCTAGCGCGAAGGTGCTGTCCTGTGCCTGACTGCACTTGACCAATTCTTGTCCTGTCTTGATTTTTCCGTTCCGAATTGGCCCCGTATTGGTGTATTTTGCTGCCATGAAAACGCGCCTCTTTCGGATCGAATCCTATCTGTCGCCAAGCGAGCACTTTCATTTTGCGCGCAAGGATCTGGATGTGCGTCGCCCGCCTTTTGCGCATTGCCACAACTATTTTGAGCTCTTTCTGGTCGAGCAGGGCGAGACCTCGCACCGGATCAACGGGCGCACCGAAGTGCTGCCGCGCGGGTCGCTGGTCTTTATCCGGCCAACGGATGTGCATGTGTTCCAGGCCTCGAAGGACGAAGGCTGCCGGATCATCAATGTCATGTTCCGCACTGAGACCGCCGCCCATCTGGCGGCGCGTTATGGCGAAGAACTGGGCGAGCGGTTTTTCTGGAAAACCGGCCCGATCCCGGACGTCTATCACCTGTCCGGTCCACGGCTGGAGAGGGCGATCAATTCGTCGGTCGAGCTTCAGACGGCGCGGCGGACCCTTGGGCGGATCGAGCAGTTCCTGCTCTACTTCATGACCCGCGTGATCGACTATTCGATCGCGATGCCGCCTGATACGCCACGCTGGCTGGTGTCGGCCTGTCAGGCCGCGCGCACACCCGAGGTGTTCAAGAAGGGTGCAACAGGCTTTGTCGAGGCGGCCGGGCGCGGCCACGAACATGTGTGCCGGATGACCAAGAAACATCTCGGCGTCTCACCTACGGTCTATGTGAACCGGATCCGGATGGAACATGCGGCGATGCATCTGGGCGCGACCGATATGCCGATCCTCGATGTGGCGCTGGAGTGTGGGATCGAGAACCTGAGCCATTTCTACAAGCTGTTCCGCGCAAGCTATGGTCACACGCCAAGCCAGTATCGCAAACATCACCGGGTGGACCCGGTGCAACCAAACTGACGCGCGTGGACACAATGCGGCGCATAGATCACATCCTGAAGCCCGGCGAGAGTTTTCATTTCTCGCGCGAGGTCGTGCCCTCGGATCTGCCGTCCGACGCCGAGGGAATGGATCACTATGCCTTGCTGATCTTGGAAACGGGGGCCGGCACCCATTGGATCAACGGGCAGCACGTCAGACGCGGTCCCGGTGACGTGGTCTTTGTGCGGCCTTCAGATTGTGAAGTTCTGGCAGCGGATGCGGATGGCGTCACCCGGCTGATCACGATCCGGTTCCGGTCCGAGACCGCGGCGGATCTGCTGCGACGGTATCATGAGGATCTGGATCGGCGGTTCTTTTGGACCCGTCAGGCACTGCCGGTCTGTGTGCAATTGGACGGCGCGCAGCGCGAGCGCGCGATCAACACCTGTCTGACGATGGAAACCACGCTGCGCACCCAGCTGAGGCTGGACCATTTTCTGCTGACCATGATGACCTTTGTGTTGGACGACGTGGCCCGCATTGATCCGGCCGCGCCGCAGTGGCTGGTCCGGGCCTGTCAGGCGGCGCAGCGCCCCGAGGTCTTTCGCCAGGGCAGCGCCGGATTTCTGGAGGTGGCCGGGCGGGGGCACGAACATGTGTGCCGGGTGACCCGCAGGTATCTGGGCACGACGCCCACAAAATATGTGAACCGCATTCGCATCCAGCATGGCGCCATGCTGTTGCGGGACGGGCGGCTGGGGCTGTTGGACATTGCCGAGGCCTGCGGGATCGAGAACCTCAGCTATTTCCACCGCCTGTTTCGCACCCAATACGGCTGCACGCCCGACACCTATCGCAAGCGCCACCAGCGCAACGGATTGGAGACACGGCGCTCAGTCACCGAGACCGAGTAGAATGCGATCGCCCTGCCGCTGGACCGGATAGGTTTTCAGGTTCACGCAGACCGGCGCGCCCTTGGCCTCGCCGGTGCGATAGTCGAAGCGGCCATTGTGCATCGGGCATTCAATGATGTGGTCCATCACCAGCCCGTCAGCCAGCGAAACGTATTCATGGGTGCAATGGGCGGCCGTGGCGTAAAAGGCATCCTCGGGGCTGCGGTAGATGGCGTAGCTTTGGCCGTCGTGGGTGACCTCGATCAGGTCTTCCATCTCGACGTCGTCGGCAGCGCAGATGTCAATCCATTGGGTCATGGTCCTGGGTCCTTCTCGCGTTATTCAGCGGCCAGGCGATCCTGCGGCAGGACCGGCTGGATGTGGTAGGAGGGGTCCTTGACCTGACGCAGCAGAATCGGAACGATCTCGCGATAGGCGTCCAACAGTCCGTTCTTGGGCGTAGGGCATTGATCCTTGATCATCTCGTGCAGCTCTGGCAGCCGGTGATAGGGCACCATGGGGAACATGTGGTGCTCGATGTGGTAGTTCATGTTTCCATAAAGGAACCGCAGCACCGGGTTCATCAGGATGGTGCGGCTGTTCAGACGGTGGTCATAAACGTCTTCGTTCAAGCCCGCGTGCTGCGTGAAATGCAGCACGGCATATAGCGGTGCGCCGATGACACGCGGACCGATTGTCAGAAGCAGGGGCAGGGGCGAGGCCAATGCGACACAAGCCAGAAGGATCAGGATGATTGCCAGCAAGTACATGCGGGCCGCGTTGATGACCTTGGGCCCTTCGCTGTCCGGGACAAAATGCGCCCCGGGGCCAAGGTCGCCCCTGGCGCGGGCAACGAAGTCGCGCAAGGTGACGAGGACCGTCTTGAGGTTGAACAGATTGATCAACAGCGACAGGATTTCAGGCGGCCGGGGCGACTGGATTTCGGGGTCGCGCCCAACGATGATCGTGTCAGTGTGATGCCGCGAATGGCGCCACCGGTAGTAGTGCCCTTCGGACAGGGTGATGAACGAGCTGAAGTGAAAGAACAGCTCGTTGATCCAACGGGTTCGGAACGGGGTGCCATGGGCCAACTCGTGCTGCCGCGCGGTGGCGCTTTGATGTATGGCGCTGTAGATCACCAGCCAAACCCAGCCCCATCCCGTTCCCCAGGTGGCCAAGGTGGCCACGCCCGTCACGGCGATCAGGCCGATCCAAAGACCGTAGTTCAGCATTGCCGGGCGGTCCGAACGTTTCATCAGGCCCTTCAGCGCCTTGCGGTCGACCTTGGCAACGAACCAGCTTTGGACGACGCGGGTCTCTATCTGGTCGTCGGTGATGACGGCGGCACCTTTGGACGGCCCCGACAGGCTGTAGTCTTTCCAGCTTGAGTGCACCATTTGGCAATCCCTTTTTTAAATGCGGCTCAGATTGGCGCCGCCGACGTTGCAGTCGTGGGGATCAATAACGTGGATTTATGTGGGGATTTGCAGCGCCAAACTTGATGTTGTTGTGCACAATTTTGACATTGGGTGCACCGTCGGTCTTTGCTGGGGCAACGAGGTGAGGCGCATATGGCCTGTCGCCCCCGGGACTGATGGATTGTTCGTGTTTGGAAAAGACCAGCGGCAAGTGGACGAGAGACGAGCAAACTCGGGCAGCGATCAGTGCGCTTTGGGGTCTCCACCTGACTCGACGGGAACTTCCAGATGCTGCATGAGCGGCAGGTCTGGTTCCATGAGTTGCTGCATCGCGGCCTGGGCCATGTAACGTCCAGCTTTGCTGACATCCTCGATTTCGACAAGAATGTCCTTTCGGAACATTTTCAGGACCGGAATGACCTCTTTGGAGTAAAGATCGATGTCATCCCCCAGGACCCGACCCTGCTGTTCGATGGCCGCAAGTCCGGCGATGGCCCCCTTCGACGATGAGCACAGAATGGCATCGATCCCTGGGGATTGTGACAGGCGTTGCTTGATCCAATGCCTGATTTCATCCGAGGATTTGTCACTGTCCACATTCTGCGCAACGCGGAACTTTACGCCCAGCAGAGGCGCTGTTTCTTCCAGGCCCCTGTACATGTCCTGGGCGTAGTTCTGGTTGGATGGGGGCAGGATGACGTGAATGTTCTTGCGCCCACGTGCGGCCAGGCGCTTGAGGGCCAGTTGCATGAACGTCTTGTTGTCGTAGTCGTAGTAGGCATGTTTGTCGCGCCATTTGGTCCGCCCGTGCGTGACAAAGGGAAACCGGCGCTTGAGCAGGTAGTCGACCCGCTGGTCCTCGGGTTCGGTCATGTTGAAAATCACCGCATCCGCCGAGCGCGTCTCGACAATATACTTGATGGGGCGAAGCGAATCTTCGTCGGGAAACCAGGGCAGGACGTTCAGATGGAATCGCGTACCGCGCAGTTCCAGGGCGATGGAATTGGTCAGTTTGGCGGTGTTGTTGATCACGTCGCCCTCGGCCGGAGCGACTAGGGTGATGACGTTTGTGCGGCCTGTCCGAAGACGTACGCCCGCCCTGTTGGGGACGTATCCGATTGCGTCGGCGATGCGCCGTACAAGATCCTTGGTATCGGATCCGATATCAGGCGCATCCCCCAAGGCACGTGACACCGTTGCGACCGCCAAGCCACTGATTCTCGAGATGGTTTTCAGGGTCGGGCGCTCCCCCTTGGGGACCATTGCCCGGAACTCTTCTGCCGTCTTGTGTTCCGCCTCCGCGGCCGCAGGTTTCATTCGATCATGCTCCCGGTTCAGACGAGGCTCTTTGGGCTGGGACGGTGAGTGCCTTACCCCAAGGCCTGCGCCTCCCCAATACTTACCCAAAAATTTTTTCTTGCAAGAAAAAACTATAACGATATAGATTCTGCCTATAACGTTTTAGTTGGGATTTAGGGAGGAACCCAATGAACCACTACACAAAACTACTGTCAGCCACCGCGATCGTTGCGGCAACCAGTGCTTCCGCCACTGAGCTGGAAGTCATGCATTGGTGGACGTCCGGCGGCGAAGCGGCTGCGGTGAAGCAGTTCGCTGACGCGTTCAACGCGACCGGCAACACCTGGGTCGACGCGGCCATTGCCGGCGGCGAAGCGGCACGCGCGGTGATGGTCAGCCGTCTGACCGGTGGCGACCCGATGGGTGCGTTCCAGTTCAACCACGGTCGCCAGGCCGAGGAACTGATCGAGGCGGGCCTGCTGCGCGACATCACGGATATCGCCGAGGCCGAAGGCTGGCTGGATCTGGTCAACCCCTCGACCCTGCTGGATGCCTGCACCGTCGATGGCCGCATCTACTGCGCACCCGTGAACATCCACTCGTGGCAGTGGCTCTGGGTCAGCCACAAGGCCTTTGCAGACGCGGGCGTTGCCGTGCCCGGAAACTGGGCCGAGTTCGTTGCGGCGTCTGACGCGCTGGCAGCGGCCGACAAGATCCCGCTGGCGATGGGGCAGCAGGGCTGGCAGCAGTCGGGCGCTTTCAACGTGATGATGGCCAGCCTTCTGCCGAGCGACGTTTTCACCAGCGTCTATGGTGACAAGGACACCGCAGTTGCCGGTGGCGCCGATGTGGCAACTGTTTTCGCAGCAGCCGCTTCGGCACGCGAAATGGCGGCGAACTCGACGGTCCAGAACTGGAACGACGCCACCAACCTGGTGATCCAGGGCGAGGCCGGTGGCCAGATCATGGGTGACTGGGCACAAGGCGAATTCGCTGTTGCCGGTTCGGTTGCGGGCGAAGACTACAGCTGTCTGCCGGGACTGGGCACCAACCCGCGCCTGTCGACGGGTGGTGATGCCTTCTATTTCCCGGTTCTGAGCGACGACGAACAAGCGGCCGCCCAGGCAGAGCTTGCGGCCCTGCTGCTCAAGCCGGCAACGCAGGTCAGCTTCAACCTCGCCAAAGGCTCGCTTCCGGTGCGCGGTGACATCGATCTGTCGGCCGCAAACGACTGCATGCAGAAGGGTCTGGCCCTGCTTGCTGACGGCGCGCTTTTGCCCGACGTGAACATGCTGGTCACGCCTGATACCGCCAACCAGCTGAACACGCTGTTTGTCGAATTCTTTGCCGACACCTCGATCTCGGCTGAAGATGCTCAGGCGCGGTTCGTCGACATCATCGCAGACGCCGACTGATCCTCCCGGCGCTGGCCGGCGTCGCGTCCCTTCGGCGCCGGCCAAATCACATATCTGATACTTCTGGGGGAAGGCCTATGTCATCCGAGCGCCCAAGCCAGTTGTTCCGTAACAAATCCGCAAAGATCGCCGCGATCCCCATGATCGTGACCGCCCTTTTTGTGTTTGTTGGCGGAACCGCCTGGACCATTGTCTACAGCTTTACGAAATCCGGCCTTCTGCCGCGGCTCAGATGGGTGGGTCTTGATCAATACGAACGCCTTTGGTCCACGAACCGTTGGCTGGTCTCGATCGAGAACCTGATCATTTACGGCCTGTGCATGTTGGTGCTGGTCTTTGTGATCGGCTTTATCCTTGCCGCGTTGATCGACCAGAAAATCCGGTTCGAGAACACCATCCGGACTGTGATCCTGTATCCCTATGCACTGAGCTTTGTCGTGACCGGGCTGGTCTGGCAGTGGATCCTGAACCCCGAGTTCGGTATCGAAAGCATCATCCAGGCCTGGGGCTGGGACAGCTTTGCCTTCGACCCTCTCTACAACGCTGACATTGCCATTTTCGGCGTGCTGATCGCCGGGCTGTGGCAGGGCAGCGGGCTTGTCATGGTCCTGATGCTGGCAGGTCTGCGCGGGATCGACCAGGAGGTCTGGAAAGCCGCCCGTGTCGACGGGATCCCGGCATGGAAGACCTATATCTTCATCGTCATCCCGATGATGCGCCCGGTCTTCATCACGACGCTTGTGCTGGTCGTGACCGGGATCGTGAAAATCTATGACCTGATCGTCGCGCAGACAGGCGGCGGGCCCGGCATCTCGACCGAAGTTCCCGCGAAATACGTCTATGACATGATGTTCCAGGCCAACAATCTGGGTCAGGGCTTTGCCGCCTCGACCATGATGTTGCTGACCGTCGCGCTGGTGGTCATCCCCTGGGCAATCCTCGAATTCGGAGGCTCGAAGAACCGTGGTTGATGTGACACCCGATGCGCTGGCGGGCCCGCAGGGGCCCAAGCCCCGCAAGACCTTTTCGCGCCGCAACATCTTTCTGTACGGCACCCTGATCATGGTCGCGCTCTACTATGCGCTGCCGCTGTACGTGATGATCATCACCTCGATGAAAGGGATGCCCGAGATCCGGCTGGGCAACGTCTTTTCCCCGCCGGTCGAGATCACCTTTGCCCCCTGGGTCAAGGCCTGGTCCGAGGCCTGCACCGGTCTGACCTGCGAGGGGCTGAGTACCGGCTTCTGGAATTCGGTCCGGATCACCATTCCCAGTGTCATTGCCTCGATCGCGATCGCGTCGGTCAACGGCTACGCGCTGGCCAACTGGAAATTCAAGGGCGCCGACGCCTTCTTTACCATCCTGATCTTCGGGGCCTTCATCCCCTACCAGGTGATGCTGTACCCAATCGTGATCATGCTGCGCGAGATGGGGCTTTACGGGTCGCTGTCCGGGCTGGTCATCGTGCACACGATCTTTGGCATGCCGATCCTGACGCTGCTGTTCCGGAACTACTTCACCTCGCTGCCCGAAGAGCTGTTCAAGGCCGCCCGCGTTGACGGTGCCGGGTTCTGGGGCATCTACTTCCGGATCATGCTGCCCATGTCGGTGCCGATCTTTACCGTGGCGGTCATCCTGCAAGTCACCGGGATCTGGAACGATTTCCTGTTCGGCGTCGTCTACACGCGGCCCGAAAGCTATCCGATGACGGTTGCGCTGAACAACATCGTCAACTCCACCCAGGGGGTGAAGGAATACAACGTCAACATGGCCGCGACGATCATCACCGGTCTTGTTCCTCTCACCATCTACTTTGTCTCGGGGAAACTCTTCGTCCGTGGCATCGCCGCTGGCGCAGTCAAAGGGTAAATCCAAATGAACAACTCTGTTGAAATCAAGAACCTCGACCTGGAGTTCGGCGCTGTCAAAGTCCTGCAAAATCTCAACCTCGAGATCGGCAAGGGCGAATTCCTGGTGCTTCTGGGCTCGTCCGGGTGTGGGAAGTCGACCCTGCTGAACTGCATCGCCGGTCTTTTGGATGTGACCGCCGGGCAGATCCACATCAAGGGCAACAACGTCACCTGGGCCGAGCCGTCCGAGCGGGGCATCGGCATGGTGTTCCAATCCTACGCGCTGTACCCGCAGATGACGGTCGAAGGGAACCTGTCCTTCGGTCTGAAGAACGCCAAGCTGCCCAAGGACGAGATTGCTGCGCGGATCAAGCGCGCCGCCGAAATCCTGCAGATTGAACCGCTGCTCAAACGCAAGCCCGCCGCGCTGTCGGGTGGTCAGCGGCAGCGTGTCGCCATCGGCCGCGCGCTGGTGCGCGATGTGGACGTGTTCCTGTTCGACGAACCCCTGTCCAACCTCGATGCCAAGCTGCGTGCCGACCTGCGGGTCGAAATCAAGCGTCTGCACCAGAACCTGCAGAACACCATGATCTATGTGACCCACGACCAGATCGAGGCCATGACCTTGGCCGATCGGATCGCCATTATGCGGGGCGGCAAGATCATGCAGCTGGGATCCCCGGACGAGATCTATGGACGGCCTATCAACAAATACGTTGCGGGTTTCATCGGGTCGCCGTCGATGAACTTCCTGGAGGGTCACTTGACCGGCGACACCTTCGAGGTTGGCGATGTCTCGATCCCCATGGCGGGGTACGACTTTGCCAATGGCGGCGCCGCAAACGGCGCTGCCACGCTAGGGATCCGGCCAGAACATGTCGTGACGGGCGAATTGGTCGGCAATGCGCCGTTCCAGGCCGATGTCACCGTCGACCTGATCGAGCCGATGGGGTCGGACACGGTGGTCGATTGCCAGTTCGCGGGCGCACGGTTCCGTCTGCGCATGGATGGTCAGGCACGGGTGACGGTTGGCGACACCATCCGTCTTGGTCTTGATCCGTCACGCGCATCGCTTTTCGACAAGGACACCGAGTTGCGGCTCTGACGTCCGCAACGCACAAGCTTCACTTCTCATTCCGAGGTAGAAAAATGCCCTCCATTTCCTATCAGCTCTATTCCTCGCGCGACTGGGCCGTCGAAGAGACGTTTGCCATGCTCGCCGATCTTGGCATCACCGAGGTCGAAGGCCACGGCCCTTACTTCGAGGACCCGGAAAAAACCAAGGCCCTGCTGGACGAGCATGGTATGACCATGCCGACCGCCCATTTCGCGCTTGATTTTGTCGAAGGTGACCCCGAGCGGGCCATCGCGGTTGCGAAGACGCTGGGCGTCAAGGCGGTGGTCATTCCGTTCCTGATGCCAGATGAGCGACCCAGCACGGCCGAAGGCTGGAGAGCCTTTGGCGCGAGGCTGGCCAAAGCGGGCGAGCCCATCGTGGCGGCGGGACTTGAGTTCGCGTGGCACAACCACGACTTTGAACTGGTTCCGGTGGACGGTGCCATGCCGCTGGAGCTGATCGCCGAGGCCTCGGACGATATCAAGATCGAACTGGATCTGGCCTGGGTGCAGGTCGCCGATCAGGACCCCGTCGCGTGGCTGGAGAAGTTCTCGGGCCGACTGGTGGCCACCCACGTCAAGGACATTGCGCCTGCGGGCGAGAACGCAGACGAAGACGGCTGGGCCGACGTCGGCCACGGCACGATGGACTGGGCCTCGATCAAATCAGCGATGGATGCCGCGGGGGTCGACAGATACGTCATCGAACATGACAAGCCCAATGATCACAAGCGCATGGCGACCCGGTCACTGGCCGCCGTCCAGGCATTCTGAGGCAAACGATCATGACGACTTTCGGCGTTGGCATTATCGGCTGCGGCAATATCTCTGAATCCTATCTGAAGCTTGCCCCGCTGTTCAACTTCATCGAAGTGCGCGCAGTGGCGGACCTGAACATGGCCGCGGCCGAGGCCCGGGCCCAGGAATTCGGCGTCAGGGCCGAGACCATCGAGCACCTGCTTTCGGCGGACGACATTCAGATCGTGGTGAACCTCACCGTTCCCGCAGCGCATTTTGACGTCACCAAGCGCATTCTTGAGAGTGGAAAGCACGCGTACTCGGAAAAGCCCTATGTTCTGTCGCTGGACGAAGGCGAGGCCTTGCGCGCGCTTGCGACCGAGAAACAATTGCGCGTCGGATCCGCCCCTGACACCTTTCTTGGGGGCTCGCATCAACTTGCGCGGGCGGTTCTAGACGAAGGGCAGGCTGGCGAGATCGTGGGTGGCACCTGTCACGTCATGAGCCACGGTATGGAGGCCTGGCATCCAAACCCGGATTTCTTTTTCCAGCCCGGCGGTGGCCCGATCCTGGACCTTGGGCCGTATTACATCACCAATCTCGTTCAGCTGATTGGTCCGGTGAAGGCGGTCACGGCTATGAGTTCGGCCGGTTTCAAGACCCGCAGGATCGGAAACGGTCCGCGCGAGGGAGAAGAGATTCCGGTCGACACGCCAACCAATTTCCACGCGGTTCTGGAGTTTGCGAACGGTGCGTTGATCACGCTTGGCGCCAGCTGGGACGTCTGGGCGCATCGTCATGCCAACATGGAACTTTACGGCACCAAAGGCTCTTTGTACGTGCCGGATCCGAACTTCTTTGGCGGCACCGTTCAGCTTGCGGGCCCCGAGTCCGAAGTCGTCGACCTGCCGGACCGGGGTCATCCATTCGGGGTTCCGAACCAACCGGATTCGTCCAGCGTTCCGCGCGCGAACTATCGCTGCGCTGGATTGGCTGACATGGCCGCCGGGATCGCCGAGGGCAGGCCGCATCGGTGCAGTCTCGAACTTGCGACGCATGTTGTCGACGTCATGACGGCGCTTCTGCGGTCTGCAGAGGAACGGCGTTGGATTGACATGACGACCACATGTGACCGGCCCGAGCCACTGACCGGAGACCAGGCCGCTGCCTTGATGCAGACCGGGGCCGAATAGGGCCCCTAACTGAGTGTCCGATTTCAGGGGCTTCACGCCTGCCTTGGATGGCGATCGGAGATGGCCAAAAGAAAAGGAGCGGCAAATTGAAGTGCCGCTCCTTTTGGTTTTGCACCAACGCAAGGCGCGTGATCAGTTGCGTTCAAAGCCGTCCCAATCTCCGGTAAAGATTGCACCCATTTCCATCTGGTAGGCTGCGGTGCGCAGTTCTTCGGGCACATCCCCGCGAAAGATGAAGGGGCCTGGGGTGGCAAACTGAACCAGCTGCGGAAAGAACGCCGCTGCGGTTTCCGACAGGTGGAAGGCCAGGGCATCGCCGTCCTCGAAAACTTCGTGAATGACGATCTGGTTTCCGGTTTCGGAAATCGCGATTTCGTACGACAGCAGCCCCGGTTCATTGGCTTCAAGAATGTCGCCGACCGCGCCATAGGTGGCGATCAGTCGTTCAGCCTGACCTTCGTGCGCAGTCCAGACGTAGGTGAGCGCGATCTCGGACGACGGGTCAGCGAATGCAATTGTCGCTGTGGCGGCGATCAGTGAAGCGGCGAGGGCGGTCTTGATGGATTTGAAGGTCATTTTGGTCTCCTGAATTCTGTGGTTGGCGGTTTCAGTGGTCTTTGCGGGCAAAACCCGTGACATGGCTGCTGAACTCGGCGGCGAGGCCCATTCCCCGGGCGGCAGCCTGCATTTCGGCAGGGACGTTCCCGAAGAAGTTGAAGGTTCCGGGCACCGCCACTTCCAGCAGCTTGGGAAAGTGGGGGGCGGCGGTTTCACTCAGGTGGAACCCCAGTGCGTTGGCGTCGGCGAACTCGTCGCGAACGTAGATGGCGTTGTCCTCTTCCGAGACATAGACGTCCACGGCCAGAGCCCCGGGTTCGTTGGCCTGCATGGCGTCGGTGACGCCTTTGTAGATGCCCGTCAGCGTATCCAGCTGCCCGGGCTTGGCGGTCCATTTGTAAACGACGGTGATGGCATTCGGGTTCATGATCTCTCTCCGTTTCAAGGTGTGGTCGATTAAATCGCATGGTAACCGATCGATTACCTTGACAGGGGTAACTGATCGGTTACCTTGGTGTCAACACAAAAATTTCGAGGACATGATGCCGAGCCCCAAAGGATACAAACGAGAAGACGTTCTGGACCGCGCGATCGAGCTGTTTCGTCGGCAAGGATATTCGGCGACGGGCACGGCAGAGCTTGTCCAGGAACTGGGTATCAACCGGAAAAGCATGTATTCTGAGTTCGGGTCGAAGCAGGAATTGTTCGAGGCCGCACTGGAGCGCTACAGCGAAATCAATCTGACCCGTGTTCTTGGCCCGATCGAAGCGTCAGAGGCAAATGCCCAGACCATTCGCGATGCGTTCCTGGGATATGCAGCAGCCAGCGAGACGAAATTCAACGGGCTGGGTTGCTTGATGGCCAACACAGCGGTCGAGCGCGCGGCGTTGGATCCCGGAAGTGCAAAGTTCGTGGATGCCTATCTGGACAGACTGTTGAAGGGGTTCCGCAACGCGCTTGAAAACGCGCAAAGGGATGGCGACGTCAGGGTCGACGCCGATCTGGACGACCTTGCCGCGCATTTCGCCAATGCCGTCGTGGGCATCTCTGCTTTGCTTCGCGCGAAGGCGACGCCAGAGCAGATGTACGCGGCCGGTCGGGGCATCACCAGCGTTCTGGCGCAGCCCTGATCCGGTCTGGTTCCGGACCAAGAAAGCTGCCGGACCACAGGCGGCTGACATGTGGACTGGGGTGACCGCTATAGCTCCTCAAGTCCCCAAGATGCAAAACGTCAAAGCTGGACCGGGTCGGCAACTTGGGGAAGAGTCCTGCGGGTGCCACGACGCGCCCCCAAGAATTTCTTTGAAAAACACGGAATTCGCGGATAACTTTTCTCGGCGGCAGGTTGGGCTGCCGCGCAGAGTTCGGGTTCTGGGCGTCTTTGATTTTTGTTTGATCTCTTTGGTGTGGCCGCTCGAAGACTTTGGGGGAGACACCGATGGCGACAATAACCGGGACCTTGCTGGACGATGATGGCGTCGTTCAACCCGTGCTGTCGGGCACGCTCTTGGCGGACACGATCCGCGGCCTGAACGGGAACGACCTGCTGATCGGGCGCGGTGGCGATGACCTTCTGATCGGCGGAAACGATGACGACACGCTAAGAGGTGGAAACGGCAACGACACGCTGAATGGCGGTGCAGGAGCCGACCTCATGCTTGGCGGGGCCGGAGACGATCTGTACCTCGTAGATGACGCTGGTGACCAGGTCCAGGAAGACCCGGGCGGCGGCACAGACCTGATTGTCGCAAGCCTGTCCTTTTCGCTGGCGTCGGTGACCTGGGTCGAAAACCTGACGGTCACCGGTCTGGCAAACCTGAACCTGATCGGTAACGCCTTGGCAAACACGTTGCGAGGCAACGGCGGGGACAACCGATTGACCGGGGGGTCGGGTGCTGACACCGTGTTTGGGGGCGCGGGAAACGACACCCTGAACGGAGGTCAGGGCGCAGACAGCTTGATCGGCGGCACCGGAGATGACCTTTATGTCGTCGACGATGCCGCAGACGTTATTTCCGAAGTGCAGGCCGGCGGCACCGACCGCGTGCTTGCGGTGTCGAGTTTTTCCCTGGCCGCGTTCCGGTGGGTCGAGAATCTGACCCTGAGCGGTTCCGCGAACCTGAATGCGACCGGCAACGTCAATGCGAACATCTTGACGGGCAATTCCGGAAACAACCGTCTGACCGGCGGCAATGGCCCGGACACCCTGATTGGCGGAGCCGGCAACGATACCCTGGCCGGGGGACGCGGAAACGATTCGCTGATAGGCGGCGCCGACGATGACATCCTGAACGGCGGCTTGGGCCAGGACCGCATGGAAGGCGGGTCGGGCGACGATCTATACATCGTGGACAACGTCTTTGACCGAATCCTCGAATCGCAGACAGGCGGCACCGACACCGTCCGCGCCAGCGTCAGCTATTCGATTTTCTCGTTTGATTGGGTCGAAAACCTGACCCTGCTCGGGTCCGGGAACATCAATGCAGAGGGCAACGACGAGGCCAACACGCTGACAGGCAACTCGGGCAACAATACCCTGAGGGCCGAAGGCGGCGAGGACACGCTGATCGGCGGCGCGGGTGCCGATACGCTTTGGGGCGGGACAGGTGTCGACAGCATGATCGGCGGCGCCGGTGACGACGTCTATTATGTCGAAGAAACAAATGATGTTGCGGTTGAAGCTGTCGGCGAAGGCACCGACAGGGTGCTGACAATTGTCGATTACACACTGAATCCGACCAGCGACATCGAGGAACTGTGGATGGCAGGCTCCTCCAGCATTCGCGGGACAGGCAACGGACTGGCGAATTCCCTGCGCGGAAACGCGGGCAACAATCGACTGGCCGGACTGGACGGGGACGACAGCATAGAGGCCTTGGACGGTGAAGACACGCTGATCGGGGGCCAGGGGGCGGACACGCTGGAGGGCGGCGCCGACAACGATTCGCTGATAGGCGGCGCCGACAATGACATCCTGAATGGCGGCGCGGGCCAGGACAGCATGGAAGGCGGGCCGGGCGACGATCTTTACATCGTGGACAACGCTGGCGACCGTATCCTCGAAACGCAGACAGGCGGCACTGACACTGTCCACGCCAGCATCAGCTTTTCGATTTTCTCGTTTCAGTGGGTCGAAAACCTGACCCTGCTCGGGTCCGGGAACATCAATGCAGAGGGCAACGACGAAGCCAACACGCTGACCGGCAACTCGGGCAACAATACCCTGAGGGGTGAAGGCGGCGAGGACACGCTGATCGGCGGCGCGGGTGCCGATACGCTTTGGGGGGGGACGGGCGTCGACATCATGATCGGTGGCGCCGGTAACGACTCCTATTTTGTCCAAGATACAAATGATGTTGTGGTTGAAGCTGTCGGCGAAGGCACCGACAGGGTGCTGACCTCTGTCGATTACACTTTGAGCCCGACCAGCGAAATCGAAGAACTTATTATGCAGGGTTCCTCCAGCATTCGCGTGACGGGCAACGGCGTGGCGAATTACCTGCAAGGAAACGCCGGCAACAATCGACAGGCCGGACTGGACGGGGACGACAGCATAAGGGACTACCTCGGTGAAGACACGCTGATCGGGGGCCAAGGGGCGGACACGCTGGATGGCGGCGGCGACAACGATGTGTTGAATGGGGGCGCGGACAACGACAGCCTGAACGGCGGAGTTGGCGATGATACCCTGTTTGGCGGGCTGCACGACGATATCCTCTTGGGCGGGGACGGCGCAGATTCGCTTAATGGCGGTGATGGCATCGATACGGCCACCTACGCAAACTCACCCGGTTCGGTTCGGGTCACCCTGTCGGGTGGCGTCGGATTGGGAGCTCACGCCGAGGGCGACGTCCTGACCCGCATCGAAAATCTGGTCGGATCGTATCGCAACGATACGCTTGCCGGGGATGCAGGGGACAACAGCCTTTTCGGTCTGAACGGGGATGATCGCTTTTTTGCGACAGGCGGCAATGACGTCACCTTTGGCGGGCAGGGAACCGACACCGTCTATTACAACGCAAACCTTCTGGGTGTCGGCGGCACTCTGAATTTTGACATTCAACCGCCCGCCGTCTCGGGGTTCTATGACTCGGGGTTCTATGAGGTGACGGACCTGAGAACCGGATCACCGTTCGGCTGGGACCAGATTTCTTTAGTTGAATTCATTGAGTTCAACGACCGCACGATACGTGTGTCCGGGTTGAACGTGCCCGTCATGCGGGACGACGCCTTTTCGATCACGCAGGACGAGACGCTGAACATCACCTTTGCGGATCTTGATGCCAATGACACGGATTTCGATGCCATGGTCGGCGTCGATACCGAGGTCGGTGTCACCCGAACGTTGACCGGGGCCACCTACGGGACGGTTCAGATCACCGGTTCATCCATCGTCTACACGCCCTTCGACCTGCCCGAGCTCTGGAGCGGCGCAAGCTACACCGAAACGCTCACCTACACCTATGAAACCGCCAACGGCACCGCCACCAGCGAGGTCGACATCGTGATCCAGGGCACCGGCGCGCGCGAGGTGGCGAACGCCGACCTGTTCTCGGGCCTTGTGCCGGTCTTTGACGGCGTGCGGACCGACGCCCGGGGCCGCTTTGTGGATTTCTACACCGAGTATCGGATCACTGATTACTTTGCCGCGATCACGGCAAACGACACCGGTGATGCGGGCACCCTGATCGACCGGATCGACTATTTCACCGAGAACTTCACGCTGACGCCGGACGGCCAGTTTGTGAAGGTCACGCAGTCGGGCCTGCGGTTCAATCTGAGCAACGACCCAAAGGACACCGCCGACTTGATCCTGTCGGGTGTGAACTTTGGGGCAAGGGTCGGCGGCGTCGCCAACGACGAAGAGTGGATGTGGTACGAGAACGCCGGCGAATACCTGGCGCCCTTGCCAGGCGGTGGGTTTGCGTTGCAGCCGGCCTCTTCTTCGGCGCCGGTCACGTTCAACTATGACCTCAGGGCCTATATCAGCGGCTACGATCCCACGACGGCCGATGACAGCACCGTGAACCGGAACGGCGGCAATGGCGAGCGCGGCGGCGACGGCGTCGACGGGGTTTTATTGCTGGACCTTAACGGCGTTGACGGGGCCGACGGCGCAAGTCCGGCTGGCATCAGCCACACCGCGACGATCTGGGGCACCACTGGGCGCGACATGATCGTCGGACAGGACATCGACTCGGGCGGCGACGGCGGCGCGGGTGGCGATGGTGGCAACGGCGGCGACGGGCACCTGCACTACGTCTTGCCTACGCAGGGTGTAAACTACGCCGGGGGCGACGGAGGTGACGGCGGCGATGGCGGGCAGGGCGGCAGCGTGACCTACACGTTGTGGGGCGGCCTCGGCGCAGACGTCATCATTGGCGGCAACGCCGGAAACGCAGGCCGCAACAACCGCAGCGATGGCAGTCGCGGAACGTGGGGCGAATCCGAAGGTTTAGCCCGCGGTGGTCGGCCCGGCGAAGGCGGGGACTATGGCCGGGGTGGCGACAGCACCTACCAGATCTATGGCGGCGACCAGAATGACATCATCGTCGGCGGCCAGCTTGGGGCGCAAGGCATAGCGGGCAGCCAAAGAACCGACTTCATCTCCGCCAACATGTACGAAATAACCATGGAAGACTGGGGGATCGGGGAACAAGCCACCTCGAACTACCTGATCTCGGGCGGCCACGGCGACGACCATATCTATGTCGCGGACTGGAACCCCGGCCGGGTCACCGGCTCGCAATCACAGTACAATTCCTATCTGGACAGCAACTACATTCACGGCATCAACAACGACATCAGTATGGCGAACCGCTATGACTGGCGGATCAACAATGAAGAGGCCCTGCGCCACCTGAAAAGCGGCACCTACCGGGTCGACGGCGATGTGGGGGACGACACGTTTCACTTCTCAAGCGTTTTCTTCCGGGGGCTGGTGTTCAATGGCGGCATTGGCTTTGACACGCTGATCCTGAACGATCCCGACTACCAGACCGAGGATGGGTTGGACCTGACCGATCAGGGCTATGAACTTTATGATGCGAACGGAGCGCTGACGTACTTCAACGAACGGGCGACCGAAATGCTCAACAGCATCGAGCGCATCAACATCGTGACCGACGACGCCTATCGGGTGACGCTGTCCGGTTACCGGATCAGAGAGGTCACCGAAACGGCGCGTCTGTTCATCGACGGCAACGCGAATGTCATTATCGATATCGAGGACCTGGCCGGCGATTGGAGCATCGACCAGGTCACGGACATGGGGCAGACTTGGGATCGGATGTTCCACATCCCCTCGGGCAACACCTTGTTCTTGTCGACCGACATCGGAACCGTCGACTTTCTTTAAGGTGTCTTGGCTCTGGGGGGATACGGCCGATCCGCCGGGCACGTGGCCGGTCTGGATTGGCCGGGTCTCACCCCGCAAAATCAAGGGCTTCGGTGTCAAAGGACAAAGGGCCGACGTTCCGTCAATCCGTCGCCGTGTGTCCCGAGGCATGTTGACCTTGTTCAGCGGCGCAGGCCCGTTTTGGTGCTCTGAATTGGCCGCCAGAATCCTTGTCTTTCCAAGGACATGGCGGATCTGCGTGGAAAGGACGCAGAGGGATTTTTGCAAAAGGGTGTCCGCCCCCCTTGAGCTTCCAGTGACTGGAAGCCCTATATGACCCTCGAATTTGACCGAGGACGTTCACAATGACCCGCACCACCCAATCCACGCTGCACATCGAAGGCATGTCTTGCGCCTCGTGCGTTGGCCGTGTCGAAAAGGCCCTGTCAGGACTGGACGGCGTGACGGATGTTTCGGTGAACCTTGCGTCCGAAAACGCGCGTATCGCCGTCGATAGCCCGGTGCGCTTGAAAGAGGCCGCGACGGCGTTGACCGAGCTGGGCTATCCGGCGCGCACGGCCCGGACAACGTTGAACATTGCCTCGATGTCCTGCGCCTCTTGCGTCGGACGGGTCGACAAGGCGCTGGCAGAGGTGCCGGGCGTCCTGTCGGTGACCGTGAACCTGGCCTCGGAAACCGCTGTTGTCGACTACCTTGAGGGCGCGGTCACACCGGCCGAGCTTGTCTCGGCGGCGACTGACAGCGGTTATCCCGCCGAAATTGCTCAGGCAGATGCCAGCCAAACGCGCGTCGAGCGCAAGGCCGAGGAAGCCGACCATCTGCGCCGGAACGTGATCCTTGCGGCCGCCTTGGCGCTGCCGGTGTTTGTGCTGGAAATGGGATCTCATCTGATCCCGGGGTTCCACATGGTCATCGAGGCTAGCATCGGCACCCAGACGTCCTGGGTGATCCAGTTCCTGCTGGCAACCATCGTTCTGTTCGGACCGGGGCGGCAGTTCTTTGCCAAGGGCGTTCCGGCCCTGCTGCGCGGTGCGCCGGACATGAACAGCCTCGTCGCCGTGGGAACGGGCTCGGCCTGGACCTATTCGGTTGTTGCCACCTTTGTTCCGCAACTTCTGCCCGAAGGTGTGCGCGCGGTCTATTTTGAGGCCGCCGCCGTCATCGTGGTGCTGATCCTGATTGGTCGATGGCTTGAAGCAGGCGCCAAGGGGCGCACCGGGGCGGCGATCCAGGCGTTGCTGGGTCTTCAGGTCCGGACCGCGCGCCGGATGCAAGATGGCAAGGCCACCGAAGTAGACGTCGATGCGTTGTTGGTCGGGGATACGATCCTCGTGCGGCCTGGGGAACGCATTCCGGTCGATGGCGAGGTTCTCGACGGCAGCAGCAATGTGGACGAGAGCATGATCACGGGCGAGCCCGTACCGGTCGCCAAATCCGCAGGCTCCACCGTGACCGGGGGAACCGTGAATGGGACTGGCAGCCTGACATTCCAGGCGGCCCGGGTCGGCTCGGACACAACCCTGGCGCAGATCATTCGCATGGTCGAAGACGCGCAAGGTGCCAAGCTTCCGATCCAGGGGCTGGTCGACAGGGTGACGCTTTGGTTTGTCCCGGCGGTCATGGCCATGGCGGCCCTGACGGTCGGTGTCTGGCTGGCCGTCGGCCCCGATCCTGCGCTGACCTTTGCCCTTGTGGCAGGTGTCTCGGTGTTGATCATCGCATGCCCCTGCGCCATGGGGCTGGCGACGCCCACGTCGATCATGGTCGGCACGGGGCGGGCTGCAGAACTGGGCGTGCTGTTCCGAAAAGGCGACGCGCTGCAGGAACTGTCGCATGTCGACATCATCGCGCTCGACAAGACGGGGACCGTGACGCAGGGGCAGCCGACACTGACCGATGTCCGTGTCGTCGAGGGCGGGGACCGCGACACCGTTCTTGGGCTGATCGCCGCTGTCGAGGAACAATCGGAACATCCCATAGCCGAGGCAATCGCGCGCGGTGCGCGGTCCGAAGGTATCTTAATCCCTGCCGCAACCGGGTTCCGGTCGATCACCGGCTATGGCGTGGCAGCGACTGTTGCTCAGCAGGACGTCCTGGTGGGCGCGGACAGGTTCATGCACCGCGAAAACATCGATATCTCGGCTCTTGTCGACGCGGAACAAGACCTTGCCGCCCGGGGGCGCACGGCGCTTTACGCAGCTGTCGACGGCAAATTGGCTGCCGTGATCGCGGTTTCGGATCCGGTGAAACCCACCAGCCGGGCGGCCATTGCAGCGCTGCGCGATCGCGGCTTAAAGGTGGCCATGATCACGGGTGACAAACAGGAAACGGCCGAGGCGATCAGCCGCGAAACCGGAATTGATCATGTGATTGCCGGTGTCTTGCCGGACGGCAAGGTCGGCGCACTTGACGATCTCAGACGCGGCGGACGCAAAATCGCCTTTGTGGGCGACGGGATCAATGACGCACCGGCTTTGGCACATGCGGACGTGGGAATTGCCATCGGCACCGGGACGGATGTCGCGATTGAAGCCGCCGATGTTGTTCTGATGTCCGGTGATCTGGGGGGCGTGGTGAACGCGGTCGAGGTCTCGAAACGGACGATGTCGAACATTCGGCAGAACCTTGTCTGGGCCTTTGGCTACAACGTGGCCTTGATACCCATTGCGGCCGGCGCTCTGTATCCGTTCTATGGGGTGCTTCTGTCACCGGTCTTTGCGGCCGGGGCAATGGCCTTGTCGTCCGTCTCGGTTCTGACCAACGCCTTGCGGCTGCGCAGAATGTCCGCGGCATCGATTGAGCACCCGGGAACACCCGCACCTGCAGCGCAGACCCGCGCGCAACCAGCGGAATAGGAGGCGTTTGCCATGAATATCGGAGAAGTCGCCGAACGCTCTGGTCTGCCGCCCAAGACCATTCGCTACTACGAAGACATCGGTCTTGTACGTCCCCAGCGCAGCGACAACGGATACCGGGCCTTTCGGGAAACCGACCTGCACAAGCTTGTGTTTCTCGGCCGCGCCCGGGCCCTTGGATTTTCCATCGAAGATTGCCGGACCCTTCTCGGGCTGTATGAGGACGAGAGCCGGGAAAGTGCTCAGGTCAAGGCAATTGCCGAAGAGCATCTGACGGCGATCGACGACAAGATTTCGCAATTGCGCGATATGCGTCAGACGTTGTCGCAACTCATCGACGCCTGTCATGGGGATCACAGACCGGACTGTCCCATTCTCAGCGATCTGTCCGGAACACCTGGGTGATGCAGAGAGCAGGCCGCGTCTAAAACGTTGCCAAAGCTGAAAGAAACCCGCGTTTCTTGCTTTTGTCTGTGGTTCGCCTGCATCGTGGACCGGAAGAACTTGGGATCGCCCACAATGTTGGGTAAGGCGAAGCTATGGAAGATTTCGGTGAATACGATTACGTCATCGTCGGTGCAGGCAGCGCCGGGTGCGTCTTGGCAAACCGCCTGAGCGAAGATCCCTCGACCCGTGTGCTGCTGCTGGAAGCAGGCGGGCGGGACAACTATCACTGGATCCACATTCCGGTGGGCTATCTCTATTGCATCGGCAACCCACGCACCGACTGGGGCTACAAGACCCAGCCCGTCGACGGATTGAACGGGCGGCAGATCCTCTATCCCAGGGGCCGTGTGCTGGGCGGCTGTTCGTCGATCAACGGGATGCTCTATCTGCGCGGGCAGGCGGCGGATTACGACGGCTGGCGGCAATTGGGGTTGACCGGTTGGGGCTGGGACGACGTGCTGCCCTATTTCAAGAAATCCGAGGATTACTTTGCCGGCGCCGACGAAGCGCATGGCGCAGGCGGTGAATGGCGCGTCGAAGAGCCCCGGTTGCGCTGGGACATTCTGGATGCCTGGAAGGCGGCGGCGGTCCAGGCGGGCATCCCCGAGACGCCGGATTTCAACCGCGGCGACAATTTTGGTGTCGGAACCTTCAAGGTCAACCAGCGCAGGGGATGGCGCTGGAGCACGGCGCGCGGGTTCCTGCGCCCGGCCGCAAACCGCCCCAACCTGCGGGTGGTGACCCATGCTCAGACAGAGCGCATCCTGTTCGAGGGCCATCGTGCGACGGGGGTGCAGTTTTCGCATCAGGGACGCCCCGCCAGCGCCAAGGCACGCGCCGAGGTGATCCTGTCTGCGGGCGCGGTCGGATCGGTGCAGATTCTGCACCTTTCGGGCATTGGGTCCGGCGCGCATCTGCAGTCGCTTGGGGTCGCTGTCGAACACGACGCGCCCGAGGTCGGCGAAAACCTGCAGGATCACCTTCAGATCCGCTGTGCCTACAAGGTCCAGAACGCCAAGACACTGAACACGCTGGCAAATTCCCTGATCGGCAAGGCCCGGATCGGGCTTGAGTACCTGCTGACCCGCTCGGGCCCGATGTCGATGGCGCCCAGCCAGTTGGGCGCCTTTGCCTACTCCTCTCAGGCGGTCGCGACGCCGGATCTGGAATACCACGTGCAACCCGTCTCGCTCGAGGCCTTTGGCCAGCCGCCACACGACTTCCCGGCGATCACCGCCAGCGTCTGCAACCTGCGCCCCGAAAGCCGGGGCCATGTCCGAACGGTCACGCCCGATCCGGGCGATCACCCCGAGATCCAGCCGAATTACCTGTCCACCGAAGGGGACCGGCAGGTTGCGGCCCGCGCCATCACTTTGACCCGCCGGATCATGGCGCAACCGGCGCTCAGCGCCTTTTCACCAGAAGAATTCAAACCCGGCCCCCAGTTCCAGACCGAGGCCGAACTGGTCCAAGGCGCGGGCGAGATCGCCTCGACGATCTTTCATCCCGTCGGCACGGCGCGCATGGGCGCTGATCCCTCTGCCGTGGTCGACGGCGCGCTGCGGGTCAACGGTGTGGCCGGTCTGCGGGTGGTGGACGCCTCGGTCATGCCGCGCATCACCTCGGGCAACACCAACTCGCCGACCATCATGATCGCCGAAAAGGCCGCAGACATGATCAAGGCGCAGGCAAAGGCAGGGGCGGCAGCGTAACCGCGCTGGTATTGGGCCGGGGTGCAAGAAACCTGTGGGGCATGGCGGCAAAGATGCTACCCTGTTGCAAAGGCTTTGAACGGAGACCGGAACCGTGCTCATGGGTTTTCAACGTCTGACATTGTGGATTTTGGTACCGGTGGCGCTTGCGACGCTGCTGCCAGGCGGCTTGATGGCCAAGGGAAACGAGATCCCCGCCTGGTTGCAGGCCCACGTCGGGACCAGGGATGGGCAGATCACCCAGGTTGTCCTTGACCGTGCGCGGGCGCTTTATCAGGACAAGCTGAAAAGCGGCGGGATACGGAATCCCTGTTACCTGGCCATGGATGCCACACGCCCCAGCACCCTGAAAAACGGGCAGGCGACCAAGCGTTTCTTCGTGATTTGCGAGGGGACCAAGTATTTCCACGCCACCTCGTCCGGGTATGGCAACGGGCGCAAGTTGAAGGCGGCCGATTTTTCGAACGGGCGGCAATGCGCCAAACATTTCAGCAATGCCGAGGGGTCAAAGCTGACCACGGGCGGGGCCTATGTGACGGCGGAATCCAGAACCTCGTTCAAGGGTTACATCAAGCAATCGGGCGAGCGGGTGCCCTTTTACCGGACCTTCCTGCTGTTTGACGGCGAGGGCCATACCAGCAACGCGCGCGAGCGCGCCATCGGTGGGCATCAGGCGGCCTTTGTGAAGCGGCAATGCCGGTTCCAGAACCCCGACAGCCCCCATGCCGATGCCGAAGGCTATGTGCCGTTCGGGCGGTTGGTCGACTATACCAGCGGTCGCAGCAATGGCTGCACCACGTGGTCTGAAGAGGATACGCAAAAAATCCTGGACCTGGTCGAGGGCAACCCGACCACGCTGTACATCTATCCGCACGCCTCGGACATCAATGCCGTTGCGCGGGCGGTGAAAAACAAGACGCCGCTGGCCGAGGCCGGGCTTTACTGGAACGCCGCCTGTCTTGATCAGATCGGGTCGCCCAAGTTCTGGCCCAAGCGCAAGCTTCAACCGATCATCAACCGGTGGCGCGCATCCATCGTCTATGCCCCACGTAAGGAGCTGCCCGTCTGCAAGTGACACGCGCGCTAGGGACTTTCCACTTTTGTTCCGGTGTGAAACAAAAGGGAAACATCCAAAGGGGGCCCCGTGGCGGCGCTGAAGATCGACAACAAGACGGCTCGGGCTTTGTGGTTGACGTCACACGGGCTGGCGCAGGTGCCGACGGGGCCCGTGGACAGCCTGGGGCTGATCAAGCAGCTGGGATTTGTGCAGCTCGACACCATTCAGGTGGTGTCACGCGCCCATCACCACATCCTGTGGAGCCGCAACCAGAACTACCGCGAACCCCAGCTGGACCGGCTGTTGCGCAAGGATCGGCAGGTGTTCGAACATTTCACCCATGATGCCTCGGTCCTGCCGGTCGCGTTCCTGCCCATGTGGCAGCGACAGTTCAGACGCAAGAAAGAGCAGGTGGCGCGCTCGAGCTGGTATGGCAAACATCTGGATCCCGACCTGATCGCCGAAGTGCTGCGCCGGGTCAGCGACGAGGGGCCGTTGTGCACACAGGCCTTTGACACCAAGATCAGCGGCAAGAAAGAGATGTGGGCCCGTCCGCCGCACAAGATGGTGCTGGATTACCTGTGGTACTCGGGCGAGCTTGCGACCTCGCACCGCGACGGGTTCACCAAGTTTTATGATCTGGCCGAGCGGGTCTTTCCCGCCGATCTTCCGGTGCTGAGCGACCAAGAGCAGATCGCCCAGCTGTGCGCCACGGCGCTGGAACGGATCGGCTTTGGCACGCTGGGCGAGATCCGCAAGTTCTGGGATGCCTGCGACGTGGCCGAGGTCAAGGCCTGGGGCGACGCGCAGGGCAGGGCGCTGATCGAGACCGAGGTGCGGGGCGCGGATGGAAGCTGGACCAGGGCGCTGGCCTGTCCCGGTATCGAAGACCGCATTGCCGCGCTGAAGGAACCGACTTCGCGCCTACGGATCCTGAACCCCTTTGATCCGGCGATCCGTGACCGCCTGCGCCTGGCGCGGCTCTTCGGGTTTGATTACACGGTCGAGATGTTTGTGCCGGCGGCCAAGCGGACCTGGGGATATTACGTCTATCCGCTGCTGGAAGGTGGTCGTTTCGTCGGTCGGATCGAGGCCAAGGCCGATCGCGCGAAAGGCACGCTGACCCTGACACGGCTCTGGGTCGAGCAAGAGCGTTACCGGACGCAACGGCGTCTGGCCAAACTCGATGCCGAACTGCAGCGGCTGGCCCGTCTGGCGGGGCTGGATCGGGTGGTCTGGTCGCTGGACTGACGTCTCAGACGGCGCTGCGGCGTCCCAGAAGCCAGACAAAGAAGACGCCGCCGATCAGACCGGTGACGATGCCGATGGGCAGATCCTCTGGTGCCATGACGGTGCGCGCCACGATGTCGGCCCACAGCAGGAAGACCGCGCCAATCAGGGCCGAGGCCGGCAGGACGCGGCGATAGTCGCCGCCGACCAGCATCCGGGCGACATGCGGGACCATCAGGCCGACAAAGCCGATGATGCCGGAAAAGGCCACCATGACGCCGGTGATCAGGGCTCCGGCCACAAAGACCGCCAGCCGGAAACGGGCAACCGGAATGCCCAGGGTCGAGGCGGTTTCGTCGCCCACGGTCATGGCATTCAGGTCGCCGGACCGGCCCATGAGCCAGGCAGCGCAAATCGCCAGAACCACCAGCGGATAGATCAGCTGGGCCCATTGCGCCAGGCCAAGCCCGCCCAGCATCCAGAAGACCACCACATGGGTTGCGCGGGGATCGCCGAGGAAAATCAGCACGTTGGCGGCGGCCATGATGATAAAGGACACCGCGACACCCGCCAGAACCAAGCGGTCGGCGCTGGTGGCATCGGCAATGCGCGAAACCGCCAGAACGATGGCCGTGGCCCCAAGCGCGCCGGCAAAGGCCAGCAGCGGAACCGTCAGCAGGCCCAGAAACAGGCCTGTGTGCAGCAGTGCCAGGATCGCGCCAAAGGCGCTGCCGGACGAGATGCCCAGCAGGTGCGGATCGGCCAGCGGATTGCGGGTGACCGCCTGCAGGCTGGCCCCGACCATGGCAAGGCCAGCGCCCACCATCATTGCCAGCAGTGCGCGGGGAAAGCGGATGTCCCAGACGATTGCCTCGCGCCCCTGCGACCAGCTTTGCTCGATCAGGCCGGGCGACAGCCGGTTCAGGAAGACGCTCCAGACCGTGCCCAGCGGAACCGGCACCGCGCCAACCGAGATCGCCAGCGACAACGAGGCCAACAGCACCGCCAGCCCGCCGAGCAGGAACAGGGGCATACCGCCCCAGGCGCCGCGGCTGATGGCCTCGCGCATGGTGTCACTCGCTCCGGAACGCCTGGGCCAGGGTCTTGATGGCCTTGATGTTGCGCGGACCCGGCGTGGCTTCGACGTATTCCAGCGTCACGAAACGATCATTCTTGATAGCGTCCAGATCGGCAAAGGCCGGGTTCGACATCATAAAGTCCCGCTTCTGCGCGGCGGTCACCTCGCCGTAGTTGACGATCAGCACGACCTCTGGATTGCGCTCGACGACCTCTTCCCAGGTCACGGTGGCCCAGCTTTTTTCGAAGTCATCCATGATGTTGACGCCACCGGCCGCTTCGATCAGCGCGGTCGGCATGGCGTAGCGACCGGCGGTGAAAGGCGCATCCTCGCCGCTGTCATAGACAAAGACCCGCAGCGGATCGCCGGTGGTCCCTTCAGCGGCAAAATTCTGCAGTTCGGTGCGATAGGCCTCAACCAGTGCCTGGGCCTTGTCCTCGACCTGAAAGATGCGGCCAAGGTTCAGCAAGTCTGCGTACATGTCCTCGATGCTGGCCTTTGTGGTTGCCATGATATGTGCGCAGCTTTCGGTCAGCTCGTAGACCTTGATGCCAAAGGGGGCCAGCGTTTCGGGTGTGACCTCGCCACCGACGCGCATGCCGTAATTCCACCCGGCAAAAAAGAAATCGGCGTCCGCGCCCACCAGCACCTCTTTCGATGGGTACTTGGCCGACAGTTCGGGCAGCGCCTCGACACCGGCGCGCATCTCTTCGTCCAGCGTCTTCCAGCCGGAAATGCCGGTGTAGCCGACCATATGGTCGGCAAGGCCCAGCACCAGCATCATCTCGGTCAGGTTGACATCGTTCGAGATCGCCCGCTGCGGCGGTGCGTCGAAGCTGACGGTGCGGTCGCAGCTTTGAACGGTGGTTTCGGCTTGCGCCACGGCGGCGGTCAGGCCAAGGGCGGCAGCGGCCCAAAGAGGGGTCTTCATCGCGGGGGTCCTTTTGCATGAAGATGGAATGTCAGGTGGTCGGTGTTGCTGTGCGACAGCTGTTCGCGTCGCGCAACGACGTGAAAAGTGTCCGAGACCGCGGCCTCGGAGAGAACCTGGGCGGGCGGGCCAAAACCCATCGTCTGCCCGGATTGCAGCAACAGGATGTCGTCACAGACCCCGGCGGCCAGGTTCAGGTCGTGCAGAGAGGTGACGATGGTCAGCGGCAGGGTGCGGATCAGATCCAGCACTTCCAGCTGATTGCGGATGTCCAGGTGATTGGTGGGCTCGTCCAGGATCAGCAAACGCGGTTCCTGGGCCAGCGCACGGGCCACCATGACCCGCTGCCTTTCGCCGCCCGAAAGCGTGCCGAGATGCCGGTTGGCCAGGCCGCTCAGGTTGAGGCGCACCAGCGCCTCGTCGATGATATCCTTGTCGCGCGCGCCAGAGGTTCCGGCAAACCCACGCCTGTGCGGCGTACGGCCCAGGGCCACGATCTCGCCCACGGTCAGGGCAAAGTCGCTGGGTTGTTCCTGCAGAACAGCGGCGACCCGTCTGGCGACGGCGCGGGCCGACAGGTCCCAGATGTTGTCGTCATCGATCACCACCGATCCGGTGGTGGGGTGGTGAAACCGGTAGAGCAACCGCAGAAGCGTCGTCTTGCCGGCCCCGTTTGGCCCGACCACGCCCAAGGTGCGGCCGGGTGCCAGCTCGAAGCTGGTGGCGTGCAACAGGTTGCCCGCGTCGTGGCTGGGTGACCAGGACACATCCCGGACAGAGAGCCGCGCTGCGGTCACGACGCGCGTGCCTCGGTCTCTTCGATGGCCATCATCGCGGCCGGGACCCGCGCAAGTGTCGTCTTGCGCAGCTTGCCGGGCCGATCGACCGAGGAACACCAGCCATCGTGCAGATAGGCATATTGCCGGGCAAAGGCCAAAAGGTCGTCGATATCCGTTTCGGGGTCGATGTCGCCAAACAGATAGGTTGCCTTACGGGTGCCGTGATAGGCCACCGTGCAGGGGTGATCACATCCGGCCATGCAGGCCACGCCCGAGACCTCGAAGTCCTCGGGCAAGGCGTCCCCGGCCGAGGCAATGGCCTTGCGCAGGCGCTCGATCAGCTCATAGCCGGGATGGCAAGACGTGCCTTTGTGTCGGCAGGATGTGCAGACTGTAATTCGGTGTTCCATCAGGCCCTCCGCCTGTCAGACGGGTGCGAGGGGCAGAACAATGGTGGCGCGGGTGAAACCGCCGGGTCATCATGTGCTCCTGACCAGGCACCCCGCCTGCATCGAGTTAACGTGCCGATGCGGACATCCGCACCGGTGATGGCAGGTCTCCTGACTTGCGGGTCGCTGCTTCCCCAAACCTTCCCGGACAGAGGTCCAGTGGTTCTTGTCGGGGTCGCTCGCCGCTCACAGTTGCGGGGGCAGTCGCGGTTTTGGCGCCTTGTGGGCAGCCGCACCGTGTTCCCTTTTCATCTCTTTCGCATGCGCGATCGAGAACCATCATCGCGACCTAAAACAATTGCCGCGGCCGGGTCAATCGCAGAAGGAGGGCGCGACGGGATTCTTTGTCGCGGTGTCCGACGCCACGTGGCCCCAGCTGATCCGAACGGCGCGGCTGCTGCCTGGCCGCAGTCAGCATGATCGGTGATCGAGGCAGCCGGTTGCCAAGCCAACCATCAGGGCACGTTGGGCGCGCGACAGGACATCGATTGCTTTGGCGGAAACGGACACAGCCTGTCCGTTGAAGCAAAAAGACCGGCGTTGATTGCCAACGCCGGTCTTCTTCGAAAGGTTTGCAGCGGGCGTCAGGCTTTTTTCTGCGCGCCAAGCTGCGAGACCACGTTCAGGATCATCTGCATCCCGGCATCCTGACCCAGTGACATGACCGATTCCGGATGGAACTGAACGGCCGCAACCGGCAGCTCCTTGTGGCGCAAAGCCATCGGCACGCCATCCTTGGTGGTCGCCGTGATCTCAAGACACTCGGGCAGATCCTCGAGGTTCGCATACAGCGAATGATAGCGTCCGATGGCGATGTCATCGGGCAGCCCGTCAAAGACAATCCCCGGTTCCTGGATCGAAATGCGCGAGGGCTTGCCGTGCACCGGCACCTCGAGCTGCCCCAACGTGCCGCCGAAGTGGCAGGCGATGGCCTGCATGCCCAGGCAGACGCCAAAGACCGGAAGATCCCGGTCCAGCGCCATCTGTATGGTGCGCGAGCAATCGAAATCGGCAGGCGAGCCAGGTCCGGGCGACATCAGCACCAGGTCGGGCTTGAACTCGTCCATCAGACCCTCGGCCAACGGCGTCCGGGTCGTAAAGACCTCGGCCCCGGTCTGGCGCACGTAGTTCGCCAGCGTGTGCACAAAGCTGTCTTCGTGATCGACCAGCAGCACGCGCCGACCCGTGCCCAGCTTGGGCAGTTCACGCTCGCCATCCGAATTCGACGTCACGTCGCCCCGGATGGCAGCAATCATGGCCGAGGCTTTCAGCTCGGTTTCGGCTTCTTCGGCGTCGGGGTCGCTGTCATACAGCAGCGTCGCGCCAGCGCGGATCTGCGCGACGCCGTCCTTGATGCGGATGGTGCGCAGCGTCAGGCCGGTGTTCATGTCGCCATTGAACAGCATCGCGCCCACGGCCCCGCCATACCAGGCGCGGGTGGATTTCTCGTTCTGCTCGATGAAGCGCATGGCCCAAAGCTTGGGCGCGCCGGTCACGGTCACGGCCCAGGTGTGCGACAGAAAGGCATCGAGCGCGTCCATGTCGGGGCGCAGCTGGCCTTCGATATGGTCAACCGTGTGGATCAAGCGGCTGTACATCTCGATCTGACGACGGCCGATCACGCGAACCGATCCCGGCGTGCAGACCCGGCTCTTGTCGTTGCGGTCAACGTCCGTGCACATGGTCAGCTCGCTTTCATCCTTTTCGGATTGCAGCAGCGTCAACACCTGTTTGCTGTCTTCGATGGCGTCCTTGCCACGCTTGATCGTGCCCGAGATCGGGCAGGTTTCGACCCGGCGGCCGGTGACGCGCACGAACATCTCGGGGCTTGCGCCTACCAGGTACTCCTGATCGCCGAGGTTCATGATGAAGCCGAAAGGCGCCGGGTTGATTTTGGTCAGCCGCTCAAAGATCGCGGCGGGGGTGTCCTTGCAGGGTTCGTAAAAGACCTGGCCCGGCACCACCTCGAACAGATCACCGCGTTTGAAGCTTTCCTTGGCCTTGACGACAATCTGCGCATATTCGCCCGGCACGTGGTCGCCGCGCGGCACGTCCTGCGGGCCAAAGACAAATGGCTCTTCGCTGCCGCCGCCTTCCATGCCCGCGGTGCTTTGGCCGTCCCATTCGAACTCGTAATGTACCTCGGTCGCGGCCTGACCGTAGTGGTCGACCATCAGGATGCGGTCAGGCAGGAACATCACCAGATCGCGCTGATCGGCGGGGCGTTCCAGATGGTATTCGATCGGCTCGAACTGAAAGGCCAGGTCATAGCCCATGGCCCCGTAAAGCCCCAGCCGGTCATCTTCGTCGGAATGGAACAGATCCGAGATCGCCCGCAGGACCGAGAACACCGAAGGTGCGCGCGACCGTTCCTCTTCGTTGTAGACCCGATCCGGCGTCTTGACAGTCAGCGCCAGCGCGGTGTCGTCCTGACTGTGGATCACGACCTCGGCGCAGGCTTGCAGAGCCGGGGTCACGGCCCCCATCAGCACGGTGCCTCGCGCGTTCAGCGCCTCGATCCGCATCTCGCGGCCGCGGGACGAGACCATGAGCGGCGGATCGACAAAGCCGAATTCCCAGCGGTTGTAGCGCCCGGGGTATTCGTAATTCGAGGCAAGATAGACACCCTTGTGGGCGTCAAGCTCGGCAACCAGCGCCTTGTTGGCTGTGCCAAACTCGGCAGTCGAGACGGTCTTGGTGACAGAGATGCCACCGCGCGTTTGATACTTCATGATGGAGAGGGTCCGAAAGCAAATGTGCGTATACCCTTGGCGTCGGGCCAAGGGAGCGTCCTAAATCAGTCTGAACTACGCCATCGAAACTGTGTCATGCGGTTTTGATAAGAGGTAACCGGGCCCGAAGCAACCGCCCTGAAGCCTGCGACCATCGAATTTTCGCAAGACATCGTGGGGCTGCTGTGGTGTGGTGCAAGGACCATCAGGCAGGAGGGGCGGATGAGCAGTCAGGAACCGGTGATCGTGGGCTGGGCGCACAGCCCCTTTGGCAAGCTGGATGTTCCGGATATCGAGGCCCTGATCGGCATGGTCGGCACACAGGCGCTGGATCATGCAGGGGTCAGCGCAAGCGATGTGGATCTGGTGACCGTGGGCGTGCTGAACGCGGGCTTTTCAAAGCAGGGGTTCGAGGCGGGGTTGGTCTCGGTCGCCGTGCCGGGGCTGGAACAGGTGCCCGCGATGCGGTGCGAAAACGCCTGCGCCACCGGCTCGGCGGCGCTTTACAGTGCAATGGATGCCATCGCGGCAGGGCGCGCCCGGATCGCGCTGGTGATCGGGGCGGAAAAGATGACCGCCACGCCCACGCCCGAGGTCGGCGACATCCTGCTGAGTGCCTGTTACCGCAAGGAAGAGGCCGGGATGCCCGCAGGCTTTGCCGGGATCTTTGGTCAGATCGCGAACAGCTATTTCCAGAAAAACGGCGACAGGTCCGAGGAACTGGCCATGATCGCGGCCAAGAACCACGCCAACGGGGTGCACAACCCCTTTGCCCAGATGCGAAAGGATCTGGGGTTTCAGGCCTGCAATACCGTGTCGGACAAGAACCCGCGGGTGGCCGGACCGCTGCGGCGCACCGACTGCAGCCTGATCTCGGACGGTGCGGCGGCCCTGGTCGCCACCGACCGCGAGACCGCCGAAGGTCTGGCCCGCGCCATCGCCTTTCGCGCGCGGGCGCACCGCAACGACATCATGCCATTGTCCCGGCGAGACGTGACCGAATTTGCCGGTGCCCGCGCCGCCTGGGACGGTGCAAAAGCGCAGGCTGGAGTGGGGCTGGACGATCTGGATCTGGTTGAAACCCACGACTGTTTCACCGTCGCCGAGATGATCGAGTACGAGGCGATGGGCCTGACCCCGCCCGGCGAGGGCTGGAAAGCCGCGCGCGAGGGCACCACGCGCAAGGACGGGGCCTTGCCCGTCAACCCCTCGGGCGGGCTGAAATCCAAGGGCCATCCCATCGGGGCGACCGGGGTCTCGATGCATGTTCTGGCCGCGATGCAGCTGATGGGTGAGGCGGGCGAGATGCAGATCAAGGACGCCGCGCTGGCCGGGGTCTTCAACATGGGCGGCGCTGCGGTGACCAGCTATTGCTCGATCCTGGAGCGCGTCAAATGACCTATCAGCCCTATGCGACCCGCACGATGAACCTGGCCCATTACGTGGAACAACAGGCACGGCGCTTGCCGGATCGGCCTGCGTTCATCTGGGGCGATCAGAGCTGGGACTGGGCGTCTTTTGACCGGCGGGTCAAGGCCATGGCGGCGGTTTTTGCCGCCCATGGCGTCGGGCATGGCGATCCGGTTCTGGTCCAGTCGCGCAACTGCAACCAGATGTTCGAAAGTTTCTACGCGGCCGTGCGGCTGGGTGCCGTCTGGGTGCCCGCAAACTTTCGCGGTGCGCCGGATGACCTGGCCTGGATGGCCGAGCTTTCGGGGGCAAAGCTGCTGCTCTGTGATGCGGCCTTTCCCGACCACGCCAAAATCCCGGGCCCCGAGACGGTTCTGGCCATCGGTGCCGCAGACTTCGGCCCCGACATCGACGTTCTGATGGCCCAGCCGCACGACGTCCCGCCGCTGGCGGCGGTCGACCGTGATGACATGGCCTGGCTCTTTTTCACCTCGGGCACAACCGGACGGCCCAAGGCCTCGGTCCTGACGCAGGGGCAGTTGGGGTTCGTGATCAACAACCACCTGAGCGACCTTGTTCCCGGCATCGGCCCCGACGACCCGGCGCTGGTGGTCGCGCCGCTCAGTCACGGGGCGGGGCTGCACCAGATGCTGATGGTCGCCAAGGGCGCGCCGGCGGTCCTGCCCGGCGGCCAAAGCTTCAACCCGGCCGAAATCTGGGCGCTGATTGAAAAACATCGCGTCACCAGCATGTTCACCGTGCCGACGATCCTGAAACTGATGGTCGAGGCGCCCGAGGTCACCGAGCACGATCACAGCAGCCTGAAGTATGTCATCTACGCCGGTGCGCCGATGTACCGGACCGACCAGATCAAAGCGCTAGAGGTTCTGGGCCCGGTGCTGGTGCAATACTTCGGACTGGGCGAGGTCACGGGCAGTATCACCGTGCTGCCGCGCGAGGATCACGATGCCTTTGACGAGACCCGGACCGGCACCTGCGGCTTTCCGCGCACCGGCATGCAGATCGAGATCCAGTCCGACGACGGCACGGTTCTGGGCCCCAACCAAACGGGTGAGATCTGCGTGGCGGGTCCGGCTGTCTTTGCCGGGTACCTGAAAAACCCCGAGGCCAACGCCAAGAGCTTTCGCAACGGGTTCTTCCGCACCGGCGATCTGGGGCACATGGATGAACGGGGCTATGTTTATCTGACCGGGCGGGCGTCTGACATGTATATCTCGGGTGGCTCGAACATCTATCCGCTTGAGATCGAGGAAAAAATCCTGACACATCCTGGGGTTTCCGAGGTTGCGGTCTTTGGCATGCCGGATCCCAATTGGGGTGAGATCGGAGTGGCCGTGGCCACCCTGACCGAAGGCCATGACCTCGCGCCCGAGGACATCACGGCGTACTTGCAGGACAAGGTGGCCAGCTACAAGATCCCGCGTCAGGTCCATATCTGGGAAGCGATCCCAAAGTCTGGCTACGGCAAGATGGCCAAGCGGCTGGTGCGCGACGAGCTGGAACGCCGGATGGCCGCCCAGACGTGATGCGGACACTCAGGCAGCCGGGGCCGGTGGGGCACCCACGGATCGACATCGGGCCCGCCGAAGGTACGCCCATCGAGATGACGCTGGCCGCAGGCATCCCGCTGGAAGAGGCGGTCGCGCAGGCGACCGCGGGCTATGACAGCGCCTGGCTTGAACTTTGGGACGCGCAGGTCGCGGGCCTGCGCTATGTCGTTCCCGATCACGCTCCGGACGAGACGCACGTCGCCTGGTATTCTGAAACCCATGGATTTGACGGCCCGGGCAGCATCCAGCATCTGGGGATGATCGTCGGACGGCACGACGGCCAGTCATTCCTGCACGGGCATGGGCTTTGGACGCCGGAAGGCGGGGCGCAGGTGATGGGCCACATCCTTGCGCCGCAGACGGTTCTGGCGGCCCCCGTGGTGGCGCGCGGCATCGGCCTGCGCGGAGCCAAGTTTGACCACTTGCCGGATCCCGAGACGAACTTCGAGCTGTTCCAGATCGCGCCAGGGCAGGGGGGCGCGGGCTTTGCCGCGGTGCGGCTGCGCCCCAATCAGGATTTTGCCATCGGGTTGGATGCGGCCTGCGCCGCCCTGGGCTGGCCCGCTGCCCGTGTCCACGGGCTTGGCAGCCTGATCGGCGCGCGATTTGAGGATGACGCCGTGATGGAAAGCCACGCGACCGAGTTTTTGATCACTGAGGCCACGGCAGGGCTGGGGCGCACGCCCGAGATCATGATCGTCGGCATTGGCGGCGACCAGATCCTCTCAGGCCGTCTGATCCGGGGCGAAAACCCCGTGCTGATCACGGCCGAGCTGATCTTGGAACGGCTGGACGGGCCTTAGCCCTCGCGAGAGGCCTTTTCCGCGATCCCGCTTTGTCCCTGACGCCGGGCAAGTTCGGCCATGACGTCACCCAGCGGCACCTCGCGGGCCTTGAGCATCACAAGCAGGTGAAACAGCACATCCGCCGCCTCGCTGGTCAACCCGGCGCGGTCGCCTTTGGCGGCTTCGATGATGGCCTCGATCGCCTCTTCGCCAAACTTTTCGGCGCATTTCTCGGGACCTTTGGCCAACAGCTTTGCCGTCCAGCTTTCCGAGGGATCCGCCGCCGCGCGGGCGTCAACGACCTGTGCTAGTTCTTCGAGTGTCATGCCAACCTCATCGGAATGCCTGCTGCGGCCATATGTTCCTTGGCCTCGCGGATCGTGTAGTCGCCGAAGTGAAAGATCGAGGCCGCCAGCACCGCGCTTGCCCCGCCCTTGGTCACGCCCTCGACCAGGTGGTCCAGCGTGCCGACCCCGCCCGAGGCGATCACCGGCACGTCGACCGCGTCCGAGATGGCCTTGGTCAGCGGCAGGTTAAACCCGGCGCGCGTGCCGTCGCGGTCCATCGAGGTCAACAGGATTTCTCCGGCGCCCTTGGCCACGACGGTGCGGGCGAACTCGACCGCGTCGATGCCCGTGGGCTTGCGGCCACCGTGGGTAAAGATCTCCCACCTGCCCGGTTCGACGGTCTTGGCGTCGATGGCGCAGACGATGCACTGGCTTCCGAACTGGTCGGCGGCCTCGGCGATCACGTCCGGGTTGGCGACGGCGGCCGAGTTGAAGCTGACCTTGTCCGCCCCGGCGAGCAAGAGCGCCCGCACGTCTGCAACGGTCCGCACGCCGCCGCCCACGGTCAGGGGGATAAAGCACTGCTCGGCGGTGCGGGTGACCACGTCAAACATGGTGCCCCGGTTTTCATGGGTGGCGTGGATGTCGAGGAAACAGATTTCGTCCGCGCCCGCCGCGTCATAGGCGCGGGCGGCGTCGACCGGATCTCCGGCATCACGCAGATCGACAAAGTTCACACCTTTGACGACACGGCCATCAGCCACGTCGAGGCAGGGGATGATGCGGGTTTTCAGCATGGCTCGGGTCCGCTTGAAAGAGAGTTGCCGCCCAAGTGCCACAGCGGCCCCCGGAATACCAGCACCCTTGCAGGGCGCGGCGCTCAGGCCCGGGCCACCCGCCGCAGGGCATCGCGAATGATCAGGATGTGAAACGGTAGGATGGTGGCCAGATACAGACGCCCCAGCAGGTTGTTCCGGTGGACCCAGGTGGCCATGTAGACATGGCCCTGATCTTGCAGAACCGAGATGCGGAAATCCAGATGTGTGTCGTCAAACCCTGCGATGACCTCTTGCGGCGTTTCAGCCTCCACCGGAAAGATGCCCAGCTTGTCGCCGGCCTCGGGTCCTTCGGTGCTTAGGCCAAAGGGCCGGACAATGATGTTGCGCAGTGTCAGCAAAGCTCTGGCCCAGCCGGGAAAGGCTGTGGCGATCTCGGCCGCCGCGCGGGCAGGGGTGTGCGAGGCGACGCGGTAGCAATCCAGGAAATCCCCCGGCGCGCGGCGCGGGTGCAGCAGGCTGCCCTTTGGCAGGTCACAGGCGGTTACTTTGGCGGTCATGGCGCGTGTCCCAAGCTGTGGTGTCACAGCTCAGGTATGCACATGACCGGCCAATAGAACTGCGGCGGAACGTCCGGCTAGCCCGCTTTCAGCACCCCAAGCGCTTCTTCCAGATCCAGCGCCCCGTCATACAGCGCCCGGCCCGAGATCGCTCCGTTCAGATCCGCGCCGCAGTCACGCAGGGCGATCAGGTCGTCCAGAGAGCTGACCCCGCCCGAGGCAATCACCGGGATCGAGACCGCGCGCGCCAGCGCCGCCGTCGCCTCGACATTCGGCCCCTGCATCGCACCATCGCGGTTGATGTCGGTGTAGATGATCGCCGCCACGCCCGCGTCCTCGAAGGATTTGGCAAGGTCGGTCACCATCACGTCGGTTTCCTCGGCCCAGCCCTTGGTGGCCACACGCCCGTCGCGGGCGTCGATGCCGACGGCGACCTTGCCCGGGAAGGCGCGGGCGGCCTCTCGCACCAGATCGGGGTCTTCAACCGCGACCGTGCCCAGGATCACCCGCGCCAGGCCCTTGTCGAGCCAGCGCTCGATGGTGGCCATGTCGCGGATGCCGCCACCCAATTGGGCGGGCACCTTGGTGCGTTCCAGAATGGCCTCGACCGGGGCGGCGTTGACCGGTTCGCCCTCGAATGCGCCGTTCAGGTCCACCAGGTGCAGCCATTCGCAGCCCGCCTCGACAAAGGCCATGGCCTGTGCCGCCGGGTCGTCGTTGAAGACCGTGGATTTTTCCATATCGCCGCGCAGCAGGCGCACCGCCTGGCCGTCTTTGAGGTCAATCGCCGGATAAAGGATCATGGTCGTGCCGCCTTTCGTTTCTTGCGGTCCCTCTGACATGACGGAACGTCCCGGTCAACGCGACCCGAGGTCAATCTTGATCTGACGGCCGGGCAGGCGGCACATTTGGCCATCACTCAGGGAGGAGAGATCAATGACAAGATGGATGGCGCTGGCCGCGGGCCTGATGCTTGGCGCGGGCGCGGCAGCCGCGGACCCGGTCGTGGGCGTGTGGAAGACGCAGCCCGGAGACGAAGGCAACTATGCCCATGTCACCATCAGCACCTGCGGAGCCAAGATCTGTGGCGTGCTGGGCAAGGGTTTCAACGCCAGCGGGGGCGAGATCGCCTCGGACAACATTGGGCGGCAGATGATCTGGGACATGTCCGCCGATGGCGGCGGCAAGTATTCCGGTGGCAAGATCTGGGCACCGGATCGGGACAAGACCTACAACTCGAAAATGACGCTGTCGGGCAACTCGCTCGAGGTCAAGGGCTGCGTGCTGGGTATTTGCCGGGGGCAGGTCTGGACGCGGGTGAACTGAGCCCTCAGGGCGCCCATTTCAGGAAGTTGCCGATCATGCGCAGCCCTGCATCGGCACTTTTTTCCGGGTGGAACTGAAAGCCCAGCATGGTGTCGCGGCCCACGATGGCCGTGACGTCGCAGCCATAATCGACATGGGCCAGACGCTGGCCCGCGTCGTCCATTTCCATCTGGTAGGAATGGACAAAATAGGCATGATCGCCGGTTTTCACGCCGTCCAGCACCGGGTGGTCCGTGTCGATCACCAGATCGTTCCAGCCCATGTGCGGCACCTTCAGCCCCGACTCTGACGGGGTGATCTTGCGCACCGCGCCGTTGATCCAGTTCAGCCCGGCCACCTCTTCGTATTCATGGCCCGTGTGGGCCATGAGCTGCATGCCGACGCAGATGCCAAGGAAAGGTCGGCCCTTTTCCTCGACCGCCTCGATCAGCGCCTGAAAGACGCCTGAGGCCCGCAGCGCCGCAGCGCAGGCCGGGAACGCCCCATCGCCGGGCAGGACCAGCCGGTCGGCGCGGGCCACGGTCTCGGCGTCCGAGGTCACCACAACCTCTCCGCCATCCACCTCGGCTGCCATGCGCTGAAAGGCCTTTTCAGCCGAGTGCAGGTTGCCGCTTTCGTAGTCGATGATCGCTGTCAGCATGGGGCGCAGGTCCTTGGTGGCGTCTGGGGCCTCAAGTGCCGTCAAACGCGGGCGGGGTCAAGGCGGCGTGCCAACGCGCGCCAGCAGCGCCATGATCTGATCAAAGGGTCCGCCGTCAAGGGGCTGATCGGGCGGGCCGAACTCACCCGCCAGAAACAGCAGCGTAAAGCCGTGAATCAGCGACCAGACCTGCGCCTCGACCACGAGAGGGTTGTCACCTTCGGGCACAAAGGGGGCGCAGACCTCGCGCAGGATCAGATAGGCCTCGGCCTCGTCCCGTCCGCCTTCGTTGACGATGGCCGCAAGGCCGTGACCGCCAAAGATCACGTCCAGCAGTCCCGCGTGGTCCTGCCCAAAGCGGACATAACCCACCGCGATCGAGCGCATGCGGTCGTGCGGGGTTTGCGGGCCGGTGTCGATTGCATCGCGCAAGTATTTGGAAAACATCTGAAACCCGCGCTCGGCGATGGCGAGCTTCAGGCCTTGAAGTCCGTCGAAATGATGCGCTGGGGCTGCATGCGACACGCCCGCCCGCTGCGCACATTTCCGCAATGTCAGCGCGTCGATCCCGCCTTCCTCCAGCAGCTCGACCCCCGCTGTGATCAGCGCCTCTCGCAGGTTGCCGTGGTGGTGTTTCTTCTTGTCGGTCTGCTTGGTCATCCCACCAATTTATTCACCCCCTTGACAGTGTCAAGTTTGCGCTTACTTTACAGTGTCAAGTTTGACCCCCAACGCCGGAGCCCGCCATGTCCACCCTATCTGCAACCCTGAAAACTGCCCGATGGCCAACCATTGCCCTTTGGGTCCTGACCATCCTCGTGGCGCTTGTGTCGCTGCGCTATCTGCTGCAGCCGATCGAGATCGCGAACCCCGGCATGGCGCATCATCAGGCCAATCGGCCTATCGCTCTGTTTTCGCATATCGTCCCGGCGATCATCGCGCTGGCGCTGCTGCCCCTGCAGTTTTCGCACCGTTTGCGCAAGGCATGGCTTGGGCTGCACCGATGGGTGGGGCGGCTTTATGGCCTGTCGATCCTGATCGGGGGCGTCGCCGGGTTTTCGCTGGCGCTCAACACGGATGCAGGCACATTTGCCGCCACGGGCTTTGCCCTGCTGGCGGTGTTCTGGATCGGCACCACGGCCTATGCGGTTTATCTGGCGATGCAAAAGCGCATCGCCGAGCACCGCCGTTGGATGATCCGATCAGCCGCGCTGACGCTGGCCGCAGTCTCGCTGCGGATCGAGCTGCCGATCCTGATTGCGCTTTTCGGGTTCGAGACGGGCTATCCGATGGTGGCCTGGCTGTGCTGGGTGCCCAACCTGCTGATCGCCGAATGGCTGCTGCGGCCCACCACAACAGCCCAGCCGGCTTAAAGCGCGCCCTTGGTCGAAGGGATCGCGTCAGCCTTGCGCGGGTCGGTTTCGACCGCTTCGCGCAGGGCACGGGCGACCGACTTGAAGGTCGCCTCGGCGATGTGGTGGGCGTTGAACCCGTGCAGCATGTCGATGTGCAGCGTGATCCCGCCGTGGGTCGACAGCGCCTGAAAGAACTCTCGCACCAGTTCTGTGTCGAATGTGCCGATCTTGGGGGCGGTCAGCTCGACGTTCCAGATCAGGAAGGGCCGCGCCGACAGGTCCATCGCGCATCGCACCAGCGCGTCGTCCATCGGCAGCAGGCACGATCCATAGCGGCGGATGCCCTTCTTGTCGCCAAGCGCCTGCACAAGGGCCTGACCCAGCGCGATGCCGGTGTCTTCGACCGTGTGGTGGTCGTCGATGTGATAATCGCCCTCGGCCCGGATCGTCATGTCGATCAGCGAGTGCCGCGCCAGCTGATCCAGCATGTGGTCAAAGAACCCGACGCCGGTCTGGATGTCGTAGGTGCCCGACCCGTCAAGGTTTACGGTGACCTCGATCTTGGTCTCGGCAGTCTGGCGGCTGATTGTGGCGGTGCGCATGCGGCGGCTCCTGATGGTGTTGGGGCCTTATAGGGGCGCGCATTCGCATCGCCAAGGCCCCGGACACAGGCAGTTTCGATGTGTTGCCTGCTATGACCGGACGCAAGCGCGGGCCAGCAGATCCAGAGTTTCGCTGTCGGGCAACCTGGCATCGGCCGACAGGACGATCATGAAGTTGCGTAGGAGGTTGGTGCGGAAAAAGAATTCTTCGCCCGGGTAATCCCGCAGGTCGACCGGCAGATGCACCCGGATCACCCGGTCGGCGCCGTCTTCGCGCAGATCGAGGATATGCCGCCCGTCCATCGGATGCTGCTCGCCTTCCAGCGGGATGATCACACCCTCGCGCCGCGTTCCGCCGGTTTCGAACATCAGGTCCTTGGGGTTCTGCGGGTCAAACCCCAGCGAGCCCCCCGCAGCGCCATAGTCGCGCACCTCGAGCACCCAGGCCGAGATGTCCAGGTCGCAATAGAGCCATGCCGTTTTCCAGATGCTGCCCGAGGCGCTTTGATCGCTCCAGGTCAGGGCCAGACCGCCGTCCTTCATGACAAAGTCCATGTCCGACACACTGGCGCTGGTGTGCAGGCCCAGCCGCGTGGCCTCTTGCAGCGAAAAGAAATACATGTCCTCGGCGGTGGCATTGCTGGCCAGCGACAGCGCCTCGGGGTTCACGCCCATCTCGATCATGTAGATCAGCAGCTGCCCCATGATCTGTTGCGTCGCGGCCGAAGGGATCTCGGACCCCGTGCGGGTATAGAACTGGTGCATGCCCAGGCGACCCGAGCGGGGGTTCAGGTTGCCCTCTTCCACGAAGCGCGCGGTGCCGCCCATGAAGGCAAAGGCACAGGCGGATTCGCAGGTTCCGTCAGAGATCTCGAACCAGGGCGTCCCGTCCATCGGGGTTGTCTTGGCGATCCCGGTCGAAAGCCCCGCCGCGCGGATCATCCGACCCAGTTTCAAGGCCGCGCCAAGGTCCCCGCCGGGCGAGTCAAAGACGATCTGACCCGAGTGCCGCCCCTCAGCCAGAAAGGCGGCAAACTGGTCGGGCGTGTCCTTGGTGATCACGCCCTGCGCCGAGGACCAGCCGCAGTTGGCACAGTTGCCGCCGTTCGAATGTGTGCCAAAGGTCATCTCTTGCGCCTGCGCGAACACGGGCAACAGCAGGGTGATGAACAGGCTCAGAAATCGCATAAGTCCCCTCCCACACACCCGAAAACACCGGGCCTTGGCGGGAAGGGTGGCACGACATCACGGCGCCGACAAGACCCGTCAGCCGAGAACCGAGAAGCTGGAGTTCTCGTTGATCTGCCGCTTGCGCGAGTAGAACCCGGCGTCGATCACCTGGTCGATATAGGGCAGGCGGAACTGCAACGGATTGCTGTCGTGGTCATTGCCCGCCTCGCAGTATTCCACCAAAGCCGCCATCAGCTTGCCCGCAATCGGTGCGTTCTTGTACTGGTTCCCGCTGGTGCCGCAGGCCATGTAATATCCGCCCAGCGACGAGCAGTCATAGATCGGGATCCAGTCAGTCGAGGCGTCATAGAGATCGACAACCCCGCGCATCCGGCTGGGGATGCCAAGGCTGGGCACCCGCTGGCCATAACGCTGGGCCTGTGTGGTCCACTGGTCCGTGAAGTTGCGGTCATAGTCGGTGTCGGTCTCGACCCACTGGTGCGGATCACATTCGGGATCCTCGCTGCCGACAAGGATATGGTTGCCATGCTCGGGACGGCAGTAGCATGAGATATCGCTGTCCGAGACGATGGTGCCGTTTGCCTCGAAGTCGAACCCCTCGGGGGCGGGGACGTGCACCACCTCTTGCCGCAGCGGGCGGGTTTCGATGGTCATCTCGTTCAGCACACCGGCCAGCCCGTTGATATGGGCCGATCCGGGGCCAGCCACGTTGATCACGATGGGCGCAAGCAGATCGGTGCCGTCGGCCAGACGGACGCCGGTGACGCGGCCATTGTCCTGCAGGATCTCGGTTACCTCGGCCCCCATCTGCACCTTGGCGCCGTGCTGCTGCGCGGCGGCCATCAGGTTCTGCGCGGACAGCGCCGGGTCGGTGACATAGCCAGCCAGAGGCCAAAAGACGCCGCCCTCCAGCGTTTCGCCGTTCGATTGGCCGAACTCAGGGTGATCCATCCGTTTTGCAGGGGCAAAGCTGTCGGTCGAATAGATCGGCAGCTTGGTGCGGATCTTATCGGCGCTCCATTCCTCGACCGGAATGTTCAACTCGCGGCTGCGGGCCAGGTGTTCGCCCATCATGCCGTTGGCGGGGGTCTTCATGACCAGGCAACCGCACTGCTTGAACTGCGCCAATTCCTCGGTTTCGGGCAGGCCCAGGTAGTCGGCCCAGTCGCGCCAGTAATGGTAGCCCTCCCAGGCAAAGGCGGTGCCGTCGAGCGTGGAATAATGCATCCGGATGATGGCGCAGGACCCGGCGGTCGAGCCGTGGCCGACCTGCGCATTGCGGTCCAGCGACAGGGTCTTGTACCCGGCCTTGGCCAATTCAAAAGCGGTTGCGGCGCCGATCACGCCGGTGCCGATGATGATCACGTCTGCGGTTTGGGTCATGTGCGGGCTCCGTCTTCGTCGAGGGTCCAGTATTGCGCGGTATAGGCGCGGAAGTCTTCCAGGGCTTCGGGGTCGGGGTCGCGACCGGTGAAAACCTGCAGATAGTCCGGTGCAAAGCGCAGCCGTTGCTGCGGGGTTTCGCCCAGCTGCGCGAGGTCGTATCCGATCTGCATGAAATAGAGCACGCGGGCGCGGGCCTCGGCCTCGGAGCGCGGGTAGTCATAGCGCCGGAACATCTCGGCCAGCGCGGCAAGACGGCGCGCGTCGCTCAGGTCCAACGCGCGGCGCACTTTGTCAGAACGGCGCGCCCAGTCGCGCACCGCGAAATCGAGCGCGGTGTCAAAAAGCTCGGTGTTGACCACACATTTGTGCACGTTGCAGATCGCGGCGGTGACGGTCCTGGCCGGGGTCTCGGCCTGGGCAATCAGGGCGGCGGTGTTGGTGTTCTGCCAATGGTCCAGCAAGGCGTCGAGCAGGTCCTGTCGGTTGCCGAAATACCAGTAAAAGCTGGAGCGTGAGACGCCCAGCCGGGCGCTGAGTGTCAGCACCTTGACCTGATCGACCCCGTCGTGGATCAGCACATGCAGCGCGGCTGCCAGCCAATCCTCGCGCGTGACCTTGATGTGGCCGCCAAGCGGCTTGCCATCTTCGGGCATAGGTCAGCTTTCCGGCGGCGCGCCGCCTTCGGCGGTGCGTTTGGCGATGAAGGCGTGCAACGCCTCGGTGCGGGTTCCGTCGATGGCTGGGCCAGTGTCGCTGGCCAGGATCGACTTCCACAGACCGGTCGCGCGGGTGGTGGTGTCGATGGCCCCGCGCTCCGTCCAGGTGCCAAAGTTCGACCAATCGGCGATCAGTGGTTCATAGAACTCGGTCTGATACCGCGCCATCGTGTGCGCCGCGCCAAAGAAGTGCCCGCCGGGCTGGACCTCAGTCAGGGCGTCCAGCCCGATCTCGTCGGCACCGGCGGGGGTGGCCGTACAAAGCTCGGCCACCATCTGCAGGACCTCAACGTCGGTGATCAGCTTTTCGTAAGACACGGTCAATCCGCCTTCGAGCCACCCGGCCGAGTGGATCACCACCGTCGCCCCCGCCATCAGGCAGCCCCAAAGGCCGAACTGCGTCTCGTTCGCCGCCTGCACGTCGCCCAGGTTCGCAGCACTTCCAGCGGCAGAGCGCCAGGGCAACCCCAGCATCCGCGCCAGTTGCCCTGCGGCCAGAGAGGCCTTGAAGTGCTCGGGCGTGCCAAATGCCGGTGCGCCGGACTTCATGTCGACGTTGCTGGTGAAGGTGCCATAGCAGACCGGCGCGCCGGGGTTCACAAGCTGGGTCAGGGTAATCGCCGCCAGCGCCTCGGCGTGGCTGAGCGTGATCGCGCCTGCCACGGTGATCGGCGCCATGGCGCCCATCAGCGTAAACGGTGTGACGATCGAGACCTGACCCGCCTTGGCAAAATCGATCAGCCCCTGCGCCATGGGGATGTCCAACGTGCGCGGAGAGTTGGTGTTGATGATCGTATAACAATGCGATTGCGCGTGGAATTCGTCGTCCGACAAGTCCCTGAAATCGCGTAGCATTTCAAAGCTGTCCATCACCTGCGGCGTGCCGCGGGAAAAGATGAAGGGCACCTTGTCCGACAGCGTCAGCTGCGCCTCCATCGTCGCGTAGTGTCTGACGTTGGTGGGGCTGTCTTGCGGCTCGACCAGCGGGGGAACCATCTGGAAGACGTCGAAATGCTGCGTCAGCTGGGTCAGCTCGCGAAAGTCCTGCAGCGTGCCGGGGCGGCGGCCCCGTTCCAGGTCAGTCGCATGCGGGCAGCCCGCGCCGGGTTGGAAGACCAGGTTGCCAAGTTCCAGCACAATGTCGCGGTCGCGCGTGGCCCCCGCAACGGGGATGCTGCGCGGGGCGGTCTTCAGGGCCTCGGCGATGATCTCGCGACCCAGCCAGACCATCTCGGTGCTCTCATCCACCGTGGCACCTGCCGCGCGATAGTAGGCGCGCGCCTCGGGCAGCAAGACCTTCATCCCCAGCGTTTCCAACGCGGTCAGCGCCGTTTCGTGCATGGCCGCGATCTGGTCGTCGGAAAAGACGGCCATGGGAGGGAAGGGATTTTTCAGCCGCCGATAGTCGAGCTTGCGCTGCGGGGCGGGCACGGCATTGCCGCGCCCCCTCCGTTTGCGGGTGCGGGGGGCGTCGTTCTGGATCATCCGCGCATCGCCTTGCCCTGCGGGTCATAGGGCGAGGGCGCGATGACCGTCGCCTTGCGCTCGACGCCCACTACGTGGACGGTCAGCTCGGTCCCCGGCTCGGCCAGATCGCGGTTGACCAGGGCCATCGCCAGCGATTTCCCGACCGTATGGCCGTACGCGCCCGAGGTCACAAAGCCGACGCGGTCGCCATCTTTCCAGATCGGTTCATAGCCGCTGGCGTCCGCGTCCAGCGCGTCGATGTCCAGCGTGACCTGCACCTGTGCAGGCCCCTCGCCATCGCGTTCGGCAAGCGCCGCCTCGCGCCCGATGAAATCGGGCTTCTGCCAGTCGATCCAGCGGTCCATGGCGGTCGCGGCGGCGGTGTAGCCTTGGGTGAATTCCGCCGACCAGATGCCAAAGCTCTTTTCGATCCGCAGGCTGAGCAACGCGTTGAAGCCGTATTCGCGGATGCCTTCGTCCGCCCCGGCCTCCAGCAGCAGGCGGCGCAGCGTGATGTGGTCGCCCATGCGGCAGTGGATTTCATAGCCCAGCTCGCCGGTCACCGACAGCCGCCCGACCTTGCAGCGCAACAGGCCGATGTCGAAATCGCCGCAGCCCATGAAGGGCAGGTCGCCCACCGCGTCTTCGGTCAGCTTCTCGATCACCGCACGGGATTTTGGCCCGGACAGCGAGAAGCCGCACCAGCCCTCGTTCAGGTCGCGCACCGCGACGCCGTCGTCCATGTGGTCGTTGAACCAGCGCATGTGCCAGGACCGAAGGTAGTAAGATCCCATGATCCACCAGGTTTCGTCACCCCAGTTGAACAGCGTCAGATCGCCCTTCAACCGCCCGTCATGCCCCAGCATGACTGCCAGCCGCGACCGTCCCGGTTTGGGCAGGCGGGTCGAGAACATCTTGTTCAGCCAGGCCTCGGCATTGGGGCCCGAAACCTCGAACCGGGAAAAGCCCGAGATGTCCAGCAGGCCCACGCCGTCACGCACGGCCTTGCATTCGTCGGCCACGATCTCAAACGCGTTTGAGCGTTTGAGCGAGGGCGTTTCCTCGAACCCCTCCGGCGCGAAGTAAAGCGGCGTTTCCAGATCCCAGCTTTGGCCCCATTTGCAGCCCGCTTCGGTCATCTCGGAATAGGCCGGGGCCATTTTCAGCGGACGCCCGGCGGGCAGCTGCTCGTTCGGGTAGGTCATCACGAAACGGCGGGTATAGAACTGGCCGGTGGTTTCCTTGATGTACTGCCGGTTCTCGGCCCAGGGGCCGTAGCGGGCGACGTCCATGCCGTAGACATCGGCCTCGGGCTCGCCGTGGATCATCCATTCGGCCAGCGATTTGCCAACCCCGCCGCCCTGCAGGAAACCCGCCATGACGGCACAGGCACACCAATAGCCGCGCTTGCCCGGCACCGGGCCAACCAAAGGGTTGCCGTCGGGCGCAAAGGTGAAGGCACCGTTGACCCATGTCTTGACGCCAACGTTCTGCAGATCGGGGTACCGTTCAAAGCCCAGGATCAGCTCTTGTTCAATCCGGTCGGTGTCTTCCTGGAAAAGCTCCATGCCGTAGTCCCAGGGCGCGCCGTCCATGGCCCAGTGCTGGTGGTTGATCTCGTAGATGCCCAACAGCACGCCTTTCTGGTCCTGCCGCAGATAGGTGAAGCCTTCGAGGTCGACGGTCATCGGCACTTCGAAATCCAGCTCTTCGAGCGCCGGGATGGTGTCCGAGATCAGGTAGTGGTGCTTGAGCGGCGAGACCGGCAGCTCAATCCCCGCCATGCGGCCCACCTGCTTGGCCCAGAGGCCCCCGGCGTTGACCACATGTTCGCAGGTCACGGTGCCTTTCTCGGTCACGACCTGCCAGCCTTCGAGCGTCTGATGCAGTTCCAGCACGCGGTTGTGTTCCACGACGGTGGCGCCATATTTCTTCGCTGCCCCGGCATAGGCGTGCACGGTGCCGGTGGTGTCGATATAGCCTTCGCGGTCGGCCCACATGCCGCCTAGGATGCCTTCGGTCGACATGATGGGGTTCAGTTCGCCCGCCTCTTCGGGGGTGACAAGGCGGCAGTCGTCGATGCCGATCGACTGGAAGACACGATAGGCGCTTTGGAGCCATTCCCAGCGGTCTGGGGTTCCCGCCAGCGTCAGGCCGCCGGTCATGTGCAATCCGATGTCCTGACCGGATTCGCGCTGGATCTCTTCGAACAGGTCGATCGTATAGGCCTGCAGCTGCGCGATGTTGGGATCGGCGTTTAGCGCGTGAAAACCGCCCGCTGCGTGCCAGCTTGAGCCCGCCGTCAGAACCGAGCGTTCGATCAGACAGACATCCGACCAGCCCATCTTGGCCAGATGATACAGCACCGAGGTTCCCACCACGCCGCCGCCGATCACCACAACCCGATAATGCGATTTCATTGCCACTCTCCCCGATGCGCCAAATTCTGGACACTTCTGTCCAGATTTTCGAACGCTACGCGGCAGGACCTGATTCCGTCAACATTCTCTGATCATGAGATTTGCGCGGGCGGTTCAGGCCGATGTCGGTACGTCGAATAAAATAATGAAAAACAATGAGCTACTGCCGGAGCTCTGTTGCGGTTTTTGCGATTGCAGCCAGGGATTGTGCAGCCGCAGCAAAAGATTCTCGAAAAAACATCTTGCCGAAACCGGTTTCGGAACTTCTCCTGAGTCGCAGGGAGGAACTACAATCTTGGCCATCGCAGACAACAAACGCCCCCGGTCTACCGGGCGTTCGCGGACCACGATCTCGGATCTGGCGGCGCATCTGGGCATGGCCAAGGGTACGGTCAGCCGCGCGCTGAACGACTATCCCGACATCGCCGAAGGCACACGCCTTCGGGTGCGTCGCGCTGCGGACGCGCTGGGCTACCGCCCCTTGGCGCATGCCCAGGCGATCCGGACCGGGCGGGTGCGGTCTGTCGGGCTGGTGCTGCAGGTCAACGAACACGATGGCCACCGACCCTTCCTGGCCGATTTTCTGGCAGGCATTTCCGAGGCCGCCTCGACTGCCGACTGGACCATGACGCTGGCCACAGCCGCTTCGGACCAGGACACGCTGCGCCTGATGAGCAAACTGGCTGACGAGCAAAAGGCCGACGGATTCATCCTGCCCAGAACGTATCTGGAAGATACGCGTGTGTCGGCCCTGCTGGCGGGTGATGTGCCCTTTGTGCTGTTCGGTCGCACCGGGGATCCGCGCGGCTGTGCCTGGTTCGACATCGAAAGCGAAGCGGCCATGACCGAGGCTGTCTTGCGGCTTGCAAAGCTGGGGCATACCCGCATCGGCTTTGTTCCGGGCGGACCGGGCTACACCTATGCAACGCTGCGGCGGCAGGGATACCTCGAGGGCCTCAAGCAGGCGGGGCTGAGTTTTCATCCTGCCCTGATCTCCGAGCCAGCGCTGAACCGCGTAGATGGCGAGCTGGCGGCGCAAAAACTGTTGTCGCTGGACGTGCCGCCAACGGCCCTTGTGTGCTCGGTCGACCGCGCGGCCTTTGGTGCCTATGACGCCGCTGCCGCCCTGGGACTGGAGATCGGCAAGGACCTGTCGGTTATCTCGTACGATGGCATGCCAGAAGGCGCGCTGCTTTCGCCGCCACTGTCGACCTTTTCCGTAGATTTGCGCCACGCAGGGGCGCGGCTGACCGAACTTCTGATCCGCCGGATCCGGGGTGAGGCAGTGGAAGACCTGCGGGACCTCGCGAAAGCGCGGTTCCTGGATCGGGGGTCCCATGGGCCACCCACCCGCACGCCAGCCGAGCTGGCGCATCACGTCAAACACCAATGGTTTCCAACGGGAGGAAGAACCAAATGACGAAACACAGCAAACTTCTGGCAGGCTCTGCCCTGGCGCTCGCGCTTAGCGCGATGGGCGTTCAGGCCGACAGCATCCGGTTCTGGACGACCGAGGAACAGCCCGAGCGTCTGGCCAAGCAGCAGGACATGGCGGCGCAGTTCGAAGCCGCCACCGGCACCTCGGTCGAGGTGATCCCGGTCAGCGAAAGCGACCTGGGCACCCGCGCCACAGCGGCCTTTGCCGCTGGTGACCTGCCGGACGTGATCTATCACACCCTGCAGTACGCGCTGCCCTGGGCCGAAGCCGGCATCCTGGACACCGAGGCCGCAACCGAGGTCATCGAGGAACTGGGCGTCGAAACCTTCGCCCCGGGCGCGGTTGCCATGGCGGCCTTCGAAGGCGAAACCGCTTCGGTTCCGGTCGACGGCTGGACGCAGATGGTTGTCTATCGCAAGGATCTGTTCGACTCGATGGGTCTTGCAGCGCCGAGCTCGTATGCCAACGTGATCGCGGCCATCGAAAAGCTGCACAACCCGCCAGAGATGTTCGGCTTTGTCGCCGCCACCAAGGTGGACGAGAACTTCATGAGCCAGGTGCTGGAGCATGTCTTCCTCGCCAACGGTGTCTCGCCGGTGAACGACGACGGCTTTGCGCCGCTGGATGAGGCCGCCACCATCGAGGTGCTGGACTTCTACAAGGCCATCGCGAAGGCCTCGCCTCCGGGGGAGCTGTACTGGAAGCAATCGCGCGAGCTGTACTTTGCCGGTCAGGCCGCGATGATCATCTGGTCGCCCTTTATCCTGGACGAACTGGCCGGTCTGCGCGACAGCGCTCCGCCCACGCTGAACAACGACCCGCAGACCCGCGAACTGGCTGCGGCCACCGGCATCGTGACCAACTTCAGCGGTCCGTCGAACCCCGATGGGGCAGCCTGGGGTGACGTGCGTTACTTCGGCATCACGTCGGACGCCGACACCGATGCAGCGATGGAGTTCGTGAAGTTCTCGATGGACGAAGGCTATACCCAGACCCTGTCGATCGCACCCGAAGGCAAGTTCCCGGTCCGCGCCGGCACGCCCGAGAACCCGACCGCGTTCAAGGATGCCTGGGCCAAGCTGCCGGTTGGTGTCGACCGCAAGGCGCCCCTGGGTGACCTTTACGCCCAGTCGATGATCGACGAGATCGTCGGCGGCCTGGACGTTGCCCAGCGTTGGGGTGTGGCCGAAGGCCAGCTGAGCCTGGCCTCGAAGATCATCAACAGCCAGGCGATCAACCGCATCGTGCGCCAGTACATCGATGACGAGATCGACGCGGCCGGTGCCGTGGCTGCCATGAACGACGAGCTGTCGAAGATCGACTGATCGATCTTCGCCTCCCGGATCCCGGCGCAGACCCGCGCCGGGATCACCCCCTGAACCCCGGAGTCCATCATGACCCATCCCGTTCCCCCGACGGGCACAACGCCGCTTGCGCGGCGAGAGGCCCGGCTTGCCTGGGGCCTGCTTGCCCCCACGCTGATCAGCGTCGCGCTGGTGGTGGTGCTGCCCCTTCTGGCGATCTTCTGGATCAGTTTCAAACCCATCGCGCTGGCCGATCTGCGGCCGCCCGCGCCGGTTGTCCGCGAAAGCCTGCGCGGCTCGGACGACAACATGCGGATCGAATACCGTGTGCGCAACTCGAGCCAGGACAAGCTGGTGACGGGTGTCACCCTGACCGACAACATTCCGGACCTTGTCACCGTGACGGGCGATCTGCCCGAGGTCTGTTCGCTGAACGGTCAGACGCTGTTCTGCGACGTTGGCGACATCGAAGGCGGTTACAACGAACGACTGCGCATACCGATCGCGGCGGCAGACAAGGACGCCGCAGAAGAGGTGGTCGAGGGGTCAGAGCCATCGGTCACCGGCAGCGGTGACAACATTCTGACCAACACAACCTTCACCTTTGAAAACTTCGCCCGCATCTTTGACGGTGACGAATTCTGGGAGGTTCTGTGGGTCACGCTGTTCTACACGGTGGTCGGCACTATCGGGGCCTTGGTCGTGGGGCTGTTCGCCGCGATGCTGCTGAACAAGAGTTTCCGGGGGCAGGGGATCCTGCGCGGGCTTTACCTATTCCCATATGTCGCGCCGGTCATCGCGGTCGCCTTCAGTTGGCTGATCCTCTTTGACCCCTTCTCGGGCTCGGCCAATGCGCTGCTGGTGCAGATGGGCGTCGCGCCCAGTGCCATCAACTTCTTTGGGGAACGTCCCCTGGCGCTGATCATGGTCACCGTCTTTGAGATCTGGCGCTATTTCCCGCTGTCGTTCTTGTTCATCCTCGCCCGGATGCAGTCCATCGACACCGATATGTACGAAGCGGCGGATATGGACGGCGCCAGCCCGTTCCAGAAGTTCTGGTACCTCAGCCTGCCGCAGCTGCTGGGCATCCTGAGTGTCCTGTTCCTGCTGCGCTTCATCTGGACCTTCAACAAGTTCGACGACATCTTCCTGCTGACCGGCGGTAACGCGGGCACCCGGACGCTGACCGTGAACGTCTATGAACAGGCCTTTGCGATCTCGAACATCGGGGCAGGGGCGGCGGTGGCCGTGGTCATCTTCTGCTGCCTGCTGCTGTTCTCGGTCTTCTTCTTCAAATTCATGAGCCAGGAGGAAGGGCTATGAGCGCGCTTCGTTTTGGATACATCACCGGCCCGGTGATCGGCGCCCTGTGGTGCTTTATCATCGCCACAACGGTCGCCGTGACCATGAGCTTTGCCACCGGCGATCCCTATCGCCCCTCGCTGCTGCTCTCGCTGCTCCTCGGCGCGCTTGCAGGGGGCGCCACGCTTTATGGCCGGATGCCGGTTCTTGGGGCGGGCGTTGCAATGACCCTGCTGGGTCTGGTTGGCTTCGGCCCGATGATCTCGGGCGAAAACGCCGGGTTCCTGGGCCAGTTGATCGGCCATGCGGCCGTGGGCGGGTTCACCATGCTGGGCCTGCACGTGATGCTGGAGGAATGCGAACTCGGCAGCCTGACCCGGCACGAGTTTGAAGAGGCCGTGATCCGGTTTCTGACTGGCTTTGGCTATATCTTCTTCACCGCGATTGTGCTGATCCCCTTCTACGTGATGGTGATGACCAGCCTGAAGAACCAGTCCGAGCTTCTGCAGAACCCGCTCGATTTCTCGCTGGACCTGAGCAAGGGGTGGGATCTGCTGCGGTCGTACACAGAGCTTTTTGCCGACTTCAACTTTGGCATCTATCTGGGCAATTCGTTCCTGATTTCGGTGATCACCGTCTTCATCACGCTCGCCTTCAGCATCCCCGGCGCTTATGCCGTCGCGCGGTTGCGGTTCAAGGGCCGGGCGGCGTTTTCGCGGTCGATCCTGCTGATCTACATGGTGCCCATGATCGTTCTGGCGCTGCCGATCTACATCGCCTTTTCGATGACCGGCCTGCGCAACTCGATCATCGGGATCGTGCTGATCTACCCGGTCACGACCATCCCCGTGGCGCTTTACATGTTGCAGGGCTATTTCCGGGGCCTGCCCGGAGAGGTCGAGGAAGCGGGTCTGATGGACGGCCTCAGCCGGTTGCAGGTGATCTGGAAAATCACCCTGCCGCTGTCGCTGCCGGCCATGGCTTCGGTCAGCCTTTATGTCTTCATGATCGCCTGGAACGAGTTCCTGTTGGCCTTCATGCTGTTGGACGATCCATCGAAGTTCACGCTGACACGGGGCATTGCCAGCCTCAACTCCTCTGAAATTCCACGCCAGCACCTGATGGCAGGTGCCGTGATCGCAACCGTGCCGATCATGGTCCTGTTCCTGGGGCTGGAACGCTTTATGACCAAGGGCCTGACAGCAGGCTCGGTGAAGGGATAAGACGATGACATCGCTTCCAAAAACTGACCTATGGGATCATGCGCAGCAGATCCTGATCCAGAACGACCGGGGGGGATATACCATCCCCACGGCAGGGCTGTACCCCTACCAGTGGAACTGGGACAGCGCCTTTGCGGCTGTGGGCTTTGCGCAGTTCGACATCGACCGCGCCTGGACCGAGATTGAGACGCTCTTCAGCGGTCAATGGGAGGATGGGATGGTTCCGCACATCCTGTTCCACAAGCCCGATCCCGGCTATTATCCCGGCCATGACGTTTGGGGCGGCATCGGGCCGATCCCTTCGTCGGGCATCTCGCAGCCGCCGGTGGCGGCCACGATGGCGCGGATCATTTTCGAGCAGGATGCCGAGGCCGGGCGCGCCCGTGCCGAGGCCCTGTTCCCCAAGATGCTGCACTGGCACCGATGGTTCCTGAAATGGCGTCTGGACCAGGGCGCGGTATGTGTGACCCATCCCTGGGAAGCCGGTCGCGACAACACGCCCGAATGGGACGGCGCCATGGCGCGCATTGATCCGGTAGGTGTTGGCGAGTACACGCGCCGGGACACCACGCATGTCGACGGTTCGATGCGACCGACCAAGTATGACTATGACCGGTACATCTGGCTGGTGCAGATGGGGCGGCGGCTGAATTGGGATCAGGCGGCCCTGCTGAAGGAAAACCCCTTCCGAGTAGCTGATCCGACGATGACCTTCATCCTGCTTCGGGCCCATCGCGATCTCTTGATGATGGGTCAGGCCCTGGGGCTCGACACCGGAGGCATGGAAGACGAAATCGCGCTTCTTGAGGCGGGAGCCCAGTCGATCTGGAACCCCGAGCTGGGCAGCTTTGACGGGCGGGATGCCCATACCGGCGAATGGGCGGGCTGCGTTTCGAACGCTTCGTTCCTGAACTGGTATGCGGGTGTGCCCTCAGACGGGCAACGTGCGCATCTGGAGAGGGTGATGGACCTCGTGCCCTATGGCGTGCCCAGCCACGATCCCTCGTCCGATCGCTTTGACAGCAAACGCTACTGGCGGGGTCCGACCTGGGCGATCATGAACATGATGATCGGATTGGGGCTGGAAGACTACGGTGACCCGCTGGGCCAACGCGTGCGCGAGGCCACGCGCGAGTTGATCACCCGCTTCGGCTTTGCCGAATACTACGACCCGACCGACGGCACTCCTGCCGGCGGCAAATCCTTTACCTGGACAGCCGCCGTCTGGTTGGCCTGGGCCGGCAAGACCGAGGAGACAAACTGATGGGCGCGATCAAACTGAATGCCGTCGAGAAATGGTATGGCAATGTCCAGGTCATCAAGGGCGTCGATCTGGAGATCAATGACGGCGAATTCATTGTCTTCGTCGGCCCCTCGGGCTGCGGGAAGTCGACGCTGTTGCGGATGATCGGCGGGCTCGAAGATATCTCGCGCGGGACGCTGGATATTGACGGGCGCGACGTGACGGCTGAACCGCCCTCGAAACGCGGGCTGGCGATGGTGTTCCAAAGCTACGCGCTTTACCCGCATATGACGGTGCGCGACAACATGGGCTTTGGGCTCAAGACCGCAGGCGCGCCAAAGGCCGAGATTGCCGAAAAGGTGAATGCCGCCGCCGAGGTGCTGAAGCTTGATCCCTACCTGGACCGTCGCCCCAAAGACCTGTCGGGTGGCCAGCGTCAGCGGGTGGCCATCGGGCGCTCGATTGTCCGCGATCCCACGGCCTTCCTGTTCGACGAGCCGCTGTCAAATCTGGATGCCGCCCTGCGGGTCGAGATGCGGTACGAGATTGCCAAGCTGCACCAGCGGCTGGACGCCACGATGATCTACGTCACCCACGACCAGGTCGAGGCGATGACGCTCGCCGACCGGATCGTGGTGCTGGAGTTCGGGGTGATCGCTCAGGTCGGCACCCCGCGCGAGCTTTATGAGCGTCCGGCAAACCTGTTCGTGGCGCAGTTCATCGGCAGCCCCAAGATGAACATCCTGGCCTGTTCGACCAGCGGCGACAGCTATCAGCTGCCCGGCGCGCGGGGCGGGGCTTATGCTGCTGCAACACCCGCCGAACACCTTGGCATCCGGCCCGAGCACATCACGCTGGGCGCACCCGGAAGCGGCCAATGTGATGGCGAGGTCGACTTTGTCGAATACCTTGGCGCCGACAGTTTCCTTGTCGTGGACTGCGGCGATCTGGGCAAGATCACCGTGCGCAGCATCGGTGACACGCCGCTTACGGCGGGCGAAAAGGTTGGCCTGACCTTCGATCCGGAGCGGCTGAGCTTTTTCGACAAGGACGGTCTGCGCACCTGAATGCAGACCCAAAAACCTGCGTGCTGCCCCCTATGACGGGGGCAGCAACGCGATTGGCGCCTTGCCAGGCAGGACGCGCGAACCTGCAGAATCGTGCCGCAACCGCTGCAATTTTGCGCAAATGCCGCGCTTTTTTGCCCAAAAACCCCCAAATCCACGTTTTCGCCAAGTTTTTCGACCGCTCACCTTGAGCCAATTCCCGCCCCTCGCTTCTCTGAAGGGGCAGGGCGCTTAGGGTTCCGCTGACACGGTCAGGTCTGGTCCAAGAAGCGCTACCTTGCTGGCAAATTCCGGCAAGGCACACGGCGGGCCAAAATCCCGGGAGGTTACTGCGCTGGTTTTGTCCGCGCCCGACCTCATAGTTCCGCCAGCGGACAGCAAACCACCCTTTCCACGGCGGGACGTGACAATGGGTACCGACATGACACTGACAAAGCTGATGTCCGCAACCGCCCTTTCGTTGGGTGTGCTGACCGCCGCCGCCGCTCCGCTGGCCGCGCAGGAAAAGACCGAATTCAAACTCGCGTGGTCCATTTACGTGGGCTGGATGCCCTGGGGCTATCTCGAAGACAGCGGCATCATGGACAAATGGGCCGACAAATACGGCATCGACGTCGAGATCGTGCAGTTCAACGATTACGTCGAGTCGATCAACCAGTACACGGCGGGGGCCTTTGACGGCGTCTCGGCCACCAATATGGACACGCTGTCGATCCCCTCGGGCGGCGGTGTGGATACGACCGCGCTGATCATTGGCGATTATTCGAACGGCAACGACGCTGTGATCCTGAAGGGCGAAGGCACGCTGGCCGATCTGGCGGGCAAGCCGGTGAACCTGGTCGAGCTTTCCGTCTCGCACTACCTGCTGGCGCGGGGGCTGGACACGGTGGGTCTGGAAGAGGCGGATCTGGCCTCGGTCATCAACACCTCGGACGCCGACATGATCGCGGCCTTTGCCACCTCGGATGTCGAGGCGGTGGTGACTTGGAACCCGCTGGTGTCAGAAATCCTGGGCTCGAACCCTGACGCGGTGAACCTCTTTGACAGCTCGATGATCCCGGGCGAGATCCTGGACCTGATGGTTGTGAACACTGAAACGCTGGAAGCCAATCCCGCCTTCGGCAAGGCCGTGGCGGGTGCCTGGTACGAGGTCATGGCGCTGATGGCCGCGGGCGACGAAGAGGTGCTGACCGCGATGGCCGAGGCCTCGGGCACCGATCTGGCGGGCTACAAGGCACAGCTCGAAGCGACCGAGATGTTCTTTGACCCTGCCGCCGCCGTGGCGCAGGCGAGTTCCGCTGATCTGCCCACCACCATGACCAGCGTGGCCGAGTTCCTGTTCGACAAGGGCATTCTGGGTGAAGGCGCGCCGAGCCCTGACTTTGTCGGCGTGGCCTATCCCGACGGCTCGGTCACGGGCGATGCCGGGAACGTCAAGTTCCGCTTCGACACCACCTACATGCAGATGGCCGCCGACGGCGCCCTGTAATCCCTTGCGGGCGGGCCGCCTTGGCCCGCCCGTCCCGGTGCCAAGGAAGCCCTCATGCGTCTGATCAACCGCATCCCCAACCGCCCCGGCGCAGTACTGCTGGCAGCCTTGCCGTTTGTGCTGCTGCTGGTGGCCTATTCGGTCGCCTCGGACATCCGCCTGACGGCGAACCCGTCCGACAAGCTGCTGCCCGCGCCCTCGACCATTGCCGCAACGGCAGAGCGGCTGTTCACGGAACCTGACCGGCGGTCCAAGGAAATCCTGCTGTGGAACGACACGGTGGCCAGCCTTGCGCGACTGATGGGGGGTGTCGGCATCTCGGCTTTGTTGTCACTGGTCATCGGGCTGGCCATCGGGTTGCTGCCATATGCAAGGTCGCTCTTTTCCAGCTTCATCGCGGTGCTGTCGATGGTGCCGCCGCTGGCGCTGTTGCCGATCCTTTTCATCGTCTTCGGTCTGGGCGAGACGTCCAAGGTTGTGCTGATCGTCATCGGCATCACCCCTTTCATGACGCGGGACCTTGCGCAGCGCGTGCTTGAGATCCCGAAAGAGCAGATCGTCAAGGCGCAGACCCTTGGTGCCTCAACCGCCGTCATTGCCCTGCGCGTGGCGCTGCCGCAGATCCTGCCGCGTCTGATTTCAAATGTCCGCCTGTCGCTCGGCTCGGCCTGGCTGTTCCTGATCGCGGCCGAGGCCGTGGCCTCGAACGTCGGCCTTGGCTACAGGATTTTCCTGGTGCGCCGCTATCTGGCGATGGATGTGATCCTGACCTACGTCATCTGGATCACGCTGCTGGCCTTTATCATCGACTGGCTGCTCAAAACCCTCTCACGCCGCGCCTTTCCCTGGATGGAGGCAGGCCTATGAGCTTTGTATCCGTCCGCAATGTCTGGCAAAAATACGGGGATCGCTCGATCCTGGAGCGGGTCAACGTCTCGGTCGACGAAGGAGAGTTTATTTCGATCGTCGGTGCCTCGGGCTGCGGGAAATCGACCTTCTTGCGGATGCTTCTGGCCGAAGAAACGCCCTCAAAAGGGGAAATCAGCATCGACGGCGGCATTCCCGCCGTGGAACCCGGCATCGAACGCGGCGTCGTCTTTCAGCGCTATTCGGTTTTCCCGCACATGACGGTGCGCGGCAATCTGCTGGCGGCCGAGGCATTCGGCACGCCCCTTGGCCGTCTGCCGCGCAACGCCCGCAAGGCGGCGCAGGACCGGGCGCAGGCGACGCTGGACCGGATCGGGCTGACCCATGTGGCCGAGCAGTACCCGGCCTCGCTGTCGGGCGGCATGCAGCAGCGTCTGGCCATCGGGCAGGCGCTGATGGCAACCCCGCGCGTGTTGCTGCTGGATGAACCCTTTGGGGCGCTTGACCCCGGCACGCGGCTGCAGATGCACGACTTCCTGATGGAGCTGCGCGACGAAACCGGCATGACCGTCTTCATGGTCACCCACGACCTGCACGAAGGGTTCAAGCTGGGCGACCGTGTGCTGGTCTTTGACAAGCCGCGCTGGGATCCGGTGGATCCCAACGTCATCGGCGCAACCATCACTTATGACTTTGACGCCCGCAACCAGGGCGTGCCCTTTCAGGACATCCTGGAAAAATACCCAATGCTTGCAGCGGGTTGACCCATCCACCCCATGCGCCCCCGGGCTCCGCATGGGGTGTTCACCAAAGCTCGGAGGACCCCGCATCCCGCGGGACATGATCAAGGAGACGATCCCTTGTTTTCGGAACCAAACCGCAGGCAGTCGCACCACCCGCGCGATCTGCGCACCCGGCTGGACGCGCGCGACAAACGCCAGCATCACCCCGATCTGACCAAGCTGGCCGGCTGGAAGGCCATGCAGAAAGAGGCCGACATCCCCGAGGGCCGCTGGGACGAAGAACGCCGCTGGGCCCTGCGCATGGGTCTGACCGGTGCCGACAGCATCGAGGACAAGTCGATCCCCACTTTCGCCCGCGGAGAGCTGCCACACTTCGCAGGGATCAACACCTTTCTGAAAGCGCCTTACGCCGAAGATGTGCTGGAGGTCGCCAACTACGACGCCACCGTTCTGGGCATTCCGTTTGACGGCGGCACAACCTATCGCCCCGGCACCCGCTTTGGCCCGCAGGGCGTACGCAAAATCTCTGCGCTTTATACGCCCTACAACTATGAAATCGGCGTCGATCTGCGCGAACAGATGACGCTGTGCGACGCCGGTGATGTCTTTACGATCCCGGCGAACATCGAGAAAAGCTTTGACCAGATCAGCCGGGCGGTCAGCCATGTTTTCAGCTCTGGCTCGCTGCCGATCATGATCGGCGGGGACCACTCGATCGGCTTCCCCTGCGTTCGTGGAATCGCCGAGTGCACCTCCAAGAAGATCGGCATCGTCCACTTCGACCGCCACGCCGACATCCAGGAAAAAGATCTGGACGAACGCATGCACACCACGCCCTGGTTCCATTCGACCAATCTGCCGAATGTGCCGGCCAAGAACCTTGTGCAGATCGGCATCGGCGGCTGGCAGGTCCCGCGCGAGGCGGTCAAGGTCGCGCGCGAGCGTGAGACGAACATCATCACCATGGGTGACATGGAAAAGATGGGCGTCGACAAGACCATCGAGATGGCGCTTGAGATGGCCTGGGACGGCGTCGACATGGTCTATATGTCCTTTGACATCGACAGTATAGATTGCGGCTTTGTCCCTGGCACCGGCTGGCCCGAACCCGGCGGCTTCCTGCCGCGTGAGGCGCTGGCGCTGGCCTCGGGCATCGCGGCCGAAGGCATCTGCGGTATGGAACTGGTCGAGGTCAGCCCGCCCTATGACACCAGCGACATCACCGCCCTGATGGGCACCCGCGTGATCGTCGATGTGCTGGGCGCGCTGGTGTCGAACGGCAAGCTGGGCGCGCACAAACGGTTCATCGACAAGCCGGTGGCCACGCCACATGGCGAATTCGAAGGCAACCGTTGGTCGAACGACGGCCCCCACAAGGTAGGTGAATGATGCCCCACGATCATCCGCACCAACACGACCATGACCACGCGCACGGGCATCACCACGGGCATGGCCACAACCATGCCCACGGCGACCACCTGCACAGCCACATGCACCATGAAGACGAGGCGGCGGACCTGCAGGTTCTGGCCACCCAGTTCATCGACGGCTTTCTGCAGGCAAGCGACAAGACCAGCTATCTCAAACTCGCGGGTGTGCCCTTTGAACGCCCCGGAACGGGCGGCGCAAAGGCGCTGAAGCTGATCGACGTCGAACTGAAAACCGACTGGCAGGTCGGCACGGCCTCGCCGTCCTTTGGCTCGCGTGAGCTGAGCTATCTGCCGTTCCCGGGCCAGATGGTTCAGGAACGCACCAACATGTCGCTGATCTATGTCTCGATGGACGAAAAGACCACGCTCGACATCCGCGACTTTCTTTATCAACGCAAACAGGAGATCGAGGCATGAAACCTCTGACAACCGCAATCCTGGCGCTGGCCGCCAGCCCCGCCCTGGCCCATGCCGATGGCAGCTTTCACAGCCACGGGGTCGAGGTCTTTCTGATCCTCGCCGTGGCGGCCATAGCTGTCGCCGTCTGGCGGAGTTGATCCTAGAACTCTGCCCTTAGTGCCGCAACGCTGTCGGCCAGCAGGACCATGTCCACGCCGACAGCGGTCACGGTCGAGCCACGCGCGATCCAGCGCTTGGCGGCCTCGACGTTCAGGCACATCAGCCCATGCGGCACGTTGATGGCCCTGAGCCGCGCAAAGGCGTCTTCGATCGCGGCCTCGACGGCGGGGTGTTCCAGCTCACCGATCTGGCCCATCGAGGCGCTCAGATCCGCCGGTCCGATGAAAATGCCGTCGACTCCGTCGACCGAGGCGATCTCTTCCAGCGCATCCAGCCCGGCGACGCTTTCGATCTGCAGGATCAGGCAAAGCTCGTCTTCAGCCACCTTGAAGTAGTCGTCGACCTTGCCATAGCGCGTTGCGCGGGTCATGCCCGCCATGCCGCGTATGCCTTTCGGACCGTAGCGCATGGCGGCAACGGCGGCTTCGGCCTCTTGGCGGGATTGCACATAGGGCACCATGATGGTCTGCGCCCCCATGTCGAGCACGCGCTTGAAAAGCACCGGATCATTGCCTGCCACACGCACCAGTGCCGAGGTTTCGGGCGACCCGGCGATGGCCTGCAGGGCGGGCAGGATCTCGATCGTTTCGATGGCGCTGTGTTCGCTGTCGACCAGCACCCAGTCATATCCGGCACCGCCCAGAAGTTCCGCGATCGAATAGCCGCCGATGCTGTTCCACAGCCCGACCTGGCTTTTGCCGGCCTTCAGGGCTGCCTTGAAGGCGTTCTTGGGGTTCTGCATCTTGCGGCTCCGTGCCTGTTGCGTCGTTGATCACATGGCGGCCAGAGTATGGTCCAGCCCGTTTTGGATATGCTGCTTCAGAATGTCGGCGGCCAGTTCACTGTCGCGCGCCAGCGCGGCGTCCAGCATCGCCTTGTGCTCGGTGACCGCGATTTCGCCGCGGTACGTCAAAACAAGCATCTGATATCGCAGGTATTTGTCATACAAGGTTGCATGCAACCCCAGCAGGTTGCGCGAGTTGCAGGCCTGGATCATCGCCAGGTGGAACTCCCAGTCGAATCGCTTCCAGGTTTCCTTTTCCGAGGTGTCCCCGGCCAGCATCCGCCGTTCCATGACATGCAGCTTGTGGTGGGCGGCCACAAGATTGCCTTCCCATTCGGTGTCACCGTTTTCGACGGATTCTTTCAGGGCATGGCATTCCAGCAGGACCCGCAGGTTGGCGATCTCGATCAGATCCTCGCGCGAGACGGGGGTGACAAAGAACCCGCGTTGTTCCTCGGCGGCAACAAAGCCGTCGCTGGCAAGTCGGCTGAGCGTTTCCCGCAGGGTCGAAACGCTGGCGGCATAGCGACTGCGCAAAGCATCAAGCTTCAGCTTCGACCCGGGTTCAAGAACCCCGAAGATGATGTCGTGCTTGATTTTTTCGTAGGTCGTCAAACCCACGGTGGTGGTTTGCCGGGACATGTCGCCAAAACGTCCGAAGTTTTGTGGTTGCCCCGAACTCGTAACAGGTTTCGAAAACCTCATCAAGTCGGCAAAAAATAGCACCATTTAAAAAATATCATATATTATTGCCTTTATCACGTCGTGCGCCTAGTGTGCCGCACAAGCGCTGATTCTGTGCGGCGCAGGGGAGGTATGACTTGACTGCCAGTTTGGCTCAGACACCGGCATCGGATACTGCGGGGCCTAAGCGCCTTGTGATTGCGGGGCTTGGTCTTGTGGGGCTTCGTCACGCCGAAGCGATCCAGCAACTGGATCAAGTGACTCTTTCAGCCGCGGTTGATCCCAGTCAGGCCGGTCGCGACGCTGCAGCGGCGATGAACGTGCCGTGCTACGATGATCTGCAGACAATGCTGGAGACCGTAAAGCCCGATGGTGTGATCATTTCGACACCGACGCGGCTGCATGTGGACCAGGCTCTGGCCTGCGTTCGCGCTGGCGTCCCGGTCATGGTCGAAAAGCCGCTGGCGACCTCTGTCGCAGAGGCCGAGGCGCTTGTGGCAGAGGCCAGACGCGCCGGTGTGCCTTTGCTGGTGGGGCACCACCGCCGCCACAACCCGTTGATACAGAAGGCACATGACTTGATCGCCAAGGGGCAGATCGGCACAGTGCGCGCCGTTCAGGCGACATGCTGGTTCTACAAGCCCGATGGTTACTTTGACGTTGCCCCCTGGCGCAAGCTGAAGGGCGCCGGACCGATTTCGGTCAATCTGGTGCACGACGTCGATCTGCTGCGGCACTTCTGTGGCGAAGTGGTCCGCGTTCAGGCGATGGCCGCACCCTCGCAGCGCGGGTTCGAGAATGAAGAGGTCGCCTCGGCGGTCCTGACATTTGACACCGGTGCAATTGCAACGGTGTCGGTGTCTGATGGTGTTGTTTCCCCCTGGAGTTGGGAACTTACGTCAAAAGAGTATCCTGTTTACCCAAGCACGCCGGAAAGTTGTTACCTTATCGGCGGGACTCATGGCGCGCTGTCCATTCCGGACCTGCGTTTGTGGACCCATACGGGGGAACGGGACTGGTGGTCGCCGATTTCGGCGGCCTCGATGCCCTGCGCCCGAACCGATCCGCTGGTCAACCAGATCCGGCATCTTGCCGAGGTGATCGCGGGCCGGGAAGTGCCGCTGGTGTCAGGCGAGGAGGGCCTGCGCACCTTGCGGGCGATCGAGGCGATACAGGTTGCGGCGGCATCGGGGGAAACCGTGCGCCTGTCGGAACCGGCGGCCGCCTGAAATGACAAAGACGCGGGCGCAGCGATCTGTGCCCCGGGAATGGAACCAAGAACGGTCGGGTGCGCAACGCGCACCGAACTAAAGGGAGGAACGACCATGATCAAGACAACCCGCCGCGCCGCACTGTCGGTACTTGCAGGGGCTGGCATGCTGGCCAGCTCGGCCATGCCCGGCTTTGCCGCCGACATGACCTTTACGCTGGCCACCGCCGGTTCGGAAACCGACCAGCGCTCGGTCGCGATGGCGCAGGTCTTTGCGCCGATGGTGTCCGGCTTTGCCGACTACCAGCCGGGCTACAACGGCTCGATGTTTGCCCAAGGCACTGAACTTGAGGCGATCAGCCGGGGCAACCTGACCATGTCCATCGCTTCGGCGCAGGAACTGGCGCAGTTCTTCCCCGAGTTCTCGATCTTTGCCACCGGGTATGTACATCAGGATGCCGCGCACCAGGTGCGCGTGTTCAACGACCCGCTGATGGACCCGTTCAAGAAGACAGTCGAGGATGAGCTGGGCGTCAAGCTGCTGTCGGTCATGTACCTGGGCCGCCGCCACGTGAACCTGCGCCAGACCCGCGAAGAGCTGGACGTTCAGCAGCCCTCGGATCTGGCCGGTGTGAACCTGCGGATGCCGGGTACCGACGCATGGCAGTTCCTGGGCAAGGCGCTGGGCGCAGCCCCGACCCCGATGGCCTTTACCGAGGTCTATACCGCGCTGTCGACCGGCGCTGTCGACGGTCAGGACAACCCGCTGCCCACGGTTGTGGACGCCAAGTTCTATGAGGTCACCAAGCAGATCGCGCTGACCTCGCACCTGGTGGACCTGAACTACATCGCCTTCTCGAAAGAGGTTTGGGACGGTCTGACAGCCGACCAGCAGATGACCGTACAGCGCGCCGCCGATGCCGCAGCCGCCTGGGGCCGTCTGAAGCAGCTGGACAAGGAAAACAGCCTGGCGGACTTCATCCGCAGCAACGGGGTCGAGATCTACACGCCTGACCTCGAAGCCTTCCGCACGCATGTTCAGTCGCAGTACGTCGGCAGCGAGTTTGCCGCCAGCTGGCCTGAAGGTGTGCTGGAAAAAATCAACGCACTTGGCAACTAAGACCTAAGGCTTACGCGGGGGATCCGGATCATGAACACTGTCCTGAGATGGATCACCCGCGTAACTGAATTTATCGCCGCCATGGCTTTGGCGGCGATCTTTATCACCTTTCTTTTGCAGATTTTCACACGCTACGCCGCCAAGATCGCCTGGATGATGCCAATCCCCTCGGTGTCCGAATGGATGAGCACGCTGGAACCCATCGGCTGGACGGTCAACCTGATCTCGCTTCTCTGGGTCTGGATCATCTTCTTTGGGTGTTCGTTCTTTGTGAAGGAACGGGACCACGTCGCGTTTGACATCGTCTATCAATCGGCATCGCGTGCGGGTCGGCGTGTGCTGGCCATCCTGGGCGGGGTGATCGTGATCGGTGTCATGGTCTATTCCTTCTGGCCCACCTGGGAGGCGATCATGGCCAGCCGCCTGATGGAGCTGAAAAAGATCCAGACCCTGCGGATGCCGATCACCGGCGACAAGATCCCGGTGAAGTGGCTGTTCGCCTCGTACATCCTGCTGATGTTCGCGGTCGTCATCCGATACGCCTGGCACATCGTCTATGTCATCCGCTTTGGCCCGCCCGAGGATGCCCAGGAACAGATGATCAAAGAGCTGACCGAGGACGGAGGGCCCAAGTCATGAGCCTCGAACTGATCCTCGGGATGGTGGCGCTGTTTGGCACCGCCGCCATCGGTGTCCCTGTGGCCTATGCGATTATCGCCGGCGTCGTCGTCTATCTGGGCGTGGCGGGGCAGGACCTGGCCATCGCTGGCGAGACCATGGTGCAGCGCCTGTTTGACGGGTTCCTGCTGCTGGCCGTGCCGCTGTTCATCGTCTCGGCCAACATCATGAACGCCGGGTCGATCTCGGACCGGTTGTTGAATTTTTGCGTGGCGCTTGTCGGCCGTTTCAGGGGCGGGTTGGGTCACGTGAACGTCGTGGCAAGCCTCATCTTCTCAGGGATGTCAGGTTCGGCGGTCGCCGATGCGGCGGGGATCGGCAAGATCATCATCGACATGATGGTGAAATCGGGCCGCTATACCCGGGGATACGCCGCGGCGATCACCGCTGCCACGGCGACCATTGGCCCGATCATCCCGCCCTCGATCCCGATGGTGCTGTATGCGCTGGTGTCGAACGCCTCGATCGGGAACCTGTTTTTGGCAGGCATCATACCGGGTCTTGTGATGGGCGGGGTGCTGATGGGGATGAACACCTTCATCTCGCACCGCCGTGGCTTTGGTCAGGAAGACGCCGTGCCTCTGCGCGAACTGCCCGCGATCACCGTCAAGGCCACGCCTGCGCTGCTCATGCCGGTGATCCTGCTTGCGGGCATCTATTCCGGTTTCACCACGCCCACCGAGGCCGCCGCCATCGCAGCGCTATATGCGCTGATCGTCGCCGCCGGCCTGTATCGCGCGCTGAAGCTGCGCACACTGTACGAGGTCTTTGTCGACAGCGCCCGTTCTGCTGCATCGGTGGGCCTCGTGATCGGTGCCTCGATGATCCTGACCTACGTGGTGATTCAGGAAAACATCCCGCAGTCGATCTCGACCGTGCTGGATGGCGCCAATGTCAGCCCGCTGGTCTTCCTGATCATGGTCAACCTGCTGGTGCTTCTTCTGGGCTGCATCCTTGATGCAACCGTGATCATCCTGGTGATCGTTCCTCTGTTCATCCCGACCTGCAAGGCGCTGGGCATCGACCTTGTGCACTTTGGCGTGCTGATCGTTGTGAACTCGATGATCGGGCTGATCACACCGCCCTATGGGATCCTGCTGTTTGTCATCAACGCCGTGACCGGCATCCCGCTGAAAGAAATCATTGGCGAGATCTGGGCCTTCCTCGGAATCCTGCTGGCGGCTCTTCTGGTGATGATCCTGGTGCCCGACATCGTGCTTTGGCTGCCGCGCCTCTTTGGCTATCAGGGATAGTCCAATGACGGATCCAAAGCTGAACGTCGCGCTTGTCGGTCACGGCATCGCTGCCTCTCGCACGCCCGAAATGCACATGGCCGAGGGCCGGGCGCAGGGCCTGCGTTACCGATATGACCGGTTCGACACCGGCACGGCACCTTGGGACGGGATGCCGCTGGCTGACATCATTGCAGAGGCAAGGCGTCGGGGCTTTGCGGGTCTGAACGTGACCCACCCGTTCAAGATCGCGGCGGCCCAATTGGTCGATGCCCTGGAAGGCGAAGCCCGGACGCTTGGCGCGATCAACACCATCGTGTTTTCCGGCGGCCGTACCCGGGGCCACAACACCGATTACCTTGGCTTTGGAAACGCTTTGGCCCAGGCGCAGGGTCTTCAGACCCGCAGGCGGGTCTTGCTGCTTGGGGCGGGCGGCGCGGCGGGGGCGGTGGCCTTGGCTTTGCTGGATCACGGGACCGAGGAGCTTTGGATCAAGGATCTGGATCCGCAAAAAGCCCGGTCGCTTGCGGGCATGCTGTCCCGGCATCGCCCCAGCCATCAGATCGACCCGGTCGATGATCCGGACGGTGCCTTGATGGCCAGGCTGGATGGCATCGTGAATGCCACCCCGATGGGCATGGCCGCCTATCCGGGCGAGGCCATCGACGTGGGTTTGATCCACGCGCGCAGCTGGGTCGCGGACATCGTCTATTTCCCTCTTCAGACCTCGCTACTTTGCAAGGCGCAGGCCAAGGGCTGTGTCACCATGAGCGGGGCCGCGATGGCGATCCATCAGGCCTCGGCCGCCTTCCGGCTCTTTACCGGCCGACAGGCGGACCTTGCCAGGATGCAGCGCCATTTCGAACAGCTTGACCCTTCCACTTTCGTCAATCGGGCACATCATGCACCTACCTGACCCCCCGACCATGCGCGTCGGACTGATCGGCACAGGCCGCATCAGCGACATCTACCTCAAGACCTGCGCCCGGTTCCCCGAGCTTACAATCGCCGCATGCGGCAGTCTGAACGCCGAGGAAAGCCGCGCAAAGGCAGAGGCCTACGGCATCCCAAAGACCGGCACGCCGGACGAGATCATCGCCGATCCCCAGATCGACTGCATCCTGAACCTGACCATCCCGGCGGCGCACGCCGAGATCAGTCTGAAAGCCCTGAACGCCGGCAAACATGTCTATTCGGAAAAGCCCTTTGCCACCACGGTCGCGGATGGGCAGCGCATTCTGGACCTGGCCGAGGCCAAGGGCCTGAAGGTCGGCAACGCACCCGACACTTTCCTGGGCGGGCGCTGGCAGACGGTGCGCAAGCTGATCGATCAGGGTGTGATCGGCAAACCCACGGGTGTGATGGCCTTTGTCGGCACCCACGGCGTTGAACGCCACCATCCGAACCCGGATTTCTACTATCAGACCGGCGGCGGACCGCTGCTGGACCTCGGGCCCTATTACCTGACCGCAATGGTCTTTCTGCTGGGCCCGATCCGTCGCGTCAGTGGCATGGCGCGCCGGACGTTTGATCGCCGGATGATCGAGAATGGCCCCCGCTACGGCGAATGGATGCCGGTCGAGGTCGACACCCATTCCCAATCGATGATCGAGTTTTCCAGCGGCGCCATCGGCTCGATGACCATGAGCTTTGATGTCTGGGACAGCGAAACCCCCCGGTTCGAAATTTATGGCGAAGATGGCACGATCTGCATCCCCGATCCCGATCCGGTCCACGGAGCCAACATCTTTCAGGGCCCGGTCTGGTACCGCACCCGCGCGCAGTCGCGTTGGGAGTTTCAGCCGCGCCCGACGGGGCGGGACGACTGGCTGGTGGCCGACAACACCCATGGCTTCAACGAAGACAGCCGGGGCCTAGGCCTTTTGGATCTGGCCTATGCCGTGCGCGATGACCGGCCCCCGCGCGCCAGTGGCGCACTGGCGCAGCACATCCTGACGGTCATGGCGGGGATCGAAACCTCGGCCGCGGAACATCGGTTTGTCGACATCGACTGCACTTGCCCGGTCCCCGCGATGCTGCCGGAAGGCTTTCCGGCCTCGGAAAACACCTCTTACAAGGATATTGAACATGCCAGTTGAGACACTGGACATCGGCACGCCCTTCTTCACCCTGCGCGTCCTGACGGACGAAGACAGCCACGTGGTCACAGGCAAGACCATTGTCCTGAACCTGTCTGAAACGCCGATCCGCATCCGCGAGCAGCAACTGGCCCACCTGCAATCGGTGATCGTCGCCGACACCTCGATACACGATCTGCGCCACGCCGTCCTGATCGAGGGTTTCGCCGATCACACCGACGAAGCCGCTCTGATGGAGCAAGTGCGGCAAAGCTGGCCCTCGGCCTTTGACGTGCGCGGCGAAGAGCGCCTGCGCGGGATCAGCCACTACATGTCGCCCAAGACCTGGGTGGGACAGTATGGGTTCACGCTCTACCACTCGGGCTCGGTGCCGCTGAACGTCGGCCTGCACAAGGATCACGCCTTTTGCCCGGTGCCCGGCTTTCGCGAGGTGCACACCCAGATCGTCGGATTTGGCAAGATGCAGCAATGCCGGGAAAAGGACGTGAGCACGCTTTACCTCGAAGAGCCCATGGCCCCCGGCACCACCCATCGCCCGATGTATGACGACCAGGGCAACTTCCCCTGGCATCAGTTCGAAACCATCACGCCCTCGATCTTTCTGGCGGTCGAGATGCTGCCCGACGGCGCGACCCCGCCTGCGTAGGAACGACCCATGACCGATAAACTCCTGCCCCCAAAGATCAACTTCGATGGCCCATTTCCCCGCCTCTCGCGACGCTTGCGGCTGGGCGTGGTCGGCGGCGGGCGCATCTCGCAGACCCAAGCCATGGCCGCGCGTCTCAGCGACCGCTGGGAGGTCGTGGCGGGCGCGCTGTCCTCGGACCCCGCACGCGCCGCTGAGCGCGGGCGCGAGTGGTACTTTGACACCGACCGTTCTTACGCCTCGTTTGACGACATGGCGCAGCGCGAGGCCGCGCGGCCTGACGGCGTCGACGCCGTCATGATCACCACGCCGAACCACATGCATTTCCCCGCCGCCAAGGCCTTTCTGGCGGCTGGGATCGATGTGCTGTGTGACAAGCCGCTGACCAATGAGGTCGCCGAGGCCAATGCGCTGGTCACGCTGGCCAAGGACAGCGGGCTGGTCTTTGGCGTCTGCTACACCATGTCCTGCTACCCGATGATCCGGCAGGCGCAGCAGATCGTCGCTTCGGGGGCGCTGGGGCGGATCAACCAGATTCACGTCGAGTTCATGCAGGACTGGATGACGCCGGATGACGTGGGCGACGCGCCGCATGTGAAATGGCGGCTGGACCCCAAGATCTCGGGCCCGACCAGCTGTGTCGGTGACATCGGCACTCATGCCGCGCATCTGGCGCAGTTCGTCTCGGGCTTGCCCATGACCGACCTGCGGGCCGAGTTTCATGTCTGCGGTGCGCCCAAGCCGCTTGAGGACACGGCCTTCATGATGACGCGCTACGCGGATGAAGTACCGGGCACGCTGATGGCGACACGGCTTGCACCTGGAAACCGGGGCGGGCTGCGCCTGCGGATCTTTGGGTCCGAGGGGGGGCTGGAGTGGGACATGGAAGAGGCCGAGAAGCTGAAACTCAACATCTTCGGCCAGCCCGATCAGGTGCTGACGCGTGGCCACGGCCACGGGGTTTCGCCCGAAACTGAACGTTTCGTCCGCACCGGGCGGGGCTTCCCCGAAGGGCTGATCGAGGCCTGGGCCAATCTTTACACAGAGTTCGCAATGGCCGTCGCCGCGCGGCGTGACGGCCTGCAGGCCCCGGCCGATTGGCTGGGCTATCCGCGCGTCGAAGACGGCGCAGCCGGGGTGCGTTTTGTTCAGGCCGCCGTCACCTCGAACGCGGCGGGTGGCGCTTGGGTTCAGATCGAAAGGGGATAGGCCATGAAGACCTCGATCGCGACGGTCTCGATCTCGGGCAACCTGCGGGAAAAGCTGACGGCGATTGCCGCCGCGGGTTTTGACGGGATCGAAATATTTGAACAGGACTTCATCGCCGACGAGGCCAGCCCCCGCGCCATTGGCGAGATGATCCGCGACCATGGTCTGGACATCACCCTGTTTCAGCCGTTCCGCGACTTCGAGGGCCTGCCCGAACCCTATCGCGCCAAGGCCTTTGACCGCGCCGAACGCAAGTTCGACGTGATGCAGGAACTGGGCACCGACCTGATCCTGATCTGTTCCTCCCTGCATCCCAAATCGCTGGGCGGCATCGATCGCGCGGCGGCAGACTTTCACGAACTGGGCGAGCGGGCCGCCAAACGCGGGCTGCGCATCGGATACGAGGCGCTGTGCTGGGGCCGCCATGTCAACGACCACCGCGACGCCTGGGAGGTGGTGCGCCGGGCCGATCATCCGAACGTCGGGCTGATCCTCGACAGCTTTCACACGCTGGCCCGCAAGATCGACCCAGAAACGATCCGCAGCATTCCCGGCGATCGGATCTTTTTCGTCCAACTGGCCGACGCGCCCCTGATCGAGATGGACCTGCTGTATTGGTCCCGCCATTTCCGCAACATGCCGGGAGAGGGCGATCTGGACGTGACCGGCTTCATGCGCGCGGTCATGGCGGCGGGCTACAACGGGCCGATCAGCCTCGAGATATTCAACGACCAGTTCCGGGGCGGCAACACCTCGGCGCTGGCGCGGGACGGGCATCGGTCGCTGGTGGCGCTGATGGATGACGTGCACCGGCAAGAGCCGGGCCTGGCGGCCCCCGGGCTGCCTGCCCGCATCCATCCCAAGGGGGTCAGTTTTGTCGAGTTCACCAGCCGGGGGACCGAGGCGCAGGCGCTGGAACGCCAGTTGGCCATGCTTGGCTTTGCCCGCGTCGGCACACATCGCAACAAGCAGGTGGCGCTGTGGCAGCAGGGCGACATAAGGATCGTCGTCAATCAGGAAACCTCGGGCCATGCCGGGGCGGTCTGGAACGCGCGCGGCACCTCGGTCTGCGATCTGGGCCTGCAGGTCGAGGACGCGCAGGCCGTTGTCGCCCGGGCAAAGGCGTTGGGGGCCGAACCCTTCTCTCAGCCGCTGGGACCGGGAGAGCTGGCAATCCCGGCGATCCGTGGGCTGTCGGGGTCCTTGTTGCACTTCATCGACGCTGGGTCCGGGCTGGATCAGGTCTGGGAACGCGAGTTCCACACGACGGCCCCCCCGGGCGATGCCGGTCTGACCCATGTGGATCACCTGGCGCAGACCATGAGCTACGAGGACATGCTCAGCTGGACGCTGTTCTACACCTCGCTCTTCGAGATGCGGAAATCGCCGATTGTCGACGTGATCGACCCAGACGGGCTGGTGCGCAGCCAGGTGGTAGAAACGCCGGATGGTGCGCTGAAGGTCACGCTGAACGGGGCCGACACCCATCGGACGCTGGCCGGGTCGTTTCTTGCGGACACGTTCGGTGCATCGGTCCAACACATCGCGCTGGCGACCAATGATATCTTTGCGACACTCAAGGCGCTGACGGAAAAGGGGTTTTCTCCGCTGGCGATCCCGTCGAATTATTATGACGACCTGGCCGCACGGTTTGATCTGCCGGATGGTTTGCTGGCGCGGATGCAGGCGGCACAGGTGCTGTATGACCAGGACGCGGGCGGCGATTTCTTTCAGTGCTACGCACCCTCTATTGCGAACGGCTTTTTCTTCGAACTCGTGCAGCGCAATCCGGGATACGCCGGGTTCGGCGGGCCGAACGCCCCGTTCCGCATCGCCGCGCAAAAACGCAGGGGCAGGGCCAAGGGGATCCCTGTCGCTTAGTTTTGCCCGGGTGGGCGGTCCGTCAGCATCACCTGCACCTGATCCCGTATCAGGCGCAGGCGCGGGTTGCGGTCGAGCCGCCAAACTCCAACAAAGGCGTCATCGCGGGTTGCCCTGATCGATGAAACCCTTGTCCGGGACGATCTGGTTTCCTCCCGCCCTGAAGCAGATGCCCACTCGCGCCCCGGGTCCGCGCGCGAGTGGATCGACCAGAGCCCAAGATCGTGGGCTTCATCGGGTTTGGCCGGTCAACTTTGCGGTGTGAAAAATGTTTCATCCTCGGCGTTTGTGTCCCCCAAGCGGGGCGGCAATAACTTGGGATCAGTGTGCTGGTGGACCGCGTCGCGGTGTGCCGGGCCTTGGGAGGCGCGCAAGACGATGAGGAACAGTTGGGAGGTCGGAACGGCTGTGGCGCGGTGGAATGTTTCCGCCGTACAGTCGCGTGTCTATCGCGGCGATCCGCGACCGATGCCCATCGATGTCGATTATCGGTTTGAAAACGGCTGGGTCGCCACAGGCGACATGCCCTGCCGCGAAGCGCTGCGCGCCGAGATAGCGGGTCGGGTCGTTGATCTGCCCGACGTGGACTTCCCCGAAGTGTATCTGGGTGGACCCAGCGGCGATGTCGACTATTCGGACTTCTGCCACGTGCCGGAATGGCGTGTCCGCCATGCGCAAGTGCGGCTGCACGCGGGTGCGGATCAGGTGATCCGGCTGAGGATCTCGACCGCGGGTGGAGTGCATCTGTGGTGTGACAAGACCCATGTGCTGGCGTTCGAACCCTTCACCCGCAACATCCGCCAGCAGACCCAGTTCGATATGCCGGTCGCCGCAGGCGTGCAGACGCTGACCGTCCGGTTCGAGGACCTGCACGAACGGGACACGAACTATGGCTTCCGTCTGGACCTGATCGAAGGCACGGGGTTGGAAACCGAGATCACCTCGGACGTGCCTGCAGACCAGCTTGCCCAGGCGACCGCGTTGTTGGACGGGTTGCGGACCGAGCAGGTGTTTCACGAGACTGGCAAGGTGCGGGTGACCTCGGATGCGCTGGGAGAGCAGACATTTGCGGTCTTCTGTCTGGAGGCGCAGGGGCAGGGCGGCGGGCTGTCCAAGACCTCGCCCGGCTTCGACATCGACCTGCCGGCTGGCTGTCCCGTCCTGCGCTTTGCGATCACACTGGGCAGCGCGCAGGTGGTCCGCCGTCTGGGCACGACGGTTCTGACCGGTGTTGCGCGTCTGGAAGGTCACGATCTTGCCGCCCGAAAGGTTGCCTTGCTCAGACGTCAGGACTGCGGCGATGATATCGTGACCGCTTTGCTGGCCGCGTCCGAAGGCGGTTGGAGCGTCGCCGCACAGGCCTGCTTCGACGATGCCATCGCGCGGGTCGAGGATCGGCACGATTGTGCGGATTTCCGGATGATGAGCCTGCTGTGGCTCTGGGCGCGCCACCGCGATCAACTGCCCGAGGCCTCGGTCCAGCGCCTGTCGCGGGCCATCCTTGGCTTCCGTTATTGGCTGGATGAGCCGGGCAACGATGTGATGTGGTTCTGGAGCGAAAACCACGCGCTGTGTTTCCACGTTGCCCAGCATCTGGCCGGTCAGATGATGCCCGAGGCCGTTTTCATAAACGCCAATGTGACCGGCGCGCAGCATCGTGATGCAGGGGCCGCGCGACTGCATCGATGGTTCGATGCCATTGATCATCATGGATTGGCCGAGTGGAACTCGGCGGCTTACTACCCGATCAACTACCGCGGCCTGCTGGCACTTTTCACACTCACGGACGACGTCGCGCTGAAGGCGCGCGCCAAGGCGCTGCTGGACAGGATTTCGACCATGGTTGCCCTGCATCTGGCGGGCGGCGTGGCGGCGGGATCGCAGGGGCGGATCTATGAAAAAGAGCTGCTGGCCGGGCCGATGACCGAGCTGGGCGCGGTGGCGGCGCTGATGTTTGGCGGCTGGCATGTGCCGGGCAAGGATGCGGCGGCGGTGATGCTGGCGGTCTCGGCCTATGCGCCGGACCCAAGCCTGACCGCGCTGGCACATCCGCCCAAGGGGCAGAAGCTGCGGGCCCGCTATCGGCAGGGGCTGGACGGTGAGGCGCAGTTGCGGCTGTTCAAGACCGGGAACGTGCAGCTTTCCAGCGTCGTACATCACAAGCCGGGGCAGGCGGGGCATCAACAGCATGTGGTGGATCTGCAGCTCTCGGCCGATCCGATGGCGCGGATCTGGGTCAATCATCCCGGCGTCCTGCGCCACTGGGCCGAGGCGCGGCCGTCGTTTTGGGCGGGCAACGGGCGTATGCCCGACGTGGACCAGCGCGATGGCATCGTGGCGATGCGCTATGCCTTGACCGATCAGGACCCGCCGTTCACGCATCTGTTTCTGCCACTCGATCGTCTGGATCAGGTCGTTTTGCAGGACCAATGGGCCTTTGTGCGCGCGGGCCAGGGCTTTGCCGCGATCTGGTCGGCGAAACCGCTGCAGCGGCAATCAACCGGCCTCTATGCCGGCTGCGAATTCCGCCAGCCCGGGCCGCTTTCCGCCTGGGCGATCAGGGTCGGCGACAGCACGGATGGCGATTTCGAAACCTTTATCACCCGCGCCCAAAGTGCGACGCCCATCATGGCGGGCGAGACGCTGATCGTCCCGACGCATTGCGGCGAGATGTGGCTGGGATCAGAGTCAAAGGCCACGGCCCCCGCGCCCTCGGACTTTCCAATAATCGAGACTTCCAGGTCCGCCAACGGACCATGGAGCAGACGACAGGACACCACAGAATGACCGCAGAAGACTTGCAGCTGCACATCCAGGCGCTTTCCAAGGGGTTCCGACGGCTGAAGGGCATTGGCGACAATGGCGAGGCCGGCGCGGACGAGATCGCCTTTGATGAATGGGACTGGGAGGTCGGTGTCGGTCTGTATGGCGAGACGCGCGCCGCGCTTGAAGCCGGGGACCAGGCCATGCTGGCGCGTCTGGCGCGATGGTACGACTGGCAGATCGGCCGGGGGCTGCCCCGGCCGCAGGTGAACTCGACCGCGCCCTTGCTGGCGCTGACTCTTTTGGCCGGGCAGGACCGGCGCGAGGATTGGCTGAGCGTCATCGAAAACTGGGCGCATTGGCTGGTGACCGAGATGCCCAAGACCGAAGAGGGCGGCTTTCAGCATACGGTCAAAGAGCGCGACAACGACCGGCAGCTTTGGGACGACACGCTGTTCATGGCGGTTCTGTTCCTGGCCTCGGCCGGAGAACTGCTGGACCGACAGGATTGGATCGACGAAGCGCACTACCAGTTCCTGACCCATGTCCGGCATCTGGGCGACGTCGAGACCGGGCTTTTCTTCCACGGCTGGAACTTCATCGGACGGCACCACTATGCGCGCGCGCTTTGGGCGCGGGGCAACAGCTGGCTGACGATTGCAATCCCCGAGCTTTTTCGCATCTCGCCCCCCCCGAGTGTGATCGCGCGGTATCTGACCGAGGTCCTTCAGACGCAGGTCAATGCGCTGAAGGCGTTGCAGAACGATGAGGGCATGTTTCACACGTTGCTGGACGACCCCGAGAGCCCGGTCGAGGCCTCGGGTACGGCGGGCATTGCGTATGGCGTGTTGTGCAGCGTGCGGCTGGGGCTTCTGGACCCCGGGAATTTGCAGCTTGTCGATCGTGCCCGCGACGCGATCCTGTCACGGATCGGCGAAGACGGGTTCCTGCAGGATGTCTCGGATGGCACCCCGATGGGGCCGGATCTGGAGTTCTATCGTCAAATACCGAACCTGCCGACCCCCTATGGTCAGGCGTTGGGCAGTTTGCTGTTGATGGAACTGGCCCGCAGCTAGGGCCGCGACGGTCCAGCCGTCGACCCACGCACAACGATCCGGCACCCCAGCTCGACCCGACGGGCAGAGCGTTCGTTCTTGGGCAGGGTGCGCGCCTCTTCCAGCAGGTTCAGCGCCACCTGTCCGATTTCTTCCATCGGAACGTGCACGGTGGACAGCGGCGGCGCCTGTTTCTTGCCGATCTCGACATTGTCGAACCCCAGGACCGAGACATCGCCGGGCACGCTGATGCCTGCTTGACGAAGAGCATCCAGAACGCCGATGGCGACATTGTCGGCGGAACAGAAGAACGCTGTAAAGGGCAGGGGGCGCGGCTGCGTGGCCAGCCAGTTCAGCATGTTCTGGGCCACGACATCTGATTGAAAGGTCTCGACCTCGATGATCGCGCCGGGCGGCATCCGGTACCCGCTTTCGCGATAGGCATCGATGAAGCCGAATTTGCGGTGCTGGCCGATAAGACGGGTGCCATAGGTCACATGCGCGATGCGGCGGTGCCCGATCCGGAACAGGTAGTCCGTCGCCATCTGTGCCGCAAAACGGTTGCCCGGCGACACGGTGTCAACCCGCATGGACGGGTCCTGACCCGACAGAATCACCACCGAGGGGTCCAGATCATGCACGGCATCGATCAGCTCGGAGTTGTCCGCCTGCATGATCGCGACCCCCTTGGGCCGATGCTTTTCGATGGCCGCAACCAGGCTTTCTGGGATGATCTTGTCGCCTTTGTCGATGTGCGGGATCAGCCGGATCGACCGCGCCCGGCATTCCTGGCGAAAGGCATTCAGCATCGTCCATGACACGTAATTTCGGTCCGATTTCGGAAAATTCGCCTCGCTCGCGGACAACAGAACGGTGGGCAACAGCGCCACGGCCGCCTTGCGTCGACGTTTGGCCAGATAGCCGGTCTCGCGGGCGACAGAGAGGATTCGCTCGGAAACATCGACGCTGATTGGCGCGGTGCCGTTCAGAACGTGGCTGACCGTGCTGGGGGCGACCTCTGCTTGGGTGGCAATGTCTCGGATCGTGGGGGTCTTGGCCATTTGTGAGTCGTTTCCTGGCTTTCCGCGCCTTTGGTGTGGGTGTAAAGATAACTGAAAAAACAATGCCTTGACTGGATATGAGTGAATCCGAAACCGGGTTTCGAAAATCTATGAAATTAATTTTATACACGTTTCTTGTGCCAAGGACGATCACCGTAAATCTTTAACGCAACGGGCGGAAGTCGCGGTTTCAAGCCTAGAGGAGTGCTTGCACCACCCCCGTCCGGTCGAATGCAATGGAGGACATCGATGCGACACTCTTGGCTGAAAACGGCGACCGCGCTGGCGTTGGTTTTCGCAGCACAAAGCGCAACAGCTCTGGACGAGGCCCCGATGCTGGCCGCGAAGGTCGCCGCGGGCGAACTGCCACCATTGGCCGAGCGCCTGCCGGAAAATCCGCGTGTGATCGCGGTCGCGGACTCGATCGGCGAATATGGCGGTACATGGAAGCGCGCGTTCAAAGGTCCATCGGACCGTTGGGGGCCGACCAAGCTGATGGAAGAGCGCGTTCTGCGCGCCGTCATGGATGCGGACCAGAACATCAGCTACGTGCCTGGCTGGGTTGAAAGCTATGCCGCGAACGATGACTCGACCGTCTTCACCTTCACCCTGCGCAAGGGTCACCGCTGGTCGGACGGCGCGCCTGTCACCACCCGTGACGTGCAATTCTGGTACGAAGACGTCTTCCTGAACACCGACCTGATGCCCGCCGTGCCAGCGCTTTACACCGCAGCAGGCGAACCGATGGTGCTGGACATCGTTGACGAGCAGACCTTTACCGTCACATTCGCGGCGCCGTACCCTCTATTCCTGACCGTCCTGGCCAAGGAATCGACCGGTAAGCCCGGTCTGGACCGTCCCGGCTTTATCGAGCCATTCCACTACATGAAGAATTTCCACCCCAAGTATGCGGATGCAGATGCCCTGGCGGCGGCTGTGGAAGCCAACGGTGGCAAGAAGTGGACCGACCTTTGGGGCGACAAGGGGCAAATCCATGCTTGGTGGTTCAACCCCGACATGCCGGTTCTGACCGCATGGCGTGTTGCAACCCCGCCGCCCGCAGACACCGTCGTCATGGAGCGCAACCCCTTCTACTATGGTGTTGACGCCGAGGGGAACCAGCTGCCCTATATCGACCGCGTCGAGCACCGCCTGTTCCAGGACACAGAGGCGCTTAACCTGATGGTCGTGCAGGGTGAGATCGACCTGCAGCAGCGTCACCTGAACGCCAACGACTTCACGCTGTTCAAAGAGAACGAAGACGCCGGCGACTACGAGGTTGTGACCTGGACCAAGGCCTCGACCTGGACGATCTACCCGAACCTGAACACCCCGGACGCCACGCTGAAGGCTCTGTTCGAAGACAAGCGGGTGCGCGAAGCGCTGAACATCGCCATCGACCGTGAAACGATCAACGAACTGTCGTTCTCGGGCCTGGGCGAAGCCCGTCAGGCTGGTCCCGTCAGCGGCTCGCCCTTCTTCGATGCCGAGCTGGAAACGGCGGGCACCGAGTGGGATCCCGATCGCGCCAATGCGCTGCTGGACGAGGTTGGCCTGACCGAGCGTGACGGAGACGGCTACCGCCTGCGTCCCGATGGCAAGCGGCTGACTGTTGTCATCCAGACCCGCCACAACGCGCTGCTGTCGTTGCTGGAACTGGTGCAGGCCGACTGGGCCGAGATCGGCGTCGAGGCACTGGTGCGCAACCTGGACCGCACGCTGGTGACGCAAAACGTCGAAACCGGTGACTTCGAGATGGTGCTGGACACCTTCGACCGGTCCTCGATCATCACCGCTGACCCCGTGCGTTTCCTTGGCCGGTACGGCTTTGCGCACAACTACTTCAAGTGGTGGAGCAGCGGCGGCAACAACGGAGTGGAGCCGGCAACGGATCACCCGATCCGCGAGGTCTGGACCGCTTGGGAAAACGCGCAATCGGCGGGTTCGCTGGAAGAGGCCAATGGCTATGCGCAGGACATGGTCAGCGTTTTCCGTGACAATCTATGGACCATCGGCCTGATTGGAGAAACACCGGCAATCTACGTGAAAGCCAATGATGTCAAGAACTTCCCCGAAGGTCTGATTGACGATGACGCCCTGCGCGGCATCGGTCTGGCCCAGGCGGCCACTTTCTACTTCGATCAATAAAGAAACCCAGGCCTTCACATTCCTCCCTGTGAGAAGGCTTTAGAGTATGGCGGCCCCGCCGCCATACTCATATTGTCCCCCCAACTCTGCAGTTTTACGCCGAGCGCGCGCTCTGAAAGGGAAAGTGCCATGCTGTGGTTCATCCTGAAGCGCATTCTGTGGTCGATCCCGACAATGGTTTTGATCTCGATTGCGACGTTCATCATCATCCAATTGCCGCCCGGCGATTACGTCACGGCCTATATCGCAGAGCTGGAGGAAACCGGGGAATCGATCTCGGCCTTGGAAGCAGAAGAGCTGCGGGCCTCGTTCGGTCTGGATCGCCCGTTGGTGGTCCAGTACTGGGACTGGATCAGCAAGATCATCTTCTACGGCGACTTCGGCCTGTCGCTGGACTGGAAACTGCCCGTGTCGGACCTGCTGTGGGACCGGATCGCGCTGACGCTGATGATTTCGACCCTGTCGCTGCTCTTGACCTGGATCATCGCGATCCCGATCGGTGTCTATTCGGCGACCCGCCAGTATTCGGTCTTTGATTACCTTTTCACGGTGCTGGGCTTTCTGGGTCGGGGCATCCCGGACTTCCTGTTGGCATTGGTGTTGATGTGGCTGGGCTTTGCCTATTTCAACTTCCACGTCGGCGGGCTCTTCTCGCCCGAATACGCAGACGCGCCCTGGACCTTTGCCAAGTTCTGGGACCTGCTGGCCCACCTTTGGGTGCCGGTTGTGGTTCTGGCGACGGGAGGCGCGGCGGGCCTCTTGCGGGTCATGCGCGCCAACATGCTGGAAGAGCTAGGCAAACCCTATGTCGAGACCGCATACGCCCAGGGCATGGGCGAGCGCGAGGTGGTCTGGCGCTATCCGGTGCGCGTGGCGTTGAACCCTTTCTTTTCGACCGTGGGCTGGGCCCTGCCGGCGTTGATCTCGGGTGACGTGATCACGGCTGTGGTGCTGAACCTGCCCACGACCGGCCCGCTCTTGCTGCGCGCCCTTCTGAACCAGGACATGTATATGGCGGGCGGCTTCATCCTGATCCTGTCGATCTTCACCATCATCGGAACGCTTCTGTCGGACATCCTGCTGACCCTGACAGACCCGCGTATCCGTCACGCCTGAGGCCAAGACGATGACCGATGTGACGACATCCCCAACCGACGAACCGACCCGGGTGATCGACACCGCCCGGCCGCTCACCCTGATGTGGTGGCGGTTCAAGAAACACAAGCTGGCCCTCTGGTCGCTGTACGCCATCGGGTTCCTGTATTTTGTGGCGGCATTTGCCGAGTTCCTGGCGCCCTATGATCCCTTCAAGCACTCGAAGCTTCATGCCTATGTGCCGCCGATGTCGGTGCATCTGTTCCACGAGGGCGAATTCATCGGGCCCTTTGTCTATGGCCTTGACCGCAAGCGTGACCCGGAAACCGCCCGCCTGAGCTTTGCCGAGGACACCGACAAGGTCTTGCCCATCAAGTTTTTCCACCGCGGCGACAGCTATCACTTCTGGGGCCTTTACGAGACCGACCTGCATCTTTTCGGGATCGAGGGCGGACGGCGTGACCGGATCTATCTGCTGGGTTCGGATTCGCTTGGCCGGGATCTGCTGTCGCGGCTGATCTATGGCGGGCGCGTGACGCTGTCTGTCGGTCTGATCGGGGTGTTCTTCAGCTTTGTGATCGGCATCACGCTGGGGTCTATTGCGGGTCTGGTCGGGGGGCGTGTCGACGCCGCCATCCAGCGCGTGGCCGAGTTCGTGCGCTCGATCCCCACGATCCCGCTGTGGCTGGGCCTTGCCGCCGCGCTGCCGATCCACTGGGATCCGATCTTTGTCTACCTGCTGATCACGGTGATCCTGGCCCTGATCGGCTGGACCAACCTGGCGCGGGTTGTGCGGGGGCACTTCATGACGATCCGCAACCAGGACTTCGTGCTGGCCGCGCAACTGTCGGGCGCCAAGCCCCGGCGGGTGGTGACGCGGCACATGCTGCCGTCGATGACATCCTATGTCATCGCCGCCGTGACGCTGGCCATCCCCGAGATGATCCTGGGCGAAACCGCGTTGTCGTTCCTGGGGCTGGGCCTGCGTCCGCCGGTGATCAGCTGGGGCGTGCTGCTGCAGGATGCGCAGAATCTGCGGTCGATCTCGCTGGCGCCCTGGCTGCTGGCGCCCGGTGGCGCGATCGTGGTCACGATTCTGGCGTTCAACTTCCTGGGTGACGGTCTGCGCGATGCAGCCGACCCCTATCAGAAATAAGGAGGGACAGAGATGCGCGACGCAGAGAACCTTCTGGAAATCGAAAACCTGGACGTCAAGTTCGAGATGCGCGACCACACCGTGCACGCGGTGCAGGGCATCGACCTGACCATCAAACCGGGCGAGGTCGTGGGCGTGGTTGGCGAAAGCGGATCGGGCAAGTCCCTGACCGCCCGTGCGATCCTGAACCTGATGCCACGCAGCGCGCAGACCTCGGGCTCGGTCCTGTTCAACGGGCGCAACGGGCCGGTGTCGGTTCTGGACCATGGCCGCGAAAGCCGCGTGATGCGCGAATTGCGCGGCGGCCAGATCGGCATGATCTTTCAAGAGCCGATGACAGCGCTGTCGCCGGTGCATTCCATCGGTCAACAGGTCATGAAGACGCTGACCCTGCACACCGACCTGCGCAAGGCAGCGCTGGAGGATCGCGCGGCCGAGCTGATGGACCTGGTCCAGCTGCCCGATCCAAGGGGGATGCTGAAGAAGTATCCGCACCAGCTGTCGGGCGGGATGCGGCAACGGGCGATGATCGCCATGGCATTGTCGTGCAACCCTTCACTTTTGCTGGCGGATGAACCCACGACGGCCCTCGATGTGACAACCGAGGCGACAATCCTGAACCTGATCCGCGAGTTGCAGGAAAAGTTCAACATGGGGGTGATGTTCATCACCCACAACTTCGGTGTCGTGGCGGAACTGGCGGACCGCGTGACCGTGATGAACCACGGGATCATCGAGGAAACGGGCGACATCGACCAGATCTTTTACGACCCGAAAGCCGCCTATACCCGCAAGCTGATGTCGCTGATCCCACGCCTGCCGGAATACGCCATGGCCGACAATGTCGAAGCCATGGTCCCGGCCCAGCCCAAAGAGGCCAGCCGCGAACAAGCCGAGGTGGTGCTGAAGGTCGAAAACCTGAAGATGCATTTTCCCACCAAGAAGGACTGGCGCGGTCGCACGGTCGAAGAGCTGAAGGCCGTCGATGACGTCAGCTTTGACATTCGGCGGGGCGAAACTTTTGGTCTGGTCGGCGAAAGCGGATCGGGCAAGTCCACGGTCGCGCGCGCGGTCCTGCGGGCCTATCAACCCACCGGGGGCTCGGTGCAGTTCAAGGCACCGGATGACAAGTTTCACGAGCTGACAGAACTGCAAGGCGATAGCCTGCGCAAGATGCGCGCGCATATGCAGATGGTGTTCCAGGATCCCTATTCCTCGCTCAACCCGCGCATGACGGTCGAGCAACTGATCGGCGAACCGCTGGTCAATCAGGGCGAAACAAACGGCGCGCTGATCCGCGACCGGGCGGCCATGCTGCTGGAGCGGGTGGGGCTGAACGCCGACATGCTGTCGCGCTATCCGCACGCCTTTTCGGGGGGGCAGCGCCAGCGGATCGGCATTGCGCGCGCACTGGTGACAAATCCTTCTTTTGTGGTGCTGGATGAAAGCGTCTCGGCGTTGGACGTGTCGATTGCGGCGCAGACCATCGATCTGCTGCGCGAGCTGCAAGAGACGCTCAAGCTGACGTACCTGTTCATCACCCACGATCTGTCGATGATTTCGAACTTTGCGGGCCGCATCGGCGTGATGCAGAAGGGCAAGCTGGTCGAGGCGGGCAGCACCGTCACCTTCTTTGCCAACCCGCGCGAGGCCTATTCGCGTCGCTTGCTGAATGCCGTGCCCATCCCCGATCCGCGCCGGGCGCGGGCACTGCGCGAGGCGCGTGAACAACAGGCGCTGTCGGCATGATGGATGATCTGATGTCAGAGACGGCCCGTGCGGTCGCGCCCATTTTGCTGCTCGATCGGGCGGAACCCTTCCGCCCGGTGCAAGTCGGCGTCAGTGCCTTTACCGACGAGGCGAAATCGCCCTCGTCGAAATTCACGGTCACACCGCGCGGCGAGGTCTGTTTCGAGTTCGCGATCTTCTGGGACTACGACATCGGCCATGTCTATGATCTGGAACACATCTGGGTGCATGTCACCGATGGTAAGCCAATCTCGGTGGAGGCAACGTTTCACGGCAGTCGGCACGACGTCGAACTGAACCCGCGCGGTGGGCGTCCGGTGGTCTGGTGCGAGGCGGGGAAACATGCGCATTTCCGGGATGCCTGGCATCGCGACGACATGGCCGAGGCGACGCGCTACATGTGCGGCACCTCGGCGGGCATTGAGGGTGTCCATTTGGGAAACCCGTTTGCCAAAGGCTTTGGCGAGGTCACGGCGCAGGACCATCGGTTGGCGCGACTGTTCCTGAAACGGCTCCAGTTTTCGCCGGCTCTTGGGCGCGGGCTCGCTTTTGACCTGACCGATGTGCCCTTCGTCCCGTGGGACGCAATGCCGGACTGGATCGGCGCGCGCATGCGGCGCAACCTCGATCGGCTGCGCGCCGACGTTCCGCACATGCCGGCGATCTTCTTTGATTGCGGTGACACGCTGGTCGACGAAGGCACCGAGATCAAGCGTGACGACGGCAGCGACGTGGTGATCTCGGCCCAGCTGATACCCGGGGCCGAGACGGTGATCCGAGAGCTTTCGGACCTTGGCTATCGCCTGTGTCTTGTCGCCGACGGCCCGCGCGAGACATTCGAGAATGTGCTGAAGCCCGCGGGCCTGTGGGATCTGTTCGAGGAACATGTGATCTCGGGCGACGTCGGCGTGCGCAAGCCCGACGCCAGGATGTTCGAAGTCGCGCGCGAAAAGATGGGGCTGTCTGCGTATCAGGCGCAGTTTGTGCCGATGATCGGCAACAACCTGGACCGCGACATCCTTGGCGCGAACCGGGCCGGGCACCCCAGTTTCTTTTTCAACTGGTCGGATCGTCGCCGCCGCGTCCCGCAAGCGCCCGAGGAAGAGCCCACGGCACAGTTCTCGACCCTGCGTGTGCTGGTGCACATGCTTCAGATTTTTGAATTCTCACTGGATCAGGACAGGTGACATGACAGTTGTTCCCGCCCCGCAAGAGGGCACAGTCATCACGGACACCCTACAGGCAACCATCGACGAAACCGCCGCCCGTGGCGGCGGGCGCGTCACCATCCCGCAGGGCCGCTGGGTCGCGGGCGCCATCGTGCTGCGCTCTGGCATCGAACTGCATGTGCCGCTGGGCGCAACATTGGCCTGTTCCGAGGACTACGCCGATTTCGAGGCGGGCGCCGTCTCGGTCATTGCCGAAGACAGCGACCGGGCGTTCCTGGTGGCCAGGGATGCACGGAACATCTCGATCACCGGGCGCGGCACCATCCACGGCAGCGGGCCGAACTGGTGTTCGCGCGAGGGGCTGTTCGACGGGGTGAAATGGGCCAAGTACCACCGCCCGCGCATGGTGGTCTTTGAGGCCTGCCAGAACATCGAAATCCGCGACGTGACCTTTTCCGAGGCGCCGATGTGGACGGTGCACCTGATCGGTTGCGATCAGGTGCGGATCCAGGATGTGTCGATCCTGAATGACATGCTGATGCCCAACACCGATGGGGTGAACTTCGACAGTTGCCGCGATGTCTTCATGTCGGGCTGCAAGATCGTCGCGGCCGACGACTCAGTCTGCGTCAAGACATGCGCCAAGCTGGACCCCGCGCTGGAGGGCCCGGCCGAGCGCATCCACGTCAGCAACTGCCATTTCACCTCGCGCAGCTGCTCGGTCAAGATCGGAACCGAAACCCATCAGGACGTGCGCGACGTGGTTTTTTCGAACCTCACGATCACCGGCACCAACCGGGCCTTCGGCATCATGGCGCGCGACGGTGGCACCATCGAGCGCATCCGTTTCGCCAACTCGACAGTCGATTGCGCGCAGGCGCCGCACACCTATTGGGGCTCGGGTGAGCCGATCACCATCAACTCGCACGCGCGGGTGCGCGGGGCCACGCCCTCGGTCGTGCGAGACGTGGCGGTGACCGGGATCACCGGGCGCTGCGAAGGGGCGATCGTGGTGAACGGCGATCCGGCCATGCCGATCGAGAACGTCAGCATCAGCGCCGTGAACCTGCGGCAAGAGGCCGGGGCGTTCGCGCATGAACTGTTCCTCGATCTGCGCCCGGTGCCCGAGGATGTGAATGATCTGGATGACCCCGAAGCGGGCCGCCGCAACTGCTTTGTCCGCCGCCCCGATGGCGGCATCTACGGATTGGATCCCTATCCCAACGGCTTTCCCGGCATCTTTGTACGTAACGCGCGGGCCGTTTCCGTAGACCAGGTCCAGATCGATCGGCCCTCACCCCTTCCGGAAGGTTGGGCACAAGAGGCCCTCGACCTGGCAGGTTAAGGGCCTGTGCGCCGGTCCCCCAATTTTGCCTTGCCGGGACCGGCGCGCTTTGCACGCCCCGTGCCAGATGCCACGATACGTCGTCCGCTGCCTTTGGCTGCGCTGCGCCTTTGATCAGAAGCTGTTCGGCGTTTCGGCCTGCCCGCCGAAGCGGGTCCATCTTGAACTATTGCGCCGCCAACCCGCCCGGCCCCCACGGAAAACCGTGGGGGCCGGGCGGGTACAGGGCATAATCTGTCCGCTGTCGCAGATCGACAGCGGGTCTTTGGTCACGTGAGTGGACTATTTAACGCGCGGACCCCGAGGCCCGCTTACATGATTGCGCTGATCTGCCAGGGCACGAACTCGACCCCGCCGTACCCAAGCGCCTCGCTTTTGGTTTCCTCACCGCTGGCCACCCGGATCATCAGGTCCAGCAGCTCTCGGCCCTTGTCTTCAAGCGAGACGCCTTCGCTGACCACATCGCCGCAGTTCAGGTCCATGTCGCCGGACATCCGCGCATACATCTCGGAATTGGTCGCCAGCTTGATGCAGGGTACAGGCTGGTAGCCCGAGACCGAGCCGCGCCCGGTTGTGAATACGATCAGGTTCGCGCCCGAGGCCACCTGACCGGTGACCGAGCAGGGATCAAAGCCGGGACTGTCCATGAAGACAAAGCCCTTGGTGTCGATGCGCTCGCCGAACTTGTAGACACCTTTCAACGGTGCCGCGCCGCCTTTGGCCACGGCCCCCAACGACTTTTCCAGGATCGTCGTCAGCCCGCCGCGCTTGTTGCCCGGGCTTGGGTTGTTGTCCATCTCGCCGCCGTTGCGGGCGGTGTACGCTTCCCACCAGTGGATGCGTTCCATCAGGGCCTCGGCCACCTCGGGGGTCTCGGCGCGGGCGGTCAGCAGGTGTTCGGCACCATAGATTTCGGGCGTTTCCGACAGGATCGTGGTACCGCCATGGGCGACCAGCAGATCCGAGGCGACACCCAATGCGGGGTTCGCGGTGATGCCGGAATAGCCGTCCGAGCCGCCGCATTGCATGCCGATGGTCAGCGCGCTGATTGGGGCGGGGGCGCGTTCAGCCGTATTGGCCCGCTCGGCAATGCCGCGCAGTTCCTTCAGGCCCTTGGCGATGGTCGCCTGTGTGCCGCCCTCGGCCTGGATGGTCATGTAGCGCAGCGCGCCATCGGCGCGGATCGGGCGACCGCCGACCAGATCGGCCACCTGCATGACCTCGCAGCCCAGACCGATCAGAAGGATCCCGCCAAAGTTTGGGTTCTGCGCGTAACCCGCCAAAGTGCGAAAGAGCGTGTCATAGCCTTCGTCCTTGCCAGACATCCCGCAGCCGGTGCCGTGCACGATGGGCACGATGCCGTCGACATTGGGGAAATCCTGCAAGAGCCCTGTCCGTTCAGAGGCTTCCGCGATGAAACGCGCCACCGAGCCCGAGCAGTTGACCGAGGTCAGAACGCCGATGTAGTTCCGCGTGCCCACCTGGCCGTCGGCCCGGTGATAGCCCTGAAAAGTAGGCGTCTCGGCAGAAACCTCGGGCAGTGTTCCTGTCCCCGAGGCCACGCTGTCGCTGTGATCCCCCATGCCCAGATTGTGGGAATGAATGTGCTCTCCGGGGCTGATCTCGGCGGTGGCCTGCCCGATGATCTGGCCATAGCGCAGGACCGGCTGGCCGGGTGCCAAGGCCTTGGTGGCAATCTTGTGACCGCGCGGGACGTCGGTTTTCAGGTCTGTCCCAGCCGCATCGATCCGGGTGCCTGCGCTCAGATCGGTCAGGGCAATGGCAACCGAGTCCGTTGGGTGAAGGATCAAAACCTCTTGGGTCACGGGGCAACCTCCTGCAGGGCGCGCTTCGCGCCTTTTGTGTCAAGCAGGTCCAGCGCTTCGGTCAATGCGGGCGCCAGACCCTGGGGGGCAGGGTTGCCGAAAACCGCCGCAACGTCCAGCAGGCGTGATACCAGATCCGTGGTCGAGGTCGCGGCAGCGATCACCGCCTGAAGCCGTTCTTTCATGGGATCCGAGACCACGAGGTCCGCGCCGTTGTCGTCGCGGCCCTTCAGGAATTGCACCCATGCTGCCAGGGCCAGCGCAAGGCCCTTGCTTGGACGACCGGCTGCCAGATTCTCGGCCACGGTGGCCAGAATCCGCTGTGGCAGTTTCTGGCTGCCATCCATGGCGATCTGCTCCAACCGGTGCTGGATCGCCGGGTTCTGATAGCGCGCCAGCAGCGCCTCGGCATAGGCGTTCAGATCGGTGCCTTCGGGCGGGTTCAGCGTCGGGATGATCTCTTGCGTCCAGAGGTGGCGCAGGAAGCGCTCTATGGTCGGGTCCGCACAGGCCTCGGATACGGTCCGAAACCCTGCGACGGCGCCGAGATAGGCGAGGCTTGAGTGCGTGCCGTTCAGCATCCGCAGCTTCATGTGTTCGTAGACGCGGACGTCGCTTACCATCTGCGCGCCGACCAGGTCAAAGGCAGGGCGGACCCCGTCGACAAAAGCGTCTTCGATGACCCACTGGCGGAAGGGCTCGTGCCCCACCGTGGCCGCGTCCTCTTGTCCGGTTTGTGCCGCGACCTGGGCGATCAGCTCGGGTGTCGTGGCCGGGACGATCCGGTCGACCATGGTCGAGGGGAACCGTGCCTCAGTCTCGATCCAGCCTGCCAGATCGGGGTCGATCTGCTGCGCCAGTGCCAGCACAGCCGCCTTTAGCTTGGCGCCGTTGTCGGGCAGGTTGTCCAGTGACAGAACGGTGAAGGGGCGCAGGCCTTTCGCCTTGCGGGTCTGCAAGGCGCGCACGATGTAGCCGGGGGCCGAGCGGGGCAGGGCGTTTGCAATGTCATGAGCGATGTCGGGATGGTCCAGATCCAGCCCACCGTCGCTCGAGGTCAGGCAATAGCCCTTTTCGGTGACCGTCAAGCTGACGATCTTGACGCTGTCGCGGGTCATGACGTCCAGCACGGCCTGTGGAACTTCAGGCGCGACCAGCACGTCGTTCAGGATGTCGATGGTGCGGGGCGTCATGCCGTCAGGGCCCATCTCGGCGAGGGTGTAATCCCAGTCTCTCGCGCGCAGCTTGTCGCGCACGCCCGGCGAGCGCAGGCTGACGCCGACGACACCCCAGTCGCCGCCGGCCTGAGCCATGGCTTCCTGGATATAGACGGCTCCGTGGGCGCGGAAAAAGGCACCGAGGCCCAGGTGGACAATGCCGGTGTCGGGGCGAGCGGTCATAGGCGATAGGCCTTTTTGGCAAGGGAATAGGTCAGGTCGTGGATCAGCTCAAAGGCCTCACCCTCGCGCAGGCGCCCGGTGACGACGAGATCGGCCAGGTAGGCGCTGTCGACGCGGCGGGCCACGTCGTGGCGCGCAGGGATCGAGCAGAAGGCACGGGTGTCGTCGTTGAACCCGGCCGTGTTGTAGAAGCCGGCGGTTTCCGTGGCCAGCTGGCGGAACCGCATCATCCCCTCGGCGCTGTCAAAGAACCACCAGGGCGGGCCAAGCTTGAGGCAAGGGTACACCCCGGCAAGCGGTGCAAGTTCGCGCGAATAGCTGGTTTCGTCCAGCGTGAACAGGATGATCTGCAGGCCGGGTTCCAGCCCCACCGCCTGCAAGAGCGGGCGCAGGGCGCTGACGTAGTCCGTACGCCCGGGAATGTCGAAGCCCTTGTCGGGGCCAAAGGCGTCAAACATGCCTGCATGGTGGTTGCGACGCGAGCCGGGGTGGATCTGCATGACCAACCCGTCGTCCAGGCTCATGCGGGCCATCTCGGTCAGCATCTGGGCGCGGAACAGTTCGGCATCCTCTGCGCTGACCCCGGGTTGGCGGACCCGGTCAAAGAGCGCGCGCACCTCGGCGTCCGACAAATCGGCCGTCTGCGCGCTGGGGTGGCCGTGGTCCGTGGCCGTCGCGCCGCGTTTCTTGAACTCGGCGCGATGCTTGCGGTGGGCGGCCAGATAGCCGTCCCAGGTGGTGGCGTCCTCACCCACAAGCGCGCCGAACCGGTCGAGGTTGTCCAGAAAGCCGCGCGCCTGAGGGTCGACGACGGCATCGGGGCGGTAGGTGGTGATCACGCGCCCATCCCAATCGCTGGCCTGAATCGTGTCATGGTGTTCGAGCGTGTCGAGCGGCCCCTCGGTGGTGGCCAGAAGCTCGATGTTGAACCGATCAAACAGCGCGCGGGGGCGGAATTCGGGTTTGGCCAGGCACTCGGCGATCTGGTCGTAGATCTGATCCGCCGTCTCGGGCCCCAGCGGTGTCGTGATGCCAAAGACATGCTCGAAAGAATAGTCCACCCACATCTGCGAAGGCGTGCCGCGGAACAGGTAATAGTGGTCGGCAAACCGCCGCCAGATCGCCCTTGGGTCGCTTTCGACCGGGCTGCCGTCCAGACGGTTGATGCCCAGATCCTCGAGCCGCACGCCTTGGGAAAACAGCATCCGGCACACGTAGTGATCGGGTGTCACAAACAGCTCGGCCGGGTTCGGGAAGGCCTCGTTCTGGGCGAACCAAACGGGCTGCGTGTGGCCGTGGGGGCTGATGATCGGCAGCTCCCGGGCCTGCGCATAAAGCGCGCGGGACAGATCGCGAGTGCGGGGGTCGGCTGGGAACAGCCGGTCGTCATCCAGCAAAGACATGGGGGTAGACCTTTACGTGTGCTTTTTTTGTAGCTATGTACAAAAATGATCGTCTAGTCAACTAATATGCTAGTTTGGGGCGCCACGTGAACGAAACACCTTCAACCCAGCTGGAACCACTCGCGCGGGTCTCATTGGCGGATCAAGTCTTTGAACGGCTCTATCAGCTGGTACTGTCGCTGGAGTTGCCTCCGGGCGCCAAGATTTCCGAAGCCGAGATGTCCAAGCGGTTGGGGGTCTCGCGCCAGGTTGTTCGGGATGCCTTTTACCGCTTGTCGCTGCTGGGCTTCCTGATCATCCGTCCGCAAAAGGCCACCGTGGTCAGTCACATATCGTCTCGCGACGTGATGGAGGCGCGGTTCCTGCGCACTGCCATCGAGATCGAAACGGCGCGGCGGGCCTGCACAACCTTGACCGAGACGGATTTCGTCGCGCTCGCCGACCTGATCGAACAGCAACGCAAGGCTTTGGATGCTGGCGACAACCGCCTGTTCCACCAGCTCGACAATCGGTTTCACCACGAAATCTGCGCGCGTGCGGGCTTTGGTTTCGCCTGGGCAACCATTCAGGAGAAAAAGGCGCATACGGACCGGGTGCGGTTCATGTCATTGTCTTTTGCCTCGCAAGCGGCGCTGGACGGGCATACGGCGATCCTGGCGGCCTTGAAATCGCGGGACGAGGACCGAACCGCGCAGGCTGTCCGCGCGCATCTGTCGGATATCCTTACGGTGCTTGAACAGCTGCAACGCGAAAATCACGACTGGTTTGAGGACGAGGCTGAAGACTAAGAGGTTTTGCCCCGCCGCAGTCGACTGCGGCGGTGCAACGTGTCCGGGGGAACAGTGAACTGACGCTAGGCCGGGGGGCGCTGGGGCCCAACGGACCGGGTCACATCGACAGGCGCAGGTTTACGAAATCGCCGGAATGTTCGTTGCGCGTTGGCTCGCGGGGCGCTCGGCAGTTCGCTCCAGCCAGCCAAGCAGGTTCTTCGAGTCCGTCACCCCCAGCACGCCATATGCCTTGTGGTATCGCTCCATTGACGTCACCCAGGGCCAGATTGCGATGTCGGCGATGGTGTAGTGATCGCCCATCAGGAAATCGCGACCGTCCAGGCGATTGTCCAACACCTTCAAAAGGCGCGCTGTTTCGGTCCGGTAGCGGTCAAGCGGGCGCTTGTCTTCCCAGTCCTTGCCGCCGAAGCTGTTGAAAAAGGCGAATTGTCCCATCATTGGGCCAACCCCGCCCATCTGCCACATCAGCCATTGCAGTGTTTCAAGCCGCTCGGCCGGGTCTTCGGACAGGAACTGGCCGGTCTTTTCCGCCAGGTAGAGCAGGATCGCACCGGATTCCCAAAGCGCCGTGGGCGCGCCGTTCGGGCCATCGGGGTCGATGATCGCCGGGATCTTCTGGTTGGGGTTCAGGGCGGTGAAGCCTTCGCTCATCTGGTCACCTTGCATGATATTGACCAGATGCGGCTCGTAGGGCAGGCCGCATTCTTCCAGCATGGCCGACACCTTGATGCCGTTGGGTGTTGGCAGGGAATAGAGCTGGATGACCGAAGGGTCCTTGGCGGGCCAGCGTTGGGTGATGGGGTGATCGATCATGTGTGCAAATTCCTTTCAGACGCTGCGATGGCGGGTGACATGCCACCACGGCAGATTGGGGAGATGATGACTTTGGCCAGCAGCCCGGTAATGATCAGCGCCAAACCCGGCGCGTGTCTGGGATTTCCGCATTGTTTGATCGACAACACAGGCCCATGACCTGCCGGCGTTCTTGGTGAAAGTAGGGCGATCAGCGCGGGCGTGTAGGGGCCGAGGTCGCGCATGACGTGGCAAGAACAGCATTCCCGCGCCAAAGCCGCGCTTTGAGGCCAGATGCTGCAAGGCCGTGCGGCCTCGCGGGACGGCGCGCCCGATCGGTGCCGGTCCAGAAACGCCGCTGGACAGCACCTTGTTTTCGCCGAAACGTTCGGTGCCTCCGGTGACCTTCCAGCCCCGCGACAGAACTGGCCGTGCGGCGGATGTGCCAAAGCCTGCGGATGTGCGGGCGACGTTGGTTTGCACCATAAGCCAGTCCTTTCAGTGTTCCCGAGAGATATCGGTGTGCCAACATGTCGTTCAATCGCAACGCGCGCCAGACCAGTTGCGAAGCGCGCCAAACTGCGTTTCGGGGTCAAAAGTCCCGGCAAGGGAGCCTTGGCATGACCCTGATCCGCGCTGTCCCCGAACAGCGGGGGCTTTATCAGGGGCCGGTCGCGCGTTGAACGTTGGCAAGGTCCTGCGGGGGGGAACCCGCTCGATTAGCGCAGGTGGTTCACCGACTTCGATCCGGGATCAGACCTGTCGAACCTGCGCGCCTGTGCTGGGGCGCCGCTATTGGAGCCCGCCATGACAAGTGTGAAACCGGCCAGCGAATTGGAGGGTGACAGGGCATTTCCGGACGGCCCGGCAGACCCCGACCGGAGTGTCACCAAATCGGAGATCGCCGTCCTTACCCGGTCGGATCAGGTCGTCGCGTCAGTGAGTTGGTGCAGGAACCAGGTCATCAGGTCATCCTCGATTGGGGCGACCTCTTCGGCCAGACCTTCGGTGAAGGCCATGAAGGCCTCGGTGTTTAAACGGTTCAGACCCACCAGGACGGGAATGCCCTGCGCCATCGCCTCGCCGATGGCACGTCGAAATCCGCGGCCCTCGGCCTCGGACTTGCCGAACTTGTTGACGATCAGGCAATCGGCGCTTTGGCTCAGCCGTTGTTCGACAAAGCCCACGGCGGTCTCAAGCGCGTCGGGATCCAGGCGACAGCCTCTGGCATGCGGGCCCAGATCCTGAGAGATGCGGATCGTCTGGCCATCGGGAAGCAGCAGCACGTCCATGTCACACAGACCGCCGTTGTCCTTGTCGGTGTTGATCTGCACCGTGCCAACGGGTGTGAACCCGCGCTGCATCAGCTTTTGCGCCACGCGGTGCAGCAAAAGGTCGGTGTCGCCGCGTCCGGGCGCGGTGGTGTAGGCGATCATTCTGGGCATCCTTCCGTTCCAACGGTTTGGATCATGACCGCAATTCGCGCCCTGCGCCACACCGACAAGGGTGGCGAAATGTCCCTATGGGATCACCTTTCCGACAGCCGTGCCGAGTTTGTCGACCAATTCGGTCACCTGCGCGTCCTGCAGGATGAACGGCGGCGCCAGCAGCACATGGTCTCCCGATTTGCCGTCCCGCGTGCCGGGCATCGGATAGCAGATCAGCCCGGCCTCGAAGGCGGCGGCCTTGAGCCTTGGCGCGATCCTGTGCTCGGCGGCGAAGGGGCGTTTGTGGTCGCGGTCCTCGACGAATTCGAGCCCCAGGAACATGCCGCGCCCGCGGATGTCGCCCACATGAGGATGCTGGCCGAACCGGTCCTCCAGCGCCGATTTGAGCTGGTCACCCATCTGCGCCGCCCGATCGACAAGGCCCTGTGTTGTCAGCTTGGTGACCACGGCTTTCGCAGCGGCGGCGGCCACCGGGTGGCCGATATAGGTGTGCCCATGTTGGAAAAAGCCCGAACCGTCCTCGATGGCTGCATAGATCTGACGGGTGCAGAGCATCGCGCCAATCGGCTGATAGCCGGCGCCAAGACCTTTGGCGATGCACAGGATGTCCGGCGCAATGCCATCGGCGTCACAGGCAAACAGATCCCCGGTGCGCCCCATGCCGCACATGACTTCGTCCAGGATCAGCAGCACGCCGTATTTGTCACAGATCTCGCGGATGCGGCGGAAATAGCCTTCGACGCCGGGAACCGCCCCCATGGTGGCGCCCACAACCGGCTCGGCCATGAAGGCCATGACGGTCTCGGGGCCAAGGCGCAGAATCTCGTCCTCCAGCTCTTGGGCGGCCCGCTGCCCGTAGTCAAAGGCGCTTTCGTCGGCGCGGCGGTCGCCGTATTCGTAGCAGGGCGCGATGTGGCTGACATCGATCAGCAGCGGCGCAAACTGCGCGCGCCGCCAGGCGTTGCCGCCTGCCGCGAGCGCGCCCAGAGTGTTGCCGTGATAGCTTTGCCGTCGCGCGATCAGGTGGCGGCGTTCCGGCTGACCGATCTCGACAAAGTACTGGCGGGCCAGCTTGACGGCGGCCTCGGTCGCCTCGGACCCGCCCGAGACCAGATAGACGCGATCCAGATCGCCGGGGGCGTGTTCGATCAGCAGGTCGGCCAAGGCCTCGGCGGGGTCCGAGGTGAAGAACCCGGTATGGGCAAAGGCCAGCGTTTGGGCCTGTTCCTGGACGGCGGCGATGATGTCGGGATCGCCGTGGCCAAGGCAGGACACGGCCGCCCCGCCAGAGCCGTCGAGATAGGCTTTGCCGGTCTCGTCATAGAGGTAACAGCCCTCGCCGCGCACGGCGCGCGGCGGGGTGGATTTGGTGTGGCGCGGAAAGACGTGGGACATGGGTGCTGTCTCCTCAGGTCGGGGCAACGGGGTTTTGACAGGTCATGCGGCTTGCTCCAATTCGGCGCAAATGGCTGCGACCGAGGCTTCGACACTGGGCCAGGGCGCGCCGTCGGCCCGCGTGATCGAATTCTCAAAGCCGACGCGTAGGTCACCGCCCAAGCGCGCGGCGGCGCGCAGGCAGGTGTGTTCGGTGTGGCCAAAGGCGCACAGCATCCAGCGCGCGCCTTCGGGCAGGGTGGCGACAAGGGCGGGCAGCTCTTGCGGCTGACCGGGGCGTTGTTCAGCGTAGCTGCCAAGAACGAGGATCACCTCTGGCGCGGGTGGCAGGGTGCCGTTGGCGATCAGATCGGTCAGCTTTTGTGCATCTCTGGCGTCGTAGACGATGTGCTGCACACGCGTCCCGTTGCGGGCGCAGGTGGCATAGACCTCGCGCGCCAGGGTGGGATCGGCGGTCACCTCGCGCACCGAGATCGAGGCCCATTTCGGCGCAAGGCGCGTCAGCAGGTCCAGTTGCTCGGCTGGGGTGTAGCGCCCAGCGGACTCTGTCGTGATCTGCACCGGAAAGCCGGGCAGGGCGGCGTCGAGCGCTTCCAATGCCTCGGCGTACAGCGCGACGTCCAGACTGTGCGTGCCCTGTGCATCGCGGACGTGCAGGTGCAGCGCATCGGCCCCGGAGGCGGCGCAGGCGCGGGTGGTTGCGACGATCTCGGGGATCGTCAGCGGTACCATGGGGTGATCCCCCTTGGTCAGCCGCGCGCCGGTGGGCGAAACCATGATCATGGCCGCATCCTTTCGCCGGTCGGGTCGAACATAGGGCCGATGATGACCTCGGCCTCGAACATCTGCCGGGCGATGTCGACCTGCACGCGCTGGCCGTGCTGCAACCCTTTGGCGTGACCCAGCGCGATGGGTGCCCCGATGCGGTAGCCATAGCCCGCCGAGGAGGTCTGTCCGACGATCTTGCCGCCCGAATAGATGGGCTCGTGCCCCAGCGGAACCGCCGCTTGGTCAAGGAACTTCAGCGAAACGACATGCGACGTCACGCCCTTGGCGCGCTGCTCTGCCAGCACTTCGGCCCCGATGAAGCCGCCCGATTTGCGGGTGGCAAAGTCCAGCCCTGTCTGCACCGGCGTCACGTCGCCATCCAGCTCGTGCCCCATCGCGCAAAACCCCTTTTCGATCCGCATCGAGGTTTGGGCGTAAAGCCCCGCGTCCGTCGCCCCCGCGCCGCGCAGGGCGGCGTGAATGGCGGGTTCGTTCTCGACCTTGCAGGTGATCTCCCACCCGGCCTCGCCGACATAGGACATGCGCGCGGCGCGAACGTGTTTTCCCGCGATATGGGCCGGGCCGACCTTGAAATAGCCAAGGTCATTGAGTTCCGGCGCGCCACATTCGGTGACGATCCGCGCGGCCTGTGGCCCCATCAGGCCCAGGACGGCATAGGCTTCGGTTGAGTCCTCCAGCTGGACATCGAACCCCTCGGAATGGCGACGCAGCCAGGTCAGGTCGCGCTTGATCGCGGTGGTGCCGACGAACAGGCGATAGTGATCTGTCGCAATGCGCTGCGCCGTCAGGTCGCTTTCAAAGGTGCCGCGGTCGTTCAGCATGGCGGTGTAGATCACCGAGCCCGGCGCGCGGCCCATCTGACCGGCACAGACGTGGCGCAGGAACGCCTCGGCGTCTGGGCCTGTCACCTCAATCTTGCCAAAGGGCGAGGCGTCAAAGATCGCGGCCTTGCGATGCGCGGCCGTGACCTCGCGCCGGACCTGCGCAAACCAGTCGGGTTTGCCAAAGGTCAGGGTCGGCTCGCCCTTGCGGTCGAAATAGAGCGGACGTTCCCAGCCATAGAACTGCCCGAACTGCGCGCCAGCGACGCGATAGGGCGTGTCGTTGGGCAGCTTGCGCAGATCGCGCGCGGTTTTCAGCTGCCGCCCGGGGTAGGGGATCACGTAGTGCGTGCCCAGGATCTCGGGCGCGCGGGCCATCAGGTGATCAACCGAGTTGAAAACGGGCGCAAAGCGTTTGGCATCGGCCTCGGACAGGTCATAGGCGGTGTGGCCATGCACGATCTGGTGCGCCAGGTTCATGCCTGCACCCCCGCCCGCCGCGACGCCCATCGAGTTCATGCCGCAGCCCAGGAACAGCCCCTTGGTCTCGGCCGTTTCGCCCAGCATGAAAGACCCGTCGGGCGTAAAGCTTTCGGGGCCGTTCAGCAGCATCTTGACTTCGGCGGTCTCAAGCGAGGGCAGGCGGTTCATCGCGCCCATCATCATCGGCTCGAAGTGGTCCCAATCCTCGGGCAGCAGGCCAAAGGCAAAGCTTTCGTCCAGCACGCCGGGGGCGATGGGTTTGCCCATGGGTTCGAAACAGCCGACCAGCAGACCGCCAGAGTCGTCGCGGATGTAGAGATAGTTGTCGTGGTCGGAAAGCGTCGGCAGGTTGCCGGTGATCCCCTCGACCGGTTTGGTCAGCAGGTAGAAATGTTCGCAGGCCAGCAAGGGCACCTCGGCCCCCGCCATCGCGCCCACGTCGCGCGACCAGAGCCCCGTGCACAGCGCGATGGCGTCACACATGATGGTGCCTTGGGTGGTCTCGATCCCCTTGATGCGGCCCCCATCCGTCAGGATGCCGGTCACGCCCGTGTCTTCAAAGATCTTCGCGCCCAGCGATTTTGCGCCCTTGACCAGCGCCGCGCAGACGTCCGAGGGCGAGACCCGCCCGTCCTCGGGTGACCAGACCGCGCCGATCACGTCATCGATGTTCATCAGCGGCCAGCGCTCCAGCGCCTCATCCGGCGTGATCGAGGTCGCCTCGATCCCATAGGCATGGGCCAGCGCCTCTTGCCGTCGGATCAGCGTCAGGCGGTCGGGATTGGTGGCCAGCGATAGCGAGCCCTTCTGGATCCAGCCGACGGATTGGCCGGTTTCGGCCTCTAGTTGGCTATACAGCTCAACCGAATACTGGATCATCCGCGTCAGGTTCTGCGAGGACCGCAGCGCGCGCACCTGTGCGGCGGAATGCCAGGTGGTGCCAGAGGTCAGCTTGTTGCGTTCCAGCAGCACCGCATCCGCGCCGAACTTGGCGAGGTGATAGAGCGTCGAGCACCCCATAACGCCGCCGCCAATGACGACAACAGAGGCATGTGAGGGAAGATTGGCCATAGGAGCTATCCCAGAAGTCTTTCGTTTTTCGGGTCATAGACCGGGTCAGCGACGACCTCGGCCCTGTAGGTGTTCATCAGGATCTGGACCTGCAGCGCATCGCCGGGCGCGATCCCGTCCGCGTCGATCCATCCCACGGCCAGCATCTTGCCGGTGCGCCAGCCCATGCCACCCGAGGTGACGTAGCCGATCAGCGCACCGTCGCGCAGCACCGGTTCGGTGCCCCAGCAGGGTGGGGCGGCGGGGTCGATGTCCAGCGTCACAAATCGCTTTGTGGGTGGGGTGGTCCGCTCTGCGTCCACAGCCGCGCGGCCGATGTAGTCTTTCTTGGTTGAGCAGAATTTTTGCAGCCCGGCGGCATGGGGCGTGACCTCGGTTGTCATCTCGTGGCCCCAGCTGCGATAGCCTTTTTCGAGCCTCAGCATTCCCATTGCACGCCCTCCCATCAGGGTCAGGCCGTACGTTGGCCCCTCGGCCATCAGCGCATCGAACAGCGCCTTCTGGTTCAACATAGAGCAGTGCAGTTCCCAGCCCATCTCGCCGGAATAGGACACCCGCAGCGCTTTGCAGCGGATGCGGCCGACCTCGACTTCTTTCGAGGTCATGAAGGGGAAATCGTCAAATGCCCCGCCGGAAAGCGCATTCAACAGATCGCGCGACTTGGGCCCGGCGATGCCGAGCGCCGCGATGTGGTCGGTGACGTTCTCGATCCGCACGTCGAACCCGCCAGCGTGATCCATCATCCAGCGCTGATAAAGCGCAACGCCCAGCGTCGCGCCGACGCAATAGAAGCTGCCGTCGCCGGTATTCTCGATCGTCAGGTCGCCGACGATCCCGCCGCGCGTGTTCAGCATCAGCGACAGGGCCATCTTGCCGGGGCGCGTCGGCACCTTCGCGGATCCGATGTGATCCAGAAATGCCGCCGCATCCGTGCCCGAGACGCGGAACTTGCCGTAGCTCGACATCTCGGACAGGCCGCATCCCTCGGACATAGCCTTCGCTTCAGCCCCGACATGGTCCCACCAGTTCGGGCGCTGAAAGCTGGGTTCGTCACGCGGGGCGACACCGTCCGGCGCGAACCAGAGCGGGCGTTCCCAGCCGTAGGCCTGCCCCATGACAGCCCCCCGCGCAAGCAGGTCGCCATAGATCGGCGTCGTCTTCACGGGCCGCCCCGAGGTGCGTTCGATCCCCGGATAGATCAGTTCATACCGGATCGGCAGGATTTCATGCGTGCGTTCGCGGGCGAACTCTCGCGTGGTCCAGTCGCCAAAGCGGGCGACGTCGATGAAATGCAGGTCAAGCTCTGGTTCACCTTCCAGGATCCACTGGCTCATCGCCAGCCCGATCCCGCCGCCCTGCGCGATACCACCTAGGAAACCGCAGGCCACATAAAAATTCGGCACGCCGGGCAGGGGGCCGATCATCGGGCGGCCATCGGGCGCGAAACTGATCGCGCCGTTCACGCCGCGCTTGATGCCAGCCATCTCAAGGTCCGGCACCCGGTGGAAAATGGCGCTGAGCCCGTCCTCCAACCGCTCCCAGTCATCCTCGAACAGTTCTTGCCCAAAGGACCAGGGCGCGCGCCCGTCCGCGTGGTTCCAGGCCCGCCGCGCGTCTTGTTCCCAGGGGCCAAGCAGCAGGCCCTGACCCTCTTGCCGCAGGTAATACTGGCTGTCGCAGTCGCGGATCATCGGCAGTTCATAGTCGAGCGCCGCGACCGAGGGCATGGTTTCGGTGACCAGGTACTGGTGCTCCATGTTGGTGATCGGCAGGCGCGCGCCGACCATGCGGGCGACCTCGTCGGCCCAGAAGCCCGCGCAGTTGACGATGGTTTCGCATTCAAAGACCTGATCGCCCGCTGTCAGCCGCCAGTGGCCCGAGGGCAGACGGTCGATGCGCTCGACCTGGCAGTTCCGCTTGATCTTGGCGCCGTATTTTCGCGCCCCGGCGGCAAGGCCCATCGTGACCGAATAGGGATCGACATAGCCCTCTTCCGGGTCCCAGGCCCCGCCCTCCAGATCACTGACGTTCATCAGGGGATACTTGGCCTTGATCTCGGCCGGGGTGACGAGGTCGTATTCAAGGCCCAACCCGCGGAACTTGCCGGCCAGGTGCTTGAACTCTGCCATCCGCTCCTTGGTCTGCGCCAGGAAAAAGCCGCCGACGACGTGGCTGCCCACCTCTTGGCCGACTTCCTCGGCCAAGCCGTCATACAGCCGCAGCGAATAAGCCTGCAGGGCCGAGAGGTTGGCATAAGCGCTTTGGGTGTGGACGTTACCCGCCGCATGCCAGGTCGCCCCGGCAGTCAACTCGCGCCGTTCCAGCAACAGCGCGTCCCGCGCCCCAGCCTTGGCCAGGTGATACAGGGTCGAGACCCCGACGATCCCGCCGCCGATGACGATCACCGCGCTGTGTGTGGTGTGAGAATCGGACACGACTTGCCTCCCGCTGACAAAACTTGAAACAGCTGTTTCAGAACTTGACAACAAAAAAGACAATTGAAACATTCAGTTTCATTAACAGGAGGGGATTCGTACGTGGCCAAATCCGCGACTATGGAAGAACGGATCAGCGAAAACTACGGATCCCTCAGCGACAAGCTGAAGGTCGCGGCCGACTTTGTGGCCGAAAACCCCATCGATATCGCCACACGGTCCCTGCGCGCCGTGGCCGGGTCCAGCGGTGTGTCGCCCGCGACGTTTTCCCGGCTGGCCCGCGCGCTGGGCTATGAGGATTATGAACAGATGCGCGAGGCCGGACGGGCCGCCGTCGGCCGCAAGATGGTGCCGTTCTCAGAGCGCGCACACGCGCTGCTGAATGATGCCGAACTGCGCAGTGGCGAGACCTTTCTGCACCGGCAATCAACGGCTTGCATCCAGAACATCCAGCTGCTTGACCAGACCATCCAGGGCGAAAAGATCGAAGCGGTGGTCGAGGCGCTGCACAAGGCACGCTATGTCCTGCTGGTGGGCGCGCTGGGCTCGTCCGGGTTCATGGATTACCTTGGCTATCTGGCACATTGGTTCAATACCAATTGGTTTGTTGCTGGGCGCAACGGCACACCGCTGGCCGCCAGCATGTCGCGCCTCGACAAACGGGACGTGGTCATCGTTCTGACCAAGACGCCTTATGCGCGTCGCTCGATGCTGGCGCTCGAAGCGGCCCGGCAGCATGGCGTGACCACGGTGGTGATCACCGACAGTCACTCGTCGCCGGCGCTTGAGTTCGGAGATTTTTCTTTCATCGTGCCGACGGACAGCCCACAGTTCTTCTCGTCGTATGCGGCGACTCTTGTCTTGTTCGAAACAATCATCAGCCTGCTGCTGGCGAAGCGCGGGGAAGATGCCGAGGACATGATCCGCACGGCGGAAAACCAAATTCACAACCTGGGAGAAACCTGGGGACCGTGAACCATCGCAACCAAACAGGGAGAAAAGTATGTTTGCGAAACTGAAACTGACAGCGGCGGCTGTTGCACTGGTGGCCACGGGCGGCATCGCCCAGGCACAGCAGACGTTTATCACCATCGGCACCGGTGGCGTGACGGGTGTGTATTACCCGACCGGTGGTGCGATCTGCCGCCTGGTGAACAAGGACCGCAAGGAACATGGCGTGCGCTGCTCGGTCGAATCGACCGGTGGCTCGGTCTACAACACCCGCACCATCCGCGAAGGCGAGCTGGACTTCGGTGTTGTTCAGTCCGACGTTCAGTCGGCGGCCATCGACGGTGTCCGCGCCTTTGCCAATGACGAGCCCTATGCTGACCTGCGCGCTGTCTTCTCGGTCCACCCCGAGCCGATGCACGTCATGGTGCGCGCGGATGCGGGCATCAACAGCGTCATGGACATGAAGGGCAAGCGGGTCAACATCGGCAACCCCGGGTCGGGCACCCGTGTTCTGGCCGACGTGCTGATGGCCGCAGCTGGCGTGTCGCCTGACGATTTTGCCCTGGCAGCCGAGCTGAAGTCCTCGGAACAGTCGGCGGCGCTGTGTGACGGCAAGCTGGACGCAGCGATCTGGGCGGCGGGCCTGCCGAACGGGTCGTCGATGGAAGCGACCTCGACCTGCGACATCAAGCTGCTGGATCTGACCACCTCGGGTACCGACAAGGTGCTGGCCGAGAATTCGGCATATGCGGCAGCCACCATTCCGGGCGGCCTGTACCCGGGCAACGACAGCGATGTGGCCTCGTGGGGCCCCAAGGCGACCTTCGTGGTCGATGCAAGCACGCCGGATGAGGTTGTCTATGTGCTGGTGAAAGCGGTCTTCGAAAACTTCGACGACTTCAAGAAGCTGCACCCGGCCTTTGGTCGTCTGACAAAAGAGCAGATGGTCAAGGACGGCCTGAGCGCGCCGCTGCACCCCGGTGCGGTCAAGTACTACACGGAAGCAGGCCTGATGTAAGCCTGTTGGGGTAGGGCGGGGTTTACCCCGCCGTACCTTTCGCAAGACCAGCGGCGGGGTAAACCCCGCCCTACAACCACAAGGGACCGTGAGACACCATGACAGATGCACGCAAAGAGTCCGGGATCGATCCTGCGCTCGAAGACATTGTCGCTGACGCCGACACCGGCGGGCGCGCTCCGGCTGACAGTTTCGGCCGTGCCGCGTTGTGGTACATTCCCTTGTGCTGGGCGATCTACCAACTGTGGATCGCCTCTCCTCTGCCATTCATCGTTGGCTTTGTCTGGAACGACACGCAAACGCGCTCGATCCACCTTGGGTTTGCCGTGTTGCTGGCCTTCCTGGCCTTCCCCGGGCTGAAATCCTCGCCCCGCACCCGTATTCCGATGCTGACCTGGGTGATCGCCCTGGTTGCCGCTGCAACCGCATCCTACCTCTGGTGGGATTACCGCGGTGTGGCCGACCGGACCGGCGTGCCCAACACCATGGACCTGATCATGGCCGGCATCGGCATCGTGCTGCTGCTTGAAGCTGCGCGCCGTTCGCTTGGTCTGCCGCTGATGGGGGTGGCCCTGTTCTTCCTGGCCTATGTCTTTTTCGGATCCTGGTCGGGCCTGCCCGAGGTTGTGCAGTGGAAAGGCGCCAGCTTTGAAAAGGCCATGAGCCACATGTGGCTGACAACCGAGGGCGTCTTTGGCGTTGCCCTGGGGGTCTCCAGCGGCTTTGTCTTTCTCTTTGTGCTGTTCGGAGCGCTGCTGAACCAGGCGGGCGCAGGCAACTACTTCCTGCAGCTGGCCTTTGCTGCTCTCGGCCACCTGCGGGGCGGTCCGGCCAAGGCCGCCGTCATCGCAAGCGCCGCAACCGGCCTGATCTCGGGCTCGTCCATCGCCAACGTGGTCACCACCGGCACCTTCACCATTCCGCTGATGAAAAAGGTGGGCTTCCCGGCCACCAAGGCCGGCGCGGTCGAGGTCTCGAGCTCGATCAACGGGGTTCTGACTCCGCCCGTCATGGGGGCCGTGGCCTTCCTGATGACCGAATATGTCGGCATCAGCTATATCGAGGTCGTCAAGACCGCTATCGTCCCCGCCGCGATTTCCTATGTCGCGCTGGTCTATATCGTGCACCTTGAGGCACTGAAGTCGGGCATGACCGGCACCAGCCGCATGCACCCGGTCAAGTTCATCCTTGGCGCGATCTTCATCATTGCGATCTCGATTGTCATCGCGGGCGGTCTGCTCTTCCTGACCGGTGTTGCGGTCGATGCGATCTATGCCACTTTCGGCGGCGCCTCGATGACCGTGATCCTGCTGCTGATGCTGGTCGCCTACGTGGCCGCCGTGCGTTTTGCCGCCAAGGGACCGGATCTGGAAACCAGCCTCGACAGCATGCAGAACCTGCCGCCGGTGCGCGAGATATTCAAGACCGGCATCCACTACATCATGCCGATCCTGCTGCTGATGTACCTGCTGATGATCGAGCGGAAATCGCCGGGTCTGTCGGCGTTCTGGTCGACCATCGCGATGCTTTTCATCCTGCTGACGCAGAACTCGCTCAAGGCCTTTTTCCGCGGTCAGAACGATGCGGCCAATCAGGTCATCGAAGGCATCAAGGACATCGCGGATGGCATGATCGCCGGGGCGCGCAACATGATCGGCCTTGCCGCCGCCATGGGCGTCGCGGGCATCATCGTGGGGGCAGTGACATTGACCGGGATCGGACAGGTCATGGCCGAGTTCGTCGAGTTCCTGTCGGGTGGCAACCTGCTGGCGATGCTCTTCTTTGTGGCGCTGATCTCGATCGTACTGGGCATGGGGCTGCCGACAACGGCGAACTACATCGTCGTCAGCTCGCTGATGGCGGGCGTTGTGGTCGAGCTGGGCGCGCAGGCGGGGCTGATCGTGCCGCTGGTCGCGGTGCACATGTTCGTCTTCTACTTCGGGATCATGGCGGATGTGACGCCACCGGTCGGGCTGGCGAGTTTTGCCGCCGCCGCGATTTCGAAAGGCGATCCGCTGAAGACCGGTTTTCAGGCCTTCTTCTACTCGATCCGCACGGCGCTGCTGCCCTTCCTCTTCATCTTCAACACGGACCTGCTGTTGATCGATGTGGGGCCTGTTCAGGCGGTCTTTGTCTTCATCATTGCGCTGATTGCCATGCTGCTTTTTGCGGCGGCGACGATGAACTACTTCCTCGTGAAGAGTTACCTTTGGGAAAGCGGCATGTTGCTGGTTGCGGCCTTTGTGCTGTTCCAGCCGGGCTACATGTTGAACCAGTTCGCACCCGAGTTCGAGACCAGACCCGGTACGGACCTCTTCAGCATGGCCGAAACCGCGCCACCGGATGCCTCGCTTCGCGTGCGACTGGTCGGTGAGAACCTGAACGGCGATCCGGTCGACGCCCGCTATCTGCTACCGCTGGGCGATGCCGACGGCGACGGGGCCACCCGACTGTTGAACGGCGCGGGCATCGAGTTCCGGGATGAAGACGGCAAGATCTTTGTCGATAACCTTCAGTTCGGCGGACCGTCGGAACAGCTGGGCATCGACTGGGATTGGGAACTGGTCGAACTGGAAGTGCCAGCCGACCGTCTGCCCAAAGAGATCTTCTATATCCCGGCCCTGCTGCTGGTGCTGCTGGTTGTCTTCCTGCAGCGCCGCCGCCAACCCAAGGAAGAGGAGCTGGCCCATGCATAAGCACATCCTTGTTGCCGTTGACCTGACCCACCGGGACGACGCCACCAAACTGGTGGCCGAGGCGGGGCGACTGGCCAAGTTCGAAGGGGCAAACCTGCACCTGGTCACGGTCCTGCCCGACTATGGCACGTCCTTCGTCGGATCGTTCTTCGAGGACGGCACGCTGAAGGCGGCCAGCGCGGCAGCGCACGACTCCCTGCGGGCGCTGGCGGACGAGGTGCTGACCGATCACGGGCAGGTGCAATGCATCGTCGAGATCGGCTCGGTTTATGAAAAGACGCTGAAGGCGGCCGAGGTGACCAAGGCGGATCTGATTGTCGTGGGCGCCCATAAACCCGATCTGGCGGATCGTGTCATGGGTCCGAACGCGGCACGTATCGCCCGCTATGCCCAGGTCTCGGTTCAGGTGGTGCGGTTCTGAAGCGCGCGACGCCCCAAAAAAATCGCGTCATCTCTTCGCATTTTGCGCGGAACAGCTTACATCCGGCGGCCCTTCGTCTAAATGACGAGGGGTCGAATTGCATTGATCCGGGGGCACCGCGCCCCCAGTCGAAGGAAAGAGATTCTCATGCCCGTCAGCCTGCGCGATCCCATCAAGGCCATACTCGACACGGACGGCCCTGCCGCCCTGGCGGTGATCACCAATGTTGCGGGGCCCTTTTATCGTCCCATCGGCACGATGATGGCGATCCTTGAAAATGACGACCGCATCGGAAGCCTGTCCTCGGGCTGCGTGGAAAGCGACATTGCCCTGCGCGCGCGCGAGGCGCGTGAGGCGGGCAAACCTACGCTGCTGCTTTACGGTGCTGGCTCGCCTTTCATGGACATCCGTCTGCCCTGTGGCGGCGGGATGGAGGTGCTGATCCTGCCCGAGCCTGATCGCGAGGTGCTGCGCCAGGTCATGACAAACCAGCAAGGCCGCGTTCCCTGCGCGCTGAAGTTCGGGACCGAGGATGGCGCGATGGAAGTGCTGGAGCATCAGCCGACAACCCGCAGCACCGGCGCGATGACCGTCCAGATCGATCCCGAGCTGCGGTTTCTGGTGCTGGGCAGCGGGCCCGAGGCGACCTCGTTTGGCGCGCTGGTGCAGTCTGCGGATTATGAGAACCTAGTGATCTCGACCGACCCTGAAACGCTGGAGCGCGCGGCCGAATCCGGCTGCGACACCCGGCAGATCGTCTCGCCGCACCTGCCGCCTGACATTGCCGTGGATGACCGCACCGCCGTGGTGCTGTTCTTCCATGACCACGAGTGGGAACCGGGCATCCTGGCCAGCGCCCTGGAGACACCTGCGTTTTACATCGGGGCTCAGGGCAGCATGCGGGCGCGCAGCCGACGGATGGAGGCCCTGCAAGAGATGGGCGTCGGCGAAGATCAGATGCTGCGTCTGCACGGGCCCATTGGTTTGATCCCCTCGGCCCGCGATCCGCGCACGCTGGCGGTTTCGGTCCTGGGCGAGATTGTCGCCAAGGTCACCGCGTGACCACTGCCGCGATCCTTCTGGCCGCCGGGGCGTCCCGAAGGTTTGGCGCGGACGACAAGCTGCTGGCAAAATTCAAGGGGCGGCCGCTTGTGGCCCACGCTGCCGAGGCGCTGAGCGCAAGCGGGGCAGAGCTGCTGATGGCGGTTGTCACCTCGGATGCGGTGGCCGAGGCGCTGCCGGGTTTCGAGATCATCCGACCGCCTGAACCTGTGCCCGAACAATCCGACAGCCTGCGCGCCGGGATTGCGGCGGCACAGGCCCGCGGCGCGGCACGCGCGCTGGTAGCGCTTGGGGACATGCCCTTTGTCGACGCGGCCGCGATGCAGGCGGTGTTGGCCCGCGCGACGGACTCGCAGGCCAGTGCATTGACTGACGGGACCCGCCGGGCGCCGCCGGCCTGTTTCCCGACAAAGGACTTCGAGGCGCTCTTGCAGATCAAGGGCGACACCGGTGCCGCGCGCTTGATCAAGGCGCTGCCGCCTTCGGCACTTGTGCAGGTTCCGAGCACAATGCTGATCGACATCGACACACCCCAGGCCTTGTCCGACTACGCCCAATAGGCGGATTTGGTCGGACGCCAACCGGGGCGCGCACTGTCCAGACAGGCGTCCTTGTCCGTCGCTCGACCCCGATCCCACCACACACCAATCCGTGCGCCGTCAGGCAAATCTCACTTTCTTGCTTGACAGATTGTGGAACGTTCCACTAAACGTTTGGAACGTTCCACTTGGGAGGGGAAAATGAACTGGGCGCTGATCGGGGCAAGCACCATTGCCAGCCAATTTATGATCCCGGCCATGCGAGCGCAGGCCGGTGGATCTGTGGGTTGGGTGGTCAGCGGGTCAGAGGCGCGGGCAAAGGAATTTGCCGCGGCGAACCAGGTGCCCAACGCGACAACCGACATGGCACAGGCGCTTGCCGACCCCTCGGTCGATGCGGTCTACATCTCGTCGACCAACGAAAAGCACCACGCCCAGGCCATGGCGGCGATTGCGGCGGGCAAGCATGTGTTGTGCGAAAAGCCGCTGGCCATGTCACTGGCCGATGCGCGCCAGATGATCGACGCCGCTGCCTCGGCTGGCGTCTACTTTGCCACCAATCACCACCTGCGCTGCGCGGGCAGCATCCGCGCCATGCGCGCGTTGATCGATGCCGGCGAGATTGGTGAGGTCCGCTCTGTCCGCGTCTTTCACGCCGTGCATCTGCCCGAACACCTGCGCGGCTGGCGGCTGGACAATCCCGGCGCGGGCGGCGGGGTGGTGCTGGACATGACCGTGCATGACACTGACACCGTGCGCTTTCTGTTGCGTGATGATCCCGTCTCGGTCACCGCCGAAGTTGCCAATTCCGGCATGTCCACAGGCGTCGAGGATTCGGCGATGTCCGTCTGGACCATGTCCTCGGGCATTCAGGTCTTCAGCCATGTCAGCTTCAACCACCCCTTTGGTCAGAGCGGGATCGAGATCCAGGGCTCGAAAGGCGCGATACATGCGCTGGGTGTGATTTCCCAGACGCCGCGCGGTGACATCCGGTTGATGACCGACGAAGGTCAGCGCGACATCACCTTTGACACGCGTGACCTTTACGAAACCGTGCTCGAAGAATTTTACAAGGCGGTTCAGACCGGCGAGCACGCCGGTGCCACGGGCGAGGATGGGTTCAAGTCCCTGGCCGTCGCCCTTGCGGTGCGGGCTTCTGCTCACACCGGCACCCGCCAAACACTGACTTATGGAGAGGCCGCATGACCAAGGTTGTCAGCGCATCCGATGCCGTTTCCCGGATCCCGGACAATGCGATTGTCACGGTGTCGTCGTCCTCGGCCCTTGGTTGCCCGGATCTGGTGCTGAAGGCCATCGGCGAACGCTTTGACGCCGAGGGCCATCCGCGCGACATCACCTCGATCCACCCGATTGCGGCGGGCGACATGTATGGCGTCAAGGGTGTCGACTATATTGCCAAGGACGGTCTGCTGGCGCGCATTCTGGGCGGGTCCTATCCCTCGGGGCCATCGTCAAAGCCCATGCCCGAGATCTGGAAAATGGTCGTCGAGAACCGCGTGGCCGCCTACAACGTGCCCTCGGGCATCCTGTTCGACATGACGCGTGAGGCGGCGGCAAACCGCCCCGGCGTGCTGACCAAGGTCGGGATGGAGACGTTCGTGGACCCGATCCGCGAGGGCTGCGCCATGAACGACAAAGGCGCCGAGGTGCCCATCGTCAACCGTGTCGAATTTGGCGGCGACACCTGGCTGCATTTCCCGAACGTGGTGCCCAACGTGGCGATCATCCGCGCTACAACGGCAGATGAATTCGGCAACCTGACCTATGAAAACGAAGGTGCCTATCTGGGGGGGCTGGAACAGGCGATCTGTGTCCGCAACCACGGCGGGCTGGTCATTGCACAAGTCAGCCGCGTGACGAACCGAGGCTCGCTGCGGCCGCATGATGTGCGGGTGCCGGGGCATCTGGTCGATTGCGTGGTGATTGACCCGGATCAGAAGCAGACCTGCGAGACCCAGTATGATCCCGCGATCTCGGGCCAGATCATGCGGCCCTGGGACAGCTTCACGCTGGCGGAACACGGCGTCGAAAAGGTCATCGCCCGCCGTGCCGCGATGGAACTGAAGCCCGGCATGACGGCGAACCTTGGCTTTGGAATCAGCGCCATGGTGCCGCGCATTCTGCTGGAAGAAGGCCACCCCGAGGCCGTGACCTGGGCCATCGAACAGGGCGCGGTGGGTGGCGTGCCCCTGACGGGCTTTGCCTTTGGCTGTGCGTCGAACGCCGATGCATTTGTGCCCTCGCCGCAGCAGTTCATCTTTTTCCAGGGTGGCGGGTTCGACGTCTCGTTCCTGTCCTTCCTCGAGGTCGATGTGGACGGCAACGTCAATGTCTCGAAGCTTGGCAAAAAGCCCTATCTGACAGCGGGTTGCGGTGGGTTTGTCGACATCGTCTCGGGCGCGAGGAAGATTGTCTTCTCGGGCTGGTTCGAGGCGGGCGCCCAAGTGGAATTGACCGATCAGGGCATCAACATCGCCGCGCCGGGCAAGTTCACCAAGATGGTTGAGACCGTCGAGCACGTCACCTTTGCCGGCCAGCGCGCTCGGGCCGAGGGCAAAGAGGTGCTTTATATCACTGAGCGCTGCGTGATGCGGCTGGCCGAGAGCGGTCTTGTCGCGACAGAGATCATGCCGGGCATCGATCCCGAACGGGACATCGTTGCCGCCTCGCAAGGGCGTGTCTCGGTTGCCGAGGATGCCATCACCTTGCCGCTGTCGCTGTTGGCGGATGCACCGATGGGGTGGGGCGCGTGAGTTCGGTTCACTATATACGCCGGGGCCGCGTGGCCGAACTGCGGCTGGACAACCCGGCCAAGATGAACGCCTTTACGGTGCAGATGCTGGACCATCTGGCCGAGCATCTTGAGGCCATAGAGCACGAAACCTCGGTGGGCGCGGTCATTCTGACGGCCGAGGGCGACCGGGCCTTTTGCACAGGCGCCGACATCACCGCCTGGGGCGGGTTGTCTCCGACAGAGTTCGCGCGCTTCTGGGTGCGCGACGGGCATCGGATCTTTGACCGGCTGGCGCGCTTGTCCAAGCCGACGGTTGCGGTTCTGAATGGCCATGCCTTTGGCGGCGGGCTGGAACTGGCGGCCGCCTGTGACGTCCGGGTCATGGCGCCCAAGGCCGCGCTTGCGCTGCCCGAGGCGGGCGTGGGCATTGTACCCGGCTGGTCTGGCACGCAGCGCCTGATGCGCCTTCTGCCTGAACCGATGGTCAAGGAAATGGCGCTCTTCGGGCACCGCATCAAGGCCGACCGGGCCTTGGCCTGCGGCTTTGCCGTTGCCGTGGCGGACGACCCCCGTGCGGAAGCTGAGGCCTTGATCGAGCGCGCGCTGACCCTGTCGCCCCGCGCGGTCGAGATCGCCAAGTCGATGATCCACGCCGCACAGAACGAAGACCGTGCCGCGATGGTCGAAGCGCTGGGCAGCGCCGCCATTGCCGCATCCGAGGATCGACGCGAAGGCGTCGAAGCCTTTCAACAAAAACGTAAACCGGAATTTTCAGGGCGCTAACGCATGAAAGATCTTACTGTCATCGTCGACCAGACCGTCGCCCTCCCAGATGCTCCGTACCAGGCGCGTCATTTCATCGACGGCTCCTTTGTCGACAGCGCGGATGGCCGGCGCTCGGACCGCATCTCGCCCTCTCATGGTGTTCTGGCGAGCCAGGCTGCCCTGGGCACCGAGGTCGAGACCGAAGCCGCCATCCGCGCCGCCAGAACCGCCTTTGACGATGGCCGCTGGAGCGGCCTTACGGGCAAGGAACGCGCGCAGGTGTTGAACCGTGTGGCCGATCTGATCGAGGCCAACGAAGAGCGTCTGGCGGTCATCGAAACGCTGGAAAGCGGAAAGCCCATCAGCCAGTCGCGCGGCGAATGCGGCGGGGCGGCGGACCTGTGGCGCTATGCGGCCTCGCTGGCGCGCACCAGCTCCGGCGACAGTCACAACGCTTTGGGCGAGGATATTCTGGGTGTCGTGATCAAGGAACCGATTGGGGTCGTCTCGATCATCACGCCCTGGAATTTCCCGTTCTGGATCCTGAGCCAGAAGCTGCCCTTTGCGCTGGCCGCGGGCTGCACCTGCGTGGTCAAGCCGTCTGAGGTGACACCCTCGACCACAGCAATGCTGGCCGAGTTCCTGTTGGACGCGGGCCTGCCGGACGGTGTCTGCAACATCGTTCTGGGCTTCGGCAATCCTGTCGGCAGCCTGATGTCGACCCACAAGGATGTCGACATGGTGTCCTTCACCGGATCGACCGCTGTGGGCAAGCACATTACCAATGCGGCGGGTGACACGTTGAAGAAGGTGGCGCTGGAACTTGGGGGCAAGAACCCGCAGGTGATCTTTCCGGATGCCGATCTGGAAAACGCCGCCGACGCGGTGACCTTTGGCATCTATTTCAACGTTGGCCAGTGCTGCAACTCGTCAAGCCGGATCATCGTGCACGAAGACATCGTCGACAGCTTTGTCGATCGGGTTGTGGAACTGTCGCGCCAGGTGGCCTTTGGCAACCCGATGCACCCCGACACGCAGGTCGGCGCCATCGTGACGCCGCAGCATCAGGCCAAGATCGACGGTTATGTGCAGGACGCCAAGGCCGAAGGCGCGACCATCAGCCTGGGCGGCGGCGCGCTTGAGGTCCCCGGCGTCGGCTCGCAGTTCTATCAACCCACCGTCGTGCGCGACGTGACCTCGGACATGGCGATTGTCCGGGAAGAGGTCTTTGGCCCGGTGCTGGTCGTGCAGACCTTCCGCACCATGGACGAGGCCATCGCGCTGACAAACGACAGTGACTACGGCCTGTCGGCCGGGATCTGGAGCGACAATGTCCACACCTGCCTTGAATTCTCGCGCCGGGCGCAGGCAGGCACGATCTGGACGAACACATGGATGGACGGGTTTCCCGAGCTGGCGTTTGGCGGGGTCAAGCAATCCGGCCAAGGCAGAGAGATCGGCCAATACGGATATGACGAATTCCTCGAGGTGAAGTCGCTGGTCATGCGAATTGGCCAGACACGCGCACCTTGGGTGAAACCCCTCGCGGGGAGAGAGACGTCCTGAACATATCAGGACAATCAATGAGATAGCGCAATATTTGGGAGGAACCACATGCGTTACTTTGGAAAGAAATCGATGATAGCGGCGGCCCTGATGGCCACCACCTCGATGGCACAGGCCGCAGATGTGGAAGTGCTGCACTGGTGGACCTCGGGCGGTGAAGCGGCAGCGCTGAACGTCCTGAAAGAGGACCTGTCGGGCCAGGGTATCGGCTGGAACGATATGCCGGTTGCAGGCGGCGGCGGTGAAAGTGCCATGACCGTTCTGCGCGCCCGTGTCACTGCCGGTGACCCGCCGACCGCCGTTCAGATGCTGGGCTTCGACATTCTGGACTGGGCTGAAGAAGGCGCACTGGCCGACCTGAACGCCGTGGCCGCCGAAGAGGGCTGGGACGCCGTTGTGCCTGCCGCTCTGCAGGCCTTTGCCAAGCATGACGGCAAGTGGATCTCGGCGCCGGTGAACGTGCACTCGACCAACTGGGTCTGGGCCAACAAGGCGATCCTGGATGAACTGGGCATCGCGCAGCCGGGCAGCTGGGACGAGTTTGTTGCCGCACTGGACGCAGTGAAGGCCAGCGGCAAGACCGCTCTGGCGCACGGCGGTCAGGCCTGGCAGGACGCAACCATCTTTGACGGCATCGTGCTGTCGGTCGGCGGCGTTGACTTCTACCGCAAGGCCTTCATCGATCTGGACAGCGAAGCCCTGGGTTCGGACCAGATGGTCGAAGTGTTCAACCGCATGGCAACGCTGCGCGGCTACGTCGACGACAACTTCTCGGGTCGTGACTGGAACCTGGCCTCGGCCATGGTGATCAACGGCGAAGCGGCCTTCCAGATCATGGGCGACTGGGCCAAGGGTGAATTCCTGAACGCGGGCAAGACCCCGGGCGAGGACTTCCTGTGCTTCCGCGTGCCGGGTTCCGCGGGCGCTGTCAGCTTCAACTCGGACCAGTTCGCGATGTTCGGCGTCTCGGACAAGGATGCGATGTCGGCACAGGGCGCGATGGCGGCCTCGATCATGTCGCCGAGCTTCCAGTCGGCGTTCAACGTGGTCAAGGGCTCGGTCCCTGCACGGACCGACGTACCGAACGACGACTTTGACGCATGCGGCAAGCAGGGCATGGCCGAACTGGCCGCGGCTGCCGAAGCTGACACGCTGGTCGGCTCGATCGCCCACGGTCACGCCAACCGCGCCAGCGTCAAGAACGCGATCTACGACGTTGTGACCGCCCACTTCAACGGCGAGTATGACGCGGAAACCGCAGCCGAAGAGCTGGTGACCGCGGTCGAGATCGCTCAGTAATCTGAGCTGAAACACCCTTCGGGGCGGCAGGATCCGCCCCGAAGCCTCACATCCCCCAATGTCACGGGAGGCAGACGATGGCCCAGGCCAGCGACGTCGATTTCAAAACCAAGCTACAGCACTGGATCCCGAAGGTTGTTCTCAGCCCCTCGTTGTTCCTTGTGTTGCTCTTCGTCTACGGGTTCATCCTGTTCACGGTCTACCTGTCGTTCACCGACAGCCGCATCCTGCCAAGCTATGGCTGGGTGGGTTTCGAGAACTACTCGAAGCTCTGGCGGCTGAGCCACTGGACCACCTCGCTGACCAACCTGGGCATCTATGCCTTCCTCTACATCACGATCTGCACGGGCCTTGGATTGGGCTTGGCGATCTTCCTCGATCAGAAAATCCGGGGCGAAGGCATTTTGCGCCCGATCTACCTCTATCCGATGGCGCTCAGTTTCATCGTGACCGGGACGGCCTGGAAATGGTTCCTCGATCCGGGCATCGGGCTTGAGCACACGATGCATCTTTGGGGCTGGGAAAGCTTCAAGTTCGACTGGATCAAGAACCGGGACTACGCGATCTACACCGTTGTGATCGCGGCGGTCTGGCAGACCAGCGGCTTTGTCATGGCGATGTTCCTGGCGGGCCTGCGCGGCATCGACAGCGAGATCATGAAAGCGGCCCAGATCGACGGCGCGTCGAACTGGAACCTCTATCGCCGGATCGTCATTCCGCTGCTTCGGCCCGCCTTTCTGTCGGCTTTCGTGATCCTGTCGCACCTCGCGATCAAGAGCTATGACCTTGTCATCGCGCTGACCGGCGGCGGCCCGGGCCGGGCCACGGAACTGCCCGCGACCTTCATGTATTCCTACACCTTCACCCGAAACCAGATGGGCATCGGTGCTTCGTCGGCTGTGATCATGTTGATGACCATCGCGGCGATCATGATCCCCTATCTTTATGCCGAGCTGAAGGAGAAGAAATAATGTCTGCTTCTGCACAAAATCAGGCGGTCCAGACCGGACGCATCACCCGCACCTTCATCTATGTCTTCCTGCTGGTGGCCTCGCTTTTCTACCTGCTGCCCTTCTTCATCATGCTGGTGAACTCGCTGAAACCACTCAGTGAAATCACGGGCGGCAACATGATGGCGCTGCCGCAGACATGGACAATCGAGGCCTGGGGCGCGGCCTGGTCCACAGCACAGGTCGGCGTCGAGCCCACGGGCCTGCGGCCCTACTTCTGGAACTCGATCAAGATGGTGGTTCCGGCGGTTGTGATCTCGACCGTGCTGGGGGCGCTGAACGGCTATGTCCTGACCAAGTGGCGGTTTCGCTATGACACGATCCTTTTCGGGCTGATGCTGTTTTCCTGCTTCATCCCCTTTCAGATCGTTCTGATCCCGATGGCGCGGATCCTGGGGATGCTCGGCATCTCGGGCACAACCACCGGGCTGATCCTTGTCCACGTGGTCTATGGCATCGGCTTCTCGACGCTGTACTTCCGCAACTACTACGCGGCCTTCCCGACGGAACTGGTGCGCGCGGCGCAGATCGACGGGGCTGGTTTCTTCCAGATCTTCCGCCGCATCATGCTGCCTTCGTCGGGGCCGATCATCGTGGTCTGCGTCATCTGGCAGTTCACAAACATCTGGAACGACTTCCTGTTCGGCGCCTCTTTCGCCTCTGGCTCTGGCGCGCCGATGACGGTCGCACTGAACAACCTTGTCCAGTCCTCGACCGGCGTAAAGGAATACAACGTCCACTTTGCAGGCGCGATTCTTGCCGCCCTGCCAACCCTGCTCGTCTACATCGTCGCTGGCCGCTTCTTCGTGCGCGGTCTGATGGCCGGCTCTGTCAAAGGATAAGATCATGGGCTTTCTTGACATCAACAACGTCACCAAATCCTACGGCAACGTCGAGGTTCTGCACCGGGTCGACATCGCGGTCGAAGAGGGCGAGTTCCTTGTGCTGGTCGGCCCCTCGGGCTGCGGCAAGTCCACGCTGCTGAACATGATCGCGGGGCTCGAGGACATCACCTCGGGCGAGATCGGGATCAACGGGCGCGTGGTCAACGGGGTGCACCCGTCGAACCGCAACATCGCGATGGTGTTCCAAAGCTATGCGCTTTACCCCAACATGACCGTTGGCCAGAACATCACCTTTGGTCTGGAAATGCACGGCGTGCCCAAGCCAGAGCGCGACAAGGCGATGACCGACGTGGCCAAGCTATTGCAGATCGAACAGCTTCTGGATCGCAAGCCGGGCCAGCTGTCGGGTGGTCAGCGGCAGCGGGTTGCCATGGGGCGCGCACTGGTGCGCGACCCGGATGTCTTCCTGTTCGACGAGCCTCTGTCCAACCTCGACGCCAAGTTGCGCGTCGACATGCGGACCGAGATCAAGAAGCTGCATGAAAAGCTGAAGACGACCATCGTCTATGTGACCCACGACCAGATCGAGGCGATGACGCTGTCGACCCGGATCGCGGTCATGTACCAGGGCTATGTCCAGCAGCTGGGCACCCCGAAAGAGATCTACGACACGCCCGCAAACCTTTTTGTTGCGACCTTCATGGGCTCTCCGGCGATGAACATCATGCCGGCGCGGGTTGCGGTTGTAGAGGGGCGCCCCCACGCGGTGGTTCAGACGTCAGAGGGCGGCGAGGCCCAGCTGCCGTTCTCGCAAGACAACATGGCGGCCTGGGACGGGAAAGAGATCCTGCTGGGCATCCGGCCCGAGGCGATCACCGATCCCGACGGTGCGGACCGCAAGTCGAACAACATCGTGGCGCTGCAGAATCGCATCGTCGTCACCGAACCGGCGGGGTCCGACACCTTTGTCACGACGACGCTTGGCGGCAAGGACGTGATCTCGCGCCTGCGGGCCGATGTCTCGGTCGAGCCGGGGCAGCTGTTTGATTTTGCGGTGAACATGGAAAAGGCCGTGGCCTTTGACCCGCAAACAGAGGCGCGCATCGAAGGGTGAGCGACGCGGATGTCATAATCATCGGTTCGGGCATCGGGGGCGCCACCATGGCGGCGGCGCTCTCCTCGTCCGGCCGTCGTGTTCTGGTGCTGGAAAAGGGCGATCACTTGCGCCCTTCGGTCCACGACCGGGACGCGCATGCGATCTTTGCGAAGGGGCACTATCGCCCCGACGAGCAGTGGCTGGACGGGCAGGGGCGGGCGTTCAATCCGGGCAACTACTATAACGTCGGCGGTAACTCGAAATTCTTTGGCGCGGTCTTCCTGCGCTTTCGTGCGCAGGATTTCGAACCGATCCGCCACATGGGCGGCACCACGCCCGGTTGGCCGATCACTTACGACGAGCTGGAACCGTTTTACGGCGAGGCCGAGCGGCTGTATCAGGTGCGTGGACAGGCGGGCGAAGATCCGACCGATCCGCCGCGATCCACGGACTTTGCGCATGGGCCTGTGCCGGACGAGCCCCCGATCCGCGATCTTCGTGAGCGGGCCAAGGCGGCGGGGTTGCACCCGGCCTCTTTGCCGCTGGGCGTCGATCTGGATCGCTGGCTGGCCCGCGCCAAGACGCCCTGGGATGCCTTTCCCGACACCGCAGGCGGCAAGCTCGACGCAGAGCGCGCCGCGCTTGAGACAGCCTTGAAAAGCGACAGCGTCAAACTGCGCGTCAACAGCGAGGTGGCGCGGCTGATCGTTGGCGATGACCGCAAGGTGTCTGGCGTCGAACTGGTGACCGGCGAGGTGCTGACCGCGCCCGTGGTCGTGCTGGCCGCCGGGGCGGTGCAGTCGGCGGCGCTGTTGTTGCGCTCGGCCAGTGACGTGGCGCCGCAGGGCGTTGCCAACAGCTCTGACCTGGTTGGGCGGCATTTCATGAACCACAACTGTTCTGCGGTGCTGGCCCTGCACCCGTTGCGGCGCAATGATGCGATCTATCAAAAGACCATAATGATCAATGACTTCTACCACACAGGTGGTCCAAAGGGTGAACCCCTGGGCAACATACAGCTCTTGGGCAAGATCTCGGGCACGATCCTGAAGGCCAACAGCAGCTTGCCGGGGCCGGTGGCGACCTGGATCGCCAACCGCGCTGTGGATCTTTACGCGATGTCCGAAGATCTGCCGAACCCTGACAGCCGCGTCACGCTGAAGGATGGTCAGATCGTGCTTGACTGGAAACGGTCGAACTGGGAGGCGCATCAGGCGCTTGTCGCAAAGCTCAAGCAGTACCTGCGCAAGATGGGCTATCCGGTTGTCCTGTCTCGACCTTTCGACCGGCGCACACCCTCACATCAATGCGGAACGGCGCGCATGGGGCATGACCCGCGCGTCAGCGTGGTCGACACGACCTGCCGCAGCCACGACCACCCGAACCTCTTCATCACGGATGCCTCGGTCCTGCCGACCTCGGCCGCCGTAAACCCCGCCCTGACCGTCGCAGCACTGTCGCTGCGCGCGGCGCATTCTGTACTGAAGACCCCAGTGGCGGCCTGATCCGCCTTGATAGGACACAACCATGACCCAAGGGTATGACTTCATCATCATCGGTGGCGGATCGGCCGGTTCAGTGCTGGCCGCACGTCTGTCCGAAGACCCCTCGGCGCAGGTGCTGCTGCTGGAGGCCGGCGGCAGCGACCGCAATCCGCTGTATCATCTGCCTGCCGGTTTCGCGAAGATGACCAAGGGCATCGGGTCCTGGGGGTGGGATACGGTTCCGCAAAAACACATGCAGAACAAGGTCTTCCGCTATACGCAGGCCAAGGTGATCGGCGGCGGATCGGCGATCAACGCCCAGATCTACACCCGCGGCAACGCGCAGGATTACGACGACTGGCGGCAGATGGGCTGCGAGGGTTGGGGCTACGAGGATGTGCTGCCCTATTTCCGCAAGGCCGAGGACAACGACACCTACGAAAACCGCTATCACGGCAAGGGCGGTCCCTTGGGGGTCAGCCAGCCAAGCGCGCCGCTGCCGATTTGCGAGGCCTACTTTGACGCCGCTGCCGAACTTGGCATTCCGCGCAACGAGGACATCAACGGGGAACAACAGGACGGTGTCTGTTTTTACCAGCTGACTCAACGCAATGTGCGGCGTTCTTCAGCTGCCATGGCCTATGTGACGCCCAACAAGGGGCGGCCCAACCTGACCGTGAAACTGGGCGCACAGGTGCGGCGTCTGTTGGTCGAGAAAGGCCGCGTCACCGGGGTCGAGATGCTGGACGGCAGCAAGCTGACCGCCAGCCGCGAGGTCTTGCTGTCAGGCGGGGCGATCGGTTCGCCGCGTTTGTTGCAGCTGTCGGGGATTGGTCCGGCGGATCATCTGGCCGAACTGGGCATCGACGTTCTATTGGACCAGCCCCAGATTGGCGAGAACCTGCAGGACCATCTGGACCTCTATTGCATCAGCGAACTCAGTGGTCCCTACAGCTATGACCGTTATGCCAAGCCGCATTGGGCGGCTTTTGCCGGGCTGCAGTACATCCTGTCGCGCAAGGGGCCTTTGGCGTCCTCGCTCTTTGAAACCGGTGGGTTCTGGTATGCCGACCCGGATGCGCGGTCCCCTGATCTGCAGTTCCACCTGGGCCTTGGCACAGGCATCGAACATGGCGTGGCGGCGATGCCTCAGGGTGGCGTGACGCTGAATTCCTGCTACCTGCGTCCGCGCTCGCGCGGGACCGTCCGGTTGCAAAGCAGCGATCCGGCCAAGGCGCCCTTGATCGACCCGAACTATCTGGCGGATCCGATGGACCGCGAGATGTCGATCCGGGGGCTCAAACTGACACAAGAGATCCTGTCCCAATCGCCGCTCAGCAAATACATCCTGGCCGAGCGTTTGCCGGGCCCGGATGTGAAAACCGACGAGGATTACTTCGACTTCATCTCGGAACACTCCAAGACCTCGCACCACTGCGCGGGCACCTGCCGCATGGGCATTGATGACGGCGCGGTGGTCGACACGCGGCTGCGTGTGAACGGGCTGGAGGGGCTGCGCGTTGTGGACAACGCCATCATGCCCACCGTGATTTCATCCAACACCAACGCCGCCGCAATCATGATCGGTGAAAAGGCGGCAGACATGATCAAAGAAGACAACGGAATGGACCTGACATGATCCGACACATCGTCCTTGTGAAATTTCGCCCCGACGTGAGCGAAGAGACCATCACCGGCATTTTTGCCGAATTGCACGCGATCAAAGAGGTGCTGCCGGGCGTGATCTCGATCACCTCGGGTCGCAGCGAAAGCCCGGAACAGATCGAGCGCGGCTATATGCACGGCTTTGTCGCCGACTTTGAGAACTGGGAGGTGTTGCAGGCCTATCAGGATCACCCGGACCACAAGGCGGTCGGTGCACAACTGGTGGCCAATGCGGTTGGCGGTCTGGACGGCATTCTGGTATTTGACCTGCCAATCGGGGAATTGGCTGCCTAGAACGGGTGGACCGGGGACAAGAGGACAGCGCGCGACATGGGACGGAAACCGACGATCATCGACGTTGCCAAGGCGGCGGGGGTCTCGAAGTCCACGGTCAGCCTTGTCCTGCGCAACAGTCCGACGATCCGGGACGAAACCCGCGAAACGGTGCGCAAGGCGATGGCCGAAATCGGTTATGTCTACAACCGTTCCGCCGCCAACATGCGCACGTCGAACGCCGGGCTGATCGGGTTGGTGATCAACGATCTGCGCAACCCGTTCTTCACCGAATTTGCAACCTCACTGCAGATGGCGCTGGCCGAGCGCAGCTATGCCGCGGTCATCGCCAACACGGACGAAGATCCGGCGTTGCAGGAACAGGTTGTGACCTCGATGATCGAGCATGGCGTCTCGGCTTTTCTGATCTGCCCGGCCTATGGCGATACGCGCTGCACCTTTGATGCCATCGCCCGCGCGGGCGTGCCTGCGATGCAGATGCTGCGGTGTGCCGATGATCGGCTGGACCTCTTTCCCTTCACCGCGCCTGAATACGTCGAGGGCGGGCGGGACGCGACGCGGCATCTATTGGAGATGGGGGCAAAGCGTCTGGCTTTTGTCGGGGGACTAGAGGGGCGATCCGTCACCGAGGAACGCAAAGCGGGCTTTCTGGATGTCACACGAGAGGTCGGGATGGACCCTGTGGTGATCACCGGCCAATCCAGCCGCGCTTTCGGGCATGACGCGGCACGCCGTCTGACAAAGGAGCATCCAGAGGTGGATGGCGTGGTCTGTTTCAGCGATCTGGTTTCCATCGGAATGCTGAGCGGGTGCCACGAATTGGGGCGCGAGGTCGGGACGGATATCCGGATTGTCGGGTTCGACAATATTCAAGAGGCCGCGCAGACCTATCCGGCCCTGTCCTCGGTGGGCTGTGACATCGCCTCTATCGGCGCACAAGCGGCGCGGACCGTGGTGGAATGGCTTGAGGACGGCAAGGTCCCGGCGCGCGAAAGCCGCACGCCGGTGGAACTGGTGATCCGCCAATCGAGCCGGGGCAGGGGCGCCTAGAGCGGCGACATCTGATCCTTGGGAATGCGCGCGCCATAGCAGCCGATCACCTGACCCGAGACCGACTGTCCAGCGGCAACAGAGGCCCTGGCACCCCGCCCGAGCAATCGTGCCGACAGGTAACCTGCGTTAAACGCATCTCCTGCGCCCGAGGTGTCGATGACCTTGTCGACGGCTGGAGTGTCGACCGTCAGGTCCTGACCATCAATGCGGGCTGTCACGGCATCGGCACCGTTCTTGACGATGATCTCGGTCACACCTCCGGCGGCAAAGCGTTCGACCGTCGCGGCGGGGTCGGCATCGCCGAAATGCGCCGCCTCGTCGTCAAAGCTGGGCAGGGCGATGTCTGCGGCTTCGATGAAACGCGGAATGGTTTCACGAATTTCGTCTTGCGAGGTCCAGAGCTTGGGCCGGATGTTGGGATCAAAAGAAACCCGCGCACCGTTCGTGCGGGCCTGCGCCAATGCCTCCAGCAGGGTGTTGCGGGCCGCGGGGGGCAGGATCGCCACCGTGATGCCAGAGAGATGGATCAGGCTGGTGCCCTGCAGCGTCTCGGCCAGCCAAGCGGGGTCGTCGGCCAGCAGGCGCGCCGCCGACTGCGACCGCCAGTAGTGAAAGCTGCGCTCGGCATCCTGAAGCTCGATCAGGTAAAGCCCCATGGTCCGGTCCGCGTCCCGGCCCACACCCGAGGTGGTCAGCCCATCGGCTTGCATTTCACGCACAAAGTCATCCGACAGTGCATCCTGGCCGAGACGGGTCACATAACCCACCTCTGCCGTGCCCGTCAGAAGCTGGCCCATGTGCCAGGCGGTGTTGAATGTGTCACCGGCAAAGCCGCGTCGATACACGCCGCCCTCGACCGGGGCCATTTCCACCATGACCTCGCCAATCGCAACGACGCGGGGTGTCTCTTGTGTCATGTTCAGCCGTCTTTCTGGTCTTTACCTGTCGTAGATCGCAGCGGTCAGCCAGGCGGGCCAGTCCCGTTCGAAAAAGGCCTTGGCGCTTTCATCAAAGGCCCGGATGGCTCGGGTGCGCAGCGCCATGTCGGTGCCCTCGAGCCGCACGAGGATCTGGTTTTGCATATCCTCGGCGCGTTCGCTGCGAAAGCGGTATTTCTCCAAAGGCCCCTTCGCGGTGATCGGCAGTGCGTCGCCGTTCGGATCACAGATCGCCCGCGCGCCCCGGCTGCCGCCGCCGTTTTCGACAAAGTGGTTCAGTGCGGCCAGCACCGCCTCGGACGCCAGCGCCATTTGATGCCACTGCAGGGCACGCGCCGCCTCGCTCGGACGGCTGAGCGTAACGCCTTGTGCGCGCAGGCGCGCGGTCAGGGCGCGGGCCTCGGCCAGCCCCTCGGCGATGTCGCCGGGTGTGCACAGGATGCCCGCCCGATCGCTCATGCGGGCCTGTACCTCGGCGCGGATCGATGGAACGTCCAGCCCGCCCTCTGGTCGCAAAATGGCCTGCAGCGCCGCGACGGCCTGATCGACCGGGGTGTCTGACGCCTCAGGTTCGGCAGACCCGGCGATGTGTTCGGCGACCCGCGTGCCAAAGACCTGACCTGCGTTCAGCGCCGCGCCGCCGGGGCGGGTCACGCCGTGGGTGCCCGCGGCCTCGCCCACCGCGTAGATCCCGGTCAGGTTGGTGCGCCCCCAGACATCGACCGCAATCCCGCCGTTCATGTGCTGGTTGTTCACCGCGAACTCCAGCGGGTCGGTGACGATGTCGATCTTGTAGCGACGGTACAGTTCAATCGCCAAGGGGTTCATGTGCTTCAGCCGGTCAATTGGCAGCGCATGATCGGCCCCGGCGTTGGTCAGATACCGGTGCACGTCCTCGTCCAGCCGGTCGAGGCTGAAGGGCAGGTCGCCGGGAACGGGCAGGGGGTTCCGGTTGAAGTCCATAAAGACCCGGCGGCCCTTTTGCCCCTCGCGGAAGATCGCAAGGTCGATCAGGCTGGATTGGAAGTCCAGCATCCGCGTGGCGTGGAACGGCCATTGATAGCCCTTGCGGAAGATGTTCGAGGCCATCTCTTGCGTCGTGCGGTAATATTCGCCCAGAAAGTGGTGCTCGTTGCCCGCGTCGTCGACGGAATAGATGTGCGGGATGACCTGCACGTAGGTGCCCGACAGGTTCCAGGGAAAGCCCTCGCGACGCGTGCCGATGCCGAACTGGCTTTCGGTCAGGTTGACCATCTCAAGCCCCGCCTCAAGCGCCAGCCCAAGCGACCCGAAGCAGCCGTTCGGAAAGACGCTGTCACGATACAGCTCACCCGGCCCCCCGGCGGCAATCACCAGCGAGGTGCAGCGGAACAGAACCAGGCCCAGCGGGTTGTCCTCGGTCCTGTCCTTGGCTCGGATCGCCAGAACGCCGGTGACACGGTCCCCGTCTGTCACGATGCGCACGGCGGTGGTCAGGTTGAAAAAGGGGATGCCCAGGCGGATCGCCTCGGCCGCCAGCACCTTGACCATCAGGCGCGAGGTGCGCGGGCCGCAACTGGTGGCGCGCCCGACCTCGTCATGGTCGGTCTGATAGCGCAGTGTTCCGCCCAGGCGTTCCTGCGGCAAGGGCAGGCCAAGGTACTGAAGCGAGGCCATGGCGCGGGCGGATCCCACCGCCTCGACATAGGCCGTGTCCTCGTCCATCGCGCCGCCTGCGCGCAGGGCGCGGGCCATGTCCTTGAAGTTGTCGCCCTGATCGGCGGTGTTGGCGGTGTGCAAGGTCTGCTTGTCTGACCCTGAACAGGCCGAGGTGCCGCCCCAGGCGCTTTGGCTGAGGATCGTGACGTCGACATCGCGCCGCTTCAGCTCGACAGCCGCGCGCAGGCCCGCAGCGCCGCTGCCCAGCACCAGAGCCCGTGACCGGTGCACGGGGATCACGTTGCCGCCTGCCGTGACCGTCTCGGTCAGGCCGGGCTCGGGCTGCAGGCGGGGCATGTCGACGTCGGTCAGGGCGTCGAGAATTTCCTGTGGGACGGCGATCGGCATCAGTCGATGGTCACCCAGGCTTGCCGCTCGGACGAGGTCATGCAGGCCTCGACGATCTGGCAGATGTGATGGCCGTTCTCGAAGGTCGGCCACATCTGCTGGCCCGCGAGAACCGAGCGTGTGACCTCGTAGGCCTCAATGATCTTGGTCTCATTGTATCCCAGTGCAAAGTTCGGCAGCGGCAGGAAGGCGGCATAGTTTGGATGTTCGGGGCCGACGTCGATTGCGCGGAACCCCCGGCGACTGGGTTTGTCGTCGTTCGAATAGAACCGCAGGCGGTTGATCTCGTCATAGGTGTACACAAGGCTGCCCTTGGTGCCGTAGATCTCATAGCCCTGCATGAACTTCCGTCCCGTCGCGACACGGCTGAAATCCACCAACCCCCGCGCGCCGTTTTCAAACCGGCAGATCAGCGCGGTGCCGTCGGGATTGGTGACATCGGCCATTGGCGTGTCTTTTGACAGCTCGGCGGTCTGGCCGATTTCAAGCCCCTCGATGGCGGGTCGTTTGGGGGCGGTGATGAAGTTGTCGGCCACCAGCGAGGTGACGCGGCCCACAAGGAACTCCATGAAGCTGAAGACATGGCTGCCGGTGTCGCCGACAATGCCCGTCGGGGCCAGATCGCCGTCCGCGCGCCACATGAAGGGTGCCAGCGGGTCACCGAAGACGTCGATGTGCTGGTGACCCTTGAAGAACTGAACCTCGCCGATCTCTCCTGCCTCGATGATCTCTTTGGCCAGATCGTGCACCGGGTTGCGCGGGAAGGCATGGCCGACGCGTGTGACCACACCCTTTGCCTTGGCGATGTCGGCCAGTTCGCGCGCCTCGGCGGCGGTATCGGCAAGCGGCTTTTCACAGAACACATGTTTGCCGGCCAGCAGCGCGGCCTTGGCGACCTCGTAGTGCAGGTTGTCTGGCAGGCAGATGTCGATCAGGTCGATCTCGGGGTCGTTCACCGCATCTCGCCAGTCGCTTAGCAGCTTGGCGCCGGGCGCACGAAAGGCCACGGCCTGAGGATCGCGTGACACCAGCGCGGCGACGCGTGCCGTGCCGTGCTGGGTCCCGAAGTGATGCGGAAAGGTCTGAAAGGCCATGGTGTGCACCCGGCCCATCCAGCCCGAAGCCCCAAGGACCGCGACGTTGAGCTGTTGCATGCTGTATCCTCCCAAACCAGCGATATGGAACGTTCCAGTCGTCACTAGATGGAACGTTCCAAAAGGTCAAGGGCGCAGCCCCTAAACTTCGTAAAGTTCCAGCGGCAAACCGTCGGGATCGCGGAAAAAGGTGAACTTGCGGTCGGTGTATGGGTCGATGCGGATGTCTTCGACCTCGACACCGCGGTCGTTCAGATAGGCTGCAAAGGCCCCGACATCGGCCACCTTGAACGCCAGATGGCGCAGGCCCACCGGTTCCACGCCCGCCAAGCGGTTTTCGCGATCGGGAAATGAAAACAGCTCGTCCCCCGATCCGTCCGGCAATCGAAGGTCCAGCTTCCACGAGTCGCGCTCGGCCCGATAGTTTTCATCGACCGCCTGAAAACCCAGCGTTTCGACATAAAACGCCTTGGACCGCCGATAGTCCGACGCAATGATCGCGACGTGATGGATGCCCTGCAACGTGGTCATGACTTCTCCGTTCGGCCCCAATGGCCTGCATTTGCGGGCAAAGCCTTGGGCAAATCGGGCGCGGTTTCAAGAACACAGTTGCTTTGCAATGAAATTGCACGCGGTTGCATCGTTGGGACTCTGGGCTCATATTGTTGGACAAAGCTTGATCAGGGCATGGACGGATCGACACCACGATGGCAGCGACCTCAAAAGATGTGGCAGAGCGCGCAGGCGTGTCCCGATCTGCGGTGTCGCGCACCTTTACAGAAGGCGCTTCGGTCTCGGAAAAGATGCGCCGCCGGGTCGAGAAGGCGGCGCGCGAACTGGGCTACAGCCCGAACGCGCTGGCGTCGTCGCTGACCACAGGCCGGACCAAGCTGATCGGTCTGGTGTCGAACAACTTTCACAACCCGATTTTCCTTGAAGTCTTTGACCTGTTCACACGGGGCCTGCAGGACCGGGGCCTGCGGCCGCTCTTGGTGAACCTGACCGATGAAACCGATCCCGAGGCCTCGGTGCAGATGCTCCGGCAGTATTCGGTGGACGGCGTTGTCGTCGCATCTTCGACCTTGCCGCCCGCCTTTGCCGAGGCATTCCGCAAGGCGGGTGTCCCGGTTGTGCATTCCTTTGGCCGCTACGCCAGCGCGCCCAGCGTGCACGTGGTCGGTATCGACAACAAGGCCTGTGGGCGCATGGCCGCACAGACCCTGGTCGAGCGTGGATATACACGTGTCGGCATGTTGGCCGGCCCTGAATCGGCAACCTCGTCGCAGGATCGCCTGGCCGGGTTTTTTGAAGAAATGGCACTCCATCCGCAGGTCGAGGTCAGCCACAGCTATGCCGAGGCCTATTCCTTTGACGCGGGCCGGGCCGAGATGCTGCGGCTCTTGGACGGCGGTATGCAGGCCGAGGCCTATTTCTGCGGCGACGATGTGTTGTCGATCGGGGCTTTGTCGGCGGTGCAATCGCGCGGCCTCAAGGTGCCGGACGAGATTGGGATCATCGGGTTGAACGACATGGAGATGGCGCGCTGGGAAAGTATCGATCTGACGACCATTCGCCAACCGATCCGTCAAATCGTCGCTTCGTCCATCGAGTTGATGGTGGCGATGCTCAGCGACCCGGACCGCTATCCCGAGGTGCGGATCTTCCCCTGTTCGGTGGTCGAGCGGGGCACCTTGCGCGCCCCGCGCAGCGATTAACGGAACATCGGCGGACGGGCGTCGACCCAGGCGCCATCGGCCTTGCCGCTTTGGGCCACCGCAAAGACAGCCGCCATCGACCGCAATCCGTCCTCGGCCCGAGGATAGAGGTTCGCGGCCGGATCCATCTCGCGGCCGTCCTGATCCGCGCGGATTGCCTCGGCCAGATCCGCATAGATGTTGGCAAAGGCCAGCGGCATGCCTTCGGCATGGCCTATGGTGACGCGTGTGGTGCGGTCGGCCTCGGGCGAAAGACCGGCCTCGCCGCGCTCGATGACCTGCAGACGTTCGCCCAATGGCATCCAGTACAGCTGGTTCGGCTGTTCCTGCGCCCAGCGAAGCCCGCCTTTTTCGCCAAAGACCTGCAGGGTCAGGCCGTGCTGCCGCCCGATGGCCACGGACGAAGTCCAAAGCCGCCCGACCGTGCCGCCGTCAAAGCGCATGTTGACCATCGCGTCATCCTCCAGCTCGCGGCTGGCAATGCAGGACACCGTATCGGCAGACAGCGTTTCGACCTCTTGGCCAATGACAAAGCTTGCCATGTGCAGTGCATGAATGCCGCAATCGGCGAACTGGGCCGAAACACCCGCCTGCGCAGGGTCATAGCGCCAACGGACGCGCGGGTTGTCGGCATCTGCGGCATCGGCATGGTGGCCGTGGGCGAACTCTGCCTTGACCAGTCGGATCGCGCCAAGGTCGCCGCGCGTGACCATCGCTTTCATGTGGCGCACCAGCGAATAGCCCGAGTAGCCATAGTTCACGGCACAGATCTTGCCGGTGGACCGGGCAAGGCGGACGATCTCTTCGCCTTCCTCGACCGTCATGGTCATCGGCTTTTCGCACAGCACGTGGAACCCGGCCTCAAGAAAGGCCTTGGCGATTTCAAAATGCGTGGCGTTGGGCGTGGCGATGGTGACCAGGTCGATCCGATCCTCACTCGCGGTTTCCCCTGCCAGCATCTCGCGCCAGTCGCCGTAGGCGCGGTCGGCGGCAAGTCCCAGCCGCTGGCCGTACTCGCGCCCGGCCTCGGGGCGGTGATCCAGCGCACCTGCGGTGAATTCGAATGCACCGTCCAAACCCGCACCCAAACGGTGCGCCGGGCCGATCTGGCTGCCTTCGCCGCCGCCGATGAGGCCCCATTTCAGTTTTGCCATGGCTCAGACCTCCTCAGGAAAAGCCGATTGATTTCAGATAGCTGCGGTTCGCGCGTGCATCGTCGATGGGCGAGACATCAAGCGTCGGATCGCAATCCTGCTCGACGGTGCACCAGCCTTCGAAACCCGCGTCCAGCAGCACCTGCCGGACGGCGGGGAAATCGACATCCCCCTGACCGAGGTTGCAGAAAATGCCCTGTCCGCAGGCGTCATAGAACCCGGTGCGTTTCTCGATGACATCCGCCTTTACTGCCGGGTCGATGTCCTTGAAATGCATATAGGAAATGCGATCCACATGGCGTTTCATAAAGGCCACGGGGTCAAATCCCGCATAGGAGTGATGGCCCGTGTCGAAACAGATTTTCAGCAGTTTCTCGTCCACCTCGTTCAACAGGCGTTCAAGCTCGGGCTCAAAGTCCATGAACCCCGCCGCGTGGGCGTGGATGCCCACGGTCAGACCGTATTCCTCTGCACCAATTTGCGCCGCCTGCGCAATGCGGTCGCGATAGGCGGTCCACTCGGCGCTGTCCATCTGCTCGGCCTCAGAGGCACGCCCAGCCGTCGGGGCACGTCGGGGCGAGATCGAGTCGATCAGCACCATGTGTTGCGCCCCATGTGCGCGCAGGGCAGCGCCGGTGCGGTGGGTGGCGTCCAGCACGTCATCCCAGGCATCCGGGTCGTGAAACGGACGGAAAATTACCCCGCCGATCAGCTGCAGATCGTTTTCGGCCAATGCGTCACCCAGCACTGCCGGGTCTTCGGGCATGAAGCCCACCGGGCCCAGTTCGATGCCCTTGTACCCGGCTGCAGCGCAGTCCTTGAGCACGCTTTGCCAGGTCGGATTGCGCGGATCACCCGCGAACTCGACACCCCAACTGCAGGGGGCGTTGCCAATCTGGATGGTCATTTGGGTCTTTGCTCCAAAACGTCAGAAATCGTTGATGTCGGCCCAGGCCCGTGCCTGCGCAGAGTGCAGCGCGGCGGCCACGATGCGCGAGACCTCAAGCCCGTCGCGGAAGGTCGGCCAGACGGCCTCGCCAGAGTCGATGGCAGTCAGGAAATCCTTGGCCTCGATGATGATCTGGTCCTGATAGCCGGTGCCATGGCCCGGTCCCTGGCAAAAGGGTTCATAATCGGGATGCGCCGGCCCCGTCAGGATCTTGCGGAACCCCTGCGTGGCCTCGGGGCCTTCGCGCAGGTAAAGCCACAGGGCGTTCTGATCCTCTTGATCAAAGCGGATCGCGCCTTTGGTGCCCGTCACCTCGTAGGCGTAGCCCATTTTGCGACCGGTTGCGATTCGGCTGAAATACATCTGCCCCATCGCGCCATTTTCAAAGCGACACATCATCTGCGCATGGTCGTCATTTGTCACCGCCCCGCCGGGGCGGTCGCTGTGCACGGTCTCGACCTCGGCCATGACGCGCGTGATGGGGCCCAGCAGCGCCAGGGCGCCGTTGATCATGTGCGGAGCAAGGTCACCCATGGTGCCGTTGGCCATGCCGCTGGTGCGCCATGTGGCCGGGGCCTCGGGGTCAGCATAGAAGTCTTCGGTATGCTCGCCGCGGAACCATGTGATGTCCCCCAGCGCGCCCTCGGCGATCAGCTGGCGGGCGTATTGGCTGGCCGGTGTCCGGATGTAGTTGAAGCCCACCATATTGGGTAGGCCGGAGGCCTCGGCCCCTGCAACCATTGCCTTTGCGTCCTCGATCGAGGCACCAAGCGGTTTTTCGCAGAACACCGGTTTGCCGGCCTCAAACGCGGCCAGCGCAATGTCCCTGTGAAAGCTTTGCGGTGTCGCGATCACGATGGCCTCGACCTTTGGATCGGCCACCAGAACACGCCAATCCGACGTCGAGCGCCGAAAGCCGAAAGCGTGACGGTATCGTTCGGCGCTGCCGACGGACGACGCGCAAATCATTTCAAGCCGAGGTCGCAATGCGGTATCGAAAACGGCCCCAACAGCGGACATCGCCACTGAATGAGCCTTGCCCATGTATCCACCGCCAAGGATACCAATCCCAATCTCACGTCCCAATGTATCCCTCCCAAAATAGCATTGCAACCGGTTGCAAAATTAGTATCGTGTGACTCGCTGGACTGCAAGATGCAATCCAAGAGAATCGGAACACCTCGCAAAGGAGGAGGCGTGGCATGACCGACGAAACGTTGCGGCTGACCACGGCGCAGGCCATTATCAAGTGGCTTGCCAATCAGTATATTCAGATCGACGGCCAGGAGCTTCGGCTGTGTGGCGGCGGCTTTGGCATTTTCGGCCATGGCAATGTGACCTGCCTGGGCGAAGCGCTGAACACCTACCATGATGAACTGCCCCTTTACCGCGGCCAGAATGAACAAAGCATGGGGTTCGCGGCGGCGGGCTATGCCAAGCAGTGGTTGCGCCAGCGTTTCATGTTCTGCACGGCAAGTGCCGGTCCGGGCACGGCAAACCTTTTGACCTCGGCCGGTCTGGCGCATGCCAACCGCTTGCCGATGCTGATGCTGTGCGGCGATACCTTCATCACCCGTCTGCCTGATCCGGTGCTGCAGCAGATGGAGCATTTCAACGACCCCACCTTTGGTGTGAACGACGCTTTCAAGGCCGTTTCGCGCTATTGGGATCGGATCACGCACCCGGCGCAGGTGATCCAGTCGCTGCCCAATGCGATCGCAACGATGCTTGATCCGGGCGATTGCGGACCTGCTTTCATCGGTCTGCCGCAGGACGTGCAGGGCTGGACCTACGATTATCCGGCGGTCTTCTTTGAAAAGACCGTTCATCGCATTCGCCGCCAGACGCCGGATGCGGCCGAGGTTGCTGATGCGATTGCCTTGCTGCAAGGCGCCCAGCGTCCGATGATCATCGCGGGCGGCGGTGTGCAGTATTCGCGCGCCGTGGCAGAGCTGACCGCATTTGCGGAAGCCACCAACATTCCAGTGGTCGAGACCATCGCGGGGCGGGCCAACCTGTTGAACGATCACCCGCTGAACATCGGGCCGATCGGCGTGACGGGATCGGACAGCGCCAATGCGATTGCGGAAAAGGCGGATGTCATTCTGGCGGTTGGCACACGGTTGCAAGACTTTACCACCGGGTCCTGGACCGCCTTTGCAAAAGACGCCCGTTTCATTTCGGTCAACGCGGCGCGGCATGATGCGGGAAAACACCGGTCCCTGCCCGTGGTGGGGGATGCAAAACTATCTTTGCAGGCCCTGCATCAGGCGCTTGAATACCAATCGCCCGCTGACTGGACGGCGCTTGCGCAGGATGAGCGGAAGTCCTGGAATGACTATGTCGCCGACAATGTCAGCGCCGGAAACCGTCCGAATTCCTATGCTCAGGCCATCGGTGTGGTGAACGGGCTTTGCGACAGTCGCGATCGGGTCGTGGCCGCAGCAGGCGGGTTGCCTGCCGAGGTCACCGCCAACTGGCGCACGCTGGACATTGGCACGGTCGATGTCGAGTTCGGCTTTTCCTGCATGGGATACGAGATTGCAGGTGCTTGGGGCGCGCGGATTGCGCAGGCGGAACGTGAGCCCGAAAAGGATGTCATCACCTTCTGCGGCGACGGGTCCTATCTGCTGATGAACTCGGACATTTACTCCAGCGTCCTCAGCCAGAAGAAGATGATTGTGCTGGTGTTGGACAACGGCGGATTTGCGGTGATCAACAAGCTGCAGAACAACACCGGCAACGAAAGTTTCAACAACCTGCTGAGTGACTGCCCGACGATCCCAGAGGCCTTTGGCGTGGACTTCGCGGCGCATGCTGCCTCGATGGGGGCGACCTCGGAAAAGGTGGCGAACCCTGCGGAACTGGCCGAGGCCTTCAAACGCGCCAAGTCCAGCGACAAGACCTATGTGATCGTCATGGATGTTGACCCGTATGAAGGTTGGACCACCGAAGGTCACACCTGGTGGGAGGTCGGTACGCCGCATGTCACCGAAGACGAAAACGTGCGTAAGGCCCATGTCGAGTGGGAATCCACGCGCGACAAGCAGCGTCGGGGGGTGTGATGCAAGCGGAGGCCCAAGCGCGCCTGATGGACGGGATCAAGGGCAACCGGTTTGTTGTCTTTGGCCGCGCGGGCATGGACATGTTCGCCGATCCGATCGGCACCAAAAGCGAGCATGCCGAGGTGTTTCGCGCCGATCTGGGCGGCTCGTCCGCCAACATCTGCGCGGGGCTGGTGAAACTGGGCAGCCAGTCGGCGCTGGTGACTTCGGTCTCGGATGACGCGGTCGGGCGGTTTTGCGTGAACCGGTTGCAACACTACGGCGTCGATACGCAATATGTGCGGGCTGTGGGCGGAGAGCCCCGGACCTCGCTTGCCGTTTACGAAAGCTGCATCGACGATTTCCAGAACGTCATCTACCGCAACAACGCGGCCGACTTTCAGGTGACCGAGGCGGATGTCGACGCGGTTGATTACAGCCAATACACGGCACTGATCACGGCGGGCACTGTCTTTGCAGGCGAGCCGTCACGCGGCGCGACCTTCCGCGCGATGGAAAACGCGCGGGCGGCGGGCATTCCGGTGATCTTTGACATCGACTATCGGCCATATTCCTGGCCCAGCCCCGAAGTTGCTGCCGACGTGCTTTCGCGCGCAGGCGATCTGAGCGACATGATCGTCGGAAACGACGAAGAGTTCGGCTTTATGGCGGGCGGCATGGACAAGGGGTTTGCCAAGGCGCGTGATCTGGCGGGGCAGGGTGAACGCCTGATCATCTACAAGATGGGCTCTGAGGGCGCGGTGACCTTTGCCGAAGGGCACGAGATCCGCACCGGGATCTACCCTGTCACGGCGGTCAAACCAAATGGGGCCGGTGACAGTTTCATGGCCGGTATCCTGTCGTCGATCGCGGCGGGGTACGACCTGCGGACCTCGGTCCTGCGCGGGTCGGCCTGCGCTTCGATCGTGGTGTCGAAACCGGGCTGTTCGCCCTCGATGCCGACCACCGACCAGTTGGACGCCTTTCTGGCGGACCATCCGGGGCCGACGACTGCTTGAGGAGGGGAAAGCATGCACATCGCGCCATATGACAACCAGAACGAGGCCATCGTCGACGTCGATGATGATCTGGTGCCGCTGACCTATTTCAACATCGTCAAACTGACCAGGGGCCAGACGTTCGACTATGCCGTCGACGGCTACGAAACCTGCGTCGTTCCCGCGACGGGCACGGTCGATCTGGACGTCGAAGGCGCGGGCTTTGCGGCGCTGGGCAATCGGGGTTCGGATGTCTGGGACGGCGAGCCCGAGGGCGTCTATGTGCCGGTTGCAGCCAATGTGCGGATGACCTGCGTGTCCGACACGGCCGAGGTCTTTGTCGCGGGCGCGAAATACGACCGCGTTCTGGAACCTTTCGAGGTGCGATCACACCAGCTGGACCTTGTTCAATACGGCTCGGACGACACCAAGACTCACCGTAAAATCAAGCACATCCTCGGCGCGGAACATCACGACAAGGTGGGTCGCCTGCTGGTCAGCGAGTTGTTTACCGTCGGCGCGGGCGGCTGGTCCGGCTTCCCCTCGCACAAGCATGACACGGATCGTCTGCCTGACGAAACCCGGCACGACGAGACCTATAACTTCCGCTTCCGCCCGAACTATGGCTCGGGCCTGCAGATGCTGCAGCGCGAGGACGGACAGCCGGGCGACGCCTATCACATCGTCGATGGCTCGACGATCAAGATCGACAAGGGCTATCACCCCTGCTGCGTTCTGCCGGGGTACGAAATGTATTACTTCACAATCCTGGGCGGGCTGAGCCAGAGGTCGCTGAAACAGTATTTTCAGCCGACCCATGCGGAACAGCTGCACACGATCCCGGGCATCATGGATATGGTGGCTAAGTTCAAATGACACTTGCAACATTATCAGAGGTCCTTCAGCCCGCGCTGAAGGGTGGCTACGCCGTGGCCGGATTGGTCACTCTGGGCTGGGAAGACATGCGCGCCTATGTGGCTGCCGCCGAGGCCGAGGGCGTGCCGGTGATCCTGCAGGCGGGCCCGTCCTGCCGCGAGCACACGCCTCTGCCGATCCTGGGCAAGATGTTCCGGCATCTGGCCGAAGGGGCCAGCGTGCCGGTCGTCGCGCATCTGGACCACGGCTACACCGCCGAGGAATGCCGCGTGGCCGCGGACAGCGGCTTTACCTCGATCATGTTCGACGGCTCGCGCAAGCCGCTGGCACAGAACATCGCTGAAACGGCGGCGATTGCCGAGATGGCCCATGCGGCGGGGGCGTCCTGCGAAGGTGAAATCGGGTTTGTCGGCTATTCCGGTGGCGAAAATTCTGCCGGAACCGACCCCGAAGAAGCGGCGCAGTTCGCGCGGGACACCGGCATCGACGCCATGGCGATCTCGGTCGGCAACGTGCATCTGCAGCAGGACAAAGAGGGCGGGCTCGATGAGCCGCGCATCCGCGCGATTGAGGCTGTAACCGAGGTGCCGCTGGTGATCCACGGCGGGTCCGGCGTGCCGGTTGCACAGCGCACCGCACTGGCGCGGGGGTCAAAGATCTGCAAGTTCAACATCGGAACCGAGCTGCGCATGGCCTTTGGCCAGGCCCTGCGCGAGGCGGTGAACGCCGATCCCGCGCGCTTTGACCGGGTACAGATCCTGAAGGACACACATGACCCGGTCGAGGCTGCAGCCCGCCGCGTTTTGCGTGCGTTCAAAGCGGCTTAGGTGTCCTTTCTCGCCATCAGCACGCTGTGGCGCATGGTGTCGGGATCCTCGACCAGAAAGCCGGTCAGGCGCATGCCGTTCTCTTCAAGGCAAATCGCATAGCCCGAGGGCGACAGCGAGGCCTGATGCACCTCGGCCCCGGCGACCGAGCCCGTCACGGTGCCCGCGCGAGGGCCCACAGTGGTCAGGAAGGTCCCGCCGGGTTTCAGGTGCTGCGCGATGCGCGCGATGCAGGCGGTCTGTTCCTCTTGCGTCAGGTGGTTGAAGCTGTTCCAGGCCACGATGCCGTCAAAGCGTTCAGGCAGGTCCAATTCGCGCATGTCGCCCAGACGCCAGTCGCCGTTGGGCCACCGGCTGCGCGCGATCTCGAGCATCGCTTCGGCAAAATCCACACCGGTGACACGGAAACCTTCGTTGGCAAACCACTGCGCGATCGGTTGTCCGGTGCCGCACCCGAGGTCCAGCACGTGCCCGCCGTCAGGCAGGTGCTTGGTGAAGCGCGCCAGCCACTTCGCCTCAAAAAGTGCCGTCGACCGCGCGGCGTCATATTGCGCCGCCAGACGTTCATAGACGTCCAGCGTGTCGTCCGGGTTCGGAGGGGTATGCGTCATGCCGATCCTTGCGGGTTTGCGTCAGTGCGCCCGACACTGCCGCAGCGTAGGGCAGGGGGCAACATCTTTTCGCGACACGCGAATTGTCGTATTCGGTCATTCCGTGCGCAGGATTGAGACGGGTTCAAAGTGGTGCATCGTCTCGAAGGTGCAAAAGGCGCAGTCCTGCAGGTCTATCTGCGGAGTCTCTTCGCAAAAGGTCGTTCCGATCTCGTCGCTGAAGGCCACCAGATCCCTGGCGGTCTGTGACGTCAGCCATTGGATCAGGTAGCCCAGCGTGATGTGGAACACGTAGGTCTCGAACCCCGGCGGGTGAATTCCCGTCAGGTCCCGCAAATGGCGCCGCGCAGCACGCATCCGGGCGTCATCCTCGGGGGACAGGCCGGCCATGGTCACGCTGTTGCCGGCATAAAGGCCTGTCGGTCGTGCGCTGAACCGGGGCAGGTTTGCGCCATCGATGCGCGCCGCGATGAAATCCGTGGTGGCGTCCCGGCTGCTTTCGGCGCTCAGACCCTCGGGCCAATGTTCGGTGTAGAGCTCTCGTGGGGAGTAGCCCTGAAACACCGTCATGTGAAAACTGGGGGCGGGCAGGAATGTGAACAGCGCCCCAAACGGGCTGCGCTTGACCTGTTCTTGCAGGCCAACGAGGCGCTGAAAACTTTCAGATCCGGGATCCACGTTGCAGACAAAGGTGTTCCCAGGCCATCTCAAGACCGCGCCGCTGGTGTCGAATTTGCCACCGCCGCCGGGCAGGCTGATGCCCCCCGGAAAGGGCAGGCCGGACAGCGCGCCGGTCAGATGGGCAATGGGGTCGGGGCGTTGGGGCAGTGCGGTCATGAGGGGCCTCCTTTGGCCCCTCTTGCCGATGCTCTGTGACAGGGGTGTGACCCCCTTGAAGCTCAGGCGCTCAGCGCGTCCTTCAGGTCCACATAGGCGCCGGACACGCGCGGCGTCAGCGGGAAAAGCGCCGCCTGCAACGCGTGGTAGATGTCGGGCTTGCCTGCAAACTGCGTGGTCGTGGGCTGGCCTTCGGCATCGATCTCGGGGAACCAGCCGCCGCGTTCGGCGTCCATGAAGGCACCCTCGGCAAAGGACCAGAGCTTTTGATAGGTCTCGGCCTCGTCAGCCCGGGGCGAGACCTTTTGCAGGGCGGCATAGACGCCGATCGCCTCGGTCACCGGCCACCAGTAGCGGTCCCGAATGTCCGGGCTGCCGTCAAAGTTGAGCGTGTAATACAACCCGCCTTTTTCAGGGTCCCAGGCATCGGACATGGCCTGACCGGCAACATTGCGGGCCGTGGCAATGGTTTCGTCGTTCAGGACGTCCGCCAGTTCTGCGTAGTGCAGCAACAGCCGCGACAGTTCAAAGGAATGCCCGGGCGTGGTGCCTGCCGGGCGGAACATCGGGTTCCCGGCGTAGCTGCGGTCGATCTCCCAGCTTTGGGTGTAGTGTTCAGGCAGCCGCCAGCCCTCGGACGGGGCTTTGCCGAACATGAAGAAATCGAGGATGCGACCGGCCCGCTGCAGATATTTCTCGCGCCCCGTGGCCTCGAAAGCGGCCAGCAGCGCCTCGACGCCATGCATGTTGGCGTTCATGCCGCGATAAGTGGAAAACGGCGTCCAGTCGCGGTTCCATTCGTCACAGAACAGGCCCGGTCCGTCCTCCCAGAAATGCTGGTCCAGAACGGCGTCGACGTCGTCGATCAACTGGTCTGCATCGGGGTGCCCCGCCGCCTTGGCGCTGGACCCTGCCAGCAGAACAAAGACGTGCCCGTAGGCCAGTTTGCGCGTGTCCGCAGGGGTCACGCCGTTCAACCCCCACAGATAGCCGCCGTGGTCGGCATCGCGGTGGTGGGACCACAGGTAGGCCATGCCCTGATCGATGATCGGCTCACAATTCGCGCGCCCGCCGATCTTGCCAAGCGCATAGGAATGCACCAGCCGCGTCGTGCTATGCAGTTCCTTCATCGCCCCGGGGATCGGCGCGCCGGCGACGTCAAGTGCATGATACCCTCCATCCGGATCGATGCTGGCGTCAAAGAAGTCGTACTGGCGCAGCGCGTCCTGTTTCAGTGCCGCGCGATGCGCGTCGGAGGTCAGAAAATCCAAAGGGGTCGCGGCCATCTTGGTCTCCTTGGTGGCAGAGGCCGAAGGGGCCTCTGTCGATTGGTGCTGATGTTACCGCTACCGCCGAGGGGCAGTCGGAGTCCAGCCCTCAAATACCAAGGAATTTCTGAGTGACCTCATGTGACAGGTCTGCAAACCCGCCCTGCCAGACGGAACGCCCGCGTTCAAGGATCACCGCCCGGTCGCAGACGGTGGCAAGTTCCTTGATCGACTTGTCGATCACAAGGATCGACAGGCCGCTTTCGGTCTTGAGCGTATGGATCGCTGCCCAGATTTCCTGACGGATGATCGGGGCCAGGCCCTCGGTGGCCTCGTCCAGAACCAGCAGGCGCGGATTGGTCATCAGGGCGCGTCCGATGGCCAGCATCTGCTGTTCGCCGCCCGAGAGCGAGGCCGCCCGCTGGTCGCGGCGTTCGCCCAGACGGGGAAAGAGCGCGCAGACCTTGTCAAGGTCCCAAGGTCCCGGTCGCGCGGCCGCGATCAGGTTTTCATAGACCGTGAGATCGGCAAAACACCGGCGCCCTTCGGGCACCAGCCCGATGCCCAGCCGCGCGGCGCGGTGGCTGGGCAGGCGGGTCAGGTCCTGCCCGTCGAACTGCAAGGTGCCCTTGGCCGGGATCATCCGGCAGATGCATTTGACGGTTGTGCTTTTGCCCATGCCGTTGCGGCCCATCAGGGCCACAACCTCACCCTCGTCAAGGTTCAGCGACACCCCGAACAGGGCCTGGCTGCTGCCGTAGGTGGCTTCGACATCCGTGATGGTCAGCAGGCTCATGCGTCCTCTCCCAGATAGGCATCCTGCACTTCTTTGTTGGCGCGGATCTCGTCGACGGTCCCGGTGGCGATGACCTTGCCGTAGACCAGCACGCTGATCCGATCGGCCAGCGCAAAGACCGCGTCCATATCGTGTTCGACCAGCAGGATCGGCGCCTGCTCTCGCAGCCCGTCCAGAAAACCGGTCAGCCGTTTTGATCCGCCAGACCCCAGGCCCGCCATGGGTTCGTCCATGACAAAGGCCTTGGGCTGCAGGGTCAGGGCGACGGCGACTTCGAGTTGGCGGCGCTGGCCGTGGCTCAGCTCGGCGGTGCGCTTGTGCATGTCGTCCTGCAGGCCGACGCGGGTCAGGGCGTCTTCGGCCTGTTCCCGCAGGGCGCTGTCCTTCAGCGCGGGGCCAAAGAACCGCCAGGGGCGGCCCGAGGCACCAAGTGCGCCCAAGAGGGCGTTCTGCAGGACGCTGTCCTCCATCGCCAGGGCCGAGATCTGAAAGGTCCGCCCAAGCCCGGCGCGCGACCGCGCGCGGGTGCTCAGCCCGGTGACGTCGCGGCCCTGGAACTCGACCCGGCCCGACGTGGGCGCAAGGCTGCCGCAGATCTGCGCGATCAGCGTGGATTTGCCCGCGCCATTTGGCCCGATGATGGCGTGGATCTCGCCCGGGCGCAGGTCGATCGAGACCGCGTCACTGGCCTTGAGCGCACCGAAAAAGCGCGTGATTTCATGGGTTTTCAGGATGGGGTCAGTCATGCAAACGCTCCCGCCCGCACAGCATTCCGATGATGCCGCCCCGTCCGAAAAGGACGATCAGCAAAAGCAGGATGCCGAGATAGATATGCCAATACTCGCTCAGTCCGCCCAGCAGGTGTTCCAGCGCCACAAAGACCAGCGCGCCCACAACCGGCCCGAACAGTCGCCCGACACCGCCGATGATGACAAAGATCATGATCTCGCCGCTCAGCTGCCAGCTGAACATGGTCGGGCTGACAAAGCGGTTGAGGTCCGCAAAAAGCGCGCCTGCCAGTCCGGTGATTGCGCCCGATATCACGAAGGCCACCAGCTTTAGCCGCGTTGGATCCAGACCGACGGTTTCCACCCGCGCCGGTGTCTGGCGCGCGGCGTTCAAAGCCAGCCCAAAGGGCGACTTCGCCAGGCGTGCGTTCAGGAAAAGTGCGGCCAGCAGGATCACCAGGCACAGGCCGAAATACTGCACCGGCACCAGCGTGTTCAGGCCGGGAAAGCCGTTGCGCACATAGATCGACAGGCCGTCTTCGCCGCCGTAGGCCGACCAGCTGATCGCGAAGAAAAAGAACATCTGTCCAAAGGCCAGCGTGATCATGATGAAATAGACCCCCGCCGTGCGCAGGCTGAGGATGCCGATCACCAGGGCCGCAAAAGTCGAGGCAACAATGGCAGTCAGCCAAATCACCGGCATCGACTTGGTGCCTTCCAGCAGAAAGGGCCATTCCGTGAGAGGTGTATAGGTCTGTGCATGATGGGCCAGGATGCCCATCGCGTAACCGCCGATTCCGAAGAAGACCGCGTGCCCCAAGCTGACGAGGCCCCCAAGCCCCAGCGCGATGTTCAGGCCGACGGCGGCCAGCGCAAAGACCACCGCGCGGGTCATGAGAGTGATGATAAAGGGCTCATCCGCCATCAGCGCCCAGGCCGGGATGGCGATCAGCAGGGCGATGATGCCAAGGTTCAGATGCGTTTCCCGGATCATGCGCGTGCTCCGAACAGGCCCGTGGGTCGCCAGATCAGAACGGCCCCCATCAGGATGTAAATGGCCATCGAGGCCAGCGAGGACCCGAGGTTCGTAGCGGCCGAGGGCTCCATGACCAGTTTGAAGAGCTGGGGCAGAAAGACGCCACCCAGCGTGTCGGTCAGACCGACCAGCAGGCTGCCGATCAGCGCGCCCTTGATCGAGCCGATGCCGCCGATGACGATCACCACGAAAGCCAGGATCAGCACGGGTTCCCCCATGCCGACCTGCACGGACTGGATCGCGCCCACCAACGCGCCTGCAAGGCCCGCGAGTGCTGCGCCCAGGGCAAAGACCAGCGTGTACAGCCGCGAGATGTCGATGCCCAGCGCCGCGATCATCTCGCGGTCGTTTTCACCGGCGCGGATCTGGATGCCGATGCGTGTGCGGCTGATCAGCAGGCCCAGGCCAACGGCGACCAAAAGGCCCGCGACGATCAGGGTGATGCGATAAAGCGGATACTGGATGCCGCCGGGCAGGGTGACCGGCCCGGACAGCGTCTCGGGGATGTTCAGGAACAGCGGGAAAGAGCCAAAGACCCAACGGGTGCCCTCGGAAAAGATCAGGATCAGCGCAAAGGTGGCCAGCACCTGATCCAGGTGGTCCTTGTCATAAAGTCGCCGGATCACGACGATCTCGACCAGCGCGCCTGCGGCGGCGGCGGCGGCCAGCGCCGCGATCAAGGCAAGCAGGAACGACCCGGTCGCCCCGGCCACGGCTGCGGCGGCAAAGGCACCGATCATGTAAAGCGAGCCATGGGCGAGGTTGATCAGCCCCATGACGCCAAAGATCAGCGTCAGACCGGCGGCCATGAGGAAGAGCATGATCCCGAATTGCAGGCCGTTCAGGACCTGCTCGGCAAAGAGCACAAATGTCATTGGGATGGGTCCTGTGGGGCCGGGGCGGTCAAGGCCGCCCCGGCCGGTTCAGTTACATCTTGCAGTCGCCAGCATAGGCGTCTGAGTGGTTTTCCAGAGCGACGCCCAGGATCTTGTTGGTGAAGACGTCGCCTTCCTGGATCACTTCACGGGCATAGATGTTCTGGATCGGGTGGTGGTTGTCGCCAAAGGCAAAATCACCCCGTGTGCTGTCGAACTCTGCAGCCTTCAGCGCCGCGCGGAAGGCATCGGCGTCTGAGACATCTGCCTTTTCCACGGCAGAAATCAGCAGGTTCGCCGTGTCAAACCCCTGGCTCGCATACAGCGAGGGCAGGCGGCCGTATTCGGCCTGGAAGCTGTCGACAAAGGCAGCGTTGGTCGCGTTGTCGATGTCCTTGTTCCACTGCGAGGTGTTCACCACGCCCAGAGCCGCGCCTCCGACGGCCTGCAGGATGCCCTGGTCGAACGAGAACGCCGGGCCGACAACCGGAAGGTCGACGCCGCTGTCGGCATATTGCTTCAGAAACGCGATGCCCATGCCGCCAGGCAGGAAGAAGAACACGCTGTCTGCGCCCGAGGCGCGGATCTGTGCGATCTCGGCCGCATAATCGGTCTGGCCCAGCTTGGTGTACAGCTCGCCCGCCAGGTCACCCTCGAAGAAGCGCTTGTAGCCTGTCAGGGCGTCTTTGCCCGCCGGATAGTTCGGCGCAAGGATGAAGGATTTGCCATAGCCCGCGCTATTGGCGTAGGCGCCTGCCGCCTCGTGCAGGTTGTCGTTCTGCCAGGCCACGTTGAAGTAGTTTTCATGGCAGCCGCGTCCGGCCAGCGCCGATGGGCCTGCGTTGGGCGACAGGTAGAACTTGCCCTGTGCGGTGACCGAGGGCACGACAGCCATGGCAAGGTTCGACCAGATGATGCCGGTCATCACATCGACTTTTTCCGATTGAACCATCTTGTCGGCCAGTTGCACCGCCACGTCGGGTTTGCGCTGATCGTCTTCGATCACCACCTCGATGTCGGTGCGGCCCGATTGCTTGATCGCCAGCATGAAGCCGTCGCGGACGTCGATGCCCAGACCGGCGCCACCGCCCGAAAGCGTGGTGATCATGCCGACCTTGACCTCGGCCTGCGCGGCACCGGCGGTCATGGCCAGGGCTGCGACGGCTGCGGTCGAAAGTGCCTTGAGTGTTGTTTTCATGTCGTTCTCCTAGTTGGTCCTGCGCCTGTTGCGGCGTCATTGGTTCTGTGTCTTTGCCCGAACAAAGTTTGCTTTAGAGTCCTTCTTTACGCGGCTGGCTGATGCCCGGGCCGCCGGTTTCGATGTCGTCGATCACATGGCCAAGGGTCTGAAGCAGATCTTCTGCCTCATCCAACCCCAAGCTGCCCAGCAGATCGTCGACCCAACCTTCGTGTACCTGTGCGGTTTTGGCAAACTCTGCTTTGCCTTGATCTGTCAGTTGCACCAGAAAGGCCCGTCGGTCTCCGGGCACGGCAACCCGGTGGGCAAGCCCCTCGGTTGTCAGTTTGTCGACAAGCGCCGTGACATTGCCGTTCGAGACCATCAGACGCCGTGACAGGTCCGACATCTTCAAGCCTTCGGGCACGCGGTCCAGTGCCGCCAAGAGGTCAAAGCGCGACAGTGTCCAATCGCATTCGTCGCGCATCTTGCGGCGCAGATCATCCTCGATCAAACGGCTGGCTTTCAACAGCCGGATCCAGACCCGCAACCGCACCTTTGACAGGGGGGACTGTTCGTTGATCAGAGGAGCTGGGTTCGCCATTATGAATGTTCACGCCGTCAGGATTCTCGGTAAAAAGAGTATCGAGGCGAAAACTTATTTCAATAATAAAATTTTGATTGTTGAAGTTTTTAGGGTGGGGGCGCCCAAAATTCAGGCGCCCCGGGTGATATAAGATTGCAGTGTCTGACCCGTGCCAAAACGATCCAAGGCCATCAAGGCATTCTCAAAAGCCTCTGAAAACGTTGAATTTTCCGAGGTGTCGCCATAGATGCCCCGTTGCGCCAACCAAGCCTTCGGATCGCTGACGCTGCGCTTGGCGTAGTCTGCCAGCGACCCCCAGTTGGGGTCGTTCGGCTCGATGATCTCGCCGGATTCTCGCGTTCCACGGCACATTTTGCACCACAGGGCCTCAACCAGAGCGAGCCCATCGATGGGCCCTTTCGCCCCAAGCGCGTCGCGCACGATGGGCAGGACAAAGCCGGGGTGGCGCGAGCTGCCATCGAAAGCAACGCGCCGCGTGGTGTCCCGGATTGCGGGGTTCTGGAAGCGGCGTGTGATCAGCTCGACATAGGCGCCGGGTGACATGCCGGGCACCGGTTGCACATAGGGCGCGATCTCTTCCATCTGCACCTTGCGGAAGAAGGCAGAGACAATCGGGTCAGCCATGCAATCCGCAATCGTTTCAAGCCCCAGCAACTCACCTGCATTTGCAAGCACCTGGTGACCGGCATTCAGGATCCGGATTTTCATGGCCTCGTAGCTGTGAACGTCACTGGTCACCGTCGCGCCCGCCTCTTCCCAGGGGGGACGGCCCGCGCAAAAGTTGTCTTCGATCACCCATTGCCGAAAGTTTTCGTGCGTGACGGGGGCTGCATCATCCAGACCCAGATTGCGGGCGAGGGCCAATTCATCGGGGCCTGTGGCCGGAACGATACAATCGACCATAGAGTTCGGAAAGGCGCCGGACTGTTCGATCCAGATCGCAAGGTCGGGATCCGACAGCCGGGCAAGCGCACAGATCACTTCCCGCAAGATATCCCCATTGCCTTGCAGATTGTCACAGCTTTGCGCCGTAAAGGGCAGGTGACCGACATCGCGGCGGGCCCTGAGGGCGGCCACCATCGCTCCGAAAGCGGTGCGCGGGGCAGCGGGGTGCGCTGCGTCGTGCTGAATGTCGGGATGATCTGCGTCCAGTTTTCCGGTGGCCGGGTCGTAATAGTACCCGCCCTCGGTGACGGTCAGGGACACGATGCGGATCGCCGGGTCGGACATCGCGGCGATCAGCGCGCTGTTCGTCTCTTCAACCGGCAGGAAATCAATCATCGCCCCTGAAACTTCGACGGCGCGCCCGGAAGGAGACAGCTCGATCAGGGTGGTCAGGCAGTCCTGCGCCAACAGTTTGTCCCGCATTGCGGCATCTGCGGGGCGCACGCCTGCGCCGATGATGGCCCAGTCCTGCGCTTTGCCCAGTTGCATCAGACGGTGCAGATACCACGCCTGGTGCGCCCGGTGAAAGTTGCCCACGCCGATGTGCACGATGCCCGGCGTCAACCTGGCCCGGTCGTACAGGGGGCGAAGCACGTCCTTGGGCAGATCCGGCAGCGCGGCGTTGTCCAGTTTCATGGCGTATGTCTCTTCGGTCCGGTCCATCAGCTCATCCATTGGCCACCGTCGACGTTGAAACACTGGGCGACGATGTAACGGGCTTCGTCCGTGGCCAGAAAGATTGCCATCCCGGTCAGGTCTTCGGGTTTGCCCATGCGCCCAAAGGGCACGCCAGCGCCGACCTCCTGTTTCTTCTGACCCGGAGCTTTGCCCTCGTATTTCGCAAAGAAAGCGTCGACCCCGTCCCAATGTTCGCCGTCAACCACGCCCGGGGCGATGGCATTCACGTTGATGCCGTGGTCGATGAGGTTCAGGCCGGCGGATTGGGTCAGGCTGATGACAGCCGCCTTTGTGGCGCAGTAGACGGCGACCAGAGGTTCGCCGCGCCGCCCGGCCTGACTGGCCATGTTGATGATGGTGCCTCCCTGTCCGCGCGCGATCATGTGACGCGCGACCGCCTGCATGGTGAACAACGGCCCCGCCACGTTGATCTGAAAAACCCGGTTATAGTCGGCGCGGTCGATGTCGACGATGGGGGCGGCCGTGAACAAGGCAGCATTGTTGATCAGGATGTCGATCCCGCCGAGCGTCTCGACCGTTGTGGCCACGGCCTCGTCAATGCTGTCCTGTCGGGTCACGTCCATCGCGACAGCGATGGCCCCCGAGCCGATTTCGCTGGCCGTCATGGCCGCGCGCGCAACATCGATGTCACCGATCGCCACCTGGGCGCCTTCGCGGACATAGGCTTCGGCGAAGGCGCGCCCGATGCCACGCGCCGCGCCGGTGATCAATGCCGTTTTGCCTGCCAGCCGGGTCATGTGATCCGCAGTCCCGCCGCATCGAACTTGTGCACCACGTCTTCGCGGGGTGTCAGATGGATGGTGTCCCCATGTTTGAAGCTGACCTCACCATCGGCGCGCACGGTGATCGTGTCGGCCAGGCCCGTGTCGTGAATGTGGAAAAAGGTGTCAGAGCCCAGATGTTCCGAAACGCTGACCTTGCCCGTCCATTTGCCGCTGTCTGCCGAAACCTGGATGTGTTCGGGCCGGACGCCAATGGTTTCGGCGCCATAGTGCGCGGCTTCTTCACCCGTGATGAAGTTCATCTTCGGCGATCCGATGAAGCCCGCAACAAACTTATTGCGAGGTGTCCGATAGAGTTCGAGAGGCGTGCCAACCTGTTCGATGACACCGGCCTGCAGCACCACGATCTTGTCGGCCATGGTCATGGCCTCGACCTGATCGTGGGTCACATAGATCATCGTGGTCTTCATGCGCTCGTGCATCTCGCTGATCTCAAGCCGCATCCCGACCCTTAGGGCCGCGTCGAGGTTCGACAGCGGTTCATCAAACAGAAAGGCCGTGGGGTCGCGGACAATGGCGCGGCCGATGGCGACACGCTGGCGTTGGCCGCCGGACAGCTGCCCGGGTTTGCGGTCGAGATAATCCACCAGGTTCAGAGACTTGGCTGCTGCCATGACCCGTTCTTCCTGCTCGCTCTCGGGCACGCCGGCCATGCGCATCGGAAAGGCGATGTTCTTGCGCACCGTCATGTGCGGGTAAAGGGCATAGCTCTGGAACACCATGGCCAGCCCGCGTTTGGAGGGGGACACTTCGGTCACGTCGGCGTCGTCGATGACGATCCGGCCCGAGGTGGTTTCCTCCAGCCCTGCGATCAGACGCAGCAGCGTGGACTTCCCGCAGCCCGACGGTCCTACGAAGACCGTGAACTCTCCATCCTCGATGGTCAGGTCCAGCGGCGGGATGACGTGGGCATCACCAAAGCTTTTGGTCACGTTTTCAAGTACAATGCGTCCCATGATCTTTCCTTAGAATTGCGCTGCTGCGCCGCTGAGTGCGTGTGGTGTCGAATGTGCGCGCGTCATTTCACAGCGCCGAAGGTGAGGCCCTGAACGAGCTGTTTCTGGCAGAACCACCCCAGGACAACGATGGGTCCAACGGCGGCGGTCGAGACAGCCGAGAGGCGACCGAAGAAGAGCCCTTCTGGTGCGCGGTTGCCCTCGATCAGTTTCGAAAGCGTCGCCGCGTCGGTGGTGGTCAGGCGGACGGTCCAGTAGGCCTCGTTCCAGCAGAAGATGAAGCAGAGCAGGGCGGTCGAGGCGATGCCGCCCCAGGCCAGCGGGATCAGGATCTCGCGGATTTCGCCCCAGGTGTTGACGCCGTCCATCTTGCCCGCCTCGATGATGTCCTTGGGGATCTCCTTGAAGTAGGTGAAGAGCATCCAGATCACGATCGGCAGGTTGATCAGGCTGAGCACCAGGATGACCAGGAAATGGGTGTCAAAGATCCCCAGGATGTTCTTGGTCAGAAAGGTCATCGGGTAAAGCACACCCGCCGCAGGCAGCATCTTGGTGCTGAGCATCCACATCAGCACGTCCTTGGTGGATCGGCTGGGATTGAACGCCATGGCGTAGGCGCTGGGAATGCCGACAAACAGCGTGAAGGCGGTGGCAAAGACCGAGACGATGACCGAGTTCGTGGCGAACCGCCAGTAGTCGTAGTTCTCGGTCATGTTCGCGTAGTTCTCGAGCGTCGGGGTGAAGAAGAACAGGTATTCCGGTTTCACCGCATCCGCGTCGGTCTTGAAGCTGGTCAGGACCATCCAGAAGATCGGGAAGAAGAACAGCAGCCCCACGATCCAGGCCAGGACCGGCCAGGCGATTTTCGAGAACCTTGAGTGTTGAGCAACGATAGCCATGGGTCTGGTCCCTTATTCCATCAGGGTCTTGCCGATCATGCGCAGCAGGAAGAACGCGACGATATTGGCAAGGATGACTGCAAAGATACCGGTGGCGCTGGCGGCACCGATGTTGTTGTTGGCGAACTCACCGATCAGGTAGGGCAGGTTCTTGTTGCCGTTGCCGCGGCTGACGATCTCAATCTCGGCATAAAGAGATAGGTGAAAGATCGCCTGGATCATCACGACGATGGCGATGGGGCGGCCCAGGTGCGGCAGGGTCAGAAAGCGGAACTGTGACCAGGCGCCTGCGCCGTCAAGGATCGCGGCCTCTTTCTGCTGCTGGTCCTCGGATTGCAGAGAGGTCATGAAGATCAGGACCGCAAAGGGGGTCCACTGCCAGGTGACCATGATGATCACCGCGATGGCCGAGGTCTGGGTGGCGCGGAATGAAATCGGCGTCAGTTCTGGCCAGAGCGAGAAGAACCAGCCGATCAAAGGCGCCTCTCTCAATGCCTGGATGACCTCGTTCAATCCGTTCACGGCCAGGCCCTGCAGGCCCAGTACCGGATCCAGGATCATGTTGATCCACAGAACGGCGTTCACGGCCGGCATCACGAAGAAAGGCGAGATCAGCAGGACGCGGACGATGCCCTGTCCCGGAAAGCTCTTGTTGATCAGCACGGCAATCAGGATGCCGAAGATCACGGTGAAAAACAGGATGCTGCAGACGATCAGCAGGCTGTTCTGGATGGCAAGGAGGAAGTCCTTGTTATTCAGAACAAATTCGTAGTTCCCGAAACCGCGCCAGTTGCTGAGTGACGGTTTGGTCCATTCGGGACGGCGCAGACTGTTCAGCACATAGCGGATGAACGAAAAGTACAGCGTCATCGAAAGCGGGATCAGCATCCAGAACAGCAGCAGCACAACGGCGGGTGTCTGAAGCAAGCGAGGTAGGGTTCGGTTGGACATGACTCTCAGGTCCCCAGCATGTTGAGTGTTGGGCTGCGTATCTTGAAGACGGAACGGATGTGTGTCGAGTGTTTGGGCGGCTCACCCGCCCTTGGGGTTCGAAGGCCCGGTGCATAGCCGGGCCTTCTGGAGGACTGCCACTTAGTAGTAGCCAGCTTCTTTCATGATCGCGTCAGCTGCTTCCTGCGACGCTGCCAGCGCGTCTTCGACGCTCTTGGCGCCGGTCAGGGCGGCCGCCATTTCCTGACCCATGATCACACCGATCTGCGGGAACTCGGGGATGGCGACGAACTGCACGCCGACATAGGGCTTCAGGTCGCTTGCAGCAGGCGCTGCCGAGTCGATCGCGGCCATTTCAGCTTCGGCGAACTTGGCGACGGCCTGGAATTCCGGGATCTCGTAGGTCGAGGCCCGCTGACCGGTCGGGACCGAGCCCCAGCCGAATTCCGGGTGGTTGCCCACAGCCTGCACATACTCTTTCGAGGTGGCCCATTCGATGAAGGCCTGCGCCGCTTCGGCGTTCGGCGAGCCTGCCGGGATGGCAAAGGCCCAAGCCCACAGCCAGTTTGCGCCAACCGGGTTACCGGCGTTCGGCGACTGTGCGTAAGCAACGTTCTCGTTGGTCAGGAACGAAGCGGCGATGGTCGCGTCGATCCACAGGCCGCACTTGTCTTCGTTGTAGAGCGCCAGGATCTCGTTGAACGAGTTGCCTTCCGAACCCGGAGGGCCGTAGTTGCCCAGCAGATCGACGTAGAAGTTGATGGCTGCGTTCCATGCCTCCGAGTCCAGGTCGGGACGCATTTCTTCGTCGAACCAGCGCGCGCCGAACGAGTTGGCGATCGTTGTGATGAAGGCCGCGTTGTCACCCCAGCCCGGCTTGCCACGCAGGCAGGCGCCGTACACGCCGTTGTCGGGGTCATGCATTGCGGCAGCGGCGTCCTTGACGTTCCACCAGCTGTCGTTGTCGCGGATGGTCACACCCGCCGCATCGGCCAGGTCCTTGCGGTACATGACCATCGAGCTTTCGCCATAGAAGGGCGCTGCATAAAGCGTGCCGTCGTGGCTCAGGCCGGCGCGCATGGCGGGCAGAATGTCGTCGACGTCATAGGCGTCCGAGAAGTTCAGAGGCTCGATCCAGCCGGCTGCGCCCCAGATCGGTGCTTCCTGCATGCCGATGTTGATGATGTCGTACTGGCCGCCACCCGTGGCGGTGTCCGAGGTCACCTGCTCGCGCAGGACGCCTTCTTCCAGCGAAACCCAGTTCAGTTCAACCCCGGTTTCGGCCGTGTAGGCTTCGGCGACCTTTTGCATGTTGATCATGTGGCCGTTGTTGACGATCGCGATCGTCAGCGAGTCTGCGGCATGCGCCGCGCCCGCCATAATTGCCAGCGTGCTGGCCGCACAAAGCGCGTTTCTCATGAACATCCGTTTCCTCCCTAAGTTGGATGTGATGAGACAACGGTACTGTAGATGTGCGCCAAGTCAATTAAAAAGTTAACGCGCGTAAAGTTTTGTCGGAACTCCCTGTTTTCGCTAACAGTTATGCAGAGCCCCTCATTACAAGTCGGCCCTCGAAGTAGGACGCTTCTCTTGATTTGGGGCGTTCTCCCGATTCGATGATCCTGAGAATCGTTTCGACACTGCGTGCCGTTATCGACGCGTAGTCCTGAGAAATCGTTGTCAGACCGGGGCAGGTGTAGCGCGCAAAGGGGTGGTCGTCGTGGCCTGCCACGCGCATGGTACAGTCCGGCCCGATCCCGACCTTTTCGCCGCATTCATAGGCCGCAGCCAGAAAGCCGATTGCAAGACGGTCGTTCGAACACAGCACCGTGCGGGTCGGCAAAAGGTTCTGCTGGATCACGCGCTTTCCTTCGCGGTATCCGATTTCTTCAAAGTCCCAGCCTTCCCCCTGGACACGGATGAAATGCGGTTCGTGCGACAGGCGCTTCATGGCGTCCACATAGGCACTGCGTTTTCTAAACGCGTTCGGGTTGACCGGGTTCTCCATCTCGAACAGAACAGGCGGTTCACCGCTTCGGCAGAGGTAATCCACAATCAAATCAATGGTTTGAGAGTTATCGCAGCCAAAGAACGCCTCTCCGACGTCGTCAAGATTGGCGTCAAACAGGACTGTCGGAATTTCCTTGGTGAATTTCTCGACCTGGTCGACGTGGGATGCCCGTCCCAGCGGAGCAAGCAGCACGCCAGCAGGTTTGATGGCCTTCAGGCTTTCGAGGTTTGCGATCTCTTGATCGGGGCCGCCATGCGAACTGAGAAGCAGCGGGCTGAACCCCGCCTCGACGATCAATCCCTCGATCGCGCGCGCGATCCCGGCAAAGAAGGGGTCAGCCAGGTTGGGGACAACCAACCCAATGTTCTTGGTCTGCCGCCGGTTCTGGTTGATGGCGTAGATGTTCGGGCGGTAGTCGTATTTTTCCAGCGCTTCTTCGATGCGGGCGCGGGTCGATTTCCGGACGCTTTGGGGATCGTTGAAGTATTTTGATACCGTAGGGCGCGAGATCCCGCTGACGGCGGCAAAGTCCTCCATGTTGCGGATCTTTTTGTCAGTCATCGGGTCTTTTCGTCTTCCCTGAACGTGCAGAGGGCCGGACAAGGGCCCCAATAGTTAAAGAGTAGTTGGCGCGGGTAAAAAATTCCAGACTTCATTGGCGGACCGAACCGTATCAGGTGTCTGACGCCGACGCGCCAGGGGCCGACATGGGGGCAGCGCCTCGGGCACGCACTTGCCCAAAAAGAAGGGGCGCCACTTGGCGCCCCTTCGAAAATCGTCTGGTACAGCTTAGCAGCTGTAGTACATGCCGAACTCGACGGGGTGCGGCGTGTGTTCGTAGGTTTCGATCTCTTCCATCTTGAGTTCGATGTAACCTGCGATCTGGTCTTCGGTGAAGACGCCGCCGGCCAGCAGGAAGTCCTTGTCTTTTTCCAGCTCTTCGATGGCTTCGCGCAGCGAACCACAGACGGTCGGGATCCCGGCCAGTTCTTCTGCGGGCAGATCGTACAGGTTCTTGTCCATGGCTTCGCCCGGATCGATCTTGTTCGCAATACCGTCCAGGCCGGCCATCAGCAGAGCTGCAAAGCACAGGTAGGGGTTCGACGACGGATCGGGGAAGCGGGCCTCGACGCGCTTGGCTTTCGGCGATTCTGCCCACGGAATACGGACACAGCCCGAACGGTTGCGAGCCGAGTAGGCGCGCAGAACGGGGGCTTCGAAGCCTGGGATCAGACGCTTGTAGCTGTTGGTCGACGGGTTGGTGAAGGCGTTCAGCGCTTTCGCGTGCTTCAGGATGCCGCCAATGTACCACAGGGCTTCGTCCGACAGGTCGGCGTATTTGTCGCCTGCGAACAGAGGCTTACCGTCTTTCCAGATCGACATGTTCACGTGCATGCCGGTGCCGTTGTCACCTGCGATCGGCTTGGGCATGAAGGTTGCCGACTTGCCGTAGGCCTGTGCCACGTTGTGGATGACGTACTTGTACTTCTGCAGTTCGTCCGCCTGCTTGGTGACCGAACCAAAGACCAGACCCAGTTCGTGCTGGCACGAGGCAACCTCGTGGTGGTGCTTGTCGACCTTCATGCCCAGACGCTTCATGGTCGAGAGCATTTCCGAGCGGATGTCCTGCGCGTCGTCGATCGGGTTGACGGGGAAGTAACCGCCCTTGACGCCCGGACGATGGCCCATGTTGCCCATCTCGTACTCGGTGTCGGTGTTCCACGATGCGTCCAGCGCGTCGACTTCGTAGGACACCTTGTTGATGGTGTTCGAGAACTGGACGTTGTCGAACAGGAAGAATTCAGCTTCCGGACCCATGAAGGCGGTGTCGCCAATGCCCGAGGACTTGAGGTAAGCTTCGGCCTTCTGAGCGGTGCCGCGCGGGTCACGTTCGTAGGCTTCGCCGGTGTCGGGTTCAACAACCGAGCAGTGCACGCAGAGCGTTTTCTCAGCGTAGAAAGGGTCGATGTAGGCCGACTCGGTGTCGAACACCAGTTTCATGTCGGATGCTTCGATCGACTTCCAGCCCGCGATGGACGAGCCGTCAAACATGAAGCCGCCTTCGAGGAAATCCGCGTCAACTTCGTCAGCGATCACGGTCACGTGCTGCAGCTTGCCGCGCGGATCGGTGAAGCGAACGTCGAGATACGCGATCTCTTCGTCTTCCATGAGTTTCAGCACTGATTCAATGCTCATTCTCTTTATCCCTTTCGTTAACTTGGGGTGTTTTTACAGAGCGTCCGAGCCGGTCTCGCCGGTACGGATGCGGATCGCTTGTTCAACAGGGCTGACAAAGATCTTGCCGTCGCCGATCTTGTCGGTTTTGGCCGCGCCAATGATGGCTTCGATGGCAGCTTCGACCTGGTCGTCGTCCAGAACCACTTCGATCTTCACTTTGGGCAGGAAATCGACAACGTATTCTGCGCCGCGGTAAAGCTCGGTGTGGCCCTTCTGGCGGCCAAAGCCTTTGACCTCGACAACGCTCAGGCCCTGGATGCCCGTTTCTTGAAGGGCTTCCTTTACCTCGTCGAGTTTGAACGGTTTGATGATCGCTTCGATCTTCTTCATCGGGGCCTCCTCGCATACCGTGTCAGCAAGGTCAGATCACTATTGTCTGGGGGCTACAATTGAATAGCGTCGATTCAGAAGGGGCTTTTTTGTGCGGCATTTGAAGTGGGGTCAAAAATTGTGCGAGACGCATAAAAAACAGGCAGTTTGTGAAAAGGGCGGTTTGAATGTCTGAATTGCTGACCGCTGCGCAGATGCGCGCCATCGAACAGGCCGCGATTGACAGCGGTGCCGTGACGGGGCTGGAGCTGATGGAACGCGCCGGGCGCGGCGTGGTTGAAGCGGTGTTTGAGGAATGGCCCGAACTTGCTGCATCGCCGCATCGGGCGGTGGTGTTGTGCGGGCCGGGCAACAACGGAGGCGACGGGTTTGTCGTCGCGCGTCTGCTGCAAGAGCAGGGGTGGCAGATTGAGGTGTTTCTCTATGGTGACCCGGAAAAACTGCCGCCGGATGCAAGGACCAACTATGAGCGGTGGTGTGACCTGGGTGACGTGACCATGCGTGCCATCAACCCGCCGGCGCTGATGGACGACACGCTGCATGTCTCGGGGTCTTTTGATTTATTGGTCGATGCCATCTTTGGAACCGGGCTGACCCGGTCTTTTTCCGGCGTGTTCTCGATGATTGCGCAGGCGCGTGAGGTCCTGCAAAAACGGGGCGTGCGGGTTGTGGCGATAGACGTTCCGACAGGTCTTTGCTCTGACAGTGGGCGTGCCCTGGGGCAGGTCATTCAGGCTGATCTGACGACGACCTTTCACACAAGGAAACCGGGCCACCTGATCGCTGAGGGCCCCGATCTCTGCGGGTCCCTGCGTTGCGTGGACATCGGGCTTTCCGGCCTTGCACCCGGCAGCCCGGCGCGCGCGGCGCTTGCGGATCTGCATGGCTTGCACGGCGATGCAGGGGAGGTATCGCGCCATACACTTTTCGAGGTGACCGGGGCGCAGGTCGCTCCTTTCTTGGGAAAACGGCGAGAGGATCACAAGTATTCCCATGGGCATGCCCTGATCCTGACCGGTGGGCATGGTGCAACCGGCGCGGCCCGTCTTGCGGCGCGTGGCGCTTTGCGCATCGGGGCGGGATTGGTGACACTGGGCGTTCCACCGTCGGCCAGCCTGGAAGTTGCCGCGCAGATCACTGCGATCATGCAACGACGTGTCGATGGGTCCGAGGGACTGGCGGATGTGCTGCAGGATCCCCGGTTCAACGCGGTCTGTCTTGGTCCCGGATTGGGTCTTGAGCGCGCTCGGGCGTTGGTGCCGGTGGCACTGGCCAGCGGCGGGGTGAAACCCCGCCCTACGGATAACCGATCCGTGGTGCTGGATGCCGATGCCTTGAGTGCCTTTGCCAAAGATCCCGAGACGCTGTTCGAGAAACTGACTGAAAGCTGTGTGCTGACCCCGCACGCGGGAGAATTCAAACGCCTGTTTCCGGACATTGCCGAAAAGCTCGACGCACCGGCCACCAAAGGCCCGGCCTATTCCAAGGCCGACGCCACCCGAGAGGCGGCGGCGCGGGCGGGCTGCACGGTGCTGTTCAAAGGGCCGGAAACGGTCATTGCCGATCAAACCGGGTGTTGCAGCCTTAACGCGGCGCAGCATGAACGCGCAGCGCCCTGGTTGGCGACAGCGGGGTCGGGTGACGTTTTGGCAGGGTTCATCACGGGCCTCCTGGCGCGGGGCAACAGCCCGATGCAGGCCGCCGCAGCGGCGGCCTGGCTGCACGTCGAATGCGCCCTCAGTTTCGGCCCGGGCCTGATCGCCGAGGACTTGCCGGAAGAGCTGCCCAAGGTGTTCAGAACGCTCGGCGTCTAAGCCATCGCTGCGATGGGAGAGGTTGAGGCCAGTTCCAGCCCGTCGGCATAAAGGATGTGCTGTGTTTCAAAGACCAGCTGGATCAGCTGAACTTCACGCGGCGCGACGGACGTTACGAAAGCTCCGTCAACAAGCCGCGCGGCCGTGACAAGCGCCTGCGGCTGTCCGAACAGGGCTTTGGCCCGCCAGTCGCGGACCAGGATCTGTTGGCTGGCCAAAAGCGTGACGTCCCGATCTGGCCGGCTATTTCCTAGCGATCCCGCCTTGATCTGAACGCAGGCAGCCTTGACGCGCAGCGACTGGACATTGCGCAGAACGGCAACGCCTGTGTCCCGAGTGATGACCCGGTCGCCGGGGCAAAGGTATTCGACCGGGATTTCCCCATCGCCGGAATACACTGTGGCCCCTGCCAGCAAGGCGTTGCCCAGTTTCGTTTCCACTTTCGCGTCAAGCATGTTGTCACCCCGTTTGCTGCAATCATGGTGCGAACCAATTGCGGCGGAACTTGGGACGTGGCGCAGCAATACAACGACGGGATTTTCCGCTCGCATCCCCGGCGAAGCTTTGCTAATCAGCCGCGGTGACGCCGCTTTGGGCGCACACTGCGGGTGTGGCGAAATTGGTAGACGCACCAGATTTAGGTTCTGGCGCCGCAAGGCGTGGGGGTTCAAGTCCCTCCACCCGCACCATTTAACCGTATGAAAATAAAATAAATTTTATGTTCGGTGTTGCAGGGCGCGCCCGGAGCAATGAATATTGCTCGATGAATGACGCCCTGGCCCGAAACAATGCTCTGAACTCCAAGCGCACCAAAAACTGATCACTTGAGCGTTGCGATGAACCGGGTTTCGATCGGGTTTGCCGACCCCTGCGCGCGCCGGATGGCCCCCAATGGCCGGTGGAATTGCGGATGATCGAAATCGAGGAAAACAAGCTTGTCTTCCAGGTAAGAGGCCGTCGTTGCCCGGGGCATGGTTGTGATCAGGTCTGTTTCGCTCACGATCTCCAGGGCGGAACGGATCGAATCCGTCTCGCAGACTATGTGCATCGATGTCACGCCAGAGGCGGTCATGGCCGACTCGGTCTGTTGGCGCAGCAGACTGCCGCGAGAGTGCGCCAGCCAGACCTGGGCCTCCAGGTCCGAGGGCATCACCTGCTGGCGGGATGTCAGCGGATGTCCCGTTCGGCACATGATGCCGACCCGGTCGTCGATCAGGGGGTCGAACACAAGGCCAACGGACGGATCCGCCAGGCTTTTGGGGCCCAGAATGACGTCAACCTGGCCATGCTCGACCATTCTGCGCAATTCGTGGACCAGCCCGGTGCGCAACTCGACAACGCAGTTGGGATTGTCCCGGATGAACCGCGCAATGGCATGGCTCAGGAAACGGCCCGCGACGATTGGAGGTGCGCCGATCCTCAGTTCCCCGACAATCCCCTGCGCGGATTGATCCGCAAGCACACTGGCCTGTTCCTCGGCCAGACGGATCGCCTGTCCATTCTTGGCCAGACGCAGACCAAGCGCATTCGGGACCGATTTCCGGCCGTCACGGTTGAACAGGGTCGACCCAAGCCGGTTCTCCAGGGCTTTCATGTTTCGGCTCAGCGCCGGTTGCGTCAGACCCAGACGATCTGCGGCGGCCTGGAACGAGCCCGCCTCGATGATCACAGACAGCTGAGCAAGGTGCTTTGGGTCAAGTTTCATATCATTTTGTTATCATTCATGCCTGTTGTTTGATTATATTAAATACAATCATCCTGCTAGGTTTTCCTGAGATTCAAGGGAGGAAACCGTGTTGAACTTCAGAATGATCACCGCTGCTGCCGCGATGGCCGCGTCGGCGGTTCTTGTTCCGGCCACGTCGTCGGCGCAAATATTCAAAGGCGAAACAGCCGGTGTGGGCGATCCGGTCCACACCATGTTCGTGACCTTCGCAAATCAGGCGGGCAAGGCAGGCGTCGAGATTCAGGTCAATGCAGGCCAGACGCTGACCAAGTCCATGCTCAAGGGCGGCCGGCAAGAGATCGACTTTTTCTCGACGGTGCCTTCGCTGGTCAACCTGATGAAGAACCAGGCGCGGATGTATGAAAAGGTTGCCGACGCCCCGGTCGCCGCCGGGCAGTTGCGCGCAATCCTGGGCTTCAAGGCGGGCGCCTATCATCCTGTGACGCTGGCAGGATCCGGCATCGAGACCTGGGAAGACCTGAAGGGCAAGACGATCTTTACCGGCCCACCTGCGGGATCGGCCTCTGCAACCTCGGAAGCGCTGATCAAGATCATCACGGGCTATGAGGCCGGCACGGATTACACTGCCGTGCGTCTCAGCTGGGGCGAAGGTTATGCGGCCCTTGCGGATGGCAAAATCGACATGATGGTACGCCCGGCCGAGATCGGCTCGTCCAAGATCGAGCAATTCGGCCTGTCCGGCGAATTCCGCGTCTTGTCGATCCCCGAGGCCGTGGTCGGGTCAGAGGCGATGCAGGCCCTGTTCGGGCGTCCGGGTCGGGGCATGTTGCAGTTCGACGGCGGCGTCTACAAAGGGCAATTGACAGGCGGCGAGATCACCGCCCTGGGCTTTACCCAGTTCGTGGGCACACACGCCGGGGTCGACGAAGACGTTGTCTACAACGCGACCAAGGCATTCTGGGAAAACCTGGGCGAAGTACATGCGACGGCCTTTTTCCTCAAGGACGTGACCGCTGAAACCGCGTTCACCTCGGTCAACGTGCCCCTGCACCCCGGTGCGGTGAAGTACTATGACGAGGCCGGTATCGCGATCCCGGACGCGCTGCGTCCGTAAGCGGACCAACGGATGGACCGGTTCGCCGGTCCCCCTTACCCTAGACCCACATTCAGGACCTTTGTGATGACCGCAGAGACCAAATCGTCGGGCGGACTTGGCGCACTTTATATGCTGATGTCTGCGCTCGCCTGCTTTTTCCTGGGGGCCATCGCGCTCTATAGTTCCGGCATCGGTCTCGTTGAGCCGAAGTTCCACCGGGCCGCCGGGTTTGCGCTGGCTCTTGTCGTCGGCATCGTTGCATCACGCAACCGGCGCGAGGCCAAGGCGCCTGCCACGGGGCCAAGGGCGGCGGCACATCTGGTCGTTGATCTGGCCATGCTGGTGGCCGGGGTGTGGTCGATCTGGTCGTTCTTTTTTGTCCAGACCCAGATGGAGACCGCGCTCTATGACGTGACCCAGGCAGATGCCTGGCCTGCGCTGGCCGGTCTGGTGGTGTTTCTGGAACTGTGTCGCAGGCTGTGGGGGTGGGGCCTGTTCGGCGTTGGCGCTTTTGGCGTTCTTTACCTGCTGTTTGGTCAGGACCTGCCCGGAATTCTGGCGCATACGGGGTTTTCGCTAAAGGAAGTTGCCGAGGCGCTTTGGTACAACACCAACAAGGGTGTCTTCGGGTCCATCACCAACATCGTGCTGTCCACCGTGTTCATCTTCATTGTCTTCGGGGTTCTGCTGGAGGGCACCGGCGCGGGTGACACGCTGCTGAAGTTCGCCTTCCTCGCGACGCGGCGGACACGAGGGGGGCCGGCCCATGCAGCCATTCTGGCCTCTTCGATGTTCGGAACCATGTCCGGTTCCACCGTGGCCAATATCGTCGGAACGGGGACCTTCACGATCCCGATGATCAAGAAACGCGGCTTCTCTCCGACCTTTGCGGCCGGGATCGAGGCGACCGCATCCTCGGGTGGGCAGATCATGCCGCCCATCATGGGGGCAGCGGCGCTGGTGATGGCGGACCTGACGGGTGTGGGCTACCTCAACATCATCGTCGCGGCTTTGTTTCCCGCGCTGTTCTACTACTTCAGCCTGTTTTCGGCGGTGACCGTCGAGGCCCGCCGTCAGGGCATCGAAGTTCAGGCCATGTCGGTCGAGGACCAGATCACGCGGATCGATCTGGTCAACTCTGTGCTGTTCCTCGGGCCGATCCTGACAATTGTCGGATCATTGATCGCCGGGTTTTCGACCTCGGCGGCGGGGTTCTACGCCGTGATCGTTTTGCTGGGCCTGTCGGTCATCAACCCCGAGGTGCGGTCCGACCCGTCGCGCATCTGGAAATCCTTTCTCAAGGGGGCGCAGTCGGGCGCGACGCTGCTGATCGCGATTGCCGCGATCGGAATTCTTGTCGGAGCGCTGGATTCGACCGGTCTTGGGCTGAAACTTGCCAACGTGATTGCCACCATTCGCGGTGAGAGCCTGTTCTCGGCCCTTCTGGTGGCGATGGTCGGGGCGCTGGTCCTTGGCATGGGCATGCCGACGCTGCCTGCCTATCTGATCATCATTCTGGTCATGGGCCCCGCGATCCAGCAACTGGGCGTCTCGATGCTGACGGCGCATATGTTCGTCTTCTACTACGGTGTTGCCTCGTCGCTGACCCCGCCTGTCGCGATCGCGGCCTATGCCGCGGCCCCGATTGCAGGTGCAAATCCGCTGATGACGGCCTTCATGTCATTCCGGCTGGGCATGGCCAAGTTCATCATCCCCTTTGTCTTTGCCTTCTACCCCACCATCCTGATCATCGAAGAGTTCAGCCTGCTGCCATTCCTCTGGATCGTGGCAAGAACGTGCTTTTGCATCTGGCTGTTCTCATCCGCTCTGTCCGGGTTCGACCGGCGTAAGCTGAGCCTGCCGGAAATCGTCGCCCGGTTTGGCATCGCCTTTACGATGCTGGCGCCTGATCCGGTGATTCACCTGCCTGCCATCGCCGTTGGGATTGCCTTGATAGTCTGGGATCTGAGGGCATCGCGAGGCCCGGTTCAAAGAGCGGGGGGGCTGTCATGAGCAAGCGTCCCAACTTCCTGTTCATCATCACCGATCAGCAACGGGCCGATCACCTGGGGTGTGCAGGCAACAAGATCGTCCAGACCCCCAATATCGACGGGATCGCCGCCAAGGGCACAAGATGGGACCGCTTCTACGTCGCCAATCCCATTTGCATGCCGAACAGGGCATCGATCATGACCGGGCGGATGTGTTCGGCCCACGGTGCGCGGCACAATGGCATCCCCTTGTCCCGCGATCACACGACATTTGTCGAGCTTCTGCGGGATGCCGGCTATCGCACCGCCATGATCGGCAAGTCGCACTTGCAAAGCTATACGGGACTGCCTGCCACCAATCGGTTCGAACCTGATGACGCTTTGACCACACCGGCCCCGGGCTTGCGCGACGCAAAAAAGAACAACCGGCACACGGCCGACTACGATCTTGAGGTGGTGTCCAAATGGGATCGTCCGCTGGTGGACCGCATGGACGAACACTATTACGGCTTTGATCACGTCGAGCTTATGGCCGGGCATTCGGACCGGCCGCTGGGGGACCACCGCTTCTGGGCGCAAGAGCGATGCAAAGACGTCGACGCGCTTGTCGGGCCTGACAACAGCCTGCCGGACACCCGGATCAACGCACCGCAAGCCTGGCGGACCGCCTTGCCCGAAGAGCTTTATTCCACCAACTGGATCGCCGAACGCAGCGAAGCCTGGCTGGCCGAGCAGGTCGACGGGGACGCCCCGTTTTTCCTCACGATGTCCTTCCCGGACCCGCATCATCCCTTTTCGCCGCCCGGGCGGTATTGGGACATGTACAACCCCGACGACATCGCCTTGCCCGCCTCGTTCGGCAAGGGCCAACTGCCGCCGATCCGGGCCATGCAACAGGCGCTGAAGGACGGGTCCGACCCGCGCGACAATCAGAACCCTTTTGCCGTCACCGAAGACGAAGCCCGCGCCATCATTGCCCTGACCTATGGCATGATCACGATGATCGACGATGCCGTCGGTCGGGTCCTGAAGCGGTTGGAGGATCTTGGCCTGGCCGACGATACGGTGGTCGTCTTCACCTCGGATCACGGCGACTACATGGGCGATCATGGGCTGATGCTGAAGCTTCTGTTGCACTACCAGGGCGTCATCAAGGTGCCGTTCATCTGGTATGATCCAAAGGCACCCGCACACGGACAGATTGATGGCGGCCTGGCCTCGTCCATTGACATCGCGCCCACGATCCTCGCGCGCGCTGGCATCCAGGCCTACAACGGCATTCAAGGCCGGGATCTGTGGTCCACCGCGCCGCCCGAGGCGGTGATCGTGGAAGAGGACAGTCAGCGTGTCATGACCGGCTTCGACCGTCCCCAGCGTGTACGGACCGTTGTGACCGATCGATATCGCATGTCGTTGCGCGAAGGCGAAGACTGGCATGAACTTTATGATCTGGCGGCTGACCCGGACGAGCTTGAAAACCTTTATGACGACCCATCAGGTGAAATGGCGCGGCGGGAGATGACAGAAATCATGTTGCGCCGCATGATCACGCTGCAAGACAGATCGCCCCTGCCAGCCTACAGGGCGTGATCATTGCATTGCCCACGTTTTGGGCCTGCTGTGAAACGGGGCAGGGACGGCGGTCATCGCCAAGCGGTCCCCAAGGACCCGGCGTCGCGGCTTGCCCACTGGCGTCAGTGTCGGCAGGTTTTGCCTGAAGCGTGATCTGCCTGTAGTCTGCTGTCATCGATCAGCACATGAACATGGACTTGGACAAAGCTCTTCATATCGCAGCCATCGTCGGCGGCGTGGTCATCGGGGTCACGCTTTGGGCCTGGGGTCAGCCTTTGATCTGCACCTGTGGGTACGTGAAACTGTGGGAAGGCTTCATCTGGTCATCGGGAAACTCGCAGCACGTTGCGGACTGGTACTCGCTGTCACATGCGGTGCACGGCATGCTGATCATCTTGCTGGGCAGGGTCGGGATCGCGTGGCTGTCTCATCGTGTGCTTCTGGTCTTGGCCATCGTGACGGGCATGGCCTGGGAAATTGTCGAACACACCGATTGGGTGTTGAACCAATTCCGAGAGGTGACGGTCTACCAGGGATACGTCGGCGACAGCGTTCTGAATTCCGTCATGGACTACGTCTTCATGTGGATCGGGTTCTACATCGCCCAGGCCCTGACCACGGCCCGGATTGCGGTGCTGATCATGATCATGGAGGTCCTTTCAGCGGTCTTTGGCCGCGACAGCCTGGCCATGACAACGATCCAGGTCGTCTTTCCGCTGGACCTGATCGACGCCTATCAACAGGGGATCAACCCGCGCGCGCAGCCGGACAGTTGAAGGGCGCGGGTTTCGTCGAGTGCCTGTTTCCTGGTGGTCGGTGGCCATTGCGCGCGTAGGCAGCGGAGCGCGAAGCCCGAATTGAGAAGCCGGTTCGACAAAGGCGTCTTGCGCGAAACCTCTATGGCGGTTTCGAAGTTTTCGGTCCATAGGCCTACTGGGATGCGCTCGACCTGGAACTCCAGCGGCGAATACGGGAGCATCACGCCCCGCACATCGACGGACGCTGGGATGTAACCGGTTCAAGACGGCTTTGCTGTCCCATCCGTGTCGACTGCTGAAACCCGCGGAAGGTCGCGTGGATCACTTGAACCGTGCCATTCCAGACTTCGGCGAAGGCGTCCAACTTCAGCTCGGCCGGTTTGGTGTAAAGGTTCCGGTCAACGCGCGAGATCATGTGCCTCGCGTCCTTTTCGCCGCTGAAATCCCGCACGAAGATTGCCTTTTGCGCCGGGTCATCGATCCGAACGATATTGCACAGGAACTCGACACCCCTTGTGACCCAATCCGATCCATCAGCGATTTCCGCGCGATCTGAGTTGATCCGCGCATCATCGATCACCGAAAACGCGATGCCGTTGCCGGCAAGCCTGTTGTTGCGAGCGATCACCTTGTTCGACCCGGAAACAAGCAATCCGGTCTCTGTGCTTCGCGCAATCTGGTTGTCCAAGACGGTGACATGGCTGGCCAACTCGACAAAAATGCCGCTTCCATGACTGTCATAGACCTCGTTTCCGAAGATCTCGGCACGTGTCATGGACAGATCCAGCCAAAGCCCATGCGCCCGGTTCCGCAAAAACCGGTTGTTGCGAATGATGACGTCCGCGCTTCGGGTCAGCTTGGCACCCGCCGCGGCGGCAAAATCGCCCCAGGTGGCAAAGCCCTCGTGGTTGTTGTCGCGAAAGGTGTTTCCGGACAGCACCAGCCGATCCGCCCGCCAGGATCCGAACCCGGCCAGGCCATTCTGTGCAAACAGGTTGTCCCGCACGATCGCGTCGGTGCCATAGATGTTCAGGCCCACGGCGGCGCTGTGCGCGAAGGTGTTCCCTTCAAAGGTCAGTCTGTCGGCGTCGCCCTTGACCATCCCGGAAAAGCCGCCGACCGCACGCGGGCTGAAGTGCGCAAAGCCGATCCCGCGGATGACGCTGCCCTCGGCCCCGCGCAGGATTTCAAGCGCCGTTTCGCGCACCGAGACCTCGACCATTCGATCCGTCGGGTCGGTGGCCACGATCAACTGCGCGCGCCCTGGGTCGACAAAGAATGTTCCGTGTTTCAGATCGCCGCGCTGTCCCACCTGTTCCAGAGGGATGCCGTCAACAAAGACTTGCTCGGGCGACAGGGCAATCTGACGGTCGGACCTGGCAATCCCGGGGTTCGCGCAGGTTTGGCAAAACGGGGATCGCCAATTGGCGTGCGCCCATCCGTCTTCGACGTTTTTCCAGTCGGTGATCACGACACTGCCTTTGATCCACACAACCTCGTCAGGGTAGGCTTGCAGGGTCACTGTCTTGGACAAATTCGGAAGCGCTTCGCGGTAGGTTCCGCCTCGCAGGATCAAGGTGCCGCCGGGCGCCAGCTGTCGGATGCCCTGAGCCACGGTTCGGAAGGGCGATGCCAAGGACCCAGCGCCCGCATCATCGCCATCCAGGGCGACGTAGAGCGTGTCGCTTGGCGGCATGTCGTTGGTTCCCTGATCCGAGGACAAGCCCGGGCCGCCCGCCAAGGTCAGAAGAGCAAGCAGAACGCACCACGATCGCAGTCCTAAAAGGCGCAGGCCGTCCAAGCTTGGCAGGTTCTTCTTCACTGTCGCGACCACATCGGTTTTTGCACCTTCAAGCGGCGCTTGGATGCGCCCGCTGCCGGGTGCCCTTGGCTGAACTGCTTTTACGGTGTCGGCACCGTTATCTCTTCATAGATCGATTCGATCATCGAGAGGTTAGCAGCCGGTGAATACCGATCTACATAATGTTGCCGTGCGGTTCGCCCGTGGGCCTGTGCCAGCGACGGGTCAAGCAGATAACGGCGCATCGCATGTGCCAGAGTGGTCGGGTCGTTCCGGGGAACCTGCTGGCCGGTCACGTCGTGCAGAACGGTGCTGGCAACACCGCCGACATCCGAGGCGATGACAGGCGTCGATTGGGAAAAGGCTTCGACGGCGACCCGGCCAAAGGGTTCGGCCCAGGTGCCCGGCATCACCACAAAAGCCGCCTGCGCCATGGCTTTTTGGACCTCCACCGAAGACAGTCTGCCCAGGAATTCAACGCTCGGCCCACCGGTTCGGGGCAGGGTCCCTTCGCCGATGATATGCAGCTTTGCATTGGGCAGGTTCAGTCTGCTCCACGCCTCCAGAAGCTGCGGAACGCCTTTTTCCGGGGACAGTCGTCCGACAAACAACGCCAACTGGTCGTCACGCGGCAGTTCTTCCGTTGCGAAATGCTCTTGATAGGCAAAGCACGGTTTGACCGAGATCTTGTGCGCGGGAAAACCGTCCTGTTGCAACACGTCGGCGACGTAAGTCGAAATGGCAACATACCGATCGACGCAGGACCGCCAGGTGCCCATCACCTTGTGCGCGCCGCTAACGGCCGCGACGGTTGCAGAGGCGAGCCGGGACTGCCGATAGCAGGCATGGCGCATTCCCGGTGTCTTGATGACCCGTCCCACGCAGTCCGAGCATGGCGCACCCTCTCGTAACATCGTGGCGGACGGGCAGGCGAACCGATAGTTTCGGACCGCTTGCAATACGGGAACTTTCGCCTTGCGGGCGGCGTAATAGACCGAGGGCGAAATCTGCGGGAACATGTTTTGGACGTGCAGGACATCAAACCGTTCTTCGGCCAGGTGTTGCGCCACCTTTCGGTGCCACATGGGGTTCCAAACTGCCGCGACGGCAGCGCTGGCCGCGGCCCGACGGGTGCGCAAGCTGTCGTTGTGTGCGGTCAGATAGGTGACATGGTGCCCGGCGTCACGCAGGACCCGAACCTCGCTTTCGGCGGACTCTTCCTCTCCGCCGCGCACCTGGTAGGCATTGTGCAACATGAGCACGCGGAACTTGCGCGCGCTACTCATGGTTGGCCCTGTTGTCGGATGGGTCCGGTGCCAGGGCGCTGAGGCCAAACACGCCGATCAAGATCGTCAGGGAAATCGGGTGGTTTCCGGACAGCAACGAGGTTTCGACGCTGTTGTGAACCCAGGCAAACACCAAAATCCCCAACACCACATCAAACGTCCACGAACGGCCCGTCAGATGTTTGAACAACAGCACGATCGGGACGATCACGAAGAACAGCACGGTGAACAGCAGGCCCGGCAGTCCAATCGTCACGGCAGTATCCAGATAACCACTGTGCCCCTGTCCGGTCTGGACGGCCCAACCCTCGGTCAGATGCAGGATCGGCGACTGGTCCCCGATGCGCCAGAATGAGCCAAAACCGCTGCCGCCCCAGGGGTGGGTGGCGACATAGGACCCGAGGGCGTGCCAAAGTTCGACACGGCCAGTCAGGGCGTAGGGATCATTCATCAACGCGGCATAAGGGCCGGACAGGAAAGGAAGACAGGCCAAAGCGGCCAAGAGCAGCGCGATCAAGGCGTACCGCGCCGCGCCGCGGCCCATGGCATTGCACAGGACCTTGGACAGCAGCATCAGCGCTAGCGAGAAAAGCAACACGTATAGCGAGGCGCGCGAGTTGGTGTTGAGCAGAAACACAAAGGCGGCCCCGGCCACCCAAAGGTGGCGCAGTCGACCGCCCATGACATGGGCCAAAGCGAAAAGCACGGTCATGGCGGCGACGGGACCTGCATAGTTCTTGTGAAAATGGATGCCGCGCCACGATGAAATATGGGCCGGGTAGGTGCCCACTTCGCCGACCTGATGTTGTGCGCCGGGCACAAGGGCCACGGAGATGACATTCAACACGAGGATCAGGATGAGGATGCGATAGGTCGTCTGTAGGACGGCCTGAGGGCCAAGCGCACGCGTCATCATCGCGACCGCCATCGCCACAAGCGCAAACTGCGCCAGGCGCACCACGCCGGCTGTCAGGGTATCAGACCAAAGCAACGTCAAGCCGCAGTAGACCAGCAACCCCAACAGGACAAACGTCAGCCAGTGAAACGCCCGGGTGCCCAGCTGGTGCAAAGCGCCCAGAATGCAGGTCACCGTGGTTGTCAGGTAAAGCAGGGCTTCGAGAGCAGAGCCTCTGCCTGTCTTGCCAACCTCTCCGACCAGGTCAGACGGAAAGGGGCGCGTCCCGGCCAGAACGACAAAGACAAGAAAACAGAAGCTGACAAAGGTGATGCGCCAGACAAGCGGGTTGACCCTGACGCTCCACAGATCCTGGGTGTTCGGCAGTGAAAGGTCAGCCATTGCGGTTGCCCCTCAGGCTGAGCCACAGGCAAAGGGCCAATCCGCACAGGGTCGATGCCGCGATTGACATCGCAATGGCAATCGGACCCCAGAGTGCCGCAGTGAACGCCAGCCCGGTGGCGATCACGGCGCTGGCCCCCTGAACGCGGAAAATCTGATGGGGTGTCTCGTGCACCACGAAACTTGTTGAAAAGATCACGCGGATCGAAATGAACAGGTTCGCGGCCACAAAGAGTATCAGGATCGCCACATACTGGTCCGGCATGCCGCCAAAAAGCAAAGACGCGATGGTCGAAGAGAAGGCAAACAGCACCGCTCCCATCAGGACAAAATAAAGCAGCGACCATAGCGCCACCTTGGACAGGAACCGGTGCAATCCATCGCTGCCGATGCTTTGAAACACACGTGTTCCCAGTGTCGGCAGAAGCTGCTGCAGGGCATTTGTCGGCAGGTTCAGGATGTTGGTGATCTGCGAAATGGCGCGCAACACGCCAAGCGCGCTGTCTCCCAGGACGGCCAATCCGATGAACATCGGCGCCAGTGTCTGAATTGTCTCGACCAGGTTGGCCAGCGTCATCCACTTCAGGAAGTTCTGGAACCTCGGCCACAGGACGCGGAACAATCTGAAGGACCACGCAAGAGGACCTGCCATAAGGCTGCCCATCAGGGTTGCCGCACAGGATCCGGACGCAAGAACCAAAAGCGCCGCGCTGGGTTCGGCGGGCAAAAACCCGGGAACACCCAGCGCCAAAAGGCCCGAGACCTGAACGAGGTAACGCAGGGCCTCGATCCCAAAGGCTTTCTGGGGTCGCCCCTCGATCACCTGATACCGGCTGACGAGGTCGGCAAAACAGGCCCCTGCGTTTGCCAGGCACAAGGGAACCAGAAGACCGGGCAGCCAGGGCGCCTGCATCGGCACGCTGAGAAGGAACAAAAGTCCGAACAGAGCCACCGAAGACACCCCCGAGAACCCAAGCGCCAGGACCGCCAGAACCCCTTTCCACGGCGTTGCAGCAACCGGGTGAAGACGGGGCGCGATCGTCGAGGCAGGGGCCAGGATTGCGCCATGGAAAAACGTGCGCACTACCATCAGAACCAGGAAACACAGGCTGAACTGACCAAAGCCCGCTAGCCCGAGCGTGCGCAACAGGATGACGGTTGTCACCAGATTGGCAGCGCTTGTCGTGATCTGGCTGGCAAGCACCCATCTGCCACTGCGCACCACGTCAGATGAGCTGGACGCGATCATCCAATTCAGCGCCTGGCGCGCCGTGCCCGCCAGTTTTGCGGTATTGCCAGAGGCGGCCCGGCCGTCAGCCATGGCGGATGTTGGCGTCGGGAGCACGTTCATTTGCCAATCGGCGCTTCAGCAACCCGACGGCCTGCCCGGTGATCATCAAGACGTACAAAGGGTTCAGAAAGACATATCGGCGCCAAAGGCGGCGCGGCTCGATTGCCAGCCGAAACGCCCACTCCAGTCCCCGATCCTGCATCCACTTGGGCGCTTGTTTCAGAGAGCCGGCAAAAAAATCAAAGGCCGCGCCAACGGCCAGCATCGGCATCTGAAGCGCCTGGCCGTGTTCGTAGACAAAGACCTCTTGTCTGGGACAGCCCAGGCCCACAAGCACGATGCGCGCGCCCGAGGCCTTGATGCGGGCGCGGACCTCGGCTTCCTCTGATGCGCTGAGCGGGCGAAACTTCGACGGTTCCTGACCCGCAACAACCAGCGCGGGATAGCGCTGTGCCAACCGGTCTGTCATCGCTGCAAGAACGTCTGGCGTGCTGCCGTAGAGATAGATTGGCACGCCCTCTTCCGCAGCCCTGGCGCAGACCAGGTCCGACAGCTGTGGGCCGTAAACCCGATCAGGCAGGGGCTCGCCATGCAGCAGGCGCAAGGCCCATCGCACGGGTTGCCCGTCAGGGGTGACGATGTCCATGCGGTTGAGGCGGAATTTGTGTTCGGCGTCCAGGGCACCGGTCATCACGCCATGCACCGCGAGCGCCGAAACGGACTGCGCCCGCCCGTCGCGTGCTGCCGACAAAATCCGGTCCACGGCGGCTTCGTAGTCGATGACATTCACGCCGACCCCAAGGATCGATCGTTTCCCGCGATCGATCATGACGCCGCCTTCCACCGTGCGACGCCGGACTGGTGAATGTCGTCCAGCGTATCGTAAATCCCGTAGGTCAGCTTGAAGTCGGGGTAGTCGGCCTCGAAGGCCGAAATGTCACTGATCCACCAGATATGGTCGCCGGTGCGGGCGTCTTCGCTGTAGGTCCAGTCCAACGTGCGGCCCGAGATCCGTTCGCAGAGCTCGATGGCCTCGATCATCGAGCAGTTGGCGAACCGCCCGCCGCCGATGTTGTAAACCCGTGCGGGCCTGGGGGCCTGAGCATAGGCCCAAAGCGCCTGCACCAGATCGTGCGAGTTGATGTTGTCGCGCACCTGTTTGGCCTTGTGGCCAAAGATTGTGTAGGGCTGCCCGGTCACCGTGCATTTCATCAGATATGCCAGAAACCCGTGCAGTTCGGTCCCCGAATGCGCCCCGCCGGTCAGGCATCCGCCGCGGAAGCAGGCGGTGTTCATGCCGAAGTAAGCGCCGTATTCCTGAACCATGATGTCCGCCGCCACCTTGGACGCGCCAAAGAGTGAATGCGTGGATTGGTCGATGCTCATGCTTTCATCGATGCCGCGGGCGGCGAAACCGTGGGTTTCGTCCACCTCCCACCGCGTTTCACGCTCGATCAACGGCAGAGAGTTGGGGCGGTCGCCGTAGACCTTGTTGGTTGACAGAAAGACAAATGGCACGTGATCCGCCGTCTGCCGCAAGGCTTCCAACACGTTCATCGTGCCCTGCGCATTGATCGAAAAATCCGTAAACGGCTCTCGGGCGGCCCAATCGTGTGAAGGCTGCGCGGCCGCGTGGATCACGACCTGCAAGTCCTTGGCATGGTCGGCGAAAAGCGCCCTGATCCCGTCGAAGTCACGAATGTCGATCGTTACGGGGCGAAACCGAGAGGTGCGCTTGGACACCTCGGCGACTCGCCACTTGGTCGAGGCTTCGGGGCCAAAGAAATAGGCTCTTTGATCGTTGTCGATGCCGATGACATCCAACCCCTGTTCCGCAAGAAACAGGGCAGCTTCGGATCCGATCAGACCGCCTGCGCCGGTGACGATTGCAACGCCCATTGGCCAAGTCTCCTTGCTGAATGCGCCGCCATGGTTCTGCACGAAACGAATTGGGGCTTGAGTGGTCCGACGCTAGGCATTTGGTGGCTCCACCCGAATGGCCCCGGTCGGCTTCGAAAATCCCTGAACCTTGTGATCTGTCGCATCGCCATATTCGGGTCGGAACACCTGATGCCGGTTCAGGACGGTGACCATGTTTGCCGTGTCGGGCATGGCATCCATGAGCTCTCGAACCGCTGTTCTGACAACCGGTCGCCGGGTGCTTGCGTACTGCACGGAAAACAGAACCGTGTCGGCGAGACCGGCCAGATAGCGGGCGTCGGCAACGGGCATCATCGGCGGGCTGTCGATGATGATCACCTCAAAGTTTCGACGCGCCGACGATAGGATCGTGCCGAACATCCGGGACCGGACCAGGTCATCGGTTGCCAATTGTGCGTCGCGCTTGCCGGGCATCACGGCCAGGTCGGTTTTGGGATCGTCCAGGACCGGCAGCTCGTGTTGGTCGGGCGCGCGCAGGAAATCCGCCAGCCCGACCTCGGTCCGGGTTCCGGCGTATTCATGAACGCTGGGATGCCGGAAATCGGCGTCGATCAGCAGCGTCTGGACCCCGTCCAGCGCATAGACGCGTGCCAAGGACAGCGCGAGGGCCGTCTTGCCTTCGCCGGGCACGGACGAGGCCACGAGGATCACATGCGCCTGCGCCGGCGCGTCTTGGGCCGTGTCGGAAAACCCGCGATCCACCGATGCGCGGAGCCGACGGATGGCGTCACTGTAGGGGGACAGCGGTCGATGAACCACAAGGTTCCACGGCGCGCCATGTCCGCGGGCACGACCGCGGACGTTGGGCACGGTGACTGCCGTTGCTGCGTCGACCAGATCCGCCAGTTGCTCGGCCGATGTCACCCCGTCTTCGTAGACTTCCGAGATGTAGACCAGGCTGCACCCCAGGATCACGCCCCCGACCAGAGCCAGCAGCATCACGAAAGCAGCGCTGGGCCCGCTCGGGTTCAAAGGAGGTAGGGCAGGCGAGATGATACGGCTGTCGGCCACTTGCAGGTTTGACTGGGTCTCCAGATCGCTCAGGCGCGCGGCCAGAAGTTCCAGCTGCTCTTGTGCGTTGATCCGGTCCAGCTCGGCGCGGGCGTCCTGAACTGCCGTGGTCGCGGTCTCGATCTGGGCTTTCAGAATGTCGCGCGCTTCCAGCGATTTCGCGATCTTCTGATCGACCTGCGTTTCGACGTAGAGCCCCGCCAGCATGTTCGTCAGCTCGGCCGCGCGAACCGGTGTGTCTGCCCGGACCTTGATCGCGATGACGTAGGTCAGCCCCCGCCGTTCGATTGACCTGTGATCCAGAAAACGATCGAGGACGCGGGCTTGTGTTTCGAATTCGGTTTCGGGCGCCAGGGGTTTCACGCCAAGGGCATCCAGGGCCCAGTCAAGCGGCGCGGGTCCGGGGCCGTACTCGGGATCGTCCCGCAGGTTGGCCTGATTCACGACGGCCAAAGCAAGCGCGGGCGACCGCAGGATTTCGACCTCGCTTTCAACATAGGCATTGTCCGCCGGCAAGACGCTGCGCAGCGGATCGGCGGCCAGCAAATTCTTCTGGGCTTGATCCACCAGGATCAGGGACTCGGCCTCATACGTCGGCTTGGCCAAGACTAGGTAGACCAATGCCACGCAAATCGCGCCCAACAGGCTTTGCACCAACACGGCGCGTCGCCTGCGCATCACGTCCAGAAAGTTCCGGAATTCGGCCTGATCCTGCATCGCTTCAGCCCCTCCACACCGGATGGACTATCCGCGCTGGGCCGCGCGTGACCGGCGGCCTTGTATGGAGTGCGCGCTCAGAAGGCATTTTTTCTCACCAGAACAGCGCGCAGGGTGCGGAACAGGATTTCAATGTCCAGCATCAGAGACGCGCGATCCACGTACTCCAGATCGCTTTCAATCCGCTTGCGCATGACCTCCACGGTTTCCGTCGGGCCGCGCAGCCCCCGGACCTGAGCCAACCCGGTGATGCCCGGCTTCACGTGATAGCGTTTCTCAAAGTCTTCGATCGCGTCCCGATACGTTTCATCCAGAAGCGTGGGATGCGGGCGTGGCCCCACGATCGACATGTCGCCCTTCAGGACGTTCAGGATCTGGGGAAGCTCGTCCAGGCTGGTGCTGCGAAGAAAGCGCCCGAACGGCGTCACGCGGGCATCGCCAGCATGGGCCTGCCGAAAGTGAATGCCATCTTCGGCCACCCGCATCGTGCGAAGCTTGTGAATGGAAAACGGCAGTCCGTGCACGCCGTACCGGGTCTGACGAAACCAGATGGTTCCGCCGCCCTCAAAACGGTTTGCAATGAATGCAAGGCATACGACCACCCCAAGCAGGGGCAGCAGCAAAAGTGAAACGGCAATATCCAGCATGCGCTTCACAACATCCTCGCCTGGGTCGTTTCAAGCCGCGCGTCCGACCGATCGTTGGTCGCCTGAAAATAGCGGACGGTCCGGTTCAGCCCGTGCTCCAGAGAGGTGTGCGGGACCCATCCCAAAAGCGATTGGGCCACAGAGATATCAGGCTTGCGCTGTCGCGGATCGTCGACGGGCAGGTCTATGAACCGGATTTTGCTTTTCGAGCGTGTCAGTTCGAGTACCTTCTGCGCGATTTCAAGAACGGTGTATTCCTCCGGGCGCCCGAAGTTCACCGGCGTCGGGTGGGGGCGCGGGTGCTCCATGAAGTGAAGCAAGCCGTCCACAAGATCATCAATGTAACAGAACGATCGCGTTTGCGTCCCGTCGCCCATGACGGTGACGTCAAGATCGTTCAGCGCCTGGACCACGAAGTTCGAGATCACCCGGCCGTCTTCCGGGCTCATGTTCGGTCCGTAGGTGTTGAAGATGCGCGGAATACGCACGTCAACACCGTGCTGAGCGTGAAAGTCGTGGCACAGGGTTTCGGCACCGCGCTTGCCTTCGTCATAGCAGGCGCGCGGGCCGAACGTATTGACATTCCCCCAATAGGTTTCGCTTTGGGGCGAGATCATCGGGTCCCCGTAGACCTCGGATGTCGAGGCCTGCAAAACCCGCGCGCCTTTCTGGCGCGCCAAGGTCAGGACATTTGTGGCGCCCGTAATGCAGGTCTGAAATGTGTGGATCGGATCCCTTTGGTAGATCGGCGGAGATGCAGGGCAGGCCAGATTGTATATCCGGTCAAGCGGCCCCTCGACGGAAATCGGATCGATGACGTCGTGCCTGGAGAATGAAAAGCGGTCATGGGCCGCAAGATCGTGAATGTTGCTCATCTGGCCAGACAGGAGGTTGTCGAGGCAAAGCACGACGTGACCTTCGGCCAGAAGACGTCTGCACAAATGAGATCCCACGAACCCCGCGCCACCGGTCACCAAAACGCGCAAGGCGCCCGTCTGTCCGGACGACGCTTCGTTTTCCGAGCGCGCTTGATTCACGTGTGCCGTGACGTTCATTGACCACCTCCGTCCAAAAAAGTAGCGGCAGAGCAACAATTTAGGCAACTCGGCCGCGCGTTAATCGAACAATGAGCTAAGTTTCCCGGCCGCAGGTCCGGCAACTGGATCTGAATGCGAAACAATGATCGTTGCGGGTGAATGATTGTCTTTCTCGCCCTGCTTTTTCCTTGATTCGGTCAGACTGAGGTCAAGTTGCTCGTTTCGCCCTTTGTTCCCCTTATGGACGATGCGGGGCAGGGGCTGCAGGGATTAGGTTTCGGTCTCAATGTTTCGCAAATCGCAGCTATCGCAAGAAATCCGATACATTGTCTCCAAAGCGCGATCCGCTGCCTTTGGATCACAGCCAAAGCTTCCGGGAATGACCTCCAGGGCGTACAAAAGGCTCAGCCATTTGTAGGGGACCTGATGTTCAGATTTCGTCTCGCCAAGGCCTATCCCTGGTTTGGACGGGTCTTCCGACCTTGGGTGATTTCAAACACTTACGAGGCGATAGCCTTTTTCAACATCCATCGCAGGCTGCCTGCGTTCCAAAGAACCAGGCTGTTCAACGACTATCTGTTCAAGATACGGGCGCTCGAATCCGACTATGTCTTCAGGGCTTTCACAGCGGACAAGGAATTCTCCAAAATCTTTGTTCGGGGGGTGACCGGACAGGACCTGAGCGTGCCCACGCTTGCCGTTTTGCGCAGGCCCGATGACGTCGGTCCGAGCGCGGTGCCCGACAACTGCGTGATCAAGCCGACCCACATGTCAGGAGAGGTGATCTTCCACGGCACGGGAAGGTTAACAAATGATGAACAGGCGCGCATGCGTCGTTGGTTCAGGATGAATTTCGGCGACATGACGGGTGAGCGGCACTATCAAAAGCTTGAACCCAAGATCATCGTTGAACCTTGGCTCGCGCTGAATGGCGCGTTCTGCAACGACTATCGTTTCTTTGTCTTCGACGGGAAAACCCGTGTCATCGAGGTCAAGATCCGGGCCTCGGAACACGAGGCCTTTTCAATTCAGGTTCTGACCGACTGGACGCCATTTCCCGGCCGTTCATCGTACAATCCCCAGAACATTCGCCTGTCGCACGACGAGCTGCAAACCCTGAAACCCGGATGTCTGGCCCGTATGAACGATGTTGCCGAAGCCTTGTCCAAGGATATTCAGCACCTGCGTGTCGATTTTTTCTGCGACGGGGGCGATCAGTTTTATGTCGGCGAGTTGAGCCACGTGAACGCCAATGTGCGCGAAGTCTATTATCCGACCGAGACCGAACGCTTGTTCGTTTCGCCATCCCAAACCTAGGCACCTGATCTAACTGTGGGTCCCGACCCCAGCCAAGGCGAAGGCGATCGTTTCATCGCCGCGCTGACGCCTGTTCCGATCTGGCGCGATCAGGGCTTGATCGTTTCAGCGCCCGGCCATTGGCCGTTCGCCACCAGTTCCCGGACGACTGACTTGACCAGCTTGACCAGAGACTCGCGCGCCTTGTCCGGGGGGATGCGCTTTGAGATGCAGATGCATCCCGTTCGTTCAATCGGGGGCTCTGAAATCTCGGCTGACGCCAGCAAATTGCTTTTGATCTCGTGGGCGATGGCCGCCTTTGCCACGATGGAATAGCATCCCCCCTTGGCGGACAACCGCACCAACACTGACGGCGCGTCCGCTTCGAATTGAAATGCCAACGGGATGCCACAGTCGCTGGACCACCTTTCCAACAACAACCGAAGCCCGTGTGGGGGGTAGGTTCCCACCAGTGGTACATTGCTGATCTCGCGCGCGGTCAAGGCGCCGGACTTCAGCAAGTCGGCATCCGGCGCACCGATCAGGTGCAATCGTTCGACAAGCACGGGTTCGGATGAAAAATCTTCGGTCTCTTCAACATTGAAAAGAATTGCGGCGTCCATCCGCCCCTCTCGCAGCATGTCTGCAAGATCACCGCTCATGAGTTCGGTGATGATCAAGTTCACTTCCGGAAACTGCTTTCGGGCTCGGACCAGAAGCTCGGGCGCAAGGACAGGGCAGACGGACCCCGGCAGCCCCAGCCGAACTTCGCCGAACAGCTCTTGTTCTTCGGCGCGGAACCTGCGTTCGGCACTGTCGACGAGCGACAGTATCTCGCGTGCGCGGCCGCTGAATTCACGTCCTGCCGCAGTTGGGGTCACGCCCCGGGAACTTCGGTCCAGCAGTTTTGCCCCAAGCGCGGCCTCCAGCTTTTGCACATGTTGGCTCAATGCAGGCTGAGCGATGTTGAGTGACTTTGCGGCCTTTGAGAAGCTGCCCAGGTCCAGAACCCGGATAAAGCTCTGGATGTGTTTGTTGTCGATCATCCAATCATAATGAAATGCAATAGTGATTATTTCAACATTGTAATTCCGAATAATGCATCTGTTCGCTACGTTAGACGGGACGTCGGGCAATCAGACCCGGCACGTCATGGGAGGACAATTCTATGAAGTTCATCAAACATATCGCCGCGGCGACGGCCGCCCTGACATTCGCGGCACCCGTCTTTGCAGAGTACCCCGAGAAGCCCATCAACTTTATTGTCGGCTTTCGTGCGGGTGGTGGCAGCGACGCTGCGGCGAGGATCCTGGCCGCCGAGCTGGAAGCGCAGCTTGGCCAAAAGGTGATTGTCGAAAACAAGGGCGGGGCGGGTGGCGCCGTGGCCGCTCAATACATCATGGGCCAAAAGCCCGATGGGTATACCATTGGCTTTGCCGTCAACACGACGTTCTCTTATACGCCGACGACCGGCAGTGTGCCTTATGGCATCGACGATCTGGACTACATCGCAACGACGCACGGCTACCGTGTTGTCTATACCGCCCCCAAGGATGCGCCGTTTGACGACTGGGCCGGCATGATCGCCACTGCGAAAGAACGCGGCTGGATCAATTATGCGTCGATCATTCCGCTGGATCGCGCTGTCATCCAATACGTTGGAAAGAAGGAAGACATCGCGGTCAACATCGTCCCGACACGCGGCGGGTCTGCGGCGCGTCAGGCGGTTCTGGGTGGCCATGTCGATCTTGGCTTCTCTGGCTCGAACGCGCTGCCGATGTATGAAGACGGTGCAATGAAGATCATTGCCTCGATGAACCCCGGCGGAATTTCCGAACATCCCGAGATCCCCACGCTCGAGACGCTGGGCTACGATGTCATCATGAATGACGCCGCGGTTTTCTTTGGTCCCAAGGACATGGACGCGGACGCGCGTGCCAAGCTTGAGGCAGCCTTGGCGGAAGCCGTCAAATCCGAAGCATTTCTTGACTTCGTGAACAACAAGTTCCGTGGTGTAGAACGGTACCTGACCGGTGCCGAGACCAAGGCAGCGCTACAGGCCGACGCCGCGGTCTACATCGAAATGAACAAGGTGATCGCGGAGTGATCTGGTGAGCAACGCCCCGAAGCACCCGGCCAAATCAACTCTGGCCGGGTTCACTCAGGACTTCTACCTCGGTCTAGCGATTGTCGTGTTTGGTGCGCTGCTGCTCTTGTGGATCATTCCGGCACAGGTCAATGACGCGGGCAGCTTTGGATTGCCGCCCAGTTTGGCGCCCAAGGCCCTTGCATGGGTCATGATCATTTGCGGCGCGGTGATCGCTGTTCAGAACCTGCGTGCGACGCCGGGTGGCCGTGATCTGGTGCTGAGCGAGGTTGTGTTCCTGGGGGCGTGTTTGCTGGCGGTCGGGTTGACGCTTGTGATCATGGGCCTGGCGGGTCAGGCATTTGATCGCCCAAACGCCGGCTTCATGGTCGGGGCCCCCTTGGGCCTGATCGCCTTTACCTTCCTGCATTCCCGCACGCCGGTCTGGGCCTATGCATTCAACGCAATCGTCGCACCGGTGGTCATCATCGCAGCCTTCTGGTGGGGGCTCGAGCTTCCACTTCCCTGAGAAGAGAACGCTATGGACGTCATCATTGCAGCCTTTCTGGACGCGTTGTCCCTGACAACTTTCCTGTCCGTGATCGCCGGTGTGCTGATCGGGATCGTCATCGGCGCAATCCCCGGGCTTAACGCGCCGATGGCAATGGCCGTCGCCATTCCACTGACCTTTACGATGGCCCCCTTGGCGGCGATCGGCATGCTGGTCGGGGTGATGAAGGGCGGCGGCTTTGGCGGGGCGATCGGGGCCATCCTGCTGAACACACCGGGCGAGCCGCATTCGGCCGCCACGACCCTTGACGGGCACCCCATGGCGCGGGCCGGCAAGCCGCGCCGGGCCTTGCAGACGGCGCTGTATTCGTCGGTGGCGGGTGACACCTGTTCCGATCTGGTCTTGATCCTGCTGGCGCCAACGCTGGCCATCTATGCGCTCAAGGCCGGGCCGGTTGAGCTTTCGGCCATCTTGATCATTTCGCTGACGCTCATTGCCTCGCTGTCTGGCCGGTCCTTGGCCAAAGGGATCTTTGCAGCGGCCCTGGGGGCCTTCTTGGCAACCGTCGGGATTGATCCGGAAACGGCGTCTCCGCGGTTCACCTTTGGCTACATCGAGCTCTTTGACGGCTTGCCGCTGGCGGCGGTCGCGATTGGCGTTCTGGCCGTGCCGGAAATCATTGAAAGACTACGGGAAGGCCGGACCCATCGCCCGACCAGGGATGTTGTGACCATGAGCGATGGTGCAGACAGGATGCCTTTCCGGGAATGGCTGTCCCTGAAGGTCCCTGTCCTGAGAGGTGCCGGTATCGGGACAACCATCGGCGCGATGCCGGGACTTGGGACCACGCTGGCGGCCTTTTTGAGCTACTCGGCCACCAAACGGTTTTCGAAGGAACCAGAGAAGCTTGGCACAGGCGCGCCCGAGGGGATCGCGGCCACGGAAAGCGCGAACTCGGCGGTCTCTGGCGCGAACCTCATCCCGCTCTTGACCCTCGGCATTCCCGGCAACCTTACGGCTGCGCTGCTGGTCGGAGCGTTCCTGATCCACGGCGTGACACCCGGACCGTTGATCTTTGAACGGGATGCGCAGCTGGTCTATGGCTTGTTTGCCGCGATGATCATGGCAAATGTCCTGGTGCTGGTTCTTGGCAGCCTTGGTCTGCGCCTGTTTGCCCTGATCGTGAAGGTGCCGCCCTACCTGATCTACCCCATCGTCCTGCTGCTGTGCGTGGTGGGCATCTACGTCAGCCAGGGTGGCTTTTTCGCCGTTTGGTTGATGCTGGGCTTTGCTGCGCTTGGGTGGTTCATGCTGAAGTTGGAGATTTCGGTTGTCTGCTTCATCATCGGATTGGTCCTGGGACCAATGATCGAACTGTCGATCCGGCAATCGGTCATCCTGCTCAGCCGGAACCCAATGGCAATTTTTGATCATCCGTTTGCAATGGTCCTTGTCGCCCTCACTCCGGCCGTCGCCTGGGTGCTGGTGCGGGACCGACAGCGATTGTCAGACGGTTGAGAAAGCGAGTGATCTTATGAAGACGCCATACCAACCCGACGCAAAGGGGCCGCTGCACGGATTGCGGGTCGTGGACATGACGCGCCTTGCTGCCGGGAACATGCTGACCCACATGCTTGCCGATTTCGGAGCAGAGGTCATCAAGATCGAGCGCCCCGGCCGCGGCGATGACCTGCGCCGCTTTGGCGAGGCAGAAAGCTGGTGGAAGGTCTATGCGCGGTCCAAGCGATCCCTGTCTCTGGACTTCAAAACGGACGAGGGCCGCGACGTTCTTGAAAGACTTATTCGCACCGCCGACATTTTCTGTGAAAACTTTGTGCCCGGCACGCTTGAAAAATGGGGCCTCGGACCGGATGAGCTGTGGCGCCTGAATGAAAATCTGATTGTGGTGCGCGTTTCGGGCTGGGGGCAAACCGGACCTTACAAGAACAAACCGGGCTTTGGCAGTCTGATCGAGGGCATGTCGGGCTTTGCTGCGATGACCGGGTGGGAGGATCGGCCGCCGCTGCTGCCGCCGCTTGCCCTGGCCGACATGGTGTCGGGGCTGGCCGGGTTTGGCGGGGTGCTGGCCGCTGTCATCGCAAGGCAGAACGGGTCAGCCCGGGGTCAGGTTGTCGACCTGTCACTGTTTGAACCGCTGTTCGGAATTCTGGGCCCCTGGGCGGCACAGTATGAAGCGACGGGAAAAGTGCCAAGGCGGATGGGCAACTCAAGCGACGTTGCTGCGCCGCGCAGCCTCTACCCGACCAAGGACGGCAAACACATTGCCATGTCGGCGTCGATGCAATCGATGTGGGAGAAACTGGCGCATGCCATGGGACAACCAGAGCTGATCAGGGATCCCCGCTTCGAAACCTCGCGGTCGCGCATCGAGAACCAGGCCGAGTTGGACGCGATCATCGCGCAGGTCATGGCCACCAGAACTCTGGACGAAAACCTGGACTATTTTGAGAGCCAGGGTGTGACCGTCGGCCCGATCTGCGACATCGCCGACCTGATCGACCATCCCTATATCCGGGGCCGAGAGGTCTTGCAGGACTTTGAAGCCGAGGGCATGGACCGCTTGCCCATGCATCAAAGCTTTCCACGTCTGAGCGAAACGCCCGGAGCGGTCCGGTCCCCAGCCCCAAGCCTTGGTCAGGACAACTCAGAGATATTGAGCGAACTCGGTTATGACGCTTCGGAACAGCAGGCATTCTCAGACAAGGGAATAACGTGATGTGGCGCTCGTTTCTCTTTGTTCCGACGCTGGAAGAGCGGTTCGTGGCAAAGGCTGCGTCGCGCGGTGCGGATGCCATCATTCTCGATCTGGAAGCCAGCATTGCCGCGGAACGGAAAAACGAGGCGCGCGCGGCTTTGCCAAGGGCCATCGAGCATCTCGCACCTGATGTTGCTGTCACCGTGCGGATCAACCCCCTTTGGTTGGACGCCATTCACGATCTGGAGGCCTGCGTTCGCCCGGGCGTTCAGGCCATCCACATAGCATTGTGTGAAAACGCGGCGCATGTTCAGGCCGTCGATGGCATCGTATCTGACCTTGAACAGAAACACGGCATGCCGATCGGCGGGATCAAGCTGGTTGCAATGATCGAAAGCGCGGCCGCGCTGATGAAAGTCAATGAGATTGCCAAGGCGTCCCCGCGACTGGTGGGGATGACGCTTGGGGTTGAGGACTACGCCACGAGCATGGGGGTCTCGGCCACGCCAGAGCTTCTTCGCCCCGCTGTATTTCAACTCAATCAGGCGGCCCGGGCCGCAGACATCGCCTCATTCGCCGTGGCGGTCAGCATGGCAGGTTACAAAGACACAGAGGCGTTGGAGGCTGAAGCAGGTTTTGCCCGCAAACTTGGAACGACCGGCGGCTATGCGGTGCATCCTGCACAGGTGGTGGTGCTGAACCGTGTTTTTGCGGCGGCGGAAGATGAAATCGCTTGGGCGAAAGAGGTCTTGGCCAAGGCGAAAGAGGCGCAAAAGCTGGAACAGGGCGTGTTCAAGGTTCAAGGGCAGATGATTGACCAGCCATTGATCACACGCGCAGAGCGGATCGTCGCCTTGGCCTCAAAATCTGAGGGACGAACTTAGACTGTTGCCCGATGCACTGAAGGTCGGGTTCAGTGAAGCCCAAGTGTTTGGCGGGTTGGCACGGCGCGTGGTCTGGTTTGGCCGAGGGACAGCGCATCTTCGAATGGCGTGACCCTCTCGATGATCCTCGGCGTGATCCGTCGGAACGCAAACGCGGCCATGTTCACAAGGACAGCCTGTGAGCCTCAAGAGGGTGCGCGGTGACGATCAGCAAAGCACGCTGCCGCTGCGCGCAACAATCGTCACGAACAGCCACCGGCCAATTCCAAGCGCACAGCTGCCAAAGGGGGCGCCGACCAATGGATTTTCAATCCTTGGTCCAGGGCTTATTTGATCAGTTTGCTCTCTAGGCCGTCCATCATTTGGAGGCATTTTTCCAATTGATCGAGTTCCAGAAATTCGTCTGGCTTGTGCGCCTGTTCAATGGAGCCGGGTCCGCAAACTGCGACTGACAAGCCAAGCTCGGCGAAAATTCCAGCCTCTGTTCCGAACGGCACAACGTCTGACCTGTTTGAGCCGGTCAATTCCATCAGGATATCGCGTGCCTCATTCAGAGTTGCAGGCTCAAGACCGGCAACTTCGCCCATGACTTCGGTCCTGATGGCGGAAGAGGGATCAACCGCTTGCATTGCAGGCAGCAGGACCGAGTGAACATAATCTTCGATCTCGGTCTTTACGAAGGAAAAGTCGCTTGCCTGCACGGGTCTGAATTCCCATTGAACGGCCGCCGTTTCAGGAATGACATTGTGGATCGAGCCCCCGGTCAGCGATCCGGTGTTGATCGTTGTCCATGGTGGGTCAAAGCGGCTGTCGCTCGGCGCGCGGGACTTGAGCTCCATGGCCAGTTCCATCAACCGCGAGACGTACCTCACTGCATATTCAACCGCATTGACCCCAAGATCGGGCATTGATCCATGGCCTGCACGCCCATGAAAATACGTGGTGTACTCGCAACAGCCTTTGTGCCCTTCGACAACCTGCATCATTGTCGGTTCGCCGATAATCGCAAGGGCAGGGCGGATGTCACGCGCGCGTAGCCAACCCGCCAGGGCTTGTGCACCGATGCATCCTGTTTCCTCGTCATGGGTAAAGGCGAAATGCACAGGTCGCTCAAGGGGCAGTGCAGCAAAGTCAGATGCTTTGGCGATGGCCGCAGCGATAAACCCCTTCATGTCGCAGGTGCCGCGCCCATAAAGCCTGCCGTCCCGCTCGACCAGGGTGAAGGGATCACTGCTCCAGTCCTGACCAACCACCGGGACAACGTCCGAATGTCCCGACAAGACAATGCCATTCGGGGCGTCAGGGCCCAACGTACCAAATAGATTTGCCTTGGTTCCGCAAGAGGCCGTCTGCAAGTGCACATCTGCCCCTGCATCACTCAGGCGTTCAGCCAGATACTGGATTATCTCCAGATTGCTGTCGCTCGAGATACTGGGGAAGGCGATGAGGTCAGTTAGCAGCGCCTTTGTCGCATCCAAAGTTGCCATGCGCTCAGGCCTTTACGAAGAGTTTGCGGTCCATGGTGCAGAGCGCCTCTGCCGGGCCGGTGTCTTTGATCAGGATTGTCTCTGTTGTCTCAAGCCCCCAGCTGTCCATCCACAGCGCGGGCATGAAATGGAACGTCATCCCGGGTTGCAAAACGGTCTCATCTTCGGTGCGAATGGATGCGGTGCGCTCTCCCCAATCCGGCGGATAACTGAGGCCAATGGGATACCCCATGCGCCCTTCGCGTTCTATTCCGTACCGGGCAAGCACTCCAAGAAAGGCATTCGCGATGTCGCAGGTCCGGTTGCCGGCTTGGGCGGCGGCCAAACCGGCTTCGATCCCTTCGATCTGCGCAGCTTCGGCGCGGCGTATCTCATCCGATGGCGTGCCAAGGAAGACGGTCCGACATAGAGGCGCGTGGTACCGTCGATAGCATCCCGAAAGCTCGAAAAAGGTGGCCTCGTCCGCGCGCATCGGATCTCCGTTCCACGTCAGATGCGCAGCGGTGGCATCCAGACCGGACGGGGTCAGCGGGACAATGGCGGGATAGTCACCCCAGTCGTCGTCAACGCCCGTGATCCCGGCGTGCATGATGTCGGCGACCAGATCGTTCTTGCGCACGCCGGGAGCGGATTTGTCGATGGCAGTTTGGATGACCTTTTCAGAGATGCGGGCCGCTTTTCGAATAAATGCGATTTCCTCGTCCGATTTGACAAGGCGCTGCCAGTTCACCAGTGCCGTCGCGTCGGCAAACTCTGCTTGCGGCAGGGAGTGCACCAAGACGTCGTGGGCTTTGGCCGAATAGTAGTAGTTCTCCATTTCGACGCCGATCCGGGCCGTTTCGTAACCTCTGGCCCGCAGGTGTTCGGCCAGGTCCTGCATCGGGTGATGGACTGTCGACTGGATGAAGTGATCGCCATAGCCAAGGATGTCATCTTCATCCATCCAGCATGTGCGCCGCCCGCCCAGCATATCCATGTTGCGCCCCCACCAGATCGGGGCGCCGTCCATTCCAAGGACGACCCCCTGGTGAACATAGAAGGACCAACCGTCATACCCGGTCAGCCAAGCCTGGTTCGACGGGTCGGTGACAAACAGAACGTCTAGTCCAGCGGCGTCCATGGCGCGTCGCGTCGCAGCGATCCGGCGATCATATTCCGGTTTCGTAAAGGCTGCATTCTCGATTGGCATGAGGGCTCCTTTCCCGACGCGGCTGCGGTTCTGCTGATTGACGACGCTAAGCCAAGCATGGTGTTGTGCCCAAGCGTGCGGCACGAACCGGCAGCCGTCCAGCGAATTCGTCCACGAGGCCGCCATGCAGGAACCATCAGACTTCGGATTGGAAGACGTGTTCGCGGCGCAAACGCGCATCAAGGGCACTGTCAACAACACGCCGCTTATCCCTTCGCCGTTCATGAGCCGTGCCGCCGGCGCGGAGTTCCTCATGAAGATGGAGCTGATGCAGCCGATCGGCGCATTCAAACTGCGTGGCGCAGTGTCAGCGGTCATGGCCTTGCCCGGGGATGTCACGGGCGTGACATGTTGCTCAACCGGCAACCACGGGCGTGGCGTGGCTTTCGCAGCGAAGCGCAGGGGGATCAAGGCAGTGGTTTGCATGTCATCCCTTGTTCCGCAGGCCAAGGTGGATGGCATCCGCGCCTTAGGGGCCGAGGTGCGCATCGTCGGCACATCGCAAGACGAGGCGATGGCAGAAAGCCAAAGGCTTTGTGACGCCGAAGGTTTGGTCGAAATCTCGCCGTTTGACGATCCGCATGTGATCGCCGGGCAAGGCACAATCGGGCTTGAGATGTTAGCCCAGCGGCCGGATTTGCGCACTCTTCTGGTCCCTTTGTCAGGGGGCGGGCTGGCCGCCGGAGTTGCGGTTGCCGCCAAGGGGATAAACCCCGACGTACGGATTGTAGGAGTTTCGATGGATCGGGGGGCCGCAATGCATGCCTCGATCAGGGCAGGGCATCCCGTCGAAGTGGCAGAGTACCTGTCGCTGGCGGATTCCCTGGGCGGGGGCATCGGTCGTGAAAACCGGCTCAGTTTTCCGCTGTGCCGAGATCTGCTGGATCAAACAGTCTTGGTGACCGAAGAAGAGATTCGCGACGCGCTGCAAGTGATGTTCTTTGAGGACCGTATCGTGGCCGAAGGCGCTTGCGTTGTCGGCCAAGCCGCAGTGCTGGCCGGCAAACTGGGTGCTTTGGAGGGGCCGATCGGCACAATCATCACGGGCCGTAATCTGGATATGTCGCTGTTCCTGGATGTCATTTCGGGCAAGGACGTGCAGCTGGGCGACTACCTGCTGAAAGGAAAACGCTATGGCTCATGAAACCCGCATCGTGACCGAAGCGGAGTTGCGTCAGGTGGTAACGCTTGATCTGTCGGTCGTGGATGTCATCGAAGAGGCATTTGCCGCGCTGGGTCGTGGCACGGTCGTCATGCCGCCAATCCTGTCGATGGAGCTGTCCGAAGCCAATGGCGAAGTTGACGTCAAGACGGCTTATATCCCCGGTTTCGACAGCTTTGCCATCAAGGTCAGCCCCGGATTCTTCGACAACCCGTCATTGGGTCTACCAAGCCTGAACGGATTGATGATTTTGTTCTCGGCAAAGACCGGACTGGTAGAGGCGCTGTTTCTCGACAACGGGTATTTGACGGATGTCCGAACTGCCGCGGCAGGGGCCGTAGCTGCCCGACATCTTGCGCCCACCCAGGTCCATACGGCGGGCGTGCTTGGTACCGGCGTCCAGGCGCGCCTGCAGATGCAGGCCGCTCATCTGGTGCGGCCGTTTGAGAGGCTACTGGTTTGGGGACGCGATCCGGACAAAGCCCGTCTGTGCGCTGCCGATCTGGCACAATCACTTGGGGTTCAGGCAGAGGCCGTCACGGACAGGCAGGCACTTGTCGCCAAATCCCAGCTGGTCGTTACGACCACCCCCTCTCGCACGCCATTGATTCAGGCAGACTGGTTGCACCCTGGCCTGCACATAACGGCAATGGGGTCGGATCAAACGGGCAAGTCCGAGATCGATCCGGCGGCGCTGACCCTTTGCGATCTTTACGTTGCTGACAATGCGAGCCAATGCCAAACCTCGGGCGAGTTGGAAGCCGCTCTCGCCCAGTGGCTCTGGACGAAAGGTACGCCGGTGGAACTTGGACAGTTGATCAATCGCGCCGCCAACGGCCGCAATTCGGATGGGGCCATCACCATTTGCGATTTGACCGGAACCGGCGCGCAGGACACCGCAATCGCATGTCATGTTCGCGGCGTTTTGGGCGACATGGGAACGCGCATCCAAACCTGAACGGTGTCACGTCCGTCGGTGTAATCCGTTTTCAAGCCATGCCTATCGCCGCATTCTCAATGATCGTGTCGGCTTTGATCGGATGGGATTGGAAAGGTCGAAAACGCGTCGTCCTGAGGCGCGTATCCCAGAACTCTGCAGGTTTCGGTCAGATCAAGTCGCTTGAATCGATTGTTTGAGATGCCGTGCGCGATAAAGCTCCCTTCGATTTCGGCTTGAATCGCCCGGTCAATCAGGTGAGTCGCATCGCGATGACTGAGCCAGGCGCTGAGGTCGCGCAGGGCTTAAAGTGGAGGGCCGTCGGCAGGCTCAAACGCCCCTATTCTCAACGAGACACAGTACATGCCCTCCAAGCTAATGCACTTTCTCTGGACCTAATGTGACAGCCAATCGAAGAAAAGCAGTCGTTCAGCCGGGTCATCGCTACGGCAGTTTCGTCCCGCAGGCCACGCAGTCACAGCGCTTTTTCATGCAACACTCGGCCAATCACGTTCATCAACAGCTGCGCCGCGAGCGTCGAGGTTGATCCAGTTGGGTCGTAGTCGGGCGCAACCTCGACCAGGTCCATGCCGACGATCTTTCCACGCTTGGCAAGCCCTGCCAGCAGTTCCAGCACTTCGTAGTAAAGAAACCCACCGTGGCTTGGCGTTCCGGTGCCTGGTGCAATAGAGGGGTCGAATGCGTCGATGTCCACGGTCAGATAGTAGCGCGCGCCTTTGGGGATGCGTTCCAGCATAGCATCGACGCCCATTTTTCGGACTTGTCGCACCGATTGGATGTCCGATCCCATCGCGCGCGCGTCCACGTAGCCGTCGCGCGCCGTAGACGAGACATTTCGAATGCCTATCTGGCTGAGCCCCGTCACATAGGGTTTTTCCGCAGCGCGGCGCATCGGATTGCCGTGGCCAAAGCGCACGCCATGACGTTCATCGACGAAATCCAGATGTGCATCAATCTGAACCACATGGATTGGCTCTTGGTCTTCAAAGGCGTTGATGCAGGGGATGTTTACGGAATGATCGCCCCCCATCACCACCGGAATCGCCCCGGCTGCGAGCATCTTGCGCACGCCAAACTCGATGTTGGCGTGGCTTTGCTCTGTATCGGTGTGCACGATGTCCGCGTCCCCAATGTCGACAATGGTGACCTGTGAAGGATCCAGATAGGTCACGTCATCTTCGTGATCATAGGCCCCGGCATGGCCAAACGAAAACAGCGTTGACGCTTCGCGGATCGCGCGCGGCCCCATGCGCGCGCCAGACCGCCATTGGCAGCCAAAGTCATATGGCGCGCCCATGACCGCAACGTCGGCGTTTATGGCATCCCAGTCCTCGACATAAGGATATTTTCCAAAGGTGCAGATCCCGACGAAGGGCAAGTTCAACCGGCCAGAGTCGTATCCATGTTTTGACATGAGCGTTTTGTCCCCTTGTTGCTCAAAGCGACGCCGATGTCGCCGTCGCAATCAAGATCTAAACGCAGCCTCACAGATCGGGGCGCAAAACACTAGGAATCGTTGCCGCGCTCGGCTATCGTCTTCGGTGTCCCGGCAATAAAGGCATTGCGCGCTGCTGTCGGACGAAGCGGAGCAATCTGCCGCACGCGCGCAAAGGGCTCCTGAAAACTCGTTTCGGCTGCGCGCCGCCAAAGTCACAGGTGAGCCTTTGCTTCATAATGATCAATTGTCCGAATGGGACCGCGAGAGCTTCTTTCATCCCTCGACCCATTTGGCCCAGCACGCGCGCGGCGAGACGCCTTCGCGTATCATTCGCACCGCGAGCGGTTGCCACATCGAAGACCGCGATGGGAACCGCCTGCTGGATGCTTTCGCCGGTCTTTATTGCGTCAATGTCGGATATGGACGCCAGGAAATTGCAGATGCAATCGCGGATCAGGCGCGTGAACTGGCCTATTATCACAGCTACGTGGGGCACGGGACCGAAGCCTCGGTCACATTGGCGAAGATGATTCTGGATCGAGCGCCTGAACAGATGTCGAAGGTCTACTTTGGGCTGGGCGGCTCTGACGCGAACGAAACCAATGTGAAGCTGATCTGGTATTACAACAACATCCTTGGCCGTCCGGAGAAGAAAAAGATCATTTCGCGTTGGCGCGGATATCATGGTTCGGGTCTGATGACCGGGTCCCTGACCGGGCTTGAGCTGTTCCACAAAAAATTCGACCTGCCCCTGGCCCAGGTTCTTCACACCGAGGCGCCGTATTACTTCCGCCGTAGCAATACCGCGCACAGCGAAGAGACGTTTGTGGCCTATTGTGTTGCCGAACTTGAGGCGCTGATAGAACGCGAAGGGGCGGACACAATCGCCGCTTTCATCGGAGAGCCGGTCTTGGGCACCGGGGGAATTGTGCCGCCGCCCTCAGGTTATTGGGACGCCATTCAGACCGTCCTGCGCAAGCACGACATTCTTTTGGTTGCCGATGAGGTCGTGACGGGCTTTGGCCGTCTTGGCACGATGTTCGGCAGCACGCACTACGGCATGACGCCAGACATCATCACCATCGCCAAAGGTCTGACTTCGGCCTATGCGCCCTTGTCGGGGTCCATCGTGTCCAAGCGTATCTGGAAGGTCCTGGAACAGGGAACCGATGAAAACGGCCCGATCGGCCACGGCTGGACCTATTCCGCGCATCCCATTGGCGCGGCGGCAGGGGTGGCAAACCTCAAGCTGCTTGATGATCTTGACCTTGTCACCAGCGCCGGAACCGTGGGCCGATACTTGAACGCCGCGATGCGGGATGCCCTGGGCGATCACCCTAACGTGGGCGACATTCGGGGCGAGGGCATGCTGTGCGCCGTCGAATTCGTAAAGGATCGCGAGACCCGCGAATTCTTTGATCCATCGGACAAGGTGGGTCCGCAGATTGCCGCGGCCCTTGCGTCGCAAGGTGTCATCGGACGGGCAATGCCACAGGGGGACATTCTAGGCTTCGCGCCGCCGTTCTGTCTGACTCAAACCGAAGCCGATGAAGTTGTCGCCAAAACGGTCAAAGCCGTGGCGGCCGTCCTATGAAGCAGGAGGCATGACTTGAAACTGACCCAACCAAAGCACGCCGCACCCCACATGGCGGACCAAATGCGCGACGTGGAACCGGTCATTTGCTATTCGCCAGACACCCTGCCGCAACCTGATTTTGCCAAAATGAAGGCTCTGCGCGTTGCGGCAAAGCAGACCGGTCGTATCACCGTTCCTCCCCGCGATGCGGCCTGCATCGAAGTGCCGGCCGGCGGGTTCTTTCGGATCACCTCTGTAGAAGGGCCGCAAGTCGGGGACCTCAACCTTTGGAACGCCAAGGACCTGGGCGAGCGGTTCTACTCGGGTAAGACCCGCGCGCTGCATGGCACGCACCTGTCGACCGGCGATCGGATGTGGTCCAGCTTTCCGGCGATGCGCCCAATGGCGACGATCGTGGACGACACATTGGATTGGTACGGGTTCGATCACTTTGGCGGTTCCGTACATGACGTCATCGGGACACGCTGTGACCCCTACACTGGGCGACTTTTGTCCGGAGGAGACTACCACCACTGTTGTCATTCCAATCTGACCCGAGCGCTCGCCGCCCACTCCAACTTGCCCCTTCATGAAGCCGAGGCACATGTGCACGATGTCCTGAATGTCTTCATGTGTACCGGGTTCACGCGGGACACCGGACAGTATTTCATGAAGGCCAGTCCCGTGCGGCCCGGCGACTATCTGGAATTCTTTGCCGAGATCGACCTGCTCGTCGGCCTGTCCGCCTGTCCGGGCGGGGACTGCTCGAGCGAGCATTCGTCCGACACTGCCGCCTGCTATCCCCTCGAAATCAGTGTGTGGAGCCCCGATGCAACCGCGCAATCAGACCACCAGATGCCGCAAATGAACCCCTATGACCGAAGCCATGGCGTAAGCTGAGCAAAAGAAAAGAGGGACTGTGTGACCGACTCACAGCAACACATCACATGCATTTGATCGCGAACACGCATCGCGGCAAAGGCAAACTCGCACCCGACGCGCCCTACCCATCGACCAAGGCCGGCCGGGTCGCAGAGTTGCTCTCGCTGTGCCCGAAAGCCGCCCAAACACCGCTGGTGGATGTCGATGGATTGACACAGGGGGGTGCCCTTTGGGTCAAAGATGAACGGTCGCGCATGGGGCTTGGTTCGTTCAAAGCCCTTGGCGCAGCCTATGTGATTGCAAGGCAAGCTGCGGATGTCAGCGCGGCGCCGGATGGATCCACCTTGGCCGGACGCACATATGTGACGGCAAGCGCCGGAAATCATGGGCTGAGTGTGGCCGCGGGCGCGAGGATCTTTGGCGCCAAAGCCGTTGTTTTCATCGCTGAAACGGTGCCCGAGAGCTTTGCAGATCGGCTGCGCGACATTGGCGCGGACGTACAGCGTGCGGGCGCCGATTATGCGGCGTCCATGCAGGCGGCTCAAGACGCAGCAATCGCAAACCACTGGACGCTGCTCTCTGACAGCTCGTGGACTGGATACACCGAGCTTCCCTACATCCTGATGGAGGGATACCTGCAAATGGCAGCCGAAACTGTCGCGCAATGCCCTGACGTTCCCACGCATATTTTTCTGCAGGCGGGTGTCGGCGGGCTGGCCGGAGCGGTGGCGGCCTATGCCCGGCAAGCCTGGGGTGATGCACCGGAGATCATCGTTGTCGAGCCAGAGGCCGCGCCGGCCTTGCAAGCCAGCGTGGCTGCAGGAAAATGTGTTTTTGCCGATGGGCCCGACAGCATCATGGGGCGGCTTGATTGCAAAGAGCCCTCACTGATCGCCTTGAACGGATTGGCGCGGGACGCCGACCATTTTCTGACGCTGAGTGATGCCGAGGTCGCTGCGCTTTTGCCCGCAATGGCCGAGGTGGGGCTGGCGACGACCGCCTCGGGTGGTGCCGGGATTGCGGCGGCACTGCACAGCGACCTGCGTGAAACACTGGGGATCGGGCCGCAGGCTCGGGTTCTGTGCTTCCTGTCAGAGGTCCCGGAATGAGAGGGTTTGACACCTCTGAGTTCATGAACCGCACGGCGCGCGCGCAAGCGCTGATGGCCGAACATGATTTGGCCGCGATGTTGCTGTCGACAGAACCTGAGGTGCGGTACTTTACGGGCTATCTGACACGGTTTTGGGAAAGCCCAACACGCCCGTGGTTCGTGATCGTGCCCGCAACGGGAAAACCGATCGCGGTAATTCCGTCCATCGGCGTCGATCTCATGGGCCAGACATGGATCGACGACATACGGACCTGGACCTCGCCCGATCTGGCGGACGACGGGATCAGCCTGTTGATTGACACACTGCAGGACGTTTCCAAAGGAGGGCGTGTGGCGATCCCCGATGGGCACGAAACGCATGTGCGTATGCCACAGGCCGATCTGCAGCGTATCCAAAAGGACATCGACCTTACCTCTGACAGGGGCATCATACGTCGTTTGCGAATGGTGAAGTCAGAGGCCGAGATCGCCAAGATCACCATGGCCTGCCAGATCGCAGGCCGTGCTTTTGCGCGGGTGCCCGAGATTGCTGCGAGCGGCGTGCCCCTTGATCACGTGTTTCGAAAATTCCAGATGCTCTGCCTTGAAGAGGGCGCAGATTGGGTGCCTTATCTGGCCGGGGGCGCAGGTCAGGGGGGCTATGGCGATGTAATCTCGCCCGCCAAACCCGTGGCCCTTGAACACGGCGATGTTCTGATGCTGGACACGGGCCTCGTTTTCGACGGCTACTTTTGCGACTTCGATCGCAACTGGTCAGTCGGCCCGCCCGGTGCGGCGGTGCAGGACGCGCATCGCCGTCTGATCGGCGCAACCCAGGCGGCCGCCGAGATTGCGAAGCCAAAGGCCACGGCAGCCGACCTGTTTCACGCGATGAATGCCGAACTGGGCCAGGGGACGGATGCAGGCCGCCTGGGGCATGGTCTGGGTATGTCCCTGACCGAATGGCCGTCGCTGATTTCCGCTGATCAGACCGTACTGGAGCCCGGAATGATCCTGACGCTAGAGCCCGGAATTGCCATTGGCGACCGGATCATGGTGCATGAAGAGAATATTCTTGTCACCGAGGGCGCGCCTGTCTTCCTAAGCCCCAAATCGGGACCGGAAATCCCTGTGATATGACCCAGATCCCCTACAGCCTGATCCCTGATAACAAATTGCCGACCCCGCTGGGCCTGATCGTCTTGCGCGCCGACGAAACGTTGGAACCCGAATTTCACCGGGATTTCGCCGGGGATGCTGCCGCGCTGTATGTGAGCCGGATCCCAAGCGCCCCGGATGTGACCCCCGAAACGCTCGGCGCGATGGAAGCCAGCATCGCCGCCAGCGCGGATCTTTTGCCCAAATCGCTGACCTTTGCTGTTGTGGGTTACGGCTGCACCTCTGCCAGCGCGATCATCGGGTCCGAGGCGGTGGCGGACCATGTCAAATCCGCATGCAACGCTTTGGACGTGACCGACCCACTTCAGGCCGCGATCGCCTACGCCCGCCATCACGGTCTTTCGAAACTGGCGCTGCTGTCACCCTATGTCGATACGGTCAACATCCCGCTGCGCAAGGCCTTTGCAGAGGCTGGCCTGTCCACGGATGTGTTCGGAACCTTTGGCGAGGCAGAAGAGGCGAAGGTTGCCAGAATCGACGAAGCTTCGATCTTCGACGCCGCCGTGACGCTTGGCAGCGATGAAAATGCAGAAGGTGTTTTCCTGAGCTGCACCAATTTGAAGACGTTCAATGTGTTGCCCAAAATCCGGGCACAGTTGGGGAAGCCGGTTTTTTCAAGCAATTCCGCTTTGTCATGGCACATGAAAAGACTGGCAAGCATATGAAAAATAAGGCAGTTGCATTGGCCGACCGACATTTCCTGTTGCGGCGCTCACTGGCTGATGATGTACTGGTCGGTAAAAAGGGCCCACAAAAGTGGCCTACAACAAGGGGAGTTTTGTGTGCTCGATGCGTCCGTTGACCAATCCTTCGTGAAGTTTGATCGCGTTCAAAAATCTTACGATGGCGAAAATCTGGTTGTGAAAGATCTGAATCTTTCGATGCCGAAAGGTGAGTTTCTGACGATGTTGGGGCCCTCGGGGTCTGGCAAGACGACCTGCCTGATGATGCTCGCCGGTTTCGAAACCGCCACGCATGGCGAAATCCTGCTGGATGGGAACCCGATCAACAACATTCCGCCTCACAAGCGAGGCATCGGGATGGTTTTCCAGAACTACGCCTTGTTTCCGCACATGACCGTGGCCGAAAACCTCGCCTTCCCTCTCGAAGTGCGCAAGATGGACAAAGCCACGCGTGAAGAAAAGGTCAAGCGCGCGCTGGACATGGTTCAGATGGGGGCCTTTGGCGGACGTCGTCCGGCACAATTGTCGGGTGGTCAACAGCAGCGTATCGCACTTGCACGCGCACTGGTGTTCGAGCCCGAGTTGGTTCTGATGGACGAGCCACTGGGCGCGCTCGACAAGCAGCTTCGCGAACACATGCAGTTCGAAATCACGCGTTTGGCGCATGATCTGGGGATCACGACAGTCTACGTGACGCATGACCAGACCGAAGCGCTGACGATGTCAGATCGCGTGGCCGTGTTCGAAGATGGCCGTATTCAGCAGCTGGCGCCGCCCGACACGCTGTATGAAGAACCTGAAAACAGCTTTGTGGCGCAGTTCATCGGCGAGAATAACACGCTCGAAGGTGTTGTGACCAAAATCAACGGGCCTGACCTTTGCGAAGTCAAACTTGACGGCGGCGAATTGATCGATGCCAAACCGGTGAATGTCTCGAACGTGGGCGACCGCACTCGGGTGTCAATTCGTCCCGAGCGTGTCGAAATGAACCAAGAGCGTTTGCAGGACGGGGCCCATACACTCAAGGCAGAGGTCCTGGAGTTCATCTACATGGGCGACATTTTCCGCACGCGCCTTCGGGTCGCCGGCAACGAGGAATTTGTGGTCAAGACGCGCAACGCGCCGGACCAGGCGCGTCTGAAGCCAGGCACCCACGTCGACATTGGCTGGCTACCGCAGGACTGCCGGGCGCTGGATGCCTAATTGGAATTCTTGTGGGCGCGGCCACTCGCGCCTGTAAGTGTCTTGGGGAAACTCGTGCCCCGCTCAGAACAATCACGAGACAATACATGGGAGTTATCATGAATAAGATGAAAATCATCTCGACAGTGTCGGCTCTAGGCTTGATCGCCGGAGCGGCGCAGGCGGGTGGCCACATGTCCAACGACATGACGCTTGTCAGCTGGGGCGGCGCCTATCAGCAAAGCCAGATCAGCGCCTACACCGATCCCTATACTGCGATGAACGATGGCGTGACCGTCACCTGGGACGAAAGCTCGGCTGAAGCTGTGGCCAAGCTGCGCGCCATGAACGAAGCGGGCAACATAACCTGGGACGTCGTCGACGTTGTTGCCGCGGATGCGTTGCGCCTGTGCGACGAAGGCCTGGCAATGGAAATCGATCCGGACGAACAGCTGGCTGCGGCGCCCGACGGCACGTCCGCCGAAGATGACTTTGGTGACCTGCTGGTTGGTGACTGCTTTATCCCGCAGATCGTTTATTCGACGACATTCGGATACCGGACCGACATGGTTCCCGCCGGTGTCGAGGCCCCCAACGACATCTGCGACGTGTTCGACCTGGAAACCTATCCCGGCATGCGCGCGCTGGAAAAGCGCCCGATCAACAACGTCGAATGGGCGTTGCTGTGTGACGGGGTTGCCAAGGAAGACGTCTATGACGTTCTGGAAACCGAAGAGGGCCAAGAACAGGCTCTGGCCAAGCTGGACACCATCAAAGACAGCGTGATCTGGTGGTCGGCAGGCGCCGACACACCACAGTTGCTGGCTGATGGCGAGATTTTCATGGGCTCGACCTACAACGGCCGCCTGTTTGCTGCGATCGAAGAGCAAGGCCAGCCGATCGGAATGATGTGGGACGCGCAGGTCTTTGACCTTGACGGTTGGATCATCCCCGAAGGTCTCTCGGACGAGCGCAAGGCGCGCGCGCTGGACTTCATCTATTTCGCGACCGACACGCAGCGTCTGGCGGATCAGGCCAAGTACATCTCTTATGGCCCCGCGCGCTTGTCCTCGGCCCCGCTGGTTGGCCAGCACGCGACGCTTGGCATCGATATGGCTCCGCACATGCCGACCGATCCGGAAAACGCCAAGAACACGTTCCTGTACAACTACGAGTTCTGGGCTGACTATCGCGATGACATCGACGCGAAGTTCCAAGCCTGGCTGGCTCAATAAGCCAGGTCATCAGGAAGGGTCATTTGGCCCTTCCTGTCTGTTTCCCAAGAGAAACCGGCCCACAGAGGTCGGACAAGAATAATCAAAACGGACGGGGACCAAATGAGTGACACGACAACTTCCGGCCCAATGCTTGCTGCGGATGGGACGCCACTGAAGACAAGTCTTGCGCGCGCGCTGAGACGACAGAAATTGCGGGCGCTTGCGCTGATCGCGCCGCTTTTGCTGTTTGTCGTCATCACCTTCATCATCCCCATCGCGTCGATGCTGCTTCGATCAGTTGAGAACGAGATCGTTTCGAATACGATGCCGCAAGCAACAGAGGCGCTTCAGAGCTGGGATGCGAGTTCTGACACACCGCCGGACGAGGCGGTTTTCCAGGCCTTGTATTTTGATCTTTTTCGCGCAGCGGAAGCAAAAGAACATACCAAGTTGGGCACCCGTCTCAATTACGAACAGACCGGCACCTCATCGTTGTTCCGCACGTCGGGTCGCAACCTCGATAAGGTCGGTGAAGAGTGGCAGGATCCAATCGAGGACATCGCACCGGCGTTGAAAGACGGCGAAACCTGGTATGCTATGATGTCGGGCACCGGCGGCGAGGCGCTGCTGGAAAGCCGTCGCGCCCTGTGGAACCAGATGGTGCCCGGTGACTTTGGCGGTGATGTCGGGCTCACGCTTTCAACTGAGATCATCGAGCTCTTGCCATTGACCTCTGCGGCTTATGCTGACTGGGCGATCTTCGAAGCACTGGAGAAGGGGCGGGATGTTTCGTCTCGCGATCCGTGGGAGGCCGTCTATGCCGCGCTCGGGCTCGACCTGCGTGCCGAGGCGACCGTGGCCGCCGTGAATGCCTATCAGGGGCCGCACGCAGACGACCTGCGACTGTTGACCGCGAACCTCGATCAGCTACCCGATCTGACGTTCCGGGACGCTTTCGCAGACCTGGACGAAGACTGGCTGGACCCCGAAGTCTGGCAGACGATCCAGATTTACAGCCCCTCCTACACGTCCGGCTATTTTCTGAACGCTGTGGACATGGAAAAGGGACCCGAGGGCGCGCAGGCGCGTCCCGACAACCAGCGGATCTACAACAAACTTTTTGTCAGAACGTTGTGGATGTCTCTTGTGATCACCGCCAGCTGTATCGTGTTGGGGTACCCGGTTGCCTGGATCCTTGCGAATTTGCCGATGCGGACGGCAAATGTTCTGATGATCCTGGTGCTTCTGCCCTTTTGGACATCGCTGCTTGTCAGAACCTCTGCGTGGAAAGTTCTGCTGCAGCAACAAGGGGTGATCAACGACATTCTGGTCTGGCTGGGTTTCGTCGATGACGCCAATCGCCTGATCCTGATGAACAACGCAACAGGGACCGTGATTGCGATGACGCATATCCTGCTGCCCTTCATGATCCTGCCGTTGTATTCTGTCATGAAGACGATCCCGCCGACCTATCTGCGCGCCGCCAAGAGCCTTGGGGCAACAAACTGGACGGCTTTCTGGCGGGTCTACTTTCCGCAGTCCGTTCCGGGGATTGGCGCGGGTTCGATCCTCGTTTTCATCCTGGCCATCGGCTACTACATCACGCCCGAGATTGTGGGCGGCACGGACGGTGTCTTTATCTCGAACCGGATCGCCTATCACATCTCCAGCTCGCTGAACTGGGGCCTTGCGGCTGCACTGGGCACAATCCTGCTGGCCGTGGTTCTGTTGCTATACTGGCTCTACGACCGGATCGTGGGCATCGACAACGTCAAACTGGGGGGCTGAGAAATGAGCGCTTTGACCATGACCGTGAAACGCCCTCCGCTATTGACCTTCACCGCGCCCATCGTCGCGGTGTTGGGGGCCTGCCTTGGCTTTGTCACCGGCAATGTATTTGGCAAGCCCTGGGTCGGTTTTTTGATCGGCGCCGCTATCGGCGCCGCGCTTGCCACGGCTTTGGCACAGCTTGACGGGGTGGCGCGCTGGAAGAAGACATGGGGCACAACAGCCCTGTTCGGTCTGGCCGGACTGATCTTCGGAGGAACTGGGGGCCTGGTCGGCGGTTCTGTTGTCGGCTTGTGTCTTGGTTGGTTTGCCACCTGGATCGGTTCGGGTCGATACCGAGCGGGCGTTCCGACCTATTATACCGCCGGACAGACACTGTGGCACAATACATTCCTGTTCATTACCGCTTTGATCTTCTTTTTCCTTGTGGCGCCGTTGGTGCCGGTAATGTGGCTCAGTTTCAATGCCCAGGATTTCTTTACCTTCACACCCCAGATGCTGGCCTTTGAGGCTGAAGGCTACAGCCTGAAACACTACCGCAATTTCTTTGAAGGTGGCGGCAGCCCGGGCCTTGGCCTGATCTATGGCACCATCATTGGCGCGGCTGTGGGGGGGCTTCTGCAACTCTTGCCCAATGCCGAGCGTGGCGTCGGCAAGGTGGTGGTCTTTGCGATTGTGGGCGCCATTCTGGGGGTGATCGTTGGCAAGATGTGGGGTGTGTCCGGGGCCGAATGGATGACCCCGCTCAAGAACTCGCTGATCATCGCGCCCTTCGCCACCCTGATCTCTGTGAGCCTTGGCACGCTGGCCGCCATTGGCCTGTCGCAATCGCATGTGCCGTTCCGTCAGTGGATCATGGCGATCATGATTTCACCAATGATCGTGCCGCTGATCATTTCAGCGACGGGGATGTTTTTCTTTTACGCACCGCTGGGCAACTGGCTTGAGGCCACGCTGGGTCTGAACCAGTCTTTCGTGGGGTACGTAAAGGTGATCCTGGCCCATGCGGTGCTGGGTGTGCCCTTTGTCATCATCACCGTGACGGCGACCTTGGTCGGGTTCGACCAATCGCTGACACGCGCTGCGGCCAATATGGGGGCAAACCCGGTCACGACCTTCTTCCGCGTGCAGATGCCGTTGATTTTGCCCGGTGTCATTTCGGGCGGTCTCTTTGCCTTCATCACTTCGTTTGACGAAGTTGTGGTTGTTCTCTTTGTTGGCTCGGCACAGCAACAAACGCTGCCATGGCAGATGTTTACCGGTCTGCGCGAACAAATCAGCCCGACCATTCTGGCGGCGGCGACCGTTCTGGTGACGATCTCGATCCTCTTGCTGACCACTGTCGAGCTGCTGCGCCGCAGGTCTGAACGTTTGCGCGGGTTGTCACCGGGATAACCGGTCATTGGCGAAGCGAGCGAAACGGGCCAAGGCCCGCCGTTAAAGGCCAATCTGGCGCAACGTTCTTATGGCGACTTGGGATTGGCCGACTTTCTGTGTCGACCAATCCCGGATTGGAGATCAGCCAATCACATTGTGTTCGGGTCCATAGGGGAAGCCCGTGATATTCTCATTCCCGTCTTCGGTGATGATCAGGATATCATGCTCGCGATACCCTCCAGCCCCGGGTTGCCCTTCGGGGATGGTCAGCATCGGTTCCATCGAGATCACCATCCCGGGTTCAAGAACCGTGTCGATGTCTTCCCGCAGTTCCAGGCCCGCCTCGCGGCCGTAGTAGTGGCTTAGCACACCAAAGGAGTGACCGTAGCCAAAGGTGCGGTATTGCAGCAGACCGCGCTCTGCGAAGAAGTCGTTGATCGCATGGGTGATTTGTGCGCAGGAGACGCCCGGTTTCAGCTGACGCATGCCGAATTCATGTGCAGCGACGTTTGCTTCCCAAATCTCCAAGCTGGCTTGGTCAACTGTCTCGACAAAAAGCGTACGCTCCAGTGCCGTGTAATATCCCGAGATCATGGGGAAAGTGTTGAGGCTCAGGATGTCCCCCCGCTGCAATCGGCGGCCCGTGACTGGATTATGGGCGCCATCGGTGTTGATACCCGATTGGAACCAAACCCAGGTGTCCCGGTACTCGGCATTCGGAAAACGTCGTGCGATTTCCAATTCCATTGCATCCCGACCGGCCATTGCAACGTCGATCTCGCGCTTGCCCGCCTTGATTGCATCGCGGATCGCATAGCCCCCCACATCTGCCGTTGCAGCCCCCGCGCGGATCAGTTCCAGTTCCGCCGGGGATTTGTGGAACCGCTGCGTCATCGTCGCCGGAGCGATGTCGACAGTGTTCTGCGGAGAGAGAAAGTCATCCAAAAGAGCTTTCTGCGCGATGGAGATATGATCGCCTTCATATCCGATCACTTTTCCTGGCCCAGTCACGGACAAGATCGCACGCCAATAGTTGTTCCGCTGCCAGTCGGTGTAGGTGATATTATCCCCGTAGCACCGCCGCCAAGGCTGCGCCGCATCAATGCCCGCACTAAAAGTGACGGTATCAGTTGCGGTGACAACCTGCGCGTAGGGTCGACCAAACGAGCAATAGAGAAAGCCGGAATAGTAGGCGACGTTGTGCATCGAAGTCAGCACAACTGCATCGATGCCTCTGTCCGCCATGATCGCGCGTAGCCCAGTCAGCCTCGCCTCGTACTCTGCGTCGCTGAAAGGCAGTACTTTTTCGCCTTGGTGAAAACGGTAGAAATCCGGGCGCGCAAGCCCGGCATTGGTGGAAGTTCCGGCCATCGGTTCACTCCTGTTCGGGCCGTTTGCGCGGATAGGGAAGGCGATGCCTTACACGGGCCGCTCTTCCCACTCCGCAAAACGGCAAAGCAAGATCCCGGCGTTCAGGATGTATGGATTGAGAATTCCGACATCGAATTTTCGGTGGCGACGCCATCGCCGTTCTCAGCAATAACGTTTAGGGGCAAAGGTCGTTTGTTACAATAGCCCGGGTCGTCCAACCGCAATGCAAGCAAACTTGATAACCGGTTTGTCTCGCGGTTCATTGGTTCAGCCCGTCGACGTAGCAACCGTATGAAGCGACCGGTTCCGGGGCAATTCCCCCCTTTTTTGGAGGGGCGCGTCAGTAGAATCTAAGCTGCTTTCAGTTTCTGTATCGGGGTCATCCCACCAATCCCCATGTTTGGTCTTTCGTTGTTGCGTGTCCAGAGCCAACGGGTGGCATGGTTTTGCACCTCCTCGATGCTGTTGAAATGGTATCGCCTCAGCCATTCGGTGCGGACAGAGCGGTCGTAGCGTTCGACATAGGCGTTCTGGTGCGGCTATCCCGGTTGGATATTGATCAGGCCGATCTCGGCCTTTCCCGTGCCAGGCGATAATCTGGGAGAGGGTACAGCCGAGGTGCGAGATCGCTGAACCGCGCTGGGTCATCGACGCCGGCCTTGAACGTCAGGGCCGCAGTGGGACCGACGCTCGGCACTGTTATCATGCGCATACAGCCCTGAACCTGACTGGCGGCGCGTTTGACCTGTCGGCCGAGATTAAGGAAGTGATGGGACAAAACCTGCCGAGCATCTGGCAGCGGCGGTATGGCGAGGGCAAAAACCTCGTCCATCGCGATCATCGGTGGGACAACTCTATCAAAGCTGCCGTGCTGCATCGTTTTGGGTCGCCGTATTCCCAAAACCCTCAACAGCCCGTGCCCCTCGTTGGCCAAATCAATGGTCTTACTCGGCAGCGCCTTGCGGTTCTCAGCAGGGCACGGACCCTATGCCATCAACAACACAGATAGCAGACGACGGCAGTGACACGGCCAAGCCGACATAATGCTCACATGTTCACAGGCATCCTGTGATCTTATCGGAAGCTCGACCCCAGCCGAGGGTCAAACCAATTACGGATGCTACGGGCCGAAGTTGGTTCTCGTCTGGTCAGCGGCAATTCCTTGGTCTTGGATCGCCAAGACGATCGCACCCTTCCGGTGCCGCGTTTCGACATGTTTGTGGGCCGCGGATGCTTCGGACAGTCGGTAAACGGTATCGATCAGCGGGCGAACGCGTCCGTCGCGGACAAGGCCTGTAAGTTGATGCAGGTCTTTAGCCGTGTTTGGGTTCACAGCCAGCCTGATCTTTCGGTCGTAGAACGGGTTCAAGAGCGCGGCTACAAGCTCACGCAGTCCGACATTCAGCGGAAGAAAAAGACCGCCGCTGCGCAGCAGATTGCGTGCTTGCCTCGGCAACACCACTCCGACCGTGTCGAGGACGATGTCGAAGCGATCATTGATGTCTGAAGGCTGAGTGGTCTTGTAGTTCAGTGTGACATCAGCCCCGAGAGAGCCTACGAGCGTCTGGCTATCAGGACCGGAAAGTCCTGTGACATGGGCGCCGAGTGCCTTGGCGATCTGCACAGCATAAATGCCAACACCGCCCGAGGCTCCAACGATCAGAATGCGCTGGTTGGCTTTTAGACCTGCGAACTGTTGGAGGAACACCAACGCGGCCAAACCACCGAAGGGCAGCGCGGCTGCTTCTTCGAACGACAGATGTTCAGGCATTTCCGCAATTGCCGACGTTTCAGGCACAGCCAGATACTCGGCAGATGCGCCGCCCTTGGACGTGATCCCAAAAACCCGCTGACCGGGGCAGACGTTCTTTACGTCCGTGCCAACAGCCTCAACGACACCGGCGAACTCGCGTCCCCGTCGAGTGTTGCGGGGCGCGAAGAGCCCAAAGATCAAGCGCGCGGGGAGGGCGGTGATGCCCGGAAAGGCAGCCGAGCGGATGCGCCAATCGCTTGTGTTCACCGAACTCGCATGGACTCGGATTAGGACTTCGTCTGGTTTGAGGGTAGGGCGAGGGACTTCCTCGATACGAACGACATCGGGTGGGCCATAACGCTTGTATGTGAGCGCTTTCATCGTGATTTGGGCCCGGGTCATGTCAGGCTCTGCGGTTTCAGTAGCGTTTGAGGTTTGGCGTCTGCGTCATCCTGCTGCGAACGAACGAGATCAGCAAAGTGCTCCGATACGCGCTTTGATCCATGGGTCTTGCCGATCATGTTCATGCCAAGGGCCGTAAGGAAGAACAGGGCAGGTCCGTGCACGGCAGACGGTGTTACATATGGCAGCACCTTGAGAGCACCGCGCCGAAGGATGTCCGGCAGATGCGTGATCTTTGCGGGTTTGCCGAGCGCCTTGAAGGCTGCCTGAGCGATCTCATTCTGGGTCAGGGTCTCGGGGCCGCCGACCGGGACAAAGTCGCGCCCCTCCAAGATGGTCCTTGCGATTACGTCTGCGAGGTCTGCACCATCAATCGGGTTCAGCCGCAGATTGCCGGTGCCAAACAGAAAGACGCGGCCCGATTTTGCCATGTTCAGGAAATCGCCCATGTCCGAGAAGAAGCCAGACGGGGCAATCACAGTCGACTTGATCGGCGACGCTTGCAGCCGGTCCACAAAGGCTTGTTTGGCGGCGACCAGCGGGATGTTCTGCATTTTGTGGGCATTCAGGACGTGGACATAGGCAAAACGTTCGACACCCGCAGCCAGTGCATCGGTCAACAGGTTCGCATTGGCCTGATAATCGACGTCCCAATAGGACAGGCCATCGCGCTGCCGCGTGATGCCAAGTGTCGAAATCACAAGGTCCACACCGCCCATGACGCCACAAAGCGTGAGGGGATTGGTCGCCTCGCCTTCAAAAAGTTCCGTGGCGTCGAGCCCGGATTCGCGCGCGGCTTGCGCATTGCGAACGAGGGCGCGCACGTGCCAGCCCATGGACATGTATTGCTTGACGATATGGCGGCCGAGATACCCGGTGGCGCCTGCAACAAGAACGGTCGGGGTGTTCATTTGTCTTTCCTTTCAAATTGTAATGAGGGTTAGGCGGCTTTTGTGCAAAGGGTCCGGACTTCGGAGAGCCGGCGCTGAACGGTCGGTTTGTTTGGATGACTGGACGTTCGGTCAAAAAAGATCTATCAAAAGCCGTGCATACGTTTGGCCCACTGGAAGCCAATCAAGGCACCCTTGAGCCGGGGAAGGAGGAAGAGGGAAAGCACTATGGCGAGACCGGAAAACACCGTCGCCATAACGGCTGGTGGCCAATCCCAGGCTTTGTATGCAGGAACCAGCAATGGGACGAGCAGGTGGCCGACAATGACAATCGTCAGGTAGGCTGGGCCATCATCTGCGTGCTGCGGTGTCAGATCCAACCCGCAAGAGTCGCAGGCTTTGGCGACGGAAAGATATCCATCGAACATGTGGCCCTTGCCACATCTTGGACAGGTGCGTGTGAGGCCTCGGATCATGGATTGCTTCGTGTCTCTGTCTGCGATGTGGTCCATTCTGTTTCTCCGAATCTATTATGACTGGCTGGTCAGTCATGTACGTCTTTTATGACTGGACGTCCAGTCATAAATATGGAAAAAGATCAAAAAGCCAATACTGAGGTAGGACAATGCCAAAGGTCGTTGACCGTGAAGAGATGCAGCACGGCATCCTTGATGCTGCCATGCAAGTCTATGCAAAAAAGGGATATCACGCTGCAACGATCGCCGATGTGGCCAAAGAGGCTGGGCTGGGGAAGGGGACCCTCTACCTTTATTTCAAGAACAAGGAAGCGATTGCCATCTCGATGGTGGAAAGGCACTTCAAGGGCATGGAAGACCGCTTCTTTGGACAAAAGATGCCCGGTACTTTGGAGGAGTTTGCAGACGGCCTGTCGAAATCAATGGAAATTCCGGATGGACAGTCGCAGTTCGTTCGCGTGTTTTTCGAGGTCTTTGGTCCAAGTTTCGCGTCGGAGACGTTCAGTGAAAAAGTCGCGAGTTTTTTTGACAAATTGGGCGCTCATTATGCGGGTCAGATCGCGCATCTGCAGGAGGCTGGACACATTAGAAGCGATGCAGACGCGGGCAAGCTTGGACGGACTCTTGCCAGCCTGATCGATGGAATGATCTTGCACAGAGGATTGTTCAACATATCCGCGCAGCGTCATGCGGAGATGCGCAGCGAAGCCACCAATGTGTTTGTACGTGGATTGATCAGCGGGGCGCAGTGAGCCCTGCTTCGTCGTCCCAATAGGGCGTTTTCTGTCCGACATGCTCTGCAAAGAAATCGACAAAGGCCCTCACCTTGGCCGGAACATGTCTGCGCTCTGGGAATACTGCGTATAGCGCCTGTTCAGGCATCACAAAGTTGGGCAACACACGTCGAAGCCGCCCCGCCGCCAGGTGAGACCCCGCAATAAACGTAGGAAGTCGGCCTATCCCGAGGCCGGCTAGCAAGGTTGTGCATAGGGCTTCACTGTTGTTGACACGGAACCGACCCTTGGTCCTGACAGCGATCTCTCCCTCTTCGCCAATGAACTTCCATTCCAGGGGGTCTCGGGAATAGGCGTAATGCAAACAGTCGTGGTCTGTCAGGTCTTGTGGGTGGGTGGGTTCTCCGACCTTGTCCAGGTAGTCGGGTGCGGCAACAATGACGCTGTGGATGGGCGCAAGCTTGCGCGCGATCAGGGCAGAATCCGCAAGTGTTCCGGCCCGCAAGGCAAGGTCCATGCCAGACTCGACCAGGTCCACAAAGCGATCATCCATCGAGAGCTCCATGGTTATGCCGGGATAACGGCGCAGAAACTCGGGAATTGCCCGCGCGACATGCAATTGGCCGAAGGACATTGGCGCGCTGACCCGCAGATGGCCAACTGGGGTGCCCTGCAGGGCGGCCACCGCGTCTTCCGCCTCTTTCGCTGAGCCAAGCGCCTGAACGGCATGCGCAAGGTAGATTTCTCCGGCTTCCGTCAAGGAAATGCTGCGCGTCGAGCGGTGGAAGAGCTGCGCACCAAGATGTGTTTCCAGCCCGCCGATCCGTTTGCTGACCGCGGACTTTGTCAGACCCAACTGCCGGGCAGCGGCCGCAAAGCTGCCGTTCTCGGCAACCGCCACGAACACCGGAATTGCGCCAATCTCGACCATCATGGCCCCTTAGGTCAACTTTTTCTCACCCTTGAGTATATCAGTTAGCCAATTATCGCATCTGGGGAAACCTTTTACATCACTTTCAACACGGCAAAACCGGAGGAAACGATGACCAAGATGCTGATCAACGGGATATTGCGCGACAAGCCTGCTCAGGGCGATGGACGTTTCAAGCGGCCGCCAAGCCAGTTTCGCAATTGGATTGAAAACCACGCCCGCGCCGCGTTTCCGGCGGAGCCGGACCGCTACCATCTTTACCTGTCCAAAGCCTGCCCATGGTGCCATGGCGTGGACCTTGTTCTTTCGATCAGGGGATTGCGGGATGCCATCAGCGTCACATGGATGGACCCAATCATGTCGGATGATGGCTGGGTCATTGACCAAGCATCCTTTGATCCAGCACATGGTGTGCCGCGTGACCGGTATCTCTACGAGGTCTATCAACGCGCTGCCCCCGATTACACCGGAGCCATCTCGGTGCCGGTCCTCCTTGACCGCGAAAGCGGCAAGATCGTCAGCACGGACTCTGCCGATATCATGCACATGCTCGGGCAGGCATTTCCGGATATGGCAGCGCCCGATCTTTACCCCGAGGGCCTGCGTCCCGAGATCGACCGCCTCTCTGACCTGATCCAGAACCCCATTCGCAATGGCGTCTACCGCGCGGGTTTCGCCACCAATCAAACCGCATATTGTGAAGCCGTCACCGCCATCTTTGACACGCTCGACACGCTGGAAGATCTTCTGGAAAACCGGCGCTTCCTTGCGGGCGATCACCTGACCGAAGTTGACCTCAAGCTGTTTCCGACCTTGCTGCGCTTCGATCCGGTTTACGTCACGCATTTCAAGATCGATCTGGCCCGCATTGCCGACTACCCCGCGCTCTCACGGTATCTGAAGGACCTTGCCTCGCACTCAGAGATCGCGGAAACCGTCGATCTTCCCCATATCCGCGAGCACTATTTCAAGAGCCATCGGCACATCAATCCAACCGGGATCGTCCCGATAGGACCGATGTCTCTCTACGCACTTGCGGCCCCAATGAAAGGAGCCGCGTGATGCCTGGATTTGTCCGGACTGCCTCACCTACCATTCTAATCATCGCCATCGGGCTGCTTGTCGGTGTGAGCTTTACCCTGTCCAAGTTTGTTGCAATGGCCGATGTTCCGGCTTACCTCGCGCTTTTTTGGCAGGTGTTTGTGGCAAGCATTGTGTTGTCCGCTGTGCTGATCGGGGAACGGTCAATTCCCCCGGCAGCGCCGACCTACTTGAAATACTACCTCGGGGCAGGGCTGCTTGGAGTGAGCCTTCCTGCACTCATCGGGTACGCGGTCCTGGGTCACATCACGACCGGGTTTTATGCCGCCCTCGTCACCTTGTCGCCGATGTTCACATTCGCGATTTCGGCGGTTGTGGAACGGCGCATGCTGCCCACGCACCGTCTTTTGGGGATACTGGTTGGTTTGTGTGGGATCAGTCTTGCCACCCTGCGCGGCCTCGACTTGTCCGATATCGATCCCGTCTGGATCCTTCTGGCGCTGAGCGGACCGTTTGTGCTTGCGTCAGGCAACGTGTTCCGCAGCCGTGCGTACCCCTTAGGGGCGGACCCGATGACACTTGCGGCTGGAACACTCATTCTACAGCTGGTCCTGATCGGTGCCGTGCTCTTGATCTCCGGCAAGATGGCCAACAGTGCCTCTCTTGATCCCAGGGTCTTTGCGGCGATTGCCGGTATTGGCCTCATCACCGCCGTCAGTTACGCGCTGACCTTCGAAGTCCAAAGGCGCACGGACGGCGTGGGCTTCTCACAGGTTGGATATTTCGCGACCTTGTCCGGCATCACCTTTGGCGCGCTCGCCTTTGGAGAGAGGATTTCCGTCGCCTTCATCGCCGCGCTTCTGCTCATCTTTGTCGGCTTGGCGATTTCCAACGGACAAGTGTCGATGCGGCGCTTTTTGCCAGCGGCAAGACCGCGACCCTGTTCAGACTGCGTCTGACATCTAACTCACTTCAACTAAAGGAAAGACCAATGCTTATCACGTCCCAAAACCCGTCCGAACACACAGCGATGATCGCGTCCCTGTACAGCGCGGTTGACGATATGAATGCGCAAGGCGTCGTCGATCACGTCACCGAAGACGTGCAGTTCCAGCTCGGGAATTTCGAGCCTCTGACTGGACGGGCCGCGGTCAAAGAAAGCAATGCCGCCTTCTTTGCGACGATCAAGGCGATGCACCATAAGATCAACGGCGTTTGGTCCAGCGGTGACACCGCCATCTGCGACGGCACCGTTCATTACACACGCCTCGATCAGACAGAGCACGAGGTGCCGTTCGCTGCGCATCTTGGGCTTCGAAACGGGAAAATTGCTGACTATAAGGTTTTTTTGTTGATATCTCGGGGTTGTGAGCGGCCATCGTTCCGCACAAAGCGCATTTACAGCTGTGTGCGGTGATTCAGCGATGTTTGCGGGCAACAAATCCGTATCCAGTGAGTTGTTCGTCCAATCCCGCGTTACAGCCATCGACCGGATGCAATTCTGCGCCCAGCACCAACGTCAGCTTCCGGGACGCCGCCGTACAGCGACGCAACGCATCAGAAATGGACGGTTTGGGCCGTCCGCGTCGTTGCGGACCCGGCGCTAGGTGGGGTGCGCGCTGAACCGCCGCAAGTCGGCATAGAGCCCGAAGCTACGGATGCTGCACTTAGAACAAATGGCCGCTATCGAAGGTGTGCCGTCCGCAGGAAATCTTAGCTTCTTGTCACCGCTGAACGGATGAGTGCGATCCCGGCAATGGCGAAGAGAGCCGACACCATTCCATCGATCCAACGACCGAACTTGACGTATCCTCTCATGATAACTGAGATCGAAAATGCAGCTGCATAGGCCGCGTAAATAAGAAGTCCGATCAATGTGCACCCAAGCGTGGCAACAATCACGCCCACTAGCCCGTCATCTGCTCCAAGGCCAACTGAAAGCGCAGCCATCCAAGCCACGACAGCCTTGGGATTTGACAGGTTGAGTGCAAGTCCTTTGGCGAACAGACGCTTCTCACTGGACCGGATGTGACTGTCCAGACCCGGCTCTTCAGGTGCCGCGCGCATTGCAGAGCGTGCCGATCCATATGTCAGCCAAAGCAGATAAATCCCTCCAGCTACTTTCAGCGCGATCAGGAGGTGAGTGGATGCTTGAAGAATGGCCCCGAGGCCTGTTGCGGCAACCACCCCCCAAAACGCGAGACCGAACGCAAGACCTGCGCCGAAAATAATTCCATTCTTTCGCCCAGAAGCAGCAGACACCGTGCTGACAGCCAAAGTCGCTGGGCCTGGTGACGCTGCGACAATGAAGAAAGCCGCAAAAATTGAAGCCAGTCCCGTCCAATCAATCATTTCCACTGCTCCATAGCTTTGCCTCGGGCAACGCTATTCATCTAGGCGGAAAAAGAAAAGCAGACCTTCAAAATGAACCAGGAAAAGGCAGCTTTGTCCCGCTTAGCAACCATTCGGGCTGGTGAAATGCTGCACATAGTATGACCAGCGGCGGTGCGCATCGCCAGTCGGCGGAACATGACGCTTACAATGCGCGCAGTTCACAGGCAGATCATTACGGTTTGGTTTTGGCTTTGAGTTGAACTTTTGAAAGGGCGCTATCCTGGCGGGACCCTGAAGGGTTGCAGCCATGGGTGGATTTGAGGCGCAATCGTCGTTGGATGACCGCTTCAAGAAGAGGGCTTTTCCAAAATCAATCATCAGTCGATGACGGCTGCCAGAATTCCAGTGGCAGCGTAAGTGGTTACGCCATGTTCAAGCCTGCAAAACAGGGCGTGCAAGCCGAGCTTGTCCGCCAGAGCAGCACCGGCTTGGTGTCCCAGGACAGTGAACGCCGTTGCCCAGGCATCGGCCTCGGCGGCGGTTGACGCGGCAAGTGTGACCGACTGGGTCAGCGCCTTTGACGGAGCTCCGGTCCTGGGATCAATTGTATGCGTGATCGGTTCACCAAAGTGATCGGCCATATTGCGATACCCGCCCGAGGTCGCAAGGCACATGTCGGTGATACTCAGCTCCTTCAGAATTCGGCGTTTTGCAATATCCGGTGCCTCCAGCGCGATCTGCCAGCCCTCCGATTCCGCAGGACGGCCGGAGGCAACCAACTCGCCGTCGATGCTGGCGAGAAAATCATGCAACCCGGCCTCGCGCAGAACGGCTGCCAGTTGATCAACACCATAGCCTTTGGCGATCCCGCAGAGATCGATTTTTCCGTCCGAGAGTTTCGTCAATTGGCGATTTTGGCGATCCAGCGACGTGAGATCGCCCAGACGTCCAGGGGCCGCAAAAGCAGCGACGCTGTGCTGCGCCGAGAAACCTGCCGCTTCGACATTTGGCATCACGGCCGGATTGAACGCACCACCTGAGAGCGTGTGGATCTTTAGCGCGAGCGAGAGAACTTCGCAGGTTTCCTGCCCTATTTCCAAGGTGTCGCCTGTTTCGGCGCGGTTGAACTTGCAGAGGTCAGAGTTATCGATCCACGGCGACATTTGATGGTCCACCCGGTCGACGGCGGCCTGCAACGCGGCCTGCAAATCCTCTGCCAGCTGGGTGTGTTCTGAGGAGCACAAGACGGACCACCGTGTCCCCATTGTCGCTCCGTTGAATTGGACGAGGTGACGATCAATAGACATCTTCAAGATACCTTTTCTGGGATTTCAATTGCGCGACGCTGGTTCCATTGGGCATGAGAATCTCGTCCAGAGTTCTGGCGACATCCTGGGCCATGTTCACGCCTCCGCAGATCAGGATTTCTGCGCCTTCCGAGATCAGGCGCGCGACTTCCGAACTTTGCTCTTTGAGGCGGGTTTGGACGTAAGCCGGAGACTGGTCTCGCGAGAAGGCAGTGGAAAGCTGCGTCAGCTGTCCTGTTTCGACGCACGTCTTGAGTTCACCCTGATACAGAAAGTCTGATTGCTCGGAACGGCCGCCCCAGAACAAATGCGCTGGTTTCACGCCTTTGGAACCACGCAGGAACCCCATGAGCGGCCCGATGCCTGCGCCTGCACCAATGAGGATCATGGGATTGGAATTTCGTGCAGGTCGGAATTGCGGATTCGGTTTTATGAAAGCCTTAATGCGCGCCCCGGGTACAAGCTGTGTCAGGTGGGTCGAGCAGAGCCCTCCCTCTTGGCGACGGACGCAGATTTCCAGGAACCCATCTTTGGTCGAGGATGCCAGAGAATAGAACCGGGGGACGTCGCTGCCAGGGGGGAGGATGCCCAACAGGTCGCCGGCTCCGAATTTGGCAAAACCCTTGTTCGGGATTTCAAAGCGCAAGATGGATACCGGTGCGCCGACCTCTTCGCCAAGCCGGGTGTTGCGCAATAGGGTCAGATGGGTTGGTGCCGTGGTTGCCAATCGAGGCGCGAGCGTCAACGAGATGCCGAGCTTCTCGCCAATTTGGGCTCCCCAGGCGGCGAAGGCCTGCAGCGATTGGCGATCGATCAGCGTCAGTTCGTCAAGACATTCAAAGCCAGCGCGTTTCGCTTGCGCCGAGATGTATTGGGCAAATCCGCAAAATTCGGGATAGCTGCGATCCCCAAAGCCCAGAACTGAAACCGCGATGTCTTTGCGTTCGAACTTGGCGAAGACCTTGTCAAATTGATGTGCTGATTCAGGTGCTTCGCCCTGGCCATAAGTGGCCGCGAAAAAGAAGAGATTGTCGGCCTTTGGGTAGTTTTCCCGCATGTCGTTGATTGCGGCAACATGAACGGCACGGCCTGCCTCGGTCAATTTGCGTGCAAGCTCGGCGGCGAATATCCAGGTCGTACCGCCTTCGCTTCCTACCAGGATCACGTCCTTCGCCCGGCTGGCCGGGGCGATTTTGATACCGGACAACGGCGATTTGGGACGTGTCAGGACCAAGGCCACGCCACTGGCTACGGCGACGGGTGCAGCGCATATTGACAGCCCCATCAGCAAGCCAATCCACCAAGCTCCTTGTCCGGTGTGCAAAAGGTAAACCAACTCATAGAGGTGTCCCCAAAGGCTTTTGGGTTCGAAAGCCGTGATCTGCCCAGTGGCAGGATCAACAAAGGCAACGCCCGAGTTGGTTGCCAACATGAAAGGCTCTGTCGGGTCACCATCAAAAGGAAAGATCAATTCCCGAAATTGAGAGAGCGGTGTGGACTGCAAAGCCTCCATTTGGGCGATCGCAATCATTTGCGCACCTGAAAGATCGGGGAACAAAGGTTCGGGCGTGTTTGTGCTTGGCAGAAGGGAAAAACTGCTGAGTGACATGACAACGCCCGAAAGGCTCGTGATCGCAAGACCTGCAAGAGCAATGCGGATGGCTTGAAAGTGCACAAGTTTCCAGCCCCTTGTGGCCGGAGGAGAGATCAAAGCGCGCCAGCCTCCCATGCGACTGACGATGATCCAGACGCCTGTGACCGAAAGAAACAGCATTGACAGAGCCGTAAGCCCAGTCACGCCGCGCCCAATGTCCCCCAGGAAAAGAGAGCGGTGCAGTGACTTGAGCGTGCCCCACATGCCAGTTGGTTCGGGCTTTGGCGAGATGTTGCCCGTCGCGGGATCAAAGACCACGCTGCCAAAGGTGTCGGCGTGAAAAAAGTCTGCGGTGATCGTGTGGTTGGCAGATTTGGCGATCCGCTCAACGCCGGGGACATCTCTGGCGATGGCACTGGCCACATCCGCAACACTGACGTCCGCCGCAGGGGTGAGAGACCCCGTGCTCACAGCTTCGTTCAGCGGCATCAGGGAAAGCGCCACGCCTGTCACAGCCAAAAGCAGGCCCGGTAGGATTGCGCCATAGCTGACCCAACGGTGAAGAGATCGCGCGCTCTGCATCAGTGCACCTCGACCTTGCGAACAATGCCGCGGCCGCGCACGGATGTGTCTTTGCCCAGCGTCAAAACCGCTGCTTTGGGCACATCGGCGAAGTTTTCGACGGCGGTGTCAACGCGCACCTGATAGCCGGCAGCAATGAGGTTGTCGGCGATCTCAAACTGCGCCTTCAGCACTTTGCCAGAGCCTGCGCTGGCACCTGTCACGGAATGCGGCTTGGTGCGAGACTTGCGCGCGCCACGCACCCATCCGCGCAAATGTTGATGGTATTTCGCTTCGCGTCCCGCCACGTGGATCGTGTCATAGACCTTGCCCTTGGGGTCGGTCACGTAGATCGCCACATAGGCGCGTGGGCCTGGCACAGCGCCAAGCGAGGTGATGACAGTCAGCGTTTTGGCCTGCGCCGGAACGGCCATGGCAAGGGCGAGTGCGCCAGCCACGAGGCTTGTTTTCGTCAACGGTTTCATTCTGAGGGTCCTTTGTTGATCCGAGGTGAGCACGGTTTGTCGTGCCAACCTGAAGGCAGCCTGAATGCGGAACTGAAAGTTGTTCAGCTTCGGTTCAGCTTGATCTACCAATGAGGCGCAGTTGAATTTGGACCCTGAGACATGCGCATCCTGATTGTAGAAGATGACCACGTGCTGGGTGGTGCACTTGTGGCCCACCTGGCGCATCAGGGTCATGCGGCTGACTGGGTTCAGAGGCTTGATGATGCGCAAGAAGCCCTGGCCACAACCCGGTACGACCTGATCCTTCTGGATCTGGGCTTGCCTGACGGACGGGGTATCGATTTTCTGGCAGCCCTTCGCGCACAAGGTGACGCGACGCCTGTGATCATTGCCACAGCTCAGGACCAGGTGCAGATCAGGATCGAGGGGCTGAACACCGGGGCAGACGACTATATCGTGAAACCCTTTGACCTCGAAGAACTTTCGGCTCGACTGAGTGCGGTCAGTCGGCGCTACGCGGCGTCGGGCGATACCTCGATCCAATTTGGCGCGGTTTGTCTGGATTTGGATCGCCGCCAAGCCTCGCTCAACGACAAACCTGTGATCCTGACCGCGCGCGAATGGGCGGTGCTTGATGCACTTGTCCGCAATCGTGGCGCCGTCGTGTCCAAGGCAAGCCTTGAAGACAAGCTCTACGCTTTTGGGTCCGAGATCGAAAGCAACGCCGTCGAAGTTTTCGTGTCCCGGCTGCGAAAGAAACTTGGTCGTGAGTTGATCCAGACCCAGCGCGGTCTGGGGTATGTGCTTGGGGGCCAGGGATGAAGTGGTCCTTGTCTGGTCGACTGGCCCTGTGGCTGACTGCTCTGGTCTGTGCCATCTGGATCGCCGCGGTTGCGATTTCTGCCAGCGTCCTGAGCCGCGAGATGTCAGCGTCCTTTGACCAGACCATGCAGCAGGCAGCCTTGCGGCTTTTGCCTCTGGCGACCCACGAGGCGTCTGAAACACTGCAGGGCGACGAAGCGGATGAGGCGCAGTTGGTCGAAATTCTGACCGAGGAAGGTGCAAATTACACCTACTATGTCCTGGACCCTTTTGGTCGAATTATCCTGTTTTCCGGCGACAGGGTTTCTGTGGATATGGCCTCGTCGGTGCCCCCCGGCTTTTCGACACTCCAGGGCGCTCGGGCTTTTGCAATGTTCGATCCCGTTACCGGCTTTGGCATTGTCGTCCGGGAAAGACCGGGCCTCAGAGATGCATTGGTGTGGCAGAGCTTTTGGAGCCTCGCTCTGCCCTTGGCATTTCTGATTCCCTTGATGGGCTTGGCCGTTTGGTGGATAACGCAGCGCTCTTTAAGGCCCTTGCAATCTTTTGGGCACTCTCTGACGCAACGCAGCGGGCGAAATCTTGCGCCTCTAAGCGCTGATGGGCAACCAGTCGAACTTTTGCCTATCATTGACGAAGCCAACAGTTTGTTCGCGCGGCTCACCGCGGCTTTGGACGCGGAACGGGCCTTTGCCGCAGAAAGCGCGCATGAGTTGCGCACACCGATCGCCGGTGCATTGGCCCAGTTACAGGTTGCGCGCCAAAGGTTGGCGGATGGATCTGAAGTGGAAAACATAGACCTCTCTGTCCAGGCTCTAAAGAAGTTGGCGCGGCTGTCAGAAGGGCTTTTGCAGATGTCGCGTATGGATGCAGGTTTTGCCTTGTCCGATACGCCTGTGGATCTCGTGCCGGTGCTTGAGATTTTGGTCAAGGACCTGGACGATGGCAGCCTGGATGTGACGTGCAGCCCTTGCGTGTTTTCGATTTCCGCGGATGCGTTTTCTATTGTTGCGCGCAACTTGATCGAAAACGCGATGCGCTATCGGACCAGAGGCACTGATATTCGGATCGATCTTTCCCAGTCCGGTTTGGTTGTTGAAAATGATTGCGAACCGATCGATCCAGCCGAAATGCCATACCTGACCCAAAGGTTCGCGCGGGCGGGACGGCAGGATGCCGCTGGCACGGGTTTGGGATTGGCAATCGTTGCGGGTGTGGCCTCTGCAGTTGGAGCGGATTTCAAAATCCGTTCTCCGATCCCCGGACGCCCGCGGGGTTTTTCCGTGAGCTTTGGGTTTTGATCGCGGAGCCTTTTCCAGATCAGCAGCCAAAAAGGTCAGAAGTCAGAATGGATGGAGAGTGCCAAACAATCAGGTGGCATTCGGATAAATGCATTCCCCTGCGACTACCAAGGCAAGACATCGACCGCGCACAGACCACCAACCAGTTCGGCCAACATCAACAAAGACGCGCATGCCAAACAGATCCAGATGGACTGAAGGGGGGATTGAAATACGTCCATCCCAAGCAGGGCACCAATATTCCAATAACTATCATGATCTTATGGTGCTGCTGGAGAGAATTGAACTCTCGACCTCTCCCTTACCAAGGGAGTGCTCTACCTCTGAGCTACAGCAGCGCCGTGCACCATCTGGTGTGGGCGGCTGATTAGACCCAAACCGCGACCCTTGCAAGGGCAATCTGGACCCTTTTTTTGCTCTGGGGTACAGAAGGGCATGGAGCAGAAACCCAAACCCCAAAAAACAAGCGCGGATGCGCGTTCCGACCGGCTGAAAGCGGCCTTGAAAGCCAATCTGGGGCGTCGAAAGGCGCAGGCCAAGGCGCGCACCGGGGCCGGGGACACGGGCAAAGCGCCCAAAGAGGCGGACAAAGGATAGGACAATGGATTCGATTATCGTGACAGGCAACGGGCCTCTGAAGGGGCAGATTCCCATTGCCGGGGCCAAGAATGCCTGTCTGACGTTGATGCCCGCGACACTTCTGAGCGAAGAACCGCTGACCCTGACCAATGCGCCGCGCCTGTCCGACATCAAGACCATGTCGCAGCTGCTGCAATCGCTGGGGGCCGAGGTGACGGCGCTGAACGATGGCAAGGTGCTGGCGATGTCGGGCCACGGTGTGGACAACCCGCTGGCGCATTATGACATCGTGCGGAAGATGCGGGCCTCGAACCTGGTGCTGGGGCCTTTGCTGGCACGGCTGGGGCAGGCGCAGGTCTCGCTGCCGGGCGGGTGCGCCATCGGCGCGCGGCCCATGGACATTCACGTGACGGCGCTGGAACAGCTTGGTGCCGAGATCGAGTTGAAAGATGGCTATCTGCATGCCGCCGCCCCGCGCGGGCTGAAAGGGGCCGAGATCACGCTGCGTTTCGCCTCGGTTGGGGCGACGGAGAACACGGTGATGGCCGCGACGCTGGCCAAGGGCACCACGGTTCTGAAGAACGCCGCGCGCGAGCCCGAGATCGTGGATCTTGTGCGCTGCCTGCGGGCCATGGGCGCTCAGATCGACGGTGAAGGCACAGATACGATCGTCATCGATGGCGTGGACCGTCTGCATGGCGCGACGCATCGCGTTGTGGCGGATCGGATCGAGCTGGGCACCTACATGATCGCGCCTGCCATTGCCGGTGGTGAAGTCGAGCTTTTGGGTGGCGACGTCGCGCTGGTCGAAACGCTTGCGGAAAAGCTGCGGGCGGCGGGCGTGGACGTTTCGCAGACCAACGAAGGAGTTCTGGTCTCGCGCCCCAACGGGCGGGTCAAGGCCGTTGATGTGAAGACCGAGATCTACCCCGGCTTTCCGACAGACCTTCAGGCGCAGATGATGGCGCTGATGTGTACCGCCGAGGGCAGTGCTGTTCTGGAAGAGACGATCTTTGAAAACCGCTTTATGCACGCGCCGGAATTGATGCGCATGGGGGCGCAGATCGAGGTGCAGGGCGGAACGGCCCGGGTGACCGGTGTCGAGCGGCTGAAAGGCGCGCCGGTCATGGCGACCGATCTGCGGGCCAGTGTGTCGCTGATCCTGGCCGGTCTGGCGGCCGAGGGCGAGACGCGGGTGAACCGCGTCTACCACCTGGATCGCGGATACGAAAACGTCGAGGAAAAACTGTCTGCCGTGGGTGCGATCATCGAACGGGTGCCGGGCGAATGAGCGAAGACGCGCGTTTCGAAGACGGCGGTGACCGCCCGCTGAACCTGGGGGCCCTTGATGCCGACGATCTGCAAGTGATCTCGGCCCTTGTGCAGGACGCGGTGTTTCCGGTGACAGAAGTGGCCTGGCAGCCCAAGGCGCGGCGTCTGGGGCTGTTGATCAACCGCTTCCGCCACGAAGACAAGGACGCCGCGGCGCGACTTGGGCGCTCGGTCGAGCGTGTGCAGTCGCTTTTGGTGATCGACAACGTGCTGAAGGTGGCCAGCCAGGGGGTGGACCGCGCGGACAAGGACGTTGTGCTGTCCCTGCTGTCGATCAGCTTCACGCCGGGCGAAGACGGGGCAGGTGCGGTTGAGCTGACCCTGGCCGGTGACGGCGGTTTTCGGGCCGAGGTCGAGGCGCTCGAGGTCTCGTTGCGCGATGTGACGCGGCCTTATGCGGCACCGTCGCGCAAGTCACCCGCACATCCTGATTGAGCCCTTGGCGCAGCGCCGGTAAGAGGCGCGCAAGCCGAAAGGAACTGACATGCCCGTTTTCCTCGACACCCGCGCGCCGGAGTTTGAGCGCGCGTTCACGGATCTACTGAACGCCAAGCGCGAAGACAGTCCCGATGTCGACGCCGTTGTGGCCGAGATCATCGCCGATGTGCGCGCGCGTGGCGATGCGGCTGTGCTGGAGCTGACGTCGAAATTCGACCGCTTGGACCTGACGGCCGAGACCATGGCGTTTGACGCCGAGGAGCTGGACGCGGCCGTTGCCACTGTCTCTGACGAGGAACGGCAGGCGCTGGAACTGGCGGCCGCGCGCATCCGCGCCTACCACGAACGACAGCTGCCCGAAGATGCGCTTTGGTCCGAAGACACGGGCGCTCAGCTCGGCTGGCGCTGGACGCCGGTTTCGGCAGCGGGGCTATATGTGCCGGGTGGGTTGGCCAGCTATCCGTCCTCGGTCCTGATGAACGCCATTCCGGCCAAGGTGGCCGGTGTGCCGCGTCTGGCCATCACGGTGCCCACGCCCGACGGGGTGGTGAACCCGCTGGTGTTGCTGGCCGCGCGGATTGCGGGTGTGGACGAGGTCTATCGCATCGGCGGCGCGCAGGCGATCGCGGCGCTGGCCTATGGCACGCAGACAATTGCGCCTGTCGACAAGATCACCGGGCCGGGCAATGCCTTTGTGGCCGCCGCCAAGCGTCGCGTCTTTGGCAAGGTCGGCATCGACATGATTGCCGGTCCCTCCGAGGTGCTGGTGATTGCCGATGCGGAAAACGACCCCGATTGGGTGGCGCTGGACCTGCTGAGCCAGGCCGAACACGACGAAAGCGCGCAGGCGCTCTTGATCACCGACGATGCCGGTTTTGGGCAGGCCGTCGCGCAGGCTGTCGAAAAGCGGTTGGAAACGCTGGAACGCCGGGCGATTGCCGGGGCCAGCTGGCGCGACTTTGGTGCGGTGATCACCGTGCGCGACATGGAGGAAGCCGCAAGGCTTTCGGACCGGATTGCGCCAGAACACCTTGAACTCTGTGTCGCGGACACCGACGCTCTGCTGGACCAGATCACCCATGCCGGCGCGATCTTCATTGGCCAATGGACGCCCGAGGCGATCGGGGACTACGTCGGCGGGCCAAATCACGTGCTGCCCACTGCGCGTTCGGCCCGGTTCAGCTCGGGCCTGTCGGTGCTTGACTTCATGAAGCGCACCACGCTGTCGCGCATGACGCCCGAGGCGCTGCGCGCCATCGGTCCCGCGACCGAGGTTCTGGCCAAGTCCGAAAGCCTCGAGGCGCATGGCCTGAGCGTCACCGCGCGATTGACGCGGCTGAACGATTAATACGGCGATACCGCGTCGACATGTCTGCTTGATTGCGTCGGCGCAAAACGTCCTTTAGTCAGATCTGATGAGATAAGAGGGCATCCGCATGAGCCATATCGCCCAAATAGAGCTGGACGACGCCAATCTTCCGACCCCCACGCCGGAGATTGAACAGGAACGCCGCGTTGCGCTGTTTGATCTGATGGAGCAGAACACCTTCAGCCTGCCCAAACGCGACGATCGCGAGGTGCCGGATGGGCCCTATAATGTTGGCCTGTCGATCCGCGAAAAGCGTCTGGTCTTCGACGTGAAGACCACCGAGGACGTCACGGCGGCCGAATTCCACCTCTCGCTCAGCCCGTTCCGGCAGGTGGTCAAGGACTACTTCCAGATCTGCGAAAGCTATTTCGACGCGGTCAAGACCCTGCCGCCCAGCCAGATCGAAACCATCGACATGGCCCGTCGCGGCATTCACAACGAAGGGGCCCGCATCCTTGAAGAACGTCTTGACGGCAAGGCCGAACTTGACAGTGACACGGCGCGCAGGCTCTTTACCTTGATCTGCGTCTTGCACTTCGGAGGCTGACACGTGCCAGCCGACCTGCCTCAGTCGGTTCTGTTTTGCTGCGACCACAACGCGGTGCGCTCGCCCATGGCCGAAGGCATCATGAAAAAGCTCTTTGGCTTTGATGTCTACGTGCAGTCCGTTGGGGTGATCAACGATCTGGAAATCGACGGCTTTGCCATCGCGGTCTGCAAGGAAATCGGCGTCGAACTGGCCCGCCACCGGTCCCGCAGCTTTGACGAGTTGGAACAATCGGGCGAGGCGCTGGCCGGGTTCGATCTGGTTGTCGCGCTGTCGCCTGCCTCGCAGCGCCGGGCGCTGGAACTGACACGGTTCTATCATCTGACAGTCGAATACTGGCAGATCATGGACCCGACGGGTCTGGGTGAGACGCGGGAACAGAAACTGAATGTCTATCGCCAGACCCGCGATCAGATTCTTGGCCAAATCGAACAAAGATGGAGCCCGGCATGAGCACCACCGCGCTTGTGACCCGTTATTTCGAGGCGTTCAACGCCAAGGACACCGATGCGATGCTGGACTGCGTCGCGGATGATGTGGCGCATCATGTCAACGAAGGGCTGGTGCGGGTCGGCAAAGAGGCCTTTGCCGAATTTTGCGCCCATATGAGCCGCTGCTATGACGAGACGCTGACCGATCTGGTGGTGTTCGAAGCCGAAGGCGGCGCGCGGGCGGCGGCAGAATTCATCGTGAACGGCACGTACCTGCAGACGGACGACGGCTTGCCGCAGGCGACGGGGCAGGGGTATCGCCTGCCTGCTGGTTCATTCTTTTCCGTGGCGGACGGTCGGATCACGCGGGTTGTGACCTACTACAACCTGGCCGACTGGGTGCGGCAGGTCTCATGATCGTTGAGCGGCTGACCGGCGATGCCGTCGAAGAGGCGCTGGACGATCTGGCCCGCCTGCGGGTCGAGGTGTTTCGCGCCTTTCCCTATCTCTATGACGGTGATGCGGCGAACGAGGCGCAGTACATGCGGTCCTATCGCGACAATCCGCACGCGGTGCTGGTCGTCGCGCGCGATGGTGACCGAGTTGTCGGCGCGGCAACGGCGATGCCGCTCGCCGATCATGGCGACGCCGCCGGGCTGAGCGGCCCTGTCCCGCCCGCCGACCAAGTGTTCTATTGCGCCGAATCCGTTCTGCTGCCCGAGTACCGGGGCCGGGGGCTGGGTCATGCCTTTTTCGACCAGCGCGAGGCTGCCGGCAGGGACCAGGGGTTCACCTACGCCCTGTTTTGCGGCGTTGTTCGGCCCACCGATCATCCGATGCGGCCAGCGGATTACCGGCCCTTGGATGGGTTCTGGCGCAAGCGCGGGTACGTCCCTGTCGCAGGCGCAACCGCGACATTTCACTGGACCGATGTGGGCCAGACAGAAAAGACACCCCATACCCTGCAAGCCTGGATGCGTGCCTTATGAAAATTGCGGCGGTGGCCTATCACATCCAGCGTTTCCCGGGCTGGGTTGCGCATGAAGCCAAGCTGATCAAGCTGTTCGAAGAGGCTGATGCGGACCTCGTGGTTCTGCCCGAATACGCGGCGATGGAGGCGGCTCTGATCGCCGCGCCGCCCGATGGGTCGGTCAGGGACTGGGTCATGCGCGCCGCAGACCGCGCCGATGACTGGGTCGACCAGATGCGCGAGATGGCGCGCCGTTTCAAGTGCCACGTGCTGGCTGGGTCGGGGCCATATTACGATGCCGTTGGAACTGTCAATCGCAGCTGGCTGATCTCTCCGACCGGCACTGTCCAGCATCAGGACAAGCTGATCCTGACCCCTTACGAGCGCACCGAAATGGCGCTGATGCCCGGCGCGGATCTGCGGGTCTTTGACACCAAGCTGGGCAAGATCGGCATAAACATCTGTTACGACAGCGAATTCCCGATGCTCGCCCGCGCTCAGACCGAGGCCGGGGCGCAGATGATCCTGGTCCCCGCCGCCACCGATTTCCCGGCGGGCCAGACCCGCGTCCGCCAATCCTGCCGCGCCCGCGCGATCGAGAACCAGTGCTTGGTGGTCCACGCGCCGCTAGTGGGCAGGGTCGAAGGCTGCGAGATCGTCGACCAATCCTCGGGGCGCGCGGGGCTGTTCTGCCCACCCGATCACGGCCTGCCCGCCGACGGCATCCTGGCCCAGGGGCAGACCGATCAGGCGGGCCCCGTGGTGGCAGAGGTTGATCCCGCGGCCATCTCGGCCCCTCGTGACACGGGCCAAGTGGGCAATTTCGCCCATTGGGTCGAACAGGACGAACGAGTCAAATCCGTCACAACTGCACGATTGGACCCTTTTGACCCTTGAATTATTGCGCCCACAGGGCCATTTAAGGGCGCGTCCGCCAGTTTGGGCGGATTTAGGTTAACAGGAGACCCCATGGCCAAGGAAGATACGCTCGAATTTCCCGGTGTCGTGAAGGAACTCCTGCCGAATGCGACGTTCCGGGTCGAGCTTGAAAACGGCCATGAGATCATCGCACATACGGCAGGTAAGATGCGCAAGAACCGCATCCGTGTTCTGGCAGGCGACAAGGTTCAGGTCGAGATGACCCCCTATGATCTGACCAAAGGTCGGATCAACTACCGCTTCAAGTAAGCGCCAGCGATCATGAAACTGATCCTCGGATCCGGCAGCCCGCGCCGACGCGAGCTGCTGGGCCAGCTCGGTATTGTCGCCGACGACATCCGCCCCCCAGACATCGACGAAACCCCCACCAAGGCCGAACTGCCGCGCCCGTACTGCGTGCGCATGGCGCTGGAAAAGGCGCGCGCGGTTCAAGCCGACGCAGATGACATCGTTCTGAGTGCCGACACCACCGTGGCCCTTGGCCGCGGTATCCTTGGCAAACCCGAAGATGCAGGTCAGGCGGCAGAGTTCCTGCTGGCGATGTCCGGCCGCCGCCACCGCGTGATTACGGCGGTGGCCGTGCGACGTGGCGACAAGGTCTGGCAGCGCGACGTGGTCACCCAGGTCAAGATGAAGGCGTTGTCGGACGAAGAGCTGAACGCCTATCTCGCCACCGAAGACTGGCGGGGCAAGGCTGGTGCCTATGGTATACAGGGGCCAGCCGGGGCCCTGATCCCCTGGATCAGCGGCAGCTTCACCGCCGTGGTCGGCCTGCCCCTGGCCGAGACCGCCACCCTGCTGCACAGCGCAGGCTACCCCGTCTGGAAGGAACCCACATGAAAGGCCGTGTCATCGCCCTGGATCACCTCGACGGTGTCGAGGCAGCCGCTCTTCTGGTCGACGGGCGGCTCGAAGATCTCTACGTCGACACTGACCAGCCGCGCCCCGGGACGATCTATCGCGCTATCGCCGAACGGCCCGTGAAAGGGCAGGGAGGCATGTTCCTGCGCACACCCGACGGCACCGCCTTTCTACGCCAGATCAAGGGCTTGGCCCCGGGGCAGCCGATCCTCGTCCAGGTCACCGGCTACGCCGAACCGGGCAAGGCCATCCCGGTCACCGCCAAGCTCTTGTTCAAGAGCCGCTATGTGATCGTGACGCCAAACGCCCCCGGACTGAACGTGTCTCGCAGCATTCGGGATGAAGGGGAACGCGATCGGCTGCTGGAAATTGCCCATGACGCAGGCGGGGCAGGCGCGCACGGGATGATCCTGCGCTCGTCCTGTCAGGGCGTTTCCGAAGACGATCTTCTGGACGATCTGCATCAGACGGTTGGATTGGCGGACCAGGTCCTGACGGACGCCGAGACCCCGGAACCCGAAATGCTGACCGAGGGCGATGGCCCCCATCTTCTGGCCTGGCGCGAATGGACGGACAAGGCCGAAGTCGACACCAACGAAGGCTCGTTCGAGGCGCTGGGCGTGCTCGACGCCCTTGATCTGCTGGGAACCCCCGAAGTGCGCGTTTCCGGGGGCGGCAGTTTCTGGATCGAACCTACGCGTGCCCTTGTTGCGGTTGACGTGAACACCGGCGGCGACACCTCTCCTGCGGCGGGCCTGAAGGTCAATTTGGCCATGGCCCGCGATCTGCCGCGCCAACTGCGGCTTCGTGGCCTCGGGGGGCAGATCGTTCTGGACCTGGCTCCGATGGCCAAGAAGGATCGCCGTCAATTCGAAAGCACCCTGCGCGGCGCGCTCAGGACTGATGGCGTCGAAACGGCCATGGTGGGCTGGACGCCGCTTGGACATTATGAGTTGCAACGCAAACGGGATCGCCTGCCACGAAGCTGACGTCCTGTCGCAGGATGACGGGTGAGGTGCGCAGAATGGAGCCGAGGCTGCAGCACTCGGATTTGCCAGTTCTGTCCAAGGGTTTCGATCCTCTCAGGCGTTGGAGCGAAGGTCTGGCACTGTCGTGGTACATATCCAGATCCGGCGGTTGGAGGTGGTCAAAAAATCTTTTGTCTTCGCGCAGTTTTCGTCCAGAATCGCTCTGGACACCGCAGCGTGGCTCGCATAGAACGCCCGCACCCGAACGAAAACGTTCACCCGTGCCCGGGTAGCTCAGGGGTAGAGCAGTGGATTGAAAATCCTCGTGTCGGTGGTTCGATTCCGCCCCCGGGCACCATTTCAAAGAAGAAGTGTTTAATTTCAATGGTTTGAGGGCTGGATTTGTCCCACCCGTTCCCACTGTCTGCAAAAGTGGGACACTTTGTTTTAGTTCTGTCCATCGGTCAAGCGCCTCAAAGCGGACTCCGCTCGGGTCTTCTGTCGCGCTGCGCGTGTGTAGCGAGTGACTTCTTTTGATGTCTTGTGACCGGTGATCGACATGATCTCAAATTCGGTACAGTGAGGTGCCCCTAGTTTCCTAGACGCCTGCCTTTTCCAGTTTGAGCTGTCGTTCTTCGAAGTCAACGGGCGACAGCATGCCGTTGTTCGTGTGTTTGCGCTTTGGGTTGTAGAATAGC
>JAUHVR010000022.1 GCA_030424865.1 Alphaproteobacteria bacterium | reverse complement strand
CTGCTTCTTCTTCATCGCTTGGCGGAGACCGGGAAAGGCGGGCTGCTTGGGCATCGGCGAGGCTCCATTGTCGTCCCCAACAGTCTATCTCAAACCGCTCAACACGCGAGGTTTTTCAGACTTTCCCTAAGAAGATTCTGAGTGAATTAGAGGAGATAAACAAACGCATTTCGGCTTTGACCGCTGATCTTGGAAACAACAGCAAGTCGTTGGAGGCCAAGCTTGAAAAGATGTGCGACAGAATTCCAGAACCGCCCAATCGACCTGCAAAAACATACGACGATGATAGGAACAGAAGAGAATTCGAAGCGCCTCTCGAACGCCTTCTGTCGCAGCTGAATCTCATTATTAAGATTCAAGCTGCGGATGACGGTTACAAAGTACTGCTGAATGGAGAAACCGTTGCGCAAGCAGTACGGGACGGCGGATTCCCTCCACCAATGGTTCAAGAAATTGACCTATTCAAAGAGGTCATAGAACGAGGTCGCAAAGAAAACGAGAATGCCGCTTGGCAAAGAATACTTGCAGGCGCGCGCGCTGGCACACCCCTATTCCTAGACATTCAAAGCATTAAACGAACAGGCCCCTCTCACATCCAATTCAGCATAGAATTGGGGGGATTGTTGCTTGTGGACTATGGTCCAAACAACCAAATTGATCGCGGCGTTGCGGGACCAGAAGTTATTCCATGCCAAAGAGGCTATTTGATCGAATCTATCGCGCCAGCTGCATACACGAAGTTGAGACTCGTTGATGGCTACAAATGGGGCGAAGCTCGAGTTGGTGAGAAGTACCTCTAAAAAAGGGCCCCCGGAACGCTGAGTTCCTGGGGCCCAATTCTCAAGAGGTATCAACGCGACTGCTTTACCAGTCTTCGCGAACGACGACGCGGGTTTTCACCGGCAGTTTCATCGCGGCCAGGCGCAGGGCCTCGCGGGCGATGTCTTCGTTCACACCGTCGATCTCGAACATCACGCGGCCGGGCTTCACTTTGCAGACCCAACGGTCGACAGAGCCTTTACCCTTACCCATCCGAACTTCGATCGGCTTGGCGGTCACGGGGGTGTCCGGGAAGATGCGGATCCAGACGCGGCCCTGACGCTTCATGTGACGCGTCATGGCACGACGTGCGGCTTCGATCTGACGTGCGGTGACACGCTCCGGTTCCGTGGCCTTGAGGCCGTAGGTGCCGAAGTTCAGATCCGATCCACCTTTGGCCAGACCCTTGATCCGACCTTTGTGCATCTTGCGGAATTTAGTACGCTTTGGCTGAAGCATTGTTCAGGTCTCCTTAGCGGCGGCCGCCACCTGCGCCACGGGGCGCGGGTCCGTCCTGGATTTCCTGGCTCTTACGATCACGCGCCTGCGGATCGTGCTCCATGATCTCGCCTTTGAAGATCCAGACCTTGATCCCGATGATACCATAGGGGGTCGTGGCTTCGACGTGGGCGTGATCGATGTCAGCGCGCAGGGTGTGCAGCGGCACGCGGCCTTCACGGTACCATTCGGTCCGTGCGATTTCAGCACCACCCAGACGGCCAGCGACGTTCACCCGGATGCCCAGGGCGCCCATGCGCATGGCGTTCTGAACGGCACGCTTCATCGCGCGGCGGAACGAGACACGGCGTTCCAGCTGCTGAGCGATGCTCTCGCCAACCAGCTGGGCGTCAAGCTCGGGCTTGCGCACTTCGACGATGTTCAGGTGCAGTTCGCTGTCGGTCATCGCCGCAAGCTTCTTGCGCAGAACCTCGATGTCAGCACCTTTTTTGCCGATGATCACGCCAGGACGTGCAGTGTGCACGGTGACGCGGCACTTGCGGTGCGGACGTTCGATGATGACGCGGGCCACACCGGCCTGCTTGCACTCGGTGTGAATGAACTCGCGGATCTTCAGATCCTCGAGCAGCAGATCACCATAGTCCTTGGTGTCGGCGTACCAGCGGCTGTCCCAGGTGCGGTTGACCTGAAGACGCATGCCGATCGGATTGGTCTTGTTACCCATTAGGCTTGCTCCTCAACCTGACGCACCTTGATGGTGAGTTCCGAGAACGGCTTGATGATCTTGCCAAACCGGCCACGGGCCCGCGGGCGACCGCGCTTCATGGTCAGGTTCTTGCCCACATAGGCCTCGGCGACGATCAGTTCATCGACGTCCAGGTTGTGGTTGTTCTCGGCATTGGCGATGGCCGACTGCAGACATTTCTTCACGTCCACAGCGATCCGCTTGTTCGAGAAGGTCAGGTCCGTCAGGGCCTTGTCCACCTTCTTGCCACGGATCATCTGAGCCACCAGGTTCAGCTTCTGCGGGCTGGTGCGCAGCATGCGCAGCTTTGCCATCGCTTCGTTGTCCGCCACGCGGCGGGGATTCTTATCCTTGCCCATGACTTACTTCCGCTTCGCTTTCTTGTCCGCCGCGTGACCGTAGTAGGTCCGGGTCGGAGCGTATTCACCAAACTTCTGGCCGATCATGTCTTCGGACACGTTCACCGGAATGTGCTTCTGACCGTTGTACACACCAAAGGTGAGGCCAACGAACTGAGGCAGGATCGTCGAACGACGCGACCAGATCTTGATAACTTCGTTGCGGCCCGACTCGCGGGACGCTTCGGCCTTCTTGAGGACGTATGCGTCGACAAAAGGCCCCTTCCAAACAGAGCGCGACATGGTTTACCGCCCCTTCTTCTTGGCGTGACGCGAGCGGATGATCAGCTTCTGCGACGCCTTGTTGGTGTTACGGGTGCGCTTGCCCTTGGTCGGCTTGCCCCAGGGGGTCACCGGGTGGCGGCCACCCGAGGTGCGGCCTTCACCACCACCGTGCGGGTGGTCGATCGGGTTCATGACGACACCACGGACGCTTGGGCGCTTGCCCATGTGGCGGACACGACCGGCTTTACCAAGGTTCTGGTTGCTGTTGTCGGGGTTCGACACGGCACCCACGGTGGCCATGCATTCCTGACGAACCATGCGCAACTCGCCCGAGCTCAGGCGGATCTGGGCGTAGCCACCATCACGGCCGACAAACTGGGCATAGGTGCCCGCGGCGCGTGCGATCTGGCCACCCTTGCCGGGCTTCAGCTCGATGTTGTGAACGATGGTACCGATCGGCATGCCCGAGAACGGCATTGCGTTGCCCGGCTTGATGTCGGCCTTCGCGCTTGCGATGACCTGATCGCCAACCGCCAGACGCTGGGGGGCCAGGATATAGGCCTGCTCGCCATCGTCATATTTGACCAGCGCAATGAAGGCGGTCCGGTTGGGGTCGTATTCGATGCGCTCCACCGTGGCGGCGACGTCGAATTTGTTCCGTTTGAAGTCAACGATCCGGTAAAGGCGTTTCGCCCCACCACCGCGACGGCGCGATGTGATACGTCCGGTGTTGTTCCGGCCACCCGATTTCGTCAGACCCTCAGTAAGGGCTTTGACGGGGCGTCCTTTCCACAGCTCCGAACGGTCGATCAGCACCAGCCCGCGCTGGCCCGGCGTCGTCGGCTTGTACGACTTGAGTGCCATGCTTTCTGTCTTCCGTTGTGCGCGCGAGGCATGGGCCCCGCTATGTTTGGGCCTTCCCAAGTTTCCAAGGTCGGGCCGAGATATAGGGCCCCGAAGGTCCCCGGTGTTCAAAGATCATGGGCCCCGGAACGAATCCGAGGCCTCAAGATTGGTGGGGAGTATCAGGGTGGGGGTGATGTGTCTAGTCTTTGGGAGGCGTTTTCGCCCCATGATTCAAGAGAAAATCCGCGCTAACGCCCGACGGCGGTATGGCGATCCATCGAGTGTTGGAGAAACCTTATTTCAAGCAATTCTCAAAAATCTTCAAATAGCGCGCTTCGTTGACCAATAGCCACCCCGGAGCGCGGACTAGAAATCGCGCGGCGGGCTGCAGCGATGCTTCCGCGCGTAGGCAAAATCCACACCTGAAAGACGCAGATATTATTTAGTTTCGAGGCACCGAGTAGATTGCTCCTCGGATCACTCCTTTACCATCATCCACCCTTATTCCACAAAACGCATCAAATCGCGCGCCGAATAGTTTAGCCTTCAACTCCTCCGGCATCGTGTCTTCAAAGGATTTGATCGCGTCCGGCGGCGGTGCATGGCATTCGGACCATGTGTCTTCAAACCAAGGGGCAACATCCATCGGAACGCCCAAATATCGTCGATCTGGCCGGGCTGACGCAAGGCGGCGAATCAAACGCGGGGCGTTTTTGTGCACCGAATCCGGAACATCAACGTCATAGACAATTGCGCGCAGGCCGTTCTTGAATGAAATTGGATAAGCATTGTCCGGAAGTTCGGGAAGCGTGTGGTATCCCGCCCGAAAAAAATCAAAGGTGGTGTATGCGAAAAATCCAACTATCAAAATCGCCGCTGTTCTGAAAAACCACTTCATTTATTGACCTGCGGAATTGAGTTCACACTTCGTCTGTCGCAAATTCAAATAGACACAAAAAGTATCTGACTTTCAATCATTCAAAAATGCCCCCGCCAAACGGTGGGGCTTTTCAAACTCCGTAGCGCGGGGTTTACCCAGCCGCACCAATCACAAACCGGTGCTCACGTCGATCATGTTGCCCTCTTCGTGCGTCACATAAACAATGCTATCACCATTCACACGGCCCAATTATCGCCTCACCACCACCACCAAAAACCCAACCGCCAACAGCCCATGCAGCACCACAGCCCCCAAGGCCAGCGGGGCCGCATAGACCTCGAAACCGGGCGCTGCTGTGTAAAGGCTGCCAAGCGCGCCCAGCCCGTGGAAGGTGGCAAAGCCGGCGGCGATGTAGCGGGCGGCCTCGGACCGCACACCTGGCCCCACAATCGTGATCAGGCCCAGCACCCCCAGCGCCGTCAGCGCGCTGCCCAGGAAGCGGAACGAGATCGTCATCGCGTCGGACTGCGCCGCGATCTGCTCGGCCGTTTGGGAAGAGGACGCGCCCGAGATCAGGGCGTTGAGGCCAAAGAGCAACTCGAAAGCCGTGTGGATGGCAAAGACGGCAAGGGCAAAGGCGCGCATGGAAAACTCCGGAGTGAACAATTGTCCGCACCCTAAACGCAAGAAAGCCCCCGACACCAGCCGGGGGCTTTCCAAATTCCGTAGGGCGGGGTTTCACCCCGCCGCAGCACCAATCACAGACCGGTGCTCACGTCGATCGTGTTGCCCTCTTCGAGCGTCACATAGGCTTTCTTCACGTCTTTCCGCTTGCCCAGCTGGCCACGGAACCGCTTGACCTTGCCTTTGGTGATCGTGGTGTTGACCGCCTTGACCTTCACACCAAAGAGCGTCTCGACGGCCTCTTTGATCTGCGGTTTGGCCGCGTCGATCGCCACTTCGAAGACCACCGCGCCGTTTTCCGACGCCATGGTGCTTTTCTCGGTGATGATCGGCTTGCGGATCACATCGTAGTGTTCTGCTTTCGCGCTCATTTCAGACGAGCCTCCAGTGCTTCGACACCCGCCTTGGTGAGCACCAGGGTGTCACGCTTGAGGATGTCATAGACGTTTGCGCCCATCGAGGGCAGGACATCCAGACCTTCGATGTTGGCCGCGGCCTTGGCGAAGCCTTCGTTGACCGAAGCGCCGTCGATGACCAGCGCGCGCTTCCAACCCAGGTTCTTGACCTGCTTGGCCAGCTCACCGGTCTTGCCAGCGGCGTCGGCGTTCTCGATCACCACGATCGCACCCTCACGCGCCTTGGCACTCAGAGCGTGGATCAGGCCCAGCTTGCGGACCTTCTTGGGCAGATCATGTGCGTGGCTGCGGGGCGTCGGGCCCTTGTAGATGCCACCCTTGCGGAAGATCGGCGCCTTGCGCGACCCGTGGCGTGCGCCGCCGGTGCCCTTCTGGCGATAGATCTTCTTGGTCGAATAGCTCACCTCGGTCCGGGTCTTCACCTTGTGGGTGCCGGCCTGGGCCTTGTTGCGCTGCCAGCGGACCACGCGGTGCAGGATGTCGGCGCGGGGTTCCAGGCCAAACAGGGCCTCGTCCAGCTCGACCTCACCGGCGGCTGCGCCGTCGAGTTTGATCACGTCAAGTTTCATTATTCCTCACCTCCCTCAGCGGGGGCTTCTGCAGCGGCAGGTGCCTCGGTTGCGCGGATCGCGGCAGGGGTCGGCACACCTTCGGGCAACGGCTTCTTGACCGCGTCCTTCACGGTGACCCAGCCACCTTTCGAACCCGGAACGGCGCCCTTGATGAACACCAGGCCACGGTCGGCGTCGGTCTTGACGACCTGCAAGTTCTGCGTGGTGACGCGAACGGCACCCATGTGACCCGCCATCTTCTTGCCTTTGAAGACCTTGCCGGGGTTCTGACACTGACCGGTCGAACCGTGCGAACGGTGGCTGATCGAAACACCGTGCGAGGCGCGCAGGCCGCCGAAGTTGTGGCGCTTCATGCCACCGGCGAAACCCTTACCGATCGAGGTGCCGGACACGTCGACAAACTGGCCTTCGGCGTAGTGGTCGGCGGTGATCTCGGCGCCCACGTCGATCAGGTTTTCCGGCGCAACGCGGAATTCCGCAACCTTGCGCTTGGGTTCAACCTTGGCGACGGCAAAGTGGCCACGCATGGCTTTCGACACGCGCTTGGCCTTGACCGAGCCGCAGCCCAGCTGAACGGCCGAATAGCCGTGCTGGTCGGCGGTGCGCTGTGCGACAACCTGAAGGTTTTCGAGTTGAAGAACGGTCACAGGGATCTGCTTGCCGTCTTCCATGAACAGGCGGGTCATGCCCACCTTTTTCGCGATGATACCAGAGCGCATCTGATTGCCCTCCTTAAACCTTGATCTCGACGTCGACGCCGGCGGCCAGGTCGAGCTTCATCAGCGCGTCCACGGTCTGCGGGGTCGGATCGACGATGTCCAAGAGACGCTTGTGCGTCCGGATCTCGAACTGATCGCGCGATTTCTTGTTCACGTGGGGACCACGCAGAACGGTGAATTTCTCGATTTTGTTGGGCAGCGGGATCGGACCGCGGACCTCGGCACCGGTGCGCTTGGCGGTGTTCACGATTTCCTGGGTGCTGGCGTCCAGCACGCGGTAATCGAACGCCTTGAGCCGGATGCGGATGTTCTGGCTTTGCATTGTTCTTCGCCTTTCACGGCATTGGAGTTGATAGGAGGACCACCGGTTGGCCGCTGGCCCTCGTCGAACCCGATGGGCGGCTTTTGAGGCCGCCCAGAGGTAGTCTTGCTGGGCGTGAGCCCGGAATTCTCAGCTGCGGGTCCTGGCAGATCCGGCCGGAGCCGGATCGCCTGTCACCGCTATCGCAACAGAGGTGCGATTACTCGAGGATTTTCGAGACGACGCCCGAACCGACGGTGCGGCCGCCTTCGCGGATCGCAAAGCGCAGGCCGTCTTCCATCGCGATCGGGGCGATCAGCTCAACCGTGAACTTCAGGTTGTCGCCAGGCATCACCATCTCGGTGCCCGAAGGCAGCTCGACCGTGCCGGTCACGTCCGTCGTACGGAAGTAGAACTGCGGGCGGTAGTTCGCGAAGAACGGCGTGTGACGGCCACCTTCGTCCTTGGTCAGGATGTAGGCCTCGGCCTCGAACTTGGTGTGGGGCGTCACCGAACCCGGCTTGCACAGAACCTGGCCACGCTCGACCGCTTCACGGTCAACACCACGCAGCAGCGCGCCGATGTTGTCGCCCGCTTCGCCGCGGTCCAGCAGCTTGCGGAACATTTCAACGCCCGTGCAGGTGGTCTTCTGGGTGTCCTTGATGCCGACGATCTCGATCTCGTCACCAACGTTGATCACACCACGCTCGACACGGCCGGTCACAACGGTACCACGACCCGAGATCGAAAACACGTCTTCGATCGGCATCAGGAAGGGCTCGTCAACAGCGCGCGGCGGCTGCGGGATGTACTCGTCAACGGCGGCCATCAGCTCGGCGATCTTTTCCGAACCAATGTTGTCGTCGCGGCCTTCCAGAGCGGCCAGGGCCGAGCCGGCCACGATCGGAACATCGTCGCCCGGGAAGTCGTATTCGCTCAGCAGTTCGCGAACTTCCATTTCGACCAGTTCCAGCAGTTCTTCGTCGTCGACCTGGTCAACCTTGTTCAGGAACACGACCATGGCGGGGATGCCAACCTGGCGGCCCAGCAGGATGTGCTCGCGGGTCTGGGGCATCGGGCCGTCAGCGGCGTTCACAACCAGGATCGCGCCGTCCATCTGGGCGGCACCGGTGATCATGTTCTTGACATAGTCGGCGTGGCCGGGGCAGTCGACGTGCGCGTAGTGGCGAGCCTCGGTTTCATACTCGACGTGCGCGGTCGAGATGGTGATGCCGCGGGCTTTCTCTTCCGGCGCGCCGTCGATCTCGTCGTAGGCTTTGAAGTCGCCGAACTGCTTGGTGATTGCAGCCGTCAGCGTCGTCTTGCCGTGGTCAACGTGACCAATCGTGCCGATGTTGCAGTGCGGTTTGCTGCGCTCAAACTTTTCCTTTGCCATGGTATTGGCTCCCTTTTGACTTTGGGTGGCGGGGTAAACCCCGCCCTACGGTGGTGGGTAGGGCGGGGTTCACCCCGCCGTCCCGTTATGCGTATTTCGCCTGGATCTCGTCGCTGATGTTCTGCGGCACCGGATCGTAGTGCGAGAACTGCATGGTGAACTGGGCGCGGCCCGACGACATCGAACGAAGCGTGTTGATGTAGCCAAACATGTTTGCCAGCGGCACCTTCGCGTCGATGGCGATGGCGTTGCCGCGCGGCTCCTGGCCCGACACCTGGCCCCGGCGCGAGGTCAGGTCGCCGATGATGCCACCGGTGTATTCTTCCGGCGTGATCACTTCGACCTTCATCACCGGTTCCAGCAGCTTGGCGCCCGCTTTCTTCATGCCTTCGCGCATGCCCATACGAGCTGCGATTTCAAAGGCCAGAACGCTCGAGTCCACGTCGTGGAACTTACCGTCGATCAGAGCAACCTTGAAGTCGATCACGGGGAAGCCAGCCAGCGGGCCGCTGTCCATGACGCTTTCGATGCCCTTCTCAACACCGGGGATGTATTCCTTGGGAACAGCACCACCGACGATACGGCTTTCGAACGAGTAGCCTTCGCCTGCCTCGGTCGGCGAGATGATCATCTTCACCTCGGCGAACTGACCCGAACCACCCGACTGTTTCTTGTGGGTGTAGGTGTGCTCGACCTCGTGGCTGATGGTCTCACGATAAGCAACCTGCGGCGCACCGATGTTCGCCTCGACCTTGAATTCGCGCTTCAGGCGGTCGACCAGGATGTCCAGGTGCAGTTCGCCCATGCCCTTCATGATGGTCTGGCCCGACTCGATGTCGGTCTCGACGCGGAACGACGGGTCTTCGGCCGCCAGACGCTGCAGACCCTGAGACATCTTCTCTTGGTCGCCCTTGGTCTTGGGCTCGACCGCGATCTCGATCACCGGATCGGGGAAGGTCATCGTTTCCAGAACAACCGGGTCGTTCTTGGCGCAGAGAGTGTCACCGGTGGTGGTGTTCTTCAGACCACCCAGCGCGATAATGTCGCCGGAACCGGCCCACTCGATTTCCTCGCGGTTGTTCGAGTGCATCATCATCATCCGGCCAACACGCTCGTTGTTGCCCTTGGTCGAGTTCAGCATCTGGTCGCCCTTGGACAGGGTGCCCGAGTAGATGCGGACAAAGGTCAGCGAACCAACGAAGGGGTCGTTCATGATTTTGAACGCCAGACCCGAGAAGGCCATTTCGTCGTCTGCGCGACGCGCGATGTTCCGAACTTCGTCTTCGTCGCCCGGCTCAAAGCCCATGTAATCAACAACGTCCAGGGGGCTGGGCAGATAGTCGATCACAGCGTTCAGCAGCGGCTGAACACCTTTGTTCTTGAACGCCGAGCCACCCAGCATCGGGACAAAGGCCATTTCCAGCGTGCCTTTGCGCAGCAGGGCGCGCAGGGTCTCGACCGACGGCTCTTCGCCTTCGAGATAGGCTTCCATCGCGTCGTCGTCCATTTCGACGGCGGCTTCGATCATGACGCCGCGCCATTCTTCGGCCTGGTCCTGCAGCTCGGGACGGATGTCGACGAGTTCCCAGGTCGCACCCAGGTCGTCGCCCTTCCACAGCCATTCCTTCATCAGGACGAGGTCGATCATGCCTTCCAGCTCGGTCTCGGCACCGATCGGGATGCCGACCGGAACGGCACGCGCGCCGGTGCGCTCTTCAACCATCTTGTGGCAGTTGAAGAAGTCAGCGCCGATCTTGTCCATCTTGTTGACGAAGACAATGCGCGGAACCTTGTAGCGGTCAGCCTGACGCCACACGGTTTCGGTCTGGGGTTCAACACCGGCGTTGGCGTCCAGAACACAGACAGCACCGTCGAGAACCGCCAGCGAACGTTCGACTTCGATGGTGAAGTCCACGTGGCCGGGGGTGTCGATGATGTTGAAGCGGTGCTTTTCGGTCTGGGCGTTTTGACCGTCTTCGGTGCGCTCCCAGAACGTGGTGGTCGCGGCCGAGGTGATGGTGATGCCGCGTTCCTGCTCTTGCTCCATCCAGTCCATGGTGGCTGCACCATCGTGCACCTCACCGATGTTGTGCGACTTGCCGGTGTAGTACAGGATGCGCTCGGACGTGGTGGTTTTACCAGCGTCGATATGCGCCATGATGCCGAAGTTGCGATAGCGATCGAGAGGGTATTCGCGTGCCATGGGGACTGAGCCTTCTGAGCCTGTGGAAAGGGGTTACCAGCGGTAATGGCTGAACGCTTTGTTCGCGTCGGCCATCTTGTGGGTGTCTTCGCGCTTCTTAACGGCAGCACCGCGGGAGTTTACAGCATCCAGCAGTTCGCCTGCGAGGCGTTCTTCCATTGTGTTTTCGTTGCGGGCGCGCGAGGCGGTGATCAGCCAGCGGATGGCCAGCGCTTCACGGCGCTCGGGGCGCACTTCGACGGGAACCTGATAGGTTGCACCACCAACCCGGCGCGAACGAACTTCGAGCGAGGGTTTGATGTTGTCGAGCGCTTCGTGGAAGACTTCGACAGGTGCGCGCTTGATCTTGGATTCAACGCGGTCCAGGGCGTTGTAGACGATGCGCTCTGCGACCGACTTCTTACCGTCGATCATCAGGTTGTTCATGAATTTGGTCAGCACGCGATCGCCAAACTTGGCGTCGGGCAGAACTTCGCGTTTTTCAGCAGCGTGACGGCGGGACATGGTATCTTCCTCTTACTTCGGACGCTTGGCGCCGTACTTCGAGCGGCGCTGCTTACGGTCTTTGACGCCCTGGGTATCCAGAACACCACGCAGGATGTGGTAACGAACACCCGGAAGGTCTTTCACACGGCCGCCACGGATCAGGACCACCGAGTGCTCCTGCAGGTTGTGGCTTTCACCCGGGATGTAGCTGATCACTTCGTAGCCGTTGGTCAGACGCACCTTGGCCACCTTCCGCATTGCCGAGTTCGGCTTTTTCGGAGTGGTGGTGTAGACGCGGGTGCAAACGCCGCGCTTCTGAGGGCACTGCTCAAGGTGCTGCGACTTCGAGCGTTTGACTTTGGGCTGCCGCGGCTTGCGGATCAGCTGTTGGATCGTTGGCATTCCGGTTCTATCCCCGTGTAAGCTCACATATGTGGTGCACGGGCGCTCCCGTGCGGTTTCTCTTGGTCGACCGTTGGCGCGCCCGCTTTTGGCCGTTTGCACCGGCATGGTGCGCATTTGTTTGCGCGCCGTTAAGGTGCGCAGGTCTATGCGCAACACCTGGGTGCGACGCAAAAAACCGCATGCGTCCCCAAATCGCGGGAACGACGCGGTAGGTGTCCAGAGGATCGGGGCGCAGGGCCCGGATCTTGACCGCTCTAGTCCTGTGGATCGACGCAAGGGGGAAACCCTCCGCCGAGATAGCGGGCGTATAGGGGGAGTCGGGGGCCTTGTCAACAGCAGGTGAGCCTTGCGAACGACGGGTCGCAACGGCAAAGCTGTGCACAGTATTTTCTACAGGGACACGCGATGCAAGTAATTGGGTTTTGCAGATTTTCCTACCCGGCCGAGGGCGGCTTTCAGGTCGAACACGACAGCATCGGCGATCGCATGGACTTCCTGTATGCCCCCGCCCGGATGGAAGAGCGATTCCGCCACTTCGAAACCCTCTGTCTGCCCGGTCTGAAGGCCCAGACAGACCCTGATTTCACCTTTGTGATCCTGGTGGGCGACAGCCTGCCTGCGCCCCATCTCGCCCGCCTAAAGGCGCTGATTGCGGATTTCCCGCAGGCCAAGATCGTCTCTCGTCCTCCGATGCCCCATCGCAAGGTCTGCCAAGAGGTGATCAACGCCGAACGCGGCGACCTGTCAGCCCCCTGCCTGCAGTTTCGCCACGACGATGACGACGCGGTTGCCGTGAATTTTGTCCAACGCCTGCGTCAGGCCGCCCGCGATTGTGAGGGGCTGGTGCAGGGCAACCCGCTGGTCGGCTTCGACTTCAACCGGGGCTATGTCACCACCGCAGGCCCCGAAGGCATCCGCGCCCGCGAAGAGCTGGAACCCTTCTGGGGCGTCGCGCTTGGCATGTCCGTCAAGGCAGGGCACAAGCTGACCATCATGAACTTCATGCACCGCCGGCTGCCCCGGTTCATGCCCACCGTGACCCTGACAGACGCACCGATGTACATACGGGGTCACAACGGCTTCAACGACTCGCGTCAAGGCGACCGCAAGCCCCCTGCCCCGTTGCCCCTGCTGGACGACGACACCCGCAAGCTGTTCCGCGAAACCTACGCCATCGACAACGTCGCCGTGCGCCGCGCCTTTGCCTGATCACCCCGCAGACCGCTTGACGGCCTGTTCGCGCAACAAGGTGAAAACACCGGCCGCCACAACGATCACGCAGCCAAGCGCCGCCAGCGCATTCGGCACCTCTCCGAACACCACAAACCCCAGGATCGCCGCGCAAAGCAGGCCCGAGTAACGGAAAGGCGCGGTAAAGCTCAACTCGCCGTGTCGCATCGCCAAGACGCTGAGCGAAAACGCCCCGACGCTGAAGCCCGCCGCGGCGAGCAGCAAAAGCACCAACCGCAGGTCCATCGCCACAAACGAAGTGCCGATCGAGGTGATGCCGCCAAAGGCCATGATGCTGGCCACCCCGGCCAGCGCCACGGTCAACGAGGGCACGTCACCTGAAATCTTGCGCGTGGTAAGATCCCGCGCCGTCACGCAGGCCACCGCGACCAGTGCGTAGATCGACCAGGATGAAAACCCCGCCCCGCCCGGCTGCACGATCAGCAACATGCCCAGAAAGCCCACCGCGATGGCGATGGCCCGGCGCCAGCCGACCGGCTCGCGAAACACCAGCGCCGCGCCAAGGGTCACCGTCAGTGGCAGCGTCTGCAGCAAGGCCGTGACGTTGGCGATCGGCATGTGAATGAGCGCCGTCAGAAAGAAATAGGCCGCGCCGATCTCGGCCAGGCTACGTAGGGCAATCATCAGACCATCGGCGCGCGATATCCGAAAGCTCAACCCGCGCGCCTGCCAGGCCAGCGCCGCTACGCAGACCGTGGCCACGATCCCGCGCAGGAACAGCAGTTGCGACAGCGGCAAGTCGGTGCCGATCACCTTGATGCAGGTGTCGCCCAGGGCAAAGAACGCCATAGAGCCGGACATCATCAGCGCGCCGTAAAGATTGTCGGACATTCGGGCCATGGTCTTGGGGCTATCAGCAGGGCCGCCTGCGCACCACTCAGAAAACGACCAAATACGCCGTGACATGGCGGCGGCGCAGATTTTTTTGGGAAGCTGTCACACATCCCGGCCCGCGTCTGTCCAATCTATCCGAACCCGCGAAAGCGGAGAACGGAATGACCAATGTGCCTCTCGGCCGCGATGTTCCGTCGTCAGATGGACGGCACCTGCAAGACGGTGCCGGACGCCCCGCACAGCGGCTCCCTGATCCAACAAAAAAGGGCCCCTCGTTTGAGGGGCCCCTTTCAATTCAAGTCTCGGTCCGCTTATTCGCGGCTTTCCGGCGTGTCGACCATCAGGTTGTCGAAGTCGTCACCGCCGATGATCTCACCTTCCATCGGGGCTGCCAGGGCCGCGGCCGCTTCGGCTTCGTCACGGCGGGCTTCGATGACCACGTTGTCACGCTCTTGCGCGATCCGACGGACACGCTGGGTGGCCCCACCGGTCCCCGCCGGGATCAGGCGACCCACGATGACGTTCTCTTTCAGACCCACCAGCTTGTCTTTCTTGCCCTGAACCGAAGCCTCGGTCAGAACGCGGGTGGTTTCCTGGAACGACGCCGCCGAGATGAACGAACGTGTCTGCAACGAGGCCTTGGTGATGCCCAGCAGGATCGGTTCGCCCTGTGCCGGACGGCCGCCTTTGGTAATCGCCTTTTCGTTGGCCGCGTCGAACTCTTGCTTGTCGACGTGTTCGCCCTTCAGCAGCGTGGTGTCTCCACTGTCCAGGATCTCCCACTTCTGCAGCATCTGGCGAACGATGACCTCGACGTGCTTGTCGTTGATCTTCACGCCCTGCAGACGATAGACGTCCTGCACCTCGTCGATCATGTAGTTCGCCAGAGCCTCGATCCCCATGATCGACAGAATGTCGTGCGGGGCCGGGTTGCCGTCCATGATGTAGTCACCCTTCTGGACGAAGTCGCCTTCGACCACCGGGATGTGCTTGCCCTTGGGCACCATGTATTCGACGGGCTCCATCGACTCGTCTGCCGGTTCGATGCTGATGCGACGCTTGTTCTTGTAGTCGCGGCCAAACCGGACGTAGCCGTCGATCTCGGCGATGATCGCGTGATCCTTGGGGCGACGTGCCTCAAAGAGTTCCGCAACCCGCGGCAGACCACCGGTGATGTCCTTGGTCTTGGCGCCTTCACGCGGGATCCGCGCGACAACGTCACCGGCCTTGACCGACTGACCGTCTTCACACGACAGGATCGCGTCCACCGACATCGGATAGGTCACCGGGTTGCCCGCTTCGTTGCGGACCGGTTCACCATCGGCATCGACCAGGATGATTTCCGGCTTCAACTCGTTGCCCTTGGGCGCGGCGCGCCAGTCGGTCACGATCTTTTGCGTCATGCCGGTGGCATCGTCGGTCACCTCGCGCACGGCCACGCCGTTCACCAGATCCACATGCTTGGCCACACCGTCCTTCTCGGCGATGATCGGCAGCGTGTAGGGATCCCACTCGAACAGCTTGTCGCCGCGGGCGATCTTGTCACCTTCGGAGACGAACAGCTTCGAGCCGTAGCCCAGCTTGTGGCTTGCGCGCTCTTCGCCCTGATCATCCTGGATGATCAGCTTCATGTTGCGGCCCATGACCAGGGTTTCGCCATTGGCGTTCTGCAGCGTGTTCGCGCTTTCGAAGACAATGGTGCCTTCCTGGCTGGCTTCCTGGAACGACTGCTGACCACCCTGCGCAACACCACCGATGTGGAAGGTCCGCATCGTCAGCTGCGTGCCGGGTTCACCGATCGACTGTGCGGCGATGATGCCCACGGCCTCGCCGGTGTTGACCATCGTACCGCGCGCCAGGTCACGACCGTAGCACTTGGCACAGACGCCTTCCTCGGCTTCACAGGTCAGCGGGCTGCGGATGCGGGTCGACTGGACGCCGGCCTCTTCGACAGAATCCGCCATCCGTTCGTCGATCAGCTGGCCTTCGGCCACGATCACGGTGTCGGTGCCAGGAACGCAGATGTCCTCGGCCGCGACACGGCCCAGGATGCGCTCGCCCAGAGTGGCCACAACCTCGCCGTCGTTCACAGCCGGTTCGGCGGTGATGGCATTGTCGGTGCCACAGTCGTGCATGCGCACGATGCAGTCCTGCGCCACGTCCACCAGACGACGGGTCAGGTAGCCCGAGTTCGCGGTCTTGAGCGCCGTATCCGACAGACCCTTACGGGCACCGTGGGTCGAGTTGAAGTACTCGAGAACCGTCAGGCCTTCTTTGAAGTTCGAGATGATCGGCGTTTCGATGATGTCGCCGTTCGGCTTCGCCATCAGGCCGCGCATCCCGCCCAGCTGCTTCATCTGCGTGACCGAGCCACGCGCACCCGAGTGCGCCATCATGTAGACAGAGTTCGGTTCTGCAACCGCACCGTTCGCGTCCGTCTGTTCGGCCGAGATGGTCGACATCATGGCTTCGGTGACCTTGTCGTTACACTTCGACCAGGCATCAACAACCTTGTTGTACTTTTCGCCCTGGGTGATCAGGCCGTCCATGTACTGTTGTTCAAAGTCTTTCACCTGGCTGCGCGTGTCGTCGACGATGCCCCACTTGTCATCGGGGATCACCATGTCGTCCTTGCCAAACGAGATGCCCGCCTTGAACGCTTCACGGAAGCCCATGGTCATGATCTGGTCACAGAAGATGACGCTCTCTTTCTGACCACAGTAACGGTAAACGGTGTCGATGACCCGCTGCACGTCTTTCTTGCGCAGCAGCTGGTTGACCAGGTCAAACGGCGCCTTGGCGTTCAGCGGCAGAAGCGAGCCCAGCAGGACACGGCCCGGCGTGGTCTCATACCGCTTCCAGACTTCCATGCCCTCGGCGTCGATCTGCTTGACGCGGCAGGAGATCTTGGCGTGCAGGTGCACTTCCTTGGCGTTCAGCGCGTGCTCGACCTCTTCGATCGACGAGAACGCCATGCCTTCACCCTTCATGCCATCACGCTGGATGGTCACGTAGTAGAGGCCAAGGATCATATCCTGCGAGGGAACGATGATCGGCGCGCCGTTTGCAGGCGACAGAACGTTGTTCGTCGACATCATCAGAACACGTGCTTCCAGCTGGGCCTCAAGGCTCAGCGGCACGTGCACAGCCATCTGGTCGCCGTCAAAGTCCGCGTTGAAGGCCGAACACACCAGCGGGTGCAGCTGGATCGCCTTGCCTTCGATCAGCGTGGGTTCAAATGCCTGGATGCCAAGACGGTGCAGCGTCGGCGCGCGGTTCAGCAGAACCGGGTGCTCGCGGATGACCTCGTCCAGGATATCCCAAACTTCGGGGCGTTCCTTTTCGACCAGCTTCTTGGCCTGCTTCACCGTGCTGGAAAGGCCCTTGGCCTCGAGCCGCGAATAGATGAAGGGCTTGAAGAGTTCGAGCGCCATCTTCTTGGGCAAACCACACTGGTGCAGCTTCAGTTCCGGGCCCGTCACGATGACCGAACGGCCCGAGAAGTCGACCCGTTTCCCCAGAAGGTTCTGACGGAAGCGGCCCTGCTTGCCCTTCAGCATGTCGCTGAGCGATTTCAGCGGACGCTTGTTGGCACCTGTGATGACACGACCACGACGGCCGTTGTCAAACAAAGCGTCAACGGATTCCTGCAGCATCCGCTTTTCGTTGCGGACGATGATATCCGGCGCGCGCAGTTCGATCAGGCGCTTCAGACGGTTGTTCCGGTTGATCACGCGGCGGTACAGATCGTTCAGATCCGAGGTCGCGAAACGGCCACCATCCAGCGGCACCAGCGGGCGCAGTTCCGGCGGAATGACCGGGATCACGGTCAGAACCATCCACTCAGGCCGGTTGCCCGATTCCAGGAAGCTTTCAACCACCTTCAGGCGCTTGATGATCTTCTTGGGCTTCAGCTCGCCGGTGGCTTCCTTGAGGTCAGCACGCAGGTTTTCGGCCTCGGACTCCAGATCAATCGCCGCCAGCATCTCGCGGATCGCTTCCGCGCCGATGTTGGCGGTGAAGGCGTCCATGCCATAGGCGTCCTGGGCGTCCATGTACTCTTCTTCGGTCAGCATCTGACCGTAGGTGAGGTCCGTCAGGCCCGGCTCGATAACCACGTAGTTCTCGAAGTAGAGAACACGCTCCAGATCGCGCAGGGTCATGTCCAGCATGAGGCCGATGCGGCTGGGCAGCGACTTCAAGAACCAGATATGCGCGCATGGGGCTGCCAGTTCGATGTGGCCCATACGCTCGCGGCGGACCTTTTGCAGCGTGACTTCCACACCGCATTTTTCGCAGACAACGCCGCGGTACTTCATGCGTTTGTATTTGCCGCAGAGGCATTCGTAGTCCTTGATCGGGCCAAAGATACGCGCGCAGAACAACCCGTCACGTTCAGGCTTGAACGTCCGGTAGTTGATGGTTTCGGGCTTCTTGATCTCACCAAAGGACCAAGAGAGGATCCGCTCGGGCGAGGCGAGCGAGACCTTGATCTCGTCAAACACCTTGGGCGGCGTGAGCGGGTTGAACGGGTTGTTGGTCAGTTCCTGGTTCATAGCATTACCTCAAAGTTCAGAGGGTGTGGTGGAAGCTTGGAGGGTGCCGATTTTCGTCACGAAAATCGGACCGAAATCCTTGAAGGATTTCGTTTCCCTCACTCATCTTCCTCCACATCCAGGAGTTCCATGTTCAGGCCCAAACCACGGACCTCTTTGACAAGAACGTTGAACGATTCCGGCACGCCGGCCTCGAAGTTGTCCTCGCCTTTGACGATCGACTCGTAGACCTTGGTCCGGCCTGCCACGTCGTCCGACTTCACCGTCAGCATTTCCTGCAGGGTGTAGGCGGCGCCGTAAGCTTCCAGAGCCCAGACCTCCATCTCACCAAAGCGCTGACCACCGAACTGCGCCTTACCACCCAGCGGCTGCTGTGTGACAAGCGAGTACGGACCGGTCGAGCGGGCGTGGATCTTGTCGTCCACCAGGTGGTGCAGTTTCAGCAGGTATTTGACACCCACCGTCACGGGACGGCTGAACTGTTCACCCGTGCGCCCGTCAAACAGCACCGACTGGCCGCTTTCCGAGAAGCCCGCGCGCACCAGCGCGTCGTTGACGTCGGCCTCTTTGGCCCCGTCAAAGACCGGCGTTGCGATCGGAACACCGCGGGTCACGTTGCCCGCCGCCTCGATCATCTGGTCCTCGCCCATACCGGCGATGCCCTCTTCATAGACATCGTCGCCATAGACGATCCGCAGCGCGTCACGCACCGGCGTCAGGTCACCCGAACGGCGATACTCTTGCAGCGCATCGTCGACCTTGATCCCCAGACCGCGCGCGGCCCAGCCCATGTGGGTTTCCAGGATCTGACCAACGTTCATCCGCGACGGAACGCCCAGGGGGTTCAGACAGAAGTCGACCGGAGTCCCATCGGCCAGGAACGGCATGTCCTCCATGGGAACAACGCGCGAGATCACACCCTTGTTCCCGTGGCGACCGGCCATCTTGTCACCCGGCTGCAGCTTGCGCTTCACGGCGATGAAGACCTTGACCATCTTCATCACACCCGGCGGCAGGTCGTCGCCGCGACGGACCTTTTCGACCTTGTCGTCAAAACGGGCGTCCAGGGCACGCTTCTGCGCCTCGTACTGCTCGTTCAGGGCCTCGACGATCTGGGCATCCGCCTCTTCGGCCAGCGCCAGCTGCCACCACTGACCGCGAGTCAACATCTGCAGCAGCTCTTCGGTGATCTCCGAGTTCGGCTTGACGCCGCGCGGGCCTTTGACAGCCGTCTTGCCCAGGATCAGACCTTGCAGACGCGCATAGATGTTGCGGTCGAGGATCGCGAGTTCGTCGTCCCGGTCACGGGCCAGACGCTCGATCTCTTCCCGCTCGATCTGAAGGGCACGTTCGTCCTTTTCCACGCCGTGGCGGTTGAAGACACGCACCTCGACGACGGTTCCGAAGTCACCCGGCTTGACGCGCAGCGAGGTGTCGCGCACGTCCGAGGCCTTTTCACCAAAGATGGCGCGCAGCAGCTTTTCTTCCGGCGTCATCGGGCTTTCGCCCTTCGGGGTGATCTTGCCCACCAGGATGTCGCCCGGTTCAACGTCCGCACCGATGTAAACGATGCCCGCCTCGTCGAGGTTGCGCAGCGCTTCTTCACCGACGTTCGGGATGTCGCGGGTGATCTCTTCCGGCCCCAGCTTGGTGTCTCGGGCGGCGACTTCGAATTCCTCGATGTGGACCGAGGTGAACACGTCGTCCCGGGCAATCCGCTCGGAGATCAGGATCGAGTCTTCGTAGTTGTAGCCGTTCCAGGGCATGAAGGCGACGATGACGTTCTTGCCAAGCGCCAGTTCCCCCATGTCGGTCGAAGGACCGTCGGCGATGACCTCACCCTTGGCAACGGTGTCGCCCACCTTGACCAGCGGACGCTGATTGATGCAGGTGTTCTGGTTCGAGCGCTGGAACTTGCGCATCCGGTAGATGTCAACGCCCGGATCGCCCGGCTCCATGTCCTCGGTGGCGCGCACAACGATCCGCATCGCGTCGACTTGGTCGATGATGCCGCCACGCTTGGCCATGATGGCCGCGCCCGAGTCGCGGGCCACAACACCTTCGATCCCGGTACCGACCAGCGGTGCCTCGGAGCGAAGCGTCGGAACCGCCTGACGTTGCATGTTCGAGCCCATCAGAGCGCGGTTGGCGTCGTCGTTTTCCAGGAACGGGATCAGCGAGGCCGCAACAGACACCAACTGCTTGGGCGAAACGTCGATCAGGTCAACGCTTTCACGGGGTGCCATGGTGTAGTCGCCCGACTGGCGCGTGTTCACCAGATCGTTCTGGAACCGACCATCCGCATCGAGGTTGGCGTTCGCCTGCGCCACGGTGTGGCGCATTTCCTCGGTCGCGGACATGTAGTTCACCTCATCGGTGACCTGACCGTCGACAACTTTCCGATAGGGCGTCTCGATGAAGCCGTATTTGTTCACGCGGGCAAAGGTGGCCAGCGAGTTGATCAGACCAATGTTCGGCCCTTCCGGCGTTTCAATCGGGCACATCCGGCCATAGTGGGTCGGGTGCACGTCGCGGACCTCAAAGCCCGCGCGCTCACGCGTCAGACCACCCGGCCCAAGCGCCGAGAGGCGGCGTTTGTGTGTGACTTCCGACAGCGGGTTGGTCTGGTCCATGAACTGCGACAGCTGCGAAGAGCCGAAGAATTCGCGCACTGCAGCGGCTGCCGGTTTCGCGTTGATCAGATCCTGCGGCATGACCGTGTCGATTTCGACCGACGACATACGCTCTTTGATCGCGCGTTCCATACGCAGCAGACCAACGCGGTACTGGTTTTCCATCAGCTCGCCGACCGAGCGCACACGACGGTTGCCCAAGTGGTCGATGTCATCAACATCGCCGCGACCATCGCGCAGTTCGACCAGTGCCTTGATGCACTGAACGATGTCTTCACGATCCAGCGTGCGCTGGGTGTCGGGCTTGTCCAGCGCCAGGCGCATGTTCATCTTGACGCGGCCAACAGCCGACAGGTCATAGCGCTCGCTGTCAAAGAACAGCGTGTCGAACAGGGCCGAGGCTGCCTCGACGGTGGGCGGTTCACCCGGACGCATGACGCGGTAGATGTCCATGAGCGCGGTTTCGCGGTTCATGTTCTTGTCGGTCGCCATGGTGTTGCGCATGTACGGGCCGACATTGACGTTGTCGATGTCCAGAACCGGGATCTCGGTGATGCCGGCATCCAGCAGCTCTTTCAACGTACCGCCGGTCACGTCGCCGTCTTTGTCGACAGTCCATGTCAGCTCGTCACCCGCTTCGACATAGATCGCGCCGGTTTCTTCGTTGATGATGTCGCAGGACACGAACTTGCCGACGATCTGGTTGAAGGGCACCAGCAGGTCGGTGACCTTGCCTTCGTCCATCAGCTTCTTGACGGCGCGCGGAGTGACCTTTTTGCCAGCTTCGGCAATCACTTCGCCGGTGTCGGCGTCGATCAGGTCGTAAGCCGGACGGGTGCCGCGCACGCGCTCGGGGAAGAACTTGGTCGCCCAGCCTTCGCTCTTGCGCGAGGTGTAGGTCACGGTGTCATAGTACGCGTCCATGATCGCTTCTTGGTCCAGGCCAAGGGCGTAGAGCAGCGTGGTGACAGGCAGCTTACGGCGGCGGTCGATCCGGGCAAAGACGATGTCCTTGGCGTCGAATTCGAAGTCCAGCCAGGACCCGCGATAGGGGATGATCCGGCAGGCGAACAGCAGCTTGCCCGAGCTGTGCGTCTTGCCCTTGTCGTGGTCAAAGAACACACCGGGCGAACGGTGCATCTGGCTGACGATCACGCGTTCGGTGCCGTTCACGATGAACGTACCGTTTGGCGTCATCAGGGGCATGTCGCCCATGAACACGTCTTGTTCCTTGATGTCCTTGACTGATTTCGCGCCGGTGTCTTCGTCGACATCAAACACGATCAGACGCAGGGTGACCTTCAGCGGGGCGCTGTAGGTCATGTCGCGCTGCATGCATTCGTCGACGTCGTACTTGGGCTTTTCCAGCTCGTAGCCGACAAATTCCAGCACGCTGGTTTCGTTGAAATCCTTGATCGGGAAAACCGACTGGAACACGCCCCGGATGCCTTCGCCATCCAGAGGTTGCGGTTGATCGCCGGATTTCAGGAACAGCTCGTAGCTGGATTTCTGCACCTCGATGAGGTTCGGCATATCCAGAACTTCGCGGATTTTGCCGTAATATTTACGGAGACGTTTCTGGCCAAGGAAGCTTTGCGCCATGGTCGTTGATCACCTTTTTTCGTTTCTCACCAGGTGTGATCGCTGTCGGGCTCCAGCGTCACCCCCGTCCGAGACGGCATGAATTTCGGTCCATTCTCGGCCTTCGTCCCACCGAAGGCCACTCGATCCTGTGATCCCTGCCTTGGGAAACACCCTTTGCGTCAAAGGATGCTTGCCAACACGGGGGTCGGAAATTTTTAGCAATGTCAGCGCGTTACCTGTTCTACCCGGGGTCCTTCTTGATGTGTGCCCTGAGTGTTCTGCCTACCCTGTGATGTCAAAATGGAAAGAGCGGCCTCGAATCAATCGAGCCCGCCGAAAAGTCCCAAATATGTCGTGAAGATTGAGAACGCAAGGGTATGAAAGAAAAAAGTCAAGAGAAAAATCTTAACGCAGCATCCCAGCCGGACGCCGCAGCGTCAAGGTGTAACTGCAAAGACTTTGACCGGTCAAAACGCAACAGGCGCCCCCGGGACCGGGGACGCCTGCCACAATTCGCCAGAATGGCGAAGTCAAGCTTACTTGACTTCGACTTCCGCGCCAGCTTCTTCGAGCTTCTTCTTCAGCTCTTCTGCTTCGTCCTTCGAGACGCCTTCTTTGACAGCCTTGCCGCCGGCTTCGACCAGCTCTTTGGCTTCTTTCAGGCCCAGGCCGGTGATGCCGCGGACTTCTTTGATGACGTTGATTTTCTTCGCGCCTGCCGATTTCAGGATCACGTCGAATTCGGTCTTTTCTTCCTCAGCTGCACCGCCGGCGTCGCCGCCTGCTGCGCCGGCAACCATAACAGCGCCGCCAGCTGCGGGCTCGATGCCGTACTCGTCCTTGAGGATGGTTTTCAGTTCTTGTGCTTCCAGCAGGGTCAGGTTGACGATGCTTTCCGCCAGTGCTTTCAGATCAGCCATGTGACTTCTTTCCGTATAGATATGTGTTCCAACGTCGGGGAGAGGATCCCCACGCAGATCTCATTAGGTGCCTTACGCAGCCTCTGCCTTTTCTTCGATGGTCGACAGAATGGATGCGATGTTCGAAGCAGGTGCGCCAATCGCGCCAGCGATGTTCGAAGCAGGTGCGCCGATGCAGCCCACGATCGAAGCAATAAGCTCTTCACGCGAAGGCATTTTCGACACGGCTTCGACGCCGGAACGATCCAGTGCGGTCTCACCCATCGCACCACCAAGGATTTCAAACTTCTTGTTGTCCTTGGCGAAACCCTCGACCACCTTGGCGGCGGACACTGGGTCTTCGGAATAGGTGAGCACTGTCATGCCCGTCATGTAGTCGGCAATGCTTGCGCAGGGACGACCCTCGAGGGCGATCTTGGCGAGCCTGTTCTTGGCGACACGAACCGCGCTGCCCGCTTCACGGGCGCGTGCGCGCAGGTCCTGCATCTCGGCAACCGTGAGACCTTCGTAGTGGGAAACCACCACGACGCCAGAGCTTTCGAAGATCTGGCCGAGTTCTTCGACCACTTTTTCTTTCTGGGCTCTATCCACAGTTTCACTCCAATAATGGAGGGCAAATGCCCCCCGGCTCAGTTCTGCCGAGCGACTGCCCGGCGTTCAGGTCCTTTTTTACGGGGGTCCGCCAAGAGCGCCCGAGGGTCCAGCCCCCGGTCAATCCGGTCTCTTCCCGTCTCGGGCAGGAGATTAAGGGGATATGTCCCCACCCACCGTCTTGGACGAAGTGCGCACAGGCCCGACGAATCGAAGGCTGTGCGCAGGGATGTGCGATACTTCGGTAGCCAGACAAACGCAAGGCGGTAAACGCAAGAATAATTTGGTCTGCTAGGCCGGATATGCAAGAGTGACTGTTATTCAACCGGTGGAATCTATGCAAATGTTGAATTGGAAGTTTCTTTTTTCGGTTTTGGCCATCTCAGTTGCGCCAGTGTTGGCAAGCGCCCACGATATTGGGAGAAAACACAACTCCTGTCTGAAATTCGCGCAGCGCAAAGGCATCCCGGACAAATACATATATGTTGCATGGGTGCCGAACTACGTACATCACTGCCTTCTAGCAATCGAAAACCCAATCAAGGAAGTTCTAAAGCATTGTGAAGACGACAAAAAGCGTTTGAACGACTTCCTGAAGCCGCAGGGTATTTCCGTCCGCGAAAAATGTCGAGTAGCCGTACGGAGTGGAAAAATTGTTGACGGCCTCTATCGCAGTTCAGTCCAAAAAATCCAACCAATTCCAGTAGAAATCAAAATCTTCGACCAAAAGTCCGGCAAGCTTCAGACCGCAAGCGCCCTATATAGTCAACAACCTACGCGTTACCGGTACGACAACATGGTCGCCTGGAAGTTCGATGTTCAAGCTTCAGGCGTGGCCCTATGCAGCGGCACCGCGAAAACGACATCGTCAGGAATGTTAACTTTCATAACGAAATGTTTTGGACAGTCGTTGAGAGGCAAAGCCAATCCAAACCGCCTGATCAAGAGAGGTGGGTTGTATTACACGGTTCCAGAGGTTGTTCGCGTAGAGAGCAAAGGCTCTTGGATGGAAATGCGTTTTTGAACTTCAGTTACAGCGCGTTACGCCATTGAACGTGAAACAAGACTGACGCGCAGGAGTTTTGGGTTCAACAGATGGCGCCATCTCGGCCGCGACACATGCAAAATCTCGCAAGGTTTCGCCTTCCGAACACTTTGTTTGACAGACCGGATCGGATGTTTGCTTCAAGAGTTCGAGCACCTGCATCGAAGGTGAGCGATCAAGGGGCGCGATATCTGCCAACTTAAAAAAGGCATCAAGTGCCCTGGTGCTTTTTTTCCCCCAAAGCCCGTCAATACCGCCAGGATCGCATCCCAATCGATCAAGTTCCGATTGAACGGCCCGAGCAATTTCCCGCTTGCTTAGAACCGGTTCTTTTGCTGCTTCGACTTCGAGGTCATCATTCTCTGGTTCTGGGAGTGCTACCTCTTTTTCCTGCAGCGCTACATCTGGTTCTGGCAGCGCAATCGGTTGTCTTTGCAAAGATGTAACTAAGTTCGACTGCACCTTTTGGCTCTGCAAGGCGGCCAGTTTCGATTGGGCCAATTCCGTGAACGGATTGTCAGGAAACCGCTCAATGAAGGCTTCAATCAACCTGACATCATCGGTGTCGCCCATCTGCGACCACTCCCGCGCCACAGCCATCAAATCGTCCTGCGGCGCGTCCGGCACCAAAACGACCGTTTCGCGAAGCTTGTCGACAACGCTTGGACGTTGGCGGTTCTGAGTCGCTTTCAAAACGTCGTTCCGCACACGGCGCAGCACTAGGGAAATGTCCAGTCCCGGCTCTTCAATGTGAGCCAGCAAAGCCCGTGTAAAGGGGCTGTGACCATCCACGCCGTCATCAGCTGTCTCGCCGGGATCAGTTGCATATCCTACCAGCGAACTGCCGATCATATCATAGGTTGCCAGCCCTCTGGACAAGGCTCCCGCAGACCGGGTAGCGCCCATGGATCGAGCCAGGGCACGACGAAAAGGATTGTCACGGCAGGCGTCCAAAAGCACGATCGCGTTGCGTGCATCCCGTTCAATCTGGCGAAGCACCAAACCCAATTCGATGGTCTCGAAATCCAGATCAGTTTCTGACTGAACCTCCGCATCCACTGGGATCAGGAAATTACGACCATCCACTTGGATAGCGTGACCAGCATAGAAGAATATCGCAACATCCGCGCCTTCTAGCGCCGAACTGAACGAACGAACAACATCCACCATCTCCCGTCGATCCAGATCCAAACCCTGATGGACGTCGAATCCCAACTTTCTAAGGGAGTCGGCGATCGCAAGCGCGTCATTTTTCGGATTCACCAAGGGCAGGGCTTTTGTGTAGGCCCCATTCCCCATAACAAGTGCGACGCGGCCTTCTGCGAAAGACGCCGCCGCGCAAGTGCAAATAACAAGGAAAGACAGAATAACCTTCAGCATAACACATGATTTCATGAGGAAAACATGCATCATTGAACCGATTTTGTGCTTCTTTGGCAAGAGTTCGAGAATTGGCCTCAAACAAAAAGGCGCCTCGCAGTGCGCCCGACCCACCGGGTCATAGTCTCGTCTTATTCGACGTTGGCCGAGTCCACTGCGATCGACACGCCCGGACCCTTGGTCGAGCTGAGCGCGATCTTCTTCATGTAGGTGCCCTTGGCGCCGGCGGGTTTCGCCTTGGCCACGGCGCCCACGAAGGCGCGGATGTTTTCGGCCAGCTTGCCTTCGTCGAACGAGGCTTTGCCGACACCTGCGTGTACAACACCGGCCTTTTCGACCTTGAACTGAACCTCACCGCCCTTGGCGTTCTTGACCGCGTCGGCCACGTCCATGATCAACCTACCGCCGCCCCAAACAGACTAGCTGATGCGACAGCCCCGACACATGCGTCCTGCCATGCCAAAGGCGAAATTCACTGGACCCGGCAAGCCGTCAGATGATGACCAGATCGTCCACCAGATCCTGAGTGTCCGTTAGACCGTTCACCGTCACGACATTGCCGCCACCGAAATCAAGGACCACCTCGCCCGAGGTGTCATCGCCGAAGGTGTCAACGACCTGCTGCGTGGTCAGCACACCGACCCACAGCGCATTATCAACGTGCAATTCGTCAACATCGTTGGCGAACGCCACGATACTGTCGTTGCCGCTTGTGAAAATCATCACGTCTTCGCCGGCCGCACCATGCAACCTGTCATCACCGGCACCGCCCGACAACGTGTCGTTTCCGATCCCACCCTTGACGAGGTCATTGCCGTCGCCGCCATCGAGGCTGTCATTGCCACGACCGCCATCCATGACATCACGTTGGTTGCCGCCTTGAAGCGTGTCGTTACCCCGATCACCGTTCAAAGTGTCCCGGCCATCACCCCCGGCAATCGAGTCATCGCCGTCACCACCGCCCATGGAGTCGTTGCCCGCACCGCCCAACATTGTATCCAAGCCGTCCCCACCGCTGAGGGTGTCAGCCCCAGTGTCGCCACGCATGAAGTCATTGCCTGCGCGCCCAATCAACTGGTCATCTGACCCACCGCCCAGCAAAGTGTCATTGCCCGAGGCGCCGTTGATCGTGTCGGACCCACCCTCGCCGCTCAGGAAGTCGTCGCCATCGCCAACTGTGTCGCCATCCCTGCGGCCGCCGTGCAAAAGATCGTTGCCACTGCCGCCCGAGATCTTGTCCGACCCCTCTTCGCCAAACATCGTGTCGCTTCCGGACTGGCCCTGCATCACATCGTTGCCTTTGCCTCCGCCCATGAAATCGTGTCCCAGACCGCCAAACATGATGTCTCGTTGGTCACCGCCGACCAGGGTATCGTCACCGCCTTCGCCGAACAGCCTGTCTTGTCCTTCCGACCCGAAAACAAAGTCGTTGTCGTCGCCTCCCAACAGCGTGTCCTTGCCAAAGCCCCCGACAATCCTGTCGTCGTTGCCGCCTCCGCGCAGCACATCGTCTCCGTCCATGCCGTGAATCACGTCTTCGCCGGACAGGCCAGAAATCGTTTCGCCGGCCGATGTCCCAAGCAACAGGTCATCCCCGCCCGTGGCAGCTGGCAGGATCCCAGCGGTCGGCACAAAGAACAGATCACCTTGCAGGTTGTTGTTCCCGCGGGTCGATACCGGGTTCACGACAAATGCAAAATCGCCCGGAATGACATCGTAGCCTTCGAAAGTGATCGTCTTGAAGTGGGAGGTGTCGATCTGAACAGACACCTGCAACCCGCCCGCAACGACCTGCGTTTGAACACGCGCTTCGTCGGTAAAGCCCCAGGCTGCGATGTCGTTCGAAAACGAAAGGTCGAAGAACCGGACGATCTCGGTCAACTCGTAGTCGGTGATCGTATCACCTTCAAAGCTTCCCTCGGATCCCTTGAAGAAATCGATCCCCGTGCCACCGGTCAGGATATCGGTGCCGCGCCCCGGGTCGATCGTGTCCGCCCCGTCGCCGCCGTCCAGAGAGTCATTGTCATTGTACCCGCTCAGACTGTCGTTGTCGTCGCCCCCTTCAAGCGTATCGTCACCAACCGCACCGCCCAGCGTGTCGTTCCCGGCACCACCGGTCACCGAGTCATTGCCAGCCCCGGACTGAAGCTGGTCGTTGCCGCCATCCCCGGCCAAAGTGTCGTCACCGGTGCCGGAACTGATCGAATCCCCGCCGTCACCTCCGACGAACGAGACACCTGCAGCGTTGCCAAGGCGGCCTGTGTCTCCGAAGCTGCTTCCTGTCAGGGCTGTGATGCTGTTGACGATGTAACGGTCGAAGTCTTCGGCGTCGAACGCCGTCGCGCTCGAATCGAAATTGACCGGCTGCCCCTGGAACAGGGCCAGCAGACCCGAGGAATCCCCACCGCCTTCCAGAACCAGCGCGGCATGAAGATCGGCAGCCGCCCAGCTGAAGTCCGTGAAAGTCGCAAAAGTCTGAGTTCCAAGCGTGTTGGTGAACGTCATCCCGGTGATCGTTCCGGCTTCGACCAGCACACCCGTGCCATCGAATACCAACCCTGTCCCGTCCAGCGTGACACGCGTTCCGGTCGTGGGTTGTTCCAGGATGATCTGCGTCGGGGACGCCGAAATCACGCTGACATCATAGGTACCGCCGGAAAAGAACGCGCTGCTGAAAAATCTCGGTTCAAGTCCGAAGTACTGAATGTCCATGTTTCGTCCCTTGTTGCAAAACCTTGTGGAGTATTGAAAGCGCACTCTACACCGTCAACACTTTGCCTAAAGTTTACGCAGGTTTGTGGACTTTAGGACAAAACGGACGCAACGGACGCCAATGACCGCAAAACAAAAAAGGCGCCCCAAGGGGCGCCCTTCTGATCTCAACGATGTCGAAGATTATTCGACGTTGGCCGAGTCCACTGCGATCGACACGCCCGGACCCATGGTCGAGCTGAGCGCGATCTTCTTCATGTAGGTGCCCTTGGCGCCGGCGGGTTTTGCCTTGGCCACGGCGCCCACGAAGGCGCGGATGTTTTCGGCCAGCTTGCCTTCGTCGAACGAGGCTTTGCCGACACCTGCGTGCACAACACCGGCCTTCTCGACCTTGAACTGGACTTCACCGCCCTTGGCGTTCTTGACCGCATCGGCCACGTCCATGGTCACGGTACCGACCTTGGGGTTCGGCATAAGGTTGCGCGGGCCCAGGATCTTGCCCAGACGACCGACGATCGGCATCATGTCCGGGGTCGCGATGCAGCGATCGAACTCGATGGTGCCGCCCTGGATGGTTTCCATCAGGTCCTCGGCGCCAACGATGTCTGCGCCAGCGGCCTGGGCTTCTTCTGCCTTGGGGCCACGTGCGAAGACAGCAACGCGGACGGTCTTGCCGGTGCCGTTGGGAAGGCCGACTACGCCGCGAACCATCTGGTCTGCGTGGCGCGGGTCAACACCCAGGGCCATCGCGATCTCGATGGTTTCGTCGAACTTGGCGGTGGCGTTGGCCTTGACCAGCGAGACGGCCTCTTCGACGGTCACGTTTTCTTTGCCAGCAAAGGCTTCACGGGCGGCGCGGGTGCGTTTTCCAAGCTTTGCCATCTTACTTCACCTCGATGCCCATGGAGCGGGCCGAGCCCAGGATGATCTGCATCGCCGCGTCGATGTCGTTGGCGTTCAGATCTTTCATCTTGGCTTCGGCGATTTCTTTCACCTGTGCCGGGGTCACCGAACCAACGGTTTCACGACCGGGGTTGTTGGCGCCCGATTTCAGCTTGGCGGCCTTCTTCAGGTAGTACGACGCCGGGGGCGTCTTGATGTCCATGGTAAAGGACTTGTCCTGATAGTAGGTGATCACGGTCGGGCACGGCGCGCCGGGCTCCATGTCCTGCGTCTTGGCGTTGAACGCCTTGCAGAATTCCATGATGTTGATGCCGCGCTGACCCAGCGCAGGGCCGACGGGCGGCGAGGGGTTTGCCTGCCCGGCAGGCACTTGCAGCTTCATGCTGCCAACGAGCTTCTTGGCCATTGGCCTTCTCCTGTTCAAACAGCCGTGGAACGCGTCCCGCGGCCTATGTTGACGTGGTCTGGTCTGGTGATCGCGATCACCGCGCCTCCCACGAGGGATTCGCCCCATCCGAGGCGATCGGCGTCAGGTACAGAGTATCCGTGCCTTTGGCAAGAAGGTTGTTGTCAGGGCAAGGGCGCGGGCATGTCGCTCAGGCTGCGCAGGAACAGGATCAGGTTCGCGCGGCGGTCGGGATCGGAAATCCCGACCAGATCCATCGTTGTTCCGGGCGCAAACTCGGTGGGACGGGCAATATAGCGGTTCAGGGTGTCGTAGTCCCAGATCGCGCCGATCTGCTGCAAGGCTTCGCTGACGGGCCGGTCCGGATATTGGCCGACCTTACGGTTCACGATGTTCCACAGGGGCGGCTCGACGTATTTGTCGTCGACCGGTGCAAAGGCATGGCAGCGCGCGCAAACCTGCGCCTCCTCTTTGCCCAGCCCGAGATCCGCCGTGCCAAGCAAGGCGGCAACAGGCTGCACAGGTCCGGGCCGCGCGCCCGCCTCACGCAACAGCGCGGCGACCGCGTCGTTATCATTCAGAACAGCAAAATGCAGCGCCGGTTTGCCACTAGAGGTCAAAGCGTTCGGATTAGCCCCCGCCGTCAGCAAAGCCTGTGCAACCGCCGCACTGCCCGTTTCGGCGGCGACATGCAGGGCGGTCCGCGCCTCTGACATCCGGGCGTCCGGGTTGGCGCCCGCCGCCAGCAACCGCGCTGCAAGCTGCCCGTCGTCCAGTTCGGCGGCGGCCGCAAGCGCGATCAGAGCTTCGTTTCCATTCGGATCCGCACCCGCCGCCAGCAGCGCGTCAATCAGATCCGGCGCCTGCATCTTGATGGCCGACACAAGGGGGGTCCAACCGGTGGTTTGCACGTTTGGATCGGCGCCGCGGTCCACCAGCAATTTCGCGACCTCAGCCTGTTGACCGAACATGGCCCAGATCAGGGGCGTTCCGGTCGGGTCTGCCTCGTTCACGTCGGCGCCTGCATCCAAGAGTTCGATAACCTTGTCCAGATCACCGGCAATGGACGTGGTGTGCAGCTCGCCGGCCCGGGCGGCTTGGGGGCCCAACGCAATGATCAGCAACGTTGCAGCAATCCAACGCGGCATCCTGATAGTGAGTGAGGGATCGGACATGATTTGGAGGCCTTGCGAACGTGAATAAAACGCCGGGGCTGGCAGGCCAATCCTAACACATGAACCGCAGAGGCGCCAAAAACGGCACAGACCCGCGACCTCGGCAAATCCTTTGCAAATTCGTCGTCGTGCGATGATACCTGCTGTGTGATGGCACGGTATTCATCCTATTTCATTTGCACGTCACCCCGCAGTGGCAGCACCATGCTGTGCCGCCTCTTGACGGCAACCGGCGTGGCTGGTCACCCCGAGGCCTATTTCCACCGCTCACTTCTCAGCAGTTGGGCGGGTATAATTGAAACCCCGCTCGATCCGACGTTGGGACCAGTGCAGCAAGCCAAGGTCTTGATCGACGCAGCACGCGACAAGGGGCGGGGGTCTGGCGATATCTTTGGGGTGCGCCTGCAGGGCCATGGCCTGGCCTTTTTCTTGCAGGCGATCGCGGCCGTCTGCCCTGACGCAACAACCAGCGCCGAGCGGATCGAGCGCCTGTTCGGCCCCACACGAATTCTGTACCTGAACCGCACGGACAAGATTGCACAAGCGCTGTTCTACGTCCGTGCCCAGCAATCGGGTCTGTGGCACAAGGCAACCGACGGCACTGAAATCGAACGTCTGTCGCCGCACAGGGACCCGGTCTATGACTTCGCGCAGATATTCGCGGTCTACCAAGAGATGCGCGCGTTTGACCGCACCTGGCGGGATTGGTTCAAGCGGCAGGCGATCGCACCGCAGGTCATCCGATATGAAGATCTAAGCGCGGATCCCGATAGAACGCTAAGGGACATCCTGCGCGCCATTGACCGACCGGCCGGGTCCACGCTGCCACGTGCCGACACGGCACGGCTGTCCGACGCCCTGACCGAGCGCTGGCGCGCCCGGTTTGTTGAAGACCTGGAAAAGACGGGGCTGGGCTAACGGCCTCAGCCCTGCTTGGTGACCTGCGTGAATTCCAGCTCGACCGGGGTTTCGCGGCCAAAGATCGAGACCGAGACCTTCAGGCGCTGGTTCTCGTCGTCGACCTCTTCGATCATGCCGTCGAAATCCTCGAACGGGCCGTCGTTGACCTTGACCTTTTCGCCGATCTCGAAGCTGATCATCAGCTTCGGCGCTTCCTCACCCTCGGCCACGCGACCCAGGATCGCCTGCACCTCGGCGTCGCGCATCGGCATCGGGCGGCCTTGCGGGCCCAGAAAGCCGGTGACGCGGTTGATCGAGTTGATCAGGTGATAGCCCTGGTCCGACATCTCCATCCGCACCAGCACGTAGCCGGGCATGAAACGGCGTTCGGTGGTGACCTTCTTGCCGCGACGGACCTCGATCACCTCTTCGGTGGGAACCAGCACTTCTTCGATCTGATCATCCAGACCCTGCTCTTCGGCGGTCTGCTTGATTTGCTCGGCGATCTTCTTTTCGAAGTTCGAAAGCACACTGACCGAATACCACCGCTTTGCCATCTGAGATCAACCTTCAGTTTCTGCCCACTACCGGGGACCTGGTTCCATTCCCTTCCGGATGCAGCTTGTACAATAAAAATCGGCGTGCAACTCGAATCATTGCACGCCAACCGGAAGTGTCGTGTGACCTAACGGGCGCAGGTCAAAGAATCAAGAGGTTCGGGGGCCGGATTTGCCCGGCGCTCAGCCGAACATCCCCAGGATGCCCTGCAGCCCGGCGCGGATGCCCAGGTCAACCAGTGCAAAGAAAATCGCGGTCAGGGTCGCCATGATAAAGACCATCACGGTGGTCAACAGCACCTCGCGGCGCGTCGGCCAGACGACCTTGGAGACTTCGCTGCGCACCTGCTGGATGAACTGGACTGGATTGGCCATTCTTTGCGGTTCCCATACTTACGGTAACGGTGCACTTAGACGAGCGCCGGGACGAATTCAAGAACCCGCAGCAAAAGCGTGAACCGAGGCGTCAATTCAGTTCGTAGTTCGGAATGATCTCCAGCAGGTCCAGCGCGTCCAGCGTTCCCTGCGTCAGCCCGTTGCGCGCCAGCGTGTTGCGGGTCTGGAACGACTTGACCGCACGTTGCGACATCGGATCAAAGTCGCCGCCCATTCCGGGTTGGATTAAAACACTTAGGCCGAGGTATCGGTCTGCTTTGGATCGCCGAACATCGGGTGATACTTGGGTCGGCACTGCTGATGCGGGAACCCTTTGCGATAGCACTCCGGCACCTGCCGCGCAAAGGCGACGGGGTCGGAGTGGTCATAAAGCGCGCCGTTCAGGATGCTATACTGAATGTCGATGCACTCGGCGCCAGCCTGATGTGATGTGTCACTTGGCGCAACCACCTGTGTCCTCGGGCGATCAATCGGCCACTCGATACTTGCGACCGCGATCTCCAAGAGCCGTCGGCCATTTGCGGCATTGAACCCGCGTTCGTTCCGTCGTTTCAAACTGAACGCAAAGCGGCACACATCTGTGCTGTCCAGGAAAACCATTCCAAACCGAGCACGTCTTTTGGACGAATACTCCAACGTCAGGTGAGGTGAAGAGAAATGGCAGGGGCAGCAGGGTTCGAACCCGCGACCTACGGTTTTGGAGACCGTCGCTCTACCAGCTGAGCTATACCCCTAAGGCCGACCCGTTGGGTATTTCAACAAGGGGGCGAAATCAAGAGGCCACGGACAAGAATTCGGGGCTTTTTGCAGATATCCTAACGGTCGGTTTGCGCAAGCCCCAAAGTCGGCCGATTTGCCCTGCCCCAGGCCCCCGCGTCGGCGCACCATCTGGCTTGCGATCCGCCAAATCCTTCACGAAATTGCGAAGTCGAAAACTTTTTTCTTCACCAAAAACCGACTGACAAAACGCGCCATCGGCGGGTTTCGTCCGCCGCTCTGTTTCGCGGTTTTCCTTCAATGCTTGACCCGCACCAATGCTGTGCAAATTCGCTCAAATCCCTGTCCGCGCCACGTGATTTCAAGCGCAAAACCCCGTGATCAATTCGCGCGCATTTCGTGATTTTGCTTCCCGCTCGGGCATCCCCAATTGGTCTGGTGTCAGCACGACAGGCTGGCGCAGAAACGAAAATCCCAACGCCCGGATGGGGCCCTCCCAATCGACCCAAACGGGCACCACTCGAAGGAAACCAAACATGAAACGTGTTCTTGTCGCATCGACCGCAGCCATGATCGCCCTGGGCGGCGCAGCTTTCGCAGCCACCGCAGCGGTCTCGGCCGAAGATCAGCTCAAACGCCTTGCACCCGACGTTGACCTGTCGGTTGTGTCGGACACCGCCCTGATCCACGCGCTGAACGTGATCAATGACGCCGGCGAAGACGACGATCTGCACATCGCGAACCAGGTGCGTTCGATCCTGCGTCACGTGCAATAACTCCCTCCTCCCCAAGACCAACTCTGACTTAAAAGGAAAATCCCCATGAAACGTGTTCTTGTCGCATCGACCGCAGCCATGATCGCCCTGGGCGGCGCAGCGTTCGCAGCCACCGCAGCGGTCTCGGCCGAAGACCAGCTCAAACGCCTTGCACCCGACGTTGACCTGTCGGTCGTGTCGGACACCGCGCTCATCCACGCGCTGAACGTGATCCATGACGCTGGTGAAGATGACGACCTGCACATCGCGAACCAGGTCCGTTCGATCCTGCGTCACGTGCAGTAATGCAAGCCGTCTAAGGCCCGCGCGTATCCTGGACTGGGAATGCGCGGACTGACGGAACAGGCGGCCGAAAGGCCGCCTTTCTTTTTGGGCCCGTACGGGTCCCAGGCGACGGTTCTGGACTCCCCAAGGCACCTCGGGGACCTGGTAAACGGACCTGCGGGATGCGGACCGGATCACGCAAAAGCTGACACGGTGCCGCCGACGTCCCCCAGCCACAAGCGCAACAAAAAAAGGCCGCCCAATCGGCGGCCTTATGTCCGGTCTGTCGTAGGGTGGGGTTTACCCCACCGCACGTCAGACATCATGCGTTGCGCCGGGCCCTTGCGGGCCCTTACACCCTCGTTACTCGAGGATTTTCGAGACGACGCCCGAACCGACGGTGCGGCCGCCTTCGCGGATCGCAAAGCGCAGGCCGTCTTCCATCGCGATCGGGGCGATCAGTTCAACCGTGAACTTCAGGTTGTCGCCAGGCATCACCATCTCGGTGCCCGAAGGCAGCTCAACCGTGCCGGTCACGTCCGTCGTACGGAAGTAGAACTGCGGGCGGTAGTTCGCGAAGAACGGCGTGTGACGGCCACCTTCGTCCTTGGTCAGGATGTAGGCCTCGGCCTCGAACTTGGTGTGGGGCGTCACCGAACCCGGCTTGCACAGAACCTGGCCACGCTCGACCGCTTCACGGTCAACACCACGCAGCAGCGCGCCGATGTTGTCGCCCGCTTCGCCGCGGTCCAGCAGCTTGCGGAACATTTCAACGCCCGTGCAGGTGGTCTTCTGGGTGTCCTTGATGCCGACGATCTCGATCTCGTCACCAACGTTGATCACACCACGCTCGACACGGCCGGTCACAACGGTACCACGACCCGAGATCGAAAACACGTCTTCGATCGGCATCAGGAAGGGCTCGTCAACAGCGCGCGGCGGCTGCGGGATGTACTCGTCAACGGCGGCCATCAGCTCGGCGATCTTTTCCGAACCAATGTTGTCGTCGCGGCCTTCCAGAGCGGCCAGGGCCGAGCCGGCCACGATCGGAACATCGTCGCCCGGGAAGTCGTATTCGCTCAGCAGTTCGCGAACTTCCATTTCGACCAGTTCCAGCAGTTCTTCGTCGTCGACCTGGTCAACCTTGTTCAGGAACACGACCATGGCGGGGATGCCAACCTGGCGGCCCAGCAGGATGTGCTCGCGGGTCTGGGGCATCGGGCCGTCAGCGGCGTTCACAACCAGGATCGCGCCGTCCATCTGGGCGGCACCGGTGATCATGTTCTTGACATAGTCGGCGTGGCCGGGGCAGTCGACGTGCGCGTAGTGGCGAGCCTCGGTTTCATACTCGACGTGCGCGGTCGAGATGGTGATGCCGCGGGCTTTCTCTTCCGGCGCGCCGTCGATCTCGTCGTAGGCTTTGAAGTCGCCGAACTGCTTGGTGATTGCAGCCGTCAGCGTCGTCTTGCCGTGGTCAACGTGACCAATCGTGCCGATGTTGCAGTGCGGTTTGCTGCGCTCAAACTTTTCCTTTGCCATCTTTTCAGACGCCTCACCGAAGTTGGGGGGCCGTCATTGGCCCGGGTTTCATCGCGGGCCATTTATGAGCATGGACAGGGAAAATCAAGCATCAGTTGCGGCATCAGGCCTGTCAGCCGGGCGGCGCGCCGCCGCAGGGCCTAGCCCGCGGCCGCGGCGGCCTCTTCGACAGGTGCGGCGGCCTCGGCCGGGGCCGCGTTCACACCTCCGAACCAGCCCTTTTCCTTTTGCATCTTCCGCATCCACAGTTCGACCTGATAGGCGGCGTTCACCGAGAGATTCTTCATCTGCTTGCGCTTGCTCTGCGTCAGGCCGGACCCGATCGCCGTCTCGGCGGAAACCGCCTCGAGAACCGTGATCTGTTCGGCTTCTTCATTGAGCTTGGTTCCGGTGGCGTCGTCCCAGACCGTCGCCTTGATGATCAGCACCGATTTCGGGGAAAGCACAAGCGGGATGCCCGGCTGCGCCAGGACGTATCCATCGACCGAGACACCGATGTTGTAGAACTTCTCGCCTTCATAGCGCTTGAAACGGCGATCCATTTCCCGCTGCATGACCTCGATCCACTCTTCCGAGGTAGCATCACGCGACACGGGTCCCTTGACCGGGGCAGGCGCAACAACAACCGCAAACCCAAGCTTCATGTCACCCAGCGGATCAGGCGCCTGTTCAAGGTTTCTGGCGCCGTCGGCGCAGGCGGCCAGACCAAGTACAAGCGTCAAAAGCACAAAAATCCGGACCATGGTTCCCCCGCTCTGCCGAAAAAGCTGACCATAGCCATATCGCGCACCGCGCCGCGAGGCAACGCAGTCATCGAAGCACCGCGGAAAGTCGCCGCAAGGTCGGGCGCTTAGCGGTTTGCGCCCGGCACCCACAGGACGTCGTCCTGACCATTGTTGTTGGCGACCCGTGAGGCGACAAAGAACCAGTCCGACAGGCGGTTGAGGTATTTGACAGCCACCGGGTTGACGCTGTCCTGGGTGGCCAGCTCGGTCGACAGCCGTTCGGCGCGCCGCGCCACGGTGCGGCACAGGTGCAGATGCGCGGACAGGGCCGAGCCGCCGGGCAGGACAAAACTGCGCAACGGGCTGAGGTCGGCGTTCATCGCATCGATTTCGGTCTCAAGCCGCGCAACCTGCGCCTCGACCATGCGCAACGGCGGATATTCGGCCTCGGCGTCCTTTTCCATCTCGGGGCGGCACAGGTCGGCACCCAGATCGAAAAGGTCGTTCTGGATCAGGCTCAACCGCTGATCCAGCTCGCCCGAGGCATGCAGACGGGCCATGCCGACCGTGGCGTTCAGCTCGTCCGTGGTGCCATACGAGGTCACCCGCAGCGCGTGCTTGGCCACGCGCGAGCCGTCGCCAAGTGCGGTGTCGCCGCCATCGCCGGTTCGGGTGTAGATCTTGTTCAGGACAACCATGTTCAGCCCTCGCCCCGCAACCAGACAAACAACAGGATGATCACAACCGCCAGAAGCTGCGCGACGATGCGATACCGCATGATGCGATTCGCGTGTTTGCGGTTGAACTCGCCGCCCTTTGCGAAACCGCCGATGCCAACCATCAGGATGGCCGCGACGATCAGAACCGCGACGGCGGAGACATAGAACAGGGGATCGTTGAACATGACATGTCCTTTCACTTGCCCGCACTGACATAGCGGGCCGCGCGGAAAAAGCGAATGCGGCGTTTAACCCTTGGCAAGGATCCAGTCCAGCGTGCGACGCGGCAGGGTCCGGCGCAGGGTCTCCATCAGGTATGTCGGCGTCGTCACCTTGTAGTGCGGGCGCGGATTTGGCGTTTCGAGCGCTCGGATCACCTTGGCGGTCACGGCCGATGCCGGCAACTCAAAGGGATCGGGGCCCCGATCTTCGTAAAGGCGCTTCATCAGGCGTTTTTCATAAGCCTCGGCGCGGGGTGAGTTCCGCCAGTCGATCCAACGTTCGAAATGTGGGATGGCATTCTGGCGGATCCGGGTGCCGATCGGCCCCGGTTGAAGGGTGATCACATGGATCGGCGTATCGCGCATCTCGATCCTCAGGGTGTCGGTCAGCCCCTCAAGCGCGTGTTTCGTTGCGTTGTACGCCCCGCGCCACGGGGCAACGACGATCCCCAGCACGGACGAACAGTTGAGGATGCGGCCGTGGCCCTGCGCCCGCATCACCGGAATGACCTGACGCGTCAGGTCGTGCCAGCCAAAGACATTGGCCTCGAAGTTCGCGCGCAGTGCGTCGGTCGGCAGGTCCTCGACCGCCCCGGGCGTGGCATAGGCCCCGTTGTTGAAAAGCGCGTCCAGTGTGCCGCCCGTGGCGGCCAACACCTCATCCAATGCCTGCGAGATCGAGCCAGCCTCGGCGTAGTCCAGTTTGGGTGATTCGAACCCTTCGGCACGCAGGCGCGCGCAATCCTCGGCGGCGCGGCACGAGGCAAAGACACGCCAGCCATGATCTCTCAGTCCGCGGGCGGCATCCAGGCCGATGCCCGACGAACACCCTGTGATCAGAATGGACTTCTGCTGTGCCATGACGTCCCCCGGGCCAGTTCTCGCCGGGGTATCAGGGTTGACCTGCGTTGAAAACGGGCCGCTTGGCGGACCTGACCAAAAATATCAGCGCTGGTTGCTTTACGCCCTCGAGTGCGAGCGATATCACATCATCTATGAACGATATCACCGACGACCCCAACATGAACGCCCGCGACGTGGCAGAGCCTCTGCGCCGCGCGATTGGCGAGCGCTATCTGACCTATGCGCTGTCGACGATCATGCACCGCGCGCTGCCCGATGCGCGCGACGGGTTGAAGCCGGTGCATCGCCGGATCCTTTATGCCATGAGCCGCCTGCGTCTGTCGGCCGGTGGGAAGTTCCTGAAATCGGCCAAGATCAGTGGCGACACGATGGGGGATTTCCACCCCCACGGCGATGCCGCGATCTATGACGCGATGGCGCGCCTGGCGCAGGAATTCAACGTCCGCTACCCGCTGGTCGATGGCCAGGGCAACTTTGGCAACATTGACGGCGACAACCCCGCCGCCAGCCGCTACACCGAGGCCCGCCTGACCGTCGTGGCCGAAGCGCTGTTGGTGGGGCTGGACGAAAACGCCGTCGATTTCCGCGACAACTACGATGGCCGGCTCGAAGAGCCTTCCGTCCTGCCGGCCACCTTTCCGAACCTTCTGGCCAATGGGGCCAGCGGCATCGCGGTGGGTATGGCGACCAATATCCCGCCGCACAATGTGGGCGAACTGATCGACGCCTGCCAGCATCTGATCAAGACCCCCGATGCCCGCGATGACACCCTGCTGAATTACGTCCCCGGTCCCGATTTCCCGACAGGCGGCGTCATTGTCGAACCGCGCGAAAACATCGCCGAGGCCTATCGCACCGGCCGCGGCGCGATCCGCCTTCGCTGCCGCTGGGAGGTCGAGGAACTGACCCGCGGCCAGTGGCAGATCGTCGTGACCGAGATCCCCTATCAGGTGCAGAAATCCAAGCTGATCGAGCGCATCGCCGAGCTGATCCAATCCAAGAAAATCCCGATCCTGGCGGATGTGCGCGATGAAAGCGCCGAAGACATCCGCATGGTTCTGGAACCCAAGTCCAAGAACGTCGACCCCGACGTGCTGATGGGGATGCTGTTCCGCAACTCCGACCTTGAGACGCGCTTCAGCCTGAACATGAACGTGCTGATCGACGGGGTGACCCCCAAGGTCTGTTCGCTGAAAGAGGTGCTGCGCGCCTTCCTCGATTTCCGGCGCGAGGTGCTGATCCGGCGCAGCAAGCACCGGATGGAAAAGATCGACCACCGGCTGGAGGTGCTTGAGGGCCTGATCGTCGCCTTCCTGAACCTCGACCGCGTGATCGACATCATCCGCTATGACGACGACCCCAAGGCTGCGCTGATGCGCGAGGATTGGGGGCAGGACTTTGTGCGCGCGACATCCGAGGCCGACTATGTCTCGCCCGCCCCCGCCAGCGGCGAGGAACTGGGCCTGACCGAGGTTCAGGCCGAGGCCATTCTCAACATGCGCCTGCGGTCCTTGCGCCGTCTCGAAGAGATGGAGCTGGTCGCGGAACGCGACAAGCTGATGGAGGAACGCGCGGGCCTCGAGGATCTGCTGGAAAGCGGCGACCTGCAGTGGCAGGCCATCGCCGACCAGCTGCGCGACGTGAAGAAAGCCTTTGGCAAGGATTTCCCTGGCGGCGCGCGCCGGTCCAGCTTTGCCGAGGCCGGAGAGGCCGAAGACGTCCCGATCGAGGCGATGATCGAACGCGAACCGATCACCGTGGTCTGCAGCCAGATGGGCTGGGTCCGCGCCATGACCGGGCACATCGACCTCAAGCGCGAGTTGAAGTTCAAGGACGGCGACGGCCCGCGGTTCATCTTCCACGCCGAAACCACCGACAAGCTGCTGGTCTTTGCCTCAAACGGGCGGTTCTATACCGTCTCGGCCGCCAACCTGCCCGGCGGGCGCGGCATGGGCGAACCGCTGCGCCTGATGGTCGACCTGCCGAACGAAGCGCAAATCGTCGATCTGTTCATCCACAAGCCCGACCGCAAACTGCTGGTGGCCTCTTCTGCCGGGGATGGCTTTGTGGTGCCGGAAAATGACATCCTGGCCCAGACCCGCACCGGCAAGCAGGTTCTCAACGTGCGCGGCGATGTGACGGCCCTGGTCTGCAAACCGGTGGCGGGCGACGCGGTCGCCGTTGTGGGCGAGAACCGCAAGGTGCTGGTCTTTGCGCTGGACGAATTGCCCGAGATGACCCGCGGCAAGGGCGTGCGGTTGCAAAAGTACAAGGACGGAGGCCTGTCGGATGCAACCACCTTTGACCTCGCCTCCGGGCTCTCGTGGCTCGATCCCGCCGGGCGCACCCGGACCGAGACAGACCTTACCGAATGGCGCGGAAAACGTGCTGGTACCGGACGCATGGCCCCCCGAGGCTTCCCACGTGACAACCGCTTCACCTGATCCGCTTTCGACCGAATTTGTCGGTCGCCGTTGGCCACTGTTCTGGCTGACACTCAAGACGGGTCTTCTGACGGTTCTGACACTGGGCCTTTATCGATTCTGGATGAAGACACGGATCCGTCGCTGGTACTGGTCCGCCATTCGGCCCGGGGGTCATCCGCTGGAATACGTCGGGGACCCGTTTGAGAAACTGCTGGGCTTCCTGATCGCCGTTGTGTTTCTGGCCTTCTACATCGGCATCGTGAACCTGTTGCTGATGTTCGCAAGCTTCACACTGTTTCACGGCAATGTCGCGGCCTATCTGGTCAGCTTTGTCGGCGTCATCCCGCTGTGGTTCTACGCGCAATACCGCGCCCGTCGCTACATCCTGGCCCGTACCCGCTGGCGCGGCCTGCGATTTGGCCTGGAACCGGGGGCCTGGGGGTATGCCGGGCGCGCGCTTGTGCACTGGCTGGTCACTATCCTGAGCCTGGGCCTGCTCATGCCGCGCATGACCTTCTGGCTCGAGAAGTACCGCACAGACCGCACCTTTTTCGGGACCGAGCGTTTTGAACAGGGCGGCAGGTGGACCATGCTCTATCGGGCGATGCGCCCCCTCTTTGTGGCCGCCATCCTGCTGCTGGCCACGATCACGGTATTCCTGACGACCCAGGATCCTCTGCCGACGGCCCTGTTGGGGGCGCTTGGCAGCATTCTGTTTGTCTATGGCCTCGTGCACTACCGCGTCGAAAGCCTGCGCCTGCTGACAAACGAAAAGCGGCTGGCCGGCGTGCAGCTTGCTGTTGATCCCTCGGCCCTCAGGGTCTTTTGGATCACCGCCTTCGGCTACCTGCTGACGGGACTGGCCATCCTGATCCCGGGCGGTATCCTGGGCGGGCTTTTTGTGCTGGTCCAATTCCCGGACCAGTTTGCCACGGACCCCAACCTCGCCTTCCTCTCGGCCCTGCCGCGCTGGACCTTGGTGCTGGCCTCGGTCCTTCTGTATTTCACCATTTTCCTGCTCTGGAGCGCCCTGACACACGTTTTTGTCACGCTGCCCGTGATGCGCCACTACGCTGCGCGACTGACCATCGCCGGGCCTCACCACCTGACGAGCATCCGGCAACGCCCCCGCGACAGCGCGGAACAGGCCGAAGGTTTTGCCGAGGCGCTGGACGTGGGGGCCAGCCTATGAGCCGGGCGCCCTTGCAAATCCGCGTCGGCAACAACGCCCCCAGGTTTCAGGCAACCGGGCAATTCCTGTCCGGAACGCACGCGTCGCCCCAAGAGGTGACAGTCACGGTCGACGAAGACATCGGCGCGCTGACTTGGGTCGACGGCGAGGGCGAAACCCACAGCTGGCCCTTCCCGGTCATCCGCGAGGTGCCAGATCAGGCGGGTCGCGACATCATGGTGCTGCGAAACTACTATGATCCGGTCCAGCGCCTGATTCTGCCAGATCGCGAGATCACCCCGCGCCTGCCCAACCGCACCCACCGCGCCCCGGTCACCAAACGCGGCCGCCTGATCGCCTGGGCTGTGGCCGCTCTGGCCTCGGTCGCGCTGATCATCGGCGTGCTGGTGCCACGTATGGCCGACCAGATGGCTCTGCTCATCCCGACCGAGGGCGAACGCGCCTTGGGCGAAACCACGCTTGGGCAGATCCGGGCGGCCCTGGACGAAACCGGCCTGGCCCCGGTTCCGGTCTGCGATGGCGCGCCGGGCCTGGCGGCTTTGTCCGCGATGACCGACAAGCTGACCTTTCACGTCGACCTGCCGGTCGAGCTGAACGTCGTGGTGCTGGATCATGACATGGTCAACGCCTTTGCGCTGCCCGGCGGTTACGTGGTGCTGTTTGACGGCTTGATCAACGCCGCCCGGACGCCCGAGGAACTGGCCGCCGTCATGGCGCATGAAATCGGGCATGTCGTGAGCCGCGATCCGACGCGCCACGCCCTGCGGTCGGCCGGATCAATTGGCGTTCTGGGCCTGCTGTTCGGCGATTTCGCTGGCGGCGCGGCGGTTTTGTTCCTGACCGAACGGCTTATCAATGCCCAATACAGTCAGGCCGCCGAGGAAACCGCAGACATCTTCGCCCACGAATTGATGCGTCTGGCCGAGATCCCACCTTCGGCGCTGGCCGATATGTTCCGCCGTTTCCAGGAGCTTGGCGGTGATGCCGAGGGGATCATGGCCCATCTGAGCAGCCACCCGCAGTTGCGCGACCGCATTCAGGCCGCCGAGGCGACCGAACAGGTGCAGGCCGTGTCCACCTTGCTGGACCCCGCGGCTTGGAATGCCTTGCGGGCGATCTGCCGCTAGGCCTCAGGCCGGTTGCCACAACTCGACCTTGTTGCCGTCTGGGTCGGTGATCCAGGCGAAACTGCCATTGGGGTAAGGACTGTCGGGGTCCTCGGTCACCTCGACGCCCGCCGCGCGCAGCTGCGCTGCCATGGCGGCCAGATCCCGAACGCGGAAGTTCAGCATCGCCATCTGTCCCGGATGTCCGAAATACCCTGTGTCCTGGGCGAAAGGCGAAAAGACCGTGGGACCGGCCTCCTGCTGCCAGACGGGGGTTTCATAATCGCTGGGCACCAGGTTGATCCCCAGGTGATCCAGGTACCATTTCGCCAGCGCTTCAGGGTTGGGCGACCGCAGAAAGACGCCGCCAAGTCCAAGAACTTTTTCCATTCCACCCTCCCGATATGTCGGGAATCACCCGACAGAAAGTTTCCGATGAAACTCATAATATGAAACAACGCGACGTAGGTTGGCGCTAACGTGACGATTTTCGCCTGTTCCCTCTCGGGCCCAAAGGCTATCACGCGTGGGATATCACTCGTGGAGAGTCACACGGCTGTCCACTGCACTCAGGAGACAAACGCAGATGAAGGTACTTGTGCCTGTCAAACGCGTGATTGACTACAACGTGAAGGTCCGCGTCAAGGCGGATGGTACGGGCGTCGATCTCGCAAACGTCAAGATGTCGATGAACCCATTCGACGAGATTGCCGTGGAAGAGGCGATCCGCCTGAAGGAAGCCGGCAAGGCGGACGAAGTTGTGGCCGTGTCGATCGGTGTCAAACAGGCGCAGGAAACGCTGCGCACTGCGCTTGCGATGGGTGCTGACCGTGCGATCCTGGTTGTGGCCGCCGATGACGTGCACACCGACATCGAGCCTTTGGCCGTAGCCAAGATCCTGGCCGCTGTCGTCAAGGAAGAAGAGCCCGGTATCGTGCTGTGCGGCAAACAGGCCATCGACAACGACATGAACGCCACCGGCCAGATGCTCTCGGCGCTTCTGGGCTGGAGCCAGGCCACATTTGCATCCGAGCTCGACATCGACGGCGACAGCGCCAAGGTGACCCGCGAGGTTGACGGCGGTCTGCAGACCATCAGCGTCAAGATGCCCACGATCGTCACCGTGGACCTGCGCCTGAACGAACCGCGCTATGCGTCGCTGCCCAACATCATGAAGGCCAAGCGCAAGCCGCTGGACGAAAAAACCGCCGCCGACTACGGCGTCGACGTGACACCGCGGCTCGAGATCGTCTCGACCACCGAGCCCGAAGCGCGGGCCGCAGGCATCAAGGTCGACAGTGTCGATGACCTGATCGCAAAACTCAAAGACGCGGGGGCTGTGTAATGGCTGTTCTTCTCCTTGCTGAAGTGAACAATGGCGAACTGGCGCTGGACGCCACCGCCAAGGCGGTGACCGCCGCCAAGGCGCTTGGCGACGTGACGGTTCTGGCCGCGGGTGGCTCTGCCGCAGCCGCTGGTGAGGCCGCCGCCAAGATCGACGGTGTGGCCAAGGTCCTGGTGGCCGAGGATGCATCGCTGGGCCACCGCTTGGCAGAATCGACCGCCGCGCTGATCGTCAGCCTGGCAGGCGATTATGAACACATCGTTGCGCCGGCCACGACGGATGCCAAGAACGTCATGCCCCGCGTCGCTGCACTGCTGGACGTCATGGTGATTTCGGACGCCACGGCGGTTGTCGACGGCGCCACCTTCGAGCGCCCGATCTACGCGGGCAACGCGATCCAGACGGTGAAATCCTCGGACGCCAAGAAAGTGGTCACCTTCCGGACGGCAAACTTTGACGCCGCCGGCGAAGGCGGCTCGGCTGCTGTCGAGACCGTTGGCGCGGCCGAGAACCCCGGTCTGTCAGAGTGGGTCGAGGACAAGGTGGCCGAAAGCGACCGTCCGGAACTGACCTCGGCCGGCATCGTCGTGTCAGGCGGCCGTGGCGTGGGCTCGGAAGAGAGCTTTGCCATCATCGAGGCGCTTGCTGACAAGCTGAACGCCGCCGTGGGCGCGTCGCGCGCGGCGGTCGACTCGGGCTTTGCGCCGAACGACTGGCAGGTTGGCCAGACTGGCAAGGTCGTGGCGCCGGATCTTTATGTGGCCGCGGGCATCTCGGGGGCGATCCAGCACCTGGCCGGCATGAAGGACAGCAAGATCATTGTTGCGATCAACAAGGACGAAGAAGCGCCGATCTTCCAGGTTGCCGACTTCGGACTGGTCGCGGATCTGTTCGACGCAGTGCCGGAACTGACCGAGAAACTGGGCTGATCCTGCAGCGGGGTGAACCCCGCCCTACGAAACCTGCGAAAGCCCGCCAACCCGGCGGGCTTTTTCATTCAGTCGTCCTCAAGGCATTTCTGGATCGTCGGGACCAGGTCCTTGGCCACCTTGACGTGAACCGCCGGCCCGGAACACAACCGTGCCAAGGGTTCCTTGTCGGCCGGATAGACCATCCCCTCGGTCCCCAGAGACAGCGCCTCGCCCGTTATGCAGGATTCGGCATAGGCCGTCGCATGCTGGCGTATTTCCTCGACCATGTCGTGGGATACCAGGGCTGGCCCCCGACCGGTCACGATGCCGTCAACGCGACGCGGACAGTGGGCGGCGATCCAGACCAGGACAACAGGCGGACCGATCATATCGATCAACTGCCCGACCCGCGCGCGCCAGGCCGAGGTCAATTCGTCTTGCACCAACGAGAACCTGTCCGCGCAGGTTTCCTGCAGGGTGCCCAGCATATGTGTGACAAAGTGAAACTCGGTGAAATCAATCTCGTGATAGAGCCGCCGCAAACCGTCCGAAGCGCGCAAAAACCGGTCGTTGTGCCGCGGATGAACGCGGTAGAACCGGTTCGACATATTCTGCGCACCAACCACCTGCACCACCTTCAAGCGGGCCGCCTCGGCAACCCGCAGGACCGAGGGATCCCTTAGATACAGGTCCGGGCCCGCATGGGGAATCGCAAGGTTGACGCCTGGCACGCCCAGGTCCTGTGTGATCAACGCGGGATAGGGCGTTGGGACAAATCGGCCAAATGTTTCGTCGGCTCCGAGAAATGCCATGTAGGGCACACCGTCAGGAGGTTTTGGTCCCCGAAAGCGAATGCGTGAACTGCCGTATCGGCAAAACTCATAATCCAGGTCCCCCGGGACCTGCCGTTCATAGGTCATCGAACCCACCCAATCTTTTCACCCACATGCAAAAGTGGGCGAAAACCATTGCGAAACCGCTAAAGGCAAAATCTGACTAGAGTTTTCATCACTTGCCCTTGCAGCAGGTCACAAGTGCTGCCTATTCTCGCGCAGATTTCGAAAGGCGGCGGATCATGGACATCAAATCAATCGGGGTCATCGGCGCGGGCCAGATGGGGAACGGCATTGCGCATGTCATGGCCGTCGCTGGCTATGACGTGCAACTGAACGACGTCAGCCAAGACGCCCTGGACAAGGCCGTCGCCCTGATCACCCGCAACCTGGATCGCCAGGTCAGCCGCGACAAGATTTCGGCCGAGGATCGGGATACCGCCATAGCCCGGATCTCGACGACGCTTGATCCCGCGCAGGTGGCGCAGACCGATCTTGTGATCGAGGCCGCGACCGAGAACGAGGCCATCAAGCAAAAGATCTTTGACGGGCTCTTGCCGCATCTGAAACCGACGACGCTGCTGACCTCGAACACCTCGTCGATCTCGATCACGCGTCTGGCCAGCCGCACCGACCGGCCCGAGAAATTCATGGGGTTCCACTTCATGAACCCGGTTCCGGTCATGCAACTGGTCGAACTGATCCGCGGCATCGCCACCGATGAAGAGACCTATCAGGCCTGCCTTGGCGTGGTGAACCGCCTGGGCAAGACCGCCGCCAGCGCCGAGGATTTTCCGGCTTTCATCGTCAACCGCATCCTGATGCCGATGATCAACGAGGCGGTCTATACACTGTACGAAGGCGTCGGAAACGTTGCCTCGATCGATTCGGCGATGAAGTTGGGCACCAACCACCCGATGGGCCCGCTGGAGCTGGCTGATTTCATCGGGCTCGACACCTGCCTTGCGATCATGAACGTGCTGCACGACGGTCTGGCCGACACCAAGTACCGCCCCTGCCCCCTGCTGACGAAATACGTCGAGGCCGGATGGCTGGGTCGCAAGACCAATCGCGGGTTTTACGATTATCGCGGTGACGAACCGGTTCCGACGCGCTAGCAGTCCTCGCCAAAGCGGTCGGCGACCAGCACTTCCAGCGCCTCGGCCAGTTGCGCGGCCTGCGGGCCCGAGGTCTGCACCTCGATCGAGGTGCCCTTTGAGGCACCCAGCATCAACAGCCCCATGATGCTGTCACCTGCAGCCGAGATGCCGTCTTTTGACACTTCGGCCGAGGCATCGAATCCTTCGACGACTTCCACAAGTTTCGCCGAGGCCCGCGCGTGCAGGCCCTTTTCATTGACGATTTTCAACTGGCGAAGCGTTTGCTCGGTCATGGTCGTCTAGTCCCCCCTCACGACTTGACTGTCGATGTATTTTCGCCCGGCCTCCAATGACTTGGCAACCGCATCCGGCACAGACCGGTGGCGGCTTTTGGCCAGTTTGATCAACATGGGCAAGTTCATTCCGTACAGAATCCGACGATTGTCGGGCTTGCAGGCACGCAGCGACAGGTTCGACGGCGACCCGCCAAACATGTCGGTCACGACAACGACGCCATCACCCTGATCGACCTCATCCGCGGCGGCGCAGATCTCGTCTTGCTTGGCAGCGCGGTCATGCGCGGCCTCGATCGAGATCGACAAGATGCCCGGCTGCTTGCCCACGACATGCTCGACCGCCGCGAGGTATTCGCGCGCCAGACCACCATGCGCCACAATCACGATGCCGATCACCTCTGCACCACTCCGTCGTCTCCGATCACCCGTCTCTGCGCTGCGGCAAGGCCGCGCCGTTCCAACTCCCGATGTCTTATAGACACCCGCCAGCCCGCCTGCGCAAGCCCCACCGCGATCCGTTCCGTCATCGCAACCGAACGGTGTTGTCCGCCGGTGCAGCCGAAACCGATCGAAAAATGGGCTTTCCCTTCGTCGACATGCGCGGGCAGCAGAAAGGTGACCAGCGACATGACGTGTTCGACAAAGGGCGCAAACCGGGTGTCGGTGGAGATATAGTCGGAAACCTCGGCGTCAAGCCCCGTCATCGCCCGCAACTCGGGACGCCAATAGGGGTTTTGCAGGAACCGGCAGTCCAGCACCATGTCGGCCCCATGCGGCAACCCGCGCTTGTAGGAAAAGCTTTGAACCGCGACCGCCAGTGTCTGGTCGCTGCCCAGCTGGAACCAGCCCTGCAACTGCGCGCGCAGGTCATGGGGCGACAGCTCAGTTGTGTCAATCACGATATCCGACCGAACCCGCACGGGTTCCAGCACCTGCAATTCGCGTCGAATGCCTTCGGTCGGGCTTTCCGCCGGTGCGAGGGGATGGCGTCGGCGCGTCTCTGAATACCGCCTTTGCAGCACCTCGGGGGCGCAGTCGACATACAGCATCGTCACGGCGATGTTCGGGTCCACCAAAAGCTGCTGGTACAAATCCAGCAGCCCCGCGGACGAAAAGTCCCGGTTTCGCACGTCGATCCCGAGGGCCAGCGGCTGGTCATCGCCTTCCAGCAGCCGTGGGATCAGGCGCAGGGGGATGTTGTCGATGGTCTCGTATTCCAGATCCTCAAGCACGTTGATCGCCGTGGACCGCCCGGCGCCCGAGGGGCCGGTGACAAGCACAACACGCTGGTGAGCGGTCTCGGACATGGGGGCCTCAGTGTTTCCTGCCAGACTTGAGGTAGTGCACAAGTGCCTGCAAGAAATACTGCGACGCAGAAACGCGCAACAGTGTGATTGGGTGACCCAGGATTTTTGTCGTGCGCTGTGGCGGCAATCGGTCAGTCTCGGGCGTGCCCATGTCGATGACCAGCGTCAAAGGCGCCGGGTCCGAGGCTTCGGCGTTCAGGATGCCCGTGCCGCGCGCCTCGATCATGCCCAACAGGTTGGGTGCAGGGTGCAGGAAAATGGCACCGTCGCTTTGGATCAATCGTGTCTGATCATCGCAGATCAGCCCGGCGCCATGGGCCATGAGCCCCAGCGCCAGACCGGATTTTCCGCTGCCCGACGGGCCGATGATAAGCACCCCTTGTCCATGCCAGTTGACCGAGGTGCCGTGGATCAATTCCATACCGCTTACAGCGGCAAGCCAACAACAAACCGCGCGCCCAGGGGTTCCGAGGTCACATCCGCCTCGGTCGGGCGGATATTTTCGGCCCAGATCACGCCGCCATGGGCCTCGACGATCTGCTTCGAGATTGCCAGACCCAGGCCCGAGTTGTTGCCGAACTCATCCGTCGGACGGTTGGTGTAGAACCGCTTGAAGATCTTGGTCAGCGCCTCTTCGGGGATGCCGGGACCGGTGTCCTCGACCACGACCAACACACGGTTGGCGCGGCGGCGGGCCCAGATGCGGATCGCGTCGCCCTCTTCACAGAAGCTGATGGCGTTGGTGATCAGGTTGACAAAGACCTGCGCCAGACGATCCTCAAGCCCGTGAATCTCGACCGGGTTGTCAGGCATGTCGATGATGAACTCGATCCCCTGCTTGCGCGCGTCCTCGCCCAGGTATTGCGCCAGGCGCGAGACCATCTGCAGCAGGTCGAATTCGACCTCTTCTTCCTTGACCAGTTCACTGTCCAAACGCGAAGCGTTCGAGATATCGCTGACGAGCCGGTCCAGGCGGCGCACATCGTGGTCGATCACATCCAGCAGACGCTCGGTCTGATCCGGACGTCGCGCGACGCGCAGCGTGCCCACGGCTGACCGCAACGAGGCCAAGGGGTTCTTGATCTCATGCGCCACATCAGCCGCAAACTGTTCGTTGCTGTCGATACGGTCGTACAGCGCCGCAACCATGCCGCGCAGGGCACCGGACAGGCGGCCAATCTCATCCGGACGCGCGGTCAGGTCCGGAATGCGGATCCGACCCTTGGCGACATTCGACTTGTTGCGATCCCGGCCAATCTCGGCGGCATCCGCCAGATCCGAGATGGTCGAGGCCAGCACGAGACTGAGCGCAATCGAGACAAGTGTCGCGATCACGAACATCTGCAGCACACGTTCGCGTTCCGCGCGCACGGCTGCGTCGATTTCGCCAGCCGTGCTGACAAGACCGACAATCCCCAACACGCGATCCCCCTGCCGGATCGGGCTGAGGGCGGTGAAAATCGTTTCGCCGGCCGGGCCCGTGCCCGAGATGACACGCGTTCGGGCGGGATCAGACCGGCGGATGACTTCGCGCAGTTCCTCTTCGAGCGAGACATCGCTGGCGTTCGAGCCCGGGTTGATCACCCCGGCAACACCATTCCAGATGCGGTGCAGGAAATCGGAAATGACCGTCTGTTCGTCATCCGTGCTGCCAGCAGCAAGTTGACGGGTCTGCGTTCCACTGGTTTCGCCGATCAGAAAGGTCGCTGTGTCGAAGACCAGCACCTCGACCCCGGTGGGCAGGTCCAGCCGATCCAGCGTTGCCTGCACGTTGATGCCATCGCCCGCCGCAAGGTTCACCGGTGCCCCGACCGGCAATTGCGCCTCAAAGACATCGGCGATCAACTCGGCCTCGGTCAGCATCGAATCCGACCGTTGCACAGCCAGACTGTCACGCGACGAATTCAGATACAGCACGCCCGCCACCAGCACATTCAACGCAATCAGGTTGAACGTGATGATCTTGCGGGTCAGCGGCGAGCGGTTCAGCGAAAACAGGCCACGCCGCGCGCGGCTGGCCTGCATTTCCTTTTCCACGGTGCTGTCAGGGGCGACCCAGTCGTCGCCCAGCACAACATCCGCATCATGGCGTCGCCCGCCATCCTGCATGTCTATCCTTTCGGCAAGCGCCATGCGTTACTCTTCGTTGTAACGGTATCCGATGCCGTAAAGCGTTTCGATCGCCGAGAAATCACCGTCGACCGAGCGCATCTTCTTGCGCAGGCGCTTGATGTGGCTGTCGATGGTGCGGTCGTCGACATAGACCTGGTCGTCATAGGCGACATCCATCAGCTGATCGCGGCTTTTCACAAAGCCCGGACGTTGCGCCAGCGCCTGCAGCAGCAGGAATTCGGTGACGGTCAGGGAAACATCCATGCCCTTCCAGCTGACCGAGTGGCGCAGCGGGTCCATGACAAGGTTGCCACGCGTCATCAGCTTGGTTTCTTCGGTGTCGCCAACGACGTCACCGGCGACGGCCTCTTGCCGGCGCAGCAGCGCGCGGATGCGTTCGACCAGCAGACGCTGCGAAAACGGCTTTTTGACGTAGTCGTCGGCGCCCATGCGCAGGCCCAGAACCTCGTCAATTTCATCGTCCTTGGAGGTCAGAAAGATCACCGGCATGGCGCTTTTCTGGCGCACACGCTGCAGCAGATCCATGCCATCCATGCGGGGCATCTTGATATCAAAAACGGCCATGTCAGGCATCTTGCGATTGAACGCATCCAGCGCCGCCTGGCCGTCATTATAGGTTTCCACCTCGAACCCTTCGGCTTCGAGCGTGATCGATACAGATGTCAGAATATTCCTGTCATCGTCCACGAGGGCGATCTTTGACATTGCCTTGTCCTTATACTGCTCTTGTTACCTGCTTTTTTGCCGACTATGCGTCATTTTTCCCTTTACAACAATGGTTAACTGCGAATCAGCAGTGCATCTCTGCCTCATTTCAGGCCAAAATTCCGAATGAATGGCTAAAAAACATCAGTTTTTGCGCCGGTTTGAGGCGGCAAGGCCGGTATCGGAAATTTGGTTGCGCTAACCTGAATTTGGTTGCGCTAACTGCGCGGTTGCGTCCTGTTCATGCCACAAAGCGACATGATAAGGCTCCTCGAGTTGGGGTTGCACAGCCCCACGTGTCCCGCACATTCGCGGATCATGCAGAACAAACCGCCGCACGATAATCACCCGCGGCTACAGGAGCTTGGCTATGACATTCGGACGGGTAAACCCGAACTTCCGCCTTGAAGATCAGGGAATCAAAGGGCTGGGCAATGTCTATTACAACCTCATGGAGCCCGCGCTGATCGAAGCGGCTCTAAAACGCGACGAAGGCACCCTGGGCAACGGCGGCGCCTTCCTTGTATCGACCGGCAAATTCACCGGCCGCTCGCCGAAGGACAAACACGTCGTCAAGACCGACTCGGTTGCCGACACCATCTGGTGGGACAACAACGCCGCCATGTCGCCCGAAGGCTTTGACGCGCTTTACGACGACATGCTGGAGCACATGAAGGGCAAGGACATGTTTGTCCAGGACCTGACCGGTGGCGCCGATCCCGCGCATGCCATCGACGTTCGGTTCATTCAGGAACTGGCCTGGCACAACCTCTTCATCCGCCACATGATGCGCCGCCCCGAGCGCGAGGATCTGGACGATTGGACCGCGGATTTCACCGTGATCAACTGCCCCAGCTTCAAGGCCGATCCCAAGCGTCACAACTGCCGGTCCGAAACCGTGATCGCGATGAACTTTGATCGCAAGATGATCCTGATCGGCGGCACCGAATACGCGGGTGAGAACAAGAAATCGATCTTCACCCTGCTGAACTACATGCTGCCCGAAAAAGGCATCATGCCGATGCATTGCTCGGCCAACCACGCCAAGGGCAACCCGGTCGACACCGCTGTCTTCTTCGGCCTGTCGGGCACCGGCAAGACAACGCTGTCCGCCGACCCCGACCGCGTGCTGATCGGCGACGACGAACACGGCTGGTCGGATCGTGGCACCTTCAACTTCGAAGGCGGCTGCTATGCCAAGACCATCAACCTGAGCGCCGAGGCCGAGCCCGAGATCTTTGCCACCACCGGCATGTTCGGCACCGTCATCGAAAACATGGTCTATGACGAAGAGACCAAGGAACTGGATTTCGAAGACGACAGCCTGACGGCCAATATGCGTTGCGCCTACCCGCTGCACTATATCGGCAACGCCTCGGACACCGCTTTGGGTGGCCACCCCAAGAACATCATCATGCTGACATGTGATGCCTTTGGCGTGTTGCCTCCGATCGCGCGGCTGACACCGGCGCAGGCGATGTACCACTTCCTGTCGGGCTTCACCTCCAAGGTGGCCGGAACCGAGCGCGGCGTGACAGAGCCGGAACCCACCTTCTCGACCTGCTTTGGCGCGCCCTTCATGCCGCGCCGCCCCGAGGCCTATGGCAACCTGCTGCGCGAAAAGATCGCCAAGCACGGCGCGACCTGCTGGCTGGTGAACACCGGCTGGACCGGCGGCGCCTATGGCACCGGCTCGCGCATGCCGATCCGCGCCACCCGTGCGCTGCTGACGGCCGCGCTGGATGGCTCTCTGGCCAATGCAGAATTCCGCAAGGACCCGAACTTTGGCTTCGACGTTCCGGTCACTGTGCCCGGCGTGGCCGAGGTTCTGCTGGACCCGCGCCGCACCTGGGAAGATCAGTCCGCCTATGACGCGCAGGCCGCGAAACTGGTCGAGATGTTTGCAAACAACTTCGAACAGTATGTGCCCTTTATCGATGACGACGTGAAAGCCGTCTCGATCGGCTGAGGTCAATGACCAGCATGTGATTGCCCAAGCGGCCCCTCGGGGCCGCTTTTTCTTTGAGCCGTCCGCGCCAAGGGTTAGTCTGTCACCGGTCCCCTGCCGCGAGTTCGATGATGTTTCTGCGCCTGATTGCCTTGACCAGTCTTTTGCCCGGTGCGGTTTTCGCCGCGCCGCAAGCGCTGGAGTACGACTCGACTCGGTTCAAGCTGCAGCAGGGCGTCTATTGCAAGCAAAAGACCATCGACACCCTGGCCGCGCCGAACACCGAAGCAGGCGAGGTCAACATCTTCGAACACACCCCCGATTTTCTGGCCGTCACCAACGTGGTTCCCGCCACGCTGGGCATAGGTTTTGGCATCAAGGCCGAAACACTGGATGGCGCGCTCTACGACCCCGTTGTGATCACGGTCACTCATCCGCCCTTTCACGGGACAGGCACAACCGTGCAAAGCTATCAGTCGACCATCGGCGACAGCGGAGGCTCGATCACCGCCTACAGTTTTGACATCCCGCGCGAACTGGCGATTGGCACCTGGACTTTTACAGTCAGTGCTGATGGACGCGACCTGTTCACGGCCCGTTTCGAAATCGTGGCCCCCGGTGCTGCGCCAAACTACGCGGCCTTCTGTACGGGTGATCTGACCTCTTGAAACGCGTCCGGCCAGACCCGAAACGGTCAGGCTCAAACGACGATCCCGCGCCGCACAAGGTTCAGACCTGCAATCAGCAACACAGCCAGGGTTGCCTTGCGAAAAGCGGCCTGATCGATCCGGTCCTGGATCTGTCCGCCGATCCACATGCCCAGAACCGCAGGACCGACCAGCGCCAGCGAAAACTGCGCGGTGACCCAATTGAAGACCCCCGACCCGATATGCGCCACCGTCAGCGCCACCGCGCCCAAACCATAGATCACGCCCTGTACGCGCATCTGTTCCGTCTTTTCGGTGCCAATCGCCGTCAGATAAGACACCGTCGGCGCCCCCCAGGACCCCGAGATCCCGCCGATGAACCCCGCCAGACCGCCGACGAACATCTCGGCCCTGGGGCTGCCACGCTTGGACAGGTTCGGCCGCCACCCCAGCAATTGTACGATGGCCAGCACCGTCACAACCGACCCGATGATCAGGTACATCGCGCTTGACGGCAGCACCGCCACCAGCTGCGCTGCGGCCAGCAGGGTCACGAGGCCGATCAAGAGGAACACCCGGAACCGCCGGACCGAGGCCAAAGCCGCCGACCGTCCCTGACGCAGGGCCTGCATGCCATTCGTGATCAAGGTCGGCACGATCAGCCCGGCCAAGGCCAGTTCCGGCGCGATCAGGCTGCCCAGACCCGAGATCAGAATTGTCGGCATGGCGAATCCCACCACGCCCTTGATCACCCCGGCCAGCACCGCCATGCCGCAGCACCAGGCAAACAGAACCGGGTCACCAAGGTAGAAATTCACTGCCATGAAAGCCTCTTAGCAGGTCTTGACCCGCCGCGCCGCAGAAATCATCACGCAATTTTAGAACTTTCGGCATTGTTTCTTGGTATTTTTGTTGCGCTGCGACTGCAAAGTGATTATGCCGGGCTGCAGCAAAAGAAGGATGTGACTCATGGCTCATGACGGACAGGACCTTACGCCCGAGGCAAGCATCGTGCTGCCTGACCTTTTGACTCTGACCGGCGCGGCGGTTGCCCCGGTTGAAGCGGTTCTTGACACAGCCCGTGCGCGTGTACGGGCACTGGTGGAACAGAACGGCCGCGTCTCGGCGCGGTTGGTCGAGGCCAACCAGACCGCCGCCCACGGGTTGGCCTGGCTGGCCACCTACACAGAAGCGCTGCGCCAGATGCATGGCTGGGCGGACCGCCTGAACGGCGAAGGTAAGTTCGGCGAGGTCGAACAGCTGCTCTTGCAGATCACCTTTGGCGAATACCTTTGGCAGATCTACGGCGGCATCCCGATGAGCCAGGGCGAGATCGTGCGCCTGCAGGATCTGGGCCTGACGCAGGAAGAGATGGGCGTCATGATGGTGCCCGAGGTGATGACGCTGACGCAGACCGGTAACACGCAAGCCGCGCGCTCGCGGCTGGTCGAGCTGATGCAGGAACGCTCGGCCGAGGTCATGGTTGGTGCCAGCGGGCTGGACGACGAACTGGAAATGATCCGCGAACAGTTCCGCCGCTATGCGGTCGAAAAGGTCGAACCCTTTGCGCACGAATGGCACCTCAAGGACGAGTTGATCCCGATGGAGGTCATCGAGGAACTGGCCGAAATGGGCGTCTTTGGCCTGACCATCCCTGAGGAATTCGGCGGCTTCGGCCTGAGCAAGGCCTCGATGTGCGTCGTGTCCGAGGAACTGTCGCGCGGCTACATCGGCGTCGGTTCGCTGGGCACCCGGTCCGAGATCGCGGCAGAGCTGATCATCGCGGGCGGCACCGACGAGCAAAAAGAGAAATGGCTGCCCGCGCTGGCTTCGGGTGAAAAACTGCCGACGGCGGTTTTCACCGAACCCAACACCGGCTCTGACCTCGGGTCCTTGCGCACCCGCGCGGTCAAGGGTGAGGACGGCGATTACAGCATCACCGGCAACAAGACCTGGATCACCCATGCCGCGCGCACCCATGTGATGACGCTGCTGGCACGAACAGATCCCGAAACCTCGGACTACAAGGGTCTGAGCATGTTCCTGGCCGAGAAAACCCCCGGCACGGACGAAGCACCCTTCCCGACCGAGGGCATGACCGGCGGCGAGATCGAAGTGCTGGGTTACCGTGGTATGAAGGAATACGAGCTGGGCTTTGACAACTTCAAGGTCAAAGGAGAAAACCTGCTTGGCGGCGAAGAGGGTCAGGGCTTCAAGCAACTGATGCAGACCTTTGAAAGTGCGCGCATCCAGACCGCGGCGCGTGCGATTGGCGTGGCGCAATCGGCGCTGGATGTCTCGATGCAATACGCCGAGGACCGCAAGCAATTCGGTCAGTCGTTGATCAACTTCCCGCGCGTGTCGTCCAAACTGGCGATGATGGCGGTCGAGATCATGGTGGCGCGCCAGCTGACCTATTTCTCGGCCCGCGAAAAAGACAACGACCGCCGTTGCGACCTTGAGGCTGGGATGGCCAAGCTGCTGGGCGCCCGCGTGGCCTGGGCGGCGGCCGACAACGGCTTGCAGATCCACGGCGGCAACGGCTTTGCGCTGGAATACAAGATCAGCCGCATCCTGTGTGATGCCCGGATCCTGAACATCTTTGAAGGCGCGGCCGAGATCCAGGCGCAGGTCATCGCCCGCCGTCTGCTGGGGTAACATCCCTCGACCAACCGTCGACCTGAGGCTCTGACGCACCGCCGTCAGAGCCTTTTTTTGTTCCACCAGCGGTTTCTGATCCGGATCAAGGTCTGCATCGACCCGACGTGGTCAGAGCGAGTCAACACATCTCAGGAGAGCGATATGAGTTGGACCGACAAGCTGAACGACACCAAGGCCCAGGTGAAATCCCTGAATCAGGCCTTGCCCGAAACCTGCGCGGGCTTTGGCGCGCTCGGGAAAGCCGTCAAGAAAGATGGGGCGCTGAGTTACAAGGAAAAGGAATACGTCGCGCTTGGCATCGCGGTGGCGATCCGGTGCGAACCCTGCATCCTGTTCCATGTCGAGGCGCTTGTGAAACTGGGCGCGACGCGTGAAGAGGTCGCTGATGTTCTGTCGGCCTGCATTCAGATGGGCGGCGGACCCGGCCTGATGTACGCCAGCAAGGCGCTGGACGTGTACGACGAACTGGCCGACTGAGCCGATCTACTGCAGGGCAAGCGCAAAGGCTGATCCCGCACACAGCACCGCAAGTGGAACGCCGTGCAGGCGTTCCAGCCCCCGCGCGCCCAGCAGGTTCAAAAGCGCGCTCAGGCCAAACAAGGTGCCAAACGCCCAAAGCATCGGTGTCACCCAAGGCGCAGGCAGCAAAGCGAACAGCGCGCCCGCCTGCGCAACCGCGCAAAGCGCCAAAACGGCCAGAATGGCCGAGACAAGGCTGGCGACCCGCTGGCCGGTCGGAAGAACCCGGTTGGCGCCGCCCCAGGCCATGTGCCCCAGTGGCAGACCCGCCGCCAGCAACACCTGGAACACAGCCAGCCAGCCAAAGCTCAGCACCCCGATCCACGCCACCATCTGCACCTTTGCTGCCCTCCGCCATCTTTGCGCGGGGAAAGGCTAGCGAAGCGCGCGCCCAAAGCCAGCCCAAAAAGCAAAATGCCGGGCGCTTGGCCCGGCATCTTTTGTCTTTGGGAACAGGATCAACCGTCTTTGCGGATCGTCTCGTTCTTTGGGTCATATGGGCTGTCGCAGGTGACAACCGCATCGAACAGTTGGTCGAACATCTTGACCTGCAGCTTCTGCCCCTCGACTGCCAGATCGGGGCGGACATAGCCCATGCCGATAGACTTGCCAAAGACCACGGAATAGCCGCCCGAGGTCAGACGACCCACGCGGGTGTCGCCGTCATACAGCGCCTCGCGGCCCCAGGGATCGGCATCGTCAGGCCCGTCGATCAGCAGGGTCACACATTTGCTGCGGATGCCCTTGGCCTCCATCTCGGCTTTGCCATGGAAGTCCTTGGACAGGTCAACGAAACGAGGCAGGTCGGCCTCGAGCGGGGTCGCGTCGCGGCCCAGCTCTGTCCCGAAGGCGCGATAGCTCTTTTCCTGGCGCAGCCAGTTCTGTGCGCGTGCGCCGACGAGCTTCATGCCATGCTTTTTGCCCGCCTCTTCCAGCAGATCGAACAGGTAATTCTGCATTTCGATGGGGTGGTGCAGCTCCCATCCCAGCTCGCCGGTATAGGCCACGCGGATCGCGTTGACGGGGCACATGCCCAGCTCGATCTTGCGGGCGCTCAGCCACGGGAATCGCTTGTTCGACAGGGCGGTTGAAGGGTCGGCGTCCTTGATCACCTCGGCCAGCACGTCACGCGACTTGGGGCCCGCGATGGCAAATACGCCCCATTGGCTGGTGACGTCCTGGATCTCGATGTAGCCGAACTCCTCCATCTTGTCCTCGGCCGCCTTGCGCAGGAAATCCGCGTCATATTCGGTCCAGGCCCCGGCAGAGACCAAGTAATAGCTGTTCTCGCCGTTGCGGACGATGGTGTATTCGGTGCGTGTGGTGCCCGCGGCGGTCAGCGCATAGGTCAGGTTGATCCTGCCGACCTTTGGCAGCTTGTTGCAGGTGAACCAATCCAGGAATTGCGTGGCGCCGGGCCCCTTGACGACATGCTTGGTAAAGGCGGTGGCGTCGATCAGGCCGACGCCTTCGCGGATCGCCTTTGCCTCGTCCACCGCATGCTGCCACCAGCCGCCACGACGGAACGATCGGCTGTCGTGGTCAAAACTGTCAGGCGCATCCAGCGGGCCAAAGTAGTTCGGACGCTCCCAGCCGTTAACAAAGCCAAACTGCGCGCCACGCGCTTTCTGACGGTCATAGGCCGGGGCGGTGCGCAGGGGGCGGCAGGCTTCGCGCTCTTCATCCGGGTGGTGCAGGATGTAGACGTGGTTGTAGCATTCCTCGTTCTTGCGCGCGGCGAACTCGGTGGTCATCCAGTTCTGGCTGTAGCGTTTAGGATCCAGGCTGGCCATGTCGATCTCGGCCTCACCCTCGACCATCATCTGGGCCAGGTAGTAACCGGTGCCACCCGCCGCCGTGATGCCAAAGCTGAAGCCCTCGGCCAGCCACATGTTGCGCAGTCCCGGTGCCGGGCCGACCAGCGGGTTGCCGTCCGGCGTGTAGCAGATCGGGCCGTTGAAATCGTCTTTCAGTCCCGAATCGGCGCAGGACGGCACGCGTTCGGTCATCGCCATGTACTGTTCCGCGATCCGGTCCAGATCCAGTGGGAACAGATCGGCTCGGAAGCTGTCAGGCACGCCATGTTCAAACCGCGCCGGGGCACCGACCTCGTAGATCCCGAGGATCCAGCCGCCACGCTCTTCGCGGGCATAGGACTGACGATCGGCGTCGCGCACTACAGGGTGTTCAGGGTTGCCCGCTTCACGCCATTTGACCAGCTCTGGGTCCTTGTCCATGACGATGAAAGTGTGTTCGACCGGGATGGCGGGCATCTTGATGCCCAGCATCCTGGCAGTGCGCTGAGCGTGGTTGCCACTGGCGGTCACGACATGTTCAGCGGTGATCACCACCTGCTCATCCGAAGGCACAAGGTTGCCGCCCTGCTCGACCATCTTGGTGCAGGTGACTTCCCAGTGGGTTCCGGACCAATGGAAGGCGTCGGCCTGCCATTTCCGTTCGATCATGACACCACGCTGACGCGCGCCCTTGGCCATCGCCTGGGTCACGTCGGCGGGGTTAATATACCCGTCCTCGGTGTGATAAATCGCGCCCTTCAGATCCGCGGTTTCGATCAGCGGCCAGCGTTCCTTGATCTGATCCGGGGTCAGCCATTCGTATTTCACGCCACAGGTTTCCGCGGTCGAGGCATAGAGCATGTATTCGTCCATACGCTCTTGCGTCTGCGCCATCCGCAGGTTGCCGACGACCGCAAATCCGGCGTTCAGACCGGTCTCTTCCTCAAGCGTCTTGTAGAAATCGACCGAGTACTGGTGGATGTGGGTCGTCGCGTAGCTCATGTTGAACAGCGGCAGCAGGCCTGCGGCGTGCCATGTCGACCCGCTGGTCAGCTCGTCGCGCTCGAGCAGCATCACGTCGTCCCAGCCCGCCTTGGCCAGGTGATATGCGATCGAGGTTCCGACGGCGCCACCGCCGACAACAAGCGCTTTGACGTTGGTTTTCATGGGTTTGCGACTCCGGGATAACGTTTGGCGTGATTTTGCAGATAACGGCCCCTGCTGCGCAACCCAGCCGACGCAAAAATGGACGAAACCGACCTTCCGCCTGCCCATGTCGATAGCGCCCAAGGCCCAATGGCGGTTTCGCGCTGATTTGAGGTGATGCACCTCTTTCGCAGGTGCGAAACGACCCTTATAAGAATCCCGGCCTGCCCTTATCTCGAGTCGCGGGCCAATCAATCGTTTGAGGCACGACACGCGGATGTTGGGAATGGACAAACTCATGGGCATGTTCTCGTCGGACATGGCCATTGATCTGGGCACGGCGAATACGCTGGTCTACGTCAAGGGCCGGGGCGTGATCCTGTCGGAACCTTCGGTGGTGGCATACCACGTGAAGGACGGCGTCAAGAAGGTGCTGGCCGTTGGTGAAGATGCCAAGCTGATGCTGGGCCGGACACCGGGCAGCATCGAGGCGATCCGCCCGATGCGCGAAGGCGTGATTGCCGACTTCGACGTCGCCGAAGAGATGATCAAGCACTTCATCCGCAAGGTGCACAAGCGCTCGACCTTTTCGAAGCCCAAGATCATCGTCTGCGTCCCTCATGGCGCGACCCCCGTTGAAAAGCGTGCGATTCGCCAGTCGGTGCTGAGCGCCGGCGCACGTCGCGCCGGCCTGATCGCCGAACCGATTGCAGCCGCGATTGGTGCGGGCATGCCGATCACCGACCCGACCGGCAACATGGTTGTCGACATCGGCGGCGGCACCACCGAGGTCGCCGTCCTGTCGCTGGGCGACATCGTCTATGCCCGCTCGGTCCGTGTCGGTGGCGACCGCATGGACGAGGCGATCATCAGCTACCTGCGCCGTCAACAGAACCTGCTGGTCGGCGAAAGCACCGCCGAACGCATCAAGACCTCGATCGGCACCGCCCGCATGCCCGACGACGGGCGCGGCAGCTCGATGCAGATCCGGGGCCGCGACCTGCTGAACGGCGTCCCGAAAGAGACCGAGATCAGCCAGGCCCAAGTGGCCGAGGCCCTCAGCGAACCCGTGCAGGCGATCTGCGAGGCCGTGATGACCGCGCTGGAAGCGACACCGCCGGATCTGGCGGCGGACATCGTCGATCGGGGCGTCATGCTGACCGGTGGCGGCGCGCTGCTGGGCGATCTGGATCTGGCCCTTCGCGAACAGACCGGACTGGCGGTTTCGATTGCGGATGAAAGCCTGAACTGCGTTGCCATGGGCACCGGCAAGGCGCTGGAATACGAAAAACAGCTGCGCCACGCGATTGACTACGACAGCTGATCAGCCCACGGTCTTTGCCCAAAGGAGCGGGTTTGGCCAACGAGCGTACAAATAGCGACACCTACCGGGGTCCGCTGCGGCGGCTCTTGCTCAGCTTGCTTGTGCTTTGCCTGATGCTGATCTTTCTGGTCTGGCGGATCGACAGCCCGCGGGTGGAACGCTTTCGCGCCCAGGTGATCGACCGCGTGCTGCCCAGTTTCGACTGGGTCATGGCACCCGTGACGGCCAGTGTGAAGATCCTGCGAGATTTTCAAAGCTATCAGCAGATCTACGAGCAAAATCAAGAGCTTCGCCGCGAATTGCGGCAGATGACGGCCTGGAAAGAGGCCGCCTTGCAGCTGGAACAGGAAAACGCCCGCCTGCGCGATCTGAACAATGTGCAGCTGGACCCCAAGTTGACCTACATCACCGGCGTGGTGCTGGCAGACAGCGGCTCGCCTTTCCGGCAATCCGTGTTGATCAATGTGGGGTCTCGGGACGGGATTGTTGACGGCTGGGCAACGGTCGACGGGATCGGGCTGGTGGGCCGCATCTCGGGCGTGGGCAACAACTCGAGCCGGGTGATCCTGCTGACGGATGCGACCAGCCGCATTCCGGCGGAAATTCAGCCCTCGGGCCAGCGCGCGCTGATCGTGGGCGACAACACCGCCGCGCCGCCGATCGATTTCCTCGAAAACCCCGACCTTGTCCGCCCCGGCGACCGGATCGTCACCAGCGGCGATGGCGAGGTCTTTCCCCCCGGTCTGCTGATTGGCCAGGTCGCCGCCGACCCCGGCGGGCGGCTGCGGGTTCTGCTGGCGGCAGACTATGAGCGGCTGGAATTCCTGCGGGTTCTGCGGGACCACGGAGCGCGGCGGGTGAACAACCCCAGCGCCTTGATTTTGCCCGAGGAATTGCCGGGTCAGGACGACCCGCAACCCCGCGTTCCGGGCGACGACAATGGCTGAAAGCGGCGCATCCCGGCTGTGGTTGATGCGCGGGCTCTATCTGCTTTTGGGCCTGATCATCATCTTCTTTCACCTGCTGCCTCTGGAAACCACGCCCCGCCGCTGGGCCGGGCCCGACCTGCTGATCGCCCTGACCTTTGCATGGGCGCTCAGGCGGCCTGACTACGTGCCCCTGTACGTTGTTGCACCGCTCATGCTGCTGGCCGATCTGATGTTCCAGCGCCCCCCCGGTCTTTGGGCCGCGCTGATCCTGATCGGAACAGAGTGGTTCCGTACCCGCGACCGGAGGCAGCGTGAAACCGCCTTTGCGGTGGAATGGCTGACCGTCGCTCTGGTTCTGACGGCTCTTGTCATGCTAAATCGCATCATCCTGATCATCACTGTTGTCCCAACCGGCCCGTTGTTCCTGATCACCATGCAGACCTTGATGACCATTGCCGTCTACCCGATTGTCGTCCTTGTCTCGCGACTGGCTTTGGGTGTGCGGCGGATCGCGCCGGGGGAACTTGACCCCGGACGGGGGCGGCCATGAGACGCTCGCCCAAGGAAAGCGCGGAAAGCGTCCGCAAGATCTCGCGCAGGGGGCTGATCCTGGCGGGCGGGCAGTTGACGCTGGCCGGGGTCCTGGGCCTGCGCATGCGCTTCATGCAGGTCGAACAGGCGGATGAGTTTCGTCTGCTGGCCGAAGAAAACCGCATCAACATCCGCCTGATCCCGCCGACTCGCGGGCGGCTGTTTGACCGCAACGGCCAGATCATTGCGGAAAACGAGCCCAGCTATCGCATCACCATCGTGCGCGAGGATGCGGGCGATGTGGATGCCGTCATCGCCAAGCTCAGCGCGCTGGTCGAACTGGACGGCGACGATCTGAACCGCGCCCTGGTCGAAATGAATCGAAGCGCGCCCTTCCTTCCGGTCACCGTGGCCGACCGCGTGACCTGGGAAGACGTGAGCCGCGTCGCCGTGAACGCCCCCGCCCTGCCCGGGGTCTACCCCGAGGTCGGACTGTCGCGTGTCTACCCGCTGGGCCACGACTTTGCCCATGTCGCGGGCTATGTCGGACCAGTCAGCGAAAGAGACCTGTCGCGGTACGAAGACCCCGAACCGGTCCTGCGCATACCGCGCTTTCAGATCGGCAAGGTCGGGGTCGAGGCCAAACACGAAGACAGCCTGCGCGGGCGGGCCGGGGCCAAACGGGTCGAGGTCAACGCCGTGGGCCGGGTCATGCGCGAGTTGGACCGGCGCGAGGGGGATGCAGGGTCCGACATCCAGCTGACAGTCGACGCGGACCTGCAGAACTACATTCAGGCGCGACTGGGGGCGGAAAGCGCCTCGGTCGTGGTCATGGACCTCAAGTCGGGCGATCTGCGGGCCATTGCCTCGTCGCCGAGCTATGACCCCAACAAGTTTGTGCGCGGCATCTCGGTAGCCGATTATGGCCTGCTGCGCGACAATGAACGCAGGCCCTTGGCTTCAAAGACCGTTCAGGACGCCTATCCGCCGGGCTCGACCTTCAAGATGGTCACCGTGCTGGCGGCGCTTGATGCCGATGTGATCGGGCCCGAAGACACCGTCTGGTGCCCGGGGCATCTGGACATTGCCGGCCGGCGCTTTCACTGCTGGAAACGCGGTGGTCATGGGCACATGAACCTGGAACAGTCGCTGCGCGAAAGCTGCGATGTCTATTACTACGACCTGGCCGTGAAGGTCGGGATCGAAAACATTGCCGCCATGGCGCGCAAGCTGGGGCTGGGACAATCCTTTGACGTGCCGATGTCTGCGGTCACCAGCGGTCTGGCCCCTGACAAAGAGTGGAAACGGCGCGAACGCGGGGCTGAATGGGTCGTGGGCGACACGGTCAACGCCTCGATCGGTCAGGGCTTTGTGCTGACCTCGCCCCTGCAACTTGCCGTCATGACGGCGCGGCTGGCGACCGGGCGCAGTGTCTCGCCCCGACTGATCAAATCGGTGGACGGGGTCGAAACGCCGGAACGGGGTGGCGACAGCCTGGGCCTGAATGAAAACCATCTGCGGCAGATCCGGGCCGCGATGTACGAGGTCAGCAACAGCCGGCGCGGCACCGCTTATGGATCGCGCATCATCGAGGATGCCTTTCGCATGGCAGGCAAGACCGGCACCAGCCAGGTCCGCAACATCACCGAGGCCGAGCGCGCCCGAGGTGTGACCAGCAACGAAGATCTGCCCTGGAAGCGGCGCGACCACGCGCTGTTTGTGAACTTTGCGCCCTACGACAACCCGCAGATCGCGGTCGCGGTTGTTGTGGAACACGGCGGCGGCGGCTCGACAGCGGCGGCCCCGATTGCCCGAGACGTGACGTTGCAGGCTCTTTACGGGGACGATCCCCCGCTCGAGGCCTATCCGACCAAGGACCGCGATAAGATCGCCGCCCAACAAGAGCGGCTGAAACGCGAACGCGCGCGCAGCGCTGCCGAAGGGCAAAGCCGCGCATGAGTTATCTAGAGTATACCGTCAAGACGGTCCCTTCGGGCCTGCGCAAGGTGCTGTTCCTGAACTGGCCCTTGGTGGTCCTGCTGGCCGCGGTCGCCAGTATCGGATTCCTGATGCTGTATTCCGTTGCGGGCGGATCCTTTTCGCCCTGGGCCGAGACGCAGATGAAACGCTTTGCCATGGGGCTGGGCGCCATGTTCATCGTGGCGATGATCCCCATCTGGTTCTGGCGCAACATGGCCGTCGTCGCCTATGCCGGGTCGCTTTTGCTGCTTTTGGCGGTCGAGTTCGTTGGCGTCACAGGCATGGGCGCCCAGCGCTGGATCGACCTGGGGTTCATGCGGTTGCAGCCGTCGGAATTGACCAAGATCACCATGGTGATGTTGCTGGCCGCCTATTACGACTGGCTGCCGCTCAAGCGTACCTCGCACCCTTTGTGGGTCTTGCTGCCGGTGGTGATGATCCTGATCCCGACCTTCCTGGTGCTGATCCAACCTGACTTGGGCACCGCGATCCTGCTGGTCACCGCCGGGGGGCTGATGATGTTCCTGGCTGGCGTGCACTGGGCCTATTTCGCGACCGTGATCGCCGGCGGCGCGGGGTTCATCGCAGCCGTCTTCCAAAGCCGCGGCACCGAGTGGCAACTGCTCAAGGACTACCAGTTCCGCCGGATCGACACCTTTCTGGACCCGGCCTCGGACCCGCTGGGGGCGGGCTATCACATCACGCAGGCCAAGATCGCAATGGGATCAGGCGGCTGGGCGGGCCGAGGTTTCATGCAGGGCACCCAGTCGCGTCTGAACTTCCTGCCGGAAAAGCACACCGACTTCATCTTCAACACGCTGGCCGAAGAGTTCGGCTTTATCGGCGCCTTTTCCCTCTTGATGCTCTATGTCCTGATCCTTGTCTTCTGCGTCGCGTCCGCCTTGCAAAACAAGGATCGGTTCTCGTCGCTGATGATCCTGGGAATTGGGCTGACCTTCTTTTTGTTCTTTGCCGTGAACATGTCGATGGTGATGGGGCTTGCACCGGTTGTCGGTGTGCCGCTGCCGCTGGTCAGCTATGGCGGCTCTGCGATGCTTGTGCTTATGGTGGCCTTCGGATTAGTCCAAAGCGCGCACATTCACCGCCCGAGGTAACCCATGACGCTCAACATCCTGTTCGCCGCCCTGCCAGAGCGCTGGGGCGAATACGAAGCGCCTCTGCGGGCGGCCCTTGACGCGCTGGGACAGGACTATGTGCTGTCGACCGAGATGGCGGCGGATCAGGTCGACTACATGATCTACGCCCCCAACAGCACCGTTCAGGACTTTACGCCCTACACCCGGCTGAAGGCGGTTCTGAACATCTGGGCGGGGGTCGAGGCGATTGTCGGCAACCAGACGCTGACCGTGCCCCTGACCCGCATGGTCGACACCGAGGGCCTGACCCGCGGCATGGTCGAATGGGTCACTGGCCATGTGCTGCGCCACCATCTTGGAATGGACGCACATATCGTGAACCCCGACCACGCCTGGGCGCCAACGGTACCGCCGCTTGCGCCAGAGCGGCCTGTCGCGATCCTGGGCTTTGGCGCGCTGGGACAAGCCTGCGCGCGGGCGCTGACCGGCCTTGGCTTCCCGGTGACGGGATGGAGCCGCTCGGCGAAATCGATCGAGGGGCTGACCTCTGATCACGGCCCGGACGGGTTGAAACGGGTTTTGCAGAACGCACAGATCGTTGTGCTGCTGATGCCCGACACGCCCGAGACCGCAAACACCCTGAACGCCGAGACCCTGTCGTGGATGCCCAAGGGCGCGTTTGTGATCAACCCGGGCAGGGGCCCGTTGATTGATGACGCCGCCCTGATTGCCGCGCTCGACAGCGGCCAGATCGCCCATGCGACGCTGGATGTGTTCCGGACCGAACCCTTGCCGAAAGATGACCCCTTCTGGGCCCATCCCAAGGTCACTGTCACACCGCATATCGCCGCCGACACCCGGCCGGCTTCGGCCGCCAAGGTGCTGGCCGAAAACATCCGCCGCAGCGAGGCTAGCGAGCCCCTGCTTTACGAGGTTGACCGCACCGCGGGCTACTGAGGGCTCAGGCCTCGAACCACCCGGTTGACAAGGCCCGAGCCCAGTCGGGCCGGCCCCGTCGCGCGGCCATGTCGCTGGCGCTTTGGTTGTCGTAGGGCACGTTCCGAAAGGTCACGCGCCACCCGGCGCCCGCCTTCTCAAGGATTGCGTAAGAGGCATCCGGCGTCCCGGTTTGCATATGGTGATAGACCGGCAGATCATCATCATAAGCCGGGCAGCCGATGCTGCCGGGGTTCACGATCAGCCGCCCGTCGGGCAGACGAACGGACCGGGGAATATGCGTGTGCGCACAAAGGATCACCGGTGCGTCGATCCCTTTGGCCTCGGCCCGCACCTCGTCCAGCGTCGCGGGGCGCGGGACACCCGTGTCGCTGATGCGGTCCAGCCAATAGGTCCCGTCACTGCTTGGCGTGCCATGGCACAGGAATACCTCGTCAAACACTGTGCGGGTCGGCGGCAGCCCTGCAATCCACTCGAACTGCGCCGGTCCCAACTGATCAAAGGCCACCTGATCGGATGGCCCCATGTCCGCGCGGTTCTGCTCGATCAAATAGCGATCATGATTGCCCCGGATCGTCGGGATATCCCGCTCTTGCAGCAAAGCGGCGGTCGCGGCGGCATCCAGCGGGCCGCTGAACACATCCCCCAGATTGACAGCCTGCCTGATCCCGAGGGTGTGCATGTCATCAAGAACGGCCTTCAGGGCCAAGGCGTTCCCGTGGATGTCGGCGAAGGCAGCAAATCTCATGTCCCGACCATCGCACCGGGACCGGGTTGCGCGCAATGGTGGCATTGGCATTGCGGCCACGGCCCTTGCGAGACCCGAGGCCAGGCCCAGGACTTTGGCAAGACGGTCGAAAACGTCGCGTCCTGCTTGCCATGTTCCGCCTTTCCGGAAATGGTTCAACCAACCACAGCACGCCCCTCATCCAAGCCCAAAGGACCCCGATATGCCCGACACCTACTCTCGCATCGCTCTGGCCCGCCGACCCGAGGGCATGCCGGTGCCGCAGGATTTCTCGTTCGAGCAATCCCCCCTGCCCGCCCCGGGCGAAGGCGAGGTTCAGATCGCGGTCAGTCACCTGTCGCTTGATCCCTATATGCGCGGGCGGATGGACGACGTGAAAAGCTATGCGGCCTCGGTCGATATCGGCGGAACCATGACCGGCCAGGGGGTGGGCACCGTCACCGCCTCGGGCGATCCGAAGTTTTCGGTGGGGGACACGGTCACGGGCATGACCGGCTGGGCCAGCCACGCGGTCCTGCCCGCGGGCGAAGTGACCAAGCTGACAGGTGCTCTGCCCCCCTCCACGGCGCTTGGCGTGCTGGGCATGCCGGGCCTGACGGCTTGGGCGGGCCTGCGCGAATACGCGCGGCCGAAAGCGGGCGAGACGCTGGTTGTGGCGGCCGCCACCGGCCCCGTGGGATCCATGGTCGGACAGCTGGCCAAGGCGGCGGGCCTGCGCACGGTCGCCATCGCAGGCGGGGCCGAAAAATGCCGCATCGCGACCGAGACCTTTGGCTTTGACGCCGCCATCGACCACCGCGCACATGACGACGCCCGCAGCCTGCGCAAGGCCATCGCCGCCGCCGCGCCTGATGGGGTCGACATCTATTGGGAAAATGTCGGCGGCAAGGTGCTGGAAGCGGTGATGCCGCTGATGAACTTTCATGGCCGCATCCCGGTGATTGGCACCATCGCATGGTATGGCGGGGCCGAAGACAGCCCCGACCGTCTGCCGGGTCTGTGGCGCTCGATCCTGGTCAAGCGCCTGCAGGTCAGCGGCATGATCGTCTTTGACCACTGGCACCTGATGCACGACTTCCTGGCCGAGGTCACGCCCTTGGTAGCCGAGGGCAAAATCGCCTATCTGGAGGACGTGGCCGAAGGGCTGGAAAACGCGCCAGAGGCCTTTATCGCAATGCTGCAAGGCGGGAATACGGGCAAGCAGATCGTCAAGCTTTAGCCCCGCCCGATAAAGGGCATCTTGGTCGCCATCACCGTCATGAACTGCACGTTGGTCGAGGGCGGCATCTGCGCCATGTGCAGCACGGAACTTGCCGCCTCGGCCACGTCCATCGAGGGCAGTTGCGGCAGGCCTTCGGCCGCGCGTCGGGTGTTCAGGTCTTCGACCATCTCGGTCAGGGCGTTGCCGATGTCGATCTGACCACAGGCGATGTCAAAGTCCCGCCCGTCCAGCGACAGCGTCCGGGTCAGACCCGTGACCGCATGTTTCGACATGGTGTAGCTGACCGATCCTTCGCGCGGAACATAAGCCGACAGCGACCCGTTGTTGATGATCCGCCCGCCCTGCGGGGTCTGGTGGCGCATCCGGGCAAAGGCCGCGCGGGCACAGAGGAACATGCCGTTGATGTTGGTGTTCATCACTTGCAGCCAGCTGTCGACCGGGACCGTGTCGATCGTGCCCGAGTGACCAAAGAGACCAGCATTGTTGAACAGCACGTCGATCCGGCCGAAGTGATCCATGAAGGCATCAAAGGCAGCCTCGATGGCCTGCGGGTCGGTGACGTCACATTGCAACGGCAGCACGGTGTCGCGCCCTGCCGCCAGATCCTGCAGCTTGTCCATGCGCCGCGCCAGCGCGCCGACGGCCCAGCCTGCCTGCAAAAAGGCCTCGGCTGTGGCGCGGCCAATGCCGGAACTCGCCCCGGTGATCAGAATTGTTTTCATAGCAAACGTCCCTCTTCTTCCACGGGTTCCAGCGACAGAACCGGCGCGGCGGCAACCCGCAGGTCATCCACCGCCAGCGGTGCCGAAGGCCGCGACAGCCGGTTCCGCACCACCCAGATCAGCCGTTCCTGCGCACGGGTGATCGCCACATAAGCCAGGCGTTTCCAAAGCGGTTGCCCGGCCTCCACCCGCCCCATGCGGGCCGCGACATAGAGGTCGGGCGCAAAGACCTGCACCGTGTCCCACTGACTGCCCTGCGCCTTGTGGATCGTCACCGCGGCTCCATGCAGGAACGTCGCCCCCATCCGGGCGGCAAAGGGGATAAAGGGCTCTTCCTCGTCCGGCTTCTCGATCTTCACGATCGAAGCCGCCGAGACCTGAGGATCCTCGGCCCCCATCACGTGCAACCGGGAAAAGCCGGGGCGACGCCCCGGCCCAAGATAGACCACCTGCGCACCCTTGATCAGGCCGCGCGCTTCCAGATCCAGCCGTTTCTTGCGGTGTTTCAGCGGCAACTCGATGCCATCGCAGATCAGCGGTTCACCTTCCAGAAGCTCGGTCTCGGGCGCGTCATAGACGGATCGAAAGGCGTTGATCAGCCGGATGCGCGTGGCGTTGCGCCAGACCAGCACAGGTGAGCGCGCCATCAAATCCACCTCGACCCGCTGGCCCCAGACCACCCGTTCGTCGCGCTTGGCCGTGTCTTCGACCATGCGCTCGAAGTCGTGGAATTCGAGCGACGGGTCGGCCAACGCATGGGCCAGATCGAGGATCGGATTGTCCGCGTCCTGTCGGTGGATGCGGCTCAGCTCCATCTTCTGGCTGTCCTTGAGGTTGTCAAAGACCATGGCGCCGGATTGGTTCACCGGGGCCAGCTGCGCGGGATCGCCGAACAGCAGAAGGTTCGGAAAGATGTCCTGCAGATCCTCGAACTGCCGGTCGTCCAGCATCGAGGCTTCGTCGACAAAGCCCACGTCCAGCGGATCTTCGCGCCGCTTCCAGCCGGTGATGAAATCAGAGCCGCGCAGCCCCGCCGCCGCAAGGGCCGCCGGGATCGAGGTATGCCCGGCATAGCTGGTCTTGGCGCGCTCAAGCGCTTCGTCCGTCAGGCCCTCGATCTCGGGCTTTTCGCCGTTGCCGGTCAGCCATTCGGCGATGCGTTCGTATTCGGGGTCATAGACGGGGGTGTAAAGGATACGGTGGATCGTCGTGGCAGGCACGCCGCGCATCCGCAGGACACTGGCCGCCTTGTTCGTCGGGGCCAGTACCGCCAACGTCCGCCGTTCGCGCCGCCGCCGGGATTCGTAGTCGCCCGAGACGACCTCGACCCCTGCCGCCTGCAAGGATTTGCACAGCTCTGCCAACAACAGCGTCTTGCCGGACCCCGCCTTGCCCATCAGCGCCATGACACGGGTTTTACCCTCGCGTGCGGGCAGAACCATGCCTTCATCAATGTCAATTCCCGCCTTGCGCAGCATCTCGGCGACGCGGTCGTGGGCTTCGGCCTGATCTTCGGAAAATGTGAGTGCTGGCAGGGTCATGGGCGGACCCTATAGGCCCGCCATTGGAAGTGCCAGCGTCAAGCGGCGTGCGATACGTCTCGTTTTGCGGGGTGCCCAAAAGCCTGTTCGAACCAGTCCCGGGACTGGTGCTCGGGGATGCCGGACCCTTCGGACAAACGCCCGCGCGCCTCGACGGAATACTCCCAAAGACCGACGCACAATCGGGCACGGCCCGTGCCCGTTTCGCCCAGCACATCGGGCGACGATCCGATGCGGCGATAGACCCGCTGCATCAACCCGTCAAAGACGCCGACGAAGTGCTTGACCCCAAAACCGGTCATGATGTCGCCACCTGCAAGCATCAGGGCAGCAGCCGTGCGTGGTTCGGGCCGGGGCGCGAGGCAAAACCGCGTGCATTCCCAGATCAGCGGGCTTTCGATGCGGACCCCGTCGGTCAGAAACAGGAAGTGATCGTTGACCATGGTCCGACCGGTGGTCGGCAGAAACCGCATCGAGCCGCCGTGGCGTCCATCGGCATCTTCCCAGATCACGTAGAGCGGGTTCATCGCGTCGTATTCGTCGCGCTCTTCACCTGCCTCATCCACATGAACATCCCATCCAAGCCGGTCATGAAACTGGGTGGCCCGGTCACGGAACATACCCCGCGCCAGGGTGGGCCAGTTTTGCAACTCGTTTCCATAGATGTATCGGATCATCATTCACCTCCGCTGCTGATGGCAACCAAGGTGCAAAGCGCCTGTTAACGTTTGCGGTATCCAGCGCGCGCTCAGATCACGATGAACCCGCGCGACAGGGCGCGGGCGACGGCGTGAACGGTATTCAGCGCCCCCAGCTTGTGTCGGGCGCTTTCAATGTAGACCCGCAAGGTATGCTCGGAAATCGACAGCGAACTGGCCACCTGAGCCCGGCTGTAGCCCAGCGCCAACAGCGTCATTGCATCAACCTCTCGCGGGGACAGGGCCTGCGCGACCTCTTGTGCGCGCCCGGGTTCCAGCTCAAGCGCCTTTCGGTTGAAGGCATGGGCCACAAGGATAAGGTCGCGATGATGCGTGCTGGTGAACTCGTCCCATGTGGCGTCATCGCTGCTGTGGCTCAGCGAAAACAGGGCATATTGCCCGTTCGGCCCACGGATCGGGACCGAGAACCCCTGGTTGCCGACGCCATGCGCAATGGCATCCTCCAGAAAGTCACGCGCCGGCTTTGACGACCAATCCAAGCGTTTCCAGTCGACAGGGTGAAAGCGTTGATAGCACCCCAGCACAACCGGATCGACACGCAGATAAGTCTTTTCGAGATAACGCGAGACCCACTCGATCGAATAGGTGCCACAGCCGTACTGTTCCCCGTCCGCGGACACCCAGTGATAAACGATGTGATCCACGCCAAAGTGATCTCGCAGGCGCTCGATGGCCTGCTGAAGATCGGTCAGCGTGTCAGCGTGTTCGACACACTCCAAGATCGAATTGAGAGACGTTGTCCCTGCCACTGAACCCACGCGTTGCGGCCTCCGCTGAAGACGCAATCTCGGCCCGGGCGATCCTTCGGGTTTCCTCTAGCTGCCGTTCCAGATCCGGCAAGTCGTTGGAAGCCGCAAAGGTTTTCAGGTCGGTCAATACGTCCAGAATCCACTCTTTTCCCATTCTCAGCTTCCTTGTCCAATCCCTAACAAAAGGTTAATAAGAGTATATATCAGCCCATATCGAATTAATATTCGCGTTTTTGCTCTCCCCATAAATAGCGAGATATGTGTTAACCAATTCCCAAAGATCAAAAAACGACAAGACCCGGGGATTTCGCCCCGGGTCTCGAATTCTGTATGAACATCTGAAGGTTAGCTTGCGTCCAGTGCCTCTTCGACCGTGCGCAGGCCTGCCTTGGGGCTTTGGACCAGAACCGCCATGTTGCCCGGCAGGTGCTCGTTGTTCAGCATCTTCATATGGGCGTCCGGGATCTCGTTCCAGGGGAACACTTCCGACATGCACGGATCCAGACGACGCTCGACCATCAGCTGGTTCGCGGCCGCGGCCTGCTTCAGGTGCGCAAAGTGGCTGCCCTGCAGACGCTTCTGGTGCATCCACATGTAGCGCACGTCAAACGTGGTGTTGAACCCGCTCGTGCCCGCGCAGATCACGACCATGCCGCCCTTTTTCACAACCAGGGTCGAAACCGGGAAGGTCGCCTCGCCGGGGTGTTCGAAGACCATGTCGACGTTCACACCTTTGCCGGTGATTTCCCAGATCGCCTTGCCGAACTTGCGCGCCTCTTTCAGCCACTCGTTGTACTCGGGCGAGTTCACGACCGGCAGCTGACCCCAGCAATTGAAGTCCTTGCGGTTGATGACACCCTTGGCCCCCTGATCCAGCACAAACTGACGCTTGCTTTCGTCCGAAATCACGCCGATTGCGTTTGCCCCCACGGTGTTGGCCAGCTGGATCGCATAGGACCCCAGGCCACCCGAGGCGCCCCAGACCAGAACGTTCTGGCCCGGCTTCAGCTCGTGCGGGTGGTGGCCGAACAGCATGCGATAAGCGGTGGCCAGCGTCAGCGTGTAGCAGGCGCTTTCTTCCCAGGTCAGGTGCTTGGGACGCGGCAGAAGCTGCTGGGCCTGCACGTTGGTGAACTGGGCAAAGGACCCATCGGGCGTTTCATAGCCCCAGATCCGCTGCGAAGGCGAAAACATCGGGTCGCCACCGTTGCAGTGCTCGTCGTCGCCGTCGTCCTGGTTGCAGTGGATCACGACCTCGTCGCCCACTTTCCAGTTCTTGACCTTGTCACCCACGGCCCAGACGATGCCCGAGGCATCAGAGCCCGCGATGTGATAGGGCTGTTTGTGCACGTCGAACATGCTGATTGGAACGCCAAGCCCGGCCCAGATGCCGTTGTAGTTCACGCCGGCGGCCATCACCAGAACCAGCACCTCGTGGCTGTCGAGCGTCGGCACGTCCACCACTTCGACCTGCATGGCCTGCTTGGGTTCGCCCTGGCGCTCCTTCCGGATCGCCCAAGCGTACATCTGCTTTGGGACATATCCGAGGGGCGGCAGTTCGCCGATCTCGTAAAGGTCTTTTTCAGGGGCATCGTAAGGCGCAATGCCTGTTTGCGTGTCCAAGGCCATGGGAGGCTCCCTCAGTTATCGCGTTTCTGTTGCCGCAATGCAGAATCGCGGCGTGTGAGAGGTTGAATACAAACCGCCTCGCAACATTGCAACCCAATTTGGCAAATTTTTGAAATTTTATAACCCAGCGGATGCAGAATTTCCTTCGCGACTGCAGCGAGAGCTTTGGAACTTATGTGCGACCGATGCGGCGTAGAATGACAACAGGTCGTCGGATTCCTCCGGAACGGTGACCAAAGCGCCGCTTCGGATCACCAATTTGCGCTCTGCCAGCACCTTCAACCCTTGCTGCAGAACCTCGGCAGCGGGGCCGCAATCGGCGTCGGAGATTTGAAGGTCCAGTTCCGACAGCAGTTCTGCCTCGTCCCAGTCGCGCTTTTTGACTAGCACCGTAGCCACCAAGGGCACTGGCAACACGGGGACCGACTCGCTGATACGATCCATCAGGTCCTGTGCCAAAGCCTCGACATCGGCGCCTTGGTCCCCGCGGGCCCGCAGGCTGATCGGCGCGGCAAAACGCACGGCAGCTTTGCCATAACGGTGGGTCTTGCCGCGCAACCGAAACCAGATGTGACGCAAGACGAAATGGGCCACGACCCCGTTGTTGGCGCGAAAACGGCGTCGCCCGGTCTTGCCGGCATTCACCAGGATGCGGTCCTCGAAAACGCGGTCATAGTTCAAGGCCACCGGTACAAAGACAACGTCACGCTTGGCCAGATCAACGCCGTTCACCACGTATTTCAACAGTCCGACCTTGGGCTCGGCGATGCCTCCATCCAGGCTGAGCCCGCCTTCGGGAAACAACGCTTGCGTGACGCCCGCGGCGCTGGCGATCTGAACGTAGCGTTCAAGAACCTTGCGAAACAGACGGTTCCGCGATCTGCGTCGGATGAAATAGGCACCCATCGCCCGGATCAGCCGCGACAATGGCCAAACGCGGGCCCATTCACCCACCGCATAGGACAGGGCAGACCGGTTCCCGGCCAGATAGGTCACCAGCACATAATCCATGTTGGATCGATGGTTCATCACAAAGACAATGGTGGCGTCGGGATCGATGCTGCTGAGCGCCTCGCTGTCGGGACCCAATGGGGCCACGTCATACAGTGTGTTCGACAGGGCCCGCGCCGCGCGGATCGCAAAGCCGAAATAGGCAAGCGTTGAAAACGACGGCACGATCTCGCGCGCATAGCGGCGGGCGATCTGAAAGGCCACATCCTCGCGCAGATCATTGGCGCGGGCATGGTTGACGATGGCCTCGGTCACCTCGGGATCATAGACCAGACGTTGGATCATGTCGTGCCGCCGCGCCAATTTGAAGGGCTGGATCGGCACCGACAGCCGTTGGTTCAGCTGCGCCACCGCGCGCTCCATGCGCCGCCGAAAGAACCAGCGCACCGAAGGCAGCAGGAAGTGTGACGCAAGCGTCACTGCCGCAAACAGCAGGATCAGTCCAAAGAGCCAGATGGGCAGAGTCACGGTTCCGGTCATCGGCAGACCGTGGCAGCGCAGAGGCGCGCAGGCAAGCACTGAGTTGCGTGCAAAAGGCGCCATTCGCACGTGCAGAAATGAGACAGTTCGCACTTGCCGAAAATCGCCGCGACGCAGCGAATTGACAACGCCATAAAGTTTCCAATATCTACGGTCAGAAGAAATAAAATTGCTCAGTGTGATTCAAGAGGGCCCCATGACCGAGACCCAACCGACCCGCGATCGTCCCTGGCTGATCCGTACCTATGCAGGGCATTCGACCGCCGCAGCCTCAAACGCGCTTTATCGCTCGAACCTCGCCAAGGGGCAGACCGGCCTTTCGGTCGCCTTCGACCTGCCCACACAGACCGGCTATGACAGCGACCACGTCCTTGCGCGCGGCGAAGTGGGCAAGGTGGGTGTGCCGGTCTGCCATCTGGGCGACATGCGGACGCTGTTTGATCAGATCCCGCTGGAACAGATGAACACCTCTATGACGATCAACGCGACGGCCCCCTGGCTTCTGGCGCTTTATATCGCGGTGGCCGAGGAACAAGGCGCGGATGTCAGTAAGCTGCAGGGCACGGTTCAGAACGACCTGATCAAGGAATACCTGAGCCGCGGGACCTATATCTGCCCACCCAAACCATCGCTCAAGATGATCGGGGACGTGGCCGAGTATTGCTATACGCATGTGCCCAAATGGAACCCGATGAACGTCTGTTCCTATCACCTGCAAGAGGCAGGTGCCACGCCCGAGCAGGAGCTGGCCTTTGCCCTTGCCACGGCGATTGCGGTGCTGGACGAGCTGAAACCCCGCGTCCCGGCCGAGGATTTCCCCGCGCTGGCGGGCCGCATCTCTTTCTTCGTGAACGCGGGCATCCGCTTTGTCACCGAGATGTGCAAGATGCGCGCCTTTGTGGATCTTTGGGACGAAATCCTGGAAACCCGCTATGGCGTTGAAAACCCCAAGTATCGGCGATTCCGCTATGGGGTGCAGGTGAACTCGCTGGGGCTGACGGAACAGCAGCCCGAAAACAACGTTTACCGCATCCTGATCGAGATGCTGGCCGTGACACTGTCGAAAAAGGCCCGCGCCCGTGCCGTGCAACTGCCCGCCTGGAACGAGGCGCTTGGCCTGCCCCGCCCCTGGGATCAGCAATGGTCGATGCGGATGCAGCAGATCATGGCCTATGAGACCGACCTGCTGGAGTTCGACGACCTGTTTGACGGCAACCCGGCGGTCGACCGCAAGGTCGAAGCGTTGAAAGAGGGCGCGCGCGCAGAACTGGCGCAGCTGGACAGCATGGGCGGCGCGATCGGCTCCATCGAATATATGAAAAGCCGACTGGTCGACAGCAATGCCGACCGACTGAACCGGATCGAGCGTAACGAAACCACGGTCGTCGGCGTGAACCGCTGGACCGAAGGAGAGGTCAGCCCGCTGCAGACCGAGGACGGCGGCATCATGGTGGTCGACCCGGCGGTCGAGGCCGAGCAGATTTCCCGTCTCGACGCATGGCGCGCCTCTCGCGATGGCGAGGCCGTCAAATCGGCGCTCGCGCAGTTGCGCGCGGCGGCGACAAATGGCGATAACGTCATGCCAGCCTCTATTGCCGCGGCCAAAGCGGGTGTGACCACCGGTGAATGGGCCGAACAGATGCGCGGCATTCACGGTCTCTATCGTGGTCCAACCGGCGTTTCGAAATCGGTCAGCAACAAAACCGAAGGTCTCGACGATATTCGTGATGCGGTGAATAAGGTCAGCGATCGATTGGGCCGCCGTCTGTCTTTCCTGATTGGCAAACCGGGCCTTGATGGGCACTCGAACGGCGCAGAGCAAATCGCCTTCCGTGCCCGCGATTGCGGCATGGACATCGACTATGAGGGGATCCGCCTGACACCAGAGGAGATCGTCTCGGCCGCCCTGGAAAACCAATCCCATGTTGTGGGATTATCCATCCTGTCCGGCAGCCATATTCCCTTGGTCGAGGAATTGGTGACGCGAATGCGCGACAATGGATTGGGCCACGTGCCGGTTATCGTCGGTGGCATCATCCCCGACGAAGACGCCGCCCGGCTCAAGGCCATGGGGGTCGCAAGGGTCTATACACCAAAGGATTTTGAGCTGAACACGATCATGAAGGACATCGTCACCCTGGCAGACCCGCAGGCAGTCGCTGCTGAATAATTGATAACTCAGGCTTGTTTCGGCGGAACCCCGCTCACCTAAATGGTGAGCGGGGCGTCATTTCATGCATTAATGCAAGATTGACACAAAATCGGTACTTGCTCTTTTCCAGAACCATTGTTTACGCAATCATAAAATAAAGGGAGACAATAATGGAAATCAATCTGGAAGCCCTGTCAAAAGACGAGTTGAAACAACTCAAGTCCGATGTCGATAAGGCGCTAAAGACCATTGATGCGCGCCGTAAAGCCGATGCCAAAAAAGCGGCAGAACAGGCCGCCAAGGAATACGGGTTCTCGCTCGACGATCTATTGGGCGGCAAAGGCGGCAAAGGTGTTCCGAAATACCGCAACCCCGCCGACCCTTCGCAGACATGGACCGGCCGGGGCCGCAAGCCCAACTGGGTTCTTTCGGCGATTGAAGAAGGCCGCGATATCGACGAACTGAAAATCTAACAGGCACCCTGATGACAATTCATATCGGGGCCGAACCGGGCCAGATCGCCGAAACCGTGCTGATGCCGGGTGATCCCTTGCGGGCCAAATGGGCGGCTGAAACCTTTTTGGAAGATGCCGAACAGGTCAACAACACCCGTGGGATGCTGGGCTTTACCGGGACCTACAAGGGCAACCGCGTCTCGATCCAGGGATCGGGCATGGGCATGCCCTCGTTCTCGATCTACGCCAACGAGTTGATCCGCGACTTTGGCGCCAAGACGCTGATCCGGATCGGGTCGTGTGGCGGGATGCAGGACAGTGTCAGCGTGCGTGATGTCATCATCGCGATGACCGCGAGTTCCGTTTCAACCCCGTCAAGCACGATCTTCCGGGAATTCAATTTTGCGCCTTGTGCCGATTGGGCTCTTTTGCGTGCGGCGGTGGCAGCGGCGGAAAGCCGCGATGTCACAACCCATGTGGGCGGCATCTATTCGTCAGACACGTTCTATGACGAACGTCCTGATCTGAATGAACAAATGACCCGTCACGGCATTCTTGGGGTCGAGATGGAGGCCGCAGAGCTTTACAATCTCGCAGCGCGCTACGGCATTCGCGGCCTGGCCATTGTGACCGTCAGCGACCACCTCTTGACGGGTGAGGCGCTGCCGGCGGACCAGCGGGAACGCAGCTTTGGCGACATGGTCGAAATTGCGCTTGAAGCGGCCTTTGCTTGACAATCAGGTTGTCCGACAAGAAAAAAACTGGAACAGGCTGCACCAATAGGGCAGCCTTTTTCTTTGGGAGCTATTGATATGAAAACACGCCAACTTGGGGTCAATGGCCCACAGGTGAGTGCGCTTGGCTTTGGCGCAATGAGTTTTGCTGGTTTCTTCGGAGACGCCGACGAAGAGACCAGCCTTGAATGCCTCGATGCCGTGGTCGAGGCCGGGATCACGTTCTGGGACACCGCCAATATCTATGGCATGGGCGTGTCCGAGACCATCATCGGCAAATACCTGACAGCCAAACCAACCGAGATCGTTCTGGCCACCAAGGCAGGTATTGTCCCCGGCGAACGGCGGACCTTTAACAACGACCGCGACTATCTCAAAAGCGAGTTGGAACAATCCTTGAAACGGCTGGGCCGCGACAAGGTCGAGCTGTTCTACATCCATCGCCGCCAACCCGAGATCGAGGTCGAGGCGCTCATCGAAAGCCTGGTCGGCTTCATCGACGAGGGGCTGATCGACGGCTACGGCCTGTCCGAGGTGTCGCCCGCCACGGTGCGGCGCGCCTGCGCTGTCCACCCCTGCACCGCTGTCCAGAACGAATACTCGCTCTGGTCACGCTCACCCGAGTTGGGCCTGATCCAGACCTGCGCCGAATTAGGCGTCGCTTTTGTGCCCTTCTCACCCCTGGCGCGGGGCTTCTTCAGCGACAGCTCGATCTCGCCCAATCAGATGAAAGACACCGATTTCCGCCGCGAAATCCCACGCTTCACCTATCCGAACTTCACCTTCAACCAACGCTACCTCGAAGCCTTCCGCGAATGGTGCCAAGGCAAGGGACGCACCGTCTCTGAGATGGCGCTGGCCTGGGTCTTTGATCAGGGCAACCACCTGATCCCGATCCCGGGAACCCGTACCGCTGAACATTTGGCGGAATGGTCCAAGGCCGCGGACATCGAGCTAAGTGACGCCGATCGCGCCGATATCGCGCGCATCCTGCCCTTAGGCTTTGCCAACGGCGACCGCTACAACAACTGGCAGCTGATCGGGGCCGAGCGCTACTTCTAAGCGCCGAATTGCCGGGGCCTGCGCTTGGTCAGCGCAGGCCTTCGTTGATGCTGTTCAACACGCGGCTGCCGGGACAAAGCTCGTCTTTTCCAAGCTTGTTCAACGGCTTGGTCGCCAGGTTGATCGTCTGGTTCAGGTCCTGCGAGTTCGGATCCAGGTACAAAAGCCCCGTCAGGATATCGCCCGAGGCATTGGCCGATTGCACCGCCATCAGCGCTTCGGTCCGGTCGTCGGCCCGGTAATCCTCGCGCGCTTTCATCAGGTGAATGATCGAGCCATCGTGCAGCGTAACAGATTGGCTGGACCCTTCGCGATAGCTGGTGCGGATCTCTTCGCGCATGGGCACAAAATCCACCGGCATGGCGTCCAGATGTTCGCGGGTGGCGGCATAGCTTTTCGTCGACCCCGAATGGTTGGCAAAGGTCACGCAGGGCGACACGACGTCGATGAAGGCAAACCCGCGATGCGCCATTGCGGCACGGATCAGCGGTTCCAGCTGTTCCTTGTCGCCCGAAAAGCTGCGCGCGACAAAGCTTGCCCCTTGCAAAAGCGCCAGACTGGCCAGATCGATGCCGTCAAAGGGGTTCGTGCCGCCATATTTGTTCACCGACCCAAGGTCTGCGGTCGCGCTGTCCTGCCCTTTGGTCAGGCCATAACAGCCGTTGTTGGCGACGATATAGGTCATGTTCACGTTGCGCCGGATCAGGTGCACAAACTGCCCCATGCCGATCGAGGCCGTGTCGCCGTCGCCCGAGACGCCCAGATAGATCAGATCGCGGTTCGCCACGCTCGCGCCCGTGGCCACCGAGGGCATCCGCCCATGCACCGAGTTGAACCCGTGGCTTTTGCCCAGGAAATAAGTCGGCATCTTGGACGAACAGCCGATGCCCGACAGTTTGGCAATCTTGTGTGGCGGGATCGAGGACAGGAAACAGGCGTTCCGGATCGCCGCCGAGATGCTGTCGTGCCCGCAACCGGCACACAGGGTCGAGATCGACCCGTCGTAATCCGCAACGGTGTAGCCCAGATCGTTCTTGGGCAGGTTCGGATGGCGGAACTTTGGCTTGTAATAGGACATCAGGCGGTCTCCGGATGCAGCTTGACGATCTCGGCGCCCTTGGTGTCCAGCGCCTCGCGGATCTGTCTTGCGATGGTGCGCGCCGTGATCGGCGTGCCCGAATAATTCAGCACCGAGGTCAGCTTGTCCGGCGCGATGTGGCATTCGTTCATGATCAGCTGGCGCATCTGGCCGTCGCGGTTCTGTTCGATGACAAAGACCATGTCGTGGTCATGCACAAAGGCATCAAGATCGCGATGGAACGGGAAGGCGCGGATGCGCATGACGTCGATGGGATAGCCCTCGTCCGCCAGGATCTCGACCGCCTCATATGACGGCGAGGCCGAGGTGCCGAAGAACAGCGCGCCAAGCTTCAGCTTGGTCTTGGGTTTCTTGACCGGGATCGGGTCATGCACCTTGGGTTCGGGGACATAGGATTTGGCGGTCTCGAACTTGCGCAGCAGGCGGTCGACGTTCTGCACGTAGTCCTCGCCCTTTTCCGAATAGATCGCCATTTCGTCCTTGGAAGACCCACGGGTAAAGAACGAGCCCTTGTCGGGATGCGCCCCCGGCAGCGTGCGATAGCAAATCCCGTCGCCGTCGACGTCCAGATAACGCCCCCATGTTTCGGCCTCGTCCAGCGCCTTGGCGTCCAGCACCTTGCCCCGGTTCATCTCGTAACTGTCGTCCCATTCCAGCGGCGGCGACATCCAGTCGTTCATGCCCAGATCAAGGTCCGACATCATGATGACGGGCGTCTGCAGTTGCTCGGCCAGATCAAAGGCCTGCACGGTCATGTCGAAACACTCACGCGGGGTGGCCGGGAACAGCAGCACGTGTTTGGTGTCGCCATGGCTGGCATAAGCGGCGGCGAGGATGTCCGATTGCTGGCTGCGCGTCGGCATGCCCGTCGAAGGACCGGATCGCTGCACGTCGATCAGCACCACCGGGACCTCGGCAAAATACGCCAGCCCCAGGAATTCGCTCATCAGCGACAGGCCGGGGCCGGAGGTTGCCGTAAAGGCTCGCGCGCCGTTCCAGCTGGCGCCGACGACGACGCCCATCGCGGCCAATTCATCCTCGGCCTGCAGGATCGCAAAGTTCTTTTTCCCCGTGCCGGGATCGATCCGCATCCGTTCGGCGTATTGCGAAAAGGCATCGACCACGCTGGTCGACGGCGTGATCGGATACCAGGCCGCAACCGTCGCGCCGCCATAGATCGCACCCAGCGCGGCGGCGGTGTTGCCGTTCATCAGGATGTGCTCGCTTTCGCGGATGTGCGGCGCGTCAAAGACCTTGGGATCCAACCGGATCGGCAGCGGACAAGGGAAGTTCTTTTGCGCAAACTGATAGCCCATCTCCAACGCTTTCACGTTCGGCTGGATCAGTTTTTCCTTGCCCTTGAACTGATCGCTCAGCAGATCCTTGAGGATGCGAAAATCGATCTCCAGCAGGGCAGCCATCGCGCCAACGTAGACTACGTTTTTCAAGAGTTGCTGCAGCCGAGCCACCTTGAATTCGCGCATGCACATCTCGGTCAGCGGGATGCCGAAATAGGTGATGTCATCGCGCTTCAGATGCGGGGCCAGCGGGCGGGTGTTGTCATAGACAAAGTACCCGCCGGGTTCGACGCTTTTGACGTCATCCTCCATCGTCTGGGGATTGACGCAGAGCATCAGGTCGACCCCCCCGCGCCGACCCAGATAGCCTTTGGAGCTGACGCGCACCTCGTACCAGGTCGGCAGGCCCTGAATGTTCGACGGAAAGATATTGCGCGGGCTGACGGGGATGCCCATGCGGAAAATCGCCTTGGCGAACAGGTGGTTGGCCGAGGCCGACCCGGTGCCGTTCACATTGGCGAACTTGACGACAAAATCGTTGATCCCTGCGATCTGCTTCATTTTGCACCCTCCAGCAGGTTCGGCGTCGCCTTGGCCATATTGTAAAGGAACATCTGCATGTCCCAGGCCGCCGTCGGGCAGCGTTCGGCGCAAAGCCCGCAGTGCAGGCAGACATCTTCGTCCTTGACCATGACCCGCCCCGTCGGCAGGTCACCCGAGACATAGAGATCCTGCGTCTCGTTCTCGGCCGGGACCATGAGTTTCTGCCGCAGCTCCGGTTCTTCGGCGTTTTCGGTGAAAGTGATGCAACTGGTCGGACAGATATCGGTGCAGGCGTCACATTCGATGCAATTGGCATCCGTGAATACGGTCTGCGCATCGCAGTTCAGGCAACGCTCGGCCTCGATAAACGCGGTTTCGGCATCAAAACCCAGTTCGACCTCGACCATCCGGTCGGCCAATGAGCGGGTCAGATCCTCTAGCGGGACCACCTTGCGTTCGTCCAGGATCGGCACCGAGTCATAGCTCCATTCATGGATGCCCATCTTCTGGCCAACCAGCGTAACATTGGGCGGGGGCCGTTTGGACAGATCCTTGCCCTGACAATAGAGGTCGATCGACACCGCCGCCTTGTGACCATGCGCCACCGCCGTGATGATGTTGGACGGCCCAAAGGCGCTGTCACCGCCAAAGAAGACCTCTTTGCGCGTCGACTGGAACGTCTCGTCATCGTTGATGATCGGCGTGCCCCAGCTGGTAAAGCGGATGCCGGTTTCTTTCTCGATCCAGGGAAAGGCGTTTTCCTGACCGATGGCGATGATCACGTCATCACAGGGCACGAACTCGGGCGCCTCGCCGGTCGAGATCAGCTGACGCCGGCCGTCGGCATCGTATTTGGCTTCGACCTTGTCGAATTTCATGCCCACCAGCTTGCCGTCTTCGACGACAAATTCCAGCGGCACATGGTTGTCGAGGATCGGGATGCCTTCATGCATCGCGTCCTCTTTTTCCCAGGGGCTGGCCTTCATGTCGTCAAAGGGGCTGCGCACGATGACCTTGACCTCTTCGCCACCCAGGCGGCGCGAGGTGCGGCAGCAGTCCATCGCGGTGTTGCCACCGCCCAGCACGATCACCCGCTTGCCGATCTCTTTGGTGTGCTCAAAAGCGACGCCAGACAGCCAGTTGATCCCGATGTGAATGTTGGCATCCGCCTCTTGCCGCCCCGGCAGTTTCGGCAGATCCCGCCCCCGCGGCGCGCCGGACCCGACAAAGATCGCGTCGTAGCCTTTGGTCAGCATTTCGGCCATGCTGTCGACATAGGTGTCGAACACCGTCGTGACGCCCATGTCCAGAATATAGCCGATCTCTTCGTCCAGCACGCTTTCGGGCAACCGGAACGAGGGGATCTGGCTGCGCATGAAGCCACCGCCCTTGGGCTGTTCGTCATAGACGTGCAGTTCATACCCCAGAGGGGCAAGGTCACGCGCCACGGTCAAGGACGCAGGCCCCGCCCCAATCAGCGCAATCTTCTTACCATTGGGCTTGCCCGCCTTGGGCAACATCGCGGCCACGTCGTCCTTGAAGTCCGCGGCCACCCGTTTCAGTCGACAAATCGCGACTGGTTCCTCTTCGACCCGACCACGCCTGCAGGCGGGCTCGCACGGGCGGTCACAGGTGCGGCCGAGAACACCGGGAAAGACATTGCTTTCCCAGTTGATCAAATAGGCATCCGTGTACCTTTCCTGGGCAATCAATCGGATATAGGCCGGGACAGGCGTGTGCGCCGGACAGGCGTACTGGCAATCCACCACCTTGTGAAAATACTCGGGGTCCGATGTGTCGGTTGCTCGCACGTCTCCTCCTCCTCCACGAAGATCAACGCGGTTAACGTTCACATAAAACGCTGCAAAAACACGACTGTAAAGGACTTGTTGTGCGTCGCTGCTGAACGGTGGCCACCGCGACGGTCACGGACCGAGGCCTGCGGGTTCGTCAAACCCGCAGGCCTCGAATGCTCTATTTGTCCTGCAAAGACACGGACGGGTCGTCAAACATGCCCAGCTGCGCGGCGCGTGCGACAATGCCCACCCGCGTTGCCGTGCCAAAGTGCGACGAGATCTTGCGCATTGTCTTGGACACGGCCTGTTCCGTCACACCCGTCACATGCGCAATTTGCTTGGTCGAGTACCCCAGCGCCGTGAGATGCAACAATTCCCGCTGCCGCGCGGTCAGGCCGATTTTCTGAACCGCGTCCCTACGGACGTGCGACAGGTACACCCGAGCGAACTCCAGGCTCAGTACATGAATAAGCCAGCCGTTTTCGCGGATCATGGCCAGAAAATCCGTTCGCCCCAGTGCGCTTGCAAGCACGATCAGCGTCGGGCCATCCCTCAGATGGGTCTCCAAAGGCAGCGCCAGTGCCGAATTCCAGCCAGCGGTCGCCGCATAGTGGATGCGCGCCTCTTCTTCGGCTTCGAAGATCGAGCTGTGCAGCGGGTCCCGAAAGAAGGACGCACCAAAGTAGGCCGGCGTCGACAGGCGTTTCTTCAGCAGCAACACCGGATCAAAAGGCGGCCGGACATTGGCAAATGCCTTGTGACGGGCGACCTTGCTGGACCACTTGAAACGCATTGCGCGTTCTGCGCCATCATCGGTGAACTCATGCGCAAAGACCACATGTTCGAAACCCAGCGCCTCGGACAATTCTCTGAAAACATCCCAGCAGTCGGCGGCACTTTCAGCCGCGTTGAGCCGCGCCTTGTAATGCTCAAGCCTTTGCGGGAAACCAAAATCTGAAAACGGACTTTCGGTCGGCTGTAAACTGTGCTGCGTCATCCCCTTGCGTCTAACCCCCTTTATATAAAAGTACCCCCGAACCAATAATGCCGCCCGGTGACACTTCTATATTACCCCAAGTACAACCTCTAAAGGTTTCATTTTGAAAGTGCATCAACTTTCACCGCCTTCCACGCCATTTTGGTTTAAAAAATATACTCTATGGGGGCGAAATTCGGTACTCGGGTGAAAATTTAGGGTCAGGATTCATAACCAGTAGATGACGGTTGCCGCGAGAGCGATGGCTGAGAGAAAGACCTTTGGACAGCGGTCATAGCGGGTTGCCACGCGCCTCCAGTCCTTGAGGCGCCCGAACATGAT
>JAUHVR010000035.1 GCA_030424865.1 Alphaproteobacteria bacterium | reverse complement strand
CGACGCGGTTTAGATCTCGTTCGCTCATCAACACCAATCCCACGGTCCACTCCAATCCTGTCAGACACAGGGGAAGTGTGACACTTCTGTTTTGCAGATGTGGGACAGTTTAACTTTGCGACTACACGTACATGGCCGCAAATCCACGTTATGTGAGGGGCAAGAGGTGCCCTTGGATGCTGTTTCGGATCAACGGTCAAAGCTTGCACGTCAATGTCCCCACTTGGGCGACATTGGAGGCGCGCGTGCGCGAGCGGTTCGCGAAGAAACAGGGTTTTGCGCTGGCGACGGTGAACCTTGATCACCTCGTGAAATTGCGCAGCGACGGCGCGTTCATGGACGCCTATCTGGCGCAGGATTTCGTGGTCGCAGACGGCAATCCGATCGTCTGGATGTCGCGGCTGGCCGGGCGCCCGGTCGAGCTGATTCCCGGATCAGAAGCGATCCTGCCGCTGGCGCGGATCGCGGCGGCGCAGGGTGTGCCGGTGGCGCTGGTCGGCTCGACCGAAGAGGTGCTGACCTCGGCAGCGGCCTATCTGGAACGCGAAGTGCGTGATCTGCGCGTGGCCTGCTGCATTGCGCCGCCCATGGGATTCGATGCCGGTGGCGCGGCGGCAGAAGACGTGCTGCGCGACGTGGCAGCGTCGGGTGCGCGGATGTGTTTTGTCGCGATGGGCGCCCCCCGGCAAGAGATGTTCGCCGCCTTGGGGCGGCGTGTGGCGCCGGAGGTCGGGTTTGCGTCCATCGGGGCGGGGCTGGATTTCTTTGCCGGCACACAAAAGCGCGCGCCGGGCTGGGCGCAACGCTTTGCCGTTGAGTGGTTGTGGCGGGCGCTGTCCAGCCCGAAGCGGTTGGGGCCGCGCTATCTGAAATGCCTGCTGATCCTGCCGGGGCAGGTCCTGCGGGCGGGGGTCTTGCGGTTCTCGGGGGGGCGCGGGGCATAGCCCCGCCCTACACCCTGTCCCGCTAGAGGCTTCGCGGCGTTCGTTTTCCAAACAGGAGCGCGTCCTTCAGTTTGCCCTTCAGCCCGCGCGGCGGCAGGATCTCGCGATTCATCTCGAAGGTCGTACCGGTCAGCGACGGGTCGCGCATCAGCGCGAGCTTGACGCCCCATTCGGCAGAGACGTCGGGCGGCGTACCATCCGGAATACCCATCGACGTGGCCAACATCCCCGGCATCCAATCCGACACCACGATCCCCGGCCAGCGGTCGGCGATGTCGGCGATCACAGTGCGGGTCAGGATGCGCGCCGCGCCTTTGGACACCGAATAGGCCGACGATGCGGGCAGGGGATGGAGGTCGGCAAAGGTGGCGACGTTCAGGATGCGCCCGGTGCCACGCGGGGCCATGTCCTGCAGTGCCGCATGGGTGCAATTGACCACGCCACCAAGGTTGATCGCCATCGTCCAGGCAAAGCTGTCAGGCGTTTCGTCGAGGAAATCCCGGTGGGGGTAGACGGCGGCGTTGTTGATGAGCAGGGCAATCGGGCCGAGTGATGCAAAGAGCGCGGCCACCGCCTGCGCATCCGCAACATCAACCGCATGCGCCCGAAACTTCGGACCGGCGGCCTCTGCCGTGCCTTGCAGCCCGTCCAGCCGCCGCCCCAGCCCGGCGACGGTGAATCCGCGCTGGCACAGGGCGACAGCCAGCGCCCGGCCTAGGCCGCTGCCCGCCCCGGTGACGATGGCGATGCCGTCCTGTGGGGTCACCTCTGTCATGTCGCGCCTTTCGTGATCGTCTCGGCCACGCGCAGGGCGTTTGCGGCGATGGTCAGACTGGGGTTGACCCCCATCGAGGTGGGCATGAAGGACGCATCGACAACCCACAGGTTGCCGATGTCATGGGTCCGACAATCCGGGCGCAGCACCGATTGCGTGCGATCGGTGCCATAGCGCAGGGTTCCCGACGGATGGCCCCAGTTCAGTTCGATCCCATGGCCCATCATCATCCGGCGGTGCCCTTTGAACGCGCGGCGAATGGCGCGGCGAAAGGCGCGGTGACGGGATTTCAGCTCGTCATGCAAGGTATAGTCGACCGACAGCCGGTCGGCTGCGGCGGCGTCCCATGTGACGCGGTTTTCCGCGTAGGGCAGGTCTTCGAGCAGGCCGACGAAGATC
>JAUHVR010000021.1 GCA_030424865.1 Alphaproteobacteria bacterium | reverse complement strand
ATGTTCGGGCGCCTCAAGGACTGGAGGCGCGTGGCAACCCGCTATGACCGCTGTCCAAAGGTCTTTCTCTCAGCCATCGCTCTCGCGGCAACCGTCATCTACTGGTTATGAATCCTGACCCTAGGTTGAACGGACCGGGCGCTTGGACACAGAATATTTGTCCGGGTGTGAACGTTTAGTAAAAAAAGAGGCATTTCCTTGCGTGTATTGATTGCAGATGACCACGACCTGCTGCGTGACACACTTGTCGCCTTTCTTGACGCGGCCGGGGGGACCGAAACCCTCAGTGCGGCAACCCTGCAAGAGGCCACTGCGATCCTCGAAAAAGAGCTGCCTTTCGACATCGTGCTGCTTGACCTGAACATGCCGGGCATGAACGGACTGGACGGCCTGACCAAAACGCTCGAGGCCTTCCCCGGTCAGCGTGTGGCCATCATTTCCGGCAACGCCACGCGTGACATCGCCGAGACAGCTCTCGCACAGGGCGCAGCCGGGTTCATCCCCAAGACCCTGCCTGCAAAATCCCTGGTCAACGCGATCAAGTTCATGGCGATGGGCGAACAATACATGCCGATCGATTTCATGACGGCCGAGGAACCAAGCGCCCCCAACCCGCTGGCCGAAAAGCTCACCCAGCGGGAAACACAAGTGCTGCAGGGGCTGACCGAAGGCAAATCCAACAAGGAAATTGCCCGCGACCTGGACCTGACCGAGCCGACGATCAAGCTGCACGTCAAGACGCTCTATCGCAAGCTTGGGGTCGCCAACCGGACGCAGGCGGCGATCATGGCGCGCGAAGCCGGGTTGTTCTGACCGCCCCGTCGCGCCGAAACGCGGCTCACGTCCGGCGCGACCGCTCTCACCATCCCGTGACAGTTCTGTCAGAATCCTTGCAAGGCGCGTGTGTCGGGCACAGTGTCATGGCAACCCGATCATCCAGGGAATGCCCATGTCCACTGAACGTGTCACTTTTCCGGGACACTCCGGCGATATGCTCGCCGCGCGTCTCGACCTGCCCGAAGGGCGCCACCTTGCCACCGCGCTTTTTGCGCATTGCTTCACCTGTTCCAAGGACATCCCCGCCGCCCGGCGCATTGCAGGCCGACTCGCCGCAATGGGGATCGCAGTCCTGCGGTTCGACTTCACCGGGCTCGGCCATTCCGGAGGCGAATTCGCCAACACGACCTTCAGCTCGAACGTCGCCGACCTGACCGCTGCCGCCGACTACCTGACCTCGCGCGGAATGTCTCCGGACCTGCTGATCGGTCATAGCCTGGGCGGCGCAGCTGTCCTGCGGGCCGCGCCAGAGATCCAAAGCGCCAGGGCCGTCGTCACGGTGGGCGCACCCTTCGATCCCGAACACGTGACTCACAACTTCGGCGATGCGCTGACCACCATCGCGGCGACTGGCGCGGCCGAGGTAAACCTCGGCGGCCGCCCCTTCACGATCCGCCAGGAGTTTGTCGAGGACGTCGCCGGCACCAATCTGGAACCGATCGTCGCCAACCTGAAGAAAGCCCTGCTCGTTCTGCACGCCCCGCGGGACGAGGTGGTGGACATCTCGAATGCAGCAAGCATCTTTTCCGCCGCCAAACACCCGAAAAGCTTTGTCACGCTGGACGACGCAGACCACCTGGTGACCCGCGCCGAGGATGCTGAATATGCCGCCGAGGTCATCGCAGCCTGGGTGACACGCTACATCAGCCTCTCGCCCCCGGCACCGCCGATTGGCGCACCCGAAGGCGTGGTTCGCGTCTCCGAAGCGGATGCCGCGGGCTTCCTGCAGGACGTGAACGCCGGGCCGCATCACCATGCGCTGGCAGACGAACCTGCGGCCTACGGAGGTACGAACAAGGGCATGAGCCCCTATGGTTTCCTCTCGGCCGGACTTGGCGCCTGCACGTCGATGACGATCCGCATGTACGCACGCCGCAAAGGCTGGCCCCTGGATCACGTGCGCGTCGACATATGCCACGACAAGGTGCATGCCCAGGACGCGGCCAACGGATCGGATGCCAAGATCGACGTCTTCCGCCGGCGCATCCATCTGACCGGCGCGCTCAGCAGCGAGCAACGCGAAAAACTGCTCGAGATTGCCGACAAATGCCCGGTGCACCGGACATTGGAACGCAGCTCGGAAGTGAAAACCGAACTCGCGTGACCGACCGGTTTTTTTGAGTATTTACAGAAAGATGAAAGACACCCGCGCCCCTTCATCTTTCCATAAAATACTCCCGCCGGAGGCGAAATGATCCAAGGGCCACACAGTCAACACCAGGCGCCAGAATCAAGCGAGGCGCAGAGCATCGCTCTGCGCCTCACAATTTGATAGCGGTAGGGTCGAGCGTTAGCGGCGCGCTTCGCCGACCAGCTTCCAGACGGCGGGCAGCAGCATGGCGGCCAGCGCCAGCTTGATCGCGTCACCCAGCAGGAAGGGCGTCAGGCCCCACTGGAGGATCGGCTTGTCCCAGCCGTAAAGCATGCCCAGCCAGATCAGGCCCGGAACGTAGATCAGCACGTTGCCAAGCAGCATCGCGCCCGCCATTTTCGGCATCGAGCGGTCCCAGCCCGCGCGGGCCAGAACGCCCAGGGCAAGCGTTGCCATGACGTAGCCCACCAGGTAACCACCGGTGCCGCCCATCATGTACTCGAGGCCGAATTTCTCGGCCGAGGATCCTGCGAAGACGTCAAAGCCCAGCGCGCCGATGATCATGTAGCCCAGGATGGTCGCCAGACCCAGGCGAGGGCCATAAGCGGCACCGATTGTCAGAACGGCAAAGGTGCCCATCGTGATGGGAACGGGCCACATCGGGATCTTGATCTTTGCGGCGATTGCCAGCACGGCAATGCCAAGCACGACCAGCACAACTTGCTTGATGCGCAGTGCGGTTCCTTCGTTTGCGCCAAAGGCCTCGGCCAGCACATTGCGGTTCAGAGCCTGGTTCATCGGGTCTGTCCCCCTTAGACTATGTTGCATTGCAGCGTCTTTTGCCTGAGCAAACCAAGGGACGCAAGCATTTCCCTGTGCCGAGAGCGGGTAATCGGCAAATATGCAAACCATTTGCAAATTATCTCAAAAAAATTGCAAATCCGCTAATCTCGAGAATAACTCGTCCGGCTCACATAGTCCTTGCGTGGCCCGCGCACGCGCCAATCGGCCTGCCACAGGGGCCAGTATTCAAACGAATAGCGTGCCTCGTAGGTGTCAGGGTCGCACCAATGGCGGTCCTCGGGCGCCGCGGCATTGGGGTCGAAGGAATGAAAATAGCGCCCGTCGTCAAAGTATACCTGGATTGCGCCCGGGACCTCGCGCCATGTGTAACGACGGGTGGCATGAAAGCCCGCCTGCCCCGGCATCACAAGCGTGCCGGCCTCTTCATAGAGCAAACAACCGCCTTCATCCGTCAGCGTGGCCCGGCCTGAAAAGCTCAGGGGCTGACCGCTGGCGTGGTCTTCGATCTGTCGCTCGATCCGCCAGTGCCCCACAAAATCGGCCAAACCCCGGCGGTTGCTCACTTCACAAGCCCCCGTGTCACGTCCCCGCTGTCACCGATGAAGAGCAACGCCGCGCCGTCGCGCGCCATCGCATAGCAGGCCCAGCCATCCGCCGGCGGCCACTGGCTGCAATAGGCATCGCCGCGCACCTCCCAGTAGCCCCAACTGTCGCGCCCCGCATTGTAAAGCGTCCGCCCAGAGGCAAAGAAGGTCTGCCAGGCACCATCATACTGTAACGTCACCTCGGTCAGCGCTTCGGCGATCTCGGCCCCCGACAAGGGCACCGGTTCGGCCACCGCCGCCCCGGCCCAAAGACCCGCAACAAGGGCAAAGCGTCTCATATCCGGCTCCATTGCTTGTGACCCATCGCGCATCAGTCTATGACCGCGCGCGAAGCCTCCACAAGATACGAAAGGATCAGCAGCCCATGATCCCCCGCTATTCGCGCCCCGACATGGTCGCCATCTGGTCGCCCGAAACCAAATTCCGCATCTGGTACGAGATCGAGGCCCACGCCTGTGACGCCCAGGCCGATCTTGGCGTGATCCCGCGCGAAAACGCCGAGGCCGTCTGGAAGGCCAAGGATGTTGAATTCGACGTTGCCCGCATCGACGAGATCGAGGCCGTCACCAAACATGACGTTATCGCGTTCCTGACGCACCTGGCCGAACACGTCGGCAGCGAAGAGGCGCGTTTTGTGCACCAGGGCATGACCAGCTCGGACGTGCTGGACACCTGCTTCAACGTGCAACTGGTGCGGGCCGCCGACATCCTGATCGCCGACCTCGAAGGTCTGCTGGCTGCGCTCAAGCGCCGCGCGATCGAACACAAGGACACCGTCCGCATCGGCCGCAGCCACGGCATTCACGCCGAGCCCACCACCATGGGCCTGACCTTTGCCCGCTTCTACGCCGAAATGGATCGCAACCTGTCGCGCATGCGGGATGCCCGGGCCGAGATTGCGACCGGCGCGATCAGTGGCGCGGTGGGCACCTTTGCCAACATCGACCCGGCCGTCGAGGAGCACGTCTGCGAGAAGCTGGGCCTTGTGCCCGAACCGATCAGCACGCAGGTCATCCCGCGCGACCGTCACGCGGCCTTTTTTGCCACCCTTGGCGTCATCGCCTCGTCGGTGGAAAACATCGCCATCGAGATCCGCCACATGCAGCGCACCGAGGTGCTGGAGGCCGCCGAGTTCTTCTCGATGGGTCAAAAGGGTTCGTCGGCGATGCCGCACAAGAAGAACCCGGTCCTGACCGAGAACCTGACCGGCCTTGCGCGTCTGGTGCGCATGGCCGTGATCCCGGCCATGGAAAACGTGGCGCTGTGGCATGAACGTGACATCAGCCACTCGTCGGTCGAACGCAACATCGGCCCCGACACCACCATCACGCTGGACTTTGCGCTGGCGCGCCTGACCGGGGTGATCGACAAGCTGCTGGTCTATCCGCAGAACATGCTGGACAACATGAACAAGTTCCCCGGACTGGTCATGTCGCAGCGTGTGCTGCTGGCCCTAACGCAGGCTGGTGTCAGCCGCGAAGACGCCTATCGCCTGGTGCAGCGCAACGCCATGAAGGTCTGGGATCACCGGACCGACTTCCGCGAAGAGCTGCTGGCGGACGAAGAAGTGCGCGCGGCCCTCTCTGAAGAGGAGATCAACGAGAAGTTCGACCTTGGCTATCACACCAAGCATGTCGACACGATCTTTGCCCGGGTCTTTGGCGAGGATTAAGCTTGACCCGCCCTAGGGCGGATATGCATCAGGGGCTGCGGCGGGCCACAAAGACCCGCCGCAGCCCCTTTCCATTTCCCATTCGCGCAAACCGCGATCGCATGAGCGGAGCCTTCCGATGAACAACCTGCGCGGCATGGCGCTGATGACGCTGTCGATGTTCGGCTTTGCGGTGGAAGACGCCTTTATCAAGTTCCTGTCGGGCGCGCTGTCGACGGGCATGGTGGTCGGGGTGATCGGGTTTGGCGGGCTTTTGGTCTTTTGGACCGTTGCCGCCGTTCAGGGCGTTCCGATCCTCAGCCGCCTTTTCTTGCACCCCGTGCTGATCATGCGGAACCTCTGCGAGATCGTGGCGGCCACATCCTTTATCCTGTCGCTGACGCTGATCCCGCTTGGCACCGCCTCGGCCATCCTGATGACGATCCCGCTGATCGTGACCATGGCCGCCGCGCTTTTTCTGGGTGAACAGGTCGGCCTGCGCCGCTGGAGCGCGATCTTTGTCGGTTTCGCCGGCGTCCTGCTGATCTTTCGCCCGGGAACCGATACCTTTGACCCCAATGCCCTGCTCGCGCTTCTGGGCGCGGTGTCCCTGTCGTTCCGGGACCTCTCGGCCCGGCTGCTGCCAGCCGGTGTGCGTCAGATGCAGTTGGGGGTCTGGGGGTTTGCGATGCTGGTCGTGTCCGGTCTGATCCTGCTGTGGCTGAGCGGCGGAACCACCATGCCCAATGTGCCGCAGATGGGCATCCTCGTATTGGCCATCATCACCGGCGTCCTTGCCTATTATGCAATCAATCTTGCCATGCAAGCGGGTGACGTCGCCGTCGTCAGCCCATTTCGCTACACCCGCCTGGTCTTTGGCCTTGCGCTGGGGGTCTGGATCTTTGGCGAGCGGCCGGATGTGCTGACGCTGCTGGGCACCACGCTGATCATTGGCTCGGGTCTTTACACCTTCATGCGGGAACGCAAACTGGCACTGGCGCAGGTCTGAAACATGGCGCGTTGATGCAACAGGATGCCGCGCTCGCAGTGTTAGCGCTATCGGCTGCGTTTACAATCCTGCGGACCTTGCTATAGCTGCACCCAAATTCTGGCCAACCCGGGGACGCCCAAATCATGAGCACCATTATTGACATTCTTGCCCGCGAAATTCTGGACAGCCGGGGCAACCCGACGGTCGAGGTCGACGTAACGCTGGAAGACGGCACCATGGGCCGCGCGGCCGTGCCCTCGGGCGCCTCGACCGGCGCTTATGAGGCCGTGGAAAAGCGCGACGGCGACAAGGCGCGCTACATGGGCAAGGGCGTTCTGGAGGCCGTGGCCGCCGTGAACGGTGAGATCGCCGAGGCCATCGTCGGCATGGACGCCACCGAACAGGTCGCCATCGACGCAGCCATGATTGAACTGGACGGCACCGACAACAAGGGCCGCCTGGGCGCCAACGCCATCCTGGGCGTGTCGCTGGCCGTGGCCAAGGCCGCAGCCGATTACACCGAACAGCCGCTGTACCGCTATGTCGGCGGCACCTCGGCCCGCACCCTGCCCGTTCCGATGATGAACATCATCAACGGCGGCGAACATGCCGACAACCCGATCGACATCCAGGAATTCATGATCATGCCGGTCGCCGCCGCGAACATCCGCGAAGCGGTCCGCATGGGCTCGGAAGTGTTCCACACGCTGAAGAAAGAGCTGTCGGCGGCAGGCCTGTCGACCGGCATCGGTGACGAAGGCGGTTTTGCCCCGAACATCGCCTCGACCCGCGAAGCGCTGGACTTCATCCTGGCCTCGATCGAAAAGGCCGGCTACAAGCCGGGCGAAGACATCTACCTGGCGCTCGATTGCGCGGCGACCGAGTACTACAAGGACGGCAAGTACGAGTTGGCCGGCGAAGGCAAATCGCTGACCTCGGAAGAAAATGTTGCCTACCTCGAAGCGCTCTGCAACGACTACCCGATCATCTCGATCGAAGACGGCATGAGCGAAGATGACTGGGACGGCTGGGTCGCCCTGACCAAGGCCATCGGCGACAAGGTGCAGCTGGTCGGTGACGACCTGTTCGTGACCAACCCCGCGCGTCTGGCCATGGGGATCGAGAAAGGCGCTGCCAACTCGATGCTGGTCAAGGTGAACCAGATCGGCTCGCTGACCGAGACGCTGCAGGCGGTCGAAGACGCCCACCGCGCGCGTATGACCAACGTCATGTCGCACCGTTCGGGCGAAACCGAGGATGCAACCATCGCCGATCTGGCGGTTGCCACCAACTGCGGTCAGATCAAGACCGGCTCGCTGGCACGCTCGGACCGGTTGGCCAAGTACAACCAGCTGATCCGTATCGAAGAAATGCTGGGAGAGACCGCTGTCTACGCAGGCCGTTCGATCCTGAAGTAATCTCTGGTTCAGCCAAAACGAAAAGCCCCGCCCCGGCGGGGCTTTTTTTGTGTGGTCGCGGCCTTACTCCATCGAGCGACCATCATAAAGAACTTCGGGCAGACGCAGCGCATCAAGACCATCCACGCAGCCCAGGTTCACCCGGTAGTGCCCCGGGTTGAGCCGCGTTTCGACAAAAGTGTGGATCCCGCACCGTCGGCAAAAATGATGGCGCGCTGTCATTGTCCCGAACATGTAGGTTCCAAGACCCGGGTCGTCGGTCGATATTTCAATATCCTGTGGTGCGATCACTGTCATGGACAGCGATATGCCCTTGCGAACGCAGATCGAGCAATCACATCGCATGGCCTGCTCGATCCGTGGGGCCGAGAATGTGAATCTGACAGCGCCGCAATGGCAGCGCCCCGAATACGTCATCATCGGTGCACCCTGTGTTTGCCTTGAACTAATGGTGGTTAAACTCTGGATCACTGCCCGCCTGACGGCGACAAAACGCGGTCTGCTTTGGCCAATGTTCTGCTGAACCACCCAAGTCTCACCCTATGGCAGCCTGTCCGGCAGACCGGGCAGGCTCTCAGATTTGCCCAAATCCCGGCGTTTCTGCGATCTTCCTCCGGACCTGATGTCACGTCACCTCCGCGCAAAGGGCAGAACGTCGGAAACGGGAACGGTGTTGACGGTTTCAGTTCTGACCCGATCACGGGGCTGTGGTCTGATTGCGCCAGAACAATCCCGGACTTCCATGCGCACTGAGGCCACCCCCCAAAACGTCACCAGCGGTGTGCTGTTGATCATCACGACCGCCTTGCTGATCTCGCTTCAGGACGTGGTGTTCAAACTCTTCAGCAGCCGCCTGACCCTCTGGCAAATCTTTGCCATGCGTGGGATTTTCACCCTGCCGCTTCTTTTGCTGATCGGCGGGATGCGCGGCCGCCTGCGTAGCACCTTTCGTCTGGCCTACACGCTTTGGCCGCTCGCACGGGGTCTGTGCCTGACGCTGACCTTCCTGACCTTCTATGCCGCAATCCCCTTTATCAGCCTCGCGACAGCGGGCGCTGCAATCTACATCGCGCCGATCCTGATCGCCGTTCTGTCGGTCTTTGTCATCGACGAGCGCGTTGGGCTGCTTGGGTGGCTTGGGGTCTTTGTCGGCTTTGCTGGCGTCATCGTCCTGTTGCAACCGGGAACCGAGGCCTTTTCGCCCGTGGCCCTGCTGCCTCTAACCGGCGCTGCCTTCTACGCTGTCGGGCACATCATCACCCGCAGCCGCTGCCAGACCGCGCCACCCGAGGTTCTGGCGCTGTCGCTCAACACCATGATGTGTCTTGCCGGACTGGCAATCAGCGTGGCCCTGGTGATCTGGCCACCGGCGGACAGTCTGGCCGCTGCCAACGCCTATGTGTTCGGGCCATGGTCCAGAGTCACCCCAACGGACTGGCTGTTTCTGGTCGCGCTTGGCCTGTTTGCCGTGGTCATCGGAATGCTCTTGGCCCGCGCCTATCAGGTCGCCCCTCCGGCCACTGTCGCCACCTTTGAATACAGCTATCTTGTCTTTGCGGCGGCTTGGGACATCCTTGTTTTCGGTACCGCGCCAACGCCTATGTCACTGATCGGCATGACCATGATTGTCGGCGCGGGGCTGATGGTGATCCGCGGGCGTCAACCGGGCCCGGCCTAAAGGGGGACCAACTGATCTTCCAGGATCTTGCCCCAGGCAAAAATTTCGTACTGCCGTAGCCTTGGTACAAAGAACGGATCGCGGTGGATCAGGGCCTCGACCTCAAGCCGGTCCTCAGCCTCGACAATCCACAACGCGCCGCAAAACGGCGCGTCGCTGTCCGTCTTCAACCCGCCGCCGATCCGCAATTCGGGGTGCGCCTTGGCAAAGGCCACATGTGCGTCCCGACGCGTCTGGTTTGCCCGCACGTTCAGCATTTTCGGGTCGTCGCGAAAGATCACAGCCCATCGTGTCATGAGGCACCTCCTCGTTTCCTGTTCATTTGGTACGGGGACCTACGCACCTCCGATAGGGCCACCTGCCGCCAACGATGACGCCAGCGGGTAATTTGTTCCGAAACAAGTGGTTGACGCCCAAAGCGATTGCAGTGAACAGGGGGCTGACCCATCGTCCCAAAAGGATCGCCCCATGGATGACACCATCACAACCCTGCGCTCGCGCGAGATCTATCGCAACCGGTGGATGGTCCTGCACGAAGACGACGTGCGCTTTCCCGGCGGGCACGAAGGCATTTATGGCTGGGTCACGAAACCCCACTTCGTGGTGGTCGTGCCGCTCTTTCCCGATGGCACGTTGGAGCTGGTGCGCGTCTATCGCTATCCGCTCGGCCGCTCGCTTTGGGAGTTCCCGCAAGGTGCCTGGGAAACCGAGCCCGGGGCCGACCCGGTCGAGGTCGCCCATGGCGAGCTGCGCGAAGAAACGGGGCTGACAGCGGGCACGTTGGAAAAGACCGCCGACATGCATGCCGCCTATGGCTTTGTCGACCACCCGTTCACCGTGTTCCTTGCCACCGACCTGACCCGTGGCGCGCCCCAGCGTGAGGCGACGGAACTGGCCATGACCTCGGCCCGCTTCACGCTGGACCAGATCGTTCAGATGATCGCAGAGGGCGAGATCACGGACGCCCAGACCATCGCCGCACTGGGGCACCTGCGGCTGACCGGGCGGCTCTGAACTCGGGGCAGATCCCGACCTGTGATACACTGCCCAGGCAGATCACAGGAGGACCGCCCATGATTGTGCGCCTTTTCCGCGTCGTGACCGAACCCGGCCAGCGCGACACCTTCGAAGCCTTTTTTCGCAACACCGCCGTGCCCCTGATGCAGGGCACCGATGGCATCGAGGACATCACCTTTTGCCTGCCGCGCCCGGAAACACCTGACGAATTTGCCATCGTCATGGTCTGGCGCGATCTGGACGCGCTCAAGGCCTTTGTCGGTGAGGATTGGCAAACGCCGCACATCCATCCCGACGAAGAGGGCATCGTCAAGGACCGCTTTCTGCATCACTACGAGTTGCTGCCAACTTAGACGTTGACCCCGGTTCCGGCAGTTGGTTCTGTCGGGCAGATCCCGGAAGGTCTTTTGCATGCTCGACATCATCGTTCCCGAAACGCCTGACCAGTTCGAGGCCACCAAGCAATTGTGCTGGGAGTACCGCACGTTCCTTCTGACGCTGGATGATCAGAACCGAAAGGTGGTTCTGACCTTTTATCCAGAAGACAGGTATGCGCGGTTGATGGAGGACCTTCAGACCGAACATGCCCCACCGGGCGGAGGGCTGCGTCTTGCGTTAAAGGATGGTGTCCCGGTAGGCTGCGGGATGTTTCACACCGTTGCCCCCGGCACTGCCGAGATCAAACGGGTCTTTGTCAACGAGGCCGCGTGCGCCACCGGCACCGGCCGGGCGATCATGGAGACACTGATCGGTGATTGCCGTGCCGCAGGGTTCGAACGGATCATGATGGACACCGGCAAAGTCTTGGCCACGGCCATTGGACTGTATCTCTCGATGGGGTTCCGCTTGCGCGGACCCTATCAGGACGTTCCCGAGATTGCGAAGGACATGTTGGTCTATTTCGAGATGGAGCTTTAGCGAATGGTGCAGGCCCTGATCTTTGATGTCTTCGGCACCTGCGTCGACTGGCGCAGCAGCGTGGCGCGCGACGTGGCGCAGCAGTTTCCGGGGGTCCATGCCTTGGCATTTGCCGATGCCTGGCGCGCCGAATACGACCCGGCGATGGCGCGCATCCGGGATGGCGCGCGCGGCTACATCGCGCTGGACGTGCTTCACCGCGAAAACCTAGACCGTGTCAGCGCGCGCTTTGGCGTCACCGCCCCGGATCCCGAGGGCCTGAACCGTGCCTGGGAACGTCTTGATCCCTGGCCCGACGTCGTTCCGGGGCTGCGGGCCATGAAGGAAAAGGCGATCATTGCGCCCTGTTCGAACGGCTCGATTGCGCTGATGACCCGGCTGGCGCGTTATGGCGGCTTGCCCTGGGATTGCATCCTGGGGGCCGAGATTGCGCAGGACTACAAGCCCAGCCATGCGGTCTATCATGCCAGCTGCGCGGCGCTGCAACTGCCGCCGGACCAGGTGATGATGGTGGCCGCACACAACAGCGACCTTGTGGCCGCCCGCGCCGCCGGTCTGAAAACCGGCTTTGTCCCGCGCCCCACGGAACACGGGCCCGGCCAGACGATCGACCTGGAACCGGCCGAGGCCTGGGACCTCATCGCCCCCGATTTCCCCTCTCTCGCCGAGCAGCTCACATGACCGCAGATCAGATCATCGCCCACCTAAACCTGGCCCCGCATCCCGAAGGCGGGCACTATCGCCAGACCTGGATTGCCGAAGCCGCAGACGGCGCGCGCCCCGCTGGCACCAGCATCTACTTCCTGCTCAAGGCCAGCGAACGCAGCCATTGGCACCGCGTCGATGCCACCGAGATCTGGCACTACTACGCGGGCGCGCCCCTGATCCTGTCGATGGCACCCTCAGAGGCTGGCCCTCGCAGCGATCTCACGCTTGGACCTGATCTGAGCGCAGGTCAGGCCCCGCAGCTGATCGTACCCAAAGACCATTGGCAGGCCGCCCGGACCACCGGCGACTACACGCTTGTGGGCTGCACCGTCTCACCCGCCTTCCAGTTCGAGGGTTTCGAACTCGCCGCCCCCGGGTTCGACATCCCCTGACCCGCGACCGATCATCCGCTTGACCTTGCCGCGTGACCCGCGCATTCAGTCAGGCATGACACGTCCCATCGCTTTGATCACCGGTGCCTCTCGCGGTCTGGGCTTTGCCCTGGCCGAGGCGCTGTCGGAAACCCATCACATCGTTGCTGTCGGCCGCACCGTCGGCGGGCTCGAGGACCTTGACGACCGGATCAAGGCCAAGGGCGGCGAGGCAACACTGGCCCCCATGGACATTACGGTGCCCGAGGCCATGGCGCAGCTTTGCCGTTCGGTGCACGACCGCTGGGGCAGCATCGACATGTGGCTGCACACCGCCGTGCATGCCGCGCCGCTGACGCCCGCCAGCCACATCGACAGCAAGGACTGGGCCAAGTCGGTTTCGATCAACCTGAACGCCATGGGTCACCTGGTGCCCTTCATCGCGCCGCTGCTCGGGGCCAATGGCACCGCGGTCTTTTTCGACGACCCGCAGGGGGCCGGAAAATTCTTTGGCTCGTATGGCGCAACCAAGGCCGCGCAGATCGCTCTGGCGCGCAACTGGCAGGCCGAAACCGCCTCGACCGGGCCCGCGGTCAAGATCCTGACACCCGCGCCGATGTCCACCGCCACCCGGGCCCGTTTCTATCCGGGCGAGGATCGCGAGGCCTTGGCCTCGCCCCATGACGAGGCACAGCGGCTTTTGGCAGAGCTTCGCACCTGAGCCACATCACAAACGGATGACTTGACCAATGGCCGTGCAAATGGCCTGATTGGTCTCATGAACCGCGTCTTTCCCTTTTCCTTGCGGCGACTGCCGCCGGACCCTCTGCCGCTGGCCGAGATCTATGACAATGCGGCTGGCAGCTGGCAGGACGGGATCGAAAAACTGGGGTTCGACGCGGCCTATGCCGATCTGATCCGCACCGCGCTTGCAAGTTGGCCACACAGGCCCGGAATGCGGGTGCTGGACGCAGGGTGCGGCACCGGGGCGCTGTCGGTCAGCTACTGCAACGCCCTGACCGGCCCGCCGGATCTGGACCTGCTGGATCTGTCCCCCTTGATGCTGGCCGAAGCGCAGCGCGCCCTGCCCTTTGCCCAGACGCTGACCGGAGCGGTGGGCGGCGAGAGCCCAGAACCCGCGTGTTACAACCGCATCCTCTGCGCCCATGTGATCGAACACACCCCGGACCCCGAGGCCTGCCTGCACTGGTTTGCCAGCCGTCTGCGCCCGGGCGGCGTGCTGATCCTGTCGGTCTCGAAACCCCATTGGTGCACCGCGCTGGTCCGCTGGCGCTGGAAACACAGCTCGCACCGTCCGCGGGACATCCAAGCCATGTTGCAGCGCGCCGGGTTCCAGACGATCCTTCAGGTGCCTTTTCGCAAGGGCCCGCCGTCGCGTGTATCCTGCGGATATGTCGCGGCTTTGCCCTGATCGCTTGCCCCAAACGCGCCCTTCCCCTAGACAAGGAAAAACTCGCAAGCGGGCGGATCCATGCGCATTCTCATCACCAACGACGACGGCATCAGCGCCCCCGGGCTGAAAACACTCGAAGACATCGCCAACGAGCTTGCCGGTTCTGACGGAGAGGTCTGGACCGTCGCGCCCGCCTTTGAACAATCCGGCGTCTCGCATTGCGTCAGCTACACCCATCCGACCATGATCACCCAACTTGGGCCCCGTCGCTTCGCGACCGAGGGCAGCCCGGCCGATTGTGTGCTGGCCGGCATTCACGACGTGATGAAGGACGCCCCGCCCGACCTGATCCTGTCGGGCGTGAACCGGGGCAACAATTCGGCCGAGAACGTGATGTACTCGGGCACCATCGGAGGCGCCCTCGAAGGTGCTCTTCAAGGCTTTCCGGCGATTGCCCTGTCACAGTACTACGGGCCCGAAAACCTGCATCTGGCGAATCCCTTTGAGACGGCAGCGCAGCACGGGGTGGACACCATTCGGCGGATTCTCGCTGCTGATCCGACCCCCGGGGCGGGTTACCGCTTGTTCTACAACGTGAATTTCCCGCCGGTTCCGGCGGATGCCGTCAAGGGCACCAAGGTGGTTCAGCAGGGTCTGCGCGACAACACCGGCTTCTCGGTCGAGCCGCATCTCTCGCCTTCGGGCCGCCGGTTCCTGTGGATCCGCGGCGGGGACCAACGCGCGCCCGTGGCACCCGACACCGACGCCCATGCCAACCTTGCGAGCTATATCTCGGTCACTCCGATGCGCGCCGATCTGACCGCTCATGACGCGCTGGCGGCGCTTGGTGCTGCCTTCTCATGACGTTCGATGCCGAACTCAAGATGCAGTTCCTGTTCTCCCTCAGGTCCAAGGGAGTCACAGACACCAAGGTGTTGACGGCAATGGAAAAAATTGACCGCGCCTTGTTTGTGCGCGGCTATTTCAGCGACCGCGCCTACGAAGACATGCCACTGCCGATCGCCTGCGGACAGACGATCTCGCAGCCCTCTGTGGTGGGGCTGATGACCCAGGCGCTGCAGATCTCGCCCCGGGACAAGGTGCTCGAGGTGGGGACCGGGTCGGGCTATCAGGCGGCCATCCTCAGCCTTCTGGCGCGGCGGGTCTATACGGTCGACCGACACCGCCGTCTGGTGCGCGCCGCGCGCCAGATCTTTGACGATCTGGGGCTTGTGAACATCACCGCTTTTGCGGCCGATGGCAGCTTTGGGTTGCCCGATCAGGCGCCCTTTGATCGCATTCTTGTGACAGCTGCGGCCGAGGACCCGCCGGGGCCTCTCTTGGCCCAACTCAAGATTGGCGGTATTATGGTCGTGCCCGTTGGCCAGTCGGACACGGTGCAAAGCCTGATCCGTGTCACCCGGCACGAGACCGGGTTCGACTATGACGAGCTGCGCCCGGTCCGCTTTGTTCCCCTGGTCGAGGGGCTGGGCAAGGATACCTAACCGCCCGGCCCATTCCGGCCAGAAGATCGACGTTCTGCACAAAATGACAGAACGCGTCAGAGGAACGAGTGACGATGACACCTCTCCTAGCCCCCTTTCGCCCCATTCGCATTCTGGGCACCGTTTCGCTGGTCGCGCTGCTTGCGGCCTGTACCGACGGCCTGGACATCGACCTGCGCAGCAGCATCGGGAACAACTTCGACACCACGCAGGCGGCCCGCGATGCCGCTCATTCGCGGCCCGAACCCGACGAACGCGGCATCATCACCTACCCGACCTACCAGGTGGCCGTGGCGCGCCGGGGCGACACGATCGACTCGCTCGCGGCCCGGGTCGGGCTTCCGGCCGAGGACATTGCCAAGTTCAACGGTCTGACGCTCGAAGACAGCCTGCGCCGGGGCGAGATTGTCGCCCTGCCCCGCAAGGTCGCGGCACCGCAGGACGGCGCGGCGTCGAACATCGACATCACTGAACTGGCCAGCAGCGCCATCGACAGTGCGGCAGACACCACGCCCAAGGTCGACACCAAACCTCTGCCGGATGTCGGCCCAGAACCCGTGCGGCACAAGGTCAAGCGCGGCGAAACGGTCTATACGCTGTCAAGGCTCTACAACATCTCGGTCCGCTCAATCGCGGATTGGAACGCGCTGGATCGCAACTTCACGATCCGCGAAGGCCAATACCTGCTGATCCCCGTCGCCGATGCCTCGGAACCCGTTGCCCTTCTGGGCGAAGATGGCAGCAAACCGGGCGAAGGCTCGGCGACCCCGCAGCCCCCCAGCGCCAAGAAGCCGCTGCCGGACGAAGAGATCGCCGCAGTCGCGCTTGAGCCCGAGGTCGAAGATGACGAGATCAAGGCCCCCGACATCGGACAGAAACCGGTCGAGGAAGAGGCCGCCAGCTCTGGCGCTGCCATGGTCTACCCGGTTTCCGGGTCGATCATCCGGGCCTATGCCAAGGGTCGCAACGATGGCATCGACATCGCTGCAGCCGCTGGCACGTCGGTCAAAGCCGCCGCCAGCGGGTCGGTCTCGCACATCAGCGAAACCCCGGATGGCGTGCCGATCCTGCTGATCAGCCACCCGGGCAACCTGACGACAATCTACACCAACCTGGACGGCATCACCGTCAAGCGCGGCGACAGCGTCAGCAAGGGTCAGCGCCTGGGCAAGGTCCGCGCCGCGGATGCGCCGTTCCTGCACTTCGAGGTGCGCGAAGGCTACGAAAGCGTCGACCCACTCGACTACCTGAACTGATTGGGGCCCAACATCTGACACCGGGCGCCCACCCGAGGCGCCCGCCAAAGGCGGGGCCGAGACAAACCTGCGCCTGATCCGCAAGGATCAGGCCCAATTTCAAGACAGGCTCACCCCTTTGCGCCCGGCCAGATCGGTAAAGAACTGCCAGGCCACCCGGCCCGAGCGCGCGCCGCGTGTGGCCTGCCATTCGATGGCCTCAGCCCGCAGTTCCTCGGCATCGACCACCAGACCAGCAGCCGCGCAATACCCGTCGATCATCGCTAGGTACTGATCCTGCGTGCAGGGGTGAAAGCCCAGCCACAGACCAAATCGGTCACTCAAGGACACCTTCTCTTCGACCGCTTCCGCCGGGTTGATCGCGCTGGAACGTTCGTTTTCGATCATGTCCCGCGGCATAAGGTGGCGCCGGTTCGAGGTCGCATAGAACACCACGTTGTCCGGTCGCCCTTCGATCCCGCCATCCAGCACCGCCTTCAGCGATTTGTAGTGCTGGTCGTCATGGCTGAACGACAGGTCATCACAGAACAGAACAAAGCGATGGTCCGAGCTGCGCAGCATGTTGAGCAGCCGTCCGACCGAGGGCAGATCCTCGCGCTGCAGTTCCACGATCTTCAGCGGCAACCCCTTGGCGATGATATCGGCATGCACGGCCTTCACCAGGCTGGATTTGCCCATGCCCCGCGCGCCCCACAAAAGCGCGTTGTTTGCAGGCAGCCCGCGCGCAAACTGCTCGGTGTTGGCCAGAAGCGTGTCGCGGCTGCGATCCACGCCCACCAGCAGGGCCAGGTCGACCCGGGAAACCTTCGGCACCGGCTCCAGCCGGTCGGGGTCCACATGCCAGACAAAAGCGTCTGCGGCATCAAAGTCCGGAACGGCAAGCGGCGCCGGAGCCATCCGCTCCAGCGCCGCTGCGATCCGCTCGTAAGGATCACTTGTCATCGAATTCCTTCATCAAAGGATCGTCGTCTTCATCTTCGTCGTCATAGTAGCCCTCGGCCCGCAACCGCGCCTCGCGCTGCTTTTCGACCCGTTTCACCAGGAAGATCGAGACCTCGTACAGCCCGTAGACCACGGTGAACAGGATCAGCTGCGTCACGACATCCGGCGGCGTCACAACGGCGGCCAGCACCAGAATGCCGACCATCGCGTATTTGCGGACGTTGCCCAGACCCTCGGCACTGACCAGACCCGCCTTGCCCATAAGGGTCAAGAGAACCGGCAGCTGGAAACACAGGCCAAAGGCCATGATGAAAACCAGCGTGATGTGCAGCGACTCGTTCACCTTACCAAAGAAGGTGATCTTGATGCCTTCGTCCGTGGCCGGGACCACCGCCGCATCGGCCGGCAGATCCGGCACCGCCTGGCCCAGCAGGTTGGCAAAGATCGAGCTAATATCCGCGAACCCCAGGAAGAAGTTCATCGCCAGCGGCGTCACGACAAAATGCGCAAAGCTCGCGCCCAGCAGGAACATTACCGGCGAAGCGATCAGAAAGGGCAGAAAGGCCGACTTTTCCGACTTGTACAGCCCCGGCGCAATGAACCGCCACATCTGGTTGGCGATGTAGGGGAACGACAGTGCAAAGCCAAAGACCATCGAGATCCGGAACAGCGTGAACAGGTATTCCTGCGGACTGGTGTACTGCAGCGTCGGCGAAGGGTCCCCCAGCGCGCGCAGCGAGTTTTCGATCGGCACCAACAGGAATTCCAGGATGTGCTGCGCCAGGAAATCGCCCTGGATCGGCACAAAGCACACGCAGATGCCAATGAGCAGCGCCACGACCGAGCGGATCAGCCGCGTGCGCAGCTCGGCCAGATGCTCGATCAGCGGGGCCGAGCTGTCTTCGATCTCGTCTTCTGCGCTCATGCCTTGCTCTCGTCTGCCTTGCTTTCGACCGCAGGCGCATCGGCTGGCGGTTCCAGCTCATTGGCCCGCGCCAGCGCCGCATCCGCCTCTTTCTGCAGGCGCTCGGCCTGCTTGCGGGCGGTTGTGGCCTCGATCTTCTTGCGTGCCTCGTCCCGCTCGGCGGCCAGCTTGCCGGTCTCGCTGTTGGGGTCGAGGTTCATCATCGAATTGGCGGCGTCCTTGACCCCGTCCATCGCGGCGCCCATCGGGTTGGCCGCAGACTTGAAGGTCTGCGCCACGTCCTTGACACCCGTTTCATTGGCGGCGTCGTTCATCGCGCGGCTGAATTCGCGCGCCATCCCGCGCGCCTTGCCGACAAAACGACCGACGTTTTGGAATAGCTTCGGCAGGTCCTTGGGGCCGACGACGATCAGCGCCACAACCCCGATGACCAGAAGCTCGCTCCAGCTAAGCCCGCCCATGGATCAGACCTTGTCTTTCTGATCCTCGGGGGTCACGTCCTTGGCGGCTTCGGCTGCGTCGTCTTCCAGCTCTTTGGCGCCATCGTTCACGCCCTTCTTGAAGGCCGTGATGCCCTTGCCCACTTCGCCCATCAGTGACGAGATCTTGCCGCGCCCGAACAGCACCAGCACCACAACCGCGATCAGCAGAAGGCCCGGCAGGCCAATGTTTCCGATACCCATGTCTCTCTCCTTGTGACATGCAGCGCCTCTTGGCGCTCCTCGTGTCTATCTCAGGACCCGTATGTAAAGGCTGCGTTCGGGGGCCGAAAGTGGCAAATCGCGCCGATCCGGCACTCTATGTGTCAAGAGATTGTCAGTTGTCAGGTTTCTGTCAGTATGGCGCTCAGGAAACAGGCAGAGATTCGCGATGAAACGGGCCGATCGCCTTTATGCATTGATGTCACGTCTCAAGGACGGGCGGCTGCACACGGCCGAGGCCATGGCCCAGGATCTGGGGGTTTCGGTCCGCACGATCTATCGCGACATGGAAACGCTGGCGGCCTCGGGCGTGCCGGTCGAGGGTGCGCGGGGCTATGGCTACACCGCCCAGTCCGCCGTCACCCTGCCCCCGCTGAACTTGACCGAACGCGAGCTTGAGGCGCTGCACCTTGGGCTGGCTGTCGTGGGCGAAAGCGCGATGGACGACCTGCCAGAGGCCGCGCGGTCACTTTCGGCCAAGATCGAGGCCGTCCTGCCCGAGGACACCGAAAGCGCGCCCAACAGCTTTGGCTTTGCCACCCAGCTGTTCGCCGAGGCCGCACAGGGCTTTGCGCACATGCCTGCTTTTCGCTCTGCCATTCGCGCGCGCCAAAGGCTGGCCGTGACCCTGTCGGGGGACGACACGCGCCACGTCGTGCGGCCCTTGCAGCTGGACTATTGGGGCCGTGTCTGGACGTGCACCGTCTGGGACGAAACCGCCGAGGATTTTGCACGGTTCCGCTTTGACCAGATTGTCACCCTGCAGGTTCTGCCGGGTCTTTTTGTCGACGAGCCGGGCAAACGGCTGTCGGACTTCGAGGCCCGAGGGGACTAGGCCAGTCGCAACGCCGGGCGCTCTGACATCTGCTCCGCCTGATCGAGCGAGAGGAACAGCATCGCAGGATGCGGGATCTGATGGTCCGCGATCGTCGCCACCAGATCCGAGGCGCGGCAGCGAAAGCGCTGTTGCTCCGGCGTTTCCGCCTGACTGACGATCAGCACCTCGGTCTGATCTGCCAGCCCACCACGGTCCAGCGCAGCGACGATGTCACTGGCCTTGGTGATGCCCATGTAGACGGCCACACGAACCCCCGATTGCAGCTGCGCCAGCCATTCCGGAGCGCCGCGACCGTCTTCGTGGTGGCCCGTGGTCAGCACCAGCGTGTCATTGCGACCGCGTTTGGTCAGGAACTCGCCCTCCGCGGCCGCTGCCGCGCTGGCGGCGGTCACGCCGGGCACGATCTCGACCGCGATGCCGGCCTCGGCCAGCGCCTCGGCCTCTTCGGCGCCGCGCGCAAAGATGCCGGGATCGCCGCATTTCAGACGCACCACCCGCTGGCCCGATTTCGCAGCATTGACCAACAGGGCGTTGATCCGTTCTTGCGGCCATTGCGTGGCGCCGGGCGTCTTGCCCACGTAGACACGCTCTGCATCGCGCCGCGCCAGCTCCAACAGCCCCGGATCGACCAGCCGGTCGTAAAAAATCACGTCCGCCTCTTGCAGGCGCTGCACACCGCGCAGGGTGATCAGGTCGCGGCACCCCGGTCCTGCGCCCACCAGCGCCACGGGTGCGGGCTGCGCCTCGGGCACCTTGCCGGTCTCGATGGTCTCTTTCAGCATCCGCGCGGCCTCGCGTTCCGCGCCACGGGCGTGGGCCTCGCGCACCGGGCCATTGAACACCCAGCGCCACAGATCGCGCCGCGCCCGCGGCTGAAGCCGCGCAGCGGCCCTGGCGCGCAGACGGCCCGCCAGCGCGACCAGATCGCCCAATCGCGGCTCCAATTCCTGTTCCAGCCGCGTCTTGATCTGCCGCCCCAGCACAGGGGCCGCCCCTTCGGTACCAATGGCGACCACAACCGGATCGCGGTCGACGATCGAGGGCGTATAGGCGTCACAAAGCTCTGGCTGGTCAACGACGTTGATCAACGCACCTGCCTCGTCCGCCAGCGCATGCAGCGAAGCGTCCAGCCCAGGACAGCCCGTCGCCACAAAGACCAGCGCACGCCCGCGGAACGTTTCAACCGTCACCCGGTCCATGTGCCAGGTGACCCGGCCCCCGCGCGCGAGCGCTGAAAGCTCTTCGTCCAGCGCGGGGGCCGCTATGGTGATCTGTGCTTCGGTCTTCAGCATCAGGCGGCATTTCTGCGCCGCCTGCTCTCCCCCGCCGCAGATCAGCACAGATCGCCCGGTCATCTTCAGGAACATGGGAAAGGTTTTCATCGCTCTCTCCTTAGGCCGCGCGGGCCTGGTGGCGGGCGGTCCACAGATCCTCGGCCAGGGCCTGCGCCCGGCTCAGATCCGGCGCCGCGCCAAGGGTGTAAAGGGCCAGGGCCGCCGTTCCGGTGATGGCGGCGGTGGCAAAATCATCCAGTGCCGCGCCCGACCAAAGGTCGGTCAGCGCCACCTCGTCACCGTCATGCAGACGGCGGGTTTCCGCTATCAACGGCAACGCGGGTTCCTCAAATGGCTGGCCATCTTTCAAACCGTAAAGCGCAATGGTCTTTGCAGGGTGGCGTTCGAACTCTCCGCCGCCGCCCTTGATGACGCTGAGCGCGGATTGCCCCAGCAGCTGCCCGGCATCGCTTTGCAGATCGCGATACGAAGGGTGAAAGACCCCCTGCACCATCGCGGGGGCCTGCGTGGGGTTCAGCATGCGAAAGACGGTGTTCAGACAGGACCGCAGGCCCAGTACATCACGCAGCTTCAAAAGCTCTAGCGCGGGGGCGTGCAGATGTTCGGCGGGCACATAGACGATGTTTTGGGCAGCGAGGGCAGCAGTTGCCGCCGCCGGGGTCTCGGCAACCGGCAGGCAAAGCGCCCTAACCGCCATTGCAACCGAGGCAACCGGGTTCTGGTGTGAATTCCAGCCGTGCAGGACCACCGGGTATCCGGCCTGCGCCACCAACCGCGCGGACAACAGGAACCACGGCGCGCCACGGCTGCGCCCAGCGGCATAGCTGGGCCAATCCAGCGCGGCGGGCACCTGCGCCCAGTCCGTCAGATCCGCCTGAAGGGCCTGCGTGAACCCCGCAATCTCACCCGCGCTTTCGCCGCGAAAGCGCATCAGCATCAGCAGCGCGCCAATGGCCTCGGGCGCTTGGTCGCCCTGCAGGATCAGGGTCATCGCCTCGCGCGCTTCCTCCTGCGTCAACGATCGCGCGCGCGACGGCCCCCGCCCAAGGATGCGGACATAGGGCGCAAGGCTCATTCGGCGGCCACCGGTTTCGAGACCGTGGCGATCAGCGCCGCAAGCTCGGGCTTGCACGAGCCGCAGTTGGTGCCCGCGCAGGTCATCGCACCCAGCAGTTCAACCGTGGCCATGCCGTTTTCGATATGTCCGCGCAGGGTGTTCACCCCCACGTCGAAACAGGCACAAACCGTCGGGCCGGGATCAGGACGATCGGCACCGGCGCGGCCCGACAGGGCGGCCAGCGCATCGACCTTGGCGCCCAGCAGGCTGACGACATGGGCGCGGGCCACGGCGACGGGCTCGGGCGCGGCAAAGAAAAGCGCGGCGATCTGGGCGCCGTCCACGATGGCCACGCGCACAACACCCGTTGCCGGGTCCGCGACCACGGCGGCATTACCGATTTCGCATCCGGTGACTGTGCGGGCCTCGGCTTCCCAGTCATGGGGCATCTTGTAGCCCGCAACCTCGGCCCGCCAGCCGCCCTTGCAGCGCGCGATGGCGGCATAGGGGCGCGTGGGCTCCATCGCGACAGCGGAGACGGCAAAGCCGTACCAGGCCATGTCGGCGCGTGTGAGCGAGACGGGCACATCCTTGCTGGCTGGCTGGCCCGAAAACGGGTCGGTCACCGGCGGCACCAGCCTGTTCACGCGGCCCATTGGGCCGGTCTGCGCGGTCCAGTGCATGGGCACAAAGACAGCCCCCTGCTGAGCCCGCGGGGTGATCAACACACGCAAGAGTGCGGTGCCATGCGGTGTGTCCAGCTTGCACAGTTCCGCGTCGCGCAGACGCAGGCGCAAGGCGTCTTCGGGGTGGACCTCGGCGAAGGGTTCGGCCAGATGTGCGCCCAAACGCGGGCTGCGGCCGGTGCGGGTCATCGTGTGCCACTGGTCGCGGATGCGGCCGGTATTGAGGATCATGCCGTCGGATTTGGCCCGCTCGGGCGGCGTCACGGCAATCATCTTTGCCTTGCCGTCCGCGTGATAGAACCCGCCCTCGGCAAAGAAGCGACCACCAGCGGGCGCGCCTTTGGGCACGGGCCATTGCACAGGCTCCAAAGCGTCGTAACCGGCCGTGGTGAGCCCCGCGAGCCCGGTGATGTCGAAGTCGCGTTTGAAGCGCACCGCCAGCTCTGACAGCCGCGCGTATTCGTCAAAGACCTCGGCTTCGTTGGCGAAGTCGAAGCCATCAAAGCCCATCTTCTGCGCGACCTGGCACAGGATCAGCCAATCGGCCCGCGCCTCGCCCGGGATGGGCAGGAAAGACCGCTGGCGGGAGATCCGGCGTTCCGAGTTTGTCACCGTGCCCGATTTCTCTCCCCAGGCGGCGGCGGGCAGCAGCACGTCGGCCAGATCGCCGGTGTCGGTGCGTTCCAGCACATCCGTCACCACGGTGAAGGGCACCTTGGCGATGGCGTCCGAGACAGCCGAGGCATCGGGCATCGAGACCGCCGGATTGGTCGACATGACCCAAAGCGCCTTGATCTTGCCATCGGCGCAGGCCTGGAACAGGTCCACGGCCTTGAGCCCCGGCTTGGTGCAGATCGTCGGGCTGTTCCAGGCGGTCTGAACGGCGAACCGGTGATCGGCGTTCTCGATGTCCAGGTGCCAGCCCAGCATGTTGGCCAGACCGCCGACCTCGCGCCCACCCATGGCGTTGGGCTGGCCGGTTACGGAAAACGGCCCCATGCCGGGGCGACCGATGCGCCCCGTCGCCAGGTGGCAGTTCAGGATCGCATTGACCTTGTCGGTCCCGCAAACCGATTGGTTCACGCCCTGCGAATAGAGCGTCACAACCTTTTCTGACTTTCCGAAAAGGTCATAGAAGGCGGCGATGTCCTCAACCGCCAGACCGCTGTCCAGCGGGTCCGTGGCGCGCGCGGCGGCGAAAGCCGCGGCAAAGCCGTTGACATGGGCATCGGTGTAATCCCAGTCGATCTTGCCGTTCTCGACCAGATGCACCAGCAACCCGTTGAACAGCGCCGCATCCCCGTCACTTCGCACAGGCAGATGCAGATCGGCGATGTCACAGGTCGCCGTCTGGCGCGGGTCGACGACGACCACTTTGATCCCCGGTCGCGCCGCCCGCGCCGCGGCCAGGCGCTGATACAGCACCGGGTGACACCAGGCGAGGTTCGAGCCGACGATCACCACCAGATCGGCCTGCTCCATGTCTTCGTATGTGCCCGGCACGGTATCCGTGCCAAAGGCGCGCTTGTGGCCTGCCACGGACGAGGCCATGCACAGCCGCGAATTCGTGTCGATGTTGGCGCTGCCGAAGTAGCCCTTCATCAGTTTGTTGGCGACATAGTAGTCTTCGGTCAGCAACTGGCCCGAGACATAAAAGGCCACGCTGTCGGGCCCATGCTCGGCAATCGCCCCGGAAAATTTCGAAGCGACGAGCGACAGAGCGGTGTCCCACTCTGCCGCTGCGCCACCGATCCGGGGCGTCAGAAGACGCCCCTCCAGGGAGATCGTTTCCCCAAGCGCCGACCCCTTTGAACACAGCCGCCCAAAGTTTGCCGGGTGTGCATTGTCACCCGTGATGACGCCGTCCGGGGTGGCCTGCACCCCACAGCCCACACCGCAATAGGGGCAGGTTGTGCAGGTCTTGGTCATGCGGCGCTCCGGTTTTGCAGGAACGCAGCATCCATCAGGATGCGGCCCGCCTCGACGCGGACCGGATAGGTCGCAACGCGGCCGTCGTCCGCGCCCTGCGCCTGCCCTGTGGCCATGTCAAAGACCCAGTTGTGCAGCGGGCAGGTCACCTTGGAGCCGTGCACGATACCCTCGGACAGCGGCCCGCCCTTGTGCGGGCAGCTGTTTTCCAGGGCATAGACCTCATCTTCGCCAGTGCGGAACACTGCGACGCAGCCAAAGGCGGTTTTCAGAACCCGCGCGCCGCGCGGCTGAATAGCGTCCAAGGCGCCGACATCGATCCAGCTGCTCATTCCGCGGCCTCCAGGGTCAGGTTTGCAATCGGCTGATAGCTCTCGGCCTTTTCCTCGACATGCTGGGCCCAGGGGTCTTTCTGATAGACCGACTGGCTGAGGGCGAAACGCTCGACCAGAGCCTTGCGGGTCTCGAGGTCATCGACAACCTGCTCTTTGACCCAGTCGAGGCCCACCTTGGCGACCCATTTGTACGGGCGATCCAGATACTTGGCGTTCTCGCGGTAGAGCTGCATGAAGGCCTGGATCATCTCCATCGCCTCTTCCTCGGTCGCGACATCGGCCAGACGTTCGGTTTCCTTCACGTCCATGCCCGCCGCGCCCGCGACGCCGATCTGGTAGCCACTGTCGACGCAGACCACACCGATGTCCTTGCAGGTCGCCTCGGCACAGTTGCGCGGGCAGCCAGAGACAGCCAGCTTGACCTTATGCGGCGTCCAGGAGCCCCAGAGCTTCTTCTCAAGCTGGATGCCCAGACCGGTCGAATCCTGGGTGCCAAAGCGGCAGTGATCCTTGCCCACACAGGTTTTCACCGTGCGCAGCCCCTTGGCGTAGGCATGGCCCGAGACCATGCCCGCCTTGTTCAGATCCGCCCAGATCGCCGGAAGGTCTTCGCCCTTGACGCCCAGCAGGTCGATCCGCTGCCCGCCGGTGACGTGCACGGTGGGCACGCTGTACTTGTCCGCCGCATCCGCAATGGCGCGCAGCTCGTCCGGGGTGGTCATGCCCCCCCACATTCGCGGGACCACCGAATAGGTGCCGTCCTTCTGGATGTTGGCGTGCTTGCGTTCGTTGATGAAGCGGCTTTGCGGGTCGTCCTCATATTCAACCGGCCAATCGGCCAGCAGGTAGTAGTTCACCGCCGGGCGGCAGACATGGCAGCCGTCCTTGGTTTTCCAGCCCAGTTCCTGCCAGACGGCCTGTTGCGACTTCAGTTCTTGCGACTTGATCAACCGGCGCACGTCCATGTGCGTCAGATCCGAACAACCGCAGATCGCAGCTTCCTTGCTGCCGTCGAACGCATCGCCCAGCGTAAAGGCCAAAAGCTGTTCGACCAGACCGGTGCAGGTCCCGCAAGACGCACTTGCCTTGGTGGTCGCGCGCACTGCGCCCAGATCGCCTGCGCCAGCTTCGATCGCCTCGACGATCTCGCTTTTGCATACGCCGTTGCAGCCGCAGATCTCTGCGTCAGGCGGTAAGGCTGCAACGGCCGCCGTAGGGTCCAGGGGTTCGCCCCCCTGGAAGTTCGGACCAAAGATCAGCGTCTCGCGCATCTCGGCGATGTCGGTGCCGTCCTTGATCAGGCCAAAGAACCAGCTGCTGTCGCTGGTGTCGCCGTAGAACACCGCGCCGACAACCTTGTTTTCTTCGATCACAAGGCGCTTGTAGACACCGCGTGCCGGATCGCGGAAGACGATGTCTTCGCGGCCCTCGCCGTCGGCGAAATCCCCGGCGCTGAACAGATCACAGCCGGTGACCTTCAGCTTGGTCGACAGCGACTTTTGCACAAAGGCCGCCTCTTCGCCCTGCAGCGTCTTGGCAACGATCTTGGCCTGGTCATAAAGCGGCGCGACAAGGCCAAAGACCTGTCCGTCGTGTTCCACGCATTCGCCCACGGCCAGAATGTCAGGGTCCGAGGTGACCATCTGGTCGTCCACATGGATGCCGCGCCCAACGGCCAGTCCAGCCTCCTTGGCCAACGCCACGTTCGGACGGATGCCCACGGCCATGCACAGCAGATCACAGGGCAGCTCTGTCCCGTCATCCAGCAGCAGCGCCTTGACCTTGCCGTTCTCGCCAAGGATTTCCTTGGAGTTGGCCGAGCACATCACGGTGATACCCTTGTCCACCAGCGCCTTGCGCAGCAGGTATCCTGCGGCCTCGTCCAGCTGACGCTCCATCAGGTGGCCCATGATGTGCACCACGGTAACCTCGACCCCGCGCGCAGCCATGCCAGCCGCCGCTTCGAGCCCCAGAAGTCCGCCGCCGATCACGACAACCTTTTGTCCGGGCTGCATGGACATCATGCGCTCGGTGTCTTCGAGATCGCGATAGGCGATCACACCTTCCAGATCGTGACCCGGAAGCGGGATCATGAAGGGGTTCGACCCGGTGCCGATCAGCAGCTTGTCATAGTCCAGCACATCGCCGTTTTCGGCCATGACCTGCTTGGTCTCGCGGTTGATCTCGGCAACCTTTTCACCAAAGCGGCAGGTCACGCCATGTTCGGCATACCAGGCGTCATCGTGGATGACGATGTCCTGATAGGTCTTGTCCCCCGCCAGCACCGGCGACAGCATGATCCGGTCATAGTTCCCGCGCGGCTCTGCGTTGAACAGGGTGACGTCCCAATCTTCGGACGTCTCTTTGAACAAAGTTTCCAGCGCGCGTCCCGAGGCCATACCGGCCCCGATGACAACGAGTTTCTTTACCATACTTTCCACCAGGGTTTTTTCGGAGCAGGCGCGGTTTCCGCCGCGGCTACGACCTCTTCAGGCACGGTCTTGGGATAGGCCGCATCGATCATCACGCCAGACAACGTGGTGTACGCGCCCAGCCAGGCCTCTTTCAGTTCGGGCGTGAATGCCTCGCCCAGACCTTTTTCCAGCGTGAAGATCAGCGCTTCGCCCACCGGCGTGTAGTGTTCGGCCGTGACGCCATAGTCGACGTGCTTGACTGCAAGCTGCTGAGCCACGGGCACAATCTTGTCCAGATCGCGCAGGCCGTTCACGACCACGCCCAGCGTGGTCATCAGCTTGGTGCCCTGTTCTTTCAGGTCGCCCTTGAACATGGGCTTCACTTCCGGGGCAATCTCGAACAGGCGGGTGTAGAAGATGTCGGCCGCCGTGTCCTTGATCGGCACCACCTTGGCGAAACTTTCCTGGATCATCGTGATCTGTGTGTCGTCCATGTCGTCTACTCCGCTGCTAGGGCCGTGGCCGGTTTGGCCTTGGGCTTGGGTTTTGCGCCGTGTTCGTACTCTTCAAGGAAGTCGAGGACGTCCTGGCGGTACGTGTAGTAATCGGGGTGTTCCAAAAGCGCCTTGCGGGTGCGCGGGCGCGGCAGGTCCACGTCAACGATCTTGCCGATGGTGGCCTGTGGGCCGTTGGTCATCATGACCACGCGGTCGGCCAGAAGGATCGCCTCGTCTACGTCATGGGTCACGCAGATCGCGGTGACCTTGGTGCGGGACCAGACTTCCATCAGCACCTCTTGCAGCTCCCAGCGCGTCAGGCTGTCGAGCATGCCAAAGGGTTCGTCCAGCAGCAGCAGTTTCGGCGAGAGAGCAAAGGCGCGCGCGATGCCCACCCGCTGTTGCATGCCGTTCGACATCTCGCTGGCCTGCTTGTCCATGGCATCGGCCAGGCCGACCCTCTCAAGGTAATAGTCAACAACGTCCTGACGCTCGGCCCGGCTGGCCTTGGGATAGACCTTGTCCACGCCAATCGCGCAGTTTTCCCGCGCAGACAGCCAGGGGAACAGCGAGGGCGACTGGAAGACAACCGCACGCTCGGGATCCGCGCCCTCTACATGCCGACCGTCCAGCTTGATCGCGCCCTTCGAGATCGCGTTCAAACCGGCGGCCATGGTCAGAACCGTCGACTTGCCGCATCCCGAGTGGCCGATCAGCGAGATGAACTCGCCCTTGTCCATCTTCAGGTTGAAGTCCTCGACAACGGTCAGAGGCCCCTTGGGCGTCGGATAGACCTTGTGCAACTGGCTGAAGTCGAGGAAGCGTTCGTCGATCATGCCTTTCTGCGCCTCGGCCACTGCCGAGGGCACACCATGGATCGGGGTCACATCCGGCAGATCCTTGCTGCCTTCGGCCTTGGCTTCGATGCCCACGTCCATCAGGTACTTGGTCACGTCGGCGCGCAGCTTTTTGAACACCGGATCGTTGTTCATGGCCGTCCGGTCCCGCGGACGCGGAATGTCGACCTTGAAGGCATCGGCCAGCGTGCCATCGGGGTTCAGCGGAATGATCCGGTCGCCCATGATGATGGCTTCGTCCACGTCATTGGTGATCAGGATGCAGGTCTTTTTCTCGGCGTCCCAGATCTTGACGATCTCATCAGCCAGGTTGGCGCGGGTCAGCGCATCGAGCGCCGAAAGCGGTTCGTCCAGCAGCAGGCATTCAGGGTTCATCGCCAGCGCACGCGCCACGTTCACCCGTTGGCGCATCCCGCCCGAGAGTTCCGCCGGACGCCGCGTGGTCGCGTGGCCCAGGCCCACCATCTTGACGTAATGCGCGACCTTCTCGTCCTTCTCTTTCGCCGAGAGGTTTGGATAGACCGTGTCGACCGCCAGCTTGACGTTGCCGTTCACCGTCAGCCAGGGCATCAGCGAATAGCTTTGAAAGATCACGCCACGCTCGCGGCCGGGCTCCTTGATAGATGCACCTTTGTAGGTCACTTCGCCCTTGGTCGGCAGCTCCAGCCCCGCCATCAGATTGATCAGAGTGGTCTTGCCCGTACCCGAGAAGCCAAGGAGGACGAGGAACTCGCCCTCCTCTACTTGCAGATTGATGTCCTTCAGAACGTCGGTCTTGTGTGTACCTTCGCCAAAGCTCTTGTGGACATTTTTGAACTCAAGAACGCTCATCTCGGATCACCGGTTGTTCGTGAAGGTGAAAAGCGACTGGATCGCATACATCAGGCGGTCCAAGGCAAAGCCGATGATGCCGATGGTCAGAACCGCCACCATGATCTTGGCCAGAGAACTGCTCGATCCGTTCTGGAATTCATCCCAGACAAACTTACCCAATCCGGGGTTCTGCGCCAGCATTTCGGCTGCGATCAGAACCATCCAGCCGACACCCAGACTCAGACGCAGGCCGGTGAAGATCAGCGGCAGGGCCGAGGGCAGCACCAGCTTGGTGATCTTGGTGTAGGTGTTCATTTTCAGAACCTTGGACACGTTCACCAGATCCTTGTCGATGCTGGCCACACCCAGGGCGGTGTTGATCAGCGTCGGCCACAGCGAACAGAGCGTCACGGTGATGGCCGAGACCAGGAACGACTTGGCGAACAGCCCGTCGTTGGTGGTGTAAACGGCAGAGACGACCATGGTCACGATCGGCAGCCAGGCGAGCGGAGACACCGGCTTGAAGATCTGGATGATCGGGTTCAGCGCGGCGTTGGCCGTGGCGCTCAGACCGGCGGCGATGCCCAGCGGAACGGCGACGATTGTCGCGATCAGGAAGCCGAAGAAGACGGTTTTGATCGAGGTCCAGATCTGCGCGTAATAGCTCGGCGCGCCGGTATAGGGGATGTCCTTGACCTTGTCAGCCTTGCCCTGCGCGATCAGCTTGGCGTTGCGCGCCTCAAGGCGCTCGTAGAACTTGGCCTCTTTCTCGGCTTTCGCCTGCGCGTCTTCGTGCAGCTTGACGGCCTCGGTCCACACCTGTTGCGGTCCGGGCACCGCCCCCAGCGAGGTCTGCACCTGTGGCGCCAGCGTGCCCCACATGAACAGGAAGGCCACAATGGCCAGGATCGGCACACCCAAAAGGCGCCAGATCTCCTTGACCTGGCCACGCGGGTTGTCCCCGGCAACGGCTTTCAGCAGCGGCGTGACCCAGCTCAGGCCAAGAACCTGGAACCATTTGTCAGCCGCATTGATGCGGGTAAAAAGCCGCGCGCGGCGGGCTTCACGGGCCTCGGCTGCGGCAAAATCGGGATCAACGGTTGTCATGATGTGCTCCGGTCACGCGATATGCGGGAAATTGCGGGATGGCGGGTGGGGCGTCGTGCCTTGGCACGCGCGTAACCCGCCATCCCATCAGGGCTTAGCCTTTGACGTCGGTGCCGACGACGATCTGCTCACCTTTCAGGCCGATCGGCAGGCTTTCCAGGTAGGCGTTCGGGAACCGGCCATCATATTCGATGCCGTCGATGATGTCGGCAGCCGGTGTCGGCGCCTTGTACCCATCGCTGTCCCAGGGGAAGTCCGCCTCGTCCGCCAGACCTTCTTCGACCAGCAGGCGTGCCGCCTCCAGATAGATCTCGGGTTTGTAGACCGACTTGGCCACTTCGTCATACCAGCTGTCCGGCTTGGCTTCGGGGATCTGACCCCAACGGCGCATCTGGGTCAGGTACCAGACCGCATCCGAATAGAAGGGATAGGTCGCGTTGTAGCGGAAGAACACGTTGAAGTCGGGGATGTCCCGCTTGTCGCCTTTTTCGAACTCGAAGAAACCGGTCATCGAGTTTGCGATCACTTCGTAGTCCGCGCCCACGTATTCAGCACGGCTCAGGATCTCGACCGCCTCGGGGCGGTTGGCGTTGTCGTTCTCATCCAGCCACATGGCCGCACGGATCAGCGCCTTGGTCACAGCCAGCGTGGTGTTCGGGTTTTCGGCCTGGAATTCCGCCGAAATGCCAAAGACCTTCTCGGGGTTGTTCCTCCACAGCTGGTAGTCGGTGATGACCGGAACACCGATGCCCTTGAAGACAGCCTGCTGGTTCCACGGTTCCCCAACGCAATAGCCATAGATTGTGCCCGCTTCCAGGGTTGCCGGCATCTGCGGCGGAGGCGTCACGCTCAGGAACACGTCGGCACCGATCTGGCCGGTCACGTTCTCGGGCGAGTAATATCCCGGGTGCAGGCCGCCAGCCGCCAGCCAGTAGCGCAGTTCGTAGTTGTGGGTCGAAACCGGGAAGACCATGCCCATGTTGAAGGGCTTGCCTTCGCTGTTGAACTTCTCGACCACCGGCGCCAGAGCCGAAGCCGAGATCGGGTGCATCGGGCGACCGTCGTCCATTTTCGGGATATTCGGCTTCATCAGCTCCCAGACCTCGTTCGACACGGTGATGCCGTTGCCGTTCAGGTCCATCGAGAAGGGCGTGATGATGTGCGCCTCGGTGCCGAAGCCGATGGTTGCCGCCAGGGGCTGACCGGCCAGCATGTGCGCACCGTCGAGGGTGCCCGAGATCACGCCATCCAGCAGAACCTTCCAGTTTGCCTGGGCTTCCAGCGTTACAAACAGGCCTTCGTCATCGAAATAGCCCTGCTCGTAGGCTACGGCCAGTGGCGCCATGTCGGTCAGTTTGATGAAGCCAAAGGTCAGAACGTCCTTTTCGAGCTCCAGTTCTGCCAGCGCAGCCGTGCTGGTCAGGGCAGTCGTGGCAAGTGCCAAGGCGGCAATGCGTTTCATTCGTCAGGTCCTCTTTTGCGCGGTTCCCACACCGCAAAAACAAAAAAAACCGCTCATTCCGCGTGCGTGCCTAAGGGAGGAGGAGGCGGCACCAAGCGGGATGAGCGGCATTGCTCTGTTCAGACCCCTGCAGCGGGGTCCTATGTAGCGGCAGACATCCTTGCCTGACCGCGTTGACCCTTATTAATCCATCTGCTGCGGCGCCGCGGAAGTCGCAAAGCTGTATTTCAGAGAAGTTTTTGCCCCAAGTTTCTGCACTGCCGCATTTTTGAGCGCTATTTCTGGAAAGGGTCGAAAACCGCGCCGTCAAAGAAACGGTCAGGACCGAGAATCATCTCGCCCCGGGCCGAGGCGACCTCGGTCGGATGGGCGAGCGCCCCCTCCAGCTTGTCAGACGCGCCCGGCAGATCCACGCCTTCGGGGCCCAGGATCTTGCGGTAAAGATCCGTTCGGAAACACTCGCGCGAGACGCGACGCGCCTCGGCCGGATCCAGCTTGAGCCGCTCTGCGATGCGCGCACCGATCCAGCTGGCCTGAGAGCGCCAGGGGAAGGTCGCCGCGCTGTCGTGGAAGATCAGAAAGCCCTCGACCGACTGGCCGAGCGACCTCGCCTGCGTCAGCAGATGCCCGGTCATTGCCCGCTCGATCACATCCGCCGGCAGCCCCAGGTAGTCACTGCGCGACAGGATCTCGGTTGCGATCAGACGATTGTCCGCCTTGCCCAGCCACTGAGAGGCGGCATAGACCGCCCGCATCAGGGCGGCCGTCTCGACCGGGTTCGCCTCGATCCAGTCCCGGCGCGCGGCCAGAACCTTTTCCGGTGCAAAGCTCCAGATCGCACTGCCGGGCAATATGATTTCTCCGGCCTCGCTGTCCACGGCCCGGCTGCCCCAGGGTTCGCCGACACAGAAGGCATCAATCTCACCCGCGGCCAGGGCTTCGGCCATCATCGGCGGCGGCACGATGCGCACATCCAGCGAGATACCGGTCTTGCGCAACCAATATTCAACCAGTTCGCGGTGCATGGAAAAGGGGAACGGCACGCCGAACGTCAGCGGCGCGTCATTCGCAGCCTTCAACGCCTGCGCCGCAGCACGCGGGTTCGACAGGTCAGACGACCACCCCACTGCGCGCATCTTCGCAATCATCTCGGAGCTGGCCCCAACAACGTTGCCGTTGACCGAAAGAACCATCAGCGCATCGACCGCGGCCTGATACCCCCCCAGCCCAAGGGACATGGCGATCGGCAAGGGCGACAGGATATGGGCGGCATCCAGATGCCCCAGCGCAAGCAAGTCGCGCAGGGCCGACCACGACGGCTGCTTGCGCAGATCCAGTTCCAACCCCTCTTGCGCGGCAAATTCCAGTTCATGGGCGATGATCAGGCTGGCGCTATCGACCAGGGGCACAAATCCCAGGGAAATCCGTGTGGCTTTCATCGCAGCAACTCCGAGGCCGTGACCAGGGCTTGCGCCACCTCGACCACCCGTTTGCCCTGATCCATCGCCGTCTTGCGCAGAAGCCGATAGGCTTCGTCCTCGCTCAGCCCCTTGGCCTGGATCAACAGCCCCTTGGCGCGGTCGATGGTCTTGCGCTCTGCCAGCGCGGCCTTGGCCGCATCAAGCTCTGACTGCATCTTGCTCATGACCCGGAACCGGGCAATCGCGGTTTCCAGGATCGGCCGAATGCGCTCCCGCGACAGGCCGCCCACCACATAGGCGCTCAGTCCGGCATTTACCGCCGCCGCCGTCAGACCCGGCTCGGACTGGTCGACAAACATCGCCACGGGGCGCTGACGCGCGCCCGAGACTTCGGACAGGTTTTCAAGGCTGTCGCGACGTGGGTTTTCAAGGTCGATCAGGACAAGATCCGGGTCGGTTTCGTTCAGGGTCCGGGTCAGCGCAGAGTCGTTGCCGATCACCGTGACATCGGCCCAGCCGCCTTCGCGCAACGCGTCGATAATCTCGCGCGCGCGGGCCTCGTCGGCCTCGACCACCACAATTTTCAGTCGATGTTCCATGCCCACCGCGTGGCCGGTTTCGGGGGCAATGGAAACGTCACGTGGCGATGCGGGCGCTCGAAAATGACCGCGTTCGATCAATTTACATGCGCAGGTCCGATCATTGCCCGATATTTAAGCAGTCCAAACGCCAAGCGGATGCTCAAAATCCTTGCAACATGACAAGTGATTCACTATTCATAATTTATGAACACGCAGCCCCCCACCCGAACCAAGCGCGGCGCAGCGCGACGCGCCCAGATCCTGGAATCCGCCGAAAAGGTCATCGGCGAAAAAGGGTTTTCTGCCGCCTCGATCGCCGACATCACCCGCACGGCGGGCACGGCTCAGGGCACGTTCTACATCTATTTCGCATCGAAAGAAGAAATCTTTCGAGAATTGGTCCTGGAAATGGGCCGCGTCACCCGCGCGATCATGAGCGAGGCCGTGGCAGGTGCGCCTGACCGGATCGCCTCGGAAGAAGCCGGTCTGCGCGCCTTCCTGACCTTCGTGGCAGAGCGTCCGACCCTTTATCGCATCGTCGAGGAAGCGCGGTTCGTCGACCCCGAAGCTTATCAGGCCTACTTCTCGGACTTCGGCAAAGCCTATGCCGTTGGCCTGCAAGCCGCTCAGGACAGCGGCGAGCTGACACCCGGCGACGCCGAAGTGCGCGCCTGGATGTTGATGGGCATCTCAAAGACCCTTGGCGACAGATTTGTACTGTGGGATTCCGAACCCGACATCGATCACGTCGTTGAAGAGGCGATGAAACTGATCACCAAGGGCATCAAGCCGTGACGGATCAGGTACAGACATCGGTGGCGACCCGCGCAAATGGCACCCGGGTTGCGACGCTTCGCATGACAGCACCACGTGCCAATGCGCTCACCCTGTCCTTGTTGCAGGCATTGAACGACGCGTTGGACAGTGCCGAGGGCGTTGACGCAATCCTGTTGACCGGAGGCCGCAACTTTTCCACAGGTGGCGACGTTCTGGCCTTTCTGCGACAGCAAGAGGCCGGCGATGCGCGCGCCTATGCGCAAGAGCTGGTCGGCCGGCTTCAGGATCTTGTTTATCGGTTGATCACACTGCCGGCGTTGATCGTGGCGGCGCCCCGCGGTGCCGTGACCGGCGGAAGCTGCGGGCTGATCTTTGCCTCGGATCTGGTCGTTGGCGCGCCGGATGTGTTCCTTCAGGCCTATTATGCCAAGGTCGGCTTTGCGCCGGATGGCGGATGGACCGCAATCCTGCCAGAGCGCATCGGTCTGGGACGGACCCAGACCCTGTTGCACGCGGATCAACGTCTCGACGCGCAAGAGCTACGCGCATTGGGCGTGTTGTCGGACGTCTCGGACAGGCCCGAAGACGCCGCTTTGGCGTTATTGGACAAGGACGTGATGTCGGCACGACTGACGGCCAAACGGCTCTTGTGGGACGCGCCGCGTCTGTCAGCGGTGCGCGCGCGGCTTGATGCCGAAACGCGGGCCTTTGTCGATCGTATAGAAGCGCCCGAAGTCATCGCGGGCATGCAACGCTTTGTTCAAGCACCAAAGGCGGCCACCCATGCATGACACCTATCCCGACCCCGCCGCCAAACGCGCCGAGATTTCGCCCGACGCGCTGGCCTTTCGCGACCTTGGCACTGACACGGAGTGGAGCTTTCGCGACGTCAACGACGCCGCCAACGCCGTCGCCCACGGGCTGGGCAACATGGGGTTGGAGAGCGGCGACCGTCTGGCGATCCTTTGCCACAACCGGGTCGAGTTTTTTGTCACCCTACTGGCCTGCCTGAAAACCGGTATCATTCTTTGCCCGTTGAACTGGCGTCAACCTGCCCCCGAACTGGTCGAGACACTTGAGCCGATCCGCCCCCGCGTGATCCTGCACGACAGCACCCATGCTTCTGTTGCCGCAGAGGTGTCAGAGGCGACCTCGGCCGAACTGGTCGACATCGAGGGCACCCTGACCACCTGGGTCCGCAATGGCGGGCCCGCGCTGGCTGACCCGGTGCCGATGGATCGGACCTGGTACCTGCTGTTCACCTCGGGCACCACGGGGCGACCCAAGGCGGTGATCCAGACCCTGCGCATGTGCTGGGCCAACGCGGTCAACATCGGGCAGGCCGTCGGCCTGACCGGCGCGGACCGGTCCGTGAATTTCCTGCCGTTGTTTCACACCGCCGGGATCAATCTGTACACCCTGCCGCTTTTCCTGAATGGCGGCAGCTCGACGGTCCTTCCCAAGTTCGAGCCCGAGACGCTGTTCAAGCTGATCAAGGCCGGAGAGGTGACCCAGTTTTTCGGCGTCCCCGCGATCTATCAGGCCTTCAGCCTGATGGAAGGGGTACGCGACATCGACTGGACACAGCTGCGCTGCGGATGTGGCGGAGCCCCCCTGCCCGAGCCCTTGATCCATTTCTTTGCCGATCTGGGCGTCTCGGTGCTGAACGGGTTCGGCATGACCGAGACCGGGCCGACCGTGTTCCTGATGGACCCGGCCAATGCGGCCGCCAAGATCGGGTCGGTGGGCCGCGCCCAGATGATGACCGAGGTGCGGCTGGACGGCGTGCCGGGACAGTCTGCAGGGTCAGGTGAAATCCAGCTGCGCGGGCAGAACATCACACCAGGGTATTTTGAAAACCCCGAGGCCACTGCCGGCACCTTCACCGAAGACGGCTGGTTGAAAACCGGCGACGTCGGGCAGCGGGATGAAGATGGCTACATGTTCATCGTCGACCGTATCAAGGACATGTTCATCTCGGGCGGTGAAAACGTCTATCCGGCCGAAGTCGAACGCGTCCTGCACGCCCATGACGACGTGCTCGAGGCCGCCGTGCTTGGCGTGCCAGACGCCAAGTGGGGCGAAGTTGGCGCGGCTTTCGTGCTGCCCCGCCCCGGTGCGACGCCGGATGTGCAGGCACTGCGACAATGGTGCCGCGACCACATCGCGGCCTACAAGGTGCCCGCGTCCGTGCATCTGGTGACCGATTTTCCGCGCACCGCCGCGGGCAAGATCCGCAAACCCGAACTGAGGAAGCAACTGCAGTGACCCTCGATCTGAGCGAAACTTGGGTTCCGACCCAGGACGAATTTGACGCCTTTGCGCGCCTGTCCGGCGACGACAACCCGATCCACGTGGACCCCGAGTTTTCGGCCCGGACGGCCTTTGGTCGGACCGTCAGCCACGGGATGCTGATCTACACCAAGCTTTGGGGCCTGCTGCTGCGCGCGCGCCCCGGCACCCGGCAGATCAATCAGACGATGATGTTCCCCAACCCGACCTTCACTGGTGAACCGGTTCGGCTAGAGGTCAAGGGCGAGGCTCCGGGCGTTCTGTCGATCCGCGCTGTGCGTGCGGAAGACGGAGCAGAGTTGCTGGTTGGTGAAACGGGGGTCGCGTGATGCAGGTCGGAGATTTTGCCGAAATCACAAGGCGTTACACCGCGCAGGACCTTGCCGATTACGCCGCCCTCAGCGGTGCAGAGGCTGTAGAAGGGGTCCCGGGTCCGCTGATCGCGGCGCTCTTTTCCTATCTGCTGGGGGTAGAGCTGCCCGGGGGCGGAACCAACTATCTGAAGCAGGAACTGGCGTTTACGGCCCCTGCCCCGCTGGACACTGATCTGACCGCGCGGGTCGAGATCACGCGCCTGCGCAGGGACAAGCATCTGGTGGACCTTTGGGCGACCTGCACAACGCCGGATGGCACGGTCGTGTGTGAAGGACGCTCGCTGGTCAAGGCCAAGGATGTCGGGGCCTGAAGGCCCCGTTTCCTTTCAGGCGGGGCCGATGGCCCTGCCCCCCAGTTCAGATAAAACTCATCACGGCCTGCGCAAAGGCCTCGGGCTCTTCGAGATGTGGCGAATGGCCGGAATGCTCAAAGGCATGAGACCAACCGTTGCGGGCGGTCTTGGCCAGCCACAGCGCGGCGCTTTCCGGGTAAACCCGGCTTTTTGCGCCATAGGCAACCAGATATGGCACCGAGATCTGCGGGATCACGTCCCTGAGATCCATATTGGCCAGATCGCTCCACAGCCGCTGCATGGCCGCCGGGTCATTTGACATGACCTGTGCATAAGCCGTTTCGGGCGGATAATCTGCGGCTCGGCTTGCGTCTGCGTACATGTTGGCTGCGATCGACTGCGCGCTCCTGTCCCAGTTCTCGCGCATCCGCAGGGTCGTCACCTGAAGCGAGTCTTCGGTCTGATTGTACAGCCCATGCGGCCAATCCGGCGCATTGGCCAGACGCGGGCTCATATCGACGGTCATCAACCCGGCCAGCCGGTTCTGTCCGAATGTGCGGATATAGCTCCAGGCGATGGCCGCGCCCATCGACCAGCCGACCAAGAGGACCTGCTGTGCCTCGATCCGCGTCAGCAGCCGGTCCACTTGGCGAACGGCCGCCTCCAGCGAAGGCTCGCTGCCTGCACTGTCGCCATGCCCCGGCAGATCAGGGGCATAGCAGGGCACATCCACGTCAAGACGCTTGATCAGGTCGTCGAAGACCGCGCCGCGCATGGTCCAGCCATGCAGAAAGACAATCGCGTCCAGAGCCACGCTTTACCGCCCGTTCCGAAGGCGGCCGACAATGCCGGTCGGGAAGAAATAGACGCTCAGGACAAAGAGCACACCCAGCCACAAAAGCCAGCGGTCGGGGTCCAGCAGATGCGGCACCAACGGCAGGCTGTGCGTCGCCTCGGACGCCGCGCCCATCAGTGTCTGCAAATAGTTCTGCGCCAGGACAAACAGCGTCGCGCCCAGGATCGCGCCATACATGGTCCCCATGCCGCCGATCACGACCATCAAGAGGATGTCCAGCATGATCTCGAAGCTCAGCGTGGTGTCGGGTCCAACATAGCGCAGCCAGATTGCAAAGAGGCTGCCCGCAAGTGCGGCGGTCGCGGCCGACAGGCAAGTCGCCACCGTGCGGTACCAGACGACACGGTAGCCCACCGCCTCGGCCCGGAAATCGTTTTCGCGGATTGCCTGCAGAACGCGCCCGAAGGGCGAATTCACCACCCGCAGCAGCAACAGGAACAGCGCGGCCGAGCCAAAGAACACGAGGTAGTAGTTCAACGTCTTGCCGTTGACCTTGACGCCCAGGAATTCTCCCAGACGGTTGGCCGGGGTCAGATCGCGCGGGATCTTGTAGTTCAGGCCGTCCTCGCCACCGGTCAGGCCCGACAGCTGGCTGACCAGAACCGCCACGGCCGAAGCCACGGCCAGCGTGATCATTGCAAAAAAGATCGCCCGTACCCGCAGCGAGAAGAGTGCAATCAGCCAGGCCAGGGCGGCGGCGGCAATCGCGCCCAGCACCGTGCCCACGATCAGGGCATCATAGCCGCGCCCCATGTGGATCGAGCTGAGCGCCACGCCATAGGCCCCCAGGCCAAAGAACATCGTATGCGCAAAACTCACGATGCCGCTGTAGCCCAACAGCAGGTCATAGCTCGCCACCAGCACGATGAAGATGCAGATCCGCGCCGCGGTTTCCAACGAGCGCACGCCGGGAAAGAGGAAGGGCGCAAAGGCCAGTGAGATCAGGATGACCAACAGAATGATGGTCAGGACAACCGAACGGGGTTTGTCACCGGATAGCAAATGCAGCATCTTACTTCGCCTTCACAACGGGCATCATGCCCTGGGGACGCCACATCAGAATGGCGGTCATCAGGCCGATGTTGGACACCAGCGCCAGTTTCGGGGCCAGGAAGGCCACGTAGTTCTGCAAAAGCCCGACCAGCAGCGCGCCGATAAAGGCGCCTTCGACGGACCCGAGGCCTCCGATGATCACCACGATGAAGACGAGGATCATCATCTCTTCGCCCATGCCTGCGGTGATGACCTCTTGGTAAAGGCCCCACATGACACCGCCGAGGCCAGCCAGCGCCGAGCCCGCGATGAAGACGCCGATAAAGACGACGCGCAGGCGGTAGCCCAAGGCCTCGACCATCTCGCCGTTTTCGACGCCGGCGCGGACGATCAGGCCGACCTTGGTGCGGCGGAAGACAAGGCGCATCGCGACGAACAGGATCAGGCCAAAGACCACCGCCAGAAGGCGGTATTTCTCGATGGCGGCCCCGGCAAAGGTGACCGCGCCTTTCAGCATCTCGGGGCGGGTGAGAAAGATCTCTTCCGGCCCCCAGACCACGTGGATCAGCTGTTCGATCACGATCAACCCGCCGACGGTCACAAGGATCTGCTTGAGGTGCGCGCCATAGACGGGCCGCACGATGATGCGTTCAAACCCCCAGCCCAGGGCACCGGTGACGATCATCGCCGCGATGACCGCCAGCATCACCGCCAGAACGTTCAGGATCAACGAAGGTGCCTCGGTCCAGCCTGCGAGTGCCAAAAGCACCGAGATGCCGACAAAGGCACCGACCGAGATAAAGGCCCCGTGGCCGAAGTTGATCACGTCCATCAGGCCAAAGACCAGCGTCAGACCCGAGGCCATGATGAAGATCATCATGCCCATGGCCAGACCCGAAACCGTCAGCGTCAGCCAGCTCGAGGGCGCACCAATGGCCAGAAAGCCCAGCACGACAAGAAGCGGGACCAGCAGTACCGGCATCATCTTGGCCAGTTGTTCGCCGACACTCAGCCGGGCGAAAGTGGGGGTATGGTCAGGTGCTGCGGTCATTGCGCGGCCTCCATGCTCAGGCCCATCAGGCGTTCCTGCAGGGCGGCGTCCGTTGACAGGGTCGCCATGTCGCCCGTCCAGATGATCTTGCCGTCTTCCATGACGGCCACGTGGTCGCCCAGCGCCTTGGCCACGGCAAAGTTCTGCTCCACCAGCAGGATGGTTGCCCCCTGCTCTTTCAGGTCCCGCAACGCGCCCGCCATGGTCGAGACGATGGCCGGGGCCAAGCCTTTGGTCGGCTCGTCGATCAGATAAAGCTTGCGGTCCTCGATCATCGCGCGGGCGATCGACAGCATCTGTTTCTGCCCGCCGGACAGCGTACCGGCCTGCGAATTCCAAAAGGTCTTGAGCGGCGGAAAGACACCAAAGAGCCAGTCCAGCCGCGCCGGGTCGGGCGCGCCGGACACGGCGGCCAGGATCATGTTCTCTTCGACGGTGAGATCGGCAAAGATGCCCATATCCTCTGGCACAAAGCCGATCCCGGCACGGGCGCGGGCGGGTGTGGCCATGGCCACAATGTCCTGCCCGTCATACATGATGCTGCCGGCCTTGGCCTTCCAATGGCCGATGATGGTGCGCAGCGTCGTGGTCTTGCCCACGCCGTTGCGACCCAACAGCATCGTCACCGCGCCACGCGGCACTGTCAGGTCGACGCCCTGCAGGATGTGGTATTGATCGATGTCGGTATAGACACCGCTGAGGGTCAGAAGCGGTTCAGACATTTTCCAGCGCCTTTCCCATATAGGCTTCCTGCACCACGTCCGAGGCCATGACCTCGGCCGGGTCGCCGTCGGCGGCCAGGGCGCCGTTGTGCAGAACAATGATGCGGTCGGCCAGCGCGCGGATGACGTCCATCTTGTGCTCGACCAGCAGAATGGTGCGCTCGCGCTCGGCCTTCAGTTCGGCGATCAGGTCGAGGACGACCGGCGCCTCATCAGCGCTCATCCCGGCGGTGGGTTCGTCGAACATGTAGACCATGGGATCCAGCGCGATCAGCATCGCGACCTCCAGCTTGCGCTGGTTGCCGTGGCTGAGCTCGGTCACTTTCTGGTCTTCCATCGTGTCAAGACGCACCCGCTCGAGCACGGCGCGCGCCTCGACGGTCAATTCGTGATGGCTGTCGGCCATGCTGAGCAGCGAAAACCCCTTGTTGCGATGCGCCTGGATCACCAGTCGGACGTTTTCCAGAACCGAGAGATTGGGAAAGAGGTTGGTCAGCTGAAAGGCCCGCCCAAGGCCCGCGCGACAACGCTGGGCCACCGAGAACTTGGTCACCTCTTCCCCCAAGAGCGAGACCGAGCCCGCCGAGGCCGGGATCTGGCCCGAGATCAGGTTGAAATAGGTCGTCTTGCCCGCACCGTTGGGACCGACAATGGCGGTCAGCTCTCCGGCGTGAAAGGCGCAGCTGACGGCATCCACTGCCACATGCCCACCAAAGCGCACAGTCAGATCCTTCGTTTCCAGAAGTGTCTGGCTCATCCTCGTCTCCTGTTCATGCAGAGGTCGGCCACGTGAGGGGCCAAAAGTTCTTCAAGAACTTTTTTAAATTTCCTCGAAGGAAATTTGCCACCGCCGGGCGGCCAGCGGGCCGCCCGGCAGTCTGCGTCATCAGTTGCGGACAGGGATCGACATCTCGTCCATGGTGATCTCACGCACCAGAACCGGAACACCATAGTCCTTGCCGTCCTGGATCTCGGTCCGGAAGTGGAACATCGACTGCATCGCCTGGTGATCTTCGGCACGGAACATCATCTTGCCCTTGGGGCTGTCCCAGCTCATGCCTTCCATCGCGGCGATCAGCGCATCGGTATCATCGGGATCCTCCACCGACTTCAGCGCCTCGACCACGGCGATTCCGGCCGACATGCCGCCCGCGGTGAAGAAATCCGGCGGGGTGCCGAAGCGATCGAAGTGCTCTTTGACCAGCCAGTCGTTCACCGGGTTCTGCGGGATCTCGTAATAGTAATACGTCGCCCCTTCCATGCCCGGCAGTTCCTTGTAGGCCTTGAGCGCCGCAAGGATGTTGCCGCCCGTGGCGATCTCGACACCAAAGCGCGAGGGGTCCATGGCGTTGATCTTGCCCATCGGGTTGCCGCCGCCGGCCCAGATGATGAAGAGCTTCTTGTCACCCTCGATGTCCTTCATCGCAGTGAAGATACGCTCGGCCGCCGCGGTGAAATCGGTGGTGTCGGTCGGCACGTACTCTTCGTGCGCAATCGCGGCACCCGTGGCCGTCAGCGCCTCGCGGAAGGCCGCCACACCGTCGCGGCCAAAGGCATAGTCCTGCGCCAGGGTCGCAATGGTCACCCCTTCACCGCCCAGGGCAACCGCGTTGGCAATCGCGTCCTGCGACGAGTTGCGACCGGTGCGGAAGATATAGGGGTTCCAGTTGGCACCAGTGATCGAGTCGGCGACCGCAGGCTCGACGATCAGCACACGTTCATATTCTTCGGCCACCGGCAACATCGCCAGCGCCACACCCGAGCTGACCGGACCAACGGCGATATGCGCTTCGTCGTCGCCATAGGCTTCGGCCAAAAGCGCCTTGCCGATGTCAGGCTTCAGCTGGGTGTCTTTCTCGATCACCACCAGCTTTTCGCCATTCACTTCCATCGAGCCGCCGGTGGCGTACTCGAGCCCCATCATCAGGCCGATGTGACTTTGAGCGGCATAGGCTTCGAACGGGCCGGTCTTGCCATAGACATGCGCGATGCGGATCTCCGCAAACGCCGGGGCCGCAAGCATGCCAAGAACAGCCGCGGACGCGAGAAACTTCTTCATTATCTGGATCCTCCCATATGCAGAACGGGTCTACTGCCAAAATGTGAAACATGACTCATGATTCATGTCAAGCGCGGAGATGTAAAGTTTTCAAGACCCTCGCGCCGCTGAACGGTTGCCCGAATGATGATTTCACGCCAACATGTCAGCGCCTTAACCAAGATCGGACCCCGCCCCATGCGCCTAGTTCTGACCCTGATTTTTTTCGTTTTGACGACGGTTTCGGCGCTGGCCGAGCGGCGCGTGGCCCTTGTGATCGGAAACACCGACTATGAATTGATCGGGAAACTGGCGAACGCAGGCGCGGATGCCCGGCTGATCAGCGACACCCTGCAGCGCATGGGGTTCGAGGTCGAAACCGTGCTCGATGCGGACGAGGACACAATGGGCGAGGCCATCGACATCTTTGCCGAAAAGGCCCTGCTGGCGGATGTCGCTGCCGTTTATTTCGCGGGCCACGGCATCCAGTACAACCGCGCCAATTACCTGATGCCGGTCGACGCCAAGCTACGCAGCGCGGCCTCGATCGCGCGCGAAGGCATTGCGCTGGATCAGATCATGGAGGCGCTGACGCCCGTCCCGATCTCGCTGATCTTCCTGGATGCCTGCCGCAACAACCCCTTTGCCGAACAGCTGCTTGCGCAGGCCCGGTCCGAAGGCCGCAGTGCGGGCCTGACCCGTGGTCTGGCCGTCGTGCAGGCGCAGGGCGATCAGCTCGTGGCCTTTGCCACGCTGCCCGACACGGTGGCCAGCGACGGTGTTGGCAGCAACTCGCCCTTTGCGCAGGCTCTGGCGCGGCATATTCCGACGCCGGGGATCGAAGTCTCTGTCATGATGAAACGGGTGACGGCGGACGTCTACGCGGAAACCGGGGGCAACCAGCGTCCGCAGCAGCTGAGCCAGATGCAGCGCGAATTCTATTTCTCTCCCTCGACCGACACCGCGCCGGTTCCCGCGCGCGCCGAGTTGGATCCGATCCTTTCTGTCTATCCGCTCAGCGTGACCGTGAACGAAGAGATCGCCATGATCGCCGACCTGCCCCGCGCCTGCACGCCTTTCTTCTATGCGGTTGCACCCTCGGGCAAGTTCACCCCGATCCCGCGTGATTTCTTCAAGACCGTCGCATTGTCGAACGGCCAGACCCGGTACGAGATTTCCCCCGGATCGCGCTATGGCCTGATTGTCCTGCCAGAGGACGAAAAGGGCGACCATCACATCGGGTATCTGTGCGAACCGCCGGTCGGTACCGATCAGGAGGTCCTGAAAGGTCTGTTGCGCCAGGCGCGCGACACGGCCACAGGCGGCGGACTGGAAGACGGCTCGTTCGATCAGTCCGGCCTGACGGTCAACTACCAGATGCGCGAATTCGAGATCCGCTGAGCCTCAGCTGACCGGGACCAGCACCAGTTGCACCCGCCGGTTGACCTCGCCCAGCGGGTCATTCGGGTCGGCAAGCCGGGTGAATCCCAGACCGACGGATTGCACCATCGAAGCAGGCACTCCCGCCGCCGAGGTGACAAAGGCCGCGACGCTTTCGGCCCGGCGGCGCGACAGATCGAGGTTGTATTCAGCCGAGCCCTTGGCATCGGTGTGCCCCATGAAGATCAGCTTGTAGCCGCCAAAGTCCCCGTCGCGCAGCACCTCTGCCAGTTCGATCAGTTGGGGTATCTGGTCGGCGCGGATGCCGTCAGAGTTGCGGTCAAACAGGACCTCCAGGTCGATCGATGGCAGGGCAACAGGTTCGGCGGCGGTTTCGCCTTCGGTCGAGACCTGTGTCTCGGCCAATTCTTCGCGGTCGATGATGCCGATGTTGACCACGTCATCCACCGTAAAGGCGACCTTGGACTTGAATTTGCCATCCTCGCAGGCCGCGGGATCACGCAGGCACACAGCCATGCCACTTTCGGCCTGGCGGGCCACTGTCTCTTTCTTGGGCTCGCTGTCGCCCAGATCGAAGTCGTCCAGGGTGATGACCGATTGCGCGGCCAGAGGCGCGGCAAGGCAGGACAGGGCGAAAGCGACAACATGTGGTTTCATGAGGCAGGTCCGTAACTTGGCCCAACGTTCGGGCACGATTCGATGCACAGCCTAGCCCAGATGGCAGTCATGGCAAATCCCGGGCCTTAGCCCGCAACCACTGCCTGCAGGTCGAAGATCGGCAAGAGCACGGCCAGGACAACCACCAGGACAAATCCGCCCACGATCATCATCAACATCGGTTCCAGCAGCGCCGCAATGCGTTTGCGCTGGGTCGACAGGCCGTTTTCCACCAGCACCGCACTGCGCTCGGTCATGCGCGCAAGCCGCGCGCTGGCCTCGCCAGCGCCGATCAGCTGGCGCGCCACTGGCGGGATGAAACTCAGCCGGTCGAGCGCGGTGCTAAGCGGTTCGCCCTGGCGGATCGCCTGCGCCACCAGCGCTGCCTCGTCGCGAAAGCGCTGCACGGTCAGAACCCCGGCGGCGTTCTCGACGGCGCTGACCACGGCAAGCCGTGCCGTCAGCACCAGCGCCAGCGTCCGCAGGTACTGCACACTTTCGTTCATCCGCATCAGATGCCCGACAACCGGCAGGCGCAGGAACACCCCGTCGCGCGCATTGCGCAGGGGGCGCAGGCTTGACGAGAGCACGCCCAGCACCACCAGGACGCCACCCAGCGCCGCCAACGGCATGACATTCGCCTGCACCCAGTCACTGACGGCCAGGACGGCGCGCGTCAGATCCGGCAAGGGTCGCCCGGACAGCTCGAACATGTCGACGATCTGGGGGGCCACGCTGGTCATCAGGATGCCGCAGACGAGAACGGAAACGGCTGCAACAAAAGCCGGATAGACCAGTGCCGCGCCAATCTGCGCACGGTCGGTGCCGGCGGTTTCCAGGAAATCCGCAAGTTCGGCAAAGACCGTCGCCACGTCGCCCGCGCTTTCCCCGGCCCGGATTGCAGCGGTGTAATAGGGTGGAAAGCCCGCCCCGCTGCCTTCGAGCGCGTCGGACAGCGGCGCCCCCTCAAGCAGGGCCGCCTTGGCCCGCGCGGCGACGCTGTCCATCGCCGCCGACCCGCCCGAGGCACGCACGGCCTCCAGCGCGGCCTCGGTCGGCATCTCGGCCGCCAACAGCACCGCCATCTGGCGGGTAAAGACCGACTGCATGTCGGCGTTCAACCGAGAACGACCGGCCAGAAAACCGCCGGTCCGGGCCTTTGCCGCGCCCTTGTCTGTCAGGTCCTCGACAAACAGCCCCTGCGCCTTGAGTTGGTCGGCGGCATGGGTCTCGGTCTCGGCCACCACGGTGCCGGTGCGCCGCGCGCCCTCGCCCGTGTAGGCCGTATAGCCATAGGCCTTCACGCCACGTCCCCCACAACCCGCAGCGCTTCGGCCAGACTGGTTCGGCCCTGCGCCACCTCGCTCAGCCCCTGCCCGATCAGCGTCTCCGAGGCGCTCAGCGCCATGTGCTTGAGTTCGGTCTCGGGCAGGCCCCGGTCGATCCCGGCGCGCAACTCTTCGCCAACCTCGAGCATTTCAAAGATGCCGACACGGCCCGAATAGCCGGTGCCATTGCAGGCCTCGCAGCCCTTGGCGTCGTAGATCCGCAGCGGAAGCGGCAGATCCTGCCGATCGAAATAGGCGGCCTCGGCCGGGCTTGGCGCATGGGGCTGCCGGCAGTCCGGGCAGAGCCGCCGCAAAAGCCGTTGCGCAATCACCCCACGCAGGGTCGAGGCAATCAGGAAGTTGTCGAGCCCCAGATCCCGCAATCGCACCACCGCACCGACCGAGCCGTTGGCATGCAGCGACGAAAACACGAGGTGCCCCGTCAGTGCGGCCTGGGCGGCGACGCTGGCGGTTTCGGTGTCACGGATTTCGCCGACAAGGATCACGTCCGGGTCTTGCCGCAGGGTGGCGCGCAGACCAGCTGCAAAGGTCATACCGATCTCGGCGTTGATCTGCGATTGCGACACGCCGGGCAGATCGTATTCGATCGGATCCTCGACGGTGACGATGTTGCGTTCATCGCGATTGGCGAGCTTGAGCAGGGAATACAGTGTTGTGGTCTTGCCCGACCCCGTCGGCCCCGTCGCCAGGATGATCCCGTTGGGCATGGCGCTCAGGCGTTCCAGCAGCGTGATCTGTGCGGGGCTCAGTCCCAATGCATCAAGCGGCATCAGCCCCGAAGACCGGTCGAGGATCCGCAGCACCACCCGCTCGCCGTAGTTGCCGGGCAGCGAGCTGACCCGCGTGTCGATCTGCCGCCCGCCCATGCGCAGCGGGATGCGCCCGTCCTGCGGCAGGCGTGTTTCGGCAATGTCCAACCCGGCCATGACCTTGAGCCGCGAGACGATCCGTTTCACCGGCACGTCCGAGCGGTCGAGAATGGTCTGCAGGAACCCGTCGACGCGAATGCGCGCACGCAGACCGCCTTCGTAGGGTTCGACATGCAGGTCCGAGGCCCCTGCTGTCACCGCACGCCGCAAGAGTTGATTGACCAGTTGGATGACCGGCGCGTCCTCGGCATCCTCCAGCAGGTCCCGCTCTTGATGTGCCCCGGCTGCCGCGTCCTCAAGATCAAAGGACAGGTCGTCCTCTGCCCCGCCGCCGTCTTCCTGGTAGAGCCGTGCAAGGGCGGCCTCGAACCCGGCCTGGGTCTCGCGCACGGGCTGCAGGGGTCGCCCGGCCCGCCGCCGCGCTTCGCGTATCCCGTTGGACGTTGCACCCGGTCCAAGGATCAGGCGCGCGCCATCGACCGCCACCTGGGTGTCGCGGGCAAAGGCAAAGGGCAGACGGGTGCTCATGCGCTCAGTTCGGGTTGAACCGCAAGCGGCTGGGCAATGGCGGATAGTTGCGCCGCTGCGCCGCGTCGTCGATGAAACCGGCATCAAAGGGCTGGTTCAGATCCGCCCCGTCAAAGGGGAACACCCCAAGAGGTGTCTGCGGAAAGTTCTGAGTGTCGACCGGTTGGATCGCCAGGCTGGCCTTCTTGGCTTCGCGCGCCAGTTCGCGGGTCAGGCGGGCGGCATCCTTTTCGCTGTTCACAACACGGGGCCGCAACATGACCAGCAGGACACGCTGGTTCTTGCTTGCGTTCTTGCCCCGGAACAGCCCGCCCACCAGCGGGATGCGTGACAGCCCCGGCACCCGCTGCGAGACCGTGCCAAAACCATCTTCCAACAGCCCGCCCAACATGATCACATTGCCATCGCTGACCAGCACCGTTGTCGACAGCGCCCGTTTTGCGGTGATCTCGCCGCCCGCGGACGAGCGCGCGTTCGTCAGGTTCGAGACCTCTTGTTCGATCACCAGCCGCACGGTGCCGTCGGCATTGATCTGAGGCGTGACCTTGAGCGTCAGGCCAATGTCCTGACGCTCGATGGTCTGAAAGGGTTCGGCCACGGCACTTTGGCCGACCTGGCTGAAGCTGCCGGTCACGAAGGGCACGTTCTGCGCCACCACGATTTCGGCCTCTTGATTGTTCAGCGTCATGATCGACGGCGTCGACAGAAGTCGGGTCGAATTGGTCGCGGCGATGGCCGACAGAAAGGCAGCAAACCCCCTGTCGCTGTCGCCGCGCACCACGCCGACCGAGCCGCCGTTGCCGACGTCAACCGCCGTGTTGTTCAGCACCGCCGAGACGAGGCTGGTCAAATTCTGTCGGCCCGGCAATGTGAACTGCGCGCCACCGATGATGGCGTCATTCAGGATCGCCCCGAACTGGACCGTCAGGTCCGAAAACCCGTCCACCGACATCTCGAAGATCACCGCCTCGACCAGCACCTGTGTCGGGCGTTTGTCCAGATGGCGGATCATGGCGATGATCGGGCCGATCTTGTCCTGTGGCGCCGAGATCAGCAGCGAATTGGTTTGCGGCTCGGGCACGATACGCACCCCCTGCCCCGGCGAGCCCTCGTTCGAGAAACTGCGCAGGACCACATCAGACAGGGCGGCAGCATCCGCGTAGTTGACCTGAACCACCTGGTTGACCAGCGTGTCACGCTGCGCGTCCAGACGCGCCACAAGGACACGGACCTGCTTGCGAAAGGCCTCGGGCCCCGACACCAACAGCGCGTTCGACCGCCGGTCGGTCGACACCTTGGCGTTGGGCGGTGCGATCTCCATCGACTGGATCACCTGCGCCACCTCTGCGGCATCCGCCTGTCGCAGACGGATCATTTCTATCGGTGCTTCGTCCCGGGGTTCATCCAGGCGGGCAATCAGGTCCTCGATCCGTCTGTGGTTGCCCGTCCGGTCGGACAGGATCAGCAACCCGGCATCCTCGACCGTCGAGATCACGGCTTCGGAGGGCAGCAGCGGTCGGATCACGTCCAGCACCTCGTTCAGAGGCATGTTCTGAACTTCGATCACGCGCGTCTCATAGCCGCCCGTCCCCGCCGGACCTGACGTCAGTTCGCGCGCGGTGTTCAAGGGCACGATGCGGTCTGCCTCGACCCCCTGAACGATGGTCAGACGATTGAGCTCCAGCACGTTGAGAAAGATTTCATACAACGCCGCAGGCGAGATACTGCCCGGCGCCAGCACCGTGACGGTCCCGCGAACCTGTGGGTCCAGAACAAAGCTTCGACCGGTCGCTTCGGACACGATTTCGACAAAGCTGCGCAAATCGGCGTCGCGCAGGTTCAGCACCACTTGCGCGTGGGTCGCGCGCGGCGCACCACTTGCCAGGGCACATGCCAAGGCCACGATCACCGTCAAAGACCGGATCCAGCGTTTCAATGCATCAGTCCCACTTCAATAGGCCCTTTTTTTTTGCCATTCGGCGTTACCGGGCCTGCCTCTTGTTGTTACTTTCATAACCTATTGACGCCTCAAAGGCATCCCCGAGTTGCAGAACGCGTTATTTTTCGCGGAAGTGTCACTCTGGGAAACCGAGACGCGCCTCTTCTCCGCCGTTGTCCAGCACCAATCCGTCGGCTTCGATCGCCACCACGGTGACGCCATCGGTCAGCGTGTCGCCGACACGCAGCAGCCGGTCCCCTGTCGGATGCGCAACGATGGCCCAGCGGTTGTCACCGTCGGCCACAAGCCCCTGAAGCGTGTACCCCAGGCTGTCAACCGGCGGCTGCGGCGGACGCGGCGGCTGGGGTTCTTCCTTGGGTTCGGGCGGTTGCGGGGGCTCGGGTTCCGGGGGCTTGGGCGGCTGGGGTTCGCCAAAAAGCGGCGGCCAGAACAGCGGCTCGCGCGGCTCGGCGACCTGCAGGGCCAGACCCGGGTCAGCGGGTTGTGCGGAGCGGGTCTGCGCGGCCGGAAGCGGGTCTTGCCAAACCAGCCACAGGGCGTATCCGGCGTAACCGGCGGCGGCCAGAGCCGACAGTGTGCAAAGGGCGGCGATCAGGCGCATTCGGGTCTTCGGTCCTTTGGCCGGCCCCCCATCGGTGGACGCAGGTCCCCGGGTGTGGTACATCCGGCAGTTGTCGGCGGTCGGAGTTTAGGCGGGACATGACGGGAAGACAAATCCTTCGCATCGGGGCGGGCGTGATCCTGGCCGTGACATTGGCCAGTTGTGACGAAAGCGCCGCAACGGCCCCTTCGGGCAAGGGGTTCAAGACCCAGTACCTGGCCGCGCGCGCAGCTTTGGAAAGCGGCAACTACGCCAAGGCCAACCGCAGCTACGCACGACTTTTGCCCACCGCCGGACCGCTGACCGCGCGCATCCGACTTGAATATGCGCACAGCCTTCTGCGCGGCGGCGACCTGAAGGCGGCCGAGGAACAGGCCGCCTTGCTGGTCGGATCACAGTCCGGCGTTGCGCGCGGTGCGGCATTGGCTGTTCAGGGAACCGCCCTGCACGAGCTGGCGTTGGCCTCTCTGTCACGTGGCGAAGCCGAGCTGGGAAAAGCCCAACTGTCGGCCGCGAAAACGGCCATCGACGACGTGCTGAAGAACCATCCCACGCTCGATCCGCTGGGCGCGCTTGCGGGACGTCAGGCCAGCATCGCCGTGCGTCTGAAAGCGCTTTAACCGTCGGTCCCCGGCGTCAACCTGAAATCGGCGATCACGAGTCCGGGCACCCCGGTCTTTTCGATCCGCAGGCTCTCGATCTCGTAGCCCCAGCTGCCTTCCGAGGCTGAAACCCACTGCATCATCCGCTCGAACCGGACGTTTTCCAAACGCAGCTCGATGCTGCCGCCGGCGCTGTTGGACAACCCGCGCACACGGTCGCGCAGGCCGGCAATGATCAACCCCTGTTCGATCCCACTGGTGCCAATCGGATCGGTCGCCCGGGTCTCGCCCACCTGCGGCAGCCCCTGCGCCTGATCGGCCCGCGCCTGAACCCAAGCCGTCAGGGCCCGGGCCTCCTGCAACTCACGCTCGGCAACGGCGCGCCGCTCTTGCAGGGGCAAAAGCCAGCCGATGCCTGCACCCGCCAGCAGCACCACGACCATCAGCGCCAGCAGCATCCGTTCACGCGGCGCGAGGCGCAACAGCATTTCGATGAAGCGATCACTCATTTCGCTGCCTCCGTCAGGCGCAGGTCGGCACGCACACCCGTCTCATCCGCCCCGGCGCGGGAATCAAGCAGTTCGGCCTGAACGCCCGCCCCGGCCAGACGCGCCAGCAGGGCGTCCAACGCTGCGAAGTCAGCCACCCGAATGGTCAATGTGGTTCCGTTGACCGGCCCGAAACTGACCAGTTCGGCTTCGGCACCTGCAGCAAAGACCTCGACCGCGCCGTTCGACAGAACTGTCAGGGGCGAAACCTGGGCCTGCGCTTCAGCAATGCGGGCCTGACGGTCGGCAAGCGCGCGCGACACCTGTGCGCGGACATCAAGTATCGGGCCAGAAGGCACGAAATTGGCCCGCGCAATCTCGACCGCCTGTGCACGCTGCCGCGCGGTTTCCGCCTCGATCGCCTGTATGGCAATCAGGTGGCCCGAGGCCCAAAGCCCCGCGGCCACAAGACCGGCCGCCAAGGGCCATCGCCATGGCAACACGCGCCGCCTGAGCCGCGCCCTTGCCGCCTGCGGATCCGCGCGCAGGTCCATCGCAAGTTCGCCGTGCGCAAACACCTGCGGCTGCGGCAGCCCATCCCGCGCCAGATCCGCCGCATCGTGATACACCCGCACCCCGTTCTGGGCACACAGGGCAATCAGCTCTTGCGGAAGATCGCCCAAGGCCAGGACCGCCTTTGGCCCCGCACCGGCCAGTTCCGTTGCAAGCAGTTCGGTTGCAAGCGCAGCTTCGCTGCTGAAACCATCCCGCAGACCCAGCCGCGCCGAGACATGGCCATCGCGCGCTGACAGGGTCCAGATGTCCGACGCTGCCGGCAAACCAAGGTAATCCGGCAGAACCGCGCGGCACCCCTTGCCGGCGCGCTTGCGCCAGTCGTCGACCCGACGGGTTTCCGCCACGATGGCCCGCGACCAGCTTTCGTCGGGACCGCCCCCGGCAAAGGGGCGCATCTCCAGCCCGGCGCCACCAAGCGTGTCCTGCAACTGTCGTCGCGCCACGCGCTCGCGGGCGGCGCCTTTCAATCCGGGCGGCAGATCGAGCGCCAGAAGTGGGGCCTCGGCCCCGGGCACCAGCGCCACGTGTCGGCCCGGAGGGGCAGACGCGGTCGCGTCGAGGGACACCAGCGGCAATCCGGCAAAGGCTGATTTTGCGGCCATGTCCTTATGTCTCTTCCTCAAGTCCCGTCGTCCAGACGATAGGCCACCCTGACACCATCGGGAAGCGGTTGCCGCTCAAAAACCGTATGGCGTGTGCGGTCGGCCCCATCAAGCTGCGCCGTGATGCTGACACGGAACCATGTCGACCCGACGGCAAAGCGCGTCTCGTCCAGCCCCTCGGCATCCGCGCCGAGGGACAACAAGAAAGCCTCGACCGAACCGAATGGGTCATTGCGGCGGCGCTGGTCGATCACCTGAGCCTGCGACAATCCAATGCCCGGCAACATGGCTTGCAGCACAAGTGGCGGGGCGGTGTTGACGTTCCATGGACTGTCAGACGGCAGGACAGCGATGTAGGGCCGCATGCGTTGCAGGGTTTCGGCATCAAGACCGGGCACCAGCGCCAGTTGTTCATAGACCACCAATGGGCCGCCGATGATGCGCACGGCCGGGTCCCGACCTTCGTAGGCTGACTGATCCACCGGACCTGAGGGTCCGAGGTGGGCAGCAAGCCTGTCCGTAACCTGAGGCGCGACGCCCAGACTGGCCACCAGGACGGCAAACCCCTGCCGCGCAAAGTCGTCATCGGGGCGGCTCAGCCAATTGATGTTGAAACGGCCCTGCAGATCCTCGATACGGCCATTGACCCGCCCGCGATCCAGCGTGACATCATAGTCGCGTTGCGCCCATCCCTCGGCCAGGTGGTCCAGCGCGCCATTTGCGGCATCCGCCGTCAGAACCGTCATCACAAGGGACTCGAAACTGTCGAGGTAGAGATCCAGCTGGTCCGAGGTCTGGGTCTGCACCTGCCGGGTGCGCGAAGCTTCCGCCCGCGCAAGCAGGACCACCGCAGCCGCCGACAAGGCCGCGACAATCACCAATGCGTTGACCAGGACGAAGCCGCGCGCTGTCATCGCAAGCTCTCCACCAGGACCAAACGCCCGTGATCGCGGGTCACCAAGGTGATCTCTAGCCCCAACGGCAGGGTATCGCTGTAGTTCTCGATCACCGCCGACAGCCCCGTGTCACCGTCTGTCGACCCGCTGACCTGTGCCTCGCGCAGCGTGCCGCTGCTTGTGCCGCGTCGCCATCCCCTTTGTGGCCAATAGCTGCGCACCTCCATGTCGGTGACGCCCGTCAAGACGCGCGATTCCTGCGTCTGTTGGCTGTCGCGAAGGGGGGCAAGTGTGGGCCAAACGCGCCGCGTCAGGGTGCCCGACGCGTCAAGCCGCCATTCCACCCGGTTCAACCCGGTGCCGCGTTCAAAAGGCATCTGCGGCTGCCCCGCAACCGAGATCGACAGCGCTCCGCCCCCCGAATGCAAGGCTGATTGCGGCGCGCCTTCGGGCGGATGAAAGACAATGGGCACGGCCGCGCCCATGTCATGCCGCAACAGCGCCAGCGCCTGCCCGACCTGGTGCGCCGCGTCGTCCATTTCTGTCAGACGGTCTCGCAGGCGCAGGGTGCCTGTCATGGCCTGCAATCCCATGATGGCGATCAGCGCGAACAGCGCCATGGCCACCACCAGCTCGATCAATGTCAATCCGCGGTCGCGCCTCATCGCAGCACCCCCGGCGGCGGCAGGACCGTCACCACGACGGCGCCGGGTCCAACCGCACTGCGCGCGGTGATGTCCATGCGAACCAATCCGGCCGCCGTGCCCTGCCGAGCAACCTCCAGCGTGAAGTCATGCCCCCCCATGGCAACCGAGGCTGGCAGGGCCCCTGCCTCGGCGCCCAGAAACCGAAGCTCTTCGGCGCGGTTCCGGGCCGCGTGCTGCGCCAGAATGCGCGGCATCGCATCGCCGATGCCGACCCGCGATTGATCCACCGCACGAATTGCCGCGAGGGTCCCGATGGACAACACCGCCACGGCCACCACCAGCTCCAGCAGCGTCAGACCGCGTTGGGTTCTGTTCCCTTTCACCCCTCGTCGCATGTCACACCGGTCCAGCCGTCGAACGTACAGCGCACGGCGCTACCGCCGCGGCTGGTGAAGTCGATGTGACCCGCGCTGGTCCGCCCGTTGGGCAAAAAGGCGATCACATGTGCGCCAGGCAGCACTGCCGGGCCGTCAAGCAAGGTGGAGGCCCGACCGCGCCAGGACACACGGGTGTCGGACAAGGTCCATTGCCCCTCTGACACTCGCGCAAGCCGGTATCCAAGCGGTTCGACCGCGACGCCGCGCCAGCTGCGCCCCTGAATGGCAAGGCCGCGTTCGCGCAGAAAGACATGCTGCAATGTCTGGGCATCCGACGCAGTCCGCGTTGCCCCGCGAGACACCGCAAGGCCCGCGCCCGTGGCCAGTACCGCCAGCACCGCGACGGCGATCAGAACCTCGATCAGCGTGAAACCCGCCGACCGACCGTGTTCTACTCCACCGACCACGACCCGATGTCCGCGTCCGCGCCGCTGCCGCCCGCAACGCCGTCGGCTCCGTAGGTGAAGACGTCAAAGTCGCCATGCACGCCTGGGGCGAGGTATTGGTAGGGCTGTCCCCAGGGGTCCTGCGGAAGCCGGTCCATGTAACCGTTGCTGGCCCAGTTGGCCGGAACAGGTTGCAGCGTCGGGCGCGTTGTCAGGGCCGCCAGACCTTGCTCGGTCGTCGGGTACCGGAAATTATCCAACCGGTAGAGATTGATAGCAGACGAGATCGCCGCAATATCCGACTGCGCACGCGCCGCGCGGGCCTGATCGGGGCGGTCGATGACCCTTGGCACAATCACCAGGGCGAGGATCGACAGGATCACCACGACGACCATAAGTTCGAGCAAGGAAAAGCCGGCGTCTGCCCGATCATCCTCATCCAAAGGTTGCGGGGGCTCTCGGTGATTACCGGTGATCCGTCGCTGCATCGTCCTGCCCTCTTGCTGATTGCGCGCATCATAGCAAGCCATCCCGAGGTGGCAACGGGGCCTGCAATGCCTCTGTACAAGAGGGCGTGACAAACCCTATCAAGACGCGCATGTCGGTCGAGACCTTGCTGGCCCTCTTGTTGCTGATCTCAGCCCCCATTGCGGGGTCCTTTCTGGGCGTGATCGTCGACCGGGTGCCTCGGGGCGAGTCCATTGTCGCGCCACGGTCCGCCTGCCGGGCCTGCGGCACCGCGCTGAAACCCCATCACCTGATCCCGATCCTGTCTTTCGCACTTCAGAAAGGCCGCTGCGCACGCTGTCACGCCCCCCTTCCCGGCTGGCTGCTCTATCTCGAGATCACGACAACCGGTCTTGCCGTTCTGGCAATGGTACGCGGCGGAAGTGCGACCGAAATCCTGTTGGTCGCCATCATTCTCTGGGTCCTTGCGGCCCTGGCTCTGGCCGACCTCTTGTGGTTCGTCCTGCCCGACCTGCTGACCGGTGCATTGTTCGGTTTGGCGATGCTGCTTGCACTTGAGCACGGTCGCCTGATCCCGGCGATCAAGGGCGCGGGTCTGGGCGTTGCGGTCTTTCTGGCCCTGCGCTGGGGGTACAAATGGCTGCGCGGACGGCAAGGGTTGGGCCTGGGGGATGTCAAGCTGATGGCAGGCCTGGGGGCGCTCGTTGGCGTCTGGACCCTGCCGGTTCTGTTGCTTCTGGCGTCCAGCACGGCCCTTGCGGTCGCCCTGGTTCACAAGGATCGTTCGGCGACACGCCCCCTGCCCTTTGGTGCAGCTCTGGCCGCCGCCGGGGGCGTTCTTGTTCTTTTCGTGGCACCCCCAATTTGACCTCGCGTCACGGGCCAAACCCGGCTAGGTTGCATTCGACACTACCCGAGAGGCCCGATTTTGCGATCCAATGCCCGCCAAGTCATGACGTCGACCGCGACCGGACGCCCAACCCCTCGAGGCCACCTTAGCGCCCTTTTGATCCTGGCACTGACCGTCGGCCTGCCTGCGGCGTCACAGGCACAACAGGTTGAAACCAAAGAGCCTTTGCCGGACATGGCGGCCATTGAACAGGCCTGGGACCGCGCTGATTTCGACTTTGTGCGCGAAGGGCTGCATCGCCACGCGACAGAGACCGACGCCCCGCTTGCCTTCTACAGATATGCTCGTGTTCTGCTCGAGGGGCGTGGTGGCCCCGTTGACCTGCCGGGCGCTGTAGAATGGCTGGAAAAGGCGGTTGACCAGCACCACATTGCCGCGGCCACACTGCTGGCTCAGGTCCTGCTGGGCGACCACGGAGATGCCCTGACGCGGGATCCACAGAAAGCACACCGCCTGTTGCAACGATCCGCGGCGCGAGGCGCGGCGGACGCACAATTCTATCTGGGCGTGCTGCTGTCGGGTGACGAACTGGGGCCTCCGGACTTGGAATCCGCCGTCGATTGGTACCTCGCCTCTGCCGAGCAACAGCACGCGCCGGCAGAGTTCGCACTGTACCTGGCCTATCGTGACGGGCTGGGCGTTGCCGTCGACGCGCAGCGCAGCATGGACTGGCTGTCGAGCGCAGCAAGCAACGGATATGCCGAGGCGCAGACCACGCTGGCCCTGGCTTTGCAGGGGGACGCGCCCGAAGACGCCTTGCGCTGGTTCGCAGCCGCAGCCGAAGGCGGCCATCCCTATGCACAGCGGGTTCTGGGCCTGCGGTTGCTGACCGGCGAAGGCGCAGAGGCCGATCCGGTGGCAGGGAAACAATTGCTGGCCCTTGCCGCCAACGGCGGGGACCTTCCGGCGCTGGTGCGGCTGGGTCTGGTCCTAGCAACCGACACCTATGGACCGGCGGACATCGATCAGGCCACTCAGATTCTGCAGCAGGCTGCGCAAAGGGGCTCGGGCGCTGCCATGGTGGCGCTGGCGCGTTTGATCCAGGCTGACAAAATTGCCGATGCAACGCTGGATCAGGCCATCGATCTTTATGGGGCCGCCCTGCAATCCGACAACGCCGCGGCAGCCCGGATCGAGCTTGGCAAACTTGCGGCCCTTGGTGCGCTTGACGGCAAGATCGCGCCCGGCACCGCCGTTCCATGGGCCCTGAGCGCGGGTCGCGCGGGACATGACGAGGCAATGGACTGGCTGCGGACGCAGGCTGACGCAGGTCTGGCAGAGGCCATGGATCAGTTGGGCCGGCATCTGCAGTCGACCGAAAGCAACCATGCCGAAGCCTATACGCTGATCCGGCAGGCAGCCGAGCTTGGGATCGTCGACTCTCAGTTCGCCCTGGCCGAGGCGCTTTCAATCGGGCTTATCGGAGACGCGCCGGATTATGTCGCGGCCCACCAGTGGTACAATCTTGCTGCCGCCCAGGGCCATGAAAAGGCCGCCGAGACGCGGGATCTGATCGCGGCCCTGATGACGGCAGAGCAGATTGGCGAAGCCCAGCGTGCCGCGCGGCTTTGGTTCGAAGTACACAATCGTCGGGCCCTGCGCCCTGCCTCACAGGCCGTAGGAGACAACCGATGACCCGCCTGAACAGACTGCGCCTGACACTGGCCGCAGCAGTCCTGGCCTGGCCCAGCTTTGGATGGTCGCAATCTGCAAGTCTGGCCGAGTTGCAAGCTCGGGCGGCCGAAGGCGATGTCAGCGCCGAGATGGCGCTGGGACTGGCCTATCACAACGGACAGGGCGTGCTGCGCGATTACAGGCAGGCTGCAACGCATTTCATCGCGGCGGCGCGCGCGGGCGACCCCGCCGCGCAGAACATGATCGGCGAATATCTTGTGTCGGGCCTTGGCGTGGCTCGGGACATTCAGAGCGGGTTGGAATGGCTGCAGGCCGCAGCCCAATCGGGTCAGCCGGACCACCTGTTCGAATTCGCCTCGGCGCTGGAACAGGTCACCGACGACAGCGATCAGTTGCAGATCGTGGCGCAGGCCTATTTGGCGGCTGCCGAACAAGGGCACCTTGAATCCCTGGTCAGCCTTGCGGTGATGCATCAGGACGGCAAAGGCGTCGAACAGGATTTCGAAAAGGCCCGGCAATACTATGAAATCGCCGCGAATCAGGGACACGGCCGGGCGCTGAACAATCTTGGCCTTCTGTTCGTGCGGGGCAACGGCGTGACGCAGGACTATCGTCGCGCCGCCGAATTGTTCGCGGCAGCGGCAGAAACCGGGTTGAAACAGGCGCTGACCAATCTAGGCGTGATGTACGAGAACGGGTTCGGTGTTCCGCAAAGCGACGACGAGGCGGCGCGCCTCTATCGCCTGAGTGGTCAAGGCGCGGACCAGTCCCAATCGACCCTGTCGTTCGTCTATGACAAGCGCCTCGCGCCGGTTGCCGAAGACGACGCCACTTTGCAGTCGCTTCTGGCCTCTGCACGGGTTGGGGACTCGGTGGCGCAGTTTCAGGCCGCCTGGCTGTCGGTTCAGCGCGCAGGCTCGGATTTCCGGTTCTGGAAACAGGCAGAGCGCCTGTTTCGCGCTTCTGCCACCAACGGATCACCGGCGGCCATGGTCAATCTGGCCGTGATGTACGAACGCGGACTGGCGGTCCCGCAGGACTATGCGCAGGCCCAGTCCTGGCTGATCGTCGCTTTGTTTTACGGATACTCCGAGGCCGACGAAATGAGCGCGGCACTAGCAAAAAAAATGAGTACACAACTACAGAATGAAGCCCAGGTGATGGCCAAGAACCTGATAAACGCCGGAAGAGTTATTGACTAACAATACCTTAAAAGAGGCAGGAAGAACCATTGGCATTCTTCGAAACTTTCTGACCCGACGTCAACTTTACCCTTAAAGTTGCCACAAAGTTGCGCTATTGTGGTCTCAAGGATGCTTTTTGAGTGCTTGGGCGCCGCATGTGCGACTTGCGCTTGACACATGCATACGACCAAAGGAAGTAACATGACCGGTCTGAAGACGACTATCGTCGCTTTTTCGTTTGCCGCTTTCGCCACTGCCGCTTTGGCGGCTGATCCCGTGCAACAGCACAACTCTTCGGCTGTGTGGTTCGAAAACTGGCAAGGCCTGTCGAACGCCACGATGACGATCTATGCCCCGACCGGCAAGATCACGGTGATCGAAGCCAAATCCGGGACCCCTGTCTATCAACTCGACCGCGCCGAAACTGTCGATGGCATCTATCGCTATGATCTGACGGCCGCGACCGAAGAAACCGTAAAAATCGTAAACCCCATCAACAATGGCCGGGGTGACGCGCAGTCAGACAGCCACAACGTGCCATTCGCCATGTCCGGCTCATTTGTTGTGTCTCGAGGTGTCATCGTGACGCCCGAAATCGTCAGTGAAGATCAGGGTTAGGGTTGGCGCATAGCGTCTTGTGTATAAAATGAATTCATCCAAGGGAGATGTGACCATGAAATTTGATTTCTCAAGCGGGTTCAAGGCGGCGGCCTTCGGAACCAGCGCGCTGTGCCTTCTGGCCAGCAGTGCCGCCGCGGATCAGGTGTTCCTCGACGACCTGATCGTCGATGGCAGCGCCTGTATCGGTATCGACTGTGCGAACGGCGAAAACTTTGGCTTCGACACCATTCGCCTGAAAGAAAACAACCTGCGTATCAAGTTCGACGACACGTCGGCCTCGGCCAGCTTTCCGAACAATGACTGGCAGCTGACGGCGAACGATTCGGGCAACGGCGGAGCGAACCACTTCTCGATCGATGACATCACCGGTAACAAGACGCCGTTCCGCGTGGTTGCCGGGGCCCCGACAAACGCGCTGTGGGTCGCCGCATCCGGTAATGTCGGCGTCGGCGTCGCAAACGCAGTGGTCGAGATGCACATCGCAGACGGCGATTCGCCGACCGTGCGGCTTGAGCAGAACGGCTCGTCCGGCTTTACGCCACAGACCTGGGACCTTGCGGGCAACGAAACCAACTTCTTTATCCGCGACGTGACCAACAGCAGCAAGCTGCCTTTCCGGATCCGTCCCGGCGCCCCGGACGATTCGATCTATATTCAGAACAACGGTCGTATCGGTCTGGGCACCGATCTTCCCGGCTATCAGGTCCACATCAAGCGGGCTACCGGCACGGCCGAGGTTCTGCTTGAACTGGAAAACAACCGCAACCCGATCCTGCGCTTCAACAATGGCAACATTAACGATGGCTGGCAGTTCTCGGCGGGCAACAACTTCCTGCTGCAGGACGTGACCAACCTTGGGACCGGTGCTGCGACGACCATTGCCACATTCACCGAAGCCGGCGATCTGACGATCACGGGCGAACTGACCACTGCAGGCACCACCTGTAACGGCGGTTGTGACCTGGTGTTTGACGCAGAATACGACCTGCCCTCGATCGAGGATCACGCAGAGGCGATGTTCGAACTGCGCCACCTGCCCAATGTGGGACCGACCCTGGAAGGTGCGCCGTTCAACTTGACCGAAAAGGTCGGCGGAATGCTGAACGAGCTTGAGCATGCGCACATCTATATCGCCACGCTGAACGCTCGCCTGACCGAGCTGGAAGCGGCGCTGGCGGCGAAGTAATCGCCAGCTGGCTCCTCTTTGGACACATGAACTAAGAAATGGCCAGCATTGCGCTGGCCATTTTGCTTTGACTGTGGTGTCTAACGGTCATGCAACACACGGATTTTTTGCCTAAACTTGTTTTTATCGTCGGCTGCCAGCGCAGTGGCACAACCTTGACCGGGCAAATTCTGGCCGCGCATCAAAACTGCCTGATGGTGGACGAAGACGATGCCGCCTATGATCTGTTCGAGGCCGCTAGCGCCACTGACGGGCTGCGATGGGACACGCTGTCGCCCTATCTGGAAAAAATTTCCGAAAAATATCGGTCGCCGGGCCGCTGGATCGAGGGACTTGGCACACCCGCCCCTCGGGCCGCTCCACAGATCACGCACATCGCGTTCAAGTCCCCGAACCTGACGTATTTTGCCGATGAAATTGCGGCGCTGCCGAATCCGTCCCATGTGGTTGGACTCGTGCGCGATCCGCGCAGCGTCGTGGCTTCGATGACGCGCCTGTCCAGGGTTCCGATGATCCGGAACCAGGTTCGCTGGATCAACCGGCTTGAACGGCAGACCCTGCGCTATGCCGATGAATTGAAAGTCCTGTCAGACGACGCGGTTGCAGACCACGTCAAACGCGCGTTGATCTGGCGGATCAAGACCGAACTCATCGACTCGTTCCCGCAAATGGGGCTGCCGACAACTCATCTGAAATACGAAGATCTGGTTGCGGACCCCCTGCCCCGGATTGCCGAGTTGCTCGACGCGGTCGGGCTGCCGCCGGACGAAGGCGCCGCGCGCCATCAGGACCTGCTCAAGGGCCGCGGACCCGGAGGCACCCAGCGGGCGCGTGCCGTCGATCAGAAATCGCAATCTCTTTGGAGCGAAGCCATGTCTGCCGATATTGCGAAGACTGTTCTTGAAACGACCGGTGATCTTGCGCGCCGCTTCGACTACGCCTGACGGCGTGGCGCATCACACCTGTGAGTTGGATGTCATGACCGAACGAGAATACCCCAAGATCGAAGAGGCCCTCACCAAGGCGGTGCGGCCCATTTCCTTTGTCTGCGTGCGTTTCAGCGACGAATACGACCACAACCTGGCGACCTGTGACGTAGTCCATGACCCGATGAACCAGTTCATCCTCGTGGACAACAGCCAGAACCTTCACTTCCCCACCCTCGGTGCCGCCATCCGGCACGGCATCGCGCAGGCCAAGCACGACCTGATCGCCGTTGTGCACGAAGATGTCGTGCTGCCGGACCGTTGGCAGGATCGGTTCGAAGCCTCATTGACCCGACTGGAACGGTACGATCCGAACTGGCTGCTGCTCGGCGCCGTCGGATGGCAAGGGAAAAACCTCGTCAAAGGTCACTGGAGCGATCCACACAAGTTCCGCAACACATTCGAGGCCCGCCCCTTTGAAACGGTCCTCAGGCTGGACGAGCAATTGCTGATCCTGCGCAAGTCCGGGCCCGTCGACTTTGACGCGCAGTTGCCCAGCATCCATTTCATTGGGCGCGACATTGCAAATTTCGGACGTCAGTGCGGGCTGCGCAGCTATGCCGTCAATGCGCCGACGATCCACAAATACAAGGACGCGTCCGGCCAGTTGATTCTGGGCCCCAACGACAGCCGCAAGATCGTGAACCGCAAAAGCCAATCATACCTGGCTGATCACTCTTTGTCCGAGGATTACTTCACCCAGAAATGGGCACTCGCGCGGGCTCCGAACAAGCCGCTGGCGCAAAGATTGTCAGCCGAACAGATGCAAATTCTGCGTCGACCTGTCATCCTTGTGGGGCGTGGCGGGGGCGGAACGCGCCTGGTCTCGACCCTTGCGCAGGATTGCGGCTTGTTCATTGGCAACAACGTGTCGGTGTCGGGCGATTGCCTGGACATGGTGCACGCGATGTACCGCGCAGTGTTGACCAAGTACCAGTACAACGACAGCTGGCTGCGCTTCCGCGCTCTGCCGGATCTGTTGAATGCGGCGTGCGACATGCTTGATCAGGGCAAGTGGCCGGAATTCTGGGGGTTCAAGCTGCCCGAAACCGCCTTGATGTTGCCCGAGATACGCCAGGCCTTTCCGGACGCGCGGTATGTCTATTTTTCGCGCTCGCTCGAAAACACGATCTTCCGGCGCACTCATATGACAGCCCGGTTGGACAACCACATCGGCCGATGCACGCTGCCGCTGGCTTATGATTTCTTCGGGTACGACCGGAAACAGATCCTGACCGATTCCGCGCTGATGCATATGGCGACGACGACACTGCACCAGACGGCCCTGATCAAGGATCATCTCTCTGGTCTGGCCCCTGATCGCCACCTGCACGTGACGTTCGAAGACACCGTATCGCAGCCCGGCGATCAGTTGGATCGGCTTGCCAAGTTTCTGAAAACAGATGTCAAATCCAGATCGATTGTCGATCAGGTCGACCCTGGTCGTGCCAAAACACAAAGCGATCACTATTCCGAGGAAGAGATCGCGGCCTACCGCAAAGAGCTTCCCAAGCTTGAGGCGCGAATGCTACCCTGATGGGCAAGTGCAGGTTGTCGCTCAACCTGCGTCCCAAGACGGGTGTTGTCCGAGTTTCCCGCCCATTTGGGCCCTGACCATGCGCTGCAGCGGAAGGTTCGATGAACAAGATCGTGGTGTCTCCCTATGAAAAGCGCTTTGTGCTGACGGCGCTGATCCTGCTTGGACTGGCCTATGCCTTTTGGACGGGGTCGCGGTATCCCGCGTTGAACGAAAAAGCGATGATGTCCGGGGCAATCCAGCTCGAAGATCCGCTGGGTTTCGAGGCATTGATCCCCCTGACCGAAGGCATGAGCCTGCTGGAACGCATGTTCTATTCGACCATCAACTGGGTCAATACCAACAAGAAAGGCATGACCTTCGGCATCCTTTTCGCCGCCGCCTTTCTGACGCTGGCCAGCTATCTGAAGCAAAAAAGCTTTCGCGGCGGTTTCTCGAATTCGGTGCTGGGTCTGGTGATTGGAACGCCGCTGGGCGTATGCGTGAACTGCGCGGCCCCAATTGCGCGCGGCATGTATTCCGCAGGTTTGCGGGCCGAGACCACACTGTCGGCCATGATCGCCTCGCCTACCCTGAACATCGTAGTGTTGACCATGCTGTTCAGCCTGCTGCCGTTCTACATGGTGGTCACCAAGATCGTTCTGTCGCTTTTGATCATCCTGATCATCGTGCCGCTGATCTGCCGGGTGCTGCCGCAAACCCAGATCACCCCCGAGGTCCCCACACCGACCGGCTGGAGCGCCGAGGAGTTGGCGGCGGGCGCGACGCCCACTTCGGAAAGCCTTGTTGCCGCGGTTTGGGGCGTGGTGCGGACCTATGTCCAGAACCTGTGGTACATCATCAAGCTGACGGTGCCCTTGATGCTGCTGGCCGGGGCGCTTGGTGCCATTGTCGCAACGTTGATCCCCGAAGAGATGGTGACCGGCTTGCAGTTCAGCCTGATGATCCTGATCCTCATGGCGCTGGTGGGTGTCTTTCTGCCGGTGCCGATCGCCTTTGACGTCGTGGTCACCGGGGCCTTGATCAGCGCAGGCCTGGAACAGGGCTATGTCATGACCCTGCTTTTCACCCTGGGCACGTTCAGCATCTATTCCTTCTTCATAGTGGCGCAGTCCGTCGGCTGGCGCGCCGCCTGGCTGCTTGGCGGCTCGGTCGCCCTGATCGGTGTTCTATCCGGGCTTGGCGTCCAGCGGTATCACCAGTGGCAGACCGACCGCGCGCTTGAACTGCTGATCGGCGACAGGGCGACACCGCACCTGATGTGGGCTGCGCAGGCGGCTGGATCCGATCCCTGGCAAGTGATCAGCGACGACGCCGCATCGGTCACCATCACGGCAACCCCATTCGCCGCCCCCTCACCCGCTGCCGAAACTGTCTTTGAACGGCTCGAGGCCTGGGAAATCGGCATCGACAAGCCCCTTGAGTTTGGGTTTGACGACATGTGGCCGCCGTTCTGGGAAGGGCGCAGCCTGTCCTCGGCGGATTTTGACCGCGACGGCGACATTGACCTTGCCGTGGCATCGACCGTATCGGGGCTCTATCTTTACGCCAATGACGGCACGGGCAAGTTCAGCCGCGTTGCGGTCGATCTTGGACCCCTGGCCGACGTCCCGATCTTTCATGCGGTGCTTGTTGACATCGACAACGATGGCTGGCGCGATCTGTTTCTCGCGACCTATCGCGCCGGCAACCATCTGATGTTCAATCGCAACGGCCGTTTTTCGGCGCCGATCGCCGTGGCCAACCGCGACGACGCAGTCATGACCATGGCGCTCAGTTTTGCGGATCCGGACCGCGACGGCGACCTGGACGTCGCCTTGGGCAACTGGGCCTCGGGCTGGTACCGACGCATTCCCGGCGAGGAATCGCGCAACCGGATCCTGTGGAATCAGGATGGCGCATTGACGGGCCAATCCTTTCTGGATCTACCCGGCATCCCGGGCGAGACGCTGTCGATCCTGTTCAGCGATGCGGACCGGGACGGCGATGCGGATCTGCTGGTCGGCAATGATTTCGAGATACCTGACTACCTGTATCTTGGCGACGGCGCCGGAGGCTTTCAAAGCATTCGCCATCAGGACGGGATGATCCCGCACACGACGACAACCACGATGGCCATCAAGACGGCGGATCTGTTCAACGATGGGGCGCCCGAGATCTATCTGGCGCAGATCGCCGGCCGCTCTTCCGGCGTTTCGAACATCCTCAAGATGCAACCGCTCGAGTTCTATTGCGACACCATCAAACGGGATGCGGATCGTGCGATTTGCGAACGCAACATGGACATCAAGACCTGGTACAAATCGGGCAACAACTTCGATCCGACCTACGCGCCGCGCTGTCAGACGCTTCAGGGCGCCTACCAGGCGCAATGCAAGGCGATGTTGATCAAGGACCTGGCAATCCAGCGAAACGACGCGAGCGTGTGTCGCCTGATACCCGCCGATCAGCCCAAGGCGCGGTCTTTCTGCGAGTTGCACTTCAAGCCCGCCCGCAAGATCACGGCGTACGAGGCCGAGGCCTCAATCCAGCAGATCCTGCGTTCGAACGTCTTGCTGGAACCGGCGGGCAAGGGTTTCGCGGACACTGCCGAGAGCCGCGGCCTGGATGTCGGCGGATGGAGTTGGGACACCAAGATCGCCGATTACGACCATGATGGCTGGCAGGACGTCTATATCGTGAATGGCACCTGGGTGCCGAATGAAGTCAGCCCCTCGAACCTGTTTTTTCACAACGGCGGCGACGGCAGCTTTACTGAAAAATCCGGGCCCTTCGGCCTCGAAGACTACCTGATGACCGCCGCTGCCACGCAGTTCGACATGGATGGTGATGGTGACCTGGACATGGTCACACATCCTGTCAATGGTCCGTTGACCGTCTTCCGCAACACCACTCAGGCCGCCAACGCCGTGATCATCGCACTTGTCGACGACCGCGGCAACCGGGACGGCATCGGCGCCGTGATCGAGCTCGTCGACGAAGCCGGGCAATCAAGGATGCGAGAGCTGCAACTTGGCGGTGGCTTCATGTCTTTCGACGCGGCCGAGGCGCATTTCGGTCTTGGCGCATCTGGTGTTGTCGACCGGCTTGTCGTGACTTGGGCTGATGGGTCAGTGACCGAGGTCAGTGGCCCGCTGCACGCGGGCCAAAGATACCTGTTGCACCGCCAGAAGTGAACCGGCGGTGCATGTAATCTAGGCTGCGCTGACCGCGTCGGGCAGTTCGGGAATGTCCATCATCTGCGGCTGGACCCGTTCATCGACACGCACCTCGAACTTGGCGACCATGGATGTCAGGCTCATGGCATCGGATTTCAACATATGGGCTGCGGCTGTCGCCTCTTCGACCATGGCCGCGTTCTGCTGGGTGACCTGGTCCAGGTTGTTCACACCCTTGTTGATTTCGCTCACCCCGATTGCCTGTTCCGACGCGCCGGTGGCGATGCCCGAAATCAGGTCAGAGATGTGGTCGACACTCTTGACCACCATCATCAGCGCTTCGCCCGCCTGATCGACCAGTTTCGCCCCGGATTTGACCTGCTGTGACGAGCCGCTGATCAGGGTCTTGATCTGTTTGGCCGCATCCGAACTGCGCTGCGCGAGCGCCCGCACTTCCGAGGCCACAACCGCAAAGCCCTTGCCCGCCGGCCCAGCGCGCGCTGCCTCGACCCCGGCATTCAGCGCCAGCAGGTTGGTCTGGAAGGCGATATCGTCAATCACGCCGATGATCTCGCCAATCTGATCCGAGGACTTCTCAATCTCAGCCATTGCGCCAATGGCATTCTGCATCACCTGCCCGTTTTCCGAGGCCATGGTGTTGGTTTCATTGACGGTTTCAGAGACTTCCTTGGCTCCTTCCGCGGCAGATTTAACGCTGGCGGCCAGCTGGTCCAGGGCTGCGGCGGTCTCTTCCAGGGTGGCAGCCTGCGATTCCGTCCGGCGTGACAGATCATCCGACGCGCGACTGATCTCTTCGGCGCCGCCCTGGATGCTGTCAGCGTTCGAGCGCACCTCGGCAATGGCTTGCCGCATCTTCGAGATCGCCGCGTTGAAATCATGCCGCAGGGGCTCGTACTTTTCGTCAAAGCTGGTCTGGATGCCGGAACTGAGGTTGCCATCGGCCAATCCCTTCAGCCCGCGCCGCAGACGATCGACCACATCGGACTGCGCCTTTGCGTCTTCTTGGGCAAGCGCTTCCAGCTGGCGCGCCTCTTCGAGGCGATCCGCCATTGTCCGTACCGCCCCGGTGATCGCACCGATTTCGTCCCCTCGGTTCGGCAGGTCGTGAGCCGCCTGGAAATTGCCCTCACCCACTTGAGTGATGGCGCCAGACAACCGGACCAGGGGCCGTGCAAAGATCTGCCGAACGGCCAATGACACACACACAAGGATCGCGATCAATGCCAATGCCGCTTCGATTTCAACCCGAACGCGTTCCTCTGCCAGATGCGCCAGACTTGGCGCGGCGTCCCAAAGCATGACAAATGCGCCATGCGTCGGCATCCCGTCTTTCTTCTGGATCGGAAAGGCCACGTGGAAGCCGTCATTGACCTCTAGCGGGGCATTGGTGCGCAGCACGTCGCCCCCAAGATCGCGCGCCAACTGGGCATGCTGCTTGTCTTCGCTGCCAAGCTGCATCACCAGCTTTCCGTCCAGATCGTAGATCGCCCCGTAAACCCCATTTTCACCCGCCTCTTCCATGGCAATGTGCAGGCTTTCATCCAGCTTGTCGGTCTGGTTGAACTGCATTGAGTCCGCCATCTGGTGAGAGATCGCCAGGGTCGTGTGATGCGCCAAATCCCGCAGGCGGTCTGTCACGATCCGCTCGGTCAGGCTGGAGAATCGGAACATCAGCATCGCCCCGAGCACAAGCATCGCCACCGCAAAGAGCAGCGAGCATTTTATGAAGATGGTGTTGAATCGCGAAAGTCGCGAGGCCGGCGATGCGGTGTCGAACATGGATCTTCCCATTCTCTAACAGTGTTGGCGGTTGCAGGCGGCAGTTTGATATGGCCCGTTGTCAGCCAGACCCTGCGCACATCCGCGGCACGGTGGCGTTCGGGCGAGTGTGTGTGACGGCATCATCTTGCGCTCCTGGCAGTTCGGGGCCTTGGCCCTTCACACCAGCAATTACCGCGCAGCCCACTTCCAATCCCTTAAACAGAAAATTTTTTCTATGTCGGTTTCAGCCGGTCGGACCGGACAAGACGTACTAGGCTGGCCACACCTGAGGGAGATACACGAATGACCGGAATATTTGACGAGGACCTGTTTCTGAAGGGGCTCGAACAACGCAAGGCGACACTCGGCGCAGACTACGTCACAAAGAGCCTTGAGGCGGCTGATGACTTCACGCGGCCATTCCAAGAGGCCATGACGGCCTGGTGCTGGGGCTTTGGCTGGGGCGACGACGTGATCGATGCCAAGACCCGCTCGATGATGAACCTTTCGATGATCGGCGCTTTGGGTAAGATGCACGAATGGGAGTTGCACTGTCAGGGCGCGCTGAACAACGGCGTGACCCCTGAAGAGATCCGGGCCATCATCCATGTGATCGCGATCTACTGTGGCGTCCCGCAGGGGCTGGAATGCTTTCGCGCCGCGCGCCGGGTGCTTGATGCCCAGAAAGCGACCTGAGTCGGGTCAAAACCGGCCCGGGTGTCGGTTTCAGGACAGACCACTGCCGTCTTCGCCGGCCACATTTCGGGCAGGGAGACATATCGATGCATCAGGAAGACAGTCGGATCGAGCTGATTGGGCTGACGATCGGGGCGCGCCGCGGCCGGGCGGCGCGTGGGCGACCTTTGGCGGACGCCCGATAACTTCGCCCTCTGTCCTGTTCCAAATACCAAGTCAAACCCATGGAAACACAAACAAAACGCCGCTCGGGGGGGCGCTCGGCCCGTCGCGCCGCCCGCGCCGAGAAACTCGCCGATCACCTGCGCCCGATCCAACCCGGCCTCAGCGGCGGCACCTATCGCCCACTGACCGACGCCCAGGTGCAACGCATCCATCGCGCCGCGCTTCAGGCGCTTGAAGAGATCGGCCTTGCCGATGCGCCGCAATCGGGCATCGACGTGATGACGGCGGCGGGCGCAGTTCTGGGCGATGACGGGCGGCTGCGCTTTCCGCCTGCGCTGGTCGAGGACATGCTGGCCAAAGCCACCAAGACGATCACCCTGTGCGGGCGCGATCCCGCCCATGACCTGGACCTGAGCGGGACCCGTGTCCACTATGGCACCGCTGGGGCGGCTGTCAGCATGGTCGACGTCGATGGCCGCAATTACCGCGAAAGCACCTTGCAGGATCTGCATGACGCGGCGCGGATCACGCAGCAGCTTGAGAACATCCACTTCTTCCAACGCCCGATGGTCGCGCGCGATATCCTCGACAATCTCGAGATGGATCTGAACACGATCTACGCCAGTTGCGCCGGCACCACCAAGCACATCGGCACGTCATTCTCGGATCCCTCGCACACAGCCGCGGCCTTTGACATGTTGCACGCCATCGCCGGGGGCGAGACGGCCTGGCGGGCCCGACCGTTTATGTCGAATTCTAACTGCTTTGTCGTTCCACCCATGAAGTTCGCGACCGAAAGCTGCGAGACGATGGAGGCCTGCATCCGCGCGGGCATGCCGATTCTGTTGCTGAGCGCGGGCATGGCGGGCGCGACGGCTCCGTCAACCATCGCCGGGGCCATCACACAGGCCGTGGCGGAATGCCTGGCCGGTATTGTCTATGTCAACGCCATCGCGCCGGGGCACACCGCGATCTTTGGCACCTGGCCCTTCGGGTTGGACCTGCGCAGCGGGGCGATGACTGTGGGATCTGGGGAACAGGCCTTGCTCAGCGCCGGATGCGCGCAGATGCACCAGTTCTATGGGATCCCGGGCGGAGCGGCTGCGGGTGCCAGCGACAGCAAGATGCCCGACATGCAGGCCGGTTGGGAACAGATGTGTTCCAATGTCATGACAGGGCTTGCCGGGCTGAACATGGTCTACGAGGCCGCAGGCATGCACGCCTCGCTGCTGGGGTTCTGCCACGAAAGTCTGATCCTTGGGGACGATCTGATTGGTCAGGCCATGCGCTGTGTGCGCGGGATCGAAGTTGACGACGAAACGCTGGCGCTGGATCAGATGCGCGAAGTCTGCATGGGGGGACCCGGTCACTATCTGGGCACAGAGCAGACCCTGGGCCGGATGGAGCGCGATCATGTCTACCCGGCGCTCGGCAACCGCGCCTCACCCAAGGAATGGGACGAGACCGGCAAGCCGGACCTGATCCAGAGTGCCATCGCCCGCAAGAACGAGATTTTGTCGCGCCCCAGCCCTGTGGCGTTTGATCCGGAGCTGGATCAGAAATTGCGTGCGGCGTTCAACATCCACCTTCCCGTATGACGGATCCGGGCGGGACCACGCGCCCGCCCACCCCTTGCGGAGGCTCCATGCCCTATCTCTTTCTGACGTTTGCCATACTGGCGGAAACCATTGGTACAACCGCGCTGCAGGCCAGTCAGCAGTTCACCAAACTGGTGCCTTCCGTGATCGTTGTGATCAGCTATGCCCTTGCCTTTTTCCTGCTCAGCCACGCGCTCCGGTATTTTCCGGTTGGCATCGCCTACGCGATCTGGTCGGGATTGGGCATTGTCTTCATCTCGGTCATCGCTCTGGTCGTCTTTGGCCAGAAACTCGATCTTCCCGCGGTGCTTGGCATCGGGCTGATCATTGCCGGAATTGTCATCATCAACCTGTTTTCCAAGACCGCGACGCATTAGGCACTGGCCTTTTTCTGCAGTTGCAGCTAACCCGCGCGCAACACCCAGAAAAAGGCATCCTTGAAATGGATCTTCGCAACATCGCGATTATCGCACACGTCGACCATGGCAAAACCACACTGGTGGATGAGCTGCTCAAACAATCCGGCGCGTTCCGGGAAAACCAGGCCGTGGCCGAGCGCGCGATGGACAGCAACGATCTGGAACGCGAGCGCGGGATCACGATCTTTGCCAAGCCGACTTCGGTCGAGTGGAAAGGCACGCGCATCAACATCGTCGACACCCCCGGCCACGCCGATTTCGGCGGCGAGGTCGAGCGTATCCTCAGCATGGTTGATGGCGTTGTGCTGCTGGTCGATGCCGCCGAAGGCCCGATGCCCCAGACCAAATTCGTGACCTCCAAGGCGCTGGCCCTGGGTCTGCGCCCCATCGTTGTGCTGAACAAGGTCGACAAACCGGATGCCGAGCCCGACCGCGCGCTGGACGAATGCTTTGACCTGTTCGCATCGCTCGATGCCAACGAGGATCAGCTGGACTTTCCGCACATGTACGCCTCGGGCCGCAACGGCTGGGCGGATGCCGACCTTGACGGCCCGCGCAAGGATCTGGACGCGCTGTTCAACCTGATCGTCAACCACGTGCCCGAACCCAAGCAGATCAAGCAACAGGACGACGATTTCCGCATGCTGGCGACCACGCTGGGCAGCGATCCTTTTGTGGGTCGCATCCTGACCGGCCGGGTCGAGTCGGGCCGCCTTAAGGTTGGTGCCACCGTGCAGGCGCTCAGCCGCATCGGCCAGAAAATCGAGCAGTTCCGCGTCACCAAGATCCAGGCTTTCCGCGGTCTGGCGCAGCAGGACATCGACGAAGCCACCGCAGGCGACATCGTCAGCCTGGCGGGCATGTCCAAGGCAACCGTGGCCGACACCATCTGTGCGCTGGCCGTGGACGACCCGCTGGACGCACAGCCCATCGACCCGCCCACGATCACCGTCACCTTCGGCATCAACGACAGCCCACTGGCGGGCCGCGACGGCAAGAAGGTGCAAAGCCGTGTCATCCGCGACCGCCTGATGAAAGAGGCGGAATCGAACGTCGCCATCAAGGTCACCGACACCCCCGGAGGCGAGGCCTTTGAAGTCGCCGGCCGTGGCGAATTGCAGATGGGCGTCCTGATCGAGAACATGCGCCGCGAAGGCTTTGAGCTGGGCATCTCGCGCCCGCGCGTCCTGATGCGCGAGGAAGATGGCCAGACGCTGGAGCCCGTCGAAGAGGTCACGATCGACGTTGACGACGAATATTCGGGTGCCGTGATCGAAAAAGTGACCGGCACACGAAAGGGTGAATTGGTGGAAATGCGCCAAGCCGGCGCCGGAAAGACGCGGATTATCGCTCATGTGCCTTCAAGGGGCTTGATCGGGTACCACGGCGAGTTCCTGACCGACACCCGTGGCACAGGCGTTCTGAACCGGGTTTTCCACGGTTGGGTGCCTCACAAGGGCCCGATCCCCGGACGCCGCGCGGGCGTTCTGATCTCGATGGAGAACGGCGATGCCGTGGCCTATGCGCTGTGGAACCTGGAAGAGCGGGGCCGCATGTTCGTGGGCCCGCAGGCCAAGGTCTATCAGGGCATGATCATCGGCGAGCACAGCCGCGACAACGATCTGGAAGTGAACCCGCTGAAGGGCAAGAAGCTGACGAACGTGCGTGCCAGCGGATCGGACGATGCGGTGCGCCTGACCCCGCATGTGCAGTTCAGCCTGGAAGAGGCCATTGCCTACATCAACGATGACGAACTGGTCGAGGTCACCCCGAACTCGATCCGTCTGCGCAAGCGCTACCTTGATCCGCACGAACGCAAGCGGATGTCCAAGACCCTGTAATTCCGGGTCTCAAGCATTTGAAAACAAAAGAGGGCGCAACCTGACGGTTGCGCCCTTCCGATTTTCGAAAAGCGGAAAAGTTCCGATTACTTGCAGGCTGCCTTGCGCGCGATGTAGTAGCCTTCCGAGACCTGATGTTCGATCTCTTTGTAAACGGCCGGGTACCAGACTTTGATCATCTGGCCGTTACGCCATTCCCACTCTTTGTGGGCTGCCATGATCAGTTTCTTCTCGACCTTATATTTGGCAGGAACCCAGATCTTGTCGTAGCACGCGACGACTTTGCCTTCCCATGCAAAGGCCGGTGCTGCAACGGTGGTGAGGGCCAGTGCGGCGCCCATCAGCAATTTTTTCATCTTATATCTCCCGATTAAATTGCGAGTACCAAAACCTTAGCGAACAAACTTCGCATCAGGCGACACCTAAAAATCATGGAAATTCAAGAATCGCATTGGCTTACGGGGAAACCCCCCAAAAACATGGGTTCTGTGATCTATCCGCCATAGTTTTGCCACAATTGTTTTCTGACATTGAACAATCCTCCGTTGCTCGATTCGAAACAAAATGTGGATAACGTACAATTGTCCACAATCACGGAACAGTGACAGCCGCGCGAGACGAATCGCTCACCCGCTCAAGGAGCGGGCAAGTCTCAAAAAACATGTTGCTAAATGAGGCAGATCGCCGATCAGTCCGACAGCTCGACGATCACCAATTCCCGTTGCGCAGCGCCGCGCGCATGGTCAAGAGCCTGCTGATAGTCGTCCGATCGGTAGCATGTTTCCGCTGCTTCCAGCGATGGAAACTGGGCCACGACATTGCGCGGACGGTCGGGGCCTTCCAGTTGGACATAGCGGGTGCCCCGCGCCAGGAAGAAACCGCCGTGCTTGGCGATGGCGGGCCCGGCCAGCTCGGCGTATTTTCCATAGGCCTCGGGGTCGGTCACATCGACGTGGGCAATCCAAAGAGCTCCGGGCATCGTCTTATCCTTTGATCACTGCTTCTGCGGCCGCGATGGCGGCCTCTGCGTTGCTGGCGTCCTTGCCGCCACCCTGGGCCATGTCCGGGCGGCCACCGCCACCCTTGCCGCCCAGTTCACCCACGGCGGCGCGCACCAGGTCCACGGCCGACAGATCGCCAGCCAGGTCCGCGGTCACGCCGGCCGCCACGGCGGCCTTGCCGCCAGTGTCTGCGATCAGCAGCACCGCGCCGCGCTCCATGCGGGCCTTATGTTCGTCGATCAGCGGCGGCAGGTCCTTGCCCGACACGCCGGTCAGCACCTGCGCCAGGAAGGGCACACCATTGATATCGCGCACCTCGGGGCCTGCCCCCTGCCCGGCCCCGCCGGCCATGGCCAGATCGCGCCGAAGCTGCGCCACCTCGTTGGTCAGCGCCTTGCGCTCGTCCAGCAGCGCCTTCACCCGCGCCGGCACGTCTGCGGCCTGCGTCTTCAGCTCCTGAGCGGCCTCTGCCAGATGCTGGCCCTGCTCGGCCAGATAGCGGAAGGCATCGGCCCCGGTCAGCGCCTCGATCCGGCGCACACCGGCGGACGACGCGCTGTCACCCAGCGTCACAAACACGCCGATGTCGCCGGTCTGGCGCACATGGGTGCCACCGCAGAGTTCCAGCGAATAGGTATCGCCACCGGTACCCTTGCCCGAGCCATCCAGCGTGCCCATCGACACGACACGCACCTCGTCGCCGTATTTCTCGCCAAAGAGCGCCTGCGCGCCGATGGCGCGGGCGTCGTCGGGTGTCATGATCCGCGTCTCGACCGGGCTGTTCTGGCGGATGAAGGCGTTGACCTCATCTTCGACCTGCCGCAGCTCAGCGGCTGTCAGCGCCTTGGCATGGCTGAAGTCGAACCGCAGGCGGTCGTCCGCATTCAAAGACCCCCGCTGCGCCACGTGATCGCCAAGCGCGCGTCGCAGCGCCTCGTGCAGCAGGTGCGTTGCCGAGTGGTTGGCACGGATCGAGGTCCGGCGCGCGTGATCGACGTCCAGCACAGCGCCCTGCCCGGCCTCGACCGAGCCCTTGGCGACCGAGCCCACGTGAATGAAGACACCCGCGACCTTGCGCGTGTCGGTGACCGTCACCTCGCCGGTCTCGGTGCGCAGCACGCCGCTGTCCCCAACCTGACCCCCGGATTCCGCGTAGAACGGCGTCTGGTTCAGGACGATCTGCACCTCCTGGCCTTCGGCGGCCGATTGGGTCATGGCCCCGTCCTGCACCAACGCCACGATCTGGCCTTCGGCCGTTTCCGTGTCATAGCCCAGGAAATCCGTCGCGCCGTGTTCTTCAGCGATGTCAAACCACAGGGTCGCGTCCGCCGCTTCGCCGCTGCCCGCCCAGGCCGCCCGAGCCTTGGCCTTTTGTTCCGCCATGGCGGCGTCAAAGCCCGCAACGTCGACCTCGCGGCCCTTTTCGCGCAGGGCGTCCTGCGTCAGGTCCAGCGGGAAACCATAGGTGTCGTACAGCTTGAACGCGGCCTCACCCGGCAGGGGCGCATCCTCGGCCAATCCGCCCAGTTCGTCGTCCAGCAGCTTCAGGCCGCGATCCAGCGTCTGCTTGAAGCGCGTCTCTTCCAGCCGCAGCGTCTCTTCGATCAGTGCCTGCGCCTGCCCCAGCTCGGGGTAGGCCCCGCCCATCTTGCGCACCAGCGCCGGCACCAGACGGTGCATGACCGGATCCTTGGAACCCAGAAGATGCGCGTGGCGCATTGCGCGGCGCATGATCCGCCGCAGCACGTAGCCGCGCCCCTCGTTCGAGGGCATCACGCCATCGGCAATCAGGAACGAGGTCGACCGCAGGTGGTCGGCAATCACCCGGTGATGCACGTTGCCCGGGCCGTCGGGGTCGGCGCTGGTCGCATCCGCCGAGGCCTCGATCAGGCTGCGCATCAGGTCGGTGTCATAGTTGTCGTGTTTGCCCTGCAGCAGCGCGCCAATCCGCTCCAGCCCCATGCCGGTGTCGATCGACTGCATGTCGAGCGCCTTCATCGAGCCGTCTTCGAACTGCTCGTTCTGCATGAAGACCACGTTCCAGATCTCGATGAAGCGGTCACCATCTTCCTCGGCCGAGCCCGGAGGGCCACCCCAGATGTGGTCGCCGTGGTCATAAAAGATCTCGGTGCACGGGCCACATGGCCCGGTCGGCCCCATCTGCCAGAAGTTGTCGCTGGTCGGGATGCGGATGATCCGATCCTCGGGCACGCCCACTTTCTTCCAGATTTCAAAGGCTTCGTCATCGGTGTGGTAGACCGTCGTCAGCAGACGTTTGGCGTCGATGTCGAAATCTTTGGTGATCAGCTCCCATGCAAAGGGGATCGCCTCTTCCTTGAAGTAGTCGCCGAAGCTGAAGTTGCCCAGCATCTCAAAGAAGGTGTGGTGACGCGCCGTGTAGCCGACATTGTCCAGGTCATTGTGCTTGCCGCCCGCGCGCACACATTTCTGGCTGGTCGTCGCGCGTTTGTAGTCGCGTGTCTCAACACCGGTGAACAGGTTCTTGAACTGCACCATGCCCGAGTTCACGAACATCAGCGTCGGGTCGTTGCGCGGCACCAGTGGGCTGGATGCGACAACCTCGTGCCCCTGCTTTTCAAAGTAGTTCAGAAAGGTGGATCGGATGTCGTTCAGAGTGGCCATGGGCGGGTTCCGCGGGTCAGTCAAAAATGAGGTCCAGCGAGGTTTATCCCCCTGCCCGCGCACTGTCCATGCCGCAATGCAAAAGGCCGGCACTTGGGCCGGCCTTGAGGCTGTTCGGTGCGGAATGGCTCAGTCTTCGACCAGCGCGTCGTCGCCGGGTGGCATGTCGAACTCCAGCCCATGCGCCGCGCGGATCTTGTCTTCGATCTCAAGCGCCATGCGGGTGTTTTCCCGCAGGAACGTCTTGGCGTTCTCGCGACCCTGTCCAATCCGTTCGTCGCCATAGCTGAACCAGGACCCCGACTTGTCGACTACACCGGCCTTCACGCCAAGATCCAGCAGTTCGCCCATCTTCGAGATACCTTCGCCATACATGATGTCGAATTCCACCTGCTTGAAGGGCGGCGCCACCTTGTTCTTGACCACTTTCACCCGGGTCGCGTTGCCGACCACTTCGTCCCGATCCTTGACCGAGCCGATGCGGCGGATGTCCAGACGGACCGAGCTGTAGAATTTCAGCGCATTGCCGCCGGTGGTGGTTTCAGGCGACCCGAACATCACGCCGATCTTCATGCGGATCTGGTTGATGAAGATGACCATGCAGTTCGAGCGGCTGATCGAGCCGGTCAGCTTGCGCATCGCCTGGCTCATCAGACGGGCATGCACGCCGACGCTGCTGTCGCCCATGTCGCCCTCAAGCTCGGATTTCGGCGTCAGCGCCGCAACCGAATCGACCACAACCAGGTTCACCGCGCCCGAGCGCACCAGCGTATCGGTGATCTCAAGCGCCTGCTCGCCCGTGTCGGGCTGGCTGATCAGCAGCTCGTCCAGATCGACGCCCAGCTTCTTGGCGTATTGCGGATCCAGCGCGTGTTCCGCGTCGACAAAGGCGCAAACGCCGCCTTTTTTCTGTTCCTCGGCAACACAATGCAGCGTCAGCGTCGTCTTGCCCGAGCTTTCCGGCCCATAGATCTCGATGATCCGGCCCTTGGGCAGCCCACCGATCCCCAGAGCGATGTCCAGCCCCAGCGACCCGGTCGAGGTCGCCTCGATGTCCTGAAGCTTGTTGTCGCCGCCAAGCTTCATGATCGAGCCTTTGCCGAACTGCCGTTCGATCTGCGACAGGGCGCTGTCCAGCGCCTTTTGCTTGTCCTGGGATTTCTTGCTGCTCATCGATAAAAGATCTGCCGTTGCCATGCGTTCAGGTTCCTTATTCCACACCCGCCACCGGGCGGCAATTGCTGCTTTCGTTCGCCTCTTGTTCTCATTTCTATGAGATCAAAAAGAGAACATTTCAAGTAAAATCTTTCCCTTCCCAGTTTTCCCGGCGATGGTTAAAGAGGCGTTTACAAAGGTCGAGAAACAATCGGCCGCTTCCGAGGCAGAGGTGCAACATGCTGGTTTTCTGGAAGGAACGGCTGGTCTTTCTGGCGGTGCCCAAGACCGGCACCTCGGCCTACGAGGATGCCCTGTGCGATCATGCGGCCATGGCGGTCCTGGACCCGCCAGAGCTGAAGCATGCGCCAATCTATCGATACAACCGATTCTTCCGGCCCATGTTCGAGCGTGTCGGCGCCGAACAGATGGACATCCTGGCCGTTGTGCGGGAACCGATCAGCTGGTTGGACAGCTGGTATCGCTACCGCCAGCGCCCCTTTCTTGATGGACGCCCCACCTCGACCCGGAACCTGAGTTTCGACGAATTTGCCGAGGCCTACATGAAGGGTGATCGACCCGCATTTGCCAATGTCGGCAGTCAGGCCAAGTTCCTGGAACCCCGCCCCAATGGTGTCCGGGTCACGCATCTGTTCCAGTATGAACATCAGGATGCGCTGCGCGCTTTTCTGGAAAGGCGGTTGTCGGTCTCGATTGCGCTCGAGCGCAAGAACACCTCTGGCGGAACCGCAAACCGATTGTCCGAAAAGGTCGAAAAAAGGCTCCGACGCAAATGCGCAGCCGAGTTCGCGGTATGGGAGGCGGCGGCCTGCAACGGCCCGGTCCCTGACCCCTGACACTTGCAGGTGCTAGTGCAGCCGGCCGTGTACGGTTTCCGTCAATTCCATCAATGAAAACGGTTTTTGCAGGAAAACCGCGTCTTCCACGGGCACCTCGCCGTTCTTGAAGACATCCTCTGCATAGCCCGACACGAACACCACTTTCGTGCCGGGTCGCTGCTCGAGCGCCTTTTGAACCCATGTCGGGCCGTCCAGCCCCGGCATGACGACATCGGTCACAAAAACATCGACCTTCAATCCCGGATCCTCAAGCGCCTCAAGCGCCGTTTCGGCATTCTCGGCCTCGATCACCGTGTATCCACGCAGACGTAGCGCCCTTGCGGCAAAGGCCCGGACTGGCGCTTCGTCTTCGACCAAAAGCACCACTCCGTCGTCCCGAAGCGGCAAGGCGTTCGGCGGCGGCGCGTCGGTTGCCGAAGTCGTATCGTCCTGCTGGTTCTGTTCGTGAATGGGCAAAAAGATCGTGAAGCAGCTTCCGTGGCCCGAGACACTGTCGACGAAGACGAATCCTCCGGTCTGTTTCACGATGCCATAGACCGTCGACAGCCCAAGCCCGGTGCCTTCGCTCGGTTTCTTGGTCGAGAAGAAGGGTTCAAATATCTTTTCCTGCTTGTCCTGCGGGATCCCGACACCGTGGTCGATGACCTTGACGGTCGCATAACGCCCCGGCGGCACAACAGCGCGGTCCCGTTCCAGCGGCTGGTCGAGGTTGAGAGACAGCGTTTCGATCCGGATTGCGCCGCCGCTGGGCATCGAATCGCGCGCGTTGACCACGAGGTTCATGATCACCTGTTCAAGCTGGCGCTTGTCGGCGCGGATCGGCGCGAGTTTCGGGTCGTGTTTGAAGGTCAGCGTGATCTTCTCGCCGACCAGGCGGTTCAGCAAATGCGTCAGATCAGACAGCGTATCGCGCAGATCCAGGGCCTGGGGCCGAAGCGTCTGCTTGCGGGAAAAGGCCAGAAGCTGCCCCACCAGCGCCGCCGCCCGGTTGGCATTCTGATTGATCTGGACAAGGTCGGGATAGTCCGGGTGGTCCTTGTCGTGGCGCAGCAACAATAGGTCGCAATGCCCTGAAATTGCTGTTAAAAGATTATTGAAGTCATGTGCAACACCGCCGGCCAACTGGCCGATGGCCTGCATCTTCTGGCTTTGCACGAACTGCGCCTCAAGCGTCTTGAGTTCGGTTGCGTCGTTCAGGACGGCCACCAATGTCACCTCGTTGGCCGAGACCATCTTGTTCAAGGTGACCTGCACGAACATCTCGCGGTCCGCGCGGGACAGACGCAAGAACTCGGACCGATGCAATCCGCGCCCCGCAGCGGCCTCGGCGAGCCAGTCGGCGATCGGTCGCCCCAACCCCTCCATCACGTCAGACAGCCGCATTCCCGCTGACACTTCGGCTTTGATCAACCCCAAGGCCTGCGCGTTGGCACGCAGGATGTCGCCGGAAGCCGAAACCTCGATTAGGGCGACCGGAAGGGTGTCAAAGGTGATCCCTGCCCCTGCCGAAGCGTCAACGGCGCGTGGCGGCAACAACAGCAGTTCTTCGCGACCCGCGCCGCTTTCGATCAGGCGTAGTTCGCGACGCATGATGCCGTCATCGGTCAAAATACTGTGCGTATCTCCCGATCGGATCGGCAGATCGGACACCAGATCCTCGACCGAGCGCACCCGCCGGCCCGTCAGGGCTCGGGCCGTTTCATTCATCGACAGGACGGCCCCATTGCGGCCCAGCGTCATCATCGGCACCTGGGCCGCCGCCAGCCCCGAGGACGGACGTTTCTGCAAATCTTCGACCCGCCAGACAAACACTTCGGGCGCGGCCAGCGTGGCAGAGACGCGCAGCACACCAGCGCGTGTTTCGATGTCCTCGGTCGCAGTGCCGTCTTCGGCCGCGCGGGATTGCAGCGCATAGATCAATCTGCCGGCATCGGCAAAGAGCCCACCAAACCAGGCCGACAGCGAGGTCTTGGCCTTGGCGCCGACCCCCTTGGCGGCGGCGTCATTCAGAAACGAAATCCGATCCCCGGAATCAGAGACAAGCGTCGGCGTCCGGTCGCTGCTCATCAGGTGCCTGAGCGCGCGTGCCGTCCGGTTCGAGGCGGCCCGCGCCCTGAGCATGAAGACCTTGGCCATCGCAAGAACCAAAAGGGCGGTTGTTCCGGCGCCGAACAACGCGAGGGCCAATGGAACGACCGGCACGAAAACAGAGGCCGTCAGCAATCCGACGCCAGCCATCAGGATATAGTGCCACAGATCACAAACGCTCTTGGCGAGCCGAGTTGCCGTACCAATCTGCGAAACCTGAAACTCCACGCGGACACCCTGACTGATTGCTGTGACATCCGGTCTGCCGGAAACTGGTTAACTCCAGTTTAAGCAATGTCAGAAAGCAATCCAGAGTTGAATCAAGAAGGTTTCAGAACCGCGACAAAGAACCCATCGCCGCCGTCTTTGGGCAGGAACTGGCGCGAGGTCTGGCAGGTCCAGCCGGGATGACGCTGCAGGAAACCCGCAACTTGCTGGCCGTTTTCCTCGGCCAGCATCGAACAGGTCACGAAGACCAGGCTTCCGGCCGGATGGCAGTGCTGAACGCAGGTGTCGAGGATCTGGGACTGGATCCGGCAAAGCTCGGACAGGCGATCCGGTGACAGGGCCCACTTGCCTTCTGGCGATCTGCGCCAGGCACCCGACCCGGAACAGGGCACGTCGCACAGCACGACGTCATAGGCTCCGGTCACCTTGGGTGTCACCTGTATCCGCGCCCCGGCTCGTTTTGCCCGTGCTGGCAGGTCGGACATGCGGCGCGCGTCGGCGTCATGCGCATCAATCCGGGCCGAGGGCTGGCGGGCCGCCAGGGCCAGCGACTTGCCGCCGCCACCGGCGCAATAGTCCAGAACACGTGCCCCGTCCTGCAAAGGCACCATGTCAGTGACCGCCTGGCTCGCCAGATCCTGCAACTCGATCAAGCCGTCGCGGAACGCTTGTGTATTCGACACACGGCGTGCGCCCTCAAGCACCTCGAGCGCCGTGCCTGACAGGTCGCACGGCGTAGTCTCGACCCCCTCGGCGCGCAGCAGGGCCGCGGCCTCGTCCCGCGTGGTTTTCAACAGGTTTGCCCGCAAGAAAACGGGCGCCCGCGCGCGCAGGGCCATGGCGATGTCCGGAGCGTCCGCGTCGTGGGCGGCCTCAAGGCGCGCGCACAGCCAATCCGGAAGATCCCAGGCCTCGTTCCCTTCGGGCACGCGCCCTGCGTCGCGCTCGGCCTCAGTCAACGGTGCAGGCCCGTAGCCCTGACCGTCAAACAGAGCATCAATGTCGCCATCGGTCTGGCGCAGCAATCCAAGCATCATGGCGCGCCCGGTGTCACCGCCCCCCAGCGCCGCGCATGACCGCCTGCGTCGCAGCACGTCAAAGACGTGGTCGCGCACCGCGGCACGATCCCGGGATCCGGCAAAGCGCGACTGGCGCGCCCAGCGTGTCAGGGCCTGTTCCGCAGGTCGCCCGGCCGAGATCTGGTCCAGAATCTCGATTGCGGCCTGGCATCGCGCGGCGGGAGTCACCGCTCACCCATCAGAACAGCTTCGCCCCGTAACATCATGAAAAATCACATGACTCTGTAGTTTGGGCTTTCGCGCGTGATCTGCACGTCATGCACGTGGCTTTCTTTCAGACCGGCGCCGGTGATCTTCACGAACGAACAGTTCTGGCGCATCTCGTCAACGGTTGCGCAGCCGGTATATCCCATCGCGGCCCTTAGCCCGCCAACCAGTTGGTGGATGACCGTCCCAGCCGCGCCCTTGTAGGGCACCTGGCCTTCGATCCCTTCGGGCACCAGTTTGTCGCTGGCGGCGTCTTTCTGGAAATAGCGATCCGCCGAGCCCCGCGCCATCGCGCCCAGGCTGCCCATACCGCGGTAGGATTTGAAGCTGCGCCCCTGATACAGGATCACCTCACCCGGGCTTTCGTCGGTGCCAGCGATCATCGAGCCGACCATGGCGCAGGACGCGCCCGCCGCGATTGCCTTGGCAAAATCACCCGAGAACTTGATGCCGCCGTCGGCGATCACCGGAACGTCACCCGCCTCGCCCGCGCAATCCATGATCGCGGTCAGCTGAGGTACGCCCACGCCTGCGACCATGCGCGTCGTGCAGATCGAACCCGGCCCGATGCCGACCTTGACCGCGTCCGCGCCTGCCTCGATCAGGGCGCGCGTGGCCGCGCCCGTTGCCACGTTGCCCGCAACGATCTGAACGTCGTTCGACAGCCCCTTGGCGCGTTCAACCGCTTGCGCAACGCCTTCGGAGTGACCGTGCGCCGTGTCGATCACGATCATGTCGACGCCGGCCTTGACCAGTTCCTGGCTGCGCTCAAAGCCCGCCTCGCCCACGGTCGAGGCCGCGGCAACCCGCAGCCGACCCAGGTCGTCTTTGCACGCCGTGGGGTTCAGAACCGCCTGCTCCGTGTCCTTGAGCGTCAAGAGACCCGTCAGCTTGCCATCCTTGTCGGTCACCAGCAGCTTTTCGATCCGCCGCGCCTTCATCAGGCTTTTCGCCTCTTCCCGATCCGCGGGTTCCTGCAGGATCGCCAGATCGTTCGAGGTCATCATGACCCGAACCGGCGTGTCGTCGGAGTTGGCGAAGCGCATGTCCCGGTTGGTGACGATCCCGACGATCAGGCCGCTGTCATCGACAACCGGGAAGCCGGTGAAATTATACCGCTCGCACAGGGCCTTGGCGTCTGCCAGCGTCTGGTCGGGGCGCAATGTCACCGGGTTGTAGACGATCCCGCTTTCGAACCGCTTGACCCGGCGCACTTCGCGCGCCTGTTCTTCGATGCTCAGGTTGCGGTGGATGACCCCCATGCCGCCCGCCTGCGCCATGGTGATCGCCATCCGGCTTTCGGTGACCGTATCCATCGCCGAACTCAGCAGCGGGATGTTCAGCGAAATCGATTTGGTGACCCGGGTGCGCGTGTCCGCCGTGCTGGGCAGCACGCTCGAGGCCGCAGGGACCAACAGGACGTCGTCAAAGGTGAGTGCCTCGCGAATCTCCATGGGAGAGCCTTCCTCTGGGAGTGATCGTTTGGCGCTTCCATATCTCATGGGTCCGGGGAAATGAAAACCCCGAAAACGCAATGTCTTGGCAATGCGCGGCCTTTGGGCACTAGGTCTATGTGCGTAGCCGTGGAAACGAGTGCCACCTTCGCGCGCGTCCTGTGCTAAGCTGCGGGAATGTCGACGGAAACGCCTTCCCGTTTGGCCGCGCTTGCGCGGACGGTTTTGCGCCTTGCGGGGATCGCAGGCTTTGCTCTGGCAACCATCTGGTTGCTCGACTGGTGCCAGACCGAGGTTGGTGACAGCGCTCGAATGACCGCATTGGTCGTCATTCTGACCGTTTACGCCGTGTTGTTGGCGGTGCCCTTTGTGCCGGGTGTCGAGATCGGGTTGACGCTGTTGATGGTTCGCGGTGCCGAGATGGCGCCGTTTGTCTGGCTGGCCACCTTCCTTGGTCTGAGCCTGGCCTTTCTGGTCGGATCCCGCACGCCAGCGGCCTGGATCGAGGCAACGGTGCGGGATCTTGGACTGCGACGGCTTGCCGACCAGGTCCGACGCAACTCGGGCCGCAGCAGCGATGCGCTGTTGCAGGACCTGTGTGACAGGCTGCCCGGCTGGCTTGCACCAATCGTCTGCGATTACCGATATGTCACCTTTGCGGTTCTGCTGAACGTACCGGGCAACGCCATCGTCGGTGGCGGCGGCGGGCTCGCCTTGATGGCCGGGCTGAGCCGGCTGTTCAAAGGCCCCGCCATGATGCTGACCATCGCCTTGGCCGTCACGCCCGTGCCCTTGGCGGTCTGGTTCTTCGGTCCGAACCTCTTGCCCTGGACCCAATAAGCGGGCCCAAAGCCGCTTTGCGACACGCGGATGCCGCTTGATGGCTTTCCTCTGCCGCGCGGAACGATATGTTGCGCCGAAACGCGCGAATTGGAGCCGGACATGTCCGAAGAACATCCCCTTGTTGTGTTCACCCCCTCGGGAAAACGAGGCCGCTTTCCCGTCGGTACGCCGGTTCTGACGGCTGCGCGCCAGTTGGGCGTGGATCTGGACTCGGTCTGTGGCGGTCGCGGGATCTGCTCGAAGTGCCAGATCACACCCAGCTACGGCGAGTTCCCCAAGCACGGCGTGACCGTGTCCGACGATGCGCTTTCGGAATGGAACAAGGTCGAAGAACGCTATGATCAGAAACGTGGTCTGAAGACCGGTCGCAGGCTGGGCTGTCAGGCGACAGTGCAAAGCGACGTGGTCATCGATGTGCCTCCTGAAAGCCAGGTGCACCGACAGGTGGTGCGCAAGGCCGCCACCGCACGCGCCATCGAAATGGCCCCTGCCACACGCCTGCACTATGTCGAGGTCGAAGAGCCGGACATGCATGTACCCACTGGCGACTTTGAGCGTCTTGCCCGGGCGCTGACGGCACAATGGGATGTCCACAACCTGTCCACAGACTTGTCCACACTTTCACAATTGCAACCGGTATTGCGCAAGGGAAGCTGGAAAATCACAGCCGCCTTGCACAAAGACCACAAATCGGACGAAACCCGCCTGATTGCCGCCTGGCCCGGCCTGCACGAGGGCGGCGTCTATGGTTTGGCCATCGATCTGGGCTCGACCACCGTCGCGGCGCACCTGACCAACCTCGAAACCGGCGAGGTCGTGGCCAGCTCAGGCATCATGAACCCGCAGATCCGCTTTGGCGAAGACCTGATGAGCCGGGTCAGCTATGCGATGATGAACGCTGGCGGAGACGCCGAAATGACCAAGGCCGTGCGCGAGGCCATCGATACGCTGGCCAAGGAAATCGCGGCCGAAGCGCAGATCGACCCCGCGCTGATCCTGGAACTGGTCTTTGTCTGCAACCCGGTGATGCACCACCTTCTGCTGGGCATTGACCCGGTCGAGCTGGGACAGGCCCCCTTTGCGCTGGCGACCTCTGAATCGATGTCGCTGACCGCGCGCGACCTGGATCTGACTTGCCTGCGCCCCGCCGCGCAGGTCTATCTGTTGCCATGCATTGCGGGCCACGTGGGCGCAGATGCCGCCGCCGTGGCCCTGTCCGAAGAGCCGGGCAAGTCCGAAGACTTGGTACTGGTGGTCGATGTCGGCACCAATGCCGAGATTCTGCTGGGCAACACCGAGCGCGTTCTGGCCTGCTCGTCGCCCACCGGTCCCGCCTTTGAGGGGGCACAGATCAGCAGCGGCCAGCGGGCCGCCCCCGGCGCGATCGAGGCGATCCGCATCGACCCGGTCAGCAAAGAACCACGTTTCCGGGTCATCGGATGCGAGCTTTGGTCTGACGAAGACGGGTTCTGGGAACAAACGGCCGCGACCGGGATCACCGGCATCTGCGGCTCTGGCATCATCGAAGCCGTCGCAGAGCTGCGCATCGCGGGCCTGTTGGATCCCTCGGGCCTGATCGGCTCGGCCGAGGCAACAGGCACCCCGCGCAGCCTGGCCGAGGGCCGCACGCATGCCTATCTGATCCACGACGGCAGCGCCGATGGAGGCCCGACAATCACCGTCACCCAGGGCGACATCCGCGCCATTCAGCTCGCGAAATCAGCACTTTACGCTGGGGCGCGATTGCTGATGGACGAAATGGGCGTCGACAAGGTCGACCGGGTTGTTCTGGCAGGGGCCTTTGGGGCGCATATCTCTCCGAAGCACGCGATGGTGCTGGGGATGATCCCGGATGTGCCGCTGGACAAGGTCACATCGGCTGGCAACGCGGCGGGCACCGGTGCGCGCATCGCCCTGTGCAACATCAACGCGCGGGCCGAGATCGAGCGCGTCGTCGGCGAGATCACCAAGGTCGAAACCGCCATCGAGCCGAAGTTTCAGGAACACTTTGTCAACGCGAATGCCATTCCGCACGCGACCGATCCCTTCCCTGAACTGGCGCAGGTTGTCACGTTGCCTCAGGTCGGGTTCAACACCGGTGGCGGTGAAGAAGGCGGTCGCCGGCGCAGACGGCGCGGGTGATGCCCCGATGCGCCCGGCCTGACAGCAGGCCCGGCGCCCGCGCCTTGGTCAAACAAGCACGATATCGTTGGCAAGGTCCGAGACATCGCCAACGCCGATCAAAATGACGATATCCCCACCGCCGAAATTGAGAACGGTGTTCGCGCCCAGGTCTCGGGCGTAAGTGTCCAGCACCTGCAACTCGGTCAGACCGCCGCCCCACAGCGCTTGATCAAGGCGGATTTCGTCGACATCGTCCTGAAAGTCACGAAGAACGTCACGGCCCGTTCCGTCGTCAAAAACAAACAGATCTTCGCCGGCGCCCCCGAACAGCACGTCCCGGACGCCAGAGCCGCTGTTGATTTCGTCGTTGCCATCGCCACCGTTCAGGATGTCGTCGCCCGCGCCGCCGTCCAGCGTGTCGTTGTCGCCCCCGCCGTTCAAGCGATCGTTGTCCTGACCGCCCTGCAGCGCGTCATCGCCCGCGCCTCCGATCAAGGTGTCGTCACCCGCCAATCCCAGCAGACTGTCATTGCCACTGCGCCCGCCCAACCGGTTGGCAACCCCGTTGCCCGTCACCGTGTCGTCCCCTAGTCCCCCAATGCCATTCTCGATGATGACCCCGGTCTCGGTGCCTTCGTCGGCCAGTGCGTTCATGAAGTCCGCGGCAATGGCAAAGGCGCCATAATAGGACTGCTCCCGGGTGTCGGGAAGATAGCTGGGCGAGCCACCGCCAGTCGCGGTGCCATCCAGCGTTGCGGAATTCAGATTGATGATGGCATCCGCCGATCCGTTATAGATGATCCGATCGATGCCGCCCGTGTCCCAGATGGTCACCAGAGCGCCGGACTCGGGCACCACGTAAGTGGAATTGCCGTGATTGTGGGTCTGATTTGCTCCGTAGTAGTATTGAAACAAGGCGATGTCATAAGCACCGGGTGTGCCGCTGTAGCCGTAGTCGGCGATCCGGTCACCTTCGGGATCCTGCACGGTGGGCCATCCCGCGTTGTAAGACAGGACGGTAAAGAACCCCTGGTTCTGGTCGTTTGTTCCGGTGTCGGACGAACTGGTCACCCCGGGAAACAGCCCGGACCCTCCGCCGGTGTCATGCGGGTGCGCACCCCCCAGGCCATGCGCCAGCTCGTGGATGAACGTGTAAAACCCGTACCCCCCGACAGCAAGCCCGCCCGGGTCCCAGGTCCAGCCGGATTCGGGCAGGCTGTAGCCCGCCCAGTTGTAGTGACCGTGCAACTGGGTGGTCGTGCCGTTGCTTCGCGGCACCTCGTGGAAGCCCAGAACGCCGCTCGAGCCCGTCAGCTGCTGCATTTCCGAGTCGCTGACCGAATGCGCCACCAGGTTCGCGTCATTCTCGACAAAAACTTCGCGAATTGTGAAATCGGCGATATCTGCAAAGGCCTGCAGTGCCGCCCGGTACGAGTCCATTTCGACGTCGGTCCAAGGATAGGCAAAATCATCGGCAAAATAGTAGGTCAGCTCAAGCGACCCGGAGTTTGGCACGGTCCATTGCGCGCCCCCCCAGGAAATCGCGTCAATCAAGGCGTTTCCGGTGGGTGTGGTCATCTGAGCATCCTGTCGGTTGTGCAGCTTTGCGGCATTGTCGCGATATCTCTCGATTCGGACATGCCCTAATCACGAACAAATCTAGCAAAACGCGAAACATCGCCGATCGGTACGCGCATTTGGCGACATCCCGCCACGCGAATGGGCGCGCCACAAAACCGCCGCAAAACCCTGAGACCCTCTGCCCCGTGCGGCCTGATGAGACCGGGCCAGACCGCAAAAGGGTATGCGCCATCGACAGACTCATCAGGTGAATTCCCAGGAACACGATTTTCAGCGTGAGTTCGGACGGCGGTCAACCGTCTCTGCCAAATTTGGACAACGCGTACACCCACCGAACTCCGGTTCCGGCTGCCCTGGTCAAAAATATGTCTTGAGCCCCTTCGCGAAACGAAATAATTAGCGAACACCTGCTGATTTTCTTTAGTTTCGGAAAATCAACGCCTTACGATGCGGGTATGGTGAAAAGGTATCACACGAGCTTCCCAAGCTCTGGTTACGGGTTCGATTCCCGTTACCCGCTCCACCCCCTACGACCAACCTCGGGCCTTGGCCCTCTGCGCGAGGTCCCGCACCTCTGGACGGATCGAACCGTGTCGCGGACTGTCCGCCAACGTGGTCAACAGCGTCTCTGAAGGCTGCGCCTTGCGCGTCCAGGCCAGGCCGCGCTGCAGGGTCTCGGCGGCGTCCGTCAGCCGATCCGGGATCTCTTGACCGTTCAGCACAGCCCAGACGCCCGCCCACAGCCGACCTACCGTCCACGGATTGTATCCGCCGCCGCCGGACACGATCAGCCGGGGCGCCATTCCGACAAGTTCCGACACCGCTGCGCGATGAGACCAGTTGGACAGGGCGAGCCGGGACAAGGGATCCTCGGTCACCGCATCGGCCCCGCATTGCAGAAAGATCGCCTGAGGATCAAAGGCCTGGACTGCCGGCAAGATCACGTCATGCAGCAAAAGGTGGAATTCATCGTCATTGAACCCGCGGGGCACTGGCAAATTGAACGCCGCGCCACCCGCCGTTTCTTCTTCGCCACCGGAAAAAGGCCAGCGCCGCGCCTCGTGGACCGAGATCACGCGAACGGTCTCTGAACCTGCAAACGCGGCCTCGACCCCGTCCCCGTGGTGCGCATCGATGTCGACGTAGACCACCCGCGTCAGACCCATGTCCAGCAGGCGAAGAATCGTCAGAACCGGTTCATTCAGATAGCAAAACCCGGCGGCGCGATCCGGAAACCCGTGGTGCGTTCCGCCACCGGGATTGAACACCACGCCCCCTTTGGCCACCAGTTCGGCTGCCAGCAACCCGCCACCGGCGGCGGTCGCCGGACGTCGGTACATCTCGGCGAAGACGGGGTTTGAAACCGTGCCCAACCCGTGCCGGTCACGATCGTGATCCTCAACGGACTGCCGGGCTTCGGCGGCCTGCAAGGCCTCGACATAGCTGCGGGTGTGAAACCGGCACAGGGCCGCAGGCTTGGCCATCGGACTGGTGCGGTATTGCGCGGCCGGCAGCCACCCCATCGCGCGGCAAAGGTCGATCGCGGTGGGCACCCGCGGAATCGAAAGCGGATGCAGACGGCCATAGGTCGAGCCGCGATAAATGTTCGATCCGATGAACAACGGTTTCGTCATGACCGCCACCCTACCCTCTTGTCGCCAAGAGCCAAGGTATTGTCATTTGTCTTTGGTGCCGCGCTCTCGTATGAGGTCGACACCTCCCGGAGATCCTGACATGACGCATCCGATCTTGCTGCGCCACATGGCGCTATTGGCCACAGGCGCAATCGGTGGGTGGATCGCCTCTTTTTTTCCGGTCCCCATGCCCTGGATGCTGGGCAGCCTGACCGGCGCCGCTTTGCTGGTTGGCCTTGCACCCCAGCCCTTTGATCAAGACTACCGCTTTCCCAAACCGTTCCGGAATTGCTTTGTCGCACTGATTGGCGTGATGATCGGAACGCAGGTCACGCCCGCCCTTTTCGGGCAGCTGGTTTCGCTGCCGCTGGTTTTTGTCGCCCTTGTTGGCTTTGTGCTTCTGGCACACCTCGGCAATTTCGCAATCTTCACGCGTTTGGGCGGTTTTGATCGCGCGACGGCCTTTTACAGCGGCACCCCCGGCGGGCTGATGGAGGCCATCGCGATGGCCGAAGCCTCGGGTGCGGATCAAAGGATCGTATCGCTTCAGCAATTTTTGCGGATCATCGTTGTCGTGACCACCGTTCCAGCCGGCCTGTCCCTTTGGGCGGGCGAACCCCTGGGCAGCTCGGCCGGGTTGGCGGCCCCCGATCTGCCGCCCGTGCCACCTCTGGCCCTGGCCCTGATCGGGCTGGCCGCCCTGGCAGGTCTGCAAATCGGCAAAAGGATCAAACTGCCGGCCGCGCATATCACCGGTCCGATGATCCTTGCCGCGGCGGCAACTCTGACCGGCAGTGTGGACCTGCATCTTCCACCCTGGCTGATCGCGATGGCGCAGGTTGTGATCGGCGCCAGCCTTGGTGCGCAGTTCGTCGGGATCACTTTCAAGCTTTTGAAACGCGCGCTCTTGCTGTGCCTGTGTTCTGTGTCGTTCATGCTGTGCCTTGGCGGACTGGTTGCCGCCGGTCTTGCGGCCACAACCGGCTTGCCCTTTGTGCACATGTTGATCAGCTTTGCACCGGGTGGCGTGACAGAGATGTCACTTGTGGCGCTCAGCCTGGCGATGAACCCAGCGCTTGTGAGCCTGAACCATATCCTTCGTATTCTTTTGACCGTGCTCATGATGGGCGGACTGGCACGGTTTCTTGGAATTGGGCCATCACCGTCCTGAACCTGTCTTATTGCATCAGGTTCTGATCTCGATGGTCAAAGGGCCAGCCCGACAAACCCGCGATGTCATGGACAGACCGAAACCACAGAGGGCTGTTGGTTTTGGCGCGTTCGAATCGACCCTCCGCCTGTTTGCAGGCGAAAGATCATTTCTCGGTCGATGGTGGTATACTTTCGCATACAATTGCGACATTTCGCGCATCAGTTGTTATCGCTGACAGAGGTTCGTTCCCCACTGGTTGTATGGTCCACACCGGGTTGGCGCGAAAATTTCTTCCTTTCAAGACAAGGGCTTTACGCAAGTGCAGCAAATTTATTGACCACATTTGCGATAGCATGGAAATTGATTGACACCATTTCCGTTTAAAACCAGCGATTTATGGAAAAATTTTCACCCGCATGGCATAACTGGCTTGACCAGTGTCGACTTAGCGCCTGGAGGCCGAATGTCGACAGATCAGTTCATCGGGAGGATGCCATGTCGGATCAAACGGTTTCAGAAGAAGTCAAAACTTACCCGCCTTCGGCGGAGTTTTCTGCGGCGGCGCATGTTGATGCGGCGCGGTATGACGAGATGTATGCGCAGTCCGTGTCCGACCCGGTCGGGTTCTGGGCCGAGCAAGGTCAGCGCGTCG
>JAUHVR010000020.1 GCA_030424865.1 Alphaproteobacteria bacterium | reverse complement strand
ACATTGAGCTATTCTACAACCCAAAGCGCAAACACACGAACAACGGCATGCTGTCGCCCGTTGACTTCGAAGAACGACAGCTCAAACTGGAAAAGGCAGGCGTCTAGGAAACTAGGGGCACCTCACACATCACGATCATCGGGGCCGATCGGCAGACCTCGATCGATTTCTGGGAGGGCGTGCTGGGCATGCCATTTGTCTTTGATCAACCGAACCTGGACAACCCGAACGAAGGTCACATCTACTTTGATCCGGGCGACGGGCGTTTGATCACGGTCTTCACCAACGAAGACCGCAAACCGGATCCGACCGCCGTACCCGAAGACATCGGATCGCTGCATCACCTTGCCCTGAACGTCAGTCAGGCGACCTTCTGGCAGGTACCGGCCCGACTGGATGCCCGGGGTGTCAAGCATTCGGGACCCGTCGACCGGGGGTTTATGGATTCGATCTATTTCCGTGACCCGCTGGGCCTGCGGATCGAACTGGCATCCTATCGTTTCGAACCGCCCGAAGGCTGCCGCCACGCCGACGTCATGATCGAGGCGCATCGCATCCGTGTCGCGCGGGGGGATCACCATATCGACAAGGTGCACCTGGCCGACGCCATCGAGCTTTTGGTGCGCCGCGATCAGCAGTCCCTGTCGACCGATCGTTCGGCGCGAAACCCCTACGCCTGAACCAGAACCGGGCCACACAGCGGATTTGGTGTTTCTAAATGAACGACGACTTTAGGATGGATCTGACCCGGCTTGGTGACCGCGAGGGGCTGCCGGACGCGCTGCGTGTCTTGCTGGGGGACTATCCGCGCGAAAGCTGGGCGACGGATCCGGGCTTCGACGGCCTTGTCCGCTTTTGGCTGGACCGTCACCTGATGTTCCGCCGACTGCTGGACAGGATCACCTCGGAAACCGAGGCGCGGTTGGACGGCAAAACCGATCCCATGTTGTACAAGGCGCATGTGTCAAAGCTCGGGTCCATGCTGGTTGGCGAGCTTCACGGCCACCACAACATCGAGGACATGCATTATTTCCCGGTCCTGGCCGCCAAGGACAGCCGGATTGCCCGGGGTTTCGAGATCCTGGATCACGACCACCATGCCTTGGATGGGATACTCGACCGCTACGTCAAGGCGGCGAACGCGGCCATCAAGGCCGATCCCCAGGCGACCGGGGAAATCGGCACGTTCCTGGACGAGACAGGGACACTTCGTCGCCTTCTGTCCCGCCATTTGATCGATGAGGAGGAACTTGTGGTCCCGGTAATCCTGAAACACGGCACAGGCGGGCTGGGCTGACACTGACGGCGCTTGCGCAGGGGCGAAGCCTCGATCCAGTGCTCAGGGATGCCCCTCGCAGGGCTGTCGGTTTTGGCCAAGGTCCTTGGGGAAATTCTCTTCGATGCCATCCCTCGTGACCTGTTGCTTGCCTCGAAAAGACGAGGGGGACCTTTCGCCATGCCATGCCCCCTCGGCCCGGTCGTCGTGCGCGTGGGTGTTCAGTGGCCTGCTCAACCCAGTGAACGCGCGCGATGTGTCGCGCGCTTCCATGTCATTCCAGCGTGCCACCGGCCTTGGTCCAGGCGCCAACCCCGCCAGACAGGTTCAGCACCGGGGTCAGGCCCATGTCCATGGCGACCTGAGCGGCCAGGGCCGAACGCCCCCCGCTGGCGCAGTAAAAGACATAGGTCTTGTCCTGGTTGAATTCGGGCTTGTGCGCGGGGCTGTCGGGATCGATGTGAAACTCCATCAACCCCCGGCTCGAGGCGATGGCGCCGGGAATGCGGCCGGTCCTGGCCTGCTCGGTGCCGTCACGTAGGTCCACGAAGACGTGGGTGTCCGATCCCACAAGGGGCAGGGCCTCTTCGGGGCTGATGGCCGGAACATTGGCCATTGCGGCCTGAACGAGGTCCTTGGCGGATTTGGTGATGTTTTGCGGCATGTCGGTTTCTCCTGTTGGTCTTCAAAGCCAGATGAACGGCGCTTGGTTGGGGCGCGGCTGGGGTCATATTGGCAGATCGAGCCGGGGTTTCCAGAAGGGGCGGAACAGTTCGATCTTGGGGCAGCGGTTCATCACGACCTTCAGCCCGGCCTCTTCCGCCAGTTTCGCGGCACGGTCGTCGTAGACACCGATCTGGCCCCACAGGACCTTGGCCCCGATATCGATCGCCTCTTGCGCGATGCCATACAGGTCTTCGGGTCGGCGAAAGACCTCGACCATGTCAACGGGACGGTCGATGGATTTGAGGTCGGGATAGACCTTCAGTCCACGGATTTCGGTCAGGCCCGGCCGCGGGTTGACAGGGATCATATCGTAGCCGGTTTCGTGCAGGACGCGCAGCACGCCGTAGCTGAACTTGGTCTTGTCAGGGCTGGCGCCCACCATGGCGATGGTTTTGACCGTTTTCAGGATCTCGGCCAGGTACTCGGGGCTGTAGTCATACAGACGGTCGATATCCATTTCAGGCATCGGAAGCATCCTTTTGAGGTTTCGGCGTGGCGATGTCCGCCTTCAGTTCGTGCGGTTCCAGCGGGTCGAGGAAGGGGTTCCGATAGAGCGTGTCATGGCTTTCGACCCCGATCTCGAGCGTGACGTCACCGAGGGGCCGTGCCACGCACAGCAGCACGTAGCCATTGTTGAGCTGCCGGTTGTTCAGGGCCACCTGGCGGCGCTGGTCCACCTGGCCGTCGGTCAGCTTGGCCGCGCAGGTGATGCAACCACCGTATTCGCAGCCATAGGGCAGGTCGACGCCCTGGGCGCGCAGCTCGTCCAGCAGCGGGCGGCGCGGGTCGACCTGATAGGTTGCGCCCTCTCGGTTGGCCAAGGTGACAGTGCTTACAGCCATATGTCGCTCGTGCAGTCGCCGCCGGGATAGCGGGTTTCGTGGCAGCGGCTTGGTCCGTTGGGCTCGTTTCCGAAGTTGACGATGAAGTCGGGGTTTATCGACATGCCGCCCTTGTCCGTGTCGCAATCGATCATCAGCATCACCCCGCCCTTGGTGCGGATCTCGGGGTAGAACTGGTTGTCCCATGTGCTGAACAGGCTGGTCGTCACGTACATCCGCTTGCCGTCGAGGCTGAGCTGGTACATCTGCGGGCCGCCCGCGACCTCGACCCCGTTCACGACGGGTGCCTTGCCCAAAAGACCGCCCATCCAGACCTGACCGGTCAGGACCGGGTTGTGCGGGTCCTCGATGTTGTACTGCCGCATATCCCCGTGCAGCCAGTTGTTGATGTAGAGAAAGCGGTCGTCCATCGACACCAGGATCGCCGACATCACGCCCGGGATCGGGATCGGCCATTCGGGGTGGGGTTCGTTTTCCACGTCGATGATCTTTTCCCACTCCCACTTGCCCGCCTCGGACTTCCAGAAGTGGATTACGTTGGCGCTGAGTGCCGCACCGCAAAAGCCATGGCTGCTGTCGGGATTGTGGTGGAACTTGACCTCCAGCGGGATCAGGCCGTCTTCGCCCAGGTACATGGTCTCGACCGGCGTCTTCGCCTCGAAGTCCCAGATGTGCAGGCGGCGTCCGTATTTCAGGTGGCCGACCTCCTCGAGGTCGAAGCCCGGCATAAAGGTGTTCGGCGCGGCCCATTCGCTGCTGACCATGACGTTGTGGCGCGGCTGGTACCAGAAGTCATACGAAAAGGGGATGTCGCCCATCGTCTTTTCCCAGCGGCCCTGGATCTCGAAATCCTTGTTCAGATGCAGGTATCCGCCCGGTGCTTCGCCCCTCGCGTCGCCCAGAAAGCTGATAATGATCTCGGACCCCAGGCAATGCACCGTATGCGGCCCGCTCAGGTTTGCCTTGGCCTTGATCTCGGCCCCGTCGATGGTCTTGTGCAGGCGCGGCGCACGCGGGTCCGTCGCGGTGTCGACCACATGGATGTTGTTGGACCGCACGCCCGGAACCAAGAGGTACTTGCGCGCCATCGAGCTGTCGTCATGGCAGGACGAACAGGCGTTCCAGCCCATGTGGTGCAGTTCGTCGCCGATGCCCGGCATCTCGAGCCGGTGAATGACCTGGGAATAGGTCGGGCTGTCCGGGTCAGCGTCGACTGTGGCCAGATAGTCCGGTTTCTGAATGCCTGTCCCGGTGTAGATCGCAATCGTGTAGAGCAGCTTTTCGCGTGGGGCCTTGATGGCCTCGGCAGGCGAGGCATAGCCCGGACCGCAGCAGGGTTTGTCCAGCATCGATGATCCTCCCAATCAACAGGTTCAGGATGGAAGCGGCGGAAGCCGCCCCTCTGATTTCAGGTGTTTGAATGCGCGAACCGTCGCGCGAATTCCGTCTTCGACCGAGATCGCAGGATACTCTGGTACGTGGGATCGCAACGGCGTCTCGTCAAAGTCCGCAGGAACGGGAAAGACACCGCCTGATCCGGTGACCCGGTGATCCGGAACAAGTTCGCTGAGCGTGGCCAGGCCCGCTTCGATGGTCCCGGCGCGGCCATTGAGGTCAAAGGCATGCGCGCCGACACCGTCCTGCCGGATTGCCGCGATGAAGGCTGCGGCGCATTCGCCGGCATAAAGCCAGTTGTAGGCCCCCGAATACCCGATATCAAAGGCGTCCCCCAGCACGGCGGCCTGCAGTCCCAGCGTATTGCGCGAACTGATGCCCTGATCGCGGGCGACGCCGAAGACAAGGTTGGGGCGCAGGCAGACCGATGGCACCTGCCAGTCTGCCCAGTAGACAAAGGCGGTGTGTTCGTTGGCCAGCTTGTAGGCCCCGTAGATCGTTTCCAGCGACCCTTGCCCGGGCGGAAAGGAATTGGCCGCGACAGAAGAGGCGCAGACCGTGCGTTTGGTGCCCGTGTGGCGCGCCGCCTCGAGCACGTTGATCGTTCCCTCGACATTGACCCGTGCGCCCAAAGCCGGGTTCGCCGCGCAAAAAGGCACTTGCAGCCCTGCCAGGTGCACAATGGCCGCCACGTCCTTTGCGGCCACCATCTCGGCGACCGCCGCCCCGTCAGTCACGTCCAGTGTGACCCAATCCAGATCCTCTGCTGCCTCTGGTCCCATCACCAGTGACGCCCTCTGGGGGCTCTTGTTCAGATCGCTCGCAATGACCGGCACGCCGGATCGGGAAAGGATGGCGCAGGTCCAGGCACCGATGCATCCGCCGGCCCCGGTGACCAGAACAGGACCTGGGATGTCATCCGGGTCAATCAGAAACGGGTCTGTCAGAAAATCCAGTTCAGACATAGTCGGCGGCTCCTTCATCTGCGGGTCTGGGTCGGGCAGTGGTCCGGTCCTTGCCCCTGCCGGTCCTGTGCGGGTCAGGTTCCCGATAGTTGCGGGCAAGGTCATCCATGTCCACACAAAGCTGCCTCGCGTCCGATACTTCGGATCAGCGAGAAGAACCGCGAACCTTCGCCTTTGCCGGTTTCGGCAACCGCTTCTCGGGCATGTGACAGGTCGCCCGTGCGCGCGAGCCGCCGCACACTTCTGGTCAGCGCAGGATGAACACCGAACACGGTGCACGCCGCGCCACGCGCGAGGCCGTCGAGCCCAGGAAATAGTCCTGCGTGCTGGGGCTGTGCGAACCGACGACGATCAGGTCAACCTTTGCATCCCGCGCAAAGGCCGCGATCTGCACGCCGGGCTTGCCTTTGACGACCTTGGTCTCGATATCGTCCGATCCCATCGCTGCCTTTTCCAACACGCCCGTGATCTTCTGCGTCAGATGGTTTTCCTGTTTCTGCGTGACCAGTTCCGAGACAAAGCCGGGAATGTCCTCGAGCACGGTCAAAAGGGTGATGCGCCCGCTGTCGGCCAACATGCGGCGCGCCACGTCGATCTTGCCGGGCACCAGTTCCTCGTGATCCAGGGCCACCGGGATCAGGATATGATTGTACATTTGTGCCTCTCTCCTTTTTCGTTTCGCCCGTTGGGCGTCACGTGTTCAAAATGATCTTGGGCGCAGCCACACGCCCCGAGCGCAGGTCCGAAAAGGCCGCGTCGCCATCCGCCAGATCGCGCGTTTCAGGCCAGTCCAGCGCACCAAGCCTCCCATCGAACAGCGCCTGTGCCGTGTCGCGAAAATCCTGCGCGGTGTAGGTGTAGGTGCCGATGAAGGTGATTTCCTGCAGGGTCATGCGGCGGATGTTCAACCCGCCCAGATCCTCGCCCAAGCCGATGTGGGCGATCACACCACCCGGGCTGGCCATGTCCGAGGCAACCTGCCGGGTTGCGGCAAAGCCCACCGCGTCGATCACCAGCGGCGTTTCGCGGTCATGCCGTTCGACGGCTTTCACGCCGCATCGGTCATTCAGATAGGCCCGACGCCCTGCATTGGGCTCGACGACCGCCACCTCGGCAATCCCCATCGCCTCCAGCGCCAGCGCGGCGGCCAGCCCGATGGCCCCGCCGCCAAGCACCACCGCCTTGCGGTCCATATCCGGGTGCAGCGCCGCAAGCGCCAGGCGCGCCGCGTGCCAGCTGACCGCAAGCGGCTCTGCCAGGGATGCCTTGTCCAGGCTGACGGCATCAGGCACCGTCACCAGGTTGGCGTCCGGCATCGAGACGAACTGGGCGAATGCGCCTTCGCGGGGCGGCATCGAGATGATCTGCCGCTCGGGGCACAGGTTTTCGCGACCGGTCCGGCAGGCCTGACAGGTGCCGCAGGTGACCAGGGGATTGATCGTCACCCGCTCGCCATCGCGGGGGCCGCCAGTGATGACGCCCGCGGCTTCGTGGCCCAGGATCAAGGGTGCGGGGCGGCGGTCGTCGTGGCCCAGGTAGGCGTGCATGTCGGACCCGCAGATCCCGACCGATTGCACACGGATGAGCTGCTCGCCCGCGCGCGGGGTGGGATCGGGCATCTCGCGATACGCGAGTGTTTCCGGGGCTTCGTAAACAAGCGCTTTCATTTCGCGGTGAACCCCCCATCAACCATCAGGATTTGGCCCGTCACATAGGCCGAGGCGTCTGAACACAAGAACAGCAGCGGGCCGTCCAGATCTTCGGGTTTGCCGTTGCGACCGACACAGGTCTGCGCGGCGTTGCGCGCCGCCCGCTCGGGGTCGGAAAAGACGGCATCGGTCAGCTCGGTGTGGAAAAATCCTGGGCCGATGGCATTGGCGGTGATGCCCTTGCCGGACCAGGCCTCGGCCATCGCGCGGGTCAGCTGGGCGACGCCGCCCTTGCTGGCGCCATAGGCGATGCCCGCCGGGAAGGCGCGCGTCGACTGCAGCGAGGCAAAGTTCACGATCCGGCCCCATCCCTTGGCCTGCATGGCGGGCGCAAAGGCTTGGCTGAGGAAAAACGGAGCCGAGAGGTTCACGGCCAGCGTGGCGTCCCATCCTTCGTCCGTGACCTCGTCGGCCGGTTGGCGGGCGTTCAGGCCCGCGGCGTGAATCAGAATGTCGGGGGACCCAAACGGTGCTGCAATCCGAGCAACCGTCTGGTCCAGCGCAGAGCGGTCGGCGACATCAGCCTCGACCACCGCGCAGGTGTCCCCCTGTTCAGCTTGCCAGTCACGCAGCGCCACTCCTCGCCGCGCGACACCGACCACCTGGGCACCAGCCTGCGCCAGAACACTGGCGGCCCGGCGTCCCAGGCCGGAACTGGCTCCGGTGACGCAGGCCACGCGGCCTGCGACGCTGAACAAACTGGATGTCGTCATGGATTACCCTTCGGCTGTCAGATCGAAACTTTCGTTCGGAAAGTACTTCTTCAGACGAATGTCGGCCGTGCGGGCGTGTCCTTCCATGCCTTCAAGTCGGGCAATGCGCGCCGTGGCCTCGGCCACCGGTTTTGCACCGTCGCGGGTGGCGCGCTGCCAGGTGACAATCTTCATGTACTTGTGAACGCTCAGACCGCCGGTATAGCTGGCCGCGCCCGACGTCGGCAAGACGTGGTTCGTGCCAGACGCCTTGTCGCCAAAGGCCACGGTGGTTTCTTCACCCAGGAACAGCGAACCGTAGCAGCTGAGACGGTTCAGCCACCAGTCCAGATCCTGCGCCTGCACGGTCAGGTGTTCGGGCGCGTAATCATCTGATGTGGCGGCCATTTCCTCGCGGTCGGCACACAGGATCACCTCGGCATAGTCGCGCCAGGCGGCGGTGGCGTTGTCGCGGTTCACGTCCGGCAGATCATCGATCAGGACGGGCACCAGGCGCATCACCTCTTCGGCCAGGGCGCGGTCGTCGGTGACCAGCCAGACCGGAGAGTTGTAGCCATGTTCGGCCTGACCCACCAGGTCGGCGGCAACGACCATCGGGTCGGCGGTGCCGTCTGCCAGGATCAGGCTGTCGGTCGGACCGGCGATCATGTCGATGCCGACGCGGCCAAAGAGCATGCGCTTGGCCTCGGCCACAAACTGGTTGCCGGGACCAACAAGGATGTTGGCCTTGGGCAAGCCGAAAAGACCAAAGGTCATGGCTGCCACGCCTTGAACACCGCCCATAGCCAGGATCTTGTCCGCGCCGCAGACATGCGCCGCGTAGATGATCGCCGGAGCGATGCCCACGTCCGGGCGCGGGGGGGAGCAGGCCACGATGTGTTTGCAGCCTGCGACCTTGGCGGTGGTCACCGTCATGATCGCGCTGGCAATGTGGCTGTAGCGGCCGCCGGGCACGTAGCAGCCCGCCGCCGCGACCGGGATCGCCTTTTGCCCGGCGGTCAGGCCCGGCACCACCTCGACCTCGAAGTTGGCGACCGTGTCTTTCTGCGCCTCGGCAAAACGCTTCACGTTGGCATGCGAAAACTCGATGTCGCGCTTCAGCTTGTCCGGCACCAGCGCCGAGGCGGCGGCGATGGCCTCGTCCGACAACAGGATCTCTCCGTCGTATTTGTCGAACTTTGCAGCGTATTCCAGGGCCGCTGCGTCGCCGCCGGCTTCGATGGTGTCCAGGATCTCGCGGACGATGGCCTTGGTCTCGGACGCATCGCTTTTCGCGGTCAGGGTAGCTTTCTTGAGGTACTCTCGCGGCATGGTGGTTGCCTATTTGTAGATGTCAGGAAGAAGAACGGTGGAAATCGTCGGCACGTAGGCGATGAACAGCGTGACGATCAGCATGAAGAGCACGAAGGGCACGGCCCGATAGGCGATCTTCAGGATCGACTCGCCGGTGATCCCCGCGACGACAAAGAGGTTCAGACCCAGCGGCGGGGTGATGAAACCCACACCCAGCGCGGTGATCATCATGATGCAGAACTGGATCTCGTTCATGCCGATGTCATCGGCCAGCGGCTTCAGGATCGGCGCAAGGATCACGATGTTGGGCGTTGTCTCCATCACGCAGCCAGCGGCGATCAGGATGCAGACCATCATCAGGATAAGCACCATCGGGTTGTCACTGACCGAGGTCGCGGCGGCGACAAAGCCCTGCGGCACACCGATGATCGCCAGCGCCTCGGCCAGGGGGGCCGAGAAGGCGATGATCGGCAGGATCACCCCGTTCACCTTGGCCGAGCTGACCAGCATGGCCGGGAAATCGCTCAGTTTCAGGGTGCGCAGGACAAAGCCCATGACGATGGTGACCACAACGGCGGTGGCACCTGCCTCGGTCGGCGTCAGACGGCCCGAGAAGATGCCGTAGAAGATGATGCCGGGCACGAGGAACGCGTACCAGCCCGACCGCAGCGATTTGCCGAGGTTGCTGAAATACTCGCCCATGCTGACGTTGCCGCCGCCTTCCCAGCCGTAAAGCCGGTTCATGATCACATTGGTCGCCAGGATCGAGACCAGGATCGCAATGCCCGGGATCAGCGCCGCCAGGAACAGGGTCGAGGCGGATATGCCCAGCACGAGGCCGATGATGATATAGGCAATCGAAGGCGGGATCAGGATGCCGGTACAGGCACCCGCGGCCACCAGCGCACAGGCATAGGGGCGGGGATAGCCACTTTCGACCAGACGGTCGATGGTCATCCGGCCCACGGCAGCAGCGCCGGCCGCGTCCGAGCCCGATATCGCGGCGAACATGCCGCAGACCAGAACGGTGGCCGAACCGAACCCGCCCTTGGCGAACTGTGTCAGCGCCTCGGCCACGTCCAGGAATTTTCGACTGAGCCCTGTGCGCACCAGCACGTCACCGGTCAGGATGAACAGTGGCACAGCGGTCAGGGCAAAGAAGTCGATGCCGGAAAAGAGTTTCTCGCCCACCAGGCCCAGCGGCAGCGCGCCAGACCAGACAAGCATCAGTGTCGCGGCGGCACCGATGGCGGCCCAGACGGGCACGGCCAGCGCGACAAGGATCACAAAGAGGATGACAGGGCCGTAAAAGTCCCATCCCAAGACAACGGTCTGTTCAAGCTGGTTCCAAAGCATGTCTTACGTCCCCTTCAGTCGAACAGCTTGTCGCCTTCGTAGACGGGACGGCCCGCACGAAGGTCCGCAATGTCGCGGAGGATGGATTGAGCGAGACGCCACAGGACAAGGGCAAAGCCAAAGGGCACGGCCATCAGGAACCAGACCCGGCTGATGCGCAGCCCGTCGGTCACCGAGCCGAACTTGGCGGCGACATGGACCGTCTCGTAGGAATAGATCAGGGCGACGACCGACACGGCGACCATCACGAAATCTCCAAAGAGATAAAGCAGCGCTTTGATGCGCGGCGGGACGTAATGCATGATCACGTCGATCCGGATATGCCCGCGTTCGCGCACGGCGGCGGCGGCCCCGATCCAGGCAAGGTAAATGAAGGAATACCGCACGATTTCCTCTCCCCAGATCGAGGAATAGGAAAAGATCTCGCGCCGCAGCACTTCGATGAACATGGTTGCGACAAGCATGGTGTAGAACACCAGAAGCAACCAACGCTCGGCGTTGCGGTTGAGCTGATCAAGGACGTTTTGCATCAAAGCCTCCCCTGGTCGCGCCCACGGGGTCGTGGCGCGTGTGTCGAGGGTCCGGAAGTGGATCGGAAAAGCAGGAGGCGCGGTGCGGCGCCTCCTGCATCATGCCTGAAGTTAGGCGTCGTGGACGTAGTGCTTGCCCATGGTGCCCGCGGCCTCTTCGAGGCGGGCAAAGGCGTCCATGGAGCCGGCCAGTTCGACCTTGAACTCGTCCCATTCCGAGCGCTGGTAGCCACCGGCGGCCTGCCATTCGGCCAGCTGATCGGCGCTCAGGCTGTGGAACTCGACACCGGCCTTGCGCAGTTCGGCCATCGCATAGGTGCGGGCCGAGGGGACCTTGGCCAGGTTCTGGTCGGTGGTCATCTCGCCGGCCCATTCGATGCCCTCTTGCACGTCGGACGGCAGCCCGTTGAACCATTCGAGGTTCATCGAGTAGACCTGACTGTCCGGCACGGCCTGGGTGAAGGTCACGTGGCTCAGGATGTCCTTGAAGCCAAAGACAAAGAGCGCGCCAACCGACGGGTCAAGCGCATCTGCGACGCCCTGCTTGATCGCCGAAGGCGTTTCGCCCCAGGCCACAGGCGTCGGGTTCGCGCCGACCATGCGGTAGTACTGCTGCAGCATCTTCGAGCCGGGCACGCGGAACTTCACGCCGTCCAGATCGGCAGGCGTCAGAACCTTGTTGCCGCCCTTGCGCACCGCGACAACGCGCGGGTCGATGTTGATGTACATCAGCGCCTTGAAGCCCGAGGCCTCGACCTTGGGGTGCACTTCCGACTTCCACGCGTCCGAGCCGACAAGGTTCGCGAAGCGCTGGTTCGAGCCGCAGAAATACGGCATGTTGATCAGGTCAACCGCGCTGGCGAAAGGCGCGAAGTTCGACAGCGAGTGCTGGGCACATTGGATGGTGCCGGTCTGCACCGCCTGCGCCAGCGCGCCGCCTGCACCCAGCTGACCGCCCGGGGCCAGTTTGACATAGACCTTGCCGTCGGTGGCGTTCTGGATGTTTTCCTTAAGGTCCAGCTGCATGATCGGATAGCTGCGCGAGGCGCCCAGAACATAAGCGGTGGCCAGCGTCATGGTGTGCGACGCGTTCTTTTCACGCTCGCGTTCTTCCTTGGCGGTTTGTGCGGCGGCCTCGGATGACCAGAGCACACCACCGGCACCTGCAACGACGGCGGCGGTAAAGCTGCCGGTGCTGGCCAGTTTCAGGAAATTGCGTCGTTCGGCTGACGCCAACTCTTTCTTGTCACGGTCCATTTTATCCTCCCTATGGATCATGAATTGTCTTTTTTGGATTTGTCCGCGGCTTCGCGCTGCAAGGTCACGACGACAAAGCAGAGCGATGCAGCAAGAAGCACCAGCATCTCGCCCACATCCCCCATGAATTGCGCGCCCCCCGAGGCGCCGATGACCACGTTGGCGGTGAAAACCACGAATAGTGCAAGTGTCGCTATCAAGAACAAAGGTGCCTCCCAGACCTTGATTCCACGTTTTTTGTAAGCGCTTACATTTTCAAATGCAAGCGCTTACATTTTTGCGGTGACCTGATTAGGGTGAAATGGGGGCAAGCCGGGCTGTTCGTCGCCTGACGTCGATGGTAAGCAACTGACCTTGAAGATGAGCGAACATGACCAAACAAACCGGCCGAGGACCTCTCCGACGCTGAATGACGTGGCCAAGCTGGCGAAGGTCTCGACAGCGACGGTGTCGCGGTGCCTCAACAATCCTTCGCAGGTGTCAAAGGCCAAGCGCGAACGGGTGATGAACGCTGTGCGCGAGTTGGGTTATGCGCCAAATTTCGGCGCGCAGGCTCTGGCGGCCAAACGCACCAATACCTTTGGCGCGATCATCCCGACAATGGACAACGCCATCTTTGCCCGCGGGTTGCAGGCCTTTCAGGAAGAGCTGGGGCGGCACGGGGTCACCTTGCTGGTGGCCAGTTCGTCCTACAGCCCCGAGCTGGAGGAAGAGCAGATCCGCGCCCTGGTTGCCCGTGGGGCGGATGCCTTGTTGTTGATCGGCCACGATCGCACCGCAGACAGCTATGCCTTTCTGGAGCAGCGCCGCATTCCCTATGTTGTTGCCTGGACGTTCAACGAGGCACAGTCCCGCCCGTCAATAGGGTTCGACAACCACAAGGCCATGAAGCGCCTGATGGACCATGTCCTGCGGTTGGGTCATCGCGACATTGCCTTGATCACTGCGCCGCGTGTCGGCAACGACCGCGCGCGCGAACGCTTCGAAGGAGTTCAGGCCGCAATGCAGGCGCAGGGGCTGGACCCGGCGTCGCTGCAGATTGTCGAAACGCCCTATTCGATCCAGAACGGGGCCATGGCCTTCGAAGGCCTGATGTCGGGTCCCGCGCGGCCCACGGCAGTGATTTGCGGTAACGATGTTCTGGCCGCCGGCGCGATGACCATGGCGCAGAAGCTTGGGATCGATGTCCCGGGCGAGGTCTCGATCACGGGATTTGACGACATCGAGGTTGCCGAGATCGTCTCGCCCGGCCTGACCACTGTTCATGTGCCGCATCGCAACATGGGCCGCGGGGCGGCCCGGTTGTTGATCGAGTTGCGCAATGGAGAGGTGACGCAATCGCGGGTCGAGCTGCAGGCAGACCTCAAGTTGCGGGGGTCGCTGGGCGCCGCGCCTTCGTGAGCCGCTGGCGCCCGTTGATCAGGTCTCAGGTCATGACCGCGCAGGGGTGACGGTTCCAAGGCATGGGCCAAAGCCGATCCTGAAGCCGTCGCCTTGCGCCGCACCACGCAGCGCCAGCGTGTCGCCGTCTTCGATAAAGCTGCGGGTTTCGCCGCTGTCCAGTGTCAGGGGCTCTTTGCCGCCCCAGCTGAGCTCCAGAAGCGATCCGCGCATGTCTTTCTCGGGCCCCGAGATGGTGCCAGAGCCCAACAGATCGCCCACCCGCATCGGGCAGCCACATGTGGTGTGATGCGCCAGTTGCTGAGCGGCGGAGTAATACATCTCGTTGTAGTTCGTCCGCGCGATCACCGTCTCGTCGCCGCCTGCAGGCGTCAGTCCCACGTCCAGCGCGATGTCATACAGCATCGGGCCGGGTTCCTGCAGATAGGGCAACAGGTCCTTTTCACGTTCTGGCGTCGAGGTGCGGAACGGCTCCAGCGCGGCGGCGGTCACGATCCAGGGGCTGATCGTGGTGGCCGTGGCCTTGGCCTGGAACGGACCCAACGGCTGGTATTCCCAGGCCTGAATGTCGCGCGCCGACCAGTCGTTCAGCAGGACATAACCAAAGATGTTGTCATAGGCCTCTGCCACCGAGATCGGCCCGTCCGAGGCCGTGCCGACGATGGCGCCCATCTCAAGCTCGATGTCAAAGCGGGCCGAGGGGCCAAAGCGCGGAACCGTGTCGTTCGGCCCTTTCAACTGCCCGTGCGGGCGGGTCACATCCGTGCCCGAAACCACGACGGACGAGGCGCGCCCGTTATAGCCGATCGGGATGTGCAGCCAGTTCGGCGGCAGCGCGTTCTCGGCCCCACGGAACATGGTGCCGACATTGGTGGCGTGGTGACGGCCCGCGTAGAAATCGGTGTATTCGCTGACGCGGAACGGCATGTGCAGGGTCGCTTGCGCCATCGGCACCGAATGGGTGATCACCGCCTCTTGCGTCTGCTCGTCGGCACCGTCTGACAGCAGGGCTGTCAACCGGGCGCGGTAGTCGGCCCAGACCTTGGGTCCAAGCTCCATGAAGTCATTCCACCAGGGCGCGTCCAATACGTCGGCTTCAGGATCTGCACGCAGGATGCCTGCGGCCTCCAGTCCCGTCGCGTCCACGATTCGATCCCCGATGGCGACGCCGCAGCGCAGGTCGCCATCGTCGACGGAAAAGACGCCATAAGGCAGGTTGTTCAACGGAAAATCGGTGTCGGGCGCGTTGGCGCTGTCGATCCAGGACGGTTTCAGTCCAGTCATCATATCCTCTTTCACCCGGCGTCGGGTTGGGTCTCGGGGCGGGCCGCGTCAAAGGCCGGAAGGGCCAGGCAGCGCGCCTCAATATCGGTCAGGCGGGAAAACGGGGTCAAGTCACAGCCCCATCTGTGCGCATTGTAAAGCTGCGGAACAAGGCACAGGTCCGCAAGCGTTGGCGTGTCGCCAAAGCTGAACGCCGTGCCTTCGGGCAAAAGCGCCTGATAGGCGGTGAAGCCGCGTGTCATCCAGTCGTTCATCCAGGCCACGGCGTCTTCCTGGCTGTGGCCCAGGGCTTTCAACTGTCCCACGACTTTCAGGTTGTTCACCGGATGGATGTCGCAGGCCACGACCATCGCCGCCGCCTTGATCCGGGCCGCCTGCAGCGGATCGGCGGGCAAAAGCGCCGGGTCCGGATAGGCCGCATCCAGATAGTCCAGGATCGCCATGGATTGCGTCAGAATCTGCCCGTCGCCAAGGTCCAGCGCGGGCACACCGCCGATGGGATTGGTGGAAAGGTAAGCAGCGTCTCGCTGCTCACCCGCCACCAGGTTCACCGGTACGGTTTCAAAGGCCAGCCCCTTTAGGTGCAGCGCAATGCGCACCCGGTACGAGGTGGTCGACCGCCAGTAGCTGAATAGCCTCACCACGATCCCTCGGGCGTGCCATCAAAGTGCTTTTCCATGTCCGCCCAGACGTCGATGTAGCCGGACTGCATTGGCGCCTCGTCCGCGGCAAAGCGGGTCAGGTGCTGCGGGAAGCGGGTTTCGAACATGAAGGACATGGTGTTGTCGAGCTTTTCGGCCTTCAGGTCGGAATTCGACGCGCCTTCAAAGGCTTGCTTGTCCGGACCGTGCGGCAGCATCATGTTGTGCAGGCTGATCCCACCGGGGACAAAGCCCTCGGGCTTGGCGTCATAGATGCCATAGATGTTGCCCATCAGCTCGGACATGATGTTCTTGTGGTACCAGGGCGGTCGGAAGGTATCTTCGGCCACCATCCAGCGTTCGCGGAACAGGACGAAGTCGATGTTCGCCGTGCCCGGGCTGCCCGAAGGCGCTGTCAGCACGGTAAAGATCGAGGGGTCCGGGTGGTCAAAGAGGATCGCGCCGACTGGGCAATAGGCCCGCAGGTCGTATTTGTAGGGCGCGTAGTTGCCATGCCATGCAACCACGTCCAGCGGGCTTTGGCCGATTTGGGTCCGGTGGAACTGTCCACACCATTTCACGGTAATGGTCGAAGGCACCTCGCGGTCCTCGAACGCGGCAACGGGCGCTTTGAAGTCGCGCGGGTTGGCCATGCAGTTCGCGCCGATGGGGCCACGGCCCGGCATCTCGAATTTCTCGCCGTAGTTTTCGCAGACAAAGCCACGCGCCGGACCTTCCAGAAGCTCGACACGGTACACCAGCCCACGCGGGATGATCGCAATCTCTTTCGGCTCGACGTCGAGGATGCCAAGCTCGGTATAGAAGCGGATGCGGCCCTCTTGCGGGACAACCAGCAGCTCGCTGTCAGCCGAGAAGAAGTAATCGTCGACCATCGATTCGGTCACCAGGTAGACGTGGCTGGCCATGCCGACCTGCGTGTTGACGTCTCCTGCCGTGGTGATCGTGCGCATCCCGGTGACCCAGGTCAGACCCTTGTCCGTCGCCTCGATCGGGTTCCAGCGGTACTGGCCCAGGCTGGTCACATCCTCGATCACATGAGGTGCGCTTTTCCAGTAGGGCAGGTCCACCTTCGTGTAGCGGGTCGAGTGCTTGACCGAAGGACGGATGCGGTAACACCAGGTCCGCTCTGGCGGATGCTTGGTAAAGGCGGTGCCTGACAGCTGCTCGGCGTAAAGCCCATAGGCACATTTCTGCGGGCTGTTCATGCCCTGGGGCAGGGCGCCGGGCAGCGCCTCGGTTTCGTGGTCATTGCCAAAGCCCGGCATGTATCCTGGCGTCGTGCTGTTGCTGCCAAGCTGTTGCGTCATAGGGCGGGGATCATGCGCTGTCATTTTGAACTCCTGTTTCCTTCCGACCTGCGGTAATAGTTGAAAATGTAACTAACAAGGGTTCGAACGATGGAAGCCGAGGATTTCGATCTGAACGATTTTTTGCCTTATCTGTTGAACCAGGCGGCCGAGGCAAACGGACGGGCGTTCCAAAAGATCTACAAGGATCGCTATGGCATGTTGCGCACCGAATGGCGGGTGTTGTGCCATCTGGGCCAATTCGGGCCGATGACCGCGCGCGAAATTGTCGAGGCCGCACAAAGCCACAAGACCAAGATCAGCCGCGCCGTCGCCGCGTTGGAGCAAAAGCGGTTTCTGCTGCGCGAGACGTTGGACAGTGACCGGCGTTCGGCAAAACTGCAGCTGTCGCCTGCCGGTCAGCGCGCCTATGCCGACCTGGCCGGGATCGCGCGCGACTATGATGCGCAGGTGATGGGTCAGCTGGATCCCGCAGCCGCAAAGGCGTTGAAAGACGCCCTTCGCCATCTGGCGCGTGGGAAGCGTTAAAAAGAGATGGTCATCCCGTCGTGGCCAACGGTGACCTTGCCGTTCCAGGTCCTGGCCACTTCGCGTTCCCAGTCGGCATCGCCAAAGTCCGGATCATCAGCGGGCACCATGTGGTTCAGAACCAGGTGTTTGACCATCGCCGCGCTGGCGATCTGACCGACCTCGTCGGCGGGCGTGTGCGAGGCCATCAGATGCTCGCGCAACCGGTCCGCGCCCGGGGTGCGCTGGATCAGCTTGTCAACGCCCGCTGTCAGCATCGCCTCGTGCACCAGCACGTCAGCGCCCTGCGAAAAAGGCGCCAGAGGCGGGAAGTAACAGGTGTCGGCGGAAAAGACGACGCGTTTGCCGCCGGCCTCGAACTTCAGGGCGTAACATTCGGTGACCGGCGGATGCTCGACACGCAGCGCCGAGACCTTGAGGTCGCCCAGATCCTCGAGAGCGCCTTCGCCATAGGTCACCAAGCGCACGAGGTTTTTCAAAGGGGGGCGGCCCTCGTCTGCCAGCCGGATCGCGTAGTCATAGCTCATCGCGGACAGGAAGCCTTGCCAATAGCCCTCGATCCCCTCGGGGCCGAAGATGGTGATCTCGCGCCCCAGGCCCGTCGTCCAGGCGGTGTAGATCAGCGGGCCCAGTTCCAGCACGTGGTCTGAATGCAGGTGGGTGATATAGATCGCGTCGATGTCGAGCAGGTCAACGCCTGCATCAACGACACTACGGGTTGCGCCGATGGCGCAATCGACCAGGATCGTCTGACCCGCCATCTGCAACAGGCTGGCGGTCGGCAATGCGCCTTTTTGCCGGATCGCCGGTCCGCCCTTGGTGCCCAGAAGAGTGATTTGCCCCATGCCGCTGCCCTTGTCTTGCGGCCGACTGTCGGGTCAGACCGTCTTGGTCGCCTTTTCAAGATCTGCCGGGCGGTCGGGGTCCAGCCCCCGCGCGCGCGACAGAGCCTCGATCATCTCGTAAAGCGGCGGCAGGTCAAGCAGGGGATCGACAAGGCGATGGCCGGTGCCGCTTGCAACAGGCAGCTGGACCACAGCGGCGCCCTGTTCGGCCAGGCGGGAAAGCACCTGATCCATGCCTGCCCCAGCCCCGGTGCGCAGCGCGATCACCGGAAATCCGTCTCGCAGAACCGTGCTGGGGCCGTGCAGAACCTCGGCGCCGCTGTAGGAGACGGCGCTGATGCGACAGGTTTCAAGCAGCTTGAGCGCACATTCGTTGGCAAGTCCCAAACCGGGCCCTCTGCCCAGGATCACGGCATGCTCGGCTGTCGACAAAAGTTGCGCGGCCTGCAGGATCTCTGGGCCCGCCGATGCCGCTGCCAGGGCCTCGGGCAACCTTTCCAACGCTTTGCCCATGGCCTCGTCCTCACCCCAATCGGCAATCAGCCAAAGTCCGGCAATGATCGAGTTGGCATAGCTCTTGGTCGCCGCAACCGCGTTTTCGGGTCCCGCAGCGATGTCCAGCACCCGGGACGAGGCCTTGGCCAGTGGGCTGCCTGTCGTGTTGGTCAACGCGACGACATGCCCACCGGTCCACTTGAGCGACGCTGCCAATTGCACGATGTCCGCACTGGTGCCTGACTGGCTGAGCGCCAGTGCAACAAGCCCTTGCGCCTGCAGGTCGACGTTATAGACGGTCGAGATCGATGGACCGACATGGGCCGTGGGAATGCGCAGGATTTTCTGGATCACGCTGCCGAGGTAAGTCGCCGCATGAGCCGAAGACCCTCTGGCAACCGTTAACACAACCGGCGGCGAGATCGCCCGCAGTTCGGCGGCAATGCGTTGAGACCGAGCGCGGTTTTCTGGCCGGGCAAGACGTTCTGCCGCCGCAGCAATCTCGGCGATTTCGCGTTGCATCCAGGTCGGGGATGGGTCGGTCATCGGCATCGTCAGCCTTTGTGGGACAGGGGTTCGGTTTGGGGGGCAAATCCACCGCGTTGCCGGACCGCCAGCGCGCCACGGGTGTTCCCGGCCGCCAGGCAGTCGGGCAGGGAGGCCCCATTCAGCCAGGCGGCCAGGAAACCGGCGTTGAAGGCATCTCCGGCGCCGGTGGTGTCGACGGCCTTAAGCGGCTCTGTCACGGTATCAATCCGACCTTCGGAGGTCACGGCGCTGGCGCCTTTGGACCCTCGCTTGATCACGGTCAGCGGCGACATCGGCGCCGTCAGTCCAAGCTCTGTCAGCCGCTGGTGCTCGGTATCATTGGGCAGGAACACGTCGATCCGGCCAAGGAACGGCGCAATGTCGGCGGCGCTCAGGCTTTCGTCCCACGAGCAATCCAGCGAGACGGTCACATCGGCCTGATCTGCGACATCCAGTAACCCGGGCCGGGCCACAAGGCTGGCCATCTCGCCGATGTGCAGGTGCCGCACGCCCTGATCGACCAGCATTGGCGCTGAAAGCTCCGGAAAGGGCGGGCCGGCGCGGCGTGACAGAAAGGCCCGCTCGCCGCCATGCACCATGGCGACGGTCAACTGCGGTCCGGCTTCGGGTGGCAGCGGACGGCAGGCGGTCATGTCGACGCCCGATCCCTCGATCTCGGCCCGCATCAGGTCGGTGAAGGGCGACGAGGGCAACATGGTCGCGAGCGCCGAAGCGCACCCAAGGTCGGCCAGATGCGCCGCGGTGATAAAGGCCCCGCCGCCGGCGTGGGCGCTGAAACCTTCGGCAAAGATCTCGGTTCCCAGCGAGGGCATGCGCGGCAGGTCGGTAAAGATCAGGTCGCAATACAGGCGACCGACCGACAGGACCTTAGGAGTTGCGCGCGTCTTGGTCACCGCAGGGCCGCTCCGGTTTCGGGGTCAAAGAGATGCACGTTTTCCGGTGCCGCGCCAAGCGAGACATTGGCGCCCACGGGCGGCGGTGTGCGGCCGTCGGCCTTGGCGATGATCTCGCCCGATCCGGCGCCCACGTAGATCAGCGTCTCGTGCCCCAGCGGTTCGCGCACCGTGACCGGCCCCTGGATCAGGCCGTGTCCATCAACCGGGTGCAGATCGTCCGGCCGCACCCCCAGCGTGATGCGCCGCGTGCCGCCCGGAAGGCCAGGCATGTCCAGCGTCCCGCCACCATCCAGCGTGACCCGCCCGTCCGAGACCTCTCCGGACAGCATGTTCATCGATGGCGACCCGATGAAGCCCGCGACAAAGGCGTTGGCAGGGGTGTGGTACACCTGCGCCGGGGTGCCGATCTGCTGGATGTGGCCGTCTTTCATGATGACGATGCGGTCGGCCATGGTCATGGCCTCGACCTGATCGTGGGTGACAAAGACGATGGTCGCGCCGACGCGCTGGTGCAGCTTCTTGATTTCAAGCCGCATCTGCGTGCGCAGCTGCGCATCAAGGTTTGACAGGGGTTCGTCGAACAGGAACACCGCCGGATCGCGCACCATGGCGCGGCCGATGGCCACGCGCTGGCGCTGCCCGCCGGACAGCTGGTTGGGTTTGCGCGACAGCAGGTCGGTCATGCCCAGGATCTCGGCGATCTCTTCAATGCGCTTGTCCTTTTCGGCGCGCGGCATCTTGGAAGCGCGCAGGCCGAACCCGATGTTCTTGCGCACCGTCATGTGCGGGTAAATCGCGTAGTTCTGGAAGACCATCGCGATGTCGCGGTCCTTGGGTTCCAGGTTGTTGACCACACGGCCCGAGATTTCGATCTCGCCGCTGGTCACCTCTTCCAGCCCCGCGACCAGCCGCAGGGTCGTGGACTTTCCGCAGCCCGAGGGGCCGACAAAGACGACGAATTCTCCGGCTTGGACTTCAAGGTTGATGGCGTGCAGAACCTCGGTTTTGCCATAGGTCTTGACCAGGTCGCGGATGATGAGATTGGACACGCTGTCAGGTCTCCAGCAGTTGGGTAAAGGCGGTGTCCAGCGCGCTGTCCGCCGCCGCATGGCGGGCGGTGCGGGTCTGGCGCTGGGCTTTGAGGGTGGCGAGGGCGGCGTCGTAGGTGGCAAAGGCTTCGGCAAGCGCTTGCGGGGCCGGGCCGCCCGGTCGGGTGCGGCGCGCGACAAAGGTTTCGGGCGCGACGGCGGTGGAAAAGCCCTCGGCATCCAGCCCGGGTGCCTGACCAGTCGCGGCCTCGAACGCCTGCGCAAAGGCGGCGTAACCGTCCGCCAGAGGCGCGCCCTGATCGATGACGGCACGCGCCGTGGCGGCGGCGATTTCGTGGGCGTGGCGGAAGGTCAGGCCTTCGTCCCGCACCAGTGTATCGGCCAGCTCGGTGATGGTGATGCAGGCGGCATCGGTGATGCGGCGCGCGGCGACGGTGTTGATCCGACAGGCCGGCAGAAAGGCCGCCAGCATCCGCAGCACCCGGCTGCCGCTGTCAAAGGCGGCATAGCCCGCCTGCTGCACCTCGCCCTCGCTGTCGTTCATGTCGGTGAAGGGCGTGTTGTGCATCGTGCCGACGATCACGTCACAGCGCAGGGCGGTGGCGCTGGCCAGGTGGCGCATATGCTCGATTGGCACCGGGTTGCGCTTTTGCGGCATGATCGAGCTGATCTGCACAAGGCTGTTGGGCACGTAGAGCTGCCCGACCTCGAAGGCGGACCAGAATTGCAGATCCTGGATCAGACGGCCAAGGTGCAGGAAGATCAGCTTGATCGCTGAATAAAGCCCGGTCACGTAGTCGACCGAGGCGATGCAGCCATAGGCGTTCAGCAGCGGGCCGTCGAAGCCCAACAGCTCGGCCACGCGGTGGCGGTCGATGGGGAAGCCCGAGGTGGTGATCGCGGCGGCGCCCATGGGGCAATGTTCAAGCCCCTCGGCGGCGGCGTTCAGACGCTCTGCGTCGCGAAGGATGACCTCAATGATGGCGGCCAGGTAGTGGCCAAAGGTCGTGGGCTGCGCAGGCTGGCCGTGGGTGTAGGCGACGATCAGGGTTTCGGCCTCGGCGCGGGCCTTGGTTAGCAGCGACTCGGCCAGCGCGTGCAATTCGCCGGTCATCGCATCCGTTCGGGTTCGCAGGGCCAGCTTGAACAGCGTATGGTCCATATCGTTGCGCGACCGGGCCGTGTGCAGCGCGCCGCCAAGGTCGCCAAGGCGCGCCTTCAGCTCGGCCTCGACAAGGAAGAAATAGTCCTCGTGCTCGCCGGTATAGGTCAGTGCGCTCAGGTCGGTTTCGGTGTCGATGTCGCGCAGGGCCGTGGCGATCCGGGCGGCATCCGCGCGGGGCAGGATGCCGGTTTCCGCCAGCATCACCAGATGCGCCCGGTTGATGGCCGCCATGCCCCCCGCGTAATGCGCCTTGACCCCGTCAAAGAGCGGCGCCAGCACCGTGTCGCGATAGGTCGGGTCGGGGAAGACAGAGGTGTCGGTCATCCGTGCCTCCGCTGTTTGGTTCTTAGCCAGTCCCGCACCTGTGCGTGATCATAGGTTGTCAGCTCCAGGTGGTTCCCGTCGGGGTCCTGGAAATAGAAGGAAAACGCAAGGTCATGATCGGCGGCCTCTTTGGCCTGCAGCGGCTGACCGGATCGGCCTGCGACCTGTGGGTGCGGCAGGGCCTCGCCAAAGGCGATGAAGACCCGCCCCGGCACCCGGAACGCAGTGGTGTGATCGCCGTCTGACGGGGGCGATCCGGGGAAAATCGTCGCGCAATACTGGCCGCGCGGCGTGGCCATGTATTTGCCGCCATGCAGACGCTTGGACGACGGCAGAACCTGCAGGCCAAGGATGCGGCCATACCAGGCGGCCGCGGCCTCGGGGTCGGCGACATAAAGGTGCACATGGTCAAGGGCCGAGACCTCGACCAGCGGCTGGGTGTCCGTCGCGCCGCTCACCCTTTCAGCCCCGCCATGACCACGCCACGGATGATGAACCGCTGGAAGATCAGAAAGACGACCAGCGTCGGTATGGTCGAAATCGCAGCGCCGGTCATCACCAGTTCCCACGCGACGTCGGCCTCGTCTGCAAAGGTCGAAAGACCCACGGGCAGCGTGTACATGTCCCAGCTGTTCGTCACGATCAGCGGCCAGATAAAGGCCGTCCAGTTGCCCAGGAAGACAAAGATCGCCAGAGCCGCCAGCGCGGGCCGGACCAGAGGCATCGCGACCGTCCACCAGATCTGCAATTCGTTCAGACCGTCGATCCGTGCGGCCTCGATGAAATCATCGGGCACGGTTTCAAAGAACTGCTTCATCAGGAAGGTGCCAAAGGCGGTCATCAGTCCCGGGAACATGATGCCCCAATGGGTGTCGAGCCAGCCAAAGCTCTGACTCATCAGGTACCAGGGGATCACCAGCATCTCGGTCGGGATCATAAGCGTGCTGAGGATCGCGATGAAGACGATGTAACGCCCCGGGAAGCGGAATTTGCAGAGTGTGTAGCCCACAAGGCTGTCGAAGATCACGTTCGACACCGTGGTGATCACGGCGATGATCAGCGAATTCATGAACCAGCCGTAGAACCGCCCGTCCTCAAGCACAAACGTGTAGTTCTCCAGATGCGGCTCTTTGGGGATCAGCGAGACGTCATAGATCTCGTGCGGCCATTTCAGCGAGGTCGAGATCATGTAGACAATCGGCATGACCATGGCGATGCCCAAAAGCATCAGGATCATCCAGCGGATGAACTGCCCCATGTTCGCGCGGCGCTTGGCGCTGGTGCTGGCAAACAGCCCCGAGCTTGTCGGGCGGATGTCGTCGGTTGCGGCCATCACCGGTCCCTCAGCAGATAGAGTTGAAAGAGCGAAACGAGCAGCAGGATCAGGAACAGCACAACCGTCTGGGCCGAGGCATATCCCATGTCAAAATCGGTGAACGCGGTCTGATAGATCATCAGGACCAGCGGTTTGGTGGTGTTCAGCGGCCCGCCGGGATCGCCGGTGGTCATGTTGAAAACCTGGTCAAAGATCCGCAGGAAGCCGATCGAGGAAAAGACCACCAGAAAGACGATCGTGGGTTTCAGCAGCGGGATCGTGATCTCGAAAAGCTGCGTGAAGTTCGACACGCCGTCGATGCGGGCGGCTTCGTAATAGCTTTGCGGGATGGCGCGCAGGCCGGCCATGAAGATGATGATCTGAAAGCCAAGGCCTGCCCAGATTGCAGGGGCAAGGATCGCGGGCAGCGCGTTGGTCGTCGACCGCAGAAAGGCGATCTGCGGGATGCCGAACTCGGCCAGGAAGTTGTTGAACAGGCCGATGGGCACCGGCTGATAGAACCACCGCCAGACCCAGGCCATGGCGACGGCGCTGGTCATGAACGGCAGGAAATAGAGCATCCGCAGGAAGCCATGCATGAACCGCGTCTTGTCGAGGTGATAGGCCAGCAGGAACGAGATCACGAGGCTGATCGGCGTGCCGAGGATCAGGTAGACAAAGGTGTTACGGAAGACTTGCCAGAACACCTCGTCATGCCAGAGCTTGCGGTAGTTCTCCCACCCGGCAAAGGTGCGGTCGCCCAGAAGGTTCCAGTTCTGGAACGAGATCACCATGGCGTTGCCGGTCGGATAGAACCGGATCACCACGTAAAAGACGACGGGGATGGCAAGGAACGCCCAGGCCCAGACGATCTGTTTCTGGCGGATCGAAAGATTGCGGTACATGTGTGCCTGCCGGGACTAAGAGACGGGCCGCTGAAGTGCGGCCCGTCAGGATGTCATCAGTTCGAGGCGTAGAAATCGTCGAGCAGTTTCTGCTCGGCCGCTGCGGCCTCGGCCAGGGCATCTGCCGCGGACACACCTTCCAGGTTGATGCGGGCGACCATGTCGACCATCAGCTGGCGCTGGGCGCTTTCATTCACGAACTTGGTGGTGTTGGCATTCTCGAGTCCACGGATGAAGGGGCCGAAGACCTCGTGCGATGCGTTGGCTTCCGTCAGTCCGACCGAAGGCTTGGCAGGCAGTTCACCCACCACATCCAGCCAGATCTGCATGGCCTCGTCCGAGGTCACGTACTGCATGAACTTCACCGCCGCGTCGTACTTTTCGTCCTTGGCCTTGGTGGTGATCGCGTTCACCCAGTAGCTGGAGTAGTTCGACTTGACGCCATCCGCAGTCGCGGGCAACTCGGTCACACCCCACTTCAGGCCCCGCGTCTTGTTCAGCGAACCGATGCGGAACGAGCCGTCAATGTGCATCGCCGCGCGCCCGGCCTTGAAGGCCGCTTGCGGTTCGTCCATGAAGCCAAAGCCCGCGATGCCATTTGCCGCGTCGCCCAGACCCACGTAGAACTCAAGCGCCTTCAATCCGGCCTCGGTGTTGTAGTTCACGGTCTTGTAGTCGTCCAGGTACGGCTCTCCGCCGAACTGGCGAACCAGACCTTCGCGCCACCAGTGGTGGTCTTGCGCGGTCATAGCGATGGTGAAGCCGGCCTGGGTCAGGTTGCCCGCGCCATCGCGCTTGGTCATCATCTTGCCCAGCTCGACCAACTGGTCGAGGTTCTCGGGCGGGCCATCAATGCCAGCCTCGTCAAAGAGCCGCTTGTTGTAGAACAGCGCCAGCGAGCGGACGGCGGTCGGCAGGGCCCAATAGGCATCGCCCTCGCGCATGGCGGCGACCATCGGGAAGAATTCAGCGTCGATCTGGTCCGCCGGGAAGACGTCGGTGGGCAGCGGCTGGATCAACTGGGCCGCCTTGTAGTCATTCAGCCATCCGTAAAACAGCTGCACGACGTCGGGGCCTTCGCCCGCCGGGATCGCGGCGGCGACCTTGGTGCGGTAGTCAGCATAGGGGAAGTGGGTCATCTTGACGGTGATGTCTGGGTTTGCCGCCTCGAAGTTCTCGATCAGCTGTTCCATCGCCGTCACGCGGGCATCAAAGAAATACTGCCAGTATTCGATCTCGACCGCCTGGGCCGAGGTTGCGAACAGCGCCGAGGTGCCGGTCACCGCCGCAGTTGCAAGTGCCTTTAGTCTGGTGAGTTCCATATGTCTGACCTCCCTGGTGGACATGTGCCGATCTTGGACCGGTCGTTGCGCGGCCGTTGCCGCGATATCCCTTGCATTAACTCAACTGTATTGAATTATCAAGTTACTTGAGTTAATCGGAGGGGCATGACGACCCCAGCCAAAATTGTCGGCGCAAATGCCGAACGCGCGCGCAACCATAATCGCAAGGTTGTGCTGGACCGTATCCGCACCTCTGGCCAGGTGGGCCGGGCCGAGATTGCCCGCACATCGGGCCTGTCCACTCAGGCCGTGTCCAACATCATTGCCGATTTGCTGGACGACGGGCTAATCAGCGAGCTGGGGCGGCGCAGCGGGATGAGGGGCCTTCCGGCCGTGCAATACGGGCTGAACCCCAAAGGCGGCTTTGCGCTGGGGGTCGAGATCCGGCCTGACGCGGTTTTTGCTGCTGTGATCGACCTGTGTGGCACACCTATTCTGTCGCGCCGCCAGACGCTGTTTGCGCAAAGCCTGCAGGCGGTCTCGGACACTGTTCTTGCGCTCAGCAACGAGGTGATGCGCGACGCGGGCGTGCCGCGGGATCGGATGCTTGGCGCGGGCATCGTGATGCCCGGCCCGTTCGAGGCGACGGGCCTTGAAGGCAGCGCCTCGGAATTGCCGCTTTGGCACGACACCGACCTGGTCACCTGGTTCACCGATCTGCTGGGAGTGCCGGTTCTGGTCTCGAACGACGCCAACGCGGCGGCGGTGTCGGAACGCGTGACCGGCGCGGCCAAGGGGTTGAACAGCTACGCGTTCCTTTACTTCGGTACGGGGCTCGGCATGGGGATCGTTCAGGACGGGCGGCTGGTCACCGGCGCCTTTGGCAACGCGGGCGAGATCGGCCACATCCCCGTGCCCTCGGTCAACGGGACCGCCCCGCTGGAAACGCTTGTCAGCCGGCTTTCGGTGCAACGCTACCTTGCGACCGCCGGGATCAAGGTGCGCAGCAGCGAGGATATCTCGCGGGCCTATGCGGCCTGCCAGCCCGCGCTGATGGACTGGCTGTCTGCCGCCTCGGGGCCCCTGTCAACGGCGATTGCGATTGTCGAAAACATGCTGGATCCCGAAACCGTCATTCTGGGCGGGGCCATGCCGGACGCGATCATCGACCACTTCCTGACCTCGGTGACCCTGCCGGACCGCTCGGTCTCGCACCGCAGCGATCGGGACGTGCCGCGCCTGATGCGCGGACGCTCGGGCCGGATGACCGCCACGCTGGGCGGGGCGGCGCTGATCATCAATCGGACTTTCATGCCACAGATCGCCGCCTGACGCGCGCCGCGGAAAGGACAGACCATGCCGACCCTCGATCAATCGCGCATCACACAGGACCGCGCGCAACCGCGCCTGATGCAGCTTTGGTGGGCCCTGCAGCCGCTGAAGTCGGTGACCCGCTTCATGCAGACCGGCGCGCATCCCGATGACGAAACCTCTGGCATGCTGGCGGCTTTGGCTTTTCGAGACGGGATCAACATCTCGTACGCCTGTTCGACACGCGGCGAGGGTGGTCAGAACGACATCGGCACCGAGGGCGGCGCCGATCTGGGCGCCCTGCGCACGCGTGAAATGGAGCGCGCCTGTGACGTGCTGGGCATGCGGATGTACTGGCATTCGACCGCACCCGAAGACACGATCACCGATTTCGGGTTCTCCAAAAGCGGCGACGAAACCCTGGGCCGCTGGGGATCGGACCGCACGATGCATCGCTTTGTCGAGATCGTCCGGACCGAGCGGCCCGACATCCTGTGCCCGACCTTTCTGGATGTGCCCGGCCAGCACGGCCACCACCGGGCAATGACGCAGGCGGTTGAACAGGTGATGGCGGCGGCGGCGGACCCGGACTTTCCCGTGAACCTGCCGCCCTGGCAGGTGAAGAAACTCTATTTGCCTGCCTGGTCGGGCGCTGGTCAGGCCTATGACGACGACCTGCCGCCACCACCCGCGACACTGGTGATCGACGGGCAGGACCGGGAACCGGTCAGCGGCTGGAGCTGGGACCGCATCGGCCAGCAGTCGCGGGCCTATCACCGGACCCAGGGCATGGGGCGCTGGGTTCAGGCCGGCGCGCGACGCGATTGGCCGTTGCATCTGCGGATCTCGCATATCGAGGGGGCGGATGATCTGTTCTGGTCCGGTTTGCCCTATCGCCTGGGGGACCTGGCCGACCTGCCCGGGGCCGACCCGATTGCCGAGGCTTTGCATGCCGCTGATGCGGCTCTGGTGCAGACGATTGCCGCCTTCCCCTCGTTCACCGGCGTCACCCGCCACGCGCTGGATGCGATGCAGCACCTGACGGCGGCCGAACTTGGTTGCCCCGCGCAGTTGCGCATCGAGGTCGCACACAGGCTATCGGCAAAGCTGGACCAACTGCGGCAGGTGTTGCGCTTGTCGTTGGGGGTGGAGGCGCATGTCTGGACCGATCAGACCTTTGTGCCTGTGGGGGGCAGCACTTCGGTCCGGACCGAACTGGACGCCGGAGAGGCCGAAAAGGTTCAACTTGCCTTCGACCTGCCAGAGGGCTGGGCCCTTCAGGACGGGACCTTGAGCATCGGCGCGGATGCCACGCCCAGCGATCCCTACCGCGCCGAATATGACCCCTGTGTTCCGCCTCTGCCGCACCTGACCCTGCATGTCACCACGCAAGGGACCGATGTCTCGCTTCCATTGCCCTTTGACGTTCCCCCGGTGATCCTGCCCGCCGCCCGCGCCGCGCTGACGCACGAGGCGGTTCTGGTGAACCTCTCGCAGACCCGCGCGCCGATTGCCCTGACCTTGGGCGGGGTCTCACCCGCAGGTGCCGAGGCGGCATTGGCGGTGCCAGAAGGGTGGACAAGCACGCCGACCGAGAGCGGTTTCGAGGTTGCCTTGCCCGCGGACGTCAGGCCCGGCACCTACACTCTGGGCGTCACACTTGACGGTGCCCCCGCAGCCCGGGTGACCCAGATCACCCACGACCACATCGCGCCCACGGCCCGTGCCATGCCCGCAGCCCTGCGCGTCGGTGTCGTCGATGTCGCCGTGCCCCGGGGCCGTGTCGGCTATATCGGCGGTGGAAACGACCGCGTCGGCACGTTGCTGGCTGCCATGGGGGCGGAAGTCACCGACCTGTCGGATGCCGATCTGACCGCGCCGGGCCTTTTTGCCGGGTTCGACAGCATCGTCATCGGCATCTTCGCCCTGCGCTTTCGCCCGGGCCTGGCCGAGGTCATGCCCGCCCTGCACACCTGGGTCGAGGCGGGGGGCACGCTGGTCACGCTCTATCACCGCCCCTGGGACAATTGGGATGCTTTGACCACAGCCCCCAGACCGCTTGAGATCGGCCAGCCCTCGTTGCGCTGGCGCGTCACGGATGAGGCGGCACAGGTCACGCATCTGGTGGACCACGCGGTGCTGTCGACCCCCAACCCGATCGGTCCCGAGGACTGGCGGGGCTGGGTCAAGGAACGCGGGCTTTACTTCGCCAAAAGCTGGGACGCCGCCTATACCCCGCTGCTGTCGATGGCCGACCCGGAAGAAGCGCCGTTGACTGGCGCGCTGCTGGTGGCCGACATCGGCAAGGGGCGACACGTGCACAGCTCGTTGATCCTGCATCACCAGATGGCCAATCTGGTGCCCGGCGCCTTTCGCCTGATGGCCAACCTGATCGCCCCCCGACAATGAGCGCAGAGGCCCCCCGAAACAATCTGCGCGGCGGGGCCTGGCTGATCATGGACATGTCGGTGAACATCACCGCGCTGTCGATCGTGAAATGGCTGGGGGCGGATTATGCCTCGGTCCAGATCGTGTTTCTGCGGGCCCTGACCGGGCTGGTGCTGATCCTGCCGCTGATCTGGATGCGCCGCGCCGCCTTTCACAAGGTGCCGGACCTGCCCTTGCATGCCCTGCGGGTCGGACTGTCGGTGGTGACGCTGAGCGCCAGTTTCTACGCCATCGCGCGGGTGCCGCTGGCGCTGTTCTCGGCCGTGGGTTTCACGAGGCCCGTGGTGACCATGGTGCTGGCCGCGCTGCTCTTGCGGGAAACCATCGGGCGCAAACGCTGGATCGCGGCGGGGGTGGCGCTGGTGGGCGTGCTGATCGCCGCCAACCCGACAGAAGTGCCCTGGAGCCTGGGCCTTGCCGCCCTGGCGGTGACTGTGCTGGCGGGATCAGGCGCGGTAATCGCCACGCGTCGGCTGCGCAGCGCGCCGACGATTGTCCTGATGAGCTTTTACACGCTGGGTCTTGCGGTCTGCACCGCGCCGCTTGCCGCGTTGTCCTGGGTGCCGATTGCGCCCGACCATCTGCTGCCGCTGCTGATGGTCGGAGCCTTTGCCCAATGCGCCCAGATGTGTTTCCTGCGCGCGCATTACCATGGCGAGGCCGGGGTCCTGTCCGTGCTCAGCTACCTGAGCCTAATCTTTTCCGTGGGCGTCGGGTATTTCGCGTTCGCCGAGGTGCCCTCGGTCGGCTTCTGGGGTGGGGCGGCGCTGGTCATCGGCGCGACCCTGTTGGTCAGCCTCGACCTGCGCGCCCTTCGGCAAAAGGCCTGACCGCCGGGCGGTCAGGCGGGCGGTTTACAAGGCCGCATGCGCCAGGATCATCACCACGCCGCAGCCAAGGGCGTATCCGGCATCGACCGCAATGGCGAAGCCGGTTTTCTGCGCCCAGGCGCCGACCGCAGCGGCCTGCGCCGTGATGGCCAGAATGGCCACAACAGCGACGTCCAGCGCGTTGGTCGTCTCGGTCATGGCGATGACCAGCGCGTAAAGCGTCAACATCACGAGGTGCACCAGAAGGGTGCCCATTGGCATGCCATTGGGTTCAGGATCGATCCGCGTGCCTTCGGCCCAGCGGCGCTGCAGGCCCAGGAACGGGCCGTAGACGATAAACCCCAGGACAAAGGCGCCGACCACTCCGACACCCAAAGCAATGATGTTCACAGCGCGCCCTCCAGGGTTTCGAGGATCGCCGTCCACCCATTCTGATGGTTGTCGCGGCTCTCTTCCGAGGGGAAGCGGACATGGGTCAGTTTCAGGTCGGTTCCGCCATCCTTGGGTGTCAGATCCAGCGTGACTTCGCTGTCCTGGGAACCGAAGGGCGAATTCCAGGTGAACTTCAGCCGCGTGGCCCGGTCGATCTCCAGATATTCACCCGTGTGCGGGATTGCGCCTGCGTCCGGCGCGATCATTTCGATCAGGAACGCGCCACCGACCTTGGGGTCGGCCCGGGTCTCGCCCACGGTCATGCCAGGTCCGGGGATCATGAATTTCGCCAGCATCCCCGCATCCAGCCAGGCGTCAAAGACGCGCTCGGGGGCGTGGGGCAGGTGGCGGCTTACTTCCATCGTCAGTTCAGTCATCGTCCGTTTCCTCGTTCAGAGCGGCATCAAGCGCATCCAGCCGCAGCGCCCAGATCGAGCGCAGCTCGGCAAACCATTGGTCGACGTCCGACAGCGGGCCCATGTTCACCTCGATCAGGTGCACCCGCCATTCGGTGCGGCGTGTGACAAGACCCGCGGCCTCCAGCGTCTTGATGTGCTTGGAGATCGCATTGAGGCTCAGATCAAACCGCGCCGCGATGTCCGTCACCTGCAGGGGCCCGTTCTGGGCCAGCATTGTCAGGATCACACGCCGGGTCGGGTCCGAGGCCGCCTTGAGCGTCAGGGACAGGCTGTCTGGTCGTTCAACCATGTGGGTGAATAACTCCGAATCATGTTTTCAGTCAACCTATCGGGTGAATGAGCTTCTGTCTTCGGATTTGCGGTCAGGTTTGATCGTTTGTCATTGCTTGAGTTCGAATGCGTGCAATGAGATCACCAAGTGTGTGGGCGAGATGACCATTGCGGTCAGTACAAACGCCCAGGAAGGCGTCATGATCAAAGCGCAAAGACACCCCGGCCGTGGTCGACGTGCTGATCGAAAGCGGTGTGGCCGGGACGCCCGGAAAAAAAGACACTGCGCCTGTCGGATTTGCATGTTGCCGCGCGTCCTTGCAGCATGTGATCCAACAGGCGGAGCCCCGACATGATCTATGCAATCTCAATCTACGGCGAACCCGGCGTCTTTGAGGCGCTGCCCAAGGAACGGCAGGACCAGGTGCTGGCGCGGCACATCGAGCTGCAAGAGGCGCTGAAAAAGCGTGGCGCGTTCATCTCGATGAAACTGATGCCACCCACCTCGGCGGTCATGGTGGAACCCGCGCCCTCGGCAGAACGGGTGCCGCTGATTGTCGACGGGCCGTTTTCCGAGACCAAGGAAAATTTCCTGGGCTTCTATGCGGCGGATTTCGACAGCCTGGACGAGGCTCTGGACTACGCCAAGATGATCTCTTCGCCCATCGCGCGGCTCGAGGTCCGGCCCGTGGCCTGGGCCGGGGGCGCGATGTCGTCGGAATAACCCCGTGTCGGACTGGCTGGAAGCGGCGTTTGTGCAGCATCGCCCCCGCGCGATTGCGGCGCTGACGCGGGTGTTCCGCGATGTGGACGCCGCCGAAGACGCTTTTGCCGAGGCCTGCCTCAAGGCGCTGACCGCTTGGTCGGAAAGCGGTGCGCCGCGCGACCCGCTGGCCTGGCTTCTGACCACCGCGCGGCATTCCGGCCTGGATAGCCTGCGCACCTCACAGCGCCGCGCGGCGCTGCTGGCGCGCTATGGCGAGGATGTGCACACAATGCCCCAGGATCCCCCGGACCCCGACGAAATGCGCGATGACGTGCTGCGGCTGCTGTTCATGTGCTGCCACCCCGAGCTGGACCGCCGCGACCAGATTGCCCTGGCTTTGCGCATCGTGGCCGGGCTGAGCGTCGAAGAGATTGCCCGGGGCTTTCTGGTCAAGCCCAAGACGATGGAACAGCGCATCACCCGCGCCAAGAAAAAGATCGCCACCCATCCGGTCGCCTTTGAAACCCCAAGCCCGCAGGAACGTGGCACGCGGTTGGGTGAGGTCACGCTGATGATCTACCTTATGTTCAACGAAGGCTGGTCGACCTCGGTCGGTCCCGATCAGATCAAGCTGACGCTTTGTGAAGAGGCGATCCGGCTGGCGCGCCTGCTGGTCGAACTTTTCCCGGCAATGGGCGAGCAGACGGCGCTGCTGGCGCTTTTGCTGCTGCAACACGCCCGCCGCGCGGCGCGGGTCGACAGGGCGGGCCGGCTGGTGCCATTCGATGATCAGGACCGCGCCCTGTGGGATCGCGCCGCCATCGCCGAGGCGCTGGGGCTTTTGCAAAAGGCGCAGCGTATCAATCACACCGGGGTCTACACGATCCAGGCGGCGATTGCGGCGGCCCATGCGATTGCGCAGCGGCCCGAGGATGTCGACTGGGCCCTGATCGAGGCGCAATACGCCGCGCTTTATGCGCTGCAACCCAGCCCGGTGGTGCGGCTCAATCAGATCGCGGCACAGGCCCGTTTGCATGGGCCTGCCTTTGCCTTGAAGGCGATGGAGCCCTTGGCTGGGGACCTGCAGGGCTATCGCTGGTTCCACGCCATGCGCGGCGCGTTTCTGCAAGAGCTGGGCGATCACCAAGGGGCGATTGCGGCCTTGGAAACGGTGCTGACCCTTGGCCCGACCACGCCTGAAATCACCGCGATCAAAGAGAAAATCGCCGCCAGCCAAAAAAATTTGGGGCCCGCGTCGGGATAGGGCAGGCTCGTGCGTCCTTGAATCAGCGCCGCATGACGCGGCGGTTGTGACAAGGAGACAGAGATGAGCATTCTGGAGATGACGGCGCTTGGAAACTCGGGCTGGATTGGCTACGCGGGCCCCGATCAGGCCAAGGCCAAGGCCTTTTACACCGAGGTTCTGGGCTGGTCGATCAACGACCTGCCGATGCAGGACGGGTCCAGCTATTCCGCAGCCGTCGTAGGCGAAACCGCGATTGGCGGCTTTTCCCTGATGCCCGAAGATCAGGGCAGCTGGACGATCTATTTCACGGTGGCCGACGTGGATTCGGCCGTGGCCGCGGCAGAGGCCAAGGGGGCAAAGGTTCTGCAACCCGCGATGGACGCGCCCGGCGTTGGACGCATGGCCACGCTGACCGACCCCGACGGCGCACGGTTTGCGCTGATCACCTATGAAAGCATGACCTCGTAACGCGGCGGGAAGGAGAGGCACGATGGAACATCTTCCCCAGATCACGCTGGCCGTGACCGCGATCTTCGTTCTGATGAGCATCCCCATGGCCATCACCGTCGGGCTGCGGCGCGCCAAAACCGGTATCTTTTTCCTGCACGGCGGTGACGACGACCTGCTGCGGCTGATGCGGGCGCATGGCAACTTTGTCGAATACGTGCCGCTGGCTCTGCTTGCATTGGCCGGGGCCGAGCTGGTCGGCGCGCCGGTCTGGCTGGTTGCGGGCTGCGGCGCAGTGCTGATCGTGGCGCGGTTGACGCATTACTTCAGCCTGCGCGCCTCGCCCAGCGGCATTGGCCGCGCGATCGGGGCCGGGTCGACCAATGCCATCATGCTGGTTCTGTCGCTGACAATCCTCTGGCAGTTGGGGCAGGGCCTCTGATGCCGTTGGACGAAGGTCTGAACACCCGCCTGCGCACCGCCCTGGCCGCGCAGGCGGGGATCACCGAGAAACAGATGATGGGCGGCATGTGCTTCTTTCTGAACGGCAACATGCTGTGTGGCGCACGGCGGCATCAGGACGGCGTGGCGCGGTTCATGTTCCGCGTCGGCAAAGAGCGCGAGGCCGCCGCGCTGGTCGATCCCGCCGCCGCGCCGGTCATCCACGGCAAACGCAAGCTGGGCGGCTTTGTGCATGTCGCGGCGGACCGATGTGACCAGGCGGCGCTGACCCGCTGGCTGGCGCTCTGTCTGGACCATGCCTCTGCCCTGCCTGCAAAACCGTGATTGGAGCCGATGATGACCGGATTTGACTGTTTCCCTGCGGGGGCGTTGCGGTTCCTGACGGACCTGAAAGCCAACAACACCCGCGACTGGTTTGCGGCGCACAAGGCGGAGTTTGAGACACTTATCAAACATCCTGCGCAGGCCTTTGCGGCGGATGTGGCGGGGGTCTTGCAGGACCTGACCGGCCAAACGCATGACAGCAAGGTCTTTCGCATCCACCGCGATGTGCGGTTCTCAAAGGACAAGACCCCCTACAACTCGCATGTCCACATCGCCTGGTCCCTGGCCAAAGGCGGGCCAGCATGGTTCTTTGGCCTGACGCCCGAGGCGCTGACCTTTGGCTGCGGCGTCATGGCGTTCGACAAGCCGGGCCTTGCCCGGTTCCGTGATCACGTCTTGGGGCCGAATGGTGCTGCGCTGGCGGATGTGACCGAGGCGCTGCACGGGCAGGGCGCGCGGATCAGCGCGCCAGAGCTGAAACGTGTGCCAGCGGGGTGCGACAAGGACCATCCAAGGGCCGAGTTGCTGCGGCACAAGGGGCTGACTGTCTGGTTTGACGCCCAAGGCCCCGACATGGCGGTACAGCCGGGGTTGGTCGCGCAGACGCGGGCGCAGTTCGAAGCGCTGCGCCCGGTTTTTGACCAGCTCTTGCCGATCACCTAGAGGGTCACGCCCGACCCTGGGCGTGATCCAGCAGCAACTCGCTGACCCTCAGGGCCATCTCGCCTTTGGTCTGATCCGGCTCGTCAAAGGCATAAGCCACAAGCGGGTCCAGAAAATCGTCGCGGCACAGGCGGTTCAGGATCGCAAGCGCCTGCGGGCTCCACCAATAGATGCCCAGATGTCCGCCCCAATCGGAGGTCAGGCGCGCGACCAGGTCCGCTTTCGGCCAGGTCTTCAGCTGCGCGACGATCGGCTCCAGGTCAAAGCCGCCGGCCACAAAGCCCTCGATGTAGCCCAGCAGGGTGTCACAGGTCAGCAGGTCGGGCACCTTGCACATGTCGATCAGGGCCACGCGATAGCGTGTCAGCAGATCCCATTCGCGGTCCGTCCACTGGCTGCGGTCTCCGTGCGGAAACCGGTCAAAGCTCGCCACGGGTCCCAACCCGTTGTGGGCGTCTTCGTTGGACGCAATGATCTCCAGCACGCGGGGCAGCAGAAAGGTCCAGACGTCCTTGGGCACCGTCGGACCGTTGAAGAGGGCCGAATTGTACCACTCCCAGATCTGGTGTTGGGTCAGGTCCCGGCTGGCGGTCCGCAACATCTCGCGCTCGGTGTCGAGCGACATGCAGCAGGCCGTGCAGACATCCAGCGTCTTCGGGGGCGGACCGTCGAAGACGGCATAGGCCTCGGCGACGATGGATGCGATCGGCAAGGCGGGATCAACGCGGGTCGAGGGGGCACTTGTCTGGGTCATGGTCCGGACCTTTGGCGGGGATCACCCCGACGGTGACTGGGCCTTGCGCGCCGAGGATTGCGACAGGGTGCAACTGTGCACCTGGTCGCCGTTGCGCAGGCAGACGATGTCGGCATGTGCGCGGTCTTCGCAGATGACCGACTGGCCATAGAGCCGCGGAACGCCGCCGGATTGGCGGCAATCCTGGGTGAACGTGCTCAGGGAGTAGGCCGCCTGACCGGCCAGGCAGGGTGATGCACAGGTGATCATGGCGGCGGTTACGAGAAACTTGAACATCGGGTGTCCCTTTCGGGGATGGGCTCTGGGTCAGAAGATCGTCGCGTAGCATTCAAAACCTGCGAGATTTTGAAGTGCGCAAGCGGTGGTCTGCAGCGCCAGGTCGGTTGCGGTCGCCCGTGGGGCGATCATTTGAGCGGCGCCGGTCAAAATCAGCGCCTGGGTGAGGATTGAAATAACTTTGAGCATTGGGTCTCTCCGAAAAATACCGGTGACCGCCTTTGGGCCTTGGGATCGTGACCTGCTCTGTTGGTGGCCACCCAACGCTTGGATCATTTCAAAGGATCGGGGCGTTGAGTGGGGCAGGTCAGATCATCAGGGCCTTACCGGTGGCAGTACCAGGAGTAAGGGTTCTTGCGATCGCTGTAGGCGGCCTTGGGCAGCCCGTGCTGTTCCTTGCACGCAGTGCTGACCGAGATGCCCCAGCGATTGTGCGTGCCGGACGCGCAGACCCAATCAAGGGCGCTGCTTCCCACCAGCTTGGCACGGGCGCTTTGACCAAAGTGCTTTTTGCAGTAGCGGGTCAGGTCCACACCGGGCGCCTTGGGCTTGGGCTTGTAGCAGTACCACGAGTACGGGTCGTGCTTGTTGTCATAGGCCGACTTGGGCAGCCCGTGCTGGTCCTTGCACGCCTGGTTGACCGAAATCCCCCAGGTCTGCGTCGGCGATTTCCAGCACTGCCAGGCCGTGGCGCTAAAGGCCGTCAGGCGGGCCTCGGCGCGGTGATGCTGGTAGCAGTACTTCTGCAGGTTCGGGCGATCCTTGATCACGGGCAGCGGGCTGGCTTCGACAGGCGCCGCGACGTTCAGCGAGGTCAGGGTCATCAGCAGGGCAATGGATTTCTTAAGCATTGGATAATTCCTTTTTGAAAGATGGATTGGGTTGGATGGGATGTGCGATCAGCGGGTCCGACCACGCAGGATGAAGGGCGTCAGCTTGATGCTGCTGCTTCCACCAATGCGCCGAGGCGTCGTGGTGAAGTTGTTCGGGGCGATGATGCCCGCGTTGCCAAAGGTTCCGGTAAAGTTGTTCGGCGCGATGATGCCGACATTGCCGAAGGTGCTCGTGAAGTTGTTGGGCGCAATGATGTTTGCATTGCCAGCGTTACCGGCAGCCACCGGTGCGGCGGTGCCCAGAATGAGGGCGGATATCAGGAAAATAGATTTCATCGAAATGGACCTTTCAAAGTCTGAGTTCTGTTTGCGCCGTCCCGGTGGTGTGCCGAACCGACGAGACAATGATTGCGCCCCGGGCCCCTGAATTGTCCTGACCAGGCATCTGAAATCGTCTGAAATGGCCTGAAATGGTCTGAAATCAGGGAAAACTCTTCTGAAATCCGCTGAAACGTGAAAGAAATCACATGGATGGCGCGATGCGCAGGTAAGGGATCAACGGGGATCGAGAGGGGCCTTGGCCGACAGGATTCACTATGATGAACGGCAGCGGACCGTCTGGATCGACGACGCGGAACCCGTCGTGGTGCGCGCCAAAAGCTTTGCCGTCTTCATGGCGCTTGTGCAGGCCTACCCCGAGCCCGTCTCGAAAGAGGACCTGATCGAACAGGTCTGGGACGGGGCCGCCGTGTCGGACGACAGCATCACCCAAAGCATCGCCGCGCTCCGGCGCGCGCTGGGCGACAAGGATCATACGGTTCTGCAGACCAACCCGGGCCGGGGATACAGGCTGATGGTGCCCGCAGGTGCCGCCGTCGCCGCAGCGGAAACGGCCGCGCCCGAACCGGTGCCGCGAGCCGCGCCGCCGTCACGGAACCGTCTGTTCCTTGTGGCGGCTTTGGTGCTTGTGCTTCTGGTAGGCGGCGGGCTTGCGCTTTTCCTTTTTGTCGGTCAGCGCGCGCCGCAGCCCCCCGTGGTCGCTCAAAGTGACAAGCCTGCTGTTGCCGTCCTGGAATTCGACGTACTGGGCGGGCAGGACGCGCTGGGAACCTTTGCGCTGGGTCTGCAAAGCGATCTGATCATCGCGCTCAGCGAATTGGACACCGTGCGGGTGCTGGCACCTTCGGTGCTTGCCGGCGACGATGCGGGCGAGACGCCACTGCGGGCCTATGTGTCCCACGGCGCGCGCTTTGTCGTGGGCGGCACGGTGCAACAGCGCGATGCGGCCCTTCGCGTGTCGGGCCATCTGATCGACACCAGCACCAGCCAGATCGTCTGGGTGCGCGCCTGGGAAGGTGACAAGGGCGACATCCGGGGGCTGCAGGATCGGATCGTCGCGGCGCTGGCAGGCGAGTTGGCCAATCCCTGGAGCGGTCAGATCACGGGCGTCGGGTCGGGTTTGACGGGCACGGACGGGGAAACGACAGATCTGCGCGGCCATATCCTGATGGGCGCGGCGCGGTTGGAGGAATTCCATCCTCTGGCGTTGAAAGAGGCGGAAACGCATTTCCGCAAGGCGCTGGAACTGGACGCGCACAACGCCGAAGCCTGGGCCGGTCTTGCGCTGGCCATAGGCGCCATGATCCCACTGGCCGACGGAGACGAGGCCAAGTCCCTGCGGGATGCGCGCGCCAATGCCGGACGCCAGTCCTATCACATGGGCGATGGTTCGGGCCGAAGCCTGGTGGCGGGCAGCTGGACAGCCGCATTGCGCGGGAACCGGCGTGAAGCCCTGCGCCGGTTGCAAGAGGGGGCGGACAAGCTGTCAAGCGATGCGGATGGCCTTGCCACGGCCTCGCTGCAGGCCGCCTTGACGACTGAACTTTACGACGAGGCCCTGGCCTGGGGTGCGCAGGCGCTGGCACTGCGGGATCCGGCCCCGGGCTGGTACCGCCTGGGGCCCGCTTACGCCCACGTGTTCCAAGGGGATTATGCGACGGCGGTCAAAGTCCTGCAGTCGGGGCCGGACGGCTATGCGCCGGCGATGGCTTTGCTGGCGGCGCTTGAGCAGGCGCAGGGTAACACTCAGAATTCCATCGAAACGGCAGCACGCCTAAGGATGCTTCACAACGATTTCTCCATCGAAAGCTTTCTGGGGGCCGAGTTGTTCTATCCCGACGTCAAGCGCGACACCCTGCGCGCGCTTTTTGCCGACACCACGATGCGGTAACCGCGGCATCGGGGCTGGTGACCTCCGACGCGGGCAAACGTGTTTTCATTGTGTTGACCAGCGCCCGCCCTGTTTCGGGCCTTGCCCTTGTAGAGGTCCTGATCGGCAAGCCGAAAAAGCCGGTCTGGCGTGTTCTCGTCACTGGGTCCTGGTACCAGCGTTGCAAGACCAACGGTCACCGTGACCGGAAGTGCAGAGGGTTCCACCCGGGGACGAGGACAAGGCGAGTTCACCACACGCCGAATCGTGTCGATCACCGAGGTTGCAGCTTCATGCCCGGTATCGGGAAACACCACGACAAATTCGTCGCCGCCATAGCGGGCCACCAGATCCAGATCGGGCCGGACAAGGTTATTGATCAACCTGCCCAAGCGACGCAGGCAGGTGTCTCCTGCCTGATGTCCAAAGGTGTCGTTGAACCGTTTGAAGTGGTCCACATCGATCACGGCAAGCGAGATGGGGGTGCCGGTGTCGCGCGCCGCGGTCCATTTTTCCTGAAGGAAGGCGTCGAACCTGCGGCGGTTCGCCAGCGTGGTTGCTTCATCGATGTTGGCCAACTGCCAGCACCGGTCTTCAAGCCGTTTGCGTTCGGTGATGTCTTCGTGCGTGACGATGAGGGCATTCTGCGTCCCCACGACGGCGTTGCGGGCCCTCATGATGAACCAACGCTTTTCATCTGCGCCGTTGCAGGGGTATTCCACCTGGAACCCGTCCGATTGACCCGCGATCAACTGGCACAATCCTTCGGCTGCCGCCTTTGCGCTGGAATCCCCGGACCGTGCTGCCGCGAGGCAAGGTCCAAGATAGTCGACGCCCCGCCAATCCATATCGGGATCACCGTCGTTTTCGATCCAGTATGTCCGCCATGCGCGGTTGACCCAGGTCAGTCGTCCCTGAGGATCCAGCACAGCAACCTGTTGGTCCATCGCATTCAGGATGGCCTCGAACGAAGTTTCAGGCGGACAATCAAACATCAGGGCCCTCGGGCAGTTGCACGGAGCTTCTGGATAAGACGCCGACGTAAATGGAACCTTAATGCGGGCGCGCGCTGTGTCCGCACCTGCAAGACCGCACGCACATCCGCGCGGGCAGTCGTGCGACGGAAAGCCGTTTCAGATGTCTGACTGAGTCAAGAGTTTTGGTGGAGCCTAGGGGAGTCGAACCCCTGACCTCTTGCATGCCATGCAAGCGCTCTCCCAACTGAGCTAAGGCCCCTGACCGGTGGCGTTTTCTGACGCCGTGCGCTCTGTTACGCAAAGCAATCGGCGGGATCAAGTCGAAAACCGCCGATTGCGCATCTAAAAATCAGGAATCGTCGTCGTCCGACGCGACGTCCGCGATTTCGTCCAGCGAGACGTTTTCATCATCGTCATCGTCCAGGACATCATCGCCCAGATCGACATCGACATCATCGTCATCATCCAGAACGACGTCATCTTCCATCTCCGAGGCCTTGGCCTTGGCGGTTGCCGCGTCCTCGGCGTCAGCAGCGATCATCCGGGTCTTGCCGTTTTCCACTTCGACGATTTCGCCGGTGTACGGGCTGACGATCGGATTGCGGTTCAGGTCATAAAAACGTTTGCCGGTGGTCGGGCAAACGCGCTTGACGCCCCATTCTTCCTTGGGCATGGGTGGTCCCCTTCAATACATGTGGTCTTGTCGACGATCCGGGCCAACTGCCATAACGATCACGCGGTGTCAAAGGCTTTGGCACGGCCAAACAGTCAGAGGCAGCATATGGGTCAGATTACCCTTCCAGGCAACCCTCCGATCGAGGTTTATCTGCGCCGGTCCGCCCAGGCGCGGCGCATGACGTTGCGGCTGTCGCAATTGGACGGAAAGATCACCCTGACCCTGCCGCCACGCACACCCGAGGCCGAGGCGCGAGGCTTTGTGGCCGAGAAAGAGGCCTGGCTGCGTGGGCATCTGTCGGGGCAAGAGCCGTCGGTCCAGATCGGTCTGGGATCCCTTGTGCCCATCGAGGGCGAAATGCTGCGGGTTCAGGCCGGAACAGGGCGTCGTGTGCGTATCGATGCGGGCGTCGTGCATGTTCCGGGGCCTGAAACCCGGGTGGCCGCGCGGTTGGTGGGACACATCAAGTCGCTGGCGCGGGATCGGCTGGCGGCGGCCTCGGACCGCTATGCGCAGCTGTTGGGGCGCGACTACAGCAAGCTCACGCTGCGCGACACGCGCTCGCGCTGGGGATCGTGCACCAGCGAAGGCGGGCTGATGTATTCCTGGCGCCTTGTGATGGCGCCGCCCGAGGTGCTGAATTATGTCGCGGCCCACGAGGTCGCGCATCTGGTCGAAATGAACCATTCTCCTGCGTTCTGGCAGGTGGTCACCGATCTTTATGGCCCGTGGGAGACGCAGCGAAGGTGGCTGCAAACCAAGGGCACGTCGCTGCACCGCTATCGATTCGGCGATTGACCGCGGCCCCGTTTGTGATCACAAACAAGGCATGAACACCCAGACGCGCACCTCCGATCCTGCAACCTCGGCGCATGACCGCGTTTATCGCGGGCTGCGGTCGCGTATCATGCTGGGGCAGATTGCACCGGGCGAGGCCCTGACCTTGCGCGGGGTCGGGCGCGAGTTTGATGTCTCGATGACCCCCGCACGCGAAGCCGTGCGGCGGTTGGTGGCCGAAGGCGCGCTTTCCCTATCGTCGTCCGGCCGCGTGGCCACACCCGAGCTGTCAAACGAACGCATCGAGGAACTGGCGGCTCTGCGTGCCCTGATCGAGGTAGAACTGGCCAGCCGCGCCTTGCCGCGCGCACATATGGCGCTGATTGACCGTTTGCAGTCCATCAACGGCGTGATCGCCGAAATGATCGAGAATCGCGATGCCTCGGGGTACATTCGCTCGAACCTCGAGTTCCACCGCACATTGTACCTGCGGGCCCAGGCCCCGGCGATGCTGGCGACTGCGGAAAACGTCTGGCTACAACTTGGGCCAACGATGCGGGCGCTTTATGGCAAGCTGCGCCGGACCGAGCCGCCGCATTTCCATCGCCTGATCATCGCGGCGCTCAAGGCCGGTGACGAGCCCGGTCTGCGGCTTGCGGTGCGGTCGGATGTGACGCAGGGCCTGCGGCTGCTCGCGAGCTGAAGCGCCCAGTCTTTCATTGACAGCCACGGGTCCCGTGGCCTTGGCTGTGACATGGTCTGCGGTCGCAGGCCGGTTTAGGGTCAGACAAGCTGTGTTCCGGAGTCACCTCCGACATAACAACAAGCTGCGCTGTTTGCTGGCCGGCACATCGGAGGGACTTGAGATGAAGACATTGATCACCGCCGTCGCGGCGGGCTGCATGTGGATTGCCACATCTGCCGCCGCCCAGGATTTCCAATCGGCCAACTGCTTTGAACAGTCCAGCGACGGATGGGTTACCTGCGAGGCGATCTGCCCCCAGGGCATGATCGCGCTAAGCTGCTCTTACACGATGGGAAATTATGCCAGCGGAGACGATTGCCAAAGCCTGCAGCGGATTTCGGTCGGGACGCAGAATTTCCAAGGTCAGCCTTCGCGCTTTCCGCATGACCGCTGTGGCTTCACCGCTGTGTGCAGCCCCGGGGCAGGGTCGACTCTGACAATTCAGGGTTTTGCGACCTGCGTGAACCCCTAGGGGCACGGCCACGCGGCGGGTCTGTCCCGCCGCGCGCCCAAATCCTCAGGCGGCCAGCCCCTTTGACCCGACGCTCAGGTATTTCTGGCGACGGTCTTTGATCAGGTCATCCGGGCTTTTGCCCTGCAACTCGCCCAGCATGGCCGACAGCGCCGCGCCAACCGAAGCGATGGCTGTTTCGCGGTCGCGATGTGCGCCGCCAAGCGGTTCCGGGATGATGCGGTCGGCTACGCCCAGCATTTTCAGATCCTGCGCCGTGAGCCGCAGTGCCTCGGCCGCTTCGCGCATCTTTTCCGCGTCTTTCCAGAGGATCGAGGCGCAGCCCTCGGGCGAGATGACGGAATAGACCGAATGTTCCAGCATTGCGACACGGTTGGCGGTGGCAAAGGCCACGGCCCCGCCGGATCCGCCTTCGCCGATGATCACGTTGATCAGCGGCACGCCGATCTGCAGGCACTTCTCGGTCGAGCGGGCGATCGCTTCGGATTGGCCACGTTCCTCGGCACCCTTGCCCGGGTAGGCGCCGGGAGTGTCAACAAGGGTGATGACCGGCAGCTTGAAACGGTGGGCCAGATCCATCAGGCGGATCGCCTTGCGGTAGCCTTCGGGGCGCGCCATGCCGAAGTTGCGTTTCAGACGCGTCTGGGTGTCGTGACCCTTTTCATGGCCGATGACGACCACCGGTTCGCCGCCCAACCGGGCCAGGCCGCCCATGACGGCCTCGTCCTCGGCAAAGTTCCGGTCGCCGGACAGCGGCGTGAACTCGGTAAACAGCGCCTCGATGTAGTCCTTGCAATGCGGGCGCTCGGGGTGGCGCGCGACCTGGCATTTGCGCCAGGGCGTCAGCCCCTTGTAGAGCTCGACCAGCATCTCGTCGGCCTTGCGATCGAGGGCGGCGGCCTCTTCCTCGATATCCATTTCCTCATTTGACCGCGCCATGGCGCGCAGCTCTTCCGCCTTGCCTTCGATCTCGGCCAGCGGTTTTTCAAAGTCGAGGTAATGTGTCATGCCCGTCTCGCGTCGTTTCTGGCGGTGTATATGGCGTGCCGCGACGGTGGATGCAACAAATCAGGGCTGTCCAGGGCGCCAATTCCCGATCAAGGCAGCAGAACGGGGATCAACGAAGCCACAAGCAGGACGGCCATGGTCCAGTTGAAGGCCCGAAGCCGCGCGGGATTTGTCAGGACACGGCGAATCTGTTGACCCAGAACCGTCCAGGTGCTGACCGAGGGCAGGTTCACGCAGGCAAAGACCACCGCAACCGTGACCACGCCGGTCAGCGACTGGTCGGCGGCGTAAAGCGTAATTGCCGTCAGCGCCATGTACCAGGCCTTGGGGTTGACCCATTGGAAGGCGGCGGCTTGCAGAAAAGTCATGGGCGTGCCGCCGGCATTGCCCTTGCCGGGTTCGGCGGCGTTGGCGATCTTCCAGGCAAGCCAGAGCAGGTAGACGGCACTGGCGACAGCGAGCGCGGTGTAAGTCGCGGGGAAACGGTCAAATATCTCGACCAGGCCGATGCCTACGATGCTGACCATCAGGGCATGCCCAAGGCTGATGCCCAACATATGCGGGATCGTGCGGCGGAAGCCGAAGTTTGCGCCCGAGGCCAGAAGCATCAGGTTGTTGGGGCCGGGCGTGATCGACGAGACGAAGGCAAAAAGCACCAGGGCCGAAAGCAGTTGGTAAGTCATGGGCGCAATTTGTCACGACATGGATAGCATGAAATTGCGAATTGTTGTGTGGCATAGAATATTTTGCAATAACTGGTGGTCATGGACGGAATTGACGATCAGATATTGCGCGTTTTGGGCGCCGAGGGGCGGATCAGCAATCTGCAACTGGCCGAGCGGGTCGGGCTGTCGCCCTCGGCCTGTCTGAGGCGGGTGCAGGAACTGGAGCGGTCCGGCGTGATCACCGGATATCGCGCCGTGACCGACCGGGCGCGACTGGGTGCCGGGTTTGCGGCCTATGTGGGTGTGGGGCTGTCGGATCACTCGAAGCAAAGCCAGGAGGCGTTCGAGCGGGCCATGTTGCGGGCCGATGAGGTGCGGGAGTGCCACAACATCACCGGGACCATCGAGTATCTGTTGCGGGTCGAATGTGCGGACCTGGCGGCCTACAAGACGTTTCACACCGAGGTGCTGGGCACCGTGCCCGGGGTGAACTCGATCACCTCTTACGTGGTGATGGGATCTCCGAAGGATGAGCGGGCTTAGAGGTTCTAAAATTGTGTGGGCCTGAAGGCCCACGCTTTGGAAGCCCGCGCCTGCGGCGCGGGCAGTCAAGGGGGCTGTCTGCCCCCTCTGGGCCTTTGGCCCATTCACCCCCGAGCGGTATTTTCCGGAAAGATGAAGGGGCCTTTGGGTCCTAGCCGAAGACGCGGGTCAGGGCGCCGTCGACAGCCTCGGTGATGGCGTCGATGTCCGAGGTGGTGGCGATCAGCGCAGGCGAGAAACACAGGGTGTTGTTGTAGCCCGGCACCGAGCGGTTGGTGGCGCCGATGATGATGCCCTGCGCCATGCAGTCGCCGACCACGGCCTGGACTTTCTGTTCGGCCATCGGTTCGCGGGTCTGGCGGTCCGCCACCAGTTCCGCGCCGAGGAAGAGGCCTTTGCCGCGCACCTCGCCGATGACGGCGTGTTTTTCCATCAGAGCCTGCAGGTTGCCCATCATGCGCGCGCCCATGGCCTCGGTATTGGCCAGCAGATCCTCGTCTTCGATGATGCGCATGTTCTCGATCGCTGCGGCCGGGCCGGCGGTGCAGCCGCCGAAGGTCGAGATGTCACGGAAGTAGTTCAGCGGGTCGCTGGCGTCATCCTTGAACATCTCGAAGACCTCTTCGGTCGTCGCGAGACAGGCGATGGCGGCATAGCCCGAGGCGACGCCCTTGGCCATGGTCACCATGTCGGGTTCAATGCCGAACTGCTGGTAGCCGAACCATGTGCCGGTCCGGCCGACGCCACAGACCACCTCGTCGATGTGCAGCAGCACGTTGTGACGCTTGCAGATGTCCTGCACCTTTTCCCAATAACCGGTCGGCGGGGTGATGACGCCACCGCCCGCGGTCACGGGTTCAAGGCAGAGCGCGCCGACGGTGTCGGGGCCTTCGCGCAGGATGACCTGCTCGATCTGGTCTGCGGCCCATTCGCCGTAGTTCTCGGTGGGCGCGCCCTGGTCACCGGCGCGGTATTCCAGGCAGTGGGGCACCTTGACGAAGCCGGGGGTGTAGGGGCCGTACTGGGCGTTGCGTTCCTCTTGCCCGCCAGCGCTGAGGCAGCTGATCGTGGTGCCGTGGTAGTCGCGGTCGCGGTAGAGGATCTTGTGCTTTTTGCCGCCATAGCGCTTGTGCGCGATCTGACGGACCATTTTGAAGGCTTTCTCGTTCGCCTCGGATCCCGAATTCATGTAGTAGACGCGGCTGAGGCCCGGCATCTTTTCGATCAGCTTTTCGGCAAAGACCGCGCCGGGGATCGAGCCTGCGGAGCCGGCAAAGTAGTTCAGCTTCAGAAGTTGGTCGTAGACCGCCCTGGCAATCGATTCGCGGCCGTAGCCGACGTTGACCGTCCAGACACCGCCCGAAACCGCGTCCAGATGTTCCTTGCCGTTCTGGTCCCAGACGCGCATGCCCTTGCCCTCGACAATGATGCGGGGGTCGTTGGTTTCAAAGGGTTTGTGCTGGATCAGGTGATGCCAGACGTGCGCCTTGTCCGCCGCCACAATGCGGCTGAGATCGTTTTCATGTGCCGTACCGTCCATGACAGTGCCCTCATGTTGTCGGAGGTTCAAAGGAAAGAGGGCCACGTACTAGGCGTGGCCTGATCTGAGCACAACATCCTTATTGATGGGCAGTCGTTAGGGCCAGAAAAAGCATCGATATAAGGCCAATTTGACGGAAAAATTAGCGCTCTTTGGAGATCGCTTTGAAAAAAATCATTGCCGACAGTGGGATACGCGAAAATGTAAGCGCTTGCATTTTTGCGCGCCGGTCGGGTACCCTTTTTCGTGGCCAGAAAAAACATTGATCGGGCCAGGCGTTTGCGCCCACGATCCGGGCCATGCGCGGCGCACACTCGCGCACTGTGTTGTGATCGGGGATCAACCCCGGCGGCACAAGGACCCATCGGCCCCCTGGCCGACATCCAAAGGGAGAACTTACGTATGAAGACCAAGACAATGATCACGGGTGCCGTTTCGGCCCTTGCGGTGTTGAGCGGCGCACAGGCGGCCATGGCGGCCGGGCACGGCGGCATCACCGTGGCCTATTTCCTCGAGTGGCCGATGCCCTTCCAGTATGCCAAGGCCACCGGCATGTACGAAGAGGCGCTGGGCGTCGACATCAATTGGGTCAGCTTTGAAAGCGGCGTGAAGATGTCAGCGGCGATGGCCTCGGGCGATGTGCAGCTGTCGGTCAGCCAGGGTGTCCCGCCCTTCGTCGTGGCGACCTCGGCTGGTCAGGACCTGCAGATCCTCGATGTTGCCGTGTCCTACGCCGACAATGACAACTGCGTTGTCGCCGAGGCCCTTGAGATCGACAAGGACTCGACCGCCGAACTGGCCGGCAAGAAGGTTGCCGTTCCGCTGGGCACCGCGGCGCATTATGGCTTCCTCAAGCAGATGAGCCACTTTGGCGTTGATGTCGCTTCGATGGAAGTTGTGGACATGGATCCGCCGGACGGCGCGGCGGCGATCAGCCAGGGCGCTGTTGACATGTTCTGTGGCTGGGGCGGTTCGCTGCGTCGCGCGCTGGAGCACGGCAACGTGTTGCTGACCGGTGACGAAAAGACCGAACTGGGCATCCTGGTGTTCGACGTGACCTCGGGCCCCGCGGCCTGGATCGCCGAGAACTCGGACATGGCGTCGAAGTTCCTGGCCGTGACGGCCAAGGCCAACGCCATGTGGGCGGATGAGGCCAACCAGGCCATGATGCTGCCGATCATCGCCAAGGACGCGGGCATGGACGAAGCGGCGACGGCGGATACGCTGGCGACCTTCACCTTCCCGACGGTCGAAGAGCAGCTGGCGCAAGGCTGGCTGGGCGGCAACGCGCAGGCCTTCATGAAAGGTGTGGCGGATGTCTTTGTGGACGCCGGTTCGATCGACGGGGCGCTGGACAGCTATGCCGGCGCCGTGAACACCGGACCGCTGGAAGCGGCCTCGGGCATGTAACCTTTGGTTTGCCCCCCGTCCGGCTCTGGGCGGGGGGCAGATGTCTTGGACGAAAAGGCGGGACATGAGCGGACTATCAATCGAAAAGCTGTCCATGCGTTTTGACCTGCCGAACGGCACGTCGGTGCAAGCGCTGAAGGACGTATCGCTGAACATCGCCGAGGGCGAGATCATGAGCGTGCTGGGCCCTTCGGGCTGCGGCAAGACCACGCTTCTGAACATCGTGGCGGGCTTTCTGGCCCCGACCGAAGGCCAGGTGGTGCTGAACGGGCATCGCGTGACGGGTCCGGATGCGGAACGCGGGATGGTGTTCCAGCAGGGCGCGTTGTTCGAATGGATGGACGTGCGGTCGAACGTGAGTTTCGGGCCGCGCATGGCGGGCAAGAGCGAAGCCCAGTGGGGCGAGAATGTCGACCACCTGCTGGACGTCGTGGGCCTGCGGGATTTCAAGGAAAAGGCGGTGTTCGAGCTGTCGGGCGGGATGCAGCAGCGTGTCGCGCTGGCGCGCTGTCTGGCGAACGAGCCGGACGTCATCCTGATGGACGAACCCCTGGGGGCGCTGGACGCGCTGACGCGCGAAAAGATGCAGAGCCTTGTGCTGAAGCTGTGGAAAGAGACCGGCAAGACGATCATCCTGATCACCCACTCGGTGGAAGAGGCCTTGCTGCTGGGCGAGCGCCTGTTGGTCATGGCGCCACGGCCGGGACGCATTCACAAGGAATACCAGCTGCCTTTTGCCGATCTGGGCGTGAACGCGGACCTGCGTGAGGTCAAGAAACACCCCGAATTCGCGGAACGCCGCGAAGAGATCCTGGGCATGATCTGGGATATGGAAGAAGAAATTATGGGCCGGGCGGAGGCAGCATCATGATTGTTTTCCTGATCTATGCCGCGATCTTTGTCGGCTCATTCTTTATCGTGAAGTTTGTCGTCCAACAGGCGGCGACGGATTATACCTCGTTGAAGACCGTGACCTTCGGCGACGAAAGTGCGGTGACCCCGAACCGGATCGCCTCGGTCATTTCGGTCCTGACGATCTTTCTGCTGTGGGGGTCCTTTACCGGGTCCAGCATGGTGCCGGGTTTCCTGCACGCGCCGGGGCCTTTTGTCGGTGACGCGACCTTTACCTACACGGCCGAGGCGGATGGGGTCGACCCTGACGATGCTACGGTCACGGTACGTGTCTTCGAGGTCGGAACCGAGGTCGAGGATCCGGTGGTTGAACCCGGCGATGGATGGGCCAAGAACGACAGCGACAACGTTGGCGCCTGGCGGTCCGGTCTGATCCGGGTCGACCGGAATGACGAGTTTGGGCGTGACGCGGGCCACAAGATCGTGGCCGTGAACGGCCAGCCGATAGCGCCGGGCGAATCCGTGCAGACCGAGTTTGGTCGCGTGGGCATGAGCCCCAAGGGCACGCTGAACTTTGAGCCCGCCAAGGGCTGGCAAATGGAGCCGATCTGGCTGCCGCCACCCGAGGCCGTGGTCAGCCGTCTGGGCGAGATTGCCAGCGACGGCTATCGCGACAGCACCCTGTGGGAACATCTGGGCTATTCGCTGTTCCGCGTGATCGTCGGATTCTTCTTCGGCGCCCTGGTCGGCATCCCGCTGGGCTATGCCATGGGCCTGAGCAACTGGTTCCGGGGCTGGTTCGACCCGATTGTCGAATTCATGCGCCCCGTGCCGCCGCTGGCCCTGATCCCGCTGGTGATCATCTGGGCGGGCATCGGCGAGACCGGCAAGATCATCCTGCTGTTCCTGGCCGCACTCTGGATCATGGCGATTGCAGCGCGGGCCGGTGTCTCGGGTGTGAACATCACCAAGGTGCACGCGGCCTATTCGCTGGGCGCCAGCAAGTTCCAGATCATGCGCCACGTGATCGTGCCGAACTCGCTGCCCGAGATCTTCACCGGGGCGCGGGTGGCCATGGGCGTCTGTTGGGGCACGGTTGTGGCCGCAGAGCTGGTCGCGGCCGAAAAAGGCGCGGGCATGATGATCATGGTCGCCTCGAAGTTTCAGCTGACCGACATCGTGATCATGGGGATCATCCTGATCGGCATCATCGGCTTCGGGATCGATATCCTGATGCGGATGGCCGAAAAGCGGCTGGTGCCGTGGAAGGGGCGCAGCTAAACGGTTTGCGCTTTACGGATCGAATGGACCGCCCTTTTTGAGGGCGGTCTTTTTTTGAGTATTTCTGGAAAGATGAAAGACGGGGTGGGTTACCACATGGTCTTGGCAGCGCGGGCGGCCCAGGCGTCGTCATACGGCGCGCCGCCTTCTTCGCCCGAGGTCATCTCGGCCAGGATCTGACCCGCGGTGGGCAGGTCCGCGCTTTGGTCGACGCTGGTCCAGAGGCCGGAGCGGATCAGCGCGCGGGCGCATTGGGTGTAGATCTCGGCGATGGTGATGACGATGACCGTGGCGGGCAAGCGGCCCTGTTTTTCGTAGCTTTGGCGCAGCGCGGCGTCGTCGGTCAGGATGGCGGTTCCGTTCAGGCGAACAACGTTGTTGGACCCGGGCACGAAAAACATCAGCGAGACACGCGGGTCGCGCACGATATTGCGCAGGCTGTCGAGCCGGTTGTTGCCGCGCCAGTCGGGCAGGGTCAGGGTCTTGGGGTCGCGTTCGCGCACCACGGGGCCGTCGTCGCCGCGCGGGCTGGCATCTGTGCCTTCGGGGCCGATGGTTGTCAGGACCGCCAGTTTCGAAGACATGATCCATTTGCGGTAAAGTGGCGTCATCTGCGTTGCAACCTTGCGCAGCGAGGGCGCGCCGGGCGCGCCGTAGAGTGCCTCAAGCGCCTCGATCGTCTCAATCTTTTGCATCGAAGTCGGCCTCTCTCATCAACGTGTTGGATGCGGTTTCGACCGTATCCTCGAGTTGTGACAGAAAGGTTTCACGCGGCAGGCCGGCCTTGATCGTGGGCAGAAATTCGACCACGGCGGTGCCCGGTTTGCGGTAGATCCCGGTGCGGGGCCAGAAGACGCCGACATTGGTGGCGGCGGGGACGCAGTCCTGATCCAGTTCCTTGTAAAGGATGCTGGTCCCGACCTTGTAGGGGGCCTTGACGCCCGGCGCGATGCGGGTGCCCTGCGGGTAGATGATCAGCTGGCCGGGGTGCTGGCGGCCCTTGGCGACATCGTCGACCATCTTGGCAATCGCTTGCCCGCGCTTGCCGCGCTCGACCGGCACACAACCGATGCGCAGGGCATATTGGCCGATGACAGGGGCCCACATGAGCTCGCGCTTCATGATGAACTTGCCCGAGGGCACGGCGCCGAAGATCAGTATGATGTCTAGGAACGACTGGTGTTTCGCCGCAATCATGACCTCGCCCTGGGGCACAGGGCCGCGCACTTCGGTACGCAGGCCGACCATCCAGCGGGCGGTCCAGCGGACCCAGCGGCAATAGGTCTTGCAGGCCCAGAGCGCGCCTTTGCGGCCGGAGATGGCCAGCGGCAGGAAAAGGATGCCCATGATGCCCATCATGGCGTACATCTGGCCGACAAAGAGGAGAGATCGGAACCACTGCATCAGGCTAGTCCTCGCAAGACGCGCGCCGCCGCGGCGCGCGTGGCCAGAAAGGCCGTGACGCCCGCCAGTGGAGGGATCAGCACGGGCAGACCCCAGTGCCAGCCGGAAAAGCCGAGTCCGGTCAGGAAGCTGCCAGCGTCATCGGCGGCGGGCAGCAGCCAGACGCCCAAGAGGCCGATCAGCGCGCCAACCGCCGCGCCGGTGGTGGCGCGCAGGGTGAACCGGCGGACAAAGGCGCGGGCGATGTAGGTGTCGGTGGCCCCCACCAGGCGCAGCACGGCGATGACCTGGGCGTTGGCGGCCAGTGCGGCGTTTGCGGCCAGCGTGACCATGGCGGCCAGTGCCCCGCCGATCAGCAGGATCGACAGCCAGCCCAGCATCCGCAGGCGCGAGGCCGCGCTGACCAGCGGGCGGCGCCATCGGGTGTGATCGTCCAGCACCGCGCCTGGCACTTCGCCCTGCAACCGCAGGCGCAGGCCCGAGGCGTCATACCCCGCGCCGGTTTCCAGGATTTCGATCAGGCGGGGGACGGGCAGGGCCTCGACCGGCAAGTCGGGGCCGAACCAGGGTTCAAGCAGAGCCTGCTGTTCGGCAGCGTCAAGCGCGCGGGCGCTCTCGATTCCAGGGGTGGTTTCCAGCACCCGAAGCGCGGCGGCGACCTGGGTGTCCATCTGTTCGGCCGGGGCCGAGATGCGCAGCGTGCTGCTGCGCGCCAGCTCGTTGCCCCACTGACTGGCCAGCCGCCCGGCGGCCAGTGACAGGGCCAGTGCAAAGACCGCCAGGAACGCCATGGCGCCGGCGCTGAACAGGGTCAGCCGGACCGTGAAACCAGCCGGCGGAACCACGCGGTCGGCTGAAACGTCGGATTGGATCAGGCCACTGATATCGCTCATAGATCCGCCCCCGCCAATTGCAGCCGCCGGTTCGAGATCCGCAGCACGCGCGCCTGCACCTGCGCCTTGGCGGCGCGGATCAGTGCCAGATCATGTGTCGCGACCATGATGGTCTTGCCCATGCGGTTCAACTCGATCAAGAGCTGCAGCAGGCGCTGCGACATCTCCCAGTCGATATTGCCCGTGGGCTCGTCGGCCAGCACGACGTCAGGTGCCATGATCACCGCGCGGGCCAGGGCGGCGCGCTGCCGCTCGCCGCCCGACAGTTCGGGTGGCAGGGCCGAGGCGCGGTTGGTCAGACCCACCCAGTGCAACAGGTCCTTGAGGTTGGTTTCTTCCCGCGCGACATCCTTGCCCGAGACGGTCAGCGGCAGGGCCACGTTTTCGATCAGCGGCAGGTGGTCCAGGAACTGACAATCCTGATGCACCACCCCGACGCGTCGGCGCACCAGCGCGATCGCGTCGCGGTCCATGGCGCGGGCATCGGCGCCAAACAGGCGGACCTGGCCCGCGGTGGGCATCAGCGCGGCGTAACACAGCTTCAGAAAGGTCGACTTCCCTGCACCTGACGGACCGGTCAGAAAGTGGAACGATCCGGGCGCAAGTTTGATCGACAAATCCGACAACAACTCGCCGCCGCCGTAACTGTAGGCCACATTTTCAAGCTCGATCACGGTCTGCCTGCCTTTCACACCGTTTCCACGGTTTGTTGTGCCGCAGCCGCGCGTGGGATTCAATGCGCCTGCCCCTGTGACATTGGACTTTTCCCTGAATCGCGGGCACCTTATGGTGCAAGCAAGCCCCGGAGATGGGCAAAGCAAGGGAAGTAGTGCCACCATGCGGCTGATTTGCCCCAACTGTGACGCGCAATACGAAGTGCCGACCGAGGTCATCCCGGAGGGGGGCCGCGATGTGCAGTGCTCGAACTGCGGGCACACCTGGTACCAGCAGCACCCCGACGACCAGGAGGGCACGCTGTCGCTGGACGCGGCGGACATGCTGGACGACGAAGACGGGCTTGAGCCCGCCGCCGCCCCTCGCCCCCGCGCGCGGGAACTGGATCCGGCAGTGGCCGATGTTTTGCGCCAAGAGGCCGCGCGCGAGGCCAAGGCACGTGTTGCCGATGCGCTGGAAAGCCAACCGGACCTGGGCCTGGATGATGCGGCCCCGATTGAAGAGGCCCCTGTGTCAGACAGCCGAGGTCAGCATCTGCGCAATGCGCCGCCCGAAGATCATGTTGACGCCGCCGCGGACGCTGCGGCGGCCGCGGCAGTTACCACGGCGCGCAGCACGCGTCTGCCTGATGTGGAAGAGATCAACTCGACCCTGCGCAACGGGTCCGAGACCCGCCGGGTCTCGACGCCTGATGGCGAGGCCGAGATCGCCCCGCGGTCCGGCGCATTCGGGCGCGGTTTCCGCTGGGCGCTGTCGCTGGTGATCTTTGCCGTGATCCTTTACATGTTCGCACCCCAGATCGGCACGGCCATCCCCGAGGCCGAAGCCCTGCTGACCAGCTATGTCGAAACCGTGGACAAGGGCCGCGTCTGGCTGGATGGGCAGGTCGACAAGGGGTTGTTGTGGCTGGATGGAATGAGCTCGGAAAGCGGCGGATCAAGCGAAGGGTGATCATGGCGCGCGCCGCGGTGGTCGGCGTTATGCCCCGTTCAAAGGGGCCGCGACGGCGCACAGGTCACATCCGGACTAATCTTGCGGCGCTTTGATGTGTTTCAGCATCTCTTGCACTTTTTCGGTCCTGTGCAGGTCGACATGCGTGACCAGCCAAAGCGGAACGGACCAATCTTCGTTTTCGGGCAGCAGGGCGCAAAGCTCGTCTTTCCCGGCCACGTCAAATTCGCTCAGAACGCCCACCCCCAATCCTGATTGAACGGCGTCCCGGACAAAGATGGGGTCGTTGGCCGTGACGGCCACGGTTGGCTCGCCGATGTGCTCGGTGATCCAGGCCCAGATGGGCACCCGGTTTTCGGTCTTTGGGGGCATCACAAACTCATGCTGAGCCAGATCCGCGGGGACGTCCGGTCTGCCCATCCGATCTAGATAGTCGACATGGGCGTAAAGGTTCAGTGCGACCTGCCGAAAAAGCTGGACCACGTAGTCGGGATGTTCTGGCTTTTGGCCCGCGCGCAACGCGAGATGCGCCTCGCCATACTCGAGTCGCTGCAAGTCTTCCGTCGTTGTGATCGAGACCCTGCAATTCGGATTGGCTGACCTGAAGGCCGCGATGGGTTTCATCAGCACGCTTGTCAGCGGCAAAAGCGAGGTGATCTTGATTTCCCCTTCGATCGATCCGTCGCGGCCTTTGGCACGACCGACCAGATCCTCGAACAGGTCTTCGGTTTTCTGCGCGACCTTCAGCAGATCCTGGCCAAGTTCAGTCAGGGCGTAACCCTTTGGATTTCGGATAAATATCGGGGCGCCAAGTTCGTCTTCAAGGCCATCGATATGGCGGTTCACCGTCGCCCTGTGCACCCCCAGCGCGCGCGCGGCACCGCTGACGGTGCCCTCCTTGGCAACCTGATAGGCGGTTCGCAATTCAGACCATCTTTGCATCCGTCACCTGTACATTTTTCGCGCATATGGCGCGCTGAAACGCGCATTGAGATAATATTTTGCAGCATACATTTTCCCGCAAGACAACAGCAATCACAGACAGGACCTGAACATGACTTATCTTTCCCTGGGGCTGCGCGCCCTGCTTACCTTGATCTTTGTCGGCGCGGGCGGCGCGAAACTCGCAGGCGTTCCCATGATGGTCGAGTCATTCGAGGCCATCGGATTCGGCCAGGGATTTCGATATGTCACGGGGCTGATCGAGGTCGTCGGAGCGGCCATGCTCTGGTGGCCCAACCGTCAGGTGATCGGCGCGTCGTTGCTTGGTGCGACAATGGTCGGGGCCGTGCTGACGCATTGGTTCATCATTGGCCCGTCAGCGGTGCCTGCCATCGTGATCGGATTGATGTGTGCCGCGGTTCTGTATCTGCACCGCGATCAGATCAGCGCGCTTTTGCGGGGCGTTCCGGCAACGTGACCGGCCCGTGGTCCGACCTCGCCCGGCATCACACTTGACTTAGTCCGCTCCGGAACAGCCCCGGAGCGGCCATGATCTTTGTTCGGGACCTGACCAAGTCCGGCACGCCCAGGTCGCCCGGCGTAGGCTTGCATCGCTGTAAACGACCGTTTGTGGTAAGCTGCGTAGACGGGGTGTTGTAGGAAGCGCGTCTTCCGGCGCGACACGCCACGCTCAAAGCCCGTTCGGAAGGAAAATGCCATGGTCTGCAATCCCGCTCCGCCCAAGGTCACACACGTCCCGGATTTCTTTGCGCTTGCTTTCTGTCCGTCCTGCGGCAAGCAGCAAATCGTGTCTCACCACGACCTGAAGAGCGCCGGTCGCCCGGTCGATGGAACTGCCGATTGGGTGTGTTCGTGCTGCAAAACCAGCACAATCGACCGCGGCGTCTGACCCGGGGAATTGGCGGGTCGCCAGTGCGCAGGTGAGACGGCATTTCAGAAGGCCGAAGCCTTCTTTTTGGCAAGGGATGCCGGTGTTTCAACCACGCCCATGTGCATGGTTGAAACACGCATCAGCAAGGGCCAATTGCTTGGCCCCGCTTCTCGGTCACATGTGGATCGGACCGTCACCGCAGGCCAGGGCCGCTTCGCGCACGGCCTCGGAATATGTCGGGTGGGCGTGACAGGTCAGGGCCAGATCCTCGGCCGAAGCGCCGAATTCCATCGCGACACAGATCTCGTGGATCAGATCGCCCGCGCCGGGTCCGATGATATGCGCACCAAGAATGCGGTCGGTGGCCTTGTCCGCCAGGATCTTTACAAAGCCGTCGCCCGCAAAGACCGCCTTGGCGCGGCCGTTGCCCATGAACGAGAATTTGCCAACCTTGTAGGCACGGCCCTCTTCCTTGAGCTGTTCCTCGGTGGCGCCGACGTTCGAGACCTCGGGGTGGGTGTAGATCACGCCGGGGATGACGCCATAGTTCACGTGGCCATGTTTGCCCGCGATGACCTCGGCGGCTGCCATGCCTTCGTCCTCGGCCTTGTGGGCCAGCATCGGGCCGTCGATGCAGTCACCGATGGCGTAGATGCCGGGCACATTGGTGCGCCACTGCGCGTCGGTCTGGATCTGGCCGCGGGGGGACATGGCCACACCCAGCGCCTCGAGCCCCAGCCCGTCGGTATAGGGTTTGCGGCCGGTCGCCACCAGCACCACGTCCGCGTCCATTGTCGCCTCGCTGTCGTCCTTGCGCAGCTTGTAGGTGACCTTGGCCTTGGTTTTCAGCGTTTCGACCTTTTGCACGGCGGCGCCGAGCGTGAACTTCAGGCCCTGCTTTTTCAGCAGTTTCAGGAAGGTCTTTTGCACCTCGCCGTCCATGCCCGGCGTGATGTGGTCGAGGAATTCGACAACATGCACCTCGGTGCCCAGACGCGCGTAAACCGAGCCCATTTCGAGGCCGATCACACCCGCGCCGATCACAACCATCTTCTTGGGGATCTTGCCCAGTTCCAGCGCGCCGGTCGAGGTGACGACGATTTTTTCGTCGATGGTGACCTCGGCGCCGGGAACCGAGGAGGGTTCGGAGCCAGAGGCGATGATGATGTTCTTGGCCTCGTGCACCTCGTCACCGACCTGGACTTTGCCCGCGGCGGGGATGCTGCCCCAGCCCTTGAGCCAGTCGATCTTGTTCTTCTTGAACAGGAACTCGATGCCCTTGGTGTTCTGGCCGATGACATCGTCCTTGTAGGCCAGCATCTGTGGCCAGTCGACCGAGGGGCTTTTGCCCTTGAGGCCCATCTTGGCGAAGTTGTGTTCGGCCTCGTGCAGCTGGTGGCTGGCATGCAGCAGCGCCTTGGACGGGATGCAGCCGACGTTCAGGCAGGTGCCGCCGAGCGTTTCGCGGCCCTCGACGCAGGCGGTTTTCAGGCCAAGCTGGGCGCAGCGGATGGCGGCCACATAGCCGCCGGGGCCGGAGCCGATGACGATGACGTCGTAGTTTGCCATGAGATGTGGTCCTTTGTTGTTGGCCGGGTCTTGGGGGCGCTGCCCCCTGTCCCCCCGGAGTATTTAGGGAAAGATGAAGGTCATAAGAGGGCTGAGATCAGCATGAGGGTCGTGGCGCCGAAACCTGCGCACCAGATGAGGGTGCGCCAGGGGGTGAGGCCCCAGTAGTAGGCCGGGATGTAGAGGACGCGGGCGATCAGGTAGAGGGCAGCGCAGGCGGCGGTCAGCGCATTGCCCTGATCAGAGAAGGTGATGACGAGACAGGCGATGCCAAAGAGGATCAACCCCTCGAAGTGGTTGTTCATCGCGCGCAGGAGGCGGGCGGTTTTGGGGGAAAGCTGCGACTCGAGCGGGGCGCCGTCACGAGGGGAGAGGGTCTTGGCGGTACCGAGTTCGAGGTTGGCGGGGATGGCCATCAGAGCGAATTGGACAACCTGCAAGAGCGCGGCGAGGGTGAGGGCGGTGAGTTCGGGGGTCATGGATTGTCCTTAGCTCTCAATTTTGAGTACCGATTTGGCGACCCACATTACGAAGAAACCAAGCCCTCCCACTTGCCATACTTGCAAATCCAGACCGCCTATTCTTGTAGAACCGACTGTCGGAATAAAGATCCCCAAAAAGAACATAAGAAAGAAAACCAATTGGACTACGAGAAAGACGTGCGACCTCGGCTTCTGCCGATACTCCAGAATGATCTTCTCCCTATCCTTTTTGCTACTAGCGAAGTCCCAAATGGCTTTCACTAGCAAGGCGATTATCGCGCAACCAGCAAAGAAACCCATTTGGAACTTCCCATTGCAAAAGCTTCAGGTGGCCTCAGTTTGGTCAATGAATACCACCTGCCAACAACTGACTTCCGAACCCAATAGTCAAAGATCCATCAACAACCGGCGCGGATCCTCGAGCGCTTCTTTCACGCGCACCAGGAAGGTCACGGCGCCTTTGCCGTCGACGATGCGGTGGTCATAGCTCAGCGCCAGGTACATCATCGGGCGGATCTTGATCTCTCCGTTGATGACCATCGGGCGGTCCTGGATCTTGTGCATGCCCAGGATGCCCGACTGCGGGGGGTTCAGGATCGGCGAGGACATCAGCGAGCCGTAGACGCCGCCGTTCGAGATGGTGAAGGTGCCGCCCTGCATCTCGGCCATCGAGAGCTTGCCGTCGCGGGCGCGTTTGCCCTTTTCGGCGATGGCCTTTTCGATGGCCGCAAAGCTCATCGCATCGGCGTCACGGATGACCGGAACCACCAGGCCCGTAGGCGTGCCGGCGGCGACGCCCATGTGGACGAAGTTCTTGTAGACGATGTCGGTGCCGTCGATCTCGGCATTCACCTCGGGCACCTCTTTCAGCGCGTGGCAGCAAGCCTTGGTGAAGAAGGACATGAAGCCCAGGCGGACGCCGTGTTTCTTTTCGAACTGGTCCTTGTACTGTTTGCGCAGGGCCATGACCTCGGTCATGTCGACCTCGTTGTAGGTCGTCAGCATCGCCGCCGTGTTCTGGCTGTCTTTCAGACGCTTGGCGATGGTCTGGCGCAGGCGGGTCATTTTCACGCGCTCTTCGCGGGCGGCGTCATCCGCCGGGACCGGCGCGCGCGGTGCGGCGACGACCGGGGCCGGTGCGGGTGCCGCTGCGGCGGCTGCGACGGCGGCTGCGACGTCTTCCTTCATCACGCGGCCATCGCGGCCCGAGCCCGAGACCTGACCGCGGGTCAGGCCCGCTTCGGCCATGGCCTTCTCGGCCGAGGGCGCATCCTTGACGTCTTTGCCCGCAGGCGCGGCAACGGCGGGGGCCGGTGCGGCGGCGGGGGCAGGGGCCGCGGCGGCGCCCGAGCCCGAGATCACGGCCAGTTTGGCTGATGCCTCGACCGTGGCGCCTTCGGGGGCCAGGATTTCGACCAGGGTGCCAGCAGCGGGGGCGGGCACCTCGACCGAGACCTTGTCGGTTTCCAGCTCGCACAGCATCTCGTCCTGCGCGACGGTGTCGCCGACCGCCTTGAACCAGGTCGATACGGTGGCTTCGGTCACCGACTCGCCCAGGGTGGGCACCATGACATCGGTGCTGTCGCCACCCGCGGCGGCGGGTGCGGCCTCGGCCGCCGGGGCAGGGGCTGCGGAGGGGGCCGCTGCGGCGCCGGCGCCTTCGCCGATCATCGCCAGCAGGGCGTCGACACCCACGGTTTCGCCTTCGGCGGCAACGATTTCACCCAGAGTGCCGGCGACGGGCGAGGGGACCTCGACCGTGACCTTGTCGGTTTCCAGTTCACACAGCATTTCGTCCACGGCGACGGCATCACCGGGTTTCTTGAACCAGGTGGCGACGGTGGCCTCGGTGACCGATTCACCCAGCGTTGGAACGCGTACTTCAGTGCTCATTGGGTCAGTTTCCTTCGATGGTCAGCGCCTCGTTCACGAGGGCGGATTGCTGTGCTTTGTGTTGGCTGGCCAGGCCCGTTGCGGGCGAGGCGGATGTGGCGCGGCCCACGTAGCGGGGCCGGGTGTGGGTGGCGCCGATGCGGCCCAGAACCCATTCGATGTTGGGTTCGATAAAGGTCCAGGCGCCCTGGTTCTTGGGCTCTTCCTGGCACCAGACGATCTCGGCCTGCTTGAAACGTTCCAGCTCTTTGACCGCCGAGATGGCGGGGAAGGGATAGAACTGCTCGACCCGCATCAGATAGACATCGTCGATGCCGCGTGCGTCGCGCTCTTCCAGCAGGTCGAAGTAGACCTTGCCCGAGCACATGACGACGCGCTTGATCTTGTCGTCCGACACCAGTTGCGTGTCCGAGTTGCCCTTTTCCGCGTCGTCCCAAAGCACCCGGTGGAAGCTGGAGCCTTCGGTGAAGTCCTCGACCGTCGAGGTGCAGAGCTTGTGGCGCAAGAGCGACTTGGGCGTCATCAGGATCAGCGGCTTGCGGAAGCTGCGGTGCAGCTGGCGGCGCAGGATGTGGAAGTAGTTCGCGGGCGTGGTGCAGTTCGCGACGATCCAGTTGTCCTGACCACACATCTGCAGGAACCGTTCCAGACGGGCCGAGCTGTGTTCCGGGCCCTGGCCTTCGAAGCCATGCGGCAGCAGGACCGTCAGGCCCGACATCCGCAGCCATTTCGATTCGCCCGAGCTGATGAACTGGTCGAACATGATCTGCGCGCCGTTGGCGAAGTCACCAAACTGCGCTTCCCACAGGGTCAGCGCGTTCGGTTCGGCCAGCGAATAGCCGTATTCGAAGCCCAGAACCGCATACTCCGACAGCGCCGAGTCAATAACTTCGTAGCGCGCCTGGCCTTCACGGATGTGGTTCAGCGGGTAGTAGCGCTCTTCCGTTTCCTGGTTCACAAAGCCCGAGTGGCGTTGGCTGAAGGTGCCGCGCGTCGAGTCCTGACCAGCCAGACGGACCGGGCAGCCTTCGGTCATGAGTGAGCCGAATGCCAGCGCCTCGGCGGTGGCCCAATCAAAGCCCTTGCCGGTTTCGAACATCGCTTTCTTCGATTCCAGAAGACGGCCCACGGTCTTGTGCAGCGGATAGCCTTCGGGCTGGCGGGTCAGGGCAACGCCAATCTCGGCCAGGGTCTCTTGCTTGATCGCTGTTGCGCCGCGCTGGTAGTTTTCCTTCTCTTGCTTGTCGAGATGGCTCCAGCGGCCGTCCAGCCAGTCCGCCTTGTTCGGCTTGTAGACCTTGCCGGCTTCGAACTCTTCGTTCAGATGCGCCTGGAAGGCGGCCTTCATGTCCTCGATTTCGCCTTCGGGGATCAGGCCATCCTTGACCAGCCGTTCGGTGTACAGCGACAGGGTCGTTTTGTGGCCCTTGATCTTTTTGTACATGATCGGGTTGGTGAACATGGGCTCGTCGCCCTCGTTGTGGCCAAACCGGCGGTAGCAGAACATGTCGATAACGACGTCTTTGTTGAACTTCTGCCGGAACTCGGTCGCCACCTTGGCGGCGTGCACCACGGCCTCGGGGTCGTCGCCGTTGACGTGGAAGATCGGCGCCTCGACCACCAGCGCGTTGTCCGTCGGATAGGGCGAGCTGCGCGAGAAGTGCGGTGCGGTGGTGAACCCGATCTGGTTGTTCACAACGATGTGGATCGTTCCGCCGGTCTTGTGACCGCGCAGACCCGACAGAGCGAAGCATTCCGCCACAACGCCCTGGCCCGCAAAGGCCGCATCGCCGTGCAGCAGGATCGGCAGGACCGCGGTGCGGGCGTCATCACCCAACTGGTCCTGCTTGGCGCGGACCTTGCCCAGAACCACCGGGTTCACCGCCTCGAGGTGCGAGGGGTTCGCGGTCAGCGACAGGTGCACCGTGTTGCCGTCAAATTCGCGGTCCGAGCTGGCACCGAGGTGGTACTTCACGTCGCCCGAGCCGTCGACATCTTCGGGCTTGAAGCTGCCGCCCTGGAATTCGTTGAAAATCGCCTTGTAGGGCTTTTGCATCACGTTTGCCAGAACGCTCAGACGGCCTCGGTGCGGCATGCCGATGACGATGTCCCGCACACCCAGGTTGCCGCCGCGCTTGATGATCTGCTCCATCGCGGGGATCAGGCTTTCGCCGCCGTCCAGACCAAAGCGCTTGGTGCCCATGTATTTGACGTGCAGGAACTTTTCAAAGCCCTCGGCCTCGACCATCTTGTTCAGGATCGCCTTGCGGCCTTCACGGGTAAAGCGGATTTCCTTGTCGTACCCCTCGATCCGCTCTTTCAGCCAGGCGGCCTCTTCGGGGTTCGAGATATGCATGTACTGCAGCGCAAAGGTGCCGCAGTAGGTCCGCTTCACGATCTCGACGATCTGGCGCATGCTGGCGACCTGCAGCCCCAGCACGTTGTCGATAAAGATCGGGCGGTCCATGTCGGTTTCGGTGAACCCATAGGACTTGGGATCCAGCTCGGGGTGCGGAACGGGTTCACGCATGCCCAGCGGGTCCAGATCGGCGGCCAGGTGACCTCGGATCCGGTAGGCCCGGATCAGCATCAGCGCCCGGATCGAGTCCAGAACAGCGCGCTGGATCGCCTCGTCCGTGACCTCGACGCCTTTTTCGGCCGCCTTGGCCTTGATCTTGTCCTTTGCGCCCTTTGCCTCAGCCGGCGCAAGCGGCCATTCGCCGGTCAGCGCGCTGGTCAGATCATCCGCAGGCTGCGGAGGCCAGTCGCCGCGCGCCCAAGAGGGTCCCGAGGCTTCGGCTTTGACGTCCAGCTCCGCATCGCCCAGCTGGCGAAAGAACTCGGCCCAGGCCGCGTCAACCGAGGCGGGGTCGCTGGCGTAGCGGGCATACATCTGTTCCAGATAGGCCGCGTTGTGCCCCTGCATGAACGAAGAGGCGTGGAAGAGGTCGTTTGGGCTTTGGTCTGTCATTATAACTCCTCACTCAGGGCTGCGGCGAAAGGTCAAAAATTGCAGGGCGTTGTGGCCGTGATCGGCACACCTTCGGGAATATTACAGATTTCTCGGGCGGCGATCAGGGAAAGATCGGCAATCTCGGCGTCCGACAGGTCAGTGATGTCACGACCTTGCAGGCGCGCATCGACATCAGCGGCGCTGGGGTTGCGCGCGATGGCATCCAGAAGCTCGGGCGCTTCGGCGGCGGCATCCGCATAGTCATAAGGCACTTCGACCAGCATGCCATTTCGTTCGACATACGCCGCGCGATGGTTCGAGGCGGTCGTGTCGCACGCGGCCAGCGCCAGAACGCTGATCATGCAAATACCTGCTGTTGGGCGGATCGTCATTCGTGTGGTCCGTCGGTTTGTCAGTGTGGCGGGACAGACCGGTGCCCGTCCCGCCAGAGGCTTGGTTAGCCGTTGTTGATCGCTTCCTGCACGGCTTCACCCAGGGTCGCCGGGCTGTCCGCCACGACGATGCCGGCCGAGCGCATGGCTTCGATCTTGTCCTCGGCGCCGCCTTTGCCGCCGGCGACAATCGCGCCCGCGTGGCCCATGCGGCGGCCCGGAGGGGCCGTGCGGCCGGCGATGAAGCCAGCGGTCGGCTTCCAGCGGCCCTTTTTCTTTTCGTCCGCCAGGAACTGCGCGGCGTCTTCTTCTGCCGAGCCGCCGATTTCGCCGATCATGATGATCGACTGCGTCTCGTCATCGGCCAGGAACATCTCCAGCACGTCGATGTGCTCGGTGCCCTTGATGGGGTCGCCGCCGATGCCCACAGCCGAGGACTGGCCCAGGCCCATGTCTGTGGTCTGCTTGACCGCCTCGTAGGTCAGCGTGCCCGAGCGCGAGACAACGCCGCAGCTGCCGCGCTTGTGGATGTGGCCCGGCATAATGCCGATTTTGCAGGCGTCCGGTGTAATGACACCGGGGCAGTTCGGGCCGATCAGGCGCGATTTCGAGCCTTCCAGCGCGCGCTGCACCTTCATCATGTCCAGAACCGGGATGCCCTCGGTGATGCAGACGATCAGGGGCATCTCGGCGTCGATCGCCTCGAGGATCGAGTCCGCCGCAAAGGGCGGGGGGACGTAGATGACGCTGGCGTTTGCTTCGGTGACGTGCATCGCTTCGTGCACCGAGTTGAAGACCGGCAGGTCCAGGTGGGTCTGACCACCCTTGCCGGGGGTCACGCCGCCGACCATCTTGGTGCCATAGGCGATGGCCTGTTCAGTGTGGAATGTGCCCTGCGAGCCGGTGAGGCCCTGACAGATCACTTTGGTGTTTTCGTCGATGAGGACTGCCATATTGCGTTCCTTCGTAGGGCGGGGTTCACCCCGCCGAATGTTCCAGGGAAGGCGGGGTAAACCCCGCCCTACATTCAGCCTTTGACGGCCTTCACGATCTTCTCGGCGCCGTCTTTCAGGTCGTCCGCGGCGATCACGTTCAGGCCAGAGGTGTTGATGATCTCTTTGCCCTTCTCGACGTTTGTGCCTTCCAGACGCACCACCAGCGGAACCTGCAGGCCGACCTCTTTGACAGCCGCGACCACGCCCTCGGCGATTACGTCACAGCGCATGATGCCGCCGAAGATGTTCACCAGGATGCCTTTGACGTTCTCGTCCGAGGTGATGATCTTGAACGCTTCGGTCACCTTTTCCTTGGTCGCGCCGCCGCCCACGTCGAGGAAGTTGGCAGGCTCTGCACCGTAAAGCTTGATGATGTCCATCGTGGCCATCGCCAGCCCCGCGCCGTTGACCATGCAGCCGATCTCGCCATCCAGCGCTATGTAGTTCAGGTCGAACTTGGAGGCTTCGAGTTCCTTGGGGTCTTCCTCGGTCTCGTCCCGCAGGGCGGCGACGTCGGGCTGGCGGTAGATCGCGTTGCCGTCAAAGCCGAGCTTGGCGTCCAGAACTTTCAGCTCGTTGCCGGGCATGACGATCAGCGGGTTGATTTCCAGCATCTCCATGTCCTTCTCGAGGAAGGCCTTGTAGAGCGTGCCCATCAGCTTGACGCACTGCTTGACGGCTGCGCCTTCCAGGCCCAGGGCGAATGCGATGCGGCGGCCGTGGTAGGCCTGATAGCCGGTGGCCGGATCAACGCTGAACGACAGGATCTTTTCGGGGGTCGAGGCGGCAACCTCTTCGATGTCCATGCCGCCCTCGGTCGAGCAGACAAAGCTGACGCGGCTGGTGACGCGGTCGACCAGCAGGGCGAGGTACAGCTCGCGCTCGATGTCGCTGCCGTCTTCGATGTAGATGCGGTTGACCTGCTTGCCCGCGGGGCCGGTCTGGTGCGTGACCAGGGTGCGGCCCAGCATCTTCTTGGCCTCTTCAGCCGCTTCTTCGACCGACTTGGCCAGGCGCACGCCGCCCTTTTCGCCAGCATCGGCTTCCTTGAAGGTGCCCTTGCCGCGGCCACCTGCGTGGATCTGTGCTTTGACAACCCAAAGCGGGCCATCCAGCTCGCCTGCCGCGGTCTTTGCGTCCTCGGCTTTCAGAACCACGCGGCCGTCGGATACCGGAGCACCGAAGCTGCGCAGCAGGGCTTTCGCCTGATATTCGTGGATGTTCATGGATAAACTGTCCCGTATTGCTGCGATTGCAGCCTTTCTGGACGGTTTTTCCTTGCCGATTAAGCAATTTCTGCCGAACTGCGGTGTTTTGGAGCAGGATTTTTGCATTTGTGATCACACTAAGAAAAGCTGTGATCACAAGCCCCGTCTCATGTTAGCGCAACAGGCCAATGATTGAATTTTCAGCAAATGAAGTGATTCGTTTTCGCCCCGGGTGAAAAACACTTTGACCCCTGAAACGACACAAACCCCGACAGGATGCCGGGGTTTGCGCAATATTCGAAAAGGTCAATCTGACCTTCAGGGGATCAAGCCAGCGAGCTGTCGATGCCCTTGCAGGCCTCGACCAGACCCTTGACGGCGTTGACCGAGGTGTCGAACATCTCTTGCTCTTCCTTATTGAGCTTGATGTTGACGATCTTTTCGATACCGCCCGCGCCGATCACGGTCGGAACACCGACATACATGCCTTCGAGGCCAAATTCGCCGTCACAGTAGGCCGCGCAGGGCAGGACGCGTTTCTGGTCTTTCAGATAGGCTTCGGCCATCTCGATGGCGCTGGTCGCCGGTGCATAGAAGGCCGAACCGGTTTTCAGCAGGCCAACGATCTCGGCGCCGCCGTCCCGGGTGCGCTGCACGATGGCGTCCATCTTTTCCTGCGTGGTCCAGCCCATCTCGATCAGGTCGGGCAGCGGGATGCCGGCGACGGTCGAGTAGCGCACGGACGGCACCATGGTGTCGCCGTGGCCGCCCAGAACAAAGGCGGTGACGTCTTTCATCGAGACGTCGAACTCGTCGGCCAGGAAGTGACGGAAGCGGGCGCTGTCCAGAACACCGGCCATGCCGCAGACCTTGGCGTGGGGCAGGCCCGAGAATTCGCGCAGGGCCCAGACCATCGCATCAAGCGGGTTGGTGATGCAGATCACGAATGCGTCGGGCGCGTTGTCGCGGATGCCTTCGCCGACCGACTTCATGACCTTGAGGTTGATGCCCAGCAGGTCGTCGCGGCTCATGCCCGGCTTGCGCGGCACACCAGCTGTGACGATGCAGACGTCGGCGCCAGCGATGTCGGCGTAGTCCTGAGTGCCCTTCAGCGAGGCGTCAAAGCCTTCGGACGGGCCGGATTCGGCGATGTCCAGTGCTTTGCCTTCGGGGGTGCCTTCGGCGATGTCGAACAGAACAACGTCACCAAGTTCTTTCAGTGCTGCGAGGTGGGCAAGAGTGCCCCCAATCTGTCCCGCGCCGATCAGGGCGATCTTAGGTCTGGCCATGGATTTGTCTCTCCGGTCCCGTTGAATTTGGCGAACGGGGTAGAACTTTGCGCGCCTCCGCGCAAGTCTGCTGCGCTGCGGCGCAAGCACGCGGGGGGCTGTCCATTCCTGCGTTAGCGCTATAAGCCTTTCCACGGCAGGGAAGAATTTGGAGACAGGCGTGGATTTGTTCGATTGGTGGGTTTTGATGATCGCCGCGCCGGCAGTGGTGTTCGCGGGCATTTCCAAGGGCGGTTTCGGGTCTGGCGCGGCCTTTGTCAGCTCTTCGATTCTGGCGCTGGTGATCGAGCCGGCGCTGGCCTTGGGCGTGATGCTGCCGCTGCTGATGCTGATCGACGTGCGCAGTATTCCGGCCTATTGGCAGAAATGGAGCTGGCCGGACACGCGTGTCCTGCTGATCGGAGGGGTGCCGGGTCTGGCGCTGGGGGTGCTGTTCTTCCGCTGGGCGGACCCAAATGCCATCCGCTTGCTGATCGGGGCCATTTGTCTGCTGTTTGTGGCCTGGCAGGGCCTGCAGGCGGTGGGCGTGCTGAAACCCGGCGAGGGACGTGCGGGTCCGCTCACTGGGCTGATCGCAGGTGCGGTTCTGGGCTTCACCAGCTTTGTCAGCCACGCCGGAGGCCCTGCGGCCGCCATCTATCTGCTGCGGCAGCGGCTGGACAAGACGACCTATCAGGCAACCACCGTGATCGTCTTTTGGGCAATCAACCTTGCCAAGTTCTTTATCTATGCCGTGATGGGAATCTTTACCCTGCAAAGCCTGCTGTTTGGCCTGGTGATGGCACCCTTCGCGCTGTTGGGGACGTGGATCGGGATCCGAGCCCATCATCTGGTGCCCGAACGCCTGTTCTTTGGTGCGACCTATGTCATGTTGCTGATGACCGGGGCGAAACTGGTCTGGGACGGGCTGGCGTGACTTGCATCGTGCGGGCGCTGACCGAAGAGGACGCCGAGCAAGCGCTGGCGCTTTACGGTTTGTTGAGCACCGGCAGTCCCTTGCAGGGGTCCAAGGGCAAGGCGCGCTTTTGCGCCGTTTTGGGCCATCCCGGAACCACCATTTTCGGGGCCGTGTCGAGCGGCGTTCTGAAAAGCATGCTGACACTTCACCTGATGCCCAACGTCACAAACAGCGGGCGGCCCTACGCGCTGATTGAAAACGTTGTGACCGCAACCGATGCGCGGGGGCAGGGGTTTGCGACCGCTGTCATGCAGGCCGCCATCGCCGAAGCCTGGGCCAAGGACGCCTACAAGATCATGTTGCTGACGGGCCGCGGGAACGAGGCCCGCACCTTCTACGAAAAGCAGGGTTTCACGGCCGAGGACAAGTGGGGCATGACCCTGCGCCGCCCGGACTAACGCAACCTTAGGCGTCGCTTTCCTTGACCGGCAGTTTTTCCGACAGGGTTTCAAAGGCCTGCCCACTGGCCACGAGGCAGGTCAAACCTGCCGCAGTCGTGACCGTGATCGTCCAGGTTCCCGTGCTTTTGGAGGCAAAGACCTCGACCACGGAATTGTTGGCACCCAGACCAATGGATTGCCGCGATTCGCCATAGCCTTGGGCCAGGCGCTCGACCACGACGTCACGTGGGCCACAGTTGCGGGTTTGGGCCTGGGTCTGTGCCGCAGTCACGGCCAAAAGTCCAACACCCAGCGACAGAATCATCAGTTGTTCTTTCATAACGTCACCTTCTGTAGAGGCACCCGTTTTAGGTGCAAAACGCCTCTTTCCCGGATGACGTGTGGCCCTGTTTGCGTTTTTTCTGATCTGCTCCGCCACGATCAACCTGTGCAGAAAGCCTGAGACAGAACCCCTGTAGATCAGGTTAATCCTGCGCTCTTTTGGAGTGTTGCGCTGCGCTGCGGCATTTTCTGCTTGAACTTATCCGAAAAAAATGCCCCTTATCGCGCAACAAAATTACCCGGAGGTCGAAAATGGACATGCGCACGCGCCCCTATCGCTCGGTTCTGTACATCCCCGGCTCGAAAGAGCGGGCCCTGGACAAGGCCAGAACATTGGCTGTCGACGCGATCATTTTTGATCTCGAAGACGCCGTGGCGGTCGATGAAAAGGAAAACGCCCGCGCCACGCTGGCAGCTGCTTTGGGCGCTGGCGGCTATGGCGCGCGGATGCGGATTGTGCGGATCAACGGGTTCGACACGGCCTGGGGCCGTGCCGATGCCGAGGCCGTCGCCGCAATGGACTGCGATGCCGTGCTGCTGCCCAAGGTCGAAACGACCGAGCAACTGGATGCCCTGGCCGAGGTGACCGGAGATCTTCCGATCTGGGCGATGATGGAGACACCGCGCGGCATTCTGAACGCCCAAGCGCTGGCGGCGCATCCCAAGATGGCGGGATTTGTCATGGGGACAAACGATCTGGCGAAGGACCTGCAATGCCGGAGCCGCGCCGACCGGATGCCGATGCTGACCTCGCTGCAGCTGTGCCTGCTGGCCGCCAAGGCCGAAGGGATCGTCATCGTTGACGGCGTTTACAACGCCTTCAAGGACGAAGAGGGGCTGAAGGTCGAATGCGACCAGGGCCGTGACATGGGCTTTGACGGCAAGACGCTGATCCACCCGGCACAGGTCGCCGTGGCCAACGCCGCCTTTGCACCGACCGAGGCTGAGATCGATCTGGCCCAACGCCAGATCGCTGCTTTTGACGCGGCCGAGCGTGACGGGCAGGGGGTGGCCGTGGTTGACGGCAAGATCGTCGAAAATCTGCACGTTGCCACCGCGCGTGAGGTTCTGGCAAAAGCGGAGGCAATCGCAGCCCTCGCAACGGAGTAACACCATGATTGTCCTGATCCTCGGCCTGGCCCTTTGGGTGGCCGCGCATGCCTTCAAGCGCGTGATGCCGGAAAAACGCGCCGCCATGGGTGACAGTGCCAAAGGCATGGTCGCCGCCGGGGTTCTGGGGGGCGTTGTCCTGATGGTTTTCGGCTATCGTGCGTCGCCTCATATCGATCTGTGGTATCCGCCGACTTTCATGGTGCACATCAACAACCTGTTGATGGTCTTTGCGCTGTACCTGACCAGCCCGGCGCCCAAGCGGGGCAAGCTGGTGTCGGGAATGCGTCACCCGATGCAGACCGGCTTTGCGCTCTGGGCCATCGCGCACCTGTTGGTGAACGGCGATCTGGCCTCGGTCATCCTGTTCGGCACCTTGCTGATCTGGAGCGCCGTAACAGCGCAGGTCATCAACCGCGCCGAGCCGAACTGGCAGCGCAACACCGGCGGGACCTATGCCATGGACGGTATGTTCCTGGTCGCCTCGATCGTGCTTTTGGGTGTGATCGGCTACATCCACGGCCTGCTGGGGCCCTCGCCTTTCCCGGGATAAAGACATGAAGCTCTATCGATTTCTGACCGCCGACGACACGTCGGCCTTTTGCCACAAGGTCACTGCCGCTCTGAACAAGGGCTGGGAATTGCACGGCGACCCGACCTATGCCTTTGACGCCGCCAATGGCGTCATGCGCTGCGGACAGGCCGTCGTGAAAGAGGCCGATGGCACCTACTCACCCGAAATGAAGCTGGGGGAACAGTAAATGGCCAAGACAAGCGCGGGCCGCTTCTTTGAGGATTATTCGCTGGGGCAGGTCATCGACCATGCCGTGCCCCGGACGATCTCGGGCGGGGAGCGGGCGTTGTATCACGCGCTCTATCCCGCGCGGCATGCGCTTTATTCCTCGGACGAATTCGCCCGCGCATCGGGGCTCGCGGCCAGTCCGATCGACGATCTGGTGGCCTTTCACGTGGTGTTCGGCAAATCGGTTCCCGATATCTCGCTGAATGCGGTTGCCAACCTGGGCTACGCCGAGGCGCGCTGGCTGAAACCCGTCTGGCCGGGCGACACGCTGCGCTCGTCGTCCGAGGTGATCGGGCTGAAACAGAACTCGAACGGCAAGACCGGCGTGGTCTACGTGCGCACCACCGGCACCAACCAGCATGGCGAGGCCGTCATGCAGTTTGTGCGCTGGGTCATGGTGCGCAAGCGCGACGTCGACGCGCCCGCACCGCAGACAGTGATCCCCGAAACCGCCCCTGCGGTTGCGGCCGAGGATCTGGTGATCCCCGAGGGGCTGGATTTCAGCGGCTATGATGTCTCTCAGGCCGGCGAGCCGCATCGCTGGGGGGACTACGCGGTCGGCGAACAGATCGATCATGTCGACGGCGTCACAATCGAAGAGGCCGAGCACATGCTGGCCACCCGGCTTTGGCAGAACACGGCCAAGACCCACTTTGACGGCACCCTGCGCGAAGACGGCAAGCGGCTGATCTATGGCGGGCATGTGATCTCGATGGCGCGCTCGCTCAGTTTCAACGGGCTGGCCAATGCGCAGATGATCGCTGCGATCAACGGCGGAGCCCATGCGAACCCCTGTTTTGCGGGCGACACGGTCCGCGCCTGGTCCGAGGTTCTGGACAAGGCCGAAACCACGGCCCCCGGTGTGGGCGCGGTGCGGTTGCGGCTTGTTGCAACCAAGGGCGGCGCGCCGTTCGAGTTGAAGGGCGAGAACGGCAAATACCTGCCGGATGTGCTGCTTGACCTCGATTACTGGGCGCTCATGCCGACCTGACCCACAAGACGATTGATGGCGGAACCCGATCCGCCATCACCCTATGCGCGTCTTGATTTTGCGCGGCGCATTGGTCAGGCTGTCGGCGTGAAACATGCTTGGCTTCTTCCCGCCGTCGTACTCGCCTCATCCGCCTTTGCTGACGAGGCAGAGGATCTGTTTGTCGAGGCAAATCTGATCGGGGTGTTTTATCACGAACTCGGTCACGCCGTGATCGACCTGATGCAGTTGCCCGTCTTCGGACAAGAGGAAGACGCCGCTGACGTCGCCTCGATCATGTTGATCGACGCTTTCTTTGACAACGAGTCGGCGATTGAACTGGCCTATGACGCCTCGCTTGGGTTCTGGGGCGAGGCCATTCTGGTCGAGGAACTTGGCTACGAGGTTGCGTATTGGGATACGCACGGCCCGGACGAACAGCGGTTCTACAACACCGTTTGCCTGTTCTACGGGGGCGACCCCGACACCCGGGACGACTTCGCCGAGGATATGGGGCTGCCCGAAGAAAGGGCAGAGACCTGCGAAGAGGAATATGAACTGGCGCTGGACAGCTGGGGGCCGGTCTTTGATGACCTGGCAGACACGGATGGGCAAAAGATCAGGTTTTCCTCGAAAGTCGGGGAAACGCCCACAGCTGCCTTGATTGCCGCCGAGGTGGATTTTCTGAACGAGTCCTTCAGCTGGCCGCAGACACTTTCGGTGACTGTCGAGGGCTGCGGTGAAGCCAACGCATTCTACGACCTTGGCACTAAAGAGGTGATCATGTGCGAAGAATTTGCCGATCACCTGCGCGATCTGCACGGCATCCTGGACGGTCAATGACAGAGAAGTGAGTGCAAAGATGTCGGCCGCTGATATCGTGGCGACATGTTCAAAGCTGGCTTACTCGCATTCATGCTTGGTTGGAGCGGCGCGGCCACGGCCTGCGATGTTGCGTTGGTTCTGGCGGTCGATGTGTCAGGCTCGGTCGATCACGAAGAATATCGCATCCAGCGTGACGGGCTGGTGGCGGCGCTGCGCGACCCCACCGTGACCGAGGCGCTGGTGCGCGCCCGCGCCCAGGTGACAGTTCTGCAATGGACCGGCAGCAGCCGGCAAAGGGTCACCGTGCCCTGGACCCAGATCACCAGCTTTGAAGAAGCCCGGGCCTTTGCCGACCGGGTCGCCGCCGATCCCCGTGCCTGGCGCAATTTCTCGACGGCCATTGGCGAAGCCCTGGCCGAGGCAATGGCCCTGTTTGACGCCGTGCCCAACTGTCAGCGGCGCGTGATCGACGTATCCGGTGACGGCAGTTCGAACGAGGGGATCGCGCCGCGTGACGTGCATCCTGAACTGAGGGCCAATTCTGTTACCGTAAATGGCCTGGTCATCGAAGGCGCCGAAGAGGATCTGACCGGCTACTTCTGGGAAAATGTGATCACGGGGCCCGGTGCTTTTGTTGTGACGGCCAACGGATTTCAGGATTATCCCGCCCGAATCCGTCAGAAACTGTTGCGTGAGATCACAAAACAACTCGCCAGCCGTTAGCGCACTACATGTGATCACACCGTGCGAACTGTGATCACAAAGCGAAGAAAAACAACGACATTGCGCCAAAAAACCGCGCTTCAGGCCTGCCAGCCACGGTGACAGGCGATAAAAATTCCGTAAAACGGAAGCAACGGAACCATCAAAGGGGACCATCCATCATGGCTGACGTGAACCGGGGCAATCGCCCGTTGTCACCCCACCTTCAGATTTATCGCCCGCAAATGACGTCGATGTCGTCGATCATGGTGCGCATCACCGGGATTGCCTGCCTTGTGCTGTCGGTCATCGTGGTAGCCTGGCTGCTGGCAGCCTCGACGTCGGAAGCGGCCTTTGACGCATGGAACGGCCTGCTGCGCAGCTGGTTCGGCAAGCTGGTCATGTTTGGCGCGACCTGGGCGGTCTTCTACCACATGCTGGGCCGTCTTCGGCATGTGATCTGGGACTTCGGCTATGCCCTCGACGTTGAAACGTCCGAAAAGATGGGCATGGGCATGTTCATCGGCGCAACCGTTCTGGCCGTCGTGGCCGTGCTTGTGGTCTGAAGGGGTTCTGACATGGCATATCTTACCGATCGCAAACGCGCGCAGGGCACTGGTTCGGGGCGTCAGGGCACGATGCACCACTGGCAGATGCTGGTCAGCTCGATCCTGCTGGTTGTTCTGGTTCCGCTCTTTGTCCTGACCTTTGGCATTGGCCTTGGCGGCACCTACGAGGAAACGCTGGCCTACTTCAGCCGTCCGTTCCCGGCCATCGTTACCGCGCTGTGCCTGATCGTCGGCATCCTGCATTTCAAGCGCGAGGCCGAAGAGGCCATCGAGGATTACATGCACGGCGTTGCCGAGCGTCTGACCTTTATCGCGGTTGGCGCGCTGGCCTACACCCTGATCGCCGTGGCGCTGTTCGCCCTGATCAAAATCGCCCTTTAAGACCCCGGAGAGACAAGAATGGCTGCTTACGAATACGAGACGCATGATTATGACGTCGTGGTCGTCGGTGCTGGCGGCGCCGGTCTTCGGGCGACGCTGGGCATGGCGGAACAGGGCCTGCGCACGGCCTGTGTGACCAAGGTTTTCCCGACCCGCTCGCACACCGTTGCCGCGCAGGGCGGCATTGCCGCGTCGCTGGGCAATATGGGCCCCGACAGCTGGCAGTGGCACATGTATGACACCGTCAAAGGCTCGGACTGGCTGGGTGACACCGACGCGATGGAATACCTCGCCCGCGAGGCACCCAAGGCGGTTTATGAGCTGGAGCACTACGGCGTGCCCTTCAGCCGGACCGAGGAAGGCAAGATCTATCAGCGCCCCTTTGGTGGCCACACCACCGAGTTCGGTGAAGGCCCGCCCGTGCAGCGCACCTGTGCCGCGGCCGACCGGACCGGTCACGCGATCCTGCACACGCTGTATGGCCAGTCGCTGAAGAACAACGCTGAATTCTACATCGAATACTTCGCCATCGACCTGATCATGACCGACGGTGCCTGCACCGGTGTGGTCTGCTGGAAGCTCGATGACGGCACGATCCACGTCTTCAACGCCAAGATGGTGGTGCTGGCGACCGGTGGCTATGGCCGCGCCTACTTCAGCGCGACCTCGGCCCACACCTGCACCGGCGACGGTGGTGGCATGGTGGCCCGCGCGGGTCTGGCCCTGCAGGACATGGAGTTCGTGCAGTTCCACCCCACCGGCATCTACGGCTCGGGCTGCCTGATCACCGAAGGCGCACGGGGCGAGGGGGGCTATCTGACCAACTCCGAAGGCGAACGGTTCATGGAGCGCTATGCGCCCAACTACAAGGACCTCGCGCCGCGCGACTACGTCAGCCGCTCGATGACCATGGAGATCCGCGAAGGTCGCGGTGTCGGCGAACATGGCGACCACATCTATCTGAACCTCAACCACCTGCCCGCCGAGGCCCTGGCCGAGCGCCTGCCGGGCATCTCGGAAAGCGCCAAGATCTTTGCTGGTGTGGATGTCACCAAGGAACCGATCCCGGTTCTGCCGACGGTGCACTACAACATGGGTGGCGTGCCGACCAACTATTGGGGTGAGGTGCTGAACCCATCCGCCGAGGATCCCAACGCCATTGTCCCGGGCCTGATGGCCGTGGGCGAGGCGGGCTGTGCCTCGGTGCATGGTGCGAACCGCCTGGGTTCGAACTCGCTGATCGACCTCGTGGTCTTTGGCCGCGCCTCGGCCATCCGCGCCGGTCAGGTTGTGGACGCCGACAGCGCCGTACCTGCCACGAACACCGCTGAGGTTGACAAGGCGCTCGATCGCTTTGACGGTCTGCGCAACGCCTCTGGCAGCATCGCAACCGCCGATCTGCGGCTTGAGATGCAGCGCACCATGCAGGCCGACGCCGCCGTCTTCCGTACCGCCAAGACCATGGCTGAAGGTGTCGAGAAGATGGATGCCGTTGCGGCCAAGATGGATGACCTCAAGGTCACCGACCGCAGTCTGGTCTGGAACAGCGACCTGATGGAAACGCTGGAATTGACCAACCTCATGCCCAACGCGCTGGCCACGATCTATGGCGCCGAGGCGCGCAAGGAAAGCCGTGGTGCCCACGCGCACGAGGACTTCACCACGCGTGACGACGAAAACTGGCGCGTGCATACGGTCGCCCGTGTGGATGGCCAGAAGGTCGACCTCAGCTACCGCCCGGTTGTCCTTGATCCGCTGACCACCGAAGATGAAGGCGGCATTTCCACAGCCAAGATCGCGCCCAAGGCGCGGACGTTCTAAGGAGAAACGAAATGGTGCAATTTACGCTTCCCAAGAACTCCAAGATCACCACGGGCAAGACCTGGCCCAAGCCCGACGGCGCGACCAACGTCCGCAAGTTCCAGATCTATCGCTGGAACCCCGATGACGGCAAGAACCCCAGTGTCGACACTTATTTCCTGGACATGGACAAGTGCGGCCCGATGGTTCTGGACGCGCTGATCAAGATCAAGAACGAGATCGACCCGACCCTGACCTTCCGCCGGTCCTGCCGTGAGGGCATCTGTGGGTCCTGTGCGATGAACATCGACGGGATCAACACGCTGGCCTGTATCTATGGCATGGACGAGATCAAGAGCGCGACGGTCAAGATCTATCCGCTGCCGCACATGCCGGTCGTCAAGGACCTGATTCCCGACCTGACGCATTTCTATGCCCAGCACGCCTCGATCATGCCTTGGCTCGAAACCAAGACCAACCGTCCGGCGAAAGAGTGGAAGCAGTCCATCGAGGACCGCAAGAAGCTCGACGGGCTGTATGAATGCGTGATGTGCGCCAGCTGCTCGACCTCGTGCCCCAGCTACTGGTGGAACGGCGACCGCTACCTTGGGCCCGCCGCGCTGCTGCATGCCTATCGCTGGATCATTGACAGCCGCGATGAGGCAACGGGCGAGCGTCTGGACGAGCTGGAAGATCCCTTCAAGCTGTACCGCTGTCACACGATCATGAACTGCGCCAAGACTTGCCCCAAGGGTCTGAACCCGGCGGAAGCGATCGCCAACATCAAAAAGATGATGATCGACCGCGCGGTCTAAGCGCAGTTGCATCAAGGTTTCAAAGCGCGCAACGCGAGTTGCGCGCTTTTTTTGTGTGGGGTTTGGCGCCGTGTTCATCGGAGTCAGAGGTTGCGGTCTCTACTTCAAGCTCCGCTTCAGGAAACCTTCAATCGGCTTGCCAGCGCAAAGGCCAAAGCCGCAAGCGCCGCAAGGATCAGGAACGAAAGACGTATCCCTGTGATCTGGGCAATGAAGCCAATGATCGGTGGTCCCAACAACATGCCGCCGTATCCAAGCGTCGCGACGCTGGCGATGGCTGGTCCTGCCGGGACGTTGGGATCTGATGCGGCACGCGAAAACACAAGCGGCATGACCACAGCATATCCGATCCCCATCAGGGCGAACCCTACCAGTGCCGCCTCAAATGACCCGCCAAAAATCGCGGACAGGAGCCCGACAAAGGCAATGCTCGTGCTGACGCGTGTTGTTGTGACAGAGCCCAGGCGTTCCACCAAGACACCCCCGACCAGCCGTGTCAGCACCATGGTGACACTGAAAACGGCATAACCAAGGGCCGCGCTGGCTTCGTCCGCCTGGGTTGCCAGGCGCAGGAACACGGCGCTCCAATCGGCCATCGCGCCTTCGCCCATCGAGCTGGAAAAGGCGATCAGACCAACAAGCAACAAGGGCCCCGACGGAAGCGCCAGAAATGGCGCCTTTTCGGATGTGCTTTGCGGGGCGGGTCGCGCGAGTTCGGCTCGGTTCATGACCATTATCGAGGTGATACCTCCAAGGGCCGCCACCATTGCGAAGTGCCACAAAGGGCCGATATCAAGTTTCGCTGCAGCAAAGCCACTTGCGGCTCCGATACCCGCGCCGAGGCTGAACATGGCATGAAAGATGGACATGGTGCTGCGGCCCAACTGGCCTTCGACTTTTGCCCCCCAACCATTCATTGCGACGTCCATGGCCCCGTGGAATGCTCCGAACACGAACAAGGCCAATCCAAGCGTCACTGGGGTAGGCGCCACAGCCAGAAGCGCAAGCGCAGGCGCATATCCCCAAGAGCACCAGATCGTGAGCCGGCTGGCGCCCCACCGTTCTGACAGGCCGCCCGCCATTGGAAACGAGACAATGGCCCCCCCGGCCAGAGCCAGAAGAAGTGCGCCAAGAATCGAAGGCTCCAGCTCAAAGCTTTCCTTGAATGCAGGAATGCGGGATGCCCAGGCGCCGAACAAAAGGCCATTGAGGACAAAAGCAGCGACAACGGCGCGCCAATCCCGACTGTGCCACATGGCCTTGTGATCAGACATGAATGACCTCGATTCCCTCTTGTTGGAATTCATGCGTTTTTTCTGGCGTGGCATCGGTAACAAGGCTGTCGACTTCGGACAATTCCAAGACCTTCCACCGCCCGCGCCTCCGGATTTTCGAAGCTGCGGCAACCACGATCACCTGGTCGGACGCGAGCGCCATTGCCCGCTTCATCCCTGCCTCGTGGACGTCTTCCGCACTTAGTCCAAAGGTTGGCCACAGCCCGCAGGCGCCCAGAAAACAAACGTCTGCCGCGATCTGCCGCGCCGCGTGTTCGGCTTCGCCTCCGGTTGCCATTGCGCCTTCGGGACACAGCGCGCCGCCGATCAAATGCACACGCGCGCCTCGGCTCAGGGCGGCAAGGGCGACGGCAGGGGCCGGTGTCACGATGAGTCCGGTAAATTCAAGGGGGATCAAAGCTGCGAGGGCCGTCATTGTCGTGCCAGCATCGACAAAGACGGTGCCCGTTGGGGGGATGATCCGGGCTGAACGTGCCGCAAGCGGGCCAATTGCGTTGTCCGGCATTCGCGCACGATCGAGATAGGTGGGCATCGGACAGGTTACCGGAACGGCCCCTCCACGCACGCGACGAACCATGCCCTGCTGTTCCAGCGAAATCAGGTCACGGCGCACGGTGTCGATTGAAATGCCCAACTCAGAGGCAAGCTCGGCTCCGATCAGAGCGTTGCCCGAGTCCAGGCGTTCGCGCAGCAACTGTTGGCGGGTTTCGGGATTGTTCAGATCGGCCATCCGCAATTTGATGCATGATTTTGCAGGTTAATGCAATAAAATGCAAAACCGGATTTGGAAACTCCTGATCCTGGCAAGGTCTTTCCGGAATGTCTGTGGTGGCGTCTTGAGTGCTCTGGGGGAATTTGCATCTTGATTTATCGTTCGTTTACGTCGCGAAGCAGTGAGCCGTTGGACCAAGGGTCATGATCCGCGAACCCTCAAAACAGGCCGTCTGGCGGGTGCGCGCATCTGGCAGAACAGGACCAAGAGGTGCGTTTGGTGCGGTCTTGGCTGCGAAAAGCGGAAACCACATATCGGTCTGAGCGCGCGGCGTTCCTGGGCACCCGGCGACAGGCCTGGCCCGTCAAGCGATGAGTATGATGTTGCCGCCGCTGAACCGATAGCCGAATGGGTCAGGTTCGACCCCACGTCTGATGCGGGTCCGCGTCTTTTCTCGCGACATGGCGTTCGGTTCAGCAAGAGTTTTCGCCGCCTTGGTCAGGGTCGCGCTCAATTGTCCCTAAAGGCCGTACTTTCGATTTTTATCTTTCATAAAAAATTATTCTGCGAGTGATCTTTTTGGCGGGCGTTGTTTCTCGAAGGTGTCGCCATGTCTGATCGTTCGATTTCCCGCCAGGTGTTCCTGGGTTTCCTTGGCATCGGGACCGTGACACTCGCGGTTCTTGTCCTTGCCGTTGTTCTTTTGGTTCGCCTGGGTGCTGACACGAAACGGCTCGGCGTCGAACTGACACCACAAGTCGATGCAGCGATGGAGATCAAGCTGGAAGCCCTGCACGCCCATGTTCTGACTGAGGAAATCATGGGCGGAGACGGCGCCGAGTCGACAGACGATGTCTGGCGTCATCTCGAAGCTTCGCGCGAATTCGCGATGACCTTGCTGGAGGGGGGCGTAACGGCTGAGGGCACGTTCTACGCCTCGGATTCTTCCGAAGTGCGCGCCCGCATCACCGAAGCGTTGACCGAATTCGACACCGTCTGGTCCCTGACCGAACAGCGGTTTGCATCGCTGGCCGATCAGCAGGGGGTAGGAACCGGCGCGGACGAACACTTTGATGCGTTATATGATGCTCTTGTTGCCGATCTGGCCCAGTTGGCCAGCGGCCCGCAATACGCCGGGGCCATTGATCTGCAGGTGGCAATCGGCGAGGCCCGCTATCGCTTGGCGCACGGTCATCTGATCACGGCGGAAATCCTCGGCGGCGATTTCGGCGAGGATTTCGCGGAAGTCATAGAGAGCTTTGATGCCGCGCGGGCGGTGTTGGCCGGGCTGCAGAGAAGCGACCTGTTCGACGGCATCTTGAAACGGATCGATGAACTGTCGAGCCTGGCCACCACACGCTACGATCACACCCTCGCGCGCGTCGACGCTGCCGCGCAAGGGGATGCCGTCTATGACGCGGCCTTCGACAGGTTCCTGGAAAAGGCCGATGAGGCCGAAACCCTTGTTCAGTCCTTCATCTCGACCGAACTTGCCAAGATGGACCGCCTGAGGTGGATCGGCAGCATCGTTTTTGCGACCGCTGCCGTGGTCTTCCTTGGTCTTTGTGGCTTGGCATATAGCCTGTTGTCCAACCGCGTCATCGCCCGCGTTGCTGAATTGACCGGCTGCATCGAACGCGTTGCCGAAGGTGATTTCGGCGCGGCGTTGCCCGAATGGTCAGCGCAGGATGAACTGGGCCGCCTGAAATCGGCTATCGCGACATTCCAGAAGGTTCTGCTTCAGCAGCAACAGCTTGAGGAAGAGGCACGTCGGGCCATGGCCCGCGCCGAAGCGCAGGGGCACAAGGCAGAAACTGCGGCGCGCCAAAGCGCCGAGGCCAATGCGCATCTGGAAGAAGTGGGTCAGCTGGTTGGGGCACAATCCGTCCAGTTGATCGAAATTTCGCGCCAGTTGTCTGAGCGCCAGGAACAACAAGCCGACCTGTTGCATGATATCGTCGGGCTCACTGAGGGCGTGAAAAACTCTGCAATGGACAACACGCAAGTGGTACGGGACGCGATTGTCATCGTCAAAAAGGCCACCGGTCTTGTTCAGGAGGGCAATGACCTCATGGGCCGTCTTGTGGAAGAGGTTGAGAAGATCACCCAAAGCGGCCGAGACGTGGCGGGCTATGTCACCACGATCGAGGGCATCTCATTCCAGACGAACCTTCTGGCACTGAACGCGGCCGTCGAAGCCGCCCGCGCGGGCGAGGCTGGCAAGGGCTTCTCCATCGTTGCGCACGAGGTACGAGATCTGTCTCAGCGCACGGCCGGGGCGGCATCCAGCATTGCCGATCTGATGGCGGCCACCAACAGATACATTCAATCAGGCAAGGAGTCGGTCGACAGCGCCAAGCAGCAGTTCGACCTGATCTGCAAGACCATTGCAAGCCTTGAGGATCACTTGGAACAGGTGGGCCAATCTTCCGGTCAACAGACGGACGCAGTGCAACAGGCGTCGGCGACGGTCGGAGAGTTCCAGAACAGCTTTGTGGAGACGCAGAAGCTTGCCACGAGCTGTCATCAAACCGGTCAAGACCTGTCCATTCAGGCCGCGAAACTGGATCAAGAGAGCGTCGCAACCGTCACTCCACGCGCCGCGTAGTTCTTACAAGACCAGCCTTCGACGATAGCGCGGGTCGGCAAATGCCGACCCTGGCGCCAAACGCAGCGAAAGGCAGTTTTCCGACCCCGAGCACATGCGGGGCGTGTTCAACGCCGTGGTGGCACGGGCTTGGAAGGCTCTGGAGCTTGATCCCCATTTTGAGCACCTGTTCGTGTTCTTTGGTCGACGAGCTGGCCTGCTGAAGATCATCTGGTGGTAATCGCACTGCCAGTGGGCGTGCTGTTGAAATTGCTGCGCAAGGCATCGCTTGGCAGTGAGGCAACTGGAAAACATCAAGTATTTGCTCCGCTTTCTCTTTGCGAGTGAGATTGAAAATGATTTGAAAACAGTCAGTTATCTCGCATTAGCGCTTCAAGGCGTCGGGCGGTGTTTTCCAGGCAAAAAATCTTTGTTGACATTAAGACGCGCGGCTGCAATTAACTTTACTTACTAAGTAAATAAAGTAGGGCGACGACCGGGTGGCAAACGGCATTGGAAAGATCCTGACGCATCTTCGCGATGGTGGACCGACGTCACGGGCTGATCTGGCGCGGGCGACAGGTCTGTCTTCGGCGGGTGTAACCAAGATCTGTGCCACGCTGTCCGACGCCAAACTTTTGCACGAAGCCGCTGGCAAAGAACCGGCGCTTGGACGACCTGCGACCGAAGTGTCGATACGCGCTGACGGTGGATATGTGCTGTCTATTCATCTGAGCCCGGCGCAAGCGCGCGTGGCTGTTTGCAACCTGGATTCAAAGGTGCTCGCAGACGACGCCCTTTCTTACGATCCCTCGACCCCTGTGGCGACGATTGTCGACAAAGCGGCCGACCTTGCTCGGCAGGTGATTGCGTCATCCGCAATTCCATATGGCAGCTTGCTTGGTCTGGGCGTTGGCGTGCCGGGCAGCGTAGATGAAGATGGCCGCGTCAACACTCATTCGGTTTTGGCTGGTTGGCGCGATGTGCCCTTTGCCCAGATGTTCGAAGCCGCTCTGGGTTTACCGACGGTCATTGCGCACAATGCCTCTGCCATTGCCATGGCGGAAGCCAGATATGGCGCGTGGAAAGCCAGCGAAAGCCTTTTGTATATCTTGCTCGGAAAAGGTATCGGCGCGGGCTTTGTAAAGACGGGCGCACATGAGCGCACGTCGATTGTCGAGATTGGTCATGTCGTCGTCAATCCCGGTGGACCGCACTGTCGTTGCGGTGGCCATGGATGTCTTGAGCGATATTTTTCCGAAGATCCCCTGCGTGGGTGTATCGGCCAGACCGATGTGCCTCATGAAGCTTTGATTTCAGCAGCGATGGACACCAGCGACTGGCCTCAGATTTATGAGTATTTTCTGCAGGCGCTTTCCACGACCGTCACCCTCTTGGGGCCTGAGATGATCGTCTTGGGCGGAGATCTCAACACTGCGCCAGACGCTTTTGTCGAGGCGCTGCGCGCAGATCTTCCTGCACGTGTGATGCCGCAGCAACGCACAAAACTCGCAATCGAGCGCACCAGTCTTCCTGCACCTGTTGGCGTGCACGGCGCAGCCTGCGTTGCCCTTGAACGGTTCTTCTTTGCCCATGGTCCAGCCACGCTGAGCCGCCCCTCCAAAGCCGCAACTCGCGCATAACAGAGAGGTCCTACCGTGACGACAGTCACCGATACAACTGCGCCCAACCAGGTGAAACTCAATCGGCAAGCCCTGAGCACATTCGGCTGGGGCATCCTGTCCTTTGCCGGGGGTATCGGGTTGTGGTGGCTTGCCACGATCGGCGGTTTCTCTGAACTGCCCAGCCCCTGGGCGGTGCTGACGCGCACGGTTGAACTGGCTGTTGATGGTCAGCTTTGGACCGATATCTTTGCGTCCCTGCAGCGGGTGTTGATTGGCTTTGCCATTGGATCCGTGCTGGCGGTACCCATCGGCTTCCTGATGGGCTGGTACCGTACAGCGCGGGTCATCATTGATCCCTGGATCCAGTTTTTTCGGGTTATCCCTCCTCTCGCCATCATCCCACTTGCGATTGTCACGCTTGGAATCGACGAAAAGCCCAAGATATTCGTGATCTTTCTTGCCGCCTTTCTGTCGGCGGTCGTGTCGACCTATCAGGGCGTCGTGAGCGTGGACCGCACCTACATCAACGCCGCGCGGGTGCTTGGAGCGAGCGATGGTACGATCTTTCGCCGCGTGATCATTCCCGCCTCGACACCCTTTATTCTGGTGGGCTTTCGCATCGGTCTTGGCTCGGCCTGGGCCACGGTTGTGGCGGCAGAACTGATTGCAGCGCAATCGGGTCTCGGTTTTCGGATGCAACAGGCCCAGCTCTATTACGATTTGCCGACGATTTTCGTCAGCCTGGTGATGATCGGCGTCCTTGGACTGTTGATGGATAAGATCGTGGTTATCGCAGAAGAGCGCCTCACTCATTGGCAAGAAAGGGTCTGACGCGATGAGCGATCCCAAGATCTCCTTCAAGAATGTCCGCAAGGTTTTCAACACCGGCGCCACCACATTTACCGCAATCGAGAACTTGTCTCTTGATATTGCGGATGGCGAGATCGTGACCGTCGTTGGTCCATCCGGGTGCGGCAAATCCACTGCGATGAACATGGTTGCGGGGCTTATTCCGCATAGCGGTGGCGAGGTTCTGGTGGGGGGCAAGCCTGTGACTGGCCCCGGGCCGGACCGCGGCGTGATTTTTCAGCAATACGCCTTGTTTCCATGGATGACCGTCCGCGAGAACGTCGAATTCGGCCTCAAGATCAAAGGCCAGGGTGCGTCAGAACGGCGTGAGACCGCGATGCACTATCTTGGACTGGTGGGGCTGGCAGATTTCGCAGAGGCCTATCCCAAGACTCTGTCCGGGGGCATGAAGCAGCGTTGCGCCATCGCGCGCGCTTATGCGGTCAACCCATCTGTTCTTTTGATGGACGAACCCTTTGGCGCGCTCGACGCGCTGACGCGGGTGCGCTTGCAAGACCAGCTTTTGGAGACTTGGTCCAAAGACAAACGCACGGTGATGTTCATCACCCATGACGTGGATGAAGCCGTCTATATCGCGCATCGCGTCATCGTTCTGGCGGCCAATCCCGGCCGCTTGCAAGAGATCATCGATGTCAACTTGCCGTTCCCGCGCACCGAGGACATTCGGCTGTCACCAGAATTCACAGAGATACGAAATCGCGTCTGGCGTGCGGTCTATCACCGCGATGCGCAGGCTGCCTGAAAATCACTTCTTAAAATCACTTATGGAGGAACACGTGATGATTTCCAAAAGGTCATTCATGGCCGCTGCTGCTGCAATGGCTCTGCTGACACCCCTTGCCGCTCAGGCACAGGATCAGATCCGCATGGGGTATATTGCTGACTACTTCGGCACTTCCATTGCCGCGATCGCGACCGAGCAGGATCTTTGGTCCAAACACGGGCTTGAGGCGGATCTGAAAGTCTTTACCAATGGGCCCATTCAGGTTCAGGCGCTGAACGCCGGATCGCTCGATTTCGCCTATATCGGCCCGGGCGCCCTTTGGTTGCCCGCCTCTGGTCAGGCCAAGGTCATCGCACCCAACGCGCTTGGCTACACCGACCGCGTCATCGCACAGCCAGGCATCGAAAGCATCGCAGACCTGAAGGGCAAGAAGGTTGGCGTCCCGGAAGGGACCTCTGGCGACATGCTGCTGCGTCTGGCGCTGGAGGAAGCCGGAATGACCACCGATGATATCGAGGTTGTCTCGATGGATCCGTCGACAGTTGTAACGGCCTTTGCGTCGGGGCAGGTGGATGCTGCGGGGATCTGGTATCCCTTTGTAGACGTGATCAAGCAACGCGTTCCAGACCTGAAAGAGCTTAGCTCGAACGAAGCCTTCTTTCCCGAAATCGCTTTCCCCTCGTCCTTTATCGTAAGTGACGACAAGGCCGGGGACGAGGCGGTGATCCGCAAGGTTGTCGCCGTGATCAAGGAAGCCAATGACTTCCGTCGCGAAAACCCCGAAGAAGCTGTGCAGATAACGGCCGATTTCCTGAACGTACCGATGGCGCCGCTGCTTGCAGAAAGCAAACTTGCGCGTCTCCCGACCAGTGCAGAATACGAGGAACTGAGCGCCGGCGGACAGGTCGCCAACTGGTTTGGGACACTTGCCGGGCTCTATGAGCAATTCGGCAAGATCGAGAACCCACTGCCGGCAGACGAGTTCTACCTCGGTGATTTCTACGTCAACAAGTAAGTGTCTCCGACGCGTCGCCCCCTTCAAGATCGGGGGCGACGCAAACTTGAGTGAAGGACCATTCCGATGAAACGCCCGAACATCCTGTTCATCATGTGTGACGATCATGCGGCGAATGCGATTTCGGCTTATGGATCGGGATTGAACCATACGCCGAATATTGATCGGCTGGCCGATGAAGGCATGCGGCTGGATCATTGTTATGTCACCAATTCCATCTGTACGCCGTCCCGCGCGGCGATTTTGACCGGAACGCACAACCATGTGAATCTTGTCACGACGCTGGATACGCATCTGGACAACCGGTTGCCGAATGTCGCCAAGCATTTGCAAGCCGCGGGCTATCAGACGGCGATGTATGGCAAATGGCATCTGGGCGAAGGCGCAGCGCACGAGCCCACAGGATTTGATGACTGGCTCGTCGTGCCGGGGCAGGGCGAATACTTTGATCCGCCGATGATCGGACCAGAGGGTGAGCGTGTCGAGCCGGGCTATGCCACCGATATTATCACGGACAAATGCCTTGATTTCCTGAAGGCGCGCGACAAAGAACGCCCTTTCTTCATGATGTGCCATCACAAGGCGCCGCACAGGCCTTTTGTACCGCACCCCCGGTATGACGATCATTATACCGATGACCTGCCGGTTCCGGCGACCTATGACGACGATTACAGGGGGCGGGCAGAGGCTGCCGCCGCCGCAAAAATGCGCGTGCGGCAGGACATGACCTATGAAGATCTGGGCCTTGTGCTGCCCGAAGGCGGCGCGGAAGTGGGTGAAAAAGAAAAGCCCGGCAGCGACATGCGCAAGGTGCCCGATGATCATCGCGGCCTTGTGCTCATCGATCGAAAAACCGGCGAGCGATATACCTTTGACAGCAAGGAAGCGCTCGATCATTTCAAATACCAGCGATACATCAAACGCTATCTGCGCACGGTCGCTGCGCTGGACGACAATGTCGGACGCATGCTTGATTGGCTAGAGGCCGAAGGCATCGCGGACGATACCATCGTGATCTACACCTCGGACCAGGGGTTCTTTCTGGGCGAACACGGCTGGTTCGACAAACGCTTCATGTACGAAGAGTCGCTGCAAATGCCCTTCCTCGTACGCTATCCGGCGGGCATCAAGTCCGGAAGCGTGTCCAGGGACATCGCTTGCAACGTGGACTTTGCGCCGACCTTTCTGGATTACGCCGGTGCTCCGATCCCAAGCTACATGCAAGGCGCGTCCATGCGCGGCGTGTTTGAGGGGCAAGTCGATCCCGAATGGCAGGACGTGGCCTATCACCGCTACTGGATGAACATGGACGACATCCACAACGCATATGCGCATTACGGTGTGCGGTCGCAGCGCTACAAACTGATCTATTGGTATGCCGAAGGCCTTGGCCAGATCGGCGCGAACGACGGCGATGCACAGCCCGAATGGGAGCTGTTTGATTGCGAGGCCGACCCGCACGAGCTGAACAACCTCGCGGATGATCCGGCTTATGCCGAGGTCTTCATCGAGATGCTGGACAAGCTTGATGCGAAAATGGCCGAGATTGGCGATGTTGCGCGCCACGACAGCCAAGTCGTGATCGCAAGCCTGCAGAAAGCGGCCTGACCACATGGGCTGTTGCGGAGAGGCCCGTGTATCTTCCAATGCGCGTGCCGCGCGACCGCAACGCGCCGCCGAGATCATCGAGATCGCAGATCACACATCGCCACCCCGCGTGCGCTTTCGGGGCGGCCAAGTCCAGACAGGCACCGCCCGTCCTGTGATCCGCCAAGATGGCGAGGGGCTTATCCGCACTCACCGGCTCAAGCCTTACGAGGTTGAGACCGCCCCTGTGACAAACGCCCGTTTTGCAGGCTTTGTCGCCGCAACAGGCTATGTCACCGTTGCCGAGCGATACGGCTGGAGCACGGTCTTTCGCGGGCTTCTGGACGATCCAAACAGCGTCGCGCCAGGGGGCGGCGACGCGCCTTGGTGGGGCATCGTGCAAGGCGCGTGCTGGTACGCGCCCGAAGGTCGCGGCAGCCATGTGGCAGACCGTGCAGAGCACCCCGCCGTGCATATCGCTTGGGAGGACGCCACTGCCTTTGCGAAATGGTCGGACGCCCGTTTGCCCACCGAAGCCGAATGGGAGCACGCCGCCCGCGGTGGCGCAACCGACGATCGCCGTTTTCCCTGGGGGGATGATGAGCCGAACGACCGTGATTTTCTTCCAGCGAACATCTTCCAGGGGCGCTTTCCGGCACAGAACACTGCCGCTGACGGCTGGGCGGGCACATCGCCCGTCGGGGCTTTCCCGGCACAGGCGGCGGACCTTTGCGACGTGATTGGCAACGTCTGGGAATGGACCTCCGATCCCTTTCAGATCCGGTCCCCGACCAAGGCCGCGAAGCAACGCAATGCATTGGCCCGAGCGGAAAATCAAAAGGTCATGAAAGGCGGCAGTTTTCTGTGCCACATCAGCTATTGCTATCGCTACCGGATTGCAGCGCGCATGGGCCTTGCGGCGGATAGCGCAGGCTGCAATTCCGGCTTTCGGCTGGTCTATGACACAGGGTGATGCGGGCTGTAGGGCCTGTCTCGGAAAGCAGTCAACGCCGCACAAAGGTGACTTGGGCTCGTTTTGAGCGCGCATTGCGTCGCACTGGCGCGACACTGTTCAAACAAACCGTGCCGCCTCTTTGGTTCGCTACGCCGCGATCAATTCCACAGCCATCTCGCTGACGCCCTGGATGCCGATAGCTTTGCGCACAGAGTGAAGACGCCCAACGATCGCTCGACTTGCGAAGGCATCTGCAAAATCCGGAGGTTTGAATCTGAGCGTTTCATCCCAAACCAGATCCAACAGATGCCGGAGCCGAACAAAATTCTGTGTCAGTCAGATCAAGCGCCGAGGCTTGCTGGTGCTTTCAAGTCCATTTCATTGAGAGTTTCCTCAATCACCTCGTCGAGCGTGTCCATCAGGATATCCACGTGCTCTGTCCCAAACACCATCGGCGGGCGGATCTTGAGCGTGCAGCGGTGCGGGCCGAGGCTGGTGTGCAGCACGCCGCGGTGGCGCATCTTGTTCAGCACCTTCGTTGTGAACTCCGTCGCCGGTTCGTTGGTCTCTTTGTTTAGGAGCATCTCGGCACCAAACACCATCCCCGAACCGCGCACATCGCCGATGATGTCATACTTGTCCTGCATCGCCACCAACCGATTACGGGCGTGGTCGCCGACGGTCTTGGCGTTGCCCAACAGGTCCCGGTCAAGCAGTTCATCAAGAACCGCAATCGCGGCTGTACAGGACACGGGGTTGCCGCCAAACGTATTGAAATAACGGAAGTTTGTGCGGAATTTGGCAAGGATTTCCGAGTTCGTCACCACCCCGCCCACAGGCAGTCCGTTTGCCATAGGCTTGCCCAGGGTCATCACGTCGGGTACCACACCCATCTTCTGGTGTGCCCAGAAATGGGTGCCCATCCGGCCAAAGCCCGACTGCACCTCGTCACAGATCAAAAGGCCACCCGCCTTGCGGACCACCTCGGCCACAGGCTTGAGCCAGTTGTCATTGGTGGCGGGGAAAGCTTCGTTAAAGAAATAGGGACAGACGATCAGCGTCGCAAAGCCCGTGCCGTCCTTTTCCAGCGCGTCGATCTGTTCGGCCACCCGTGCGGCAAAAAGCGTGCCATCGGGGTCGGGCAGCCGCAGGCTGTCGGGTGAGGTCACAAAGCGCACATATTGGTCAAGCCCGAAGCCAACCTTGGGTTTGTATTCCTTGCCCAGCTGGCTCACCAGCGATGTGTTCCCGTGATAGGTCGCGTCGGTGACGATGATCCCGCGCTTGCCGGTCATGCCCTCGGCCATGCGCAACGCGATGTCATTGGCTTCAGAGCCGGTGCAGGTCAGGATCGCCGTATCAAGGAACGGGTCCATCGTGCTTGTCAGCTTCTCGATATAGTCCAGCACGAGATCGTGGAAGTAACGCGTGTGCGTGTTCAGCGTCGCCATCTGCTTTGACACCGCCTCGACCACGCACGGGTTGCAATGTCCGACATGCGGCACGTTGTTGTAGCAATCGAGGTACTTTTTGCCGTCGGCGTCCCAAAGCCAGACGCCCTCGCCGCGGACGATGTGGATCGGGTCCTCGTAAAAGGTCGGCAGGTTCGGGCCCATCAGGCGCGCGCGGTCGGCCAGGAAGTCTTGGGTGGTGCGGGTCATGTAATGCGTTCCTTGTGGTGTAATTGGGAAAGCGCGTCAGGCGCTTGGCATTTGTGTGGGGGCTGGGCCGACGTACGGCGTGCTGAATTGCGAGCGCGAAAGAATGTCCCCGCGCCATGCCGACACTGCGAGCATCGGCTCATGCCCTGTTTGCATCGCGTGGGGCTGGTTTTCCTGGTGCAAGAGCCAGGATCCCGGCTCAAGGACTTGCGGCGGCTGGAAATCCACCGCCCATTCCGCAGTCCCGCTGAGCACGTAGTAAAGCTCGCGGGCGGGATGGTGGTGGAACGGGTAGAAACAGTGCGGCCCCATCAGAACGAGCCCCAGCGTCACATCCTCTGTGCCCTGCCAACCATCGGGTCCGACAAAGTCGCAGAAGGCGAAATTCTCAAAAAGATGCGCGTATTCTGGACGGGCGCGGTACTTGTTGCGCCAGACTGCGTGTTCGGACAGGGAGAGGCTGACATTCAGCAGATCACCGTGCGCGGAACTGTCTTGGCCGGGCGCGGCCATCCCCGGCAAAACCCGGCAAACTGGCGCGGTAACGGGTGCGTCATAGCGCATCTCGCCGCTGGGTGTTTCAAGCAGTTTCTCAAACACCCGCCGCTCGTTCATGATCTGATCGTCGGTGTTCGGCGCGCCACGCAAGAGCGCGACGAATGCATCGGAAAACTGGCGGGCCAGCGCTTCTCTTGGGTTGGTGTGCACGGCAGATTGGGTCATGCGCGCGCCTCCACAAGACGTGCGGGCAGCCTGTCCAGATCCTGCAACATCAGCCGCCTCAAGGCACCCCATCCGAGTTGCGAGATCGTGCCGTCATAGCTGCCGGCATCGCCCGATTGCGCCAAACGCCGCGCGACCATGATCTCGCGCGAGGCAAGGCGCGCAGCCACAAGCGCCGGAAGCGTCTGGACCTCTTTTGGGCTGAGCGGGCAGGTCCGGCAGAAGGCTTGTGTCATGATCTTCATCGCCTCGGCGACGTTATCAATTTTATAAAGTTGGTGCGCGATGGCGACGGCCAGCTCAACCACACGGGGCACCCGCATCATGTCGCCAAAATCGATCAGCCCGGTGATCTGGGTCGCGTCGTCAGGGGACACAAGCAGGTTGTGGTGGTGAATGTCATTGTGAATGAACTGCACCGGAATCTCGACCAATGCAGGCTGGGCCCGCTCCAACGCGTCAAGCGCCCCTTGGGCCAGCGCTTGTCGGTCTGCGTCGCGGATATGCGCGATGTCCGGACGGAGCGAGACAGCCTGCGTCAGGTTCCAGGCCGTGTCTGTGCCAGCGTAAGGGTGGTCAAAGCTTTGAAGGGCCATCACGACCTCTGCGGCAAAGCTGCCGACGCGGTCCAACAGTGCGGATGTGCTTTCGGCTTTGACAACCGGAATGCCCTCGAGCCAGGTCATCAGGCGCATGTAAGACCCGTCATCAAGCCGAGGCACGTCTTGACCGTTGCTTTGCACCAGCTTCGGCACCGGCAGATGTGGGGCGGTGCGCGCGATGTGGTTCAGCGCGTCAACATGCAGCGACAAAAGCTGCGGATCGTATTCCGCGGGCGAGATCTTGAAAATGTAGTCGCCGCCTGCGCTGCGCAGCCGGAAATTGCGGTCGCACTCGCCGGGCAGCAGCTCTGCGCGTCCCTCGATGCCATAGGCCGTCTGGGCCAGCCGCGCGGCGTCTTCTGCGCTGATTGCGGGGATAGAAGGCGTGACTTCTCGGGTCGGTTGCATGTGTAACATCGTGGCCTGAACTAGCGGTAAAGGTCGGATCCGGTGGTGCGCGAGAAGGGGGGGCGCACCACACAGATCCGAAGGTCCCCCCGCTGATGGGAGAAAATCGTGGGAGGACCGGTCGTTTTGTATGCGTCGCGGTGCTTACTTTGCGACGATCCAGGTGTTCCACACCTCGTTCAGTTCTTCGAGGTTGTCGGCCCAGAACTCCTGCGCTTCCGGCCCGCCGATGTTCAGCGCGGTGGCCAGGTTGTCACCTGCCGGCAGGTACTGGAAGCGGTCCGCGTTGATCAGGTCGTTGGCCTTGGACACGGTCGGACCATAAGCGAAGACGTTGGAGTAATTGGCCTGGCGCTGCGCGTCCGAGACGAATTTGATGAACGCATGTGCCTTGTCGACGTTGGGCGAACCTGCCGGGATCACCCACACATCCACGTCAAAGAGCGTGTTGTCCCAGATGATCTCAAGCTCGCGGCCCTCTTCGATGGCCTTCGCGATGCGGCCGTTGTAGGCCATGCTCATCACCACGTCGCCCGAGACCAGCCATTCGGGGGCCTGTGCGCCTGATTTCCACCATTGCACCTCGGGCTTGATCGTGTCGAGCTTGGCAAAGGCGCGGGCGCGGCCCTCTTCGGTCGCCAGCACGTCATAGACATCGCCCGGTTCCACGCCATCGGCCATCAGCGCCAGTTCCAGGTTCACCTTGGGGCCTTGGCGCATCCCGCGCTTGCCGGGCCAGGTGTCCAGATCGAAGAAGTCAGCAGCAGAAGTCGGAGCGGTGTCCGTCAGAGCCTTGTTGTAAGAGACCACCATGGACCAGACGATTGTGCCCGCGCCGCAATCCGAGGCCGCGCCGGGGATGAAGTCTTCCTGCGGGCCGATCTTGGACCAGTCAAGCTCCATGAACACGCCTTCTTCGCAGCCGCGCACCAGCTCGGCTGTCTCGACATGCACCACGTCCCAAGGGATGATCCCGGTGTCCTGCATCGCCTTGAAGGGGGCCCAGCCGCCCGCATAGACATCGTCCAGCACCTTGATGCCCTGCTCTTCACCAAAGGGTGTAAACAACAGTGCGCGCCGTGCGTCCTGCACCGCGCCGCCCCAACCCGTGACGGTGAAGTCGCGTGCCAGGACGTCCGTTGCCAGAAGCGATGTGCCAACAAGCGCCAGACCCAGTGTCTTTGTGATGAAGTTCATTAGTTTCTCCACTGTTATTGGCCCTGCGCTCACCACAGAACCAAGTTGGTATCTTGTGATTTGAACGCAAAAAAACCGGTGCCGCTCAATCAAAAGCGCGCGCCGGCTAGCCTCTTTTCGTAAGCGATTGGTTGTCCCAACCGCTCCATGAGAATCCTTGCAAAACTATCTTTGCACCCGGTGTTTGGTATTTCAAGGAGAAGTTTTAAGAAACTTTAATATCGTTTTTAATCAAAGAGATAGACTGCATCTCAGGTTCGAATTTGATACATTCAGACGGCCTTTCGACACGTGAAGACCCGTGAATGGGTCTGCCGTAAAGTGCGCGAACTCGGCCAGTTCGTGGGGCACATCCTGACGGGGGAACGTCGCGGCCAGATGAGCCGCCTGGGCGTTCAGAAGTTGGGGACCAAAGGCGGCGCCAATCCGGTAGCCCAGCCCGGCGGCCTCGCAGATCTCTGCCATTCTCTTGGCGGCGTTCAGTCCGCCTGCATCTGCGATCTTGATGTTCACACTGCGCGCGGATTTGGAGGTGGAAATCGCCAAAACCTCGGCCGGAGAATTGGCCGCTTCGTCGGCCTCGATGACCATGGGAACGGTGTCCTGAACCTGTTTCAATCCCGCCAGATCATCCTTTGCGACAGGTTGTTCACAGAGCTCGACCCCCAGATGCGCCAGGTGCGGCAGGGTCCGAATGGCCTCGGGGACGGTGTAGCTTTGATTTGGATCGACCATCAGCCTGACATGCGGACCCACGGCGTGGCGCACCTGCCTGACGCGCCGAATATCCTGCTCTGACTGGCCCGAGAGCTTGAGCTTGAGCGCCTGATAGCCTTCGTCAATCAGAGCTTTGGCGGATTGAGCCATGGCCTCGGGGGATTTGATCGGAATGATGCGGCAGACATCCAGATCGACATGGTGAGCCCCTCCCAAGAAGCTGTGTAGAGGCAGCCCAAGAAGCTTTGCGCACAGATCATGCAGCGCACAGTCAAAGCCCGATTTCACCTGGTTTTCACCAACCAGACCGTCATCCAAACGCTGCAAGATGGGGCCAATGTCCAACGGGTTCCGGCCAATCAGGAGCAGGCCGGTTTCCTCCGCAAGCCGCTTTGCATGTGCCAAAGACGGCGGACCAGATGGAGCGCATTCGATATGGCCAAACCCGGTTTCACCGGTCGTGGCCGCCAATACGACAAGCCAGCCGTTCACCACCGGGATATGCTGGTTTGCCAAGACCCAGTCAGGATCCGTCTGGCCCAGATTGCAGGGGCTGAGCCTGTAGCTGGCGATCTGCACCTGCGTCATGCGGCACTGCGACCGCGCCGGCTCTGGACGCGCCTGACCTGGCGATGGACCGGAGCGTCAAAACTCGCGGCCCTGCGTAAGACACGCGCGTCCATGCCCCTAGTTCCGGTCCCCCTCGTTGAACCTGTCGAGGCCCGACTTCCATTCCGCATCGGCCAAACAGCGGTCAATCGCCAGCCGTTCCACGCCGATCCCGTTGGGCAGATCGACCGATCCGCCGATTTCCACCGCCCGCTTGGCAAGCCGCATCGCCAACCCCGGTCCGTCCGCGATGGTCTGCGCGACCGCGCGGGCCTCGGTTTCGATGGTGTCCGGCTCAAACAGTCGCTGCACGAGTCCCAGCCGAAACGCCTCTTCCGCGCCCATCTTGCGGCCCGTGAACAAAAGCTCTTTCGCGGCGGCCTTGCCGATCACGCGCGGCAGGCGTTGCGTCGCGCCGACCGTGCCCCAGAGCGCCTCGGGGAAGCGGAAGCTGGCTTTGGTCGAAGCGTAGATGAAGTCGCAGGCCATCGCGATCTCGCCCCCCGAGCCGACCAGAGGCCCGTTCACCACCGCGATGTGCGGAAGCTCGGACATGCGAATCGCCTCATAGGCCGCAAAAGCGCGCCGCCGCCGTTCCCGCACCCAGTTTTCATCCTTGCCCTGACGCTCTTTCAGATCGGCCCCCGCGCAGAAGACCGGCCCATTGGCGCGCAGGATCACTGCATTGATTGCATCACCCGCTGCGGCGATCTCTTGCTCGACGGCAAAAAGGTCATCGCAGAGCTCAAGGCTGACCGCGTTGCGCACAGCCGGACGGTTCAGAGCCACGGTGAGCAGCTTGCCTTCAAGCGTCACCTCAAGCGTGTCATAGCCCAACCTCATAGGATGCCCCTTTCGATCAGGTCTTCAATTTGGTCGCGGGAATAGCCCAGAAGCTCGGTCAAAACGTCTTTGCTATGGGCGCCAAGCGTCGGGGGTGCGTCGATGCTGGGGTTGTCAAAGCCGTTGAACAGCAACGGGTTGCGCAAGGCGGGGAACTGGCCCACCTCGGGGTAGTCAAAACTGCCCACCATCTCGCGCGCTTGGGTATGGGCATCGTCCAGCACCTGCGGGATCGAGCGGATCGGCCCCACGGGCACACGCCGCGCGCCCAGCCCCTCCAGCATCTCGTCGCGGGTTTTGAGCAGGATCGCCGCGCGCAGTTGCGCCATCACCTCGTCGCGCCGCGCCACGCGGGCGGCGTTCTTGTGCAGCGCCTCGTCGCGGGCCAGGTCATCCAGCCCCAGCAAACCGCACAGCGGCAGCCAGTGCTGGTCAGAGCCCGAGATCTGGATCCATTCGCCATCGGCGCATTCAAACGCGGCGGAGGGCACACGCCCGGGATGCTCTGTCCCCTCCCGCTCGGGCGCTGCGCCATGGGCAAAATAACGCGCGGCGGCGATGGTCAGCAGGCTGACCTGCACATCCATCATGGCCACGTCAACGAAACAGCCCTTGCCGCTGGTGGCGCGCCCGGCCACACCCGTCAGCACGGCTATCACAAGCCAAAGCGCCGAGGTCAGATCGGCAAACGGCAGCCCTGCCTTCACCGGCCCACCGCCCTTTTCACCGGTCAGGGACATAAACCCGCTCATCGCCTGAAAGACGGTGTCGTAACCCACCTTTTTAGAGCTAGGCCCAAACTGCCCAAACCCGGTATTGGCCACATAGACCAGCCCCGGATTGGCGTCCTTCAGATCGTCATAAGACAGGCCGAACTTGGCCATTTGACCCACCGGGAAATTTTCCAGCAGAACATCCGCCTTCAGCGCCAACTCGCGCGCAATCTGGCGGCCCTCGTCGGACTTGAGATCCAGCGTGAGCGATTCCTTGCCCCGGTTGAAGGCAAAGAAATACCCGCTGTCCTTGGCCAGGCGCGGCTCCCACTGGCGGGTCTCATCGCCGACACCGGGGCGCTCGACCTTGATCACGCGCGCGCCGAAATCAGCGAGGATCTGCGTCGACATCGGCCCGGCCAGCACGCGCGAGAAATCGGCGACCAGCAGCCCCTCAAGCGGCTTCATCGCGCGCCTCCGAAGCTGCGCATGATCTGGTTCACATCGCGGCCAGCGCGCATGGCCTCATCATAGGGGGCCTCGGCGGTGCGGTAAAACAGCTCTTTGGTGGCTTGCATTGCGACGGGGTCCACAGTTGCGATGTCCTCGGCCATGGCGATGGCGGTGTCCAGCAGCGCGTCGTCTTCGACTACGGCATTCAGCACACCTGCGGCCCTGGCCTCTGCCGCCGTCAGCAGTTTTTTCATCGCCAGCGTCTCAAAGGCCGCCTTGCGCCCCATCGCGCGGGTCAGCCCAGTCATCACCAGCGCGGCGACGATGCCGTGTTTAAGTTCGGGATAGCCGAATTTGAGCGTGTCCGAAGCAATCGCAAGATCCGCACCGGCCACAAGCCCCGCGCCGCCCCCCACGGCTGGCCCGCGCGCAGCGGCGATCACGGGTTTGGAAAGCTGCGGCAAGAGCGCCTGCAGCCGCCAGGTCAACTCGGCCCGCATGCGCACCATCTCGGGATTCGCTGCTGTGAGCGATGAGAACTCTTTCAGATCAGCGCCTGCGCAAAACCCACGCCCCGCGCCGGTCAAGACAACGACGCGCACTGCGCTGTCCTTGTCCGCCTCGGTCAGTGCATCGACAAGGGCTTGCGTCAACTCGGTGTTCAACGCGTTCAGCTTGTCGGGGCGGTTCATCGTCAGGATACGGACAGGCCCGCGATCCTCAACCAGAAGGCTGTCAGGCATAGGTTTTCTCCTTGATCAGGGGGGACAATCCGGTGCGCGCCGTGCGGCCATAAAGCGGGCGGCCCAGCACCTTTTCGCAAAATTCGACCGTGGTCATCAGCGCGTCGAGGTCCAGCCCCGTGTCCACGCCCATCGCTTCAAAGAGGTTCACAAGATCCTCGGTCGCGACATTGCCGGTGAAGCCACCGCCATATTTGATCTTGCTGGGATGTCCGCCGACACCCCCGATAGAGCTGTCAAACCAGCAGCATCCGGCCTCAAGGGCGGCGACGCAATTGGCCAGCCCCGAGCCGCGCGAATCGTGGAAATGCGCGATCAGGGTCAGGTCTGGCAACTCGGTTTCCAGCCTGCGCCACAGCGATTTGACGCTCTGCGGTGTGGCCAGCCCGGTCGTGTCGCCAAGGCTCACATGCCGCACACCCAGGTCAAGGAACCGCGCACAGTCCTCGGCAACCACGCCCGGGTCCACGTAGGTCTCGAACGGGCACCCAAAGACGACCGAGAGCGATCCGATGATTCGATAGCGCCCGCCCGCGGCCTTGGCCATATCGGCGATCCGCTGCCATTGCTCGGCTTTGCTGGAGCGCAGGTTTTTCTGCGAATGCGCCTCGGACGCTGAGGCGAGCAGGCTGATCTCATTGGCGCCTCGCCCCGCGTCGTGATCGGCGTTGGCACGCTCAACGGCACGCAGATTGGCGCAAGTGGCCTTGTAGAACGCACCCTCGCGGCGTGTCATCCCGCGCAGCACTTCGGTTGCGTCCGCAAATTGCGGCACAGCTTTGGGGTTCGAATAGGACGTGGCCTCGACTCTGGGGAAGCCAATGGCCGAGAAACGGTCAAGCAAATCGACTTTGGTCTGCGTCGCGAGAAAGTCCGGCTCGTTCTGCAGCCCGTCGCGGGCAAAGCACTCGCTGATCACCAAATCATCAGACATGTCCGTCCTCCAAAAACAAAAAAAGCACCAGAACGAAGCCCTCGCGCGAGGTCTTGGTTCTGGTGCTTTGCAGATCCGCCGCGGCTAGGTTTTGGGCCCGAAGCAAACGGATTTTCACACTGTTCGACCACAGGCATAGGTTGGCCGTCCGGGGTTTGTCAACCAAGCTGTCGTGCACAGCACCGCTTGACATGCCCGCCGCTGCAATGTCAGCCTAGGGGCGGACAAGGCTTTGTTCGCACCCGAAACACCCTTCGTGTGCGTTAGAATATGGAACCGGTCCTCGCTGATGTGCCCTCGGGCGCATTGAGCGAGGGCCGGTTTTTTGTTTTTGGAGGACCGAAAGGTGCATCACCCCCTGGATTTTAACGCGATACTAGAGCGTTACCCGGATCTACCCCCCACAATTGTCGCCGCGTACGAGCGTTGCAACGCAAGGCTTGGGCCGCAGGACGGGGTGGTCGAGGGAGAGGGGCGCGCCAGCTTCCAAAGCCTGTGGGACCAAAGCGACAGGGTTGCGCGCGCCCTTGCCGCAAACGGGATCAGCAAGGGCGATCACGTGGGGATTTGTGTCGGGAACGGCGTGGAATGGGCGGTTCTGTTTCTGGGCATTCTGCGCGCCGGCGCGGTCTGTGTGCCGATCAACACGCGGCTGAAACCGGACGAGATACGCTATCAGCTGCACCAGGCCGACGTGCGGATTCTGTTCTGCGTTGACCGGCTTTTGTCGATCGATTTCACCGCCGTCCTGCGCACGGTCTGCCCAGAGGTGGACAGCGCTCTGCCCTCGGAACAGCTGCCGATGTTGCGGCAGGTGGTGATGCTTGGCACTCAGGTGCCCGCGGGCTGTATTGCGTTGTCTGACTTCCTGGCAACCGGCAGCGATACGCCCTTGCCCGAAGCTCCGGGCGCGCAGGATGACGCGCTGATTCAGTTCACCTCGGGCACCACATCGCTGCCCAAAGGTGTGCTGCTGACCCACCGCAATATCGTCACGGATGCCTATTTCGTGGGCATGCGCATGGGCGTGCGCAGCGGCGACAAATATCTGAGCGCACGTCCTTTTTTCCACGTGGCCGGCTCTAGCCTCTCGCTGGTGGTGGCTGCGGTCTACGGTGCCACCCTGATTACGATGCAGCGCTTTGTGCCCGAAGAGGCGCTGCGGATTTTGGCGCAAGAGCGCTGCGGGCTGACCTCGGGCAACGACACGATGTACCTGATGATGCTGAACAGCCCCGACTTTGCAAAGCACGATTACGCGCTTCGCGGCGGCTGGGCGGCGGCCTCGCCCTCGATCATGCGCCGCGTGGCCAAGGAATTCGGCGCGACCGAGACTGTCGTGGCCTATGGCCTGTCAGAGGCCGCGCCCAACATTGCCATGTCTGATCACCGCGCGCCTTTGGAGGACCGTATCGAGGGTTGGATCATCCCGCATCCGGGGTTGGAGCTCCGCATCGTCAACCCGCAGACCGGGATCGAACAACCCACAGGCCAGCCCGGAGAGATCCGCGTGCGGGGGTGGAACGTCATGCGCGGTTACTACAACAAGCCCAAGGAAACCGCAGAAACCTTTGATCAGGCGGGCTTTCTAAAGACCGGCGATCTGGGTGTGCTGCGTGCAGATGGCGCGCTCAGGTTCATCGGGCGCCACAAGGAAATCATCCGCGTGGGCGGCGAAAACGTCGCCCCGACCGAGATCGAAGACCTTTTGCACACCCACCCAAAGGTGCGTCAGGCGGTGGTTTGCGGCGTGCCCGACCCGCGCCTGATCGAGGTGCCCTGCGTCTACCTGCTGCCCCGCGAGGGCGAGACGCTGAGCGAAACCGAGATTCTGGACTGGGCCAAACCGCGCCTTGCCGGCTTCAAGATGCCCAAATTCGTCGTGATCGTGGAAGATTTTGAATCCATCGGCATGACCGCGAGCTCGAAGATCCAAAAGCGCCATCTGGTCGAGCACGCGATCAAGAAATTCGGACTTGAGACAGAGGAAACCGCATGAGCCGTTTTTGCAAAACCTTTGGCGTCCCACATCCGATTATCCAGGCTGGGATGAGCTGGGCCTCGTCCAACGCCGCGCTGCCTGCGGCCGTCTCAAACGCGGGGGGCTTGGGCGTGGTGGCCGCGGGGCCGCTCTACCCCGAGGATTTCCGCAAGGTGCTGCGCGAGGTCAAGGCGCTGACGGACAAACCTTATGCCGTGAACGTGCCGCTGTATCGCAAACAGGCGGACGAGATCCTCGACATCACACTGGAAGAAGGCGCGCCGATCATCGTGGCGTCGCAAGGCGGGCCACAGAAATACCTGGCGCGCTTTCAGGCCGCGGGCGTGAAATGCATGCATGTCGTCGCCTCGGAAAAACATGCGCGCAAGGCGGCGGATGCGGGCGTCGATGCGCTTGTGGTCGTGGGGGGCGAGGCAGGCGGGCATCCCCCGCCCGATCAGGTCTCGACCATGGTGCTAGTGCGGGCAGTGGCCAAGGCCGTGACGTCCGTTCCGATTGTCGCGGGTGGGGGCATCGCCGATGGCGATGGCATCGTTGCGGCGCTCGCCCTTGGGGCGGATGCCGCGCAACTTGGCACACGTTTCATGGCAACGCGCGAGGCCTGGGTGCATGAAAACTACAAGCAAGCCGTGATCGATGCGGGTGTCTCGGATACCGCGCTGGTCGGCCAAGGCCTTGGACCGATCCGGATGATTCGCAACGGTTTTGCGCAGACCTATCTGGACGCGGAAGCGCAAGGTGCACCGAAGGAGCGGCTCAAAGAGATTTTCGGCAGCACGGCTCTGAAACATGCGGCGCTGGATGGCGATGTCGAGAACGGAAAAACCGAAGCCGGTCAAAGCGCTGGATTGATCGACGATTTGCCCGGTGCCTTTGAGCTGACCGAGCGGTTGATCCGCGAATACCGCTCAGCCCTTGCCCGCCTGTCGGAACTCAACATAGCGCTGGAAGGCCGCCTGAAGCGCGACCATGAGCGCGTTCTTTGAGGGCGTCGAGTAATGCATATCCACAACGGAAACCAATCCCTCGACCCCATCGATCAGGCGGTAGCCCACAACGCGGCGGCGAAAGAAATCACGGGCCAATTCGGTGATGAACGTCCCGTCAGCGGCCACCACCGTGTGGTCCTTGCAATTGACCTCGAGCACCACGCCGACCCACGTCATTTGCTCGGACATTCCAGTGCCTTTCGGCGCTTGCGCGTAGCCACTGACCAAGACCGTTTTGTCGCTCATTTTTGCCTCCCCACCCGCATGTGATTGCATGAAAACAGTTAACACATGCGGCGCTGATGAACAACCTAACAAACCAATAGGAATGCCATGAACCCTCTCATACAAAAGCAAAATTTCCTGTCGTCGCCTTTGCGGATGGTGATCGGCGGACAACACAAGGACGCGTCAGACGGGGCGCGTCTAAGCGTCGTCGATCCCAGCACCGGGGCCGAGTTTACAACCCTGCCCGCGGGCGGTGCAGAGGACGCAGATGCGGCGGTCAAGGCGGCGCGTAATTGCTTCGAATCACCGGCCTGGCAAAAGATGAAACCGGTCACCCGCCAGCGTTTGATCAACAAACTTGCCGACCTGATCGAGGAGCACGCCGAAGAACTGGCCGACCTCGAATCCATTGACGGCGGCAAGCCGCGCGGCATTGCGCGGGCCTCGGACGTGGCAAGCGTCATCGACGTCTTTCGCTACTTCGCGGGCTGGGCCACGAAGCTGACCGGAGAAACGCTTGACGTCTCCGTGCCCCGCATGCCGGATGGCGAGTTCTTTGCCTATACCTCAAAGCAACCTGTTGGCGTTGTGGTCGGCATAACCCCCTGGAATTTCCCGATTTCCATGGCAGCCTGGAAGATCGCGCCCGCGCTTGCGGCAGGCTGCACCATCGTGCTGAAACCTGCCGAGGATACCTCGGTTACCGCCCTGCGCCTTGCGGAACTGGCGCTCGAGGCGGGCTTCCCCGAGGGTGCAGTCAACGTCGTCACCGGGCGCGGCAGCGAGGTGGGCGCAGCTCTGGTCGCGCACCCGGACGTCGACAAGGTCTCGTTCACCGGCTCGGTCGCCACAGGCCAGGCCATTGGCCGCGCTGCAATGGACACGATGAAGCGCGTGACGCTGGAGCTGGGCGGCAAATCCCCCGTCATCGTCATGCCTGATGCCGATCTTGATTGGGCTGTGACCGGGGCCGCGATGGCCATATTCTTCAACCAGGGTCAAACCTGCACGGCAGGCTCGCGGCTCTATGTGCACAAATCCATCGAAGCCGAGTTCATGGCGCGCCTCACCGAACAGGCCAAGGCGCTGAAGATCGGGGCGGCCTACGAAGACGGCGTGTTCTTTGGCCCGATGATCTCGGAAAGCCATGCCCAAAAAGTCAGCAAATACATCGAGGTTGGCGATGCAGAAGGCGTGACCTTTACCTTGCGCGGCCAGCGGCTTGATCGCGAGGGGTTCTTTGTGTCACCGACCATCATGTCAGGCACCCATCAGGACATGCAGGTCGTTCAGGAAGAGATTTTCGGCCCGGTTCTGGCCGCTTCGACCTTTGAGACAGAGGAAGAGGCGATCAAGCTCGCCAATGGCACGCAGTTCGGCCTCGCCGGCAGCATTTGGACCAAGGATATCCGCGCAGGGCACCAGATGTCCGCCAAGATTCAGGCCGGGATCGTCTGGATCAACTGCCACAACCTCTTTGACCCGAACCTGCCCTTCGGCGGCGTGGGGCTTTCGGGTGTGGGCCGAGACCTGGGCAAATCAGCGGTCGAGGCAAACCTGGAACAGAAATCCGTGCTCTTGCGGCTGGAATAAGGAGAAACAGGATGAACACGTTTTCAAACTCGCTCGCAGAGCGCGACATTGCCTATCAGGTTCACCCGCAGACCAACCTGCGCCGTCATGCCGAACATGGTCCACAGATCATGGACGGGGCCGAAGGCTGTTATGTCACCGACACGGGCGGCGGGCGCTATCTGGATGCGATGGCGGGGCTGTGGTGCGTGTCGCTGGGCTATAGCGACGAGGCCGTTAAGGCAGCCATCACCAAGCAGGTGGAAGAGCTGCCCTATTTCCAGCTCTTTGCGCATCGCTCAAACACCCCCTCGATCGAACTGGCCGAGATGCTGATCGAACGTGCGCCAGTGCCCATGTCCAAGGTGATCTTCCAATGCTCCGGCTCGGAAGGGAACGACACCGCCGTAAAGCTCGCCTGGTACTACTGGAACGCCCAGGACAAGCCCCAAAAGACCAAGATCATCTCGCGCAACCGCGCCTATCACGGCACGGGCATCGCCTCGGGCAGTTTGACGGGACTGCCGAACATCCACCGCGAGTTCAACCTGCCTCTACCCGGATTTCTGCACACACGTTGCCCGCATCACTACCGCGAGGCGCATGAGGGCGAGAGCGAGGCGGATTTCGTCGCGCGTTTGGCAAAAGAGCTGGAGGATATGATCCTTACTGAGGGGCCCGATACGGTTGCCGCGTTCTTTGCGGAACCCATTATGGGAACCGGCGGTGTGGTCGTGCCGCCCGAGGGCTATTTCGCCGCGATCCAGCCGATCCTGAAGAAATACGACATCCTGCTGGTGGCCGATGAGGTGATCTGTGGCTTTGGCCGGACCGGCGAATACTGGGGGTCCACCGCCGTAGGGATGCAGCCGGACATCCTGGTCTGTGCCAAGTCGCTGTCGTCGGCCTATCTGCCGATCTCGGCGGTGATGGTGACCCAACCGCTCTGGACCGCGATGGTGCAGCAATCCGACAAGGTCGGCGTCTTTGGCCACGGCTACACCTATGGCGGTCACCCGGTCTGCGCAGCGGCGGCGATTGCGACGCTCAAGCGCTATGACGAGATCGGCGCGGTCGAGAACGCCCGCGAGGTCGGCGGCTACCTGCAATCCAAGCTGGCCGGTCTGGCCGATCACCCGCTGGTGGGCGAGGTGCGCGGCATGGGACTGATGGCAGGGGTCGAGATTGTGCAGGACAAAGCCACCAAAAAGCCCTTCGAGCCCTCCCTGCAGATCGGCGGCTATTGTTCGAAAGCCATCCAGGATCTGGGCGTGCTCAGCCGGAACCTAGGCGACACGATGAGCCTCTCACCGCCGGTGATCCTGACGAAACCAGAGGTCGATGTGATTGTGGATGCCATGGCAGGCGGGCTGGACGCCACGCTGAAATGGGCCAAAGCAGAAGGGCTCAAATAGAAGGCCAAGCTGCGGATTTCGGTCAGGGTCTCTTGGACTCTGGTTGAGATCCGCAAAGATTTGCGAAGATGCCGCTCAAGGCTGGCGGGTGACCTTCGTGCAGCGAATGGCGAAGGTTCAAACTGAGCCGACTTCACCATATGCTGCGCAGTGAGCGGAAGGCTGTAGTGTGCAGACAGCAGCCATCCGCCGGATGCGCTGCGATCAAGGGAAGCGATAACAACCCAACGCCACAGCGCTGGAAGAACCTCCTTGCCTTTCGTAGACTGACCAAATGAGCGTTAGCAAGTTTTATGCATACATTGATGAAGCCGGGGACGAAGGCTTTGGGAAACTCAAAACTGCACGTTGTGGCGGCCAATCTCGTTGGTTCGCTTTGGGCGCAATTTTGGTTTCCGACCAGAATGATAGGCGCCTTCCACAGTGGCGAGACGAAGCACTTCAAATTTTCGAAAACAAAAAACGTGACATTCACTTCAACAAATTGAAACACGAACAAAAGGTTGCCTTGGCCCGTCTGCTTGCAGAGAAACCATTTGGCATCTCAGTGATCTGCTCTGACAAGATCGAGATAACCAATTTGCGGGCAGAACTCTATGCCAAGTACAAAGAGAAGGGGCACCTCTACAACTACCTTACACGGTTCTTGCTAGAACGCTTGACCACTGCATGCGCCAAAAAAGCCAAGCTTTCCGGAACCCAGGCCCAATTGGAGGTGACGTTTTCCAGACGCGCCGGAACTGACTACTCTGTAATGCGCGACTACCTATTCCTCATGCGAGATGGGAAAGAGAAGTTTCAGCCTATGCGCTCGATTGATTGGTCAGTCCTCAACCCTGAGGATATCAAAGTTGAGAATCATAGTAAGCGCGCCGGATTGCAGCTTGCCGACGTGGTGACAAGCGCCACCTATGCTGGGCTCGAACCCAATTTGTATGGTGATGTCGAAACACGATACGCACGTTCGTTCGCTCGTAGGTTTCTCAAAGAGGGCAATTCGCTCTCGAATTGCGGGGTTACCGTCGTGCCAAAAAGTTCAGTCCAAAAAGACATCCCAAGCGATCTTATCAAAGAGTTGGAGAAATGTGCGGGCCCCCGGAGTCCTGATCCACGTCGCTAAGGACGCTGCTGCCCAAGGGCCACTCGAACTTAGCCCGGCGCATGCCCGCAACACGAAGATAGGCATATTTCCCTAAGAAGTCCATAAGCTACTAGATCCCTGCAGTATCACTACTATTCACCCAACTCTCGGCTTTATGCACAGCGTCAAACACGCGGGATCACGCGCGCGTCTCATCATCTTGAGTCTGAAACGGGGCCGCGCCAGCCATGCGCGGCCCCGCTCTGTGTTCAACGCCCGCCCATGATCCGCTGGGTTCGGCGGCGCAGAAGCTCCATCACGATCAGGATCAGCGATGTGAACAGGATCAGCAGCGTCGACATGGCCACGATCGATGGGTCCAGTTGATCGCGCAGCCCAGCGAACATCTGCCGTGGCAGGGTGAACTGCGCGGGCGACGCCACGAAGAGCGCAACCACCACCTCGTCAAAAGACGTGATGAAGGCGAACAAGGCCCCCGTCGCGATCCCCGGCGCGATCAGCGGGAAGGTCACTTGCCGGAAGGTCGCCATGGGCTTGGCGCCGAGGCTGGACGAGGCGCGCACCAGCTGCATGTCAAAGCCCTGCAAGGTCGCCAGCACCGTGATCACCACGAAAGGCGCGCCCAAAGCCGTATGCGCCATGATCAGCCCCGTGAATGTCCCCAGCAGGCCCACCCGCGCGAAGAAGAAATAGACCCCCAAGGCCACCACGATAATTGGCACAATGAGCGGCGAGATGATGATCGCGATCACCAGCCCCCGGCCCGGGAACCGCGACACCGTCAGCCCATAGGCCGCCAAGGTCCCCAGCGTGGTCGCCAGCACCGTGGCGCAGATGGCGATGAAGAGCGAGTTCCACAGCGTCTCCAGCCATGGAAAGGGCTGCAGGACCGCCTCGTACCATTGCAGCGAGAAGCCCGGCATCGGGTAGCTGAGAAAGCTGCCCGAGCTGAACGAGATCGGGATGATCGCCAGAATCGGAAAGATCAAGAAAAAGCAGGTCATCCCGACAAAGGCCTTCAAAAGGACCGATGCGATACGCTCCTGCGCTGTGCGTGTGGAGTTGTTTGCCATGATCTCTCTCCCTCACATGAAGCCGCGTGCGCCAAGGCACAGGCGGAAGACGGCGTAGCTGACCAGCGTTGCCACCAGCAGCAGGCCCGCAGCAGCAGCGGCCATGCCCCAGTTTCCGATCTCCAGCGCAAATTGGGTGACCAGGAAGCTGAGCATCTGGTCGCCCGGGCCACCCACCAAAGCGGGCGTGATGTAGTAGCCAAGCGCCAGGATGAAGACCAAAAGCGCCCCGGCGCTTAACCCCGGCAGCGATTGCGGGAAATAGACCGTCCAGAAGGCCCAGAACGGCGTCGCCCCCAACGAGCCCGCCGCCTTCAGATGCAGCTGCGGGATGGTCCGCATATTGTTGTAGAGCGGCATGACGAGGAACGGCAGCAGAACGTGGATCATCGCGATGTAGACGGCGAAGCGGTTGAAGAGCAGCTGAAGCGGTTCGCCAATCAGGCCAATCCCTATCAGCAGGTCGTTGAGCATCCCCTCGCGTTGCAGCACCACCATCCAGGCCGCGGTGCGCACCAGCACAGAGATCCAGAAGGGCAGCAGCACAGCCCCCAGCACCAGATAGCCCCAGTTTGACGTGGTATGCGCCGCGAAATAGGCAATCGGGTAGCCGATCAGCAGGCAAAGCACGGTGACTGAGGCGCTGATCCAGAGCGAGCGTGTCAGGTAGTCGAGATATATCGCGCGGTTCTCGGGGACGCTCACGATGGCGCCGGTCTCGTCCTGCTTCAGATCGAGCACCTGCAACACATAAAGCGGCGTCAGGGGCCGCGCAGCCCGTTGCAACTCGCGCCAGTATTGGATCTCGCCCCAGCGTTCGTCGCGGTCGATCATTGCCGCCTTGAACGGCGCTTGCATCTCGTCGGCCTTGCGCGCGGTGCGCATGATCAGGCTGCGAAACCCCGAGGCCTGATAGTTCAGCCGCGTGCCCGCGCCCGCGACGGTTTTGGCCTCATAGCCCTCTGCCAAGTCCTCAGCCAGCGCTCGGTAAGTTGCCTCGTCGGGCAGATCCTTGCCGTCCCAGCTCTTGATCGCCTCCGCCGTGCGGGGCAGGGCCTCGCCCACTTCGGGGCTGGAAACGGCAAAGAAAAGGATTGCCACGATGGGCAGCACAAAGATGACCAGCAGAAAGGTCAAAAGCGGTGCGACCAGACCAAGCCCCTTGAGTTGCCGCTGCCGCTCGGCGCGGCGCAGCTTGGACTTGAGCGAAACCTCCGGCGCGCGGCCGGAGTCGCTCTCGAATTCAGCAGTGATGCTCATGCCGCACCCTCCGCACCGCTGAGCGGATCAAGCACGCGGCCCTTGTCCATGTCCCAATGAATGTACACCTCTTGCCCCTCGGGCAGCGCGTCCTGCATATGCGCGTTCGAGCGCGCGGTCACATCGCGTGCGCCGGGCACGTCCAGCTCATAGCGGATGTGGTCGCCGTGATAGATCACGCCCGTCACCTTGGCCTTCAGCGCATGACTGCAGACCTGTTCGAGATCAAGCTTCACATGTTCGGGCCGCACCGCCATGCAGGCCGCGTCGCCCACACGCGCGCCCAGGATGTTCTGCCCGCTGATCTCGGCGCCGTTCGCCATCCGAAGGGTGCAGGCGTCGCCTGATTGGGCTGTGACCTGACCGGAAAAATTGTTCGTCTCGCCGATGAAGTTGGCCACGAAAGAGCAGTTCGGCGCTTCATAGATCTCACTCGGCGGGCCGATCTGCAGGATCTTGCCATCGTTGAACACCGCGATGCGGTCGGACATGGTCAGCGCTTCGGACTGGTCATGTGTGACAAACACGATTGTCGTGCCCAGTTGCTCATGCAGATGCTTGATCTCGATCTGCATCTTCTCGCGCAGCTTCTTGTCAAGCGCACCCAGAGGCTCGTCCATCAGGATCACCTCGGGCTGGTAGACAATCGCCCGCGCCAAAGCCACCCGCTGCTGCTGGCCCCCGGAAAGCTGCGTGGGCATGCGCTCGCCGAACTCTTTCATGTGGATCATGTCGAGCGCTTTTTCCGCGCGTGCGTCGATCTCGGCCTTTGGCACGCCGCGCTGCTTGAGCGGATAGGCCACGTTCTGGCGCACCGACATATGTGGGAACAGCGCATAGCTTTGGAACACGACCCCCATGTTGCGCTTGTGCGGTGGGACGTTGTTCAGCCGCTCGCCGTTCAGCAGGACCTCCCCGCCGGTGACCTCTTCGAATCCCGCGAGGATCATCAAAAGTGTCGATTTGCCCGATCCGGACGGCCCCAGCAGGGTGACGAACTCTCCCTGCTGAATGTCGAGATCGAGTTTTTCCAGGATGTTCACGTCACCATCGTAGGTCTTGTCGATCCCCCTGAACTGGACGATGGGGGCAGTATCTGCAAGATCGCGCATAGGTCCTCCTGACCTCCCTTTTGCGGGTGGCAGGTCCATCGGTTTCAAAGGTGGCCCGCCGCATTGTGTTTGATTGCAAACGAGATCGCGCACGAGATGCGCGCCCGTTCTCTCATTGATCCATTGGGCTTTTGTTTGAGGTGGCATCGCCAAGCTTTGGGCGTTCGCCAAACAAAAAGACGATCTTCAGTCATGTCTGCATGTCGAGGGAAGATCGGCAGAGCACTTTCCAGTTCTCGAAGCGTTGTCCGCGTCCAGCCAAGTGCCACCATGTCGCGCCATCATTGGTTTGATCGGGAAACCTGTCAAGACAATTCGCTCTGTCGCGCTGGACTCAACAGGTTTCGGGCGAACCGAAGCCCGTAAAGTGAACAGACATGCGCTGGCGAAGTTGGTTTTTTGCAGGTCGCAACAGAGTTCGAGCTTGGTGGCCAGCAAGTGCGATCATGGGCACTGACAGGACATCACAGGCTTCCACAATCCACGCCGAAGGCACTCAGAGCTGGGATGGAAAAGCCCGGAGCATTCTCGCAAAGCGACCCACGCGCTGGAGTTCGACGAGCACTCAGGCGCAATGAACCTGGGATCACTGTCTTGAAAACAACAAAGGCGCCACTCGGCGCCTTGTTTCATTGGTCGGAGTGAGAGGATTCGAACCTCCGACCCCTGCCTCCCGAAGGCGAGCGCCCAAGGCAAAACCTCACAATTGTAGGGGTTTGGGAGACGGCCATCGCGCCTAAAATGCAGTCAACTTCCGGATAACGTTGCGGTTTCGTTGCGGACATTTGTCAGTTCAACCCGATCCAATGGTCTCCAAAACACTCTGCGTCTTGGGCATGCGCTTCAAACTGGCGTCGAGCCTTGCTCTCCACTTCCGACCACGAGAGAGAGCATCGTCATAGGCGTCACGCAGCTCATCTGGTCGATCCTGTGCAAGCACGTCAATCAGGAAAGCTGCTTGCCGCCTGTCTTTCTCTGACTTTAAGGCATCTTCACCAGGACGGCGTCGATCTGCCACGATCAGCTTATGTATGGCATAGCGCTCGGGTTGCGGGATCTGCACCAGGACACCACTCCTGTAGGTGACAGCTGCCTTGATCGGTTCAGCGATGAGATAGTTCAAATGGTGCAACCCCTGCGCATCCACGCCCAGCGCTGCCAGCTCTCGCAAGCTTTCATCCTCTCCGAAAGACGGTGTCAGGAACTCAACAAGTGTATCGCCACGGGTTTGTTTCCAGCGCCAGGTGCGTCCCGCATTCAAGCTGGGCAATGCCGCGAAGTCGAAATCTCTGAGAACGTCTTTCAGCGGAGGAGAAGCTGTGTCGTCCAGTGCCAGGGACAACCTCGTGAAGCTGGCGATGTCGATGTCATCGGTGTGGGCGGTCATATCCATGTCAAAGCGGACACCCAATTCGCCTTCATAAAGGCGGAATGCGTGTGTTCCGACGATTGTGCCGCCTAGCCTGAATACACCGGATGCAGCTAATGCCGACAAGAGGCTGCCCGTGGCAGAATCGAGGCCCAGGAACCCTTCTGCCCTAAGCAACCTCACCAGGCGTGTCCGGTTACGGCGGCGCTCTTCCTGTTGTGCCCTGAGTGCTTTGTGCTGATCGAGCCGACCTCGCAGTTCTTCTCTGTCCTCGCCGATGTAGCGCTTCTTGACGTCCGATCCGATGCGATACGTGTCATACCAGTAGATCTTGCCATTGCGCTCCACGCGTGTGGGAGTGCCCCGGATGTCCGAAACGGCATCATCGTTCAACGACCTCAGCAGATCGTGATAAGCGGCGTGTGCCGTGGATGAGTGACGTGTAAACATCGCGGATGCCATTACTGTTCAACAAGAGTTAGATTTGTTGAACATGGCGATTGTTCAACAAAAAGTAAAGATGTTGAATATCTCTCTCTTCCCGCCGCTCATCCCCATTCATGCCGTCGCTATATCGAAGACAAGCAGCGTTTGCTGCTTCACTTCTGAGAGGATTGCTATGAGTAGAAAACCGCACGAAGACACCCGGATGGCGAAATACGTGGAACGCCGGGTTCTGGAACTGAAGTCGACCAAAAGCCAAGCAGAGATCGCGGCGCAGGCCGGTTATGTGAACCAGAACATGATCACAATGATCAAGCAGGGGAGTTCCAAGGTGGCACTGGATCGTGTTCCTGCCCTGGCTTACGCGCTGGAAGCAGATCCCGCCTAGCTACACCGAGGAGGAGCAGCGTTCGCTGTCAGAGATCATCGACTCCTTCAACGAACGTCACGGCACCCAGTTCACCCAGGAGGACTTCCTGCGCTTCGAACAGGTAAACCGTGAGATCCTGGATGAAGACATGATGCAGAAGATCCAGAACAACCCGGCGGACGTGGTCCACACCGCGTTCTCACAGGCGTTTCTGCAGGGTATGATCAGGCTGTTCCAGAAGGACAACGAGATGAAGAGCATCGTGCTCAGCGATATCGAGGCGCGTGAGCAGGCGACTCGGCACTTCTTCCGAAGGGCGCAGAGGGCGGCAAAGGAAGCCGCTCAATGAACTACCTTTTCGGTGGAATTAGCAGGTTTAGAGTGCATTCGTTGGCGACGGCATCATGATGATCTCACATTATCCGGAGGCTTGGACCGCACCTCGTGAAGGACAAGACTGGACTTGCCCAGATACAGATTTCTTTTCTTTAACTGAGGTGCCCCTAGATTTGTTGACGCTTTGCTTGGTAATTTTGGAAGCAAAGGACGATGCAAATGTCAGGGCAAATTCGTTACTCAGATGAGTTCAAGATCGACGCGGTGGCGCAGGTCACGGAG
>JAUHVR010000019.1 GCA_030424865.1 Alphaproteobacteria bacterium | reverse complement strand
AAACACATTCTTCGCCAGATCGAGCCCGACTGTGATAATCTCCGACATGACCGCTCTCCTATGTGGATCGTTGCAGACCCACCTTGGCACATTGATGCCGTCGGGGGGCGGTTACATCATCAAAGCCTACTGGAACACGAAGTCGTTGGCCGAGTAGTCCAGCCCTATACCCACGTCTGAAAAGGCAACGCCTTCAAGCAGGATCGAATTGTTGCCCACGTTGATCTGGGCAAAGCCCGCGTTGTTGGACAGGTGGTTGGTGACCAGATCATCAAAATCAGTGATCTCGGTGATCGCCGACAGGTCGATGACCTCGCCATTGCGGGCGCTGAAATCGGTGATCACGTCATTGCCGAAATTGGGGGCAAACACAAAGCGATCATTGCCCTGACCGCCGGACAGCGTGTCGTCTCCACGGCCTCCGTTCAGCGTGTCGCGTCCATTGCCGCCGAACACCTGGTCCTTGCCGCCGTCTCCGTTTAGGATGTCGTCTCCGCGGCCTCCGATCAGCGTGTCGCGCCCGCTGCCGCCGCCAAGGGAATCGTTGTCATTGCCCGCGTTCAACCGGTCGTTCCCTGCGTCCCCCAACAAGGTGTCGTCGCCGTTGCCGCCAAGCAGGGTGTCGTCGCCCATGCTGCCCGAAAGGCTGTCGTTTCCGTCGAGGCCGTTGAAGTACACACCAACAGAGCCATCGTTGAACTGAGGGTCGACGGAAAAGCTGTTGTCCTCGGCGGAACCGACGACTCGCGTATCATAGCTGCGCCAAGCAGAGACGATCACGTTTTCGATGCTTGTAATCCTATACCGGTCCGTGGTTCCCGAATATGGGCTGTCGGCAAATCCCCTGGTTAGATTGACGGTCCATCCGAACCCCAAATCCAACGTGTCGACGCCAGATCCGCCGGAAACCTTGGAACCGGACAAAGATTCGGACGATCCGGACAGATCGAACGTGTCGTTTCCGGCGCCTCCGTAGGCGCGGTCCATTGGACGGACATTGAAGTAATCATCACCGGCATAGCCATACATGCGATCTGGGGTTCTGGCACCCTGCGCACCAAAGGAGGTTGCAAACCAATCGTCTCCGGAACCGCCGCGAACGGTCACGACGTGATCAAGTTGTTGCAGAAGAAACCAGTTGTTTTTGGTCTTGTTTCCAATAATTTCTTGAAATCCGACTGCCAGAAAGTCCCCAAAGGAAAATCCGTTCTGGCCGTTCACGATTTCATCGGTAAAAAACATCGTGTTGTACCCGACGAACACATTCTGCGCATCGAGAATGTTTGTCCCGCCTGCCCCGTCCAGCGTGGCGTCAGGAAACCCGGTGGAAATGGCACTCAGGAAAAAATGATCGTCGCCAGCTGTGCCGGTGCGGTCGCTGACGGAATTCACGTTTATTGTATTGATGGGCATTGCGGTCTTTTCACTTTGGTGTTCGAGATTTGAATATGCCGCATCAATTACATGCATTTTTTCTGCATATATTAAGTGTACGGAATTCAAATCAGGGCGGCACAATTTTCGATAGTGCCGACCGTGTCAATGCTTCAACTTGAGATAATATATATAGGGAAAGTTTCCCGATTTCGGCGGTCGAGGTTGAAAGAACGTCCAGCCCCTGATCAAGGCAACCTGATCCGCGGCGCCTCACCCAGCGGGACCGGGCCCAGCGAGACCTTGCCGCCTTGAAACTTCAAGGGCAAGTCCAGCGTGCGCTGGTTCCCGCTAAGCGCCGCGATCAGGGCCAATCCGTCTTCAAGCGCGTCGGCCAGCGACAGGGGGATCTCTCCGGCCTCGCGCAGGCGCGTCACCATCTCGCGCCAGTTCACGGCCTTGACGGTCAACGCCCCGTCCAACCGTCCCAAGGCGTCGACGCGGACGTCGCCGGCCAGTTTCAGTTCCAGCTTGCCAAGCTTGTATTCGACCAGTTTCAGGTCGATCCGCGTGGGCTGGGGGCGGGTGCTGCCAAGGGCGCCAGTTGTCCACGGCTGATCGAAGGTCACGACGGCATCGGCGCGCAGCTCTGCCAGGCTGCCGGGCAGCATCTCGGCCGTCAGGCCCTTGCGGCTGCGGGCAAAGCCCTTGGCGGTCAGGCCAAGGCGATAGGTGGTCTCTTGCCCCTCGACCGTCATGAGCGCGGCGTTGAGACCCGCGAGCGCCGTGCTGCCCCCCGGGCCCGAGATGTTCAGAACCTGCGCCTCGAGGTTGGAGCGATCCACGACGCCGGTGCCGGTGTCATAGACCAGGCTGGCGCGCAACCCTTCGCTGGTGATCCGATGGGACTGCCGGTCCACCGTCAGCACCTGTGTCTCGGGCCAGACGGCGATCACATGTCCGGGCTGATAGCTGAGCGCCAGCACCTCGAAGAAAGGGGCCTGCCAACCGACGCCGGTGGCGGGATCCTGCAGCTCGATCTCGGTCAGGCGGGTGTCCAGCCGGTTGGGAAAGCCGCGAATACCCAGATCGTTGTAGCGCGCGGTCCAGCCCGAGTCCGTGCGATCGGCGAACCAATCCTCGACCGCTGTGGACCGGCTGTGCCAGGACCAAAGCCAGAACGCCGACCACACCAGGGCCGCGGTGAAAATCAGAATGACCAGTCGTTTCACACGTGGCCCCTTTCCTGCCTGCTCGGGATGGTGTTTACAGCCGCAAACGAAGAAGGGCCAGCCAATGACGATGTGGGTGTTCGGATACGGATCGCTGCTGTGGAACCCGGGATTTCCGGTGGCGGAAAGCGCGATGGCGGTGCTGCGTGGATATCACCGCAGTTTCTGCATGCGCTCGATCCACCACCGGGGCACCGAAGAGAACCCGGGGCTGGTTCTGGCGCTGGATGCGGCCGAGGCCACCTGCACCGGCCTGGCCCTGCGTGTGCCGGACGCCAATGCGGACGAAACACTGGCCTATCTGCGTGAACGCGAGTTGGTGTCCTCGGCCTATCTGGAACGCATGCTCGAGGTCGAACTGGCCGATGGGCGGCGGGTGACCTCGGTCACCTATGTGGTCGATCCGGACCATGTGCAGTATTGCGGGTCGCTGCCGCTGGAAGAGCAGGCGCAGATCATTGCGCGGTCCCACGGGGGGCGGGGGCCGAACAGCGAATACCTGTACAACACCGCCCAACACTTGACCGAGATGGGCATCGAAGATGCAGAACTGCAATGGTTGTCGGCGCGGGTCCGTGACCTTTTGGCCTAACGGCTTGGCTGAACTTGACTTTCCCGGTACTGTGCTCACTTAGAAGGCAACGCTAATTATTACGTCAGGAGCTGTCCGTATGGACCAGCCGGACTTCGAGGCATCACCGCAGTTTTCAAGACCGCTGAGGCAGGCGTTCTTGATGCTGATCGTCCTTGGACTGGTGTGTGCTGGTGCCATCCTGGCGCTGCCGCGCGTCTTGCCTGTCTTTCTGACAAACCCCTACCTGAACGGGTTCATCCTGGTGGTGTTCGCCTTTGGGGTCGCCGCGTGTTTCTGGCAGGTGTTCCAACTGTTCGTCTCGGTCCGCTGGATCGAGCGCTTTGCGTCAGAACGTGACGCAGGTGCCGCCGCGCCACGCCTGCTGGCGCCGCTGGCCACGTTGCTGCGCAACCGGTCAAAGCGGCTGCAGATGACCACGGGCTCGGCCCGGTCTATCCTTGAATCGGTTGGGCAGCGGATCGACGAGGTCCGCGAAATCACGCGCTACATCGTCAGCCTGCTGATTTTCCTTGGTCTTTTGGGCACCTTCTATGGTCTCGCGACAACCGTTCCGGCGCTGGTGGAAACCATTCGCGGCCTTGCCCCGCAGGAAGGCGAAAGCGGGACCGAGGTGTTTGCCCGCCTGATGAACGGCCTGGACAGCCAGCTGTCGGGCATGGGCACGGCCTTTGCCTCGTCCCTGCTGGGGCTTGCCGGGTCGCTGGTTGTCGGGCTGCTGGAACTTCTGGCCGGTCACGGTCAGAACCGGTTCTATCGCGAGCTTGAGGAATGGCTGTCGTCGATGACCAAGCTCAGCTTCTCGAGCGGCGACAGCGATGGCGCGGGCGGGGATATGAGCGGATCGGCGATGATCCTCGACAACATGGCCGACCAGATGGAGGTGCTGCAGGGCATGTTCGCCCGCTCGGACGAAAGCCGGGCCGAGGTTGACGCACGCCTGAGCCAGCTTGCGGATTCGGTCGAACGGATGACCGAACGGATCGAGGCGACCGCGCCCAGTGCCAGCGCCCTGATGCGTATCGCCGAAGGGCAGGAACGCCTGGCCGAGGCCATCACCAACCGGGAAACCGGCGAAGGCATCGATGCCGAAAGCCGGATGCGCCTGCGGTCGATTGACGTCCAGATGCTGCGGATCCTCGAAGAGATCTCGGCCGGGCGTCAGGAAAGCATGGCGGAACTGCGGACCGACCTGGCGGCGATGGTGCGCACGTTGCAGCAAATGCAGCGGACGCCTCGACCGCAAGCGGGCGCGCAACCGACACCGGTGCGTCCGCAAAGACCACTACGCGCCACGGGAGGCGGCGCCAAGGAGGAGTAAGCCATGGCGCTTTCACGTCGAACCGGGCAGCGGTTTCAGGCCTCGATCTGGCCTGGGTTTGTGGACGCCATGACGGGGCTGCTTCTGGTCCTGATGTTTGTCCTGACGATCTTTATGGTGGTGCAATTTGTGCTGCGTGAAACGATCTCGGGACAGGAAACCGAACTTGACACACTGTCTTCCGAAATCGCCGCCCTGGCCGAGGCGCTGGGGCTTGAGCAGCGCAAGAACACCTCGCTCGAAAACCGGCTGGGCGAGCTGAACAGCACCTTTGATGCAGCCCAGGGCCGGCTGGAAGAGCAAGAGGCGATCATCGCGGCTCTGTCGGTGCAGCGTGACCAACAGACCGCCCAGCTAGAGGCCGCGCGCGGAGAGATCGCCAGCTTCGAGGCTCAGGTCGCCTCGCTGCTGGCGGAACGTGAATCCGCCGTGGCGACGGTGGCGCAATTGCGCGCCTCCGAGGCCGAGTTGCAGGCGGCACGCGATGCGCTGATCACCGAACGCGAGGCGCTGAACCTGGCCCTGGCCCAGGCCCGGACCGAGGTTGACGCCCAGGTCGAGGCCGCGCGTCTTGCCGCTGCGCAACGCGAGGCGATGGAGGCCCTGATCGCGGACCTGCGTGCCCAAGGGGCGGCCGCCGAAGGTCAGAACGCGGCTCTGGCGGCCTCTGTCACCGAGCTTGAGGCCAAGCTGACCGAACAGGAGGCCATCCGCGCCGCCGAAGCCGCCGCGGCGGCGGCCCTGCGTGCGCGGCTGGAAAATGCTGACGCGGAACTGACGGCCATGGCGCTGGCTTTGGAAGCAGAACGGCAAAAGGCCGAGGAAACCCTGGTTCTGCTGGCGGCTGCGCGCGAGGCCGAGGCCGATCTGAACACCCGGCTGGCCGCGGCCTTGATTGCCAACGAACAGTCCACAGCGTCCTTTCAGGCGCAGTTGCAGGCCGCCGAGCTTGCCAATTCAGAGGCGACCGCCGAGCTGGCGCGTCTGACCGCCCTGCTGCAATCGGAATCCGTGGCCTCGGCCGCCGCGTCGGAAGAACTGGCGCAACTGCGCGAGGCTCTGAACGCCGAAGAGGCTGCCAAGGCGCTGGCCGCCGCCGAACTGGCGCGTTTACGGGCAACGCTGGAAAGCGAAGCCTCGGCCCGCGCGGCGACGGCCGCCGAGTTGGATCAGCTGCGTGAGGCGCTGAATGCCGAACTGGCGGCCAATGCGGCGACAACCGAGGAACTGGCGAAGCTTGCGCAGAACCTGGCGGTGGAACGCGGGTTACGCGAACAGCTTGAGGCGGCGCTGGCGCAGGAACGCCAGAACCGCGAAGCCGCCGGGTCAGAACTGACCGAGTTGCAGGCGCAGCTGGTTCAGGCGCTCTTGCGGATCGAAGAGGCCGAAGCGGGCCTGAGCGATGCGGCCCGTCTGCGCGATGACCTGCGGCGGATGACGGCTGATCTGGAAGCGGCGCGGGCCAGCGAAGCGCAAACCGGACAGGCCGTTGCCGCGCTGCGCGGGCAATTGGCGGAAACCCAGGCGGCGCTGGCCGCCGAGGCCTCCAAGGGGCTGGCGCGCGCCGGAGAATTGACAGCCGAGATCGACGCCCGACAGGCCACGATCGCCGAACTGCAGGCCCAGATCGAAGAGCAGAAGGCGCAGCTTGCGACCTATCAGGACACACTTCTGTCGACCCGCGCCCGGTTGTCGGCCAGTGAACAGGCGCTTGCCGACCTGCAGGCCCGGCTCGAGGCGCGGGACTTTGAACTGGCGCAGGGACAGGATGCCACAACCTCGCTTCAGGCCGAACTTCGGGATCGGGACGACGTGATTGCCACTTTGCGGCAACAGCTGAGTGAAAGCGACGGGCAGCTTGAACTGGCCCTGTCGCGTGCGACCACGGCCGAAAGCGGCCTGTCGGACAGGGATGCCGAACTGGAGGTGTTGCGCAGCGCGGCAACGGCCAACGACCGGCTAATTGCCGACCTGGAAGGACAGCTGTCGGGTCAACGCGCGCAACTTGCATCGCTGCGCGATGAACTGGCAAACCGGGGGGGCGTTGTCTCGGATCTGCAAGGGCAACTGGTGGGCCGTCAGGCGACCATCGACGAGCTGCGGGCAGAATTGGCGCGGGTCGAACAAGATCTGCAACGGGCGCGTGCGGAGGCGCTTGCCAGCGCGCAATCGCTTCAGGATGACAAACGTTCGCTTGAAGAAAAGCTGGCTGCGGCGCTAGCGGCGCGGATGGAGGTGGATGCCTCGGTCGAGGAAACACGCGAACGTCTGGCGGCGGCCCTTGCGGCCAAGAAAGCTGCCGATTCCGACGTGAGTTCCCTGCGCACCCAGGCCGAGATCCGCGAAACCCTGCTGGCGACGGCAAACCGCGAGCTGACCTCGGAACAGGAACGTTCAGCGGCGGCGGTCAAGCAGTCCGAGCTTCTGAACCAGCAGGTGGCGGCGCTGCGGCGGCAGCTCAGCTCGCTGCAGGCGCTGCTGGACGATTTCAAGGAACGCGATGCGGATTCGCAGGTGGTCCTGCAGAACCTCGGGTCGGAACTGAACGCAGCGCTGGCACGTGCGGCGGCAGAAGAGCGGAAGCGGCGGCAGCTGGAAGAGCAAGAGCGCCTGCGGGCCGAGGCAGAGGCCGCCCGGCTGGCGCAGGAAAAAGACAGCGCCGTGGCCGAGGCCGAGGACCTGGCGCGCTATCGGTCCGAATTCTTTGGCCGCCTGCGCGACGTTCTGGGCAATCAGGAAGGCGTGCGGATCGAAGGCGACCGCTTTGTCTTTTCGTCCGAGGTTCTCTTCCCGCCCGGCGGAGCCGAACTGTCAGGCGAGGGCATGGCCGAGGTCGACAAAGTGGCCACCATCCTGCGCTCGGTCGCGGGCGACATCCCGCCGGAAATCGACTGGGTGATCCGGGTCGACGGCCACACCGACAACGTGCCGTTGTCGGGTCTGGGCGAATTCCGCGACAACTGGGAGCTCAGCCAGGCGCGGGCGCTGTCGGTGGTGCGCTTCATGATCGACTTCCTGGCGATCCCGCCGGACCGGCTTGCGGCCAATGGCTTCGGCGAGCATCAGCCGGTCAACACCGAAGACAGCGACGAGGCCCGCGCACAGAACCGCCGGATCGAGCTGAAGTTCACCGAGAAATAAGCCGGTCAACGCACCGTGACATCGGCGTGGCGTGCGGCCAGAACCGTGCCGTCACGGGATAGCGTGATGTAACCTCGGTACAGGCCCGGTGGCCAGCCGCCCGCCGGGGCCTTGCGGCCAAAGGCCTGAAACATCTGGGACTTGTCCTCTTTCACCAGTGCCGAATGTTCAAAGATCTGGCCGTCGGGTCCGGCGGCACGAAAGGCCAGCACATCGCCCTTCTGCGGGTAGAACAGATGACCATACAGCACCAAGGGCACCCCTGCCGCGCTGTCGGTCACCCGCGCTGCGCCGGATTTGACCTGATCAAAGCTGGGCACGGCGTTTGAGAACCCGGCCGTGAAAAGACCAGCTTGCGCATAGGGCAGTACGGCCTGCCACAGGCCCTTGGCAGTCGCATCACAGCTTTGGCCGCCGTCGGGATTGAAGGGATCGATGTTCTGGCCGTCCTTCAGAACGGTCACATGCACATGCGGATAATTGCTTTGGCCGCTCATCCCGACCTGGCCCAGCGGATCGCTCATCGCGACCACATCGCCGCGCGCGACCGACAGGCTGCCGCGTTTCAGGTGGCAATAGAGCGTCTGATAGCCGCCGGCGTGTTTCACGCGGACCGCATTGCCGCATTCGCGGCCCTTGATTTGCTCGGCAACAAGGGCCGAATAGGGGACGTCAGGCATCCCGTCGCGGGTGGCGTCGACCACACCCGGCGCGGCGGCCAGCACATCGACCCCGCGCTCCATCGCGGCGTGATCCAGCAGGGCAAAGTCGGTGCCCGAATGCCCGTCACGCGATTTCAACCCGCAGGCATAGTCGCTTTGTCCGCGACCGGGCGTGGCATCCATGTAGTCTTCGATAAAGCAGGTCTGCCCCAGCGTGCAGTCAAGCGGCAGCCCCAAAGAGGGCGCCTCTGCAACAGTGGGCGTCGCAGAGGCGGCAAAGAGCGCGGCAAGAATGCCGCGCCGCATCAGTCGGCGGTCAGAAGCGGCGGCTTCTTGCTGCCAAGCTGCGGTTTTGCAGGGCCTTCGAGGTCAAGCTTCAGCGCGCCGTCCTCGACCCGGACCTTGACGATCCCGCCTTTCATCAGCTTGCCGAACAGCAGTTCCTCGGCCAGCGGCTTCTTGATGTGTTCCTGGATCACGCGGCCCAGCGGGCGCGCGCCCATCTTGTCATCATAGCCCTTGTCGGCCAGCCATTCCGCGGCAGGCCGCGTCAGCTCGATGGTCACGTTGCGATCCATCAACTGCGCCTCAAGCTGCAGCACGAACTTTTCGACCACCGAAAGGATGGTTTCCTTGCCCAGGGCACCGAAGCTGATGATCGCATCCAGACGGTTGCGGAATTCCGGCGTGAAGGTGCGTTCGATCGCCGCCGTATCCTCGCCCTCGCGCCGGTCGCGGCCAAAGCCGATGGCGGCCTTTGCCAGTTCCGAGGCACCCGCGTTCGAGGTCATGATCAGGATCACATTGCGGAAATCCGTGGTCCGGCCGTTGTGGTCGGTCAGCTTGCCGTGGTCCATGACCTGCAGCAGGATGTTGTAGACATCCGGGTGCGCCTTTTCGATCTCATCGAGCAGCAGCACGCAGTGCGGGTTCTGATCGACACCGTCGGTCAGCAGGCCGCCCTGGTCGAACCCGACATATCCCGGAGGAGCGCCGATCAACCGGCTGACGGCGTGTTTCTCCATGTACTCGGACATGTCAAAACGCATCAACTCGACACCCAGCGTGTCGGCCAGCTGCTTGGCGACCTCGGTCTTGCCCACACCAGTGGGGCCGGCGAACAGGTAGTTGCCGATGGGCTTTTCCGGTTCCCGCAGACCCGCGCGTGCCAGTTTGATGGCGCTCGACAGGGCCTCGATGGCCGGATCCTGGCCAAAGACCACCCGTTTCAGGCTGGTTTCCAGATCCTTCAGGACTTCGGCGTCATCCTTCGACACATTCTTTGGCGGGATGCGCGCGATCTTGGCCACGACGGCCTCGATCTCTTTGGTGCCGATGGTCTTGCGACGCTTGCTTTCTGCGACCAGATGTTGGGCGGCCCCGGCTTCATCTATCACGTCGATGGCCTTGTCCGGCAGCTTGCGGTCATTGATATACCGCGCCGACAGCTCGACCGAGGTTTTGATCGCATCGGCGGTATATTTCACCGCGTGGTGCTCTTCGAAATAAGGCTTCAGACCCTTCAGGATCTTGATCGAATCCTCGACCGAAGGCTCGTTCACGTCAATCTTCTGGAACCGGCGGGACAGTGCGCGGTCCTTTTCAAAGTGCTGACGGAATTCCTTGTACGTCGTCGAACCCATGGTGCGCAGCTTGCCCCCCTGAAGCGCGGGCTTCAGCAGATTCGAGGCATCCATGGCACCACCCGAGGTCGCGCCTGCGCCGATCACGGTGTGGATCTCGTCGATGAACAGCACGGCGTCAGGGTGATCTTCCAGCTCGGTCACGACGGCCTTCAGACGTTCCTCGAAGTCGCCGCGATAGCGGGTGCCCGCCAGCAGCGCGCCCATGTCCAGCGAGTAGATCGTGGTGCTGGCCAGCACCTCGGGCGTTTCGCCAGCAACGATCTTGCGCGCCAGACCTTCGGCGATGGCGGTCTTGCCCACGCCGGGGTCACCCACCAGAAGCGGGTTGTTCTTGCGGCGGCGGCACAGAACCTGAATGCAGCGCTCAACCTCGTGATCGCGGCCGATCAGCGGGTCAATGTCGCCTTCGCGCGACTTGGCGTTCAGGTCGACGCAATATTTCGCCAGTGCCGATTCCTTTTGTTCGCCCTGATCGGCCGAGGCTTGCGTCTCTTCCTCTTCGTCCGAGCCCGAGACCGGGCGGCTTTCGCCATAGGCCGGGTCCTTGGCCACGCCATGGGCGATGTAGTTCACCGCGTCGTAGCGCGTCATTTCCTGTTCCTGCAGGAAGTAGGCAGCGTTCGATTCGCGTTCGGCAAAGATCGCGACCAGCACGTTGGCGCCCGAGACCTCGGTCCGGCCCGACGATTGCACATGGATCGCGGCGCGTTGGATCACCCGCTGGAAGGCGGCGGTCGGCACGGCCTCTGACCCTTCGATGTCGGTGACCAGGTTCGACAGATCGTCGTCGATGAATTCGACCAGCGTGGTGCGCAGCTCTTCGGTGTCGACGCTGCACGCCTTCATCACCCGCGCGGCGTCGGGTTCGTCAATCAGCGCCAGAAGCAGATGTTCCAGCGTTGCAAATTCGTGGCTTCGCGAGTTCGCCAGCGCCAAAGCTGAGTGAATCGCCTGCTCAAGTGTGGTCGAGAATGAAGGCACGGGCGTGCTCCTCTTCGTTATTGTGCCGGTTGGGCGTGCCAGACCAGCATGGGCTCTTACCTTTAAAGTTTGGTCGATTGCGGGCGGTCTTCAAGTAATTTCTCACCTTTGGACGCTCACATTTCCCTCCTGTGATACAACGTGATGCCAAAACCAGCTTAGAATTTGTCCTTTCTGGCGCGGATTTCGGCAAAAACTTCGGCGTCGCTGGCGCTCTCCATCCCCAGGTTTTTGCGGATTCCCGCATCGGCGGGGCGCAAAAAGGGATTGGTGGACAGCTCTTCCGAAAGGCTTGAGGGAACGGTGGGCGTGCCGTCGGCACGCAATTTCGAAACTTCGTCTGCCCTTGATTTAAGTGCCGGATTGTCCGGATCAACCGTCAGCGCGAATTTCACGTTGCTTGCAGTATATTCATGACCCGAACAGACGGTGGTTTCTGGTGGCAGCGCGGCGAGTTTCGAAAGGCTTTCCCACATCTGGGCTGGGGTGCCCTCGAACAGGCGTCCGCAGCCCATGGCCATCAGGCTGTCCGCGGTAAAGACGATGCCCGAGGTGGGCAGATACAGGGCGATGTGCCCCACAGTGTGGCCCGAAACATCAAAGATTTGGACCTCTTCGCCTCCAAAGGTAAAGCTGTCGCCGTCAGAAACCTGTCGATCCAGCGCGGGCAGGCGGTGGGCGTCTGCGGCAGCTCCGGTTACCTGGGCCGGGTGCGCGGCCAGAAGATCAGGCAATCCGTCGACGTGATCCCAATGGTGGTGGGTCAGCCAGACCTCGGTCAGGGTCCAGCCGCGTTCTTTCAATGCTGCGGATATTGGTGCGGCGTCCGGCACGTCGATCACCGCCGTGGCGCCTGTTTTGGCGTCATGCAGCAGATATGTGTAGTTGTCGTCAAGGGCTGGCAGCGTGACAAGCTCAAGAGGCATGGCGTTTCCCATCGCAAAAGGTACACTGCCGCCAGCTAAGCCGATCCCGGAGGCAGCCGCAATGCACCTTGATGTGCAGACCCTGCGCGATTTCTACTACCGCAGCCGATTGGGGCGCGCGGCCCAGAGGGTTGTGCGCAATCAAGTGGTGCGGTTCTGGCCCGAGGCCAAAGGCCAGACCGTGGCAGGGTACGGCTTTGCGGTGCCGCTGTTGCGCCCCTACCTGAAAGACGCCCGCCGGGTGATCGGGTTGATGCCCGGGCCGCAGGGTGTGATGCCCTGGCCGGCGGGGATGCCCAATGTCTCGGTCCTGTGCGAGGAAACGCGCTGGCCGATCGAGACCGGCCATGTGGACAAACTGGTGCTGATGCACGGGCTGGAAACCTCGGACCAGCCTTCGGCACTTCTGGACGAGGCCTATCGCGTGCTTGGGCCCGGTGGACGGGCGCTGTTCATCGTGCCGAACCGCTCAGGGCTTTGGGCACGCAGCGACCGCACGCCCTTTGGCTTTGGCCGTCCTTTCACGGCCGGGCAGTTGGAAACCCAGCTGCGCACCCATGACTTTGTGCCCGAGGCACATGTTTCGGTCCTGTATGCACCGCCATCCTCGGGGCGGTTCTGGATGCGGACTTCGGGGCTTTGGGAAAAGATGGGGCAGTCGGTGCCTGCGGTTGCGGCTGGCGGGGTCCTGATGGTCATGGCCGCCAAACGGTATCCGCCGCGGCGACGGGGCATCGAGGAAGCTGCCAAGGTGCTGAGCCCGCTTGAGGTCCTGGCACCGACACCCGGAAAGGTGGCCGATCCCGTCTGACCGGTCGAACGGTCGCGGCAAACAGTGGTGACAGGTGTGGAGGGGCAAGATGATTTCAGCCAAGAAACTGCGGGATTACAGGGGCGCCGTGACGGACACGGCCGGATGGACAGGTTTCGAGCTGAGGGCGGATGACGTGATCGTCGACACGCCTCCGAAATGTGGCACCACGTGGATGCTGCACATCGTGATGATGCTGATCCACGGCAAACCGGTGCCCGATGCCGGCGGTTCGCAGCATGCCCCCTGGATCGATTGCAACTTTCGCAACCAGCAGAAAATTCGCGATTTCCTTGCCGGTCTCGACCGCCGCCGCTGCATCAAGACCCATACGCCGATGGACGGCCTGCCCTATGCCGCCGAGCCGACCTATGTGGTGGTCTATCGCCACCCGATCGACGTTCATTTCTCGCTGCGCCGCCACCACGAGAACATGAAACACGATGCGCTGGGGTTCATGTTCGAAGGCGACGACCGCGCAGGGTTTCGGCGGTTTGTCGAGGGGCCGCTGACCGATGGCGGAACCGATGACCTGACGGTGGCCAGCATCGTCAAACACTACGCTGAAGCCCGGGCGCGCGAATCGAATGGCAACGTGCATTTCTTTCACTATGCCGACATGACGCGCGACCTGCGGGGGCAGATTGGACGGCTGGCCGGAATTCTGAAGATCGATCTGCCCGACACCATGCTGGACGAAATCGCAGAAGCCACCACATTTGCCAGCATGCGCCAGGCGGTCGAAACCAGCGAACGGCGTTTCCACGAAGACACGCCCTTTCACGATCTGGCGGGGTTTTACGCCTCGGCCACGTCAAACAAATGGGAAGGTCGCCTGCCCGCCAGCGATGTTGACGACTACGCCAAACGCATTGCGCAGTTGCTTCCGGCCCAGGATATTTCATGGCTCGAGTGGGGCGACAGACGAGCCCTCTGAGACCGCTTCGAAGGCAGGGGAATCACGAAAATCTTACAATTTCGTGCATTTATTCACGCCCCGAGGGGGGCGCACAAAGTCGCAGGTGGCGCAAGGTCCTAAAAACAAGGGCATTCCGCAGTGTACAAATATGGCCAAGCATGTTGCTAGGGGGGGACGCCTCTGCTACATCCGCGCTGATTTTGATGCCCCAAGCCAATTGGGGCGCAAGGAACGCTCTTGCGGCAAGGCCACGACAGGCACGCGAGAGCCAGAAATTCGGAAGGGTGGACGTGTCAGAGTCAGCTTCGATTTCCTCCGGCATTGCCGAACGCTACGCTTCGGCTGTGTTCGACATTGCCAAAGAGAGCAACAGCATTGCCGAGCTAGAAGGCAACATCGACGATCTTACCGCAGCATTGGCCGAAAGCGCCGAACTGGGTGACCTGATCAATTCCCCCATCTACAGCCGCGACGCGCAAGGCAAGGCGATTGCCGCCGTTGCCGAGAAGATGGAACTGCGTCCGGTGATGCAGAACGCGCTGGGCCTGATGGCTCAGAAGCGCCGTCTGTTCGTGCTGCCCGCGCTGCTGGCGCAGCTGCGCGCGATGATCGCGGAAGAAAAAGGCGAAGTGACCGCCGAGGTCGTGTCGGCGCAAGCACTGACCGACGCGCAGGTCGACGCCCTGGCGAACACGCTGAAATCCAGCGTTGGAAAAGAAGTGAAGATCAAGGCGACCGTCGATGCCACGCTCATCGGCGGTCTTGTAGTTAAGGTGGGCTCGAAGATGATCGATACCTCGATCCGCTCGAAGCTCAACTCCCTCCAGAATGCAATGAAAGAGGTCGGATAAATGGGTATCCAAGCAGCCGAGATTTCTGCGATCCTAAAGGAGCAGATCACCAACTTTGGCCAGGAAGCCGAAGTTGCAGAAGTGGGCCGCGTGCTCAGCGTCGGGGACGGCATCGCGCGCGTCTACGGCCTCGACAACGTTCAGGCCGGTGAAATGGTCGAGTTTCCGGGCGGCATCCAGGGCATGGCCCTGAACCTGGAAAGCGACAACGTCGGTGTGGTTATCTTCGGTACCGACCGCGACATTAAAGAAGGCGACACCGTCAAGCGCACGAACTCGATCGTGGACGTGCCCGCCGGTGACAAGCTGCTGGGCCGCGTCGTTGACGCGCTGGGCAACCCGCTGGACGGCAAGGGCCCCATCGAATTTTCCGAGCGCCGCGTTGCAGACGTGAAAGCGCCGGGCATCATCCCGCGTAAATCGGTGCACGAGCCGATGGCAACCGGCCTGAAATCGGTCGATGCGATGATCCCGATCGGCCGTGGCCAGCGCGAGCTGATCATTGGCGACCGTCAGACCGGCAAGACCGCCGTGGCCCTGGACACCATCCTGAACCAGAAGGTCTATAACGAAGCCGCAGGCGACGACGAGAGCAAGAAACTCTACTGCGTCTACGTTGCTGTTGGCCAGAAGCGTTCGACCGTTGCCCAGCTGGTGAAAAAGCTGGAAGAAAACGGCGCGCTGGAATACTCGATCGTCGTGGCCGCAACCGCGTCCGACCCGGCGCCGATGCAGTTCCTGGCACCCTACGCCGCAACCGCAATGGCGGAATTCTTCCGCGACAACGGCCGCCACGCGCTGATCATCTACGATGACCTGTCCAAGCAGGCCGTGTCCTACCGTCAGATGTCGCTGCTGCTGCGCCGCCCGCCGGGACGTGAAGCTTACCCGGGTGACGTTTTCTACCTTCACTCGCGTCTGCTGGAGCGTTCGGCCAAGCTGAACGAAGACAACGGCGCAGGCTCGTTGACCGCGCTGCCGATCATCGAAACCCAGGGCGGCGACGTTTCGGCCTTTATTCCGACCAACGTGATCTCGATCACCGACGGCCAGATCTTCCTGGAAACCGAGCTGTTCTACCAGGGCATCCGCCCCGCCGTGAACACCGGCCTGTCGGTTTCGCGTGTGGGCTCTTCGGCTCAGACCAACGCGATGAAGTCGGTTGCCGGTCCGGTTAAACTGTCGCTGGCCCAGTACCGCGAAATGGCTGCCTTTGCGCAGTTTGGTTCGGACCTCGACGCCGCAACCCAGCAGCTGCTGAACCGTGGTGCGCGCCTGACCGAGCTGATGAAACAGCCGCAGTACTCGCCGCTGACCAACGCTGAAATCGTCTGCATGATCTACGCAGGGGTGAACGGCTATCTCGACAAGATCGACGTCAAGGACGTGGGTCGCTTCGAGGCCGGCCTGCTGGCACACCTGCGCGGCAAGAACGCCGACCTGCTGGACTGGATCACCACCGAGGATCCCAAGGTCAAGGGCGAGGCCGCCGACAAGATCAAGGCAGCGCTGGACGATTTCGCCGCCGACTTCGCGTAAGGGGGAGCTTGGCTTATGCCTAACCTCAAGGACCTAAAAACCAGGATCGAGTCGGTCAAATCGACCCGCAAGATCACCAAGGCCATGCAGATGGTCGCGGCTGCAAAACTGCGCCGCGCCCAGGACTCGGCTGAACAGGCCCGCCCCTATACCGAGCGTTTCAACGCCGTGATGGGGGCGCTTGCCGCCTCGGTCGGTGGCTCGGACAGCGCGCCGAAGCTTCTGTCGGGCACCGGCAGCGATCAGACCCACCTGCTGGTGGTGATGACCGCTGAGCGTGGCCTCTGCGGTGGCTTCAACAGCAACATCGCCAAGCTTGCCCGCAACAAGGCGGCCGAGCTGATCGCGGCTGGCAAGACCGTCAAGATCCTGACGGTCGGCAAGAAAGGCCGCGATGCGATCAAGCGCGACTACGCTGACCACTTCGTTGGCCATGTCGACATGAGCGAAGTCAAGAACGTCGCCTACAGCGACGCTCAGGGCGTCGCCAAGGACGTGCTCGAACGCTTTGACGCGGGTGAGTTCGACGTCGCCACGATCTTCTACTCGAAGTTCGTGAATGTCGTCAGCCAGATCCCGACGGCGCAGCAGATCATCCCGGCGGATTTCGACGCGCCGGAAGAGGATGGGGCCTCCACCCTCTATGATTACGAGCCCGACGAAGAGGCGATCCTGGCCGATCTGCTGCCGCGCGGTGTCGCGACGCAGATCTTCTCGGCGCTGCTGGAGAACGGTGCGTCCGAGCAAGGCGCGCGGATGTCCGCAATGGACAACGCAACCCGCAACGCCGGCGACATGATCGACAAGCTGACAATCGAGTTCAACCGCTCGCGTCAGGCCGTCATCACCAACGAGCTGATCGAGATCATCTCGGGCGCCGAGGCTCTGTAAGACATGGCTGAGCGGCTGTCTTCCTCTGACGTCACGATCCGTGACGAGACCCTGTTCTGGCAGGAGGAAAGCAGGTTGCTTGCTGACGTTCTGGGGGCGACCCCGCGCGTCACACGCGGGGTCGCAGGCCTGGCAACGGCAGGATACATGGCGGCAATTGCGATTGCCGCTGTTGTCTTCATCGTTGTCGAGGAAACGACGGGCTCGGGCGGATCAGCCCTGCTTTACGGCGGGACTTTTGCAGCGTTGGTTGCACTGTCCTGGGGGATCAAGCGTTGGGCGGGTTCGCCCAAAAGGCCCGCTGAATTGATCCTGGCCGTCACGAACAAACGCAGTGCGCTCTTGGCGTTCAAGACCATGCGCGATGCGACCGATGCTGCGAAGCGGATCATGGCCGCCGTAGCAAAATTGAAATCTACGGCCGGATCGGCCGATGCGGCTGCAACGGCCGGCTAACTACACGGACGTGGACGTCCGAAAGGAGTGGAGAGACACATGGCAAACGCAAAAGGCAAAGTGACTCAGGTCATCGGCGCCGTGGTCGACGTTCAGTTCGACGACCACCTGCCGGCGATTCTGAACTCGCTGACCACTGACAACAACGGCAAGACACTGGTTCTGGAAGTTGCCCAGCACCTTGGCGAAAACACCGTCCGCACCATCGCGATGGATGCCTCCGAAGGTCTGGTCCGCGGTCAGGAAGTTGTCGACACCGGCAACCCGATCGCCGTTCCGGTTGGCCCCGCCACCCTGGGCCGCATCCTGAACGTCGTGGGCGAGCCCGTGGACGAAGGTGGCCCGGTTGAGGCCAAGGAATACCGCGCGATCCACCAGCCGGCACCCGAGTTCAGCGAACAGGCAACCGAGTCGGAAATCCTGGTGACCGGCATCAAGGTCATCGACCTGCTGGCGCCTTACGCCAAGGGCGGCAAGATCGGCCTCTTCGGCGGCGCCGGCGTGGGCAAGACCGTTCTGATCATGGAACTGATCAACAACATCGCGAAAGTGCACTCGGGCTACTCGGTGTTCGCGGGCGTTGGTGAACGGACCCGTGAAGGCAACGACCTGTACCACGAGATGATCGAATCGAACGTCATCAAGCCGGACAACCTGGAAGATTCGCAGGTTGCCCTGGTCTACGGTCAGATGAACGAACCTCCCGGAGCGCGTGCCCGTGTGGCCCTGACCGGTCTGACGCTGGCGGAACAGTTCCGCGACGCGTCGGGAACAGACGTTCTGTTCTTCGTGGACAACATCTTCCGCTTCACGCAGGCGGGTTCCGAGGTTTCGGCTCTGCTCGGCCGTATTCCTTCGGCGGTGGGCTACCAGCCGACCCTGGCGACCGACATGGGCGCCATGCAGGAACGGATTACGTCGACCAAATCGGGATCGATCACCTCGATCCAGGCCGTCTACGTTCCCGCGGACGACCTGACCGACCCCGCCCCGGCAACCACCTTTGCCCACCTCGACGCAACCACCGTTCTGAGCCGTGCGATTTCCGAACTGGGCATCTACCCGGCTGTGGACCCGCTCGATTCGAGCTCGCGTCTGATGGACCCGGCCGTTGTGGGTGAAGAGCACTACGGTGTGGCCCGTGACGTTCAGGGGATCCTTCAGCGCTACAAGTCGCTGCAGGACATCATCGCGATCCTGGGCATGGACGAACTGTCGGAAGAAGACAAACTGACCGTTGCCCGTGCGCGTAAGATCCAGCGTTTCCTGTCGCAGCCCTTCGACGTTGCAAAGGTCTTTACCGGTTCGGACGGTGTTCAGGTTCCGCTGGAAGACACGATTGCCTCGTTCAAGGCGGTTGTTGCTGGTGAATACGACCACCTGCCCGAAGGCGCCTTCTACATGGTTGGCGGCATCGAGGAAGTGATCGCCAAAGCCGAGAAAATGGCTGCCGAGGCAGCCTAAGGTACGGCGGGGTAAACCCCGCCCTACGGCAACCACCTGAGGGTAGGGCGGGGTTTACCCCGCCGCCCGCGAAAGGAGAGGAAAATGGCTGAGACAATGCAATTTGACCTGGTCAGCCCCGAGCGCAGCCTGATGTCGGGCCCTGTGACCTCGGTCCAGATCCCGGGTGCCGACGGTGACATGACGGCCATGCCGAACCACGCACCGGTGATCACCACCCTGCGTCCCGGCGTGCTGAAGGTCGAAGGTGAAAGCGGCACGACCGAATATGTCGTGACTGGCGGCTTTGCCGAACTGGGCGAAGGCCTGTCGGTCCTGGCCGAACGTGCGCTGCCCAAGGCGGATGTGACCGCCGAAGTTCTGACCGGTCTGGTCGACGAGGCGAAAGCTGCGCTGGAGGCCGTCAAGGCAAACAACGGCGCCGTGGACGATGCAGCCAAGCTGGTTGCGGACATGATCGCCGTTGGAAGCGAGATCGGCGTGTCGGTCAGCTGACCCGGAATGCAAACGGATTGAAAAGGCGCTCTTCGGAGCGCCTTTTTCTTTTCGCGGTCCGGCCATCAAGAGAGATCGGCGGGGTCGCGCCTCATACCTTCGGACAGATCTGGCCAGCGGGGGTCGCTTTCTCGGCATTCCCGGTTGCAGACACGCTTCACCCGCGCAATAGCTTGGGCCATGAAACGTCCCCGCGCCATATACTTCATCCTGATCACCCTGATGATCGACGCCATCGGCGTTGGCATTGTCTTTCCGATCATGCCGGATCTGATGGAGCGCGTGGGCGCGGGCTCGACCGGGCAGGGCGCGCTCTGGGGTGGCATTATGATGGCCGCCTATGCCGCCGCGCAGTTCATCTGCGCGCCGGCGGTGGGCAGCATTTCGGACGCGTTCGGGCGCAAGCCGGTCCTGTTGATCTCGCTGGTCATGCTGGCGCTGGACTACGTGATCATGGCCTTGGCAGGCGTCTATTGGGTGCTCTTGGTCGGCCGCATCCTGGCGGGTGTGGCCGGGGCGACCTATATCACCGCGACCGCCTATATCGCCGATATTTCGGACCCGAAGGAGCGGGCCGCCAACTTCGGCCTGGTCGGCGCGGCCTTTGGCATCGGTTTTGTCCTTGGGCCGGCGATCGGAGGTGCCGTCGCCGCAATCCACGTCACCGCGCCGTTCTGGTTCGCGGCGGGCATTTCGGCACTGAACGTGGTCTTCGGCCTCTTTGTCCTGCCTGAATCCCTGCCGCCGGAAAAGCGGCGCAAGTTCGGTGCGCGCGACCTGAACCCCTTCAGCGCCATCTTCAGTGCCTTCAAGCTGCCGGGCGTGGGAATCCCCCTGATCTGCATCGCCGTCTTCGAGTTCGCCAACATGGTCTATCCGACCCTCTGGGCCTTTTGGACGCGCGAGGTCTTTGGCTGGGAGGCGCTTTATATCGGTGTCAGCCTGGCCGCCTACGGCATCCTGGTGGCGCTGGCACAGGCCGTGGTCATGCCCCAGGCGATCAAGCGGCTGGGTGAGTTTCGGACCCTGGTGTTGGGGCTGACAGCCGGGGTGATATCGCTTGTGGGCTTTGGTCTGACGGCCTCAGTAGCGGCTGTCTTTCTGTTGATGCCTCTGGCGGCACTCTCGGACCTCGCACCGCCGACCATGACGGCCATGGCCGCCAACAAGGTTGGCGAGGACCGGCAGGGGCTGGTGCAGGGCGTGATCTCGTCTTTGTCTTCGGTTGCGGCGGTTGGCGCGCCGCTGGTCATGACACCGCTTTTCCGATCCTTCGTGGCCGAAGAGCGCCTGCCCTATCTGCCGGGGGTGCCGTTCCTCTTTGCGGCCCTGCTGGTTGTCGCGATCGCGCCGCTGGTGGTCCGGCTGCGCTGACACAGCTTCGGTCAGGGGCGAGGAAGGGCTGTACCGCTGCCCAAAAACTGGGCAATCTGCCGGGCATACAAAGACTTCCAGGACCCCAGAATGAAACAACTGAACGCCAGACAGATCGGAATCGCCCAGGGTGATGAAGAGATTTTTTCCGAGTTCCAGTCCGGTGGCGACATGTGGACAGGGTCGGGTGATCGGGAGCGGCGCAAGAAGGTTCGGTTCGACACCCCCTTCAGCAGCCCGCCCAGTGTTCAGGTGACCCTGTCCCTTTGGGACGTGGATACAACGGCTTTTGTGCGCGCTGATCTGCATGCGGACAAGATCACGCGGGACGGGTTTGAGCTGGTGTTCAAGACCTGGGCCGACACCCGGATCGCGCGGGTCCGGATGGCCTGGATGGCCATCGGCGCCTTGCCGCATGACGATGATTGGGACGTCTGATCTGACGGCAGTCAGGCGTGCGTTCCACCGTCAATGGACCGGGATTTGGGAATGCCCGGTCCTTGGATGCGCCAAAAAGCAAAAAGGCCTGACGCAGTGCGTCAGGCCCGGCATGTCGCATTCGGCGTGTTGCGTCAGAGAATGCCTTCGTAGATCGGGTGCAGAATGTCGGTGTCAAACAGCGACGAGACGCTGGTGCCCTGCCAGATGTTGAGGATCGCCTGAGTAAAGACGGGCGCGGTGGGCAGGATCCGGATGTTCGGCGCGTTCAGGACGGGCTCGGTCGGCTGGATCGTGTCGGTGATCACCAGCGATTTCATGACCGAGTTCGTGACGCGCTCGACCGCCGGGCCGGACAGGACGCCGTGGGTGATATAGGCGTGCACCTCGCTTGCGCCTTCGTTCATCAGGGTCTCGGCGGCCTTGCACAGCGTCCCGGCGGTGTCGCACAGGTCGTCCACGATGATGCACTTCTTGCCGGTGACATCACCGATGACAGTCATCTCGGCCACTTCACCGGGCTTTTCGCGGCGTTTGTCGACGATCGACAGCGGTGCCTTGATCCGGCTTGCCAGCTCTCGGGCACGGGCCACGCCGCCGACGTCGGGCGAGACGACCATGACGTCTTCCAGCGCGCCCTTGAACTGGTTTTCAATGTCGATGGCAAAGATCGGCGCGGCATAAAGGTTGTCGACCGGGATGTCGAAGAAGCCCTGGATCTGCGTGGCGTGCAGGTCCATGGTCAGAACCCGCTCGATGCCAGCCTCGACCATCATATTGGCCACCAGCTTGGCGCTGATCGGGGTCCGGGCCTTGGTGCGGCGGTCCTGACGGGCATAACCGAAATAGGGGATCACCGCCGTGATGCGTGCGGCCGAGGATCGGCGCAGGGCATCGGTCATGATCAGAAGTTCCATCACGTTGTCGTTCGCCGGGTTCGACGTCGACTGCAGGATGAACATGTCCTCGCCGCGGACGTTTTCGTAGACTTCGACGAAAATCTCGGCGTCGTTGAAGCGTTCGATGCGTGCATCGACAAGGCTGACGTTCATGCCTCGGTGCAGCGACATGCGTCGCGCGATCGATTTGGCAAGGGGGAGGTTGGCGTTGCCCGAAATGAGTTTCGGTTCGACAACGATCGGCATGTGAGTGGCTCCGACGATGTTGTGAAATGACAGATTCGTGACGTTGACACCGCTTAACATGGGGCTAACGTCGCGGAAACCGGGAGGGGCGCAGATGCCGCACATAGATTACTATTTCACCACACTTTCACCCTACACCTACCTGGCTTCGGACGGATTAGAGCAGATTGCGGACAGGCACGGTGCAACCATAACGTACAAGCCAATGGACATCATGGCCCTGCTAGCGCGAACAGGCGGTGTCGCTCCCAAAGACCGGCATCCGAATCGCCAGCAATATCGGGCCGAGGATCTGCAACGCCGCGCCAAACGCCTTGGCATGCCCTTCAATATTCAGCCTGCCCATTGGCCGACGAACCAGGCGCCGTCCTGCTATGCCATCATCGCCGCGCAGCAGGCGGGCGGTGGCGATGTCGGTGCCCTGGTGCGTAGTTTTCTGGCGGCGGTCTGGACAGGCGAAGAGGACATCGCCGACGATGCGGTTGTGCAGCGGTGCTTGGGCGATGCGGGTTTCGATCCGGGCCTGTCGATGAGCGGGCTGCTGACAGGTGCAGAGCAATTTGCGCAGAACCTCGAGGACGCGGTGAACGCGGGTGTCTTTGGTGCGCCCTTTTATGTGACCGATGACGGCGCACGGTTCTGGGGACAAGACCGGCTTGCTGACCTCGATGCCTATCTGGGCGGGGACCTGTGACCGAACTTTCCCTGAACTGGACGCAGTTCCAAGGCGGCCCTGGCTACGCCCTGGCGCTGCACTGCGGGCTGGCCCATTGCGGGGCCTGGCATGGGGTGTCGCGACATCTGACGGACCAGGTGACGATATGGGCGCCGGACTTGCCAGGGCATGGCCGCAGCGCCGATTGGGACGGTACCGGTGACGTCAATCATCGGATCCTTGAGGCCCTTGCGCCAATGGTCTTGCCGGGCACGCATCTGATTGGCCACAGCTACGGCGCGGTTCTGGCTTTGCGACTGGCGCAAGAGCTTTCGGATCGCGTGGCCTCGCTGACATTGATCGAACCCGTGCTTTTTGCCGCAGCCCGGCAGGATGCGCCCGATGACTTTGCCGTCTACAGCGCCAAGGCCGCGCCCTTTGCTCGGGCGATGGAGGATGGCGATTGGCTGCAGGCTGCGCGCAAGTTCACCAGCCTTTGGGGCGCGGGGGACGCCTGGGAGGCACTGGCCGAGGCCCAACGCCAAAGGATGACGCGCCAGATGCGCCTGATTGCAGCTTCGCAATCTTGTCTGTTGGAAGACAGCCTGAACATCCTTCGGCCCGGTGGACCAGAGGCTTGCGAGATGCCCGTCCTGCTGGTTCGCGGGGGCGCAACCGATACGATCCTTGAAAACGTGCATGCCGCGTTGATGGCGCGTTTGCCAAACGCCCGGGAAACCGTCATCGAAGGCGCGGGCCACATGGTCCCGATCTCACATCCCGATCAGGTCGGCCCGGCGATCAGCGGGCACATTGGCTCAGCCCTTTGAGCCGATCCGGGGCTCGGTCCCGGCGCGCAGCCGCGCGATGTTGTCCTTGTGGCGCCAAAAGACCAGCACCGCCAGAGCAACGCCCAGATAGGCCAGGTGCCCATAGCCGAAGACCCAGAGCCAGACCGCCGACGCGGCCGAGGACACCAGCGCCCCCATGCTGGAAATCCGGGTGGCAAAGGCCGCCGCCAGCCAGGTCAGGCAACAGGCGATGCCCACCGGCCAGGCCAGGGCCAGCATCAGGCCCAGAAAGGTCGCAACCCCCTTGCCGCCCTTGAACCCCAGCCAGACTGGAAAGCAATGGCCGATAAAGGCCGCAAGCCCGGCGATCGGCGCGGCCTCTTCCCCTGCCAGCGCGCGGGCCAGCAGCACCGCCACCGCAGCCTTGCCGCCATCCAGGATCAGCGTCCCGGCGGCCGCCGCCTTGTTCCCGGTGCGCAGCACATTGGTCGCGCCGATGTTGCCCGACCCGATCTGGCGCAGGTCGCCCAGACCCATGATCTTGGTGATCAGAATGCCAAAGGGCACCGAGCCCAGCAGATAGCCAAGGACGGCCCAAAGTCCGAGTGTTGCCAGATCCATGAGGTCCTCCGCTGCCTTTCAACCGTCCTAGCCCAAGCGCCGGAACAAGGCCAGCGATCAGGCGGCGTAGACCTGCGTGCCGCCCACGTAAGTCGCCAGCACCTTGCCCTGCAGGCGGGCGCTGTCAAACGGCGTGTTCTTGGATTTCGACCGCAGCTTGAACCGGTCCAGCACCAGCGGCTTGTCCGGGTCGAACAGAACCAGGTCCGCAGGCGCGCCTTTGGTCAGGCGTCCGCAGTCCAGTCCCAACCGCCGCGCCGGGTTCAGCGACATCGCGCGGAAAAGCGTCGGCAGATCCAGCGCGTCGGCGTGATAGAGGCGCATGGCGACGGGCAGCAGGGTTTCCAGACCCACGGCTCCGCTGGCCGCTTCCTCAAAGGGCAGGCGCTTGCTTTCTTCGTCCTGCGGTGTGTGCATGGTGCAGATCACGTCGATCAGACCGGACCGCACCGCCTCGATCACCGCTTGCCGGTCGTCCTCGGACCGCAAGGGCGGCGTCACCTTGAAGAAGGTGCGATAGTCCGAGACATCCAGTTCATTCAGCGTCAGGTGGTGGATCGAGGTGCCGGCGGTCACGTCGAACCCGTTGCCCTTGGCGCGCTCCAGCGCGGGCAGGGCGCGGGCGGTGGTGATCTGGTCGGCGTGATAGCGCACGCCCGTCATCTCGACCAGCGCAAGGTCGCGGTCCAGCCCCATGCGTTCGGCCATCGGCGAGACGGCGGGCAGACCCCGCAGCGAGGCGAACTTGCCGCTGGTGGCCGAGGCGCCCGCGCTCAACGCCGGGTCCTGCGGATGCGCCACGACCAGCGCGCCCAGCGAGCGGGCATAGGTCATGGCCCGGTTCAGAACCTTGTTGTCACGCACCACGCGCAGACCGTCCGAAAAGGCGACAGCGCCCGCGTCCAGCAGAAAGCCGAACTCGGTCATCTCACCCCCGGCGCGGCCCTTGGTCAGGGCGGCCATGGGCAGCACGTTCACCGGCGCGGCCTCGTTGGCGCGGCGGCGGATGAATTCCAACACCTCGGGCGAATCGATGGTCGGGTTGGTGTCGGGCCGGGTGACAATCGTGGTCACACCGCCTGCCGCTGCCGCCTCACCGGCCGAGCCATAACTTTCCTTATGCCGCTCACCCGGTTCGCAGACCTGCACACCGATGTCGACGATGCCTGGCGCCAGGTATTTCCCGCCCGCATCAAGGCGCGCCTCGGCCGGCACAAGATCGGCCGAGACTTCGGGCAGGGGCGTGTCAAAGCGCTCGGCAATCTGGCCGTCTTTCAGCCACAGCGCGCCTTCGGTGACGGTGCCTGCCTCGGGGTCGACAAGGCGGGCATTGGTGATCAGGTGGTTCGTCATTCTTCGCCTCGTTGCACCGCACGCATCTTGCCATAGACCTCGCGGGCGTCGGGGATCCGTTCGAACCCCATCTTGTGTTTGCGGTGACCGTTCTTGGTGCGCCGGAATTCCTCGGCAAACCAGATGGTGCCGGGGGTGTCGTCGACATATTCAAGTCGGGTTTCGGATGTAATCGGATAGCTTTTCAGCGACCGGGGCAGAACCGGCAGATTGCGCGCGATAAAGGCGCGGCGGTTGGTCAGCGTATACCAGGTGTAGCGCCGCTTGTAGGCACCACCAAAGATCGCTCCGCCCATCAGCGCCAGGCCAACCGAGAAATGGATCAGGCCGAACATCCACATACCGCCCCCCGCGCCACTGGCCAGGACCATCCAGAACAGGGCAAAGCCTGCGAAGAAGGCTCCAAAGAGTGTCAGAAAGATGTTGCCGGGGCGGATCACGACCTTGGTGTCGGGGCGTCCCTGCCAGACAATGTGCTCGTCCGGGTCAAGGATCCCGGCCCAGCCGTCGTTTTGAGGGGTCTGAGGATTTGTATCTGTCATGCGGGTCAGAGTAACAGAAATCCAAGCGCCGCAATAAAGGCAATGCTGCCAAGCGCCACCCAGAGCCAGCGCAACCCGGTCGCGCCCGCGCCGTCACCGCTGTCACTGCCCTGCATCGCGCCCTTGGCGCCAGCGCTGCGCAGCGGGGCCGAGATCGTCCGGCCCCTTTGTTCCTCGAAGGTGCCGACCCAGCGCAGCGGCGTCTGCACGGTCAGCGTCTGTGCCCGGTTGTCAAAGGCGCGTGAGGACACGATCACCACATGGCCCTTCAGCGCGTTCAACTGCGCCTCGGCGTCGCGCAGGTTGGCCTTGGGGATCGCATAGCCTTCGGCCAGATAAGCGCTCAGCGTCATGCCCGACAGGTCCCGCAGGTCCACGACGTCGACAAAATGCGCGTTCAGATGGCTGGCGCCCAGCCCGTATTTCAACGGCCATTCGCCCGTGCCCGCCTGCACGGTAAAGCGTTCGATGGCCTGCGCGGGCAAATCCAGCAGAAAGACGCGGACAACGCCCCGTTCGCTTTCACGGATGTCGATCCTGGCGCTCATACCATGAGCTCCTTTGGGTGCGCGCGCAGGTTGCGGGCCAGCAGGTCCATGGCGGCCATGCGCACGGCCACACCCATTTCCACCTGATCCTGAATGACCGAGCGGTTGATGTCGTCGGCCAGCGTGCCGTCGATCTCGACGCCGCGGTTCATCGGGCCGGGGTGCATGACAATCGCGTCGGGTTTGGCATGCGAAAGCTTTTCTGCGTCCAGCCCGTAGCGGTGGTAATATTCGCGTTCCGAGGGGATGAAGCCGCCGTCCATCCGCTCTTTCTGAAGGCGCAGCATCATGACCACGTCGACGTCCTGCAGCCCCTCTTTCATGTCCTCGTAGACCTCGGCCCCAAAGGCATCGATGCCTGCAGGCATCAGGGTTGGCGGGCCGATCAGGCGAATGCGGTTTTCCATCTTGTGCAACAGCAGCAGGTTTGACCGCGCGACGCGTGAATGCGCAATGTCGCCACAGATCGCGATGTTCAGCCGGTGGATCCGCCCCTTGGCGCGGCGGATGGTCAGCGCGTCCAGCAGCGCCTGCGTCGGATGTTCGTGCCGCCCGTCGCCCGCGTTCAGCACCGCGCAATTCACCTTTTGCGCCAGCAGATCCACGGCGCCCGAATGCGGATGCCGCACCACCAGCAGATCGGGGTGCATCGCGTTCAGCGTCATGGCCGTGTCGATCAGGGTTTCCCCCTTCTTGATCGAACTCGCCTGCATCGACATGTTCATCACGTCCGCACCCAACCGCTTGCCCGCCAGTTCGAAACTGGCCTGCGTGCGGGTCGAGTTTTCAAAGAACATGTTGATCTGCGTCAGCCCCGCCAGAACGGTCGACCGCTTTTGCTGCTGCCGGTTCAGGGCGACATAGCGTTCGGACAGGTCCAGCAGCGTCGTGATTTCGTCGGGCCGTAGCGGCTCGATCCCCAAAAGGTGACGCTGGTCAAATCGCATGGGCAGGCTCCGAAGGTTCGGCGGGGTTATAGGAACTGTCCCGCAGGGCAGCAAGACATGCGCGACGGCTTGCTGTCGCATTGCGGCGATTTTACGAAAGGCCTGCGGCTGATCGGTGGGTTTTCGCCGGGCGTTCCTCGGAATACGGTGGGGTCATGGATTCGGAGCTGGATTGGCACAGCGCCCGCGCGGCGCTTGAATGGCAGATGGACCTCGGTGTGACCGAGACCATTCTGGACATGCCCGTCAACCGGTTCGAGGTGGTGGCAGAGCCCAAGCCTGCCCAGGCGCCCGTGGCTGCGCCCGTGGTTGTGCAAGAGGCCGATCCGGTGGCCGAGGCGCAGGCCGCGGCTAGCGCCGCGCCGACGCTCGAGGCGCTGGCGCAGGCACTTGAGGCCTATCCGCACTGCGAGTTGCAAAAGGGCGCGCGGACCACGGTCTTTGCCGACGGCACGCCCAATGCCCGTGTGATGATCGTGGGCGAGGCGCCGGGCCGCGACGAAGACCGTCAGGGCAAGCCCTTCGTGGGCCGTGCCGGGCAGCTGCTGGACCGCATGTTCCACGCCATCGGGCTATCGCGCACATCGCCCGACGCGCAGGCCGCGCTTTACATCACCAATGTCCTGCCCTGGCGCCCGCCGCAGAACCGCGACCCCCGACCGGACGAGATCGCGATGCTGATGCCCTTTCTGCGGCGTCATATTCAGCTGGCGGACCCGGATGTGCTGGTGATCATGGGCAACATCAGCTGTCAGGCCCTGCTGGGCCGTCGCGGAATCACCCGCCTGCGCGGGCAGTGGACTGATGCGGTGGGCAAGCCCGCCCTGCCGATGTTCCACCCGGCCTACCTGCTGCGGCAGGCCCATGCCAAACGCGAGGCCTGGGCGGATCTGCTCAGCCTTCAGGCGCGGCTACGGGATCTGGGATGACCTGCGGTGGTGGGCTTGGGCATCCGGCGGACATGACGCGGAACGCTTGCAGATGAAGATACTGGCGTTTTCCGACCTGCATCACAATCGCGCCAGAGCCAAGGCACTGGTCGACGCCAGCGCGTCGGCAGACCTTGTCATTTGCGCCGGGGATTTCTGCAATCACAGGCAAGGACTGGCCGAAGCGATGGCCCTGCTCACAGGGCTTGGCGCGCCCATGATTGCCGTTCCCGGAAACGCCGAAAGCGCAGATGAACTGACCGCAGCGGCGCATGCGGGGACGCGCGTGTTGCACGGTGGCGCAACCACAGTCTTGGGACTGACCGTGTTCGGCTTGGGATACGCCGTTCCCGAAACGCCCTTTGGCGACTGGTCGTGCGACCTGAGCGAGGCGCAGGCCGAGGCGCTGCTGGCCACATCCCCCAAGGTCGATATCCTGGTCACCCACTCCCCACCTCTTGGCGTGGCAGACAGATCATCGCGCGGCGACACGCTGGGCTCGACGGCCATACGCGCCGCGATCGAGCGCTTGCAGCCTCGGCTTGCGATTTTTGGCCATATCCATGACAGCTGGGGGCAAGAGGGCCTGATCGGTGCGACCCGCTGCGTCAACTTGGGGCCTACGCCCAACTGGTTCGAGATGTGAACATAGAGACATGAGCAGAATAGACGAAAGCAAAGAGTTCATCCCCGTCCGCATCGCCGTCCTGACGGTCAGCGACACGCGCAGCCTGGAGGATGACAAATCCGGCGATACCCTTGTGGGCCGGATCGAGGGTGACGGCCATCAGGTGGCCGACCGCAAGATCCTGCCCGACGAACGTGAGGCCATCGCCGATCAGCTGCGCGCCTGGTGCGCCGATCCGCAGATCGACGTGGTGATCAGCACCGGTGGCACCGGGCTAACGGGCCGTGATGTCTCGGTTGAGGCGCACCGCGATGTCTATGAGAAAGAGATCGACGCCTTTGGCACCGTCTTTACCATCGTCAGCATGCAAAAGATCGGCACCAGCGCGGTGCAAAGCCGCGCTACGGGCGGTGTTGCCAATGGCACCTATCTCTTTGCACTGCCGGGCAGCCCGGGTGCGTGCAAGGACGCTTGGGACGAAATTCTGCGCAAACAGCTCGATTTTAGGCACCGTCCGTGCAATTTCGTCGAAATTTTTCCAAGATTAAGTGAACATCAACGACGGAAGTGATCGGATCAGCCGTTTGATCCGTAGATTTTACAATTCCCGACGTTCCCCTACATTCTGATGCAGGGGACTTAAAATCGTTGAAAGGTCGCTATGAGATTCATTCGACATAGCCTGGTGGGGCTCTTCCTGGTGTCTGTGACGCTGGCGCTTTTGACCTATGCCGGATCCATGGTCAGTTCAGCCGTACAGGCACGGCTTGCCGAAGAACCACGCGGGAACCGGGCGCGGGAACGGGTGTTTGCCGTCAACGTGGTTCCGGCTCACTTCGAAACGATCACGCCGATCCTGACCGCCTTTGGCGAAGTCGAAAGCGGACGCATCCTTGAAATCCGGGCTGCAACGGGGGGGAACCTGACCGCCTTGTCGCCGAACTTTGTCGAAGGCGGGCGCGTGGCGGCGGGCGAGTTGCTGGCGCGGATCGATCCGGCGGATGCCCAGTCGACTTTGGATCGTGTGCGCAGCGACCTGCTGGATGCCCAGGCCGAACAGCGAGAGGCGGCACGGGCCATCATCCTGTCGCAGGACGAGCTTGCTGCTGCCGAGGCCCTGGTGGATTTGCGCCAGCGTGCGTTGCAGCGGCAATTGGATCTGGCGGCCCGAGGGGTCGGCACCGCGGATGCCGTCGAAGCCGCCGAGTTTTCGTTGTCGTCGGCGGAACAGCAGGTGCTGACACGACGCAATGCCCTGGCCCAGGCAGAAGCACGGGTGGATCAGGCTGCAACGCGCATCGCGAGGACCGAAATTGCCCTGGCCGAGGCGCAACGACGGTTGGACGATACGGCCATCGAGGCGGGCTTTGCCGGTGCGCTGAGCGATGTCTCGGTCGTCGAGGGGCGCCGGGTGTCGGCCAACGAACAGTTGGCGCAGCTGGTCGACCCGGATCAGCTGGACGTGGCGTTCCGGGTGTCGACCCAGCAGTACGCTCGGCTTTTGACGGAGAGCGGCCAGCTTCGAGAAGTCGATGTGACCGTTACGTTGGACGTCTTTGGCACAGCCCTGACGGCCTCGGGCAAGCTGGTGCGCGAAGGCGCTGCCGTGGGCGAAGGGCAGACTGGGCGTCTGCTGTTTGCGCGTTTGACCGAGGCGCGGGGCTTCAAACCCGGGGATTTCGTGACAGTCTCGATCACCGAACCGCCATTGGAACGGGTCGCGCGGCTGCCGGCCACGGCGCTGAACGCGGCGAACGAGGTCTTGCTGATCGGCGACGAGGACCGGCTTGAGACCATGCCGGTCACACTGCTGCGCCGCCAGGGCGATTCCGTTCTGGTCCGCGCGTGGGGGCTGCGTGATCGCGAAGTTGTGGCCGAACGCACCCCGCTGCTGGGCGCAGGCATTCGTGTGCGCCCCCTGCGTGGCGACAGCGCAAATGTTCCCGAAGCGCCCGAGATGGTCGAGCTGACTGACGAACGCCGCGCCAAGCTGGTTGCGATGGTCGAAGCCAACAAGCGCATTCCGAAAGAGGCCAAGGCCCGAATCCTAGATCAGCTGGCGCAGGCCAAGGTCCCGGCGCGGATTGTCGAACGTCTGGAAAGCCGAGGCGGAGGCTGAGATGGCAAACCGAGTCAGCAAGGGCGCAGGCGGCATCCTGTCCTATTTCACACGCCATCGGACGATGGCGAACCTGCTGTTGTTCCTGCTGATCGGGGCCGGCGTTGCGGCGCTGCCCAACATGCGGGCCCAGTTCTTTCCCGATGTGATCATCGACGATGTCACGGTCAGCGTGCGCTGGGACGGTGCCGGGGCCGAAGATGTCGACCGCGCGATTGTGCAGGTCATCGAACCGGCGCTGCTGGCCGTCGAAGGTGTCGAAAGCTCGTCCGCGAACTCGCGCGAGGGCAATGCCCGGATCACGCTGGAGTTCGAGCCCGGTTGGGATATGTCGCGGGCCGCAGACGACGTGGCGACGGCTGTCGACGCGGTCAATTCTCTGCCCGAGGATGCTGACGATCCTGTTGTGCGACGCGGCGCGTGGCGCGATCGCGTGACCGATATCGTGGTCACCGGCCCGGTGGCCGTCGATCAGCTTGCCCGGTTTTCGGACGAGTTGGTGGTGCGCCTCTTTGCCGAAGGTGTGACGCGAACGACGATACGCGGCCTTGCAGCCCCTCAGACTCTGGTCGAAGTGCCCTCGGCGCAACTGATTGCCTATGATGTGACGCTGGCCGAGATCGCTGCGGCCATCGCGGAAGAGGTCGATGCCGATCCGGCTGGCGACGTCAGCGGCGCAGGCACTCGTGTGCGCACGGGCGTCGAGAAGCGCAGCGCCGAGCAGATCTCGGCCATTGTTCTGCGGTCGAACCCTGATGGGTCAAAGCTTGTGATCGGAGATCTGGCGACGGTCAGTGTCGAAGGCATCGACCGTGCGCGCAGCTACTTCGTGGGTGAAGATCCCGCCATTTCGATCCGTGTCGACCGTTCGGATCAGGGGGATGCCATCAGCATTCAGGAAACGGTCGAGACCGTTGCCGCGGATTTGCAGGCCACATTGCCGGATGGCGTGGCGATTGAACTGATCCGCACCCGATCCGAGGTCATCACCGCTCGATTGAACATCCTGATCGACAACGGGTTGATGGGGCTGGCGCTGGTTGTGACGCTTCTCTTCCTGTTCCTGAACGTGCGCACGGCCTTTTGGGTGGCGGCAGGCATTCCGACAGCCATGCTGGCCACCATTGCGTTGATGTACGTGGCGGGGATCACGATCAACATAATTTCGCTCTTTGCCCTGATCATCACGTTGGGCATCGTGGTGGACGATGCCATCGTCGTCGGCGAACACGCGGATTTCCGGGCCAGGCGCGGGGAATCTCCCTATGACGCTGCTGAAAATGCCGCGCGCCGCATGGCGATGCCGGTGTTTGCGGCATCATTGACCACGATCATCGCCTTCTTTGGTCTGACGGCCATCGGCGGGCGGTTTGGCGATTTGTTACGGGACATACCTTTCACCGTGGTCGTGGTGCTGATCGCGTCGTTGATCGAATGTTTCCTGATCCTGCCCAACCACATGGCGCATGCGCTCAAGCATTCGGTCAAGGAACATTGGTACGACTGGCCGTCGCGCGTCGTGAACCGCGGCTTCCGGTGGGTGCGGGACAATCTGTTCCGCCGCTTGATGGCCGGAGTGATCTGGGCACGGTACGCGGTCATCGCCGGTGTCGTTGTCCTGTTGGCCAGCCAGATTGCCGTGTTCATTCGCGGCGACAGCCAGTGGCGGTTCTTCAGCCCACCCGAACTGTCTTCGGTCACGGGCAACTTCGCGATGGTGCCAAGCGCCACGCGGCAGGACACGCTGGCCATGATGCGCGAGATGCAGCGGGCGACCGAAGAACTGGGCAAGCAGTACGAGGAACGGTACGGCCGCAATCCCGTCGCCTATGTGATCGCCGAGGTCGGCGGGAACTCGGGCCGTGGCTTGTCAGGGGCCGAAACCAAGGATCCCGACCAGCTGGGCGCGATCTCGATCGAGCTGATCGACCGCGACTTGCGCACCTATTCCAGTTTCCAGTTTGTCGGTGAACTGCAGGATGCCGTGCGCCGCCATCCGCTGGTCGAAACGATCAGCTTCCGTGGCTGGCGTTCGGGCCCGGGCGGCGATGCATTGGATGTCCAGTTTTACGGGTCCAGCGCCGAGGTGCTGAAATCCGCGTCCGAGGATCTGCAAACCGCCGTGGCGCAGTTCGGCGAAGTGTCCGCGGTCGAGGACAACCTGTCTTATGACAAGGAAGAGATCATCCTGGAACTGACCGCTCAGGGTCAGGCGCTGGGCTTTACCATCGACGGCTTGGGCCGCGTGTTGCGCAACCGCCTGGGCGGGATCGAGGCCGCGACCTATCCAGATGGGCCACGCAGCGCCACGATCCGGGTAGAGCTGCCCGAGGGGGAACTGACGGCCGATTTCCTGGAACGCACGCAATTGCGCACGCCGGGTGGGGAATACGTGTTGTTGGCCGACATCGTGAGTGTCGAACGGCGCACCGGCTTTTCGACGGTACAGCGCGAAAACGGGCTCCGGCTGATCTCGGTCACCGGCGACATCTCGGAAGATGATCCGGCCCGCGCCACCGAAATCCTGCAGCAATTGGACAGCGTGATCCTGCCCCGCATCGCCGAGGAACGACAGGTCGAGTATCGGCTGGCTGGTCTGAGCGAACAGGAAAATGACTTCATCCAGGACGCACGCATCGGGCTGATCCTGGTGCTGACGGGCATCTACCTGGTTCTGGCCTGGGTGTTCTCGAGCTGGTCGCGCCCGATCGTGGTCATGGCGATCATCCCCTTCGGGCTGGTCGGGACCATATACGGACATGCGCAGTGGGATGTGCCGTTATCCATGTTCACCGTGGTCGGCTTGTTGGGGATGACGGGGATCATCATCAACGACTCGATTGTCCTTGTGACGACGATCGACCAATACGCCGAAGAACGCGGGCTTGTGCCCTCGATCATCGACGGGGCGGCGGACCGGCTGAGGCCGGTGATGCTGACCACGTTGACGACGGTCCTCGGGCTGGCGCCCCTTCTCTATGAAGGATCCGCCCAGGCCCAGTTCCTGAAACCGACGGTGATCACGCTGGTCTATGGGCTGGGCTTCGGGATGATCCTGGTGTTGCTTGTCGTGCCTTCACTGATCGCGATCCAGCAGGATGTGCGCCGCGAGGTAACGGCATTCCGCCGTGGGCTGCGGTTCCGCGACCGGCGGGTTGGCGGGATGATCACGCTTGGCGCCGTGGCGGTTCTGGGCTGGTTGGCACTGACGATGGGCTATGCGGCCGTAAACGGAGAGATGCTTGCACAGATCAAGGCACTGGTGCCAGGGCTGGCCGGATTCGATCCGATGCTGGCAAGCATGATGCTGTTCCTTGGCGGCGTCGCGGCGCTGTCACTGGTGCTGTATGTGGTCAGCGGGGTCTACACGTTCCGGATGCTGCAAAGACGCAAGGCCTGACGAACTGCCCTTCTGGGCAGGTCCCCTGGTACGCGTGTTGACGGCGTCTGTTTTGGCAGGCGTTATCCGCAGCCCTGGATCTCGACCGCGTATTTCTGACCGATCACGGTGATCGTCAGGGCCGAGCGATCGACGGCAAAAGGTTTGCCATCCATGTGCATCAGGGTCGTGACGGCATGAATCTCGCCGCCCGTGCGGCGGGTCGTGGCCTCTTGCACCCAGATCATCGGATTGCGGGTTTCGACGACCACGTGTTCGTCCCCGCCGGTGCTGGGCATCTGCACGCGTGCGCTTAGGGAAACGCCGTCCGCGCCAAGGCTCAGGTCGCACGACACATCGCGCACGCCCGCTTCGTCCTGGGTATAGGGAACGTCGGCCATCGAGGCTGCGATCACCGGGTCGGGGTTCGTGACATCAGCCGGCAGCTGGGCGCGGAACGACAAACTGTGCGGCATGCAGATGTCCTTGCACAGCCCCAGTTCCATCTCGCCGCGCAGTTCGATGGCTTTTCCGTTTTTGGTCGCAATCCGGATCGGCAGGACCAGTTCGTTCTCATAGCCGACCGACCGCATGCCCGACTGATCAAAGACATCCGGTGTCGGCCAGTTGATCGCGACACCCGCCAGGTTGCGCGAGCCGCTCCAGTTGAACTCGGGCGGGATGCCGCCTTCGCCGGGCGCGCGCCAATAGGTCTTCCACCCCGGGGCCAGTTTCAGATGCAGGGCCGCGATATGATCGCCGTTTGGCAACCGCCAGCCGGGCCGCACGGTACCGTGCAGCACATCGTCGAACTCGCCTGCCTGAACGGGCAGGGCGGCGCAGAGGGCCATTGCAGCCAGAGGGAGGAATTTGCTCTTCATACCCTTGGAGATGGCGAAGTTTCGCACAAAAGCCAAGTCACGTTGCGGCGAGGGAATGTGTCTTTCCCTTGTGCCTTGCGACCGGCCACGTTCATGGCCATCTTGAAAAGCAACGCGTGAAAGGGGTTCCGATGGACACAGGCACAACTGATCTGACCGGCAAGATGCTGATCGCCATGCCCGGCATGGGGGATCCCCGGTTCGAACACAGCTTGGTCTACATGTGCGCCCATTCCGACGAAGGTGCGATGGGGTTGATCGTGAACAAACCCGCCGCCGACGTGACGCTGAATGACCTTTGGGACCAGCTTTCGATCGAAGGTGAGGGCGAGGGCGATCCGCGCCCCGTCTATTACGGAGGCCCGGTGGAACAATCACGCGGCTTTGTGCTGCACGGTGCCGACTATGAAGGCGGCGGCGAAAGCCTGCCGGTGACCCAGGATTTCCGCATGACGGCCACCATCGACATCCTGCGCGACATCCGCGCAGGCGTCGGCCCGGCGCGCTTTCTGCTGGCGCTGGGCTATGCCGGCTGGGGGCCAGGCCAGCTAGAGGGCGAGTTTGCACAGAACGGCTGGCTGACCTGTGAGGGCAGCCATGATCTGGTCTTCAAGACCCCGGATGCCGAGAAATGGACCGCCGCCCTGAAAACGCTTGGCGTGTCGCCGATGGCGCTGAGCGCCGAGGGCGGGCGCGCCTAGCGCGGTGCGGCGGCGCGTGTCAGGCGGTCGTTGATCGCGATGCCCAGGCCCACATGGGGGATGGGCGAAACGGCGATCACCTCGGCCTGCCGCGCGTCCAGCCGGTGCAGGAACTCGAAGAGGTTCGCCGCAGCCTCGGTCATGTCCTCGGTGGGCGACAGGTTCAGGTCACAGGCCACGTCGCCGAACCCCAGACGCAGCTCTCCGGGATGCCACTCGATCGCATTCAGGCGCACGCGGGCGTGGGGCGCGTAGTGCGAGGTCAGCTGGCCCGGCGCCGTGATCGCCTCGGTGTCCTTGCGTTCAAAGACCGGCGTCCCAAGGGTTTCGCTCAGGGCATCAATTCCGATCTGACCGGGGCGCAGCAAGGTCGGGCGACCCGCCAGCCCGATGATTGTCGATTCCAGCCCCACCTGGCAGCGCCCGCCATCGACAACCGCCTCGACCCGGCCGGTCATGCCGTTTAGCACATGTTCGGCCGAAGTCGGGCTGATCTGTCCCGACCGGTTGGCCGACGGCGCGGCGACCGGTCCGCCAAAGGCCCTCAGCAGCCCCTGTGCGACCGGGTGTTCGGGCACCCGGACGGCGACGGTGTCCTGCCCGGCGCTCAGCAGTTTCGAAAGGCCGCTGCCTTCGCGTTTCTTCAGGACCATGGTCAACGGACCGGGCCAGAAGGCCCGCGCCACGGCCTCGGCGGCCTCTGTCCACTCGGTCAGCGTTTTCGCGGCTTCGACGTCGGCAACATGGGCGATCAACGGATTGAACGACGGCCGCCCCTTGGCCTCGTAGATCCGTGCGACGGCGTGATCGTTGCAGGCATCAGCGCCCAGGCCATAGACCGTCTCGGTCGGAAAGGCGACCAACCCGCCACGCGACAACAGATCGGCGGCGCGGGCCAGGCCGATGGGTGTTGGATCAAGACGTTGCGTTGTGATCTCGCTCATGTCCCGTGACGCGGCGTTTCGGTTGAAGCCAAGGGCGGCAGGCGTAACGTGCCATGCAAAGCCGCGCAACGCATAGCGCGGGCCAAAGCCGTTGCCAACCCACCAAGTCCGAGATCCCCAATGCCCTATCGTGCGCCGTTGCCTGACTATCGTTTCCTGCTGAACCACGTTGTGGATTTTGCCCAGGTCGCGCAGACCGACCGCTTTGCCGAGGCCTCAGAGGATCTGGTCCAGGCGATCCTGACCGAGGCCGGACGGCTGTGCGAAGACGTTCTGGCCCCCGTCAATCGCGCTGGCGATGAAACCCCGGCGGTGCTGGAAAACGGCGTTGTGCGCACCTCGCCCGGCTATGCCGAGGCCTATCGCGCGATTGCCGAAGGCGGCTGGGTTGGCACCACGGGCCAGGTCGAAAGTGGCGGTATGGGGCTGCCGATGACGGTGAACACGGCGGTGATGGAGATGATGTCGGCGGCCTGTCTGTCGCTGCAGTTGAACCCGCTGATGACGCAGGGCCAGATCGAGGCGCTCGAGCATCATGCCTCGGACGCGTTGAAGGATCTGTATCTGCCCAAGCTGATCACCGGCGAATGGGCCGGCACCATGAACCTGACCGAGTCGCAGGCAGGATCGGACGTGGGGGCGCTGCGCAGCAAGGCCGAGCGCAATGGGGATGGCACCTATGCCATCACCGGCCAAAAGATATTTATCAGCTGGGGCGACAACGACATCACGTCCAATGTCTGTCACCTGGTGCTGGCGCGTCTGCCTGACGGCGGACCTGGCACCAAGGGGATCAGCCTGTTCCTGGTGCCAAAGTTCCTGCCGGACGCCGATGGCAACCCCGGCCAGCGCAACACCCTTGGCGTGGTCAGCCTGGAGGAAAAGATGGGGCTGCACGGCTCGCCCACGGCCGTGATGTCTTATGACGGCGCGACGGGCTGGCTGGTTGGCCAGGAACACGACGGCATGAAATGCATGTTCACCATGATGAACAACGCCCGCCTGGGCGTCGCAGGACAGGGCATCGGGGCCGCTGAAGGGGCCTATCAGCACGCGCTGGCCTATGCGCTGGACCGCAAACAGGGGCGCACCCCGGTCGAGGGCGGCTCGGGCACCATCATCGATCATGCCGACGTCCGCCGGATGCTGGCCACGATGAAGGCGGATGTGTTCGCCGCCCGCGCCATTGCCCTGGCCTGTGCCGTCGCCATCGACATGGGCAACGCCACCGGAGACGCCGAATGGCAGGCACGGGCCGCGTTTCTGACGCCGATTGCCAAGAGTTTTGGCACGCAGACGGGCATCTCGGTCGCGGACATGGGGGTGCAGGTTCACGGCGGCATGGGCTTCATCGAGGAAACCGGCGCGGCGCAATACCTGCGCGATGTGCGGGTGACCGCGATCTATGAGGGCACCAACGGCATTCAGGCGATGGATCTGGTGGCGCGCAAGATGATGGACGGGGGCGAGGCCGCAAACGCCCTGATCGACGAGATCGAAGCCTTTGCCGAAGAGGCCCGCCACAGCGCGCCCGATCTGGCCGAACCGGTCTGGCAGGCCTCGGAAACCCTGCGCGAGACGACCGAGTGGCTGGTCGGACAGGGCGATCTGCAGATGCGTTTTTCCGGGGCCGTGCCTTACCTGATGGGTTTTGCCCGCGTGTTGGGCGGCTACTTCCACCTGCGGGCGGCCATGCAGGACCCGGACGGCGCGCGCGCGCGTCTGGCGCGGTTCTATATCTCGCGGCTCTTGCCGGAACATGGCTCTTTGCTGGCACAAGCGCAGGCCGGGGCGGTTGACCTTTTTGCACTCAGCGTGGATGACCTGTCGGCATGAAAGATGCCCCAACTGCCGTGATTGATTACCCCTGGCCTGACCCTCCGGGGGAAGGAAAGGCCATCGAGGTCGCCCCCGGCGTACTTTGGGCGCGCCTGCCGCTGCCGATGGCGCTGGACCATGTGAACGTCTACGCACTGGCCGATGACGACGGCTGGACGCTGATCGACACCGGCATGGCCTCGCGCCGGTCGCGGGCGATCTGGCAAAAACTGCTGGACGGCCCGCTGGCCGCGCGGCCCGTGGCGCGGGTGCTGGTCACGCATCACCACCCCGACCACGTCGGATTGGCTGGCTGGTTCCAGAAAGAGCATGGCGCCGAGCTGATCATGACGCGCACCTCGTGGCTGTTCTCACGGATGCTGACGCTGGACGAACAGCCGGTGCCGACGGACGAGACGCTGACCTATTACCGCCGTGCAGGCATGCGGGCGGATATCTTCGACCAGCGCGCGGGCGAGCGCCCGTTCAACTTTGCCGATGTCGTGGCGCCCATGCCGCTGGGGTTTCGCCGGATCAAGCAGGATGACGAGATCCGCCTTGGCGGCCGCACCTGGACGGTGCACATCGGAAATGGCCACGCTCCGGAACACGCGACGCTGTGGAGCCGGGACGACACCCTGGTGATCGCCGGGGACCAGATCCTGCCTTCGATCAGCCCCAACCTTGGGGTCTACGCCACTGAACCGCTGGCCGATCCGGTTTCCGACTGGCTGGAGGCCTGCGACCGGCTGGCAACGCTGGCGCGGCCGGATCACTTGGTGCTGGGCGGGCACAAGCTGCCCTTCACCGGCCTGCCCACGCGGATGCGGCAACTGATCGACAACCATCACGGTGCTTTGGACCGGCTGCGGACCCATCTTGCAGAGCCCAAAACGGCGGGCGAGTGCTTTCTGCCGCTGTTCAAACGAGAGATCGGCGGCGGCGAATATGGCCTTGCCCTGGTCGAGGCGCTGGCTCATTGCCTGCACCTTTGGCACTTGGGCGAGGTCCAGCGGACCGAACGCGAAGACGGCGCCTGGCTCTGGCAGATGCGCTAGGCGATCAGGCGGGTTTCCTCAAACAGCGGCTCACCGGTCAGCGCGCCATCCGGCGACAGGCGATACAGCGTGTCCGGCGTCAACGCGCGCCAGGCCGCAGCCCTGCCGCACAGCGGTTCCGAGGCCAGCGCATATCCCCCGTGATCCAGCCTGCCCGAGGCATAAAGCGTCGGGCTGTGATCGTCCGAGGCATGGCGAAAGGCATAAAGCGTCTCTCCGTCCGAGAAGACACAGGTCATCCGCACCGGCCCGTCGGACCGCGCCGGCCCAACCTTGTCCAGCGTCGCGCGAATCGCCGCGGCCGGGTCCCTGTCCAACCCGTTGGCCAGCATGGTCAGAAACAGCATCTCGCTGTCGGTTGATCCCTGCCGTGCCTCGTAAAGCGGGTCTGGCAGTGCCGCTTCCAACTCTCGCCGGATTGCGCGGAAATGCGGGACCTGACCGTTGTGACAAAAGCTCCAGCGGTCAAAGCCAAAGGGATGGCAGTTGGCCCGCGCGGTCTCTCCCATGGTCGAGGCGCGGACATGGGCGATGAACAGCTGCGACCGGATCATCCGGCACAGGCTGACCAGGTTGCCGTCACTCCAGGCAGGCAGCACGTCGCGATACAGCCCCGGCTGCCGATCCTGCGTGTACCAGGCAAAGCCGAAGCCGTCGCCGTTCACCGAAAGCTTGGCCTCGGTCGCGTTCTGGCTTTGCACCAGCAGCGAATGGCGCGGGTGCACGATGATGTTTTCCAGCGGCACCTCGGGGCCGGTATAGGCAGCGATGCGGCACATGGGGGATTACTGGGCGCCCCGGTTTTCGATCCGCGCGTAAAGGCGGCGGATGATGCGGCTGGCCGTCGTCTCGCAACAGGCCGGGATCAGGGCATGGGCCAGCGCTGCAAAAGCGGCCAGGAACAGGGTGCCCGAAAACCCAAGCGCAAAGCGCATGTGTTCGAAATAGGTTTCGTCCACGCTGGCCGGATGGTCGAGAAAGACCCGCTGGAAAGGGGTGCTGTTGGTTTCGTGAGTGGTGGTTTTCATGGCGCGATCTCCTGTTTGACAGCAGTATGATCGAACTCTGGTCATGATATGTCCCAAACTTCGTTTGATTTGCAGAAATATTGGGATAGTATCCCAAGCATGAACCAATCAATCGACGAAATTGACAAGCGTATCCTGTCGGTCCTGCAAAAAGACGCCAGTCTCAGCGCCGACGCGCTGAGCGAACGCGTGGGCCTGTCGCGCAACGCCTGCTGGCGGCGGGTGCGCCTTTTGGAAGAGGCCGGCGTGATCCGCGGGCGGGTGGCTCTGCTGGACCCGGCCAAGGTCGACTGCCCGCTAGAGGTGATCATCCTTGTGCGGACCTCGAACCATGATGCCGACTGGATGGACCGGTTCCAGCGCACCGTTCGCGCCATGCCCGAGGTGGTGGGCGCCTACCGGATGACCGGCGACCTGGATTATCTCTTGCGTGTGCGCGTGGCGGATGTGCCCGCCTATGACGCCTTTTACAAACGCGTGATCGCGCAGGTTCCGGTCTCGGATATGTCGGCAAGTTTCGTTATGGAAGAGATCAAGGAGACGACGGCGCTGCCGCTTTAGGGAGGATCCATGGACGACACCATCGCCACCGCCGCCGAGGCGCACGAAGGGGACGCGCTGCCGCGCAAGATCGATGTCCACACAAACGGTGACGAACCCGCGCCCGAGGGTCTGCCCGATGCGGTGACCCGCAAACCGGTGCAGCAGAAAAGCCCGGCGGAATGGGCCTACGAGCGGCTGATCCTTTATATCCAGAACTTCGAGCAGCAGCTGGATGCGCAACACGAGGTCGCGATGGGATTTGCCGGAAGCGAGGCCGGAATCCTGCGAATCGAGGGCATGGGGTATTTCGACCCGGACATCGTGACCTTCTATGGAACCGACCCCACGGGTGCCCGGACACAGCTGATCCAGCATGTCAGCCAGCTGAGCGTGATTTTGCGCGCGCTTCCCAAAGAGGTGGACACCGCAGAACCGCGCCGGATCGGCTTTCGACTGGCGCAAAAGCTGGATGAAACCTGACCGCGACACACTGCGTCAGCCATGGCCGCGTGACAGGGCTGCAGAAATCGGCTAACCAGCAAAAAAGGCGACTTTCAAGGACATGAAACATGGCTGATCACAAGCACGGCGAAATGGACATCGAAGTTCAGGAAAAGACCTTCGAGGGCTTCATCCGCGCCTCGATCTGGGTTGCAGGCGTCTCGATCGGCGTTCTGGTCTTCCTGGCGATCTTCAACAGCTGATGCGTGTGCTGCGTTCGTTGATACCGCACCGAGCGTTTCTGGCGGCCGCGCTTGCCACCACTGTTGTGGGGGGCTGCGCAGCGGTCAGCCAAAACGCGCCGGACGACGTCATCGCGCAGTACGTATACCGGCATGACGGTCCAAAGGCGTTGACCTTCTTTACGATGGTCAACAACCGCACCGGATCCGGCGCGCATTCCTCGATGATGATCAATGCCTCGCAACGCGTGGTGTTTGATCCGGCGGGATCGCTGAAAGCGAACATCATGCCAGAGCGGAATGACGTGCTGTATGGCATCACTCCGCAGGTGGCCGAGTTCTATGAACGGGCCCACGCGCGTGAAACCTATCATGTCGTGATCCAGCGCATCGAGGTGCCGGCCGAAGTTGCCGAAAAGGCGTTTCGTCTGGCGGAACAGGCGGGCCCGATTCCCGGCACGCAATGCGCGGCAAGTATTGTCAGGATCCTGCAGCAATTGCCCGGTTTCGAAGGCATCAGAAACACGATTCTGCCCACCAACCTGAGCAACCAGATCGCGGCACTTCCCGGCGTCACCGAACGCGTCCTTTACGAGGATGACGCGGACGACAAGCACTTGGCGACCCTCGCCTTCGAGGCGTCGTTAAAGGATCAGACCCAGTAGGTCAGAACCATTGCGGCCACGGCGACGCCCATGGCCGCAAACACGTTTTTCGAAAGATATCCGACGGCAAATGTTGCGATGGCGATGGCCAATCGCTCGGGTACGGGTGCGGCCTCGGGATCGGATGGCCAGATCAGCAGAGGTGTGACCATCGCGGGCAGAATTGCGACGGCGGTATAGCGCAGGTGGCGCAGCAGCCAATCGGGCATGCCCCGGTCGCCGATCAGGCCCAGGAAGGAAAAGCGCAGCAAAAAGCTGGCGATTGCCATTGCGACGATGACGATCCAGATCGTTGTGTCATCCATGATTGGCACGCCTTTTCAAAATGAGCTCCATCTGGGCCCCGGCCATCATCCCGCCGAGACCGGCCAGGATCAGGCCCAGGTTGTGGGGGACCGAGGCGAAGAGGATCGCCAAGAGAATGCCGACAAAGGCGGCAACCACATGGGCCGCGGTCCGCAGCATTGGGCCGACCATCGCGATAAACGTCAGAGGCAGCGCCATGTCCAGCCCGATCCCCGTCGGCAAGGCGGTGCCGGCAACGGCCCCCAGATATGAAAAGATGTACCAGGCCGGTGTGATCGGCAGCAGCACGCCGAAATAGAACGCCATCCGCTCGGGTATCGTCATCTCGGGGCGTTTTTCATATTCCAGCGTTGGAACGGCAAACGACTGATCGACCAGGAAAAAGGCCGCCAGGGCACGTTGCCACAGCGGGGCCTTGCCCAGATAGGGTGTGATCGAGGCCGAATACATCGCGACGCGCAGGTTCACCGCCAGGGCCGAGGCCAGGACGATCACGGTCGGTGCGTTGTCCTGCATCAGCTGCAACGCCGTGAATTGTGCCGCGCCCGCAAAAACCGCAAGGCTAAAGACCATGACCTGCACCAGATCCAGTCCGGCCTCGGTTGCCAGCACGCCAAAGAGCGCGGCAAAGGGTGTGACCACCAGCAGGAACGGCAGGCCTCCCCGAACCCCCCGCCAAAAACTTGACATTGTCGATGTGCGCGCCATCACTGTGCTCCAAGCTGACGCTTCCTGCCCTAGCGCTGATCCAGAGGACTTGCAATTGCCTGACGCCGCCGATCCCGGTTACCTTATCGCCCCCGACCCAGGCGCCGCCCGGCTGACCCGCCGCGTGGTCGGGTTTGACCATACCGGGGCCGAGACCGAAATCTCGGTTGTCGAAGAGCGCCCGTTGACCATCTTCTTGAATCGGCAGGAAATTGTGACGGCAATGACCATCGGGGACTACCCAGAATACCTCGCGCTGGGCTTTCTGAAAAACCAGGGCATGCTGCGGGATGACGAGGTCATCACCGGCGTCGATTTCGACGAAGAACTGGAAACGGTTGTCGTGCGCACCGCGTCCGAGACGACCTACGAGGAAAAGCTGCAGAAAAAGACCCGCACCAGCGGCTGCGCCGTGGGCACGGTCTTTGGCGACATGATGGAGGGGCTGCAGGACGTGACCCTGCCCGCGGTGCAGGTCCGGACTTCGTGGCTTTATGAACTGGCCCGCAAGATCAACACCACGCCGTCGCTGTACCTAGAGGCCGGGGCGATCCACGGTACGGTCCTTTGCCAGGGCGACCGCCCGCTGGTCTATATGGAGGACGTGGGCCGCCACAACGCCGTCGACAAGATTGCCGGCTGGATGCTGCAGCATGGCGTCGGGGCCGGGGACAAGATCCTGTATACAACCGGGCGGCTCACGTCCGAGATGGTGATCAAGACGGCGCTGATGGGCATCCCGGTTCTGGCCTCGCGTTCGGGCTTTACCGCCTGGGGCGTCGAGATCGCCCAGCAGGTCGGGCTGACCTGCATCGGCCGGATGCGCGGCAAGCGGTTTGTCTGCCTTAGCGGAGCTGATCGTCTGGTGCGGGACGCCGATCCCGACAGGGTTGCCGACGAGGGACGGAAATCCGGGCGGAAGGGCGCGCGTGGTGACTAAACCGCTGGGTGTGATCCTCGCCGGAGGGCAGGCGACCCGCATGGGTGGCGGCGACAAGGGGCTGTTGGAGCTTGGCGGGCAAAGCCTGCTGGCGCGTGTGATCGACCGGCTTTCGCCGCAGGTGGATGGCCTCGCTTTGAACGCCAACGGTGATCCCATGCGATTTGACGGGTTTGGACTGCCGGTGCTGCCGGACACGATCCCCGATTTCGCGGGGCCCCTGGCCGGGGTGCTGGCGGGCCTCGACTGGGCGGCCGAGCAGGGGGCCGATACACTGGTTTCCGTCGCGGCGGACACCCCATTTTTCCCGCACGATCTGGTCGCGCGCTTTCAGGACGTCGCGCAGGGGCAGGCGCACCCGCTGGTGCTGGCCGCCACCAAGGGTGAAGCCAAGACCAAGAGCAAATCCAAAAGTGGGCTGATCCGGCATCCGACCTTTGGCCTTTGGCCGGTCGCTTTGCGGGACGACCTGCGGGCGGCGTTGGAAGATGGCTTGAAAAAGGTCGTGCTCTGGACCGAGAAACACGAGGGGCGCGAGGCGCTGTTTCCAAGCGGCGACGCCGACCCCTTCTTCAACATCAACACGCCCGAGGATCTGGTGCGTGCAAAGGACATGTTATGAGGATTTACGGCGTCACCGGGTGGAAAAACGCGGGCAAAACCGGGCTGATGGAACGGCTGGTGACCGAGATCACCGGGCGCGGCTTCAGCGTAAGCACGGTCAAACATGCGCACCATACCTTCGACGTTGATCATCCGGGCAAGGACAGCCATCGCCACCGCGTTGCAGGGGCGACCGAGGTGCTGCTTGCCTCGCGCAACCGCTTTGCGCTGATGCACGAGTTGCGCGACGAGGATGAGCCGACGCTCGAAGACCTGCTGGCCAAGCTGGCCCCCGTCGATCTGGTGCTGGTCGAGGGCTACAAGCGCGACCGCCATCCCAAGGTCGAGGCCTTTCGGGCCGAGACGGGCAACGACCTGATCGCGCCGGGGGATCCGACGATCCGGGCCATTGCCAGCGATACGCCGATGGACAGCGACCGGCGGGTCTTTGACCTGAACGCAACCGCCGAGATTGCGGACTTCATCCTGGCCGAGGTGGGTCTGTGAGCAGCTTTCAAAGCTTTGCCATGGTGGATTGGTCCGGGGGCAACGACACCGGCCCCAAGCCGCGCAAGGATGCGATCTGGATTGCCGTCGTGCGCGCCGGACGGGCCGAGCCGCCGCGATACCTGCGCAATCGCGCGCTGGCCGAAGAGGCGCTTCACGATCTGATCGACGAAGAGCGCGCGGCGGGGCGGCGGCTGTTGATCGGCTTCGACTTCCCCTTTGGCTATCCGGCGGGGTTTGCCCGCGCGATGACCGGCAGCGATGACCCCCTGGCGCTGTGGGACTGGCTGGCCGACCGGATCGAGGACAGCGCGCAGGCCAACAACCGCTTTGATCTGGCCGGCCAGATCAACACGCGTTTTGGCGGCAAGGGCCCCTTCTGGGGCAATGCACTGGCGCGCGACATCAGCGGGCTGCCGCGCACCAAAGAGGGGTATCAGAACCTCTTTCCCGACCGGCGCGCCTGCGAAGAGGCGGTGCCGGGCACCTTCACCTGCTGGCAGCTGTCGGGCGCAGGATCCGTTGGCGGCCAGGTGCTGATGGGCTTGCCGGTGCTGGCGCGTTTGCGGCAGGCCTCTCCGGGGGCCGTGGCCGTGTGGCCGTTTGAGCCGCTGGACCGAGACGTGGCCTTTGTCGAGATCTGGCCTTCGCTGCTGAACGACCAGGTGCGGCAGATGCCGGGCATTCGGGATGCCGCGCAGGTGCACCTGATGGCACGCGCGCTGGCCAATCTGGCCCCGCGTGACCTGGAGCAGATGTTGCGGGCGCAATCGCCGGAAGAGGGCTGGATCTTTGGCCTGGGCCACGAAGAGATGCTGCAGGCGGCGGCCTCGGACCTGCGCCCGCCGCCCCTAACCAACGATTGCTTTGCGCTGCCCGCGGGGGTCGATTGGACGCCGGTGGACGACGCCCTGTCGATGCTGCGCGACAAGCTGCGGCCCGTGGTGGGTGTGGAAACCGTGCCTCTGGCCGGGGCCTCCGGCCGCGTTCTGGCCGAGGATCTGGTGGCCGCGCGGTCAAACCCACCTTTGCCGAACACGGCGGTCGATGGCTACGGCTTTGCAGGCGGCAGGCCCGAAGGCCCCCAGCGCCTGCCGCTGGTCGAGGGTCGCGCGGCGGCGGGCCTGCGCTTTGACGGCGTGGTGCCAAAGGGCCAGGCCATCCGGGTGTTGACCGGGGCGGCGCTTCCCGATGGTGTCGACACGGTGATCCTGGAAGAGGACGTCACGCTGGGCCTGGGCGAGATCGCCTTTCACGGGCCGGTCAAACCCGGGGCCAACACCCGCCGCGCGGGCGAGGATGTGGCGGCAGGCGACCTCGCACTGCCCGCCGGGCGGTCGCTGACGCCTGCCGATCTGGCGCTGGCCTCTGCGGTGGGCCACGGCGCGTTGCGGGTGTTCGAACGGCTGCGGGTTGCCGTGGTTTCGACCGGGGACGAGCTGGTTGAGCCCGGTGAAACGGCGCAGCCCGGTCAGATCTTTGATGCCAATCGTCCGATGCTGCTGGAGATGGCGCGGCGCTGGGATTATCAGCCGGTCGACATGGGCCGGGTGGCCGATGACCGCGCGGCATTGCGCAAACGGTTGGATGCGGCCTCGGCCAAGGCGGATGTGATCCTGACCTCGGGCGGGGCGTCGGCGGGGGACGAAGATCACGTCTCGGCGCTGTTGCGCGAAACCGGCAGCCTGCAAAGCTGGCGGATCGCGTTGAAGCCGGGGCGGCCGCTGGCGCTTGGGCTGTGGAACGGCGTGCCGGTCTTTGGCCTGCCGGGCAACCCGGTGGCGGCGCTGGTCTGCACGCTGGTCTTTGCGCGCCCGGCCTTTTCGCTGATGTCGGGGGCAGGGTGGGTCGCGCCCCAGGGCTATGACGTGCCCGCCGGATTTTCCAAGCGCAAGAAGCCCGGGCGACGCGAATACCTGCGCGCCCGCATGCGCGACGGGCGGGCCGAGGTCTTCAAGTCCGAAGGATCGGGCCGGATCAGTGGCCTCAGCTGGGCCGAAGGCCTGGTCGAGATTGGCGACGGCGCGCGCGACATCGCGCCGGGGGATCTGGTGCGCTTCATCCCGTTCGGGAGTTTCGGGGTTTAGGCGGCCTTTGGCCTTGGTCTGCCCCCGGTGAATTGGCGTCTACGCAGGTCCGCCGCCCGCGGTTTTTCCGCAGTGTGGTTACGAAAATGTCCCCGTCACCCGCCCGATCAGCATGAAGGCGCGGGCGGTGCGGGTGTTGGCCATTTCCGAGATCTCGGCGTCCGTCGCCTCGTCCTCGAACCCCGCAAAGTGCTTGTCGAAGAGCCGCAGGAAATGATGCGCCGCGTCGCGGAAGATCGGGTCGGATTTCATCCGACCCGCGGTCAGCGCCAGGGACGAGCGATCCCGGATGCCGCCAAGGGCGGCAATCGGGCGTCCGCGCTCGCCCTGGGCGAAGCGGCGCCAGACCTCGGGGCGGGCCATGTCGGGGCGCAGGTCGTCCATGTAGATGCCATCCTGGCTAAGCAGTGTCAGCACGTCCTGGCTGGCCTGCACCAGCTGCGCCGTGGGCCGGTCCCGCAGGGCGCGACGCAGGGCCGCAAATCCGGCCTCATCCTCGGCGGTTTCGGGGAAGTTCAGCGCGCGGATCAGGTCGCCCTTGGGCAGGGGCGGATCCAGCTCTTCGGCAGGCGTGCCAAGCGCCAGCGCGGGCTGATCGGCGGGCTCTTCAGTGGCGGGTTCGGGTTTGGTCACCCGTTGGTCCTGGCTGCTGTCCGAAGGTTGCAGCGCAACGCGGGTCGAGGTGAACATCGCCAGCGTCGTCTCGGTCTTGCGCTGGGCGGCCGAGATCTCTTCGAGCTTGCGGGTGATGCCCGAGGGGCCGCCGCCTTCGGCGGCCTGCATCTGGGCGACATGGACCTTGCGCAGGGCGTCCATGCTGTCTTTGAGCCGGTCGGTTTCCGCCTTGAGCGCCCGCAGACTGCGCAGCGTCACGGCCCCGACCCAGATCATCAGCACCGGCAGCACAATTGCCACGGCGATCAGCACCGGCTGATAGCCGGTCACAGGTGCATCGGTACTGGCAAAAAAGGCGATGCTGCCGCCAAGCCACATGAGCGACAGCAGAATGGCGACGATTTCGAGTCCGCCAAAGCCAGAAGGCGCCCCCCGATCGTAGATGCCGGGAGGTGTCGGCTGGGTGTCGTGTGTTTCGTCCATGGCGGCCTCGCCAGGTTGCGGATCAGACGTAGGCGACGGTCAGCACTTCGTAAGACCGCACGCCACCGGGGGTGCGGACCTCGACGCTGTCGCCCTCTTCCTTGCCGATCAAGGCACGGGCAATCGGCGATTTGACGTTCAGCTTGCCCTTTTCGATGTTGGCCTCGTGTTCGCCCACAATCTGCCAGGTCTTTTCTTCGTCGGTGTCTTCATCGACCAGCGTGACCGTCGCGCCGAACTTGATGCTGCCGGACAGTGTGGTGGGGTCGATGACCTCGGCCAGGCCGATGATCGCTTCGATTTCCTTGATGCGGCCTTCGATGAAGCCCTGCTTTTCGCGCGCCGAGTGATATTCCGCGTTTTCCTTCAGGTCGCCCAGCTCGCGCGCCTCGGCAATCGCCTGGATGACGGCGGGGCGCTCTTCGGATTTGAGCACCTTGAGTTCAGCTTCGAGCGCGGTAAAGCCCGCGCGGGTCATCGGTATTTTTTCCATGGACCTGTTCCTGGATGTCACGAGGCCTTGTCCCGGCCCCCTATGTCAAACACGCGTGATCTCACAACCCCAGCGGTGCTTCAAGAGTGAACCGAGACGCGCGGGATTTGCAAGGCATTCCGGGAGTGTCGCACAAATTGCCCAATTTTGCGCTGACACATGTCGGATATATACCCTGCGACGCCGTGTTAGAATTGACCTTCGCGCCTGCAGCGGGCTAGGTCATCGCGAAAGATTGTTGCCCGCGACCAGGGGGAAGGAAAGTCGATGACCGAGGTTCAGCGCGAAACCATGGAATATGACGTTGTGATCGTCGGGGCGGGACCTGCTGGCCTGTCTGCTGCGATCCGTCTCAAGCAACTGGACGAGGACCTGCAGGTGGTCGTCCTTGAAAAGGGATCAGAGGTCGGTGCACACATCCTGTCGGGCGCGGTTCTGGACCCCTGCGGGCTGAACAAACTGATCCCCGACTGGAAGGAAAAAGGCGCGCCGCTGAACACGCCGGTCAAGGAAGACAAGTTCTACATGCTGGGCGAGGCCGGTGCATTGCGCATCCCGAACTTCCCCATGCCGCCACTGATGAACAACCATGGCAACTATATTGTCAGCATGGGCAATGTCTGCCGCTGGATGGCCGAACAGGCCGAGGCGCTGGGCGTCGAGATCTTCCCCGGTATGGCCGCGTCCGAGTTGGTCTATGGTGACAAAGGTGAAGTCAAAGGTGTCGTGGCTGGTGTCTTTGGTCTGGAACCCGATGGATCGATCGGTCCCAACACCGAGCCGGGCATGGAGCTGCACGGCAAATATGTCTTCCTGGGCGAAGGCGTGCGGGGGTCGCTGTCGAAAGAGGTGATCGAGAAATACGGCCTGTCGGACGGCATGGAACCGCAGAAGTTCGGCATCGGCATGAAAGAGATCTGGGAGATCGACCCGGCCAAGCACAAAGAGGGCAGTGTCACCCACACCATGGGCTGGCCGCTGAACTCGAATGCGGGCGGTGGGTCCTTCATCTATCACCTGGACAACAACCAGGTCTACGTGGGCTTTGTGGTGCACCTGAACTATCAGAACCCGCATCTTTTCCCCTACATGGAGTTCCAGCGCTTCAAGCACCATCCGATGGTGGCCGAGCTTCTGAAGGGCGGCAAGCGCATCGCCTATGGCGCCCGCGCGATCAGCGAGGGCGGTTATCAGTCAATGCCCAAGATGGTGGCTTCGGGTGTGGCGCTGCTGGGGTGCTCGGTCGGCATGGTCAACGTGCCGCGGATCAAGGGCAACCACAACGCGATGCTGTCGGGCATGGCAGCAGCCGAGGCGGCCTATGCCGCGATACAGGACGGTCGCGCGGGCGACGAGCTGCATGCCTATGAAGACGAAGTTCGCAAAGGCGCGATCGGCAAGGACCTGAAGAAGGTGCGCAACGTCAAGCCGCTGTGGTCCAAGTATGGCCTGACCGCCAGCCTGACGCTGGGTGGCTTCGACATGTGGACGAACTCGCTGTTCGGACTGTCGCTGTTTGGCACCGTGAAGCATGGCAAAACCGACGCCGCGGCGACCGGGCAGGCGGCTTCGTTCGAGCCCATCGACTATCCCAAGCCCGATGGCACGCTCAGCTTCGATCGCCTGACCAACGTGTCGTTCGCGATGACGAACCACGAAGAAAGCCAGCCTTGCCATCTGCAGCTGAAAGATCCGAACGTCCCAATCCTGACCAACCTGCCGCTCTATGCGGAACCGGCGCAGCGCTATTGCCCTGCGGGCGTCTACGAGGTGGTTGAAAAGGATGGAAAGCCCGAGTTCGTGGTCAACTTCCAGAACTGCGTGCACTGCAAGACCTGCGACATCAAGGATCCCAGCCAGAACATCAACTGGGTGACCCCGCAGGGCGGCGATGGGCCAAACTACCCGAACATGTAAGTGCAAAGAATGGCGCGGCTCAAAACCGCGCCATTTTTAACTTTAAGATTTGCTTCATGCTCTGGCGCGACCTTTGGGTGAAACCAAGGAGTGCCTGCCATGCGGTATCGCCCCCACCGACATGCATCGGATGTCCCTGCCGTCCTGAAGACGCCGCTGGGCGAAATCGGCGTAGTCGTCATCAACGTCAGCCGGTCGGGCTTGCGTGTTCGCGGACCAAGGATGGTGCCGAAAAACACCCCCATCAAGCTGAACCTGCGGGGCGAAGTGATGACGGGGCGCATCGTGTGGACCAACGCGCAGTCAGCTGGTGTGGCACTGGAGGCGGACCTCACCGCCCGTCAGATGGCAATGCTGCGCCGGCTGTGTGTGTCCCCTGGGCGCCCGGTTCGGCGGCCGAGTTGGGCGCAGACCGCTGGCTTGCAGGAAATGCGATGACCAAATGGCCGGAACTTGCGCACAAGGGCCGATCCAACGGGATTGTCATCGACCATCGCATTGCGCCGCTGGACGCCACGCTCTAGGCTTTCTGCAAGTTGCGAGCGATGAGGAGAGTTTGCGTGAGCCGGAACAGCATCATTTTGGCGATTGGCGTGGCCATCGGTCTTTTGGGTGGGCCGGTGTTGGCGCAATCGGGCAGCGGACTGTCCGGATCCTATCTTGCGGCCCGGCAGGCGGGGTTCAACGGCGACTATCGCGCCGCTGCGCAATACTATGCCCGGGCCCTGCGCGCCGACCCCGGAAACCCCGAGATGATGGAACGGGCCGTTCTGGCCAACTTCTCGATGGGGCGGCTGGATCGCGCGATCACGATGGCCGAAACGCTTGAGGCAAATGAATTTGACAGCCAGATCGCCAACATGGCGCTGGTCACCTCGGCCGCCGCACGCGATGATTTTGCGGACCTCGAGGCCCGCATCCGCGACAGCAAGGGCATTGGACCTCTGGTCGACGGACTGCTGCTGGGATGGGCGCAATTGGGAGCGGGCGAGCTGCAAGGCAGCATGGATGCCTTTGACGAAGTCGCGCTGGAAGATGCGTTCAAGGGGTTCGCGGCCTACCACAGGGCCATGGCGCTGGCCTCGATCGGCGATTTCGAGCGCGCCGACGAAATCTTTGCCTCGGGTGCCATGGGGGCGCTGCAGCGCACCCGCCGGGCCGTTCTGGCGAATGTCGAGGTGCTGAGCCAGCTGGAACGCAATGACGAAGCGCAAAAGCTGATCATGGACTCGTTCCGGGCCGATCTGGACCCCGGCCTGTCCAAGATTGTTGCCGATCTCGAAGCCGGGCGCATGCTGCCGTTCACCTATGTGGACACCGCCCGTGACGGCATCGCGGAGGTGTTCTTTACGCTTGCCGGCGCGCTGAGCAACGAATCGAACGATGATTTCACGCTGCTTTATTCGCGCATCGCCGAACATCTGTCGCCCACGCACATCGATGCCATCCTTCTGTCGGCAGAGTTGCTGGAGCGGCTGGGTCAGCCGGAACTTGCGGTTGAAACCTATGAACGGGTGCCGACCGACAGCGCGTCGTATCACGCCGCCGAACTTGGCCGTGCAGGCGCATTGCGCGACGCGGGGCAGATCGAGGCCTCGGTCGAGGTGCTGCGCGGCCTTGCGCGCACGCACGGCGATCTGGCCGTGGTGCAAACGGCACTGGGCGACGCGATGCGGCAAGACGAACAATACGCCGAAGCCGCCGAGGCCTATAGCAACGCCTTGGCGCTCCACGAAGAGCCGGGCCGGTCCGAGTGGTTCCTGTTCTATGTCCGCGCCATCACCTATGAACGCCTGGATCAGTGGGACCTGGCCGAGGCCGATTTCCGCAAGGCGCTGGAGCTGAACCCGAACCAGCCGCAGGTGCTGAACTATCTTGGCTATTCGCTGGTGCAAAAGCAGATCAAGCTGGACGAGGCGCTGTCGATGATCGAAACCGCCGTCGCGGAACGTCCGCAAAGTGGCTACATCGTCGATTCTCTGGGCTGGGTGCTCTACAAGCTGGGCCGCTATGACGAGGCCGTCGGCCACATGGAGCGCGCGGCCGAATTGATGCCGATCGACCCGATCGTGAACGACCATTTGGGCGACGTCTATTGGGCGGTCGGCCGCAAGCGCGAGGCCGAATTCCAGTGGAAACGGGCGCTGAGCTTTGCCGACCACGGCACCGCTGCCGAACCCGCGGACGTGGACCGCATCCGCCGCAAACTGGAAGTTGGGCTGGACGTTGTCCTGGAAGAAGAAGGCGCAGAGCCCCTGAAAGTGGCCAATGGCGGTGGTGACTAAGGCCTTTGCGCCCGCCAAGATCAACCTGACCCTGCATGTCACCGGCCAGCGTGCGGACGGCTATCACCGGCTCGATTCGCTTGTGGCCTTTGCCGATGTGGGCGATGTGTTGACGCTGCGCGAAGGGCAGGGGCTGACGCTGGACGTCTTTGGCCCCAAGGCGCGGCATGTCCCGACCGATGCGTCGAACTCGATCCTGCAGGCGGCCGTGTTTCTGGGGCAGGACAATCTGGCGTTTGGCCTTGAAAAGAACCTGCCCGCGCAGGCCGGAATCGGTGGCGGGACCTCGGACGCCGCCGCCGCGCTGCGCGCAATCGCGGATCTGCGCGGCGTGGACATCCCGGGTGGATTGGAGGCGCTTGGCGCCGATGTGCCGGTCTGCGCGCTGGCACGCGCCGCGCGGATGTCCGGGATCGGAGAGATCGTGCGCCCGATCACGCTGCCAACTCTGCCAGCCGTTTTGGTCAATCCGGGCGCTTCGGTTGCCACTCCGGCAGTCTTCAGGGCGCTGATGAGCAAGGAAAACGCGCCGATGCCATCACAGGTTCCGGAATTTCGCGACGTCTCCGCCTGTGCAGACTGGCTTTCGGCACAACGCAATGACCTCGAGGTCCCGGCGATGGGTCAGGCTCGGGTCATTGAGCAGGTTCTGGGCGATTTGACCATGACGGGCGGCAATTTGCTGGCTCGTATGTCAGGGTCTGGCGCGACCTGCTTTGGCTTGTATGCAACCAAGGCGCAGGCGCAGATGGCCGCATCCGAGCTGGCCTCGGCGCACCCCGACTGGTGGGTCGTGGACTGCGAGCTCAGTTGAGCCGCGCCACCACGTAGTCCGACAGGTCGATCAGCGTATCGCGCAGGTCGCTTTGCGGCAGCACCTCAAGCGCGGCGCGGGCCTTGGCGGACCAGCCAAAGGCATCGTCCCGCGTGGCCGTCAGCGCGCCATGTTTGTGCAGCAGCGAAATGGCGTGCTCCAGATCGCCCTCGCCTTGGCGACCCTTCTCGATGGTGCGGGACCAGAAGGCGCGTTCTTCGGTATCCGCCGCCGCCACAGCCTTGATCACCGGCAGGGTCAGCTTGCGCTCGCGAAAGTCGTCGCCGACGTTCTTGCCTGTTGCGCCGCTGTCGCCTTGGTAATCCAGCAGGTCATCGGCGATCTGAAAGGCGATCCCCAGCGCATCACCGTAGTCGAAAAGCGCCTGCACATGCGCCTCATCGGCGCCCGCGATCACGCCGCCCACCTCGGTGGCCGCCGAGAACAGCGCCGCTGTCTTGCCGCGCACGACCTTCAGATAGACCGACTCGTCCGTGCCCAGATCCTGCGCCGCGGTCATCTGCAGCACCTCGCCTTCGGCAATGGTCGCCGCTGCGTTCGACAGGATCCGAAGCACCCGCATGTTGCCGGTGTCGGTCATCAGCTGGAACGACCGCGCAAAAAGGTAATCGCCCACCAGGACCGAGCTCTTGTTGTCCCACAGCAGATTGGCCGTGGGCCGCCCACGGCGCTGTTCGCTTTCGTCGACCACGTCGTCGTGCAGCAGGGTTGCGGTGTGGATGAATTCGACCGTCGCGGCCAGGTGCACGTGATAGGGCCCGTCGTAGCCACACAGCCGCGCGGCGGCCAGGGTCAGCATCGGCCGCAGGCGCTTGCCGCCGGCCTCGACCAGGTGGGCGGTGACCTCGGGAATGCGTGGCGCGTGTTCGGACGCCATCCGTTCACGGATCAATCCATTTACAGCCTGCATTTCATCTGCCAGCACCTGAGCCAGCACATCATGCGGCTTGGCCGCCTTTGACACGGAAGTATCCAAGCTCATCACGCTCCCGTCACAAGGCTCGACAATCGGCCTGCCTTGTCCTTACATCCCCACCATGGAAGAGCTCTTGCGCACAACCGATATCACGGTCATCCCACTGGCCCGATCCCTTCTTGAGGATCAGGGTATAGACAGCTTTGAATTGGACGTAAATATGAGCGTCCTCGAGGGGTCGATTGGCATATTGCCGCGCCGGTTGATGGTGCGGACCGACGATTTGCCGCGCGCGCGGCGGATCCTTCAGGACTTTGGGGTGTCTCTTGAGGGGTGACCCCTTTTCGGACGCTGACCTGACACGCGATGCCTTTCTGGGCGGCAAGGTGATGCTGCGGCAGCCGCGCGTGGGATATCGCGCGGGCGTCGACCCCGTGTTTCTGGCGGCCTCGGTTCCCGCGAAGGCCGGTGACCGCGTTCTGGAACTGGGCTGCGGCGGCGGGCCGGGACTGTGTTGCCTGGGCGCGCGCGTGGCGGGACTTGTCTTGACAGGTGTCGAGCTTCAGCCCGGTTATGCCGCCCTTGCCCAGCGAAACACCCAAGAGAACCATCTGGACGCCCGGATCTACGCCGCTGACCTGCGGCAGTTGCCCCCCGAGGTGACGGCCCAGCAATTTCACCATGTCATGGCAAACCCGCCGTACTTTCACGCCGGTGCGCGGCTTGGCGCGGATGACCGCGGCAAAGAACTGGGATTGGCCGGAGAAACGCCCCTGGCCGAGTGGGTCGCGGTGGCCTCGCGTCGGGCCCGGCCGGGGGGGACGGTGACCTTTATCCAACGCGCCGACCGTCTGGCGGATGTCCTTGCGCCCATGGCGGAAACGCTTGGCTCGCTCGAGGTGCTGCCGCTTGCGCCCCGCCAGGGACGCGCCGCGCATCTGGTTCTGGTCCGGGGGCGGAAAGGGGGGCGAGCGCCCTTGCGCCTGCACGCCCCGGTGATTCTGCATCAAGGCGATGAACATCTGCAGGATGCCGAAGACTATACGCCGATGATCGCAGGCGTGCTGCGCGACGGTGCGGAATTTACATTTCCGAAATAATTTTCCGCTTCCCTGCACTCATTAAGCGATTGTTCACCGGATGCTGCGACCGCAGCGTGACAAGTGAAGGCGAATGTGCTGCACTGAAGTGCACACAGAAGATAGGAGGATGCATATGAGCTTGAGTTCGCATTTGGAGGAACTGAAGAAGAAACACCAAACCCTGTCTGATGCTGTCGAGGCGGCGCAACGCGCGCCCAGTGTTGACGATCTGACCATCGCGGACATGAAGAAACAAAAACTGAAGCTCAAGGAAGAGATCAACAGACTGTCGTCCGAGACGGTCTGAAACGCGCCACCTTCTTTCGGCCACCGTTCAGGCAGCCGTCAGCCCGTCTGGAAGTGAAGGTCTTTCCCTTCCAGAACGTGGGCGTGTTTTTCAAACTCACTGCTGATCCATGACAGCAACGCGGCCGTGGCCGGCCGCGTTTCGTGGCCTTTCTGACAAATGAACCGCAGACGCGCACGAGTTCCCAAGGCGACGGGAAACGGCGCGACCAATTGGCCTTCGGCCAGGTAGCGCATCGAAAGGCTGACCCGCCCCAGCAGGACACCCGCGCCCGCAACGGCCGCGCTGATCGCGTGGTCGGCCTGCGAAAACTTGATGGTGTCGGGGGGCGTGTGATCGATGCCGCAGGCCTCGAACCAGGAATGCCAATCCCGATGAGGGCGCAGAAAGGCCGTGCTGTTGTCGACCAGCAGGTGCTGGCCGACCAGGCTTTCGGGCGTCTTGAAGGTTTCGGCCAGCGCGGGCGTCATCATCGGGCTGAACCATTCTGGCGACAGCTCCTTCGAGAACAACCCCGCATCGTCCCCATGGCCAAAGCGCAAGGCCACATCGACGTCGTCCCGGACAAAATCCAGCGTGCGAAGCGTGGCCGAGAGATTGAGATCGATATCGGGATGGGCCTGCGCAAACGCGTAAAGCCGGGGTGCCAGCCAAAGCGACGTCACGGCCGGACCCGCCGTGACTGTAAGCTTGTTGTGGTCCTGCAGGCGCCGCGTGGCGCGCCATGCGGCGGTGAGCTGTTCAAACCCCTCTTGCACGCCCGGAGCCAGTGCGGCCCCGGCCTCTGTCAGTTCCACGGCGCGGTTGAGGCGGCGAAACACCGGTTGGCCAAGATGCTCTTCCAGCGATTTGATCTGGAAGCTCAATGCGGCGGGCGTCACCGACAACTCGTCGGCGGCCCGGGCAAAGGACATGTGTCGGGCGGCGGCTTCGAAAGCGCGCAGGGCGGTCAGCGGAGGCAGGCGTTCGGACATATTCAGTTAAATACAACTTAACTGAAGGCCGCGAAAGTCTCGTTTGTCGGTTTTGTTTGCTTGGATCATATTGGGGTCAGTTAGAAATTACTGATCCCAGAGGATACCGCCATGATCGAGACCACACCCAACGCCCGCACCCGTGACGCCTATCGGGCCGCACATGCCGCCCGCAGCGAAGCCTTTGCTGAACTCTTTCGGTTCTTCCGTCCCGCACGCAGGGGATAAGGCCGCAGGCCCTGCCCGACGACCTTGACTGCGTGAAAAAGAAACGCCCCCGAACCTGCTGGCTCCGGGGGCGTTTTTATTGTCTGACGAGGGCGCGTTAGACGAAGAACTGCGCGCCGTTTGCCGAGATGGTCGAGCCGTTGATAAAGCCCGCGTCGTCCGAGGCCAGGAAGGTCACGCAACGTGCGATCTCTTCCGGCTCGCCCAGGCGGCCTGCCGGGATCTGCGGGATGATTTTTTCGTTCAGGACATTCTCGGGGATCGCACGGACCATTTCGGTGCCGATGTAGCCCGGGCAGATCGCGTTGGCAGTGATGCCGGCGCGCGCGCCTTCCTGGGCCAGCGATTTCACGATGCCCAGGTCGCCCGCCTTGGTCGCGGCATAGTTCACCTGGCCCGCCTGGCCTTTCTGACCGTTGATCGAGCTGATCACGATGACGCGGCCGAACTTGCGCTCGCGCATGCCGGGCCACACGGGGCGAACGGTGTTGAACACGCCGGTCAGGTTGGTCGCGATGACCTTGTTCCACTGCTCGGGCGTCATCTTGTGAAAGAAGCCGTCCCAGGTGATGCCAGCGTTGGCGACAACCACGTCAACCGGGCCCAGGTCCGCTTCGACCTGTGCGATGCCCGCCTCGGACGCGTCATAGTCTGCGACGTCCCACTTGTAGGTCTTGATGCCGGTGGCTTCGGTGAAGGCGGCGGCCTTCTCGTCGTTGCCGGCGTAGGTCGCGGCGACGTTGTAGCCTTCGGCCTTCAGAGCTTTGGAAATTGCTTCGCCGATGCCGCGGCTGCCGCCGGTAACGAGTGCTGTGCGTGCCATTATGGTGTCCTCCAGTTTGGCAAGAAATTGTTTGAAATTTTGTTATCATTCAGCCTTGGAACGAGCAACAAAATTACTTCGCGTTAAACGGTCGCAGGTTCTGAGTTCTTGTGCGCGACCGGCCCCCCTGAAGCAAAAAGGGGCGCCCATTGGCGCCCCTTTCCAATTGGTTACGGACGCTCGAGGCACATGGCCACGCCCATGCCGCCGCCGATGCAGAGGGTCGCCAGACCCTTTTTGGCGTTGCGGCGTTTCATCTCGAACAGCAACGTGTTCAGGACACGGGCGCCCGATGCGCCGATCGGGTGACCGATGGCGATGGCGCCGCCGTTCACGTTCACGATGGCCGGATCCCAGCCCATGTCCTTGTTCACAGCACAGGCCTGTGCGGCAAAGGCTTCGTTTGCCTCGACCAGGTCCAGGTCCTCGGCTTTCCAGCCTGCCTTTTCCAGCGCTTTGCGCGAGGCGTAGATCGGGCCGACGCCCATGATCGACGGGTCCAGACCGGCGGTTGCGTAGGATGCGATGCGGGCCAGCGGCTCGATGCCGCGCTTTTCGGCCTCATCGGCGCTCATCAGCAGGGCGCCGGCCGCGCCGTCGTTCAGGCCCGAGGCGTTGGCTGCGGTGACCGAACCCTCTTTGGTGAAGGCGGGGCGCAGTTTCTGCATGGCTTCGATGGTTGCGCCGTGGCGGATGTATTCATCCTTGTCGACAACGATGTCGCCCTTGCGGTGCTTGACGGTGAAGGGGACTATCTCGTCGTCGAACTTGCCAGCCTTCTGCGCGGCCTCGGCCTTGTTCTGCGAGGCAACGGCAAATTCGTCCTGCATCTCGCGGGTGATCTGCCACTGGTCCGCGACGTTTTCCGCCGTCTGGCCCATGTGGTAACCGTTGAAGGCATCCCACAGACCGTCGCGGATCATGGTGTCGATGTACTTGAGGTCGCCCATCTTGTGGCCGGCACGCAGGTGCGCGGCATGGGGGCTGAGCGTCATGTTCTCCTGGCCACCCGCGGCGACAACCGAGGCGTCACCCAACTGGATGTGCTGGGCGCCAAGCGCGACGGCGCGCAGGCCCGAGCCACAGACCTGGTTGATGCTCCAGGCCGCGCTTTCCAGCGGCAGGCCGGCATTCACGTGTGCCTGACGCGCCGGGTTCTGGCCCTGTGCCGCGGTCAGCACCTGGCCCAGGATGGTCTCCGAGACGTCGGCCTTTTCGATACCGGCACGCTCGACCAGTGCTTGCAGCACGGCAGCGCCCAGATCGTGCGCGGGGGTTGTGGCAAACGAGCCGCCAAAGCTGCCGACAGCCGTCCGGGCCGCCGATGCGATCACTACATTCGTCATGGTTTAGTGTCCTCCACCAGATTGACTTGGTGCGAGTATCGCTTGGCATTCTGCGGATGCAAGCAGCTTCCGATTCCCGCAATTACGCTGCGTCATTATGCGAAAATGCGGCGGTGCGGCATCTGACAGGGTGTCTCAGTTGGCGGTATCAGCCCGTCTGGGATGCGTCATATTGATCCGTCCAGACGGGATTCAGGACGGGGGCGCCTAAATGATACCCCTGCAGGTACCCAGCACCCAGCGATTGCAGCATCGCGGCATCTGCTTCGGTTTCGACGTGCTCGGCGACCGAGATCATGTCGAAATGCCCTGCGATGCTGAGCAGGGCCTTGGTGATCACCTGATTGTCGGGGTCATGCGCGATGTTCCGGCTGAACTGCCCGTCGATCTTGAGAATGTCGAATTGAAACTGCTTGAAATACCGAAACGCCGTCTGCCCCGCGCCGAAATCGTCGAGCGCAAATGACACGCCCTTTGCGCGCCAGGTTGTCATGAATTGCGCGACAAGTTCGGGCACGGTCATGGCCGAGCTTTCGGTGATTTCCAGAATCAGCCGTTCGGCCACCGTGTCATCCTGGCGTGTCGCGTCGTCCAGCAACCTGGTCCATTCCGGGTGGCCAATGGATCTGGCGGACATGTTCACAGCCAAACGGAGCCCCGGCACCTGGTGCAGGGCCTCCAGGCCAAGCTGAAGTGCGCGGCAGTCGAGTTGGCGCCCGACCTGGGTTTCCTCGATGGCGGTGATGAAGTCACCCGCAGGAATGATGCGCCCATTGGGTTCCAGCACGCGTGCAAGTCCTTCGTAGAAGCCGACGTCACCGTTTCGGGCATTTACGATCGGTTGATAGGCAAGAGCGACGCGCCAGTCCTGAATTGCGTCCGATGCCATTTGGACGATGTCCGCATCCCGCCGCGCGACCGCTGCTGCGAGGATGTTGAAATTGCTCAAATCAATGGGCTGGGGCATGGTCGCCTCCTGTCTCAGGGCAGGATCACAATTGCGCCACAAGGCTTAACCAGAGGTTAAATTTTCCTGTTTTGTTCCAATTTTAGCGATCCGGCTGACGGCGCTTGACAGTACCCGGCGCTTGTTTATAAGCGCGCTTTCATTGGTGTTGGTGGCCCCCGCAAGGGGATTCCTGTCATTCCGGCAATAACCGGGAAGAGGACAACGCCCTTCGAAACCTGAACGAAGGAGATCAGCCGTGACCAAACGCACGTCTGCCAAGTACAAAATCGACCGCCGGATGGGCGAAAACATCTGGGGTCGTCCGAAATCCCCGGTCAACCGTCGCGAATATGGCCCCGGCCAGCATGGCCAGCGCCGCAAGGGCAAGATGTCGGACTTTGGTCTGCAGCTGCGCGCCAAGCAGAAGCTCAAAGGCTACTACGGCGACCTGACCGAAAAGCAGTTCCGCCGCATCTATGGTGAAGCCGAGCGTGTCAAAGGTGACACCGGCGAAAACCTGATCGGCCTGCTGGAGCGCCGCCTGGACGCGGTTGTGTACCGTGCCAAGTTCGTTGCCACCATGTTCGCAGCCCGTCAGTTCGTGAACCACGGCCATGTCTTGGTCAACGGCAAGCGCGTGAACATCCCCTCGTACCGCGTCAAGGAAGGCGACGTGATCGAGGTGCGCGAGAAGTCCAAGCAACTGGCCGTCCTGCTGGAAGCTGTTCAGCTGGCCGAGCGTGACGTTCCGGATTACGTCGAAGCTGACCACTCGAAAATGACCGCGACCTTCGTGCGCACCCCGGGTCTGGGCGATGTGCCTTATCCGGTTGTCATGGAACCGAACCTGGTCATCGAATACTACGCTCAGAACTAAGCTGTTCCAGAGCGGGACTTGCAAGGGGGCTGCGCCATGCGCGGCCCTTTTTTGTTGGGTGCGTCACCAAGGACAGAAACTGCGGAAAGAAATTGACCTTGCCGCCGCAGCGCGGCAAAGACCGGGCATGACCCAGAAAACCTCGATTGAAAGCCGTTTCGAACGCACGCTCTTTGCCTCACGTTGGATGATGGCGCCGATGTACCTAGGACTGTCGGTGTCTTTGGCGCTGCTGGTGGTCGTGTTCCTGCGCGAGCTGGCCTATTACATGCCGCAGATCCTGACGATCAGTGCGGACAAGTCGATCCTGGCGGTTCTGACGCTGATCGACCTGACCTTGGCGGCGAACCTGTTGGTGATCGTACTGTTCTCGGGCTACGAGAACTTTGTAAGCAAGCTTGACATTGGCGAGACCCATGACCGCGCGGCCTGGATGGGCACCGTGGATTTTGGTGGTCTCAAGATGAAACTGATCGCCTCGATCATCGCGATTTCCGGTATCCACCTGCTGAAGAGGTTCATGGAGATCGGTCAGTCTGACGCGGACAAGGTCTTTGGGGATCGTGAGCTGATGTGGCTGGTGATCATCCACATGGTCTTTGTTCTGTCCGGTGTGCTGATGGCCTTGATGGACTGGCTGATGTCCCGGGCCAAAGCGCAGAAGGCTGGCTGAGGGAAACCGGAATTCGGTACGAATTCCGGAGCGGAAAACTGCGTTTTCCGTCCCAAATTCCGTGCCGGAATTTGGTGGCCTCAGCGCACGGCCTGAATGATGTCTTCCATGACGGCGGCCGCTGGCATCGGGACGACCAACGAGACGGTTTCCGGCAGTTTGGCGCCCGTGATGGCGCCGGGATCGTTCTCGACCCCGATCAGGCCGGTTCGAAAGCCATGATCCGACCAGGCTATGTCCTGAAGATCCGGGTCCGCCAGGGCCTCTTGCAGGCGTTTGCAGGTCGACGTCAGGGCAATCAGCGGATGCGAGGCAAAGATCGTCGGTTCGGGATAGATCACCCGGATCCGATCCTGGATCAGCTCGGCGTAATTCGCGTTCTCGCCCAGAAACTCGACCATCTGGTTCTCATATCCCACGATGATCGGACGCGACCCCATGCCCTGCTTCAGGAAGTTCTCGAAGATGTCACCCGAGCTTGCCTCCATATGCCCCATCGCCTCGAAATAGGCCGTCACCTTCGGCAGCACGACGCCCATGTCGCTTTCCGCCGGAGGCGCGCCATCGTTGAACACCGTGGCCAGGAGCCCCGACCAGATGTTGCCCGAGTTCGACTTGGCCGGGTGGGTCGAAAAGACCTTGAACGGCCCATAGACGTTCACACCCAGATCCTCTTGCCAACGCGCACCACCTGCGATCAGCTCGCCGATCTTGGACACGTCCGCAGCCAGGAAACCGTCCGGTCGCTGCTTCACGGCCCCCGCCTTGGTCAGCGCATCGGCCACGTCGGACCAGGCGTAGAACACAATTGGCGAGTTGAAGATCGTCTCGTCGCCCAGAACCGTCCGGCCCGAGTTTCGTGCCAGTTCGACGGCGACCATGTTCGACGGCCAGAGGCAATCCTTGCCGGTCGAGGGCAGCGTCGTCACCATCTCGACCGATCCCGCCTTGGTTGCGTCCAGCGTGATCTTGTAGCGATCCTCGATGATCTTTCTGACCTTCTCGTTGCGCAGAAGCGCCGATTTCTCGCCACCGAAGAACATCGAGACGGTCACCGGCTCCCTACGCTCGACCGAGCGTGTCACGGAGGAAAGATCCACCATTGTCACGCCAACCGAAACGGCGGCGACAACGCCCAGGACAGCAAGGCCAAGGATGGTTCGGTTCATCGGATCCTCCGGGAAAGCTGTGCACCCAAGGCGTCCACCTCGGACTCGAGTGCGGCAAAGTCGTTTTCGATGCAGGCCTGGTCAATGTGTTCCAGCACGGGCCCGTACTCCCTGATCTGTTTGCCAACCGCCGCCAGGCGTTCGGGCTGGCTGCGCGCGGCCTTGGACGCCAGTTGCGCATAGGTTTCGACGCTTTTGACGATGTTGGGCAGATATGACCCGATGAACCGCCGGGTCAGGCGGTAATCATCCGCGTCTTCCAGCACATTTTCGCGGATCGACCAGACGTGGCGGGCCATCTCTTCGACAGCCTCTCTGTCTGCCTCGGGCACTTGTGCAGCCGCTTTATCCAGCCGTTCTGCACTGTCGCGCAGGGCCTCTCCGGCGGCCTGAACGTCGGCCTGGGTGACCCGCGCGCCCAAAACGATCTCGTCGGCGCGACGGCGGCGTCGCACGATCAGCAGAACCGCGCCATAGACGGCCACGGCCAATGCCAGCGCCAGCCACCAGACAAGTTGCGCCCCAAAGAAAAGGCCCAGAAAGACCGCAGCCGAAAGGGCAGCGGCCAGCATCTGCCGAGGTCCGTCAGGCAAGGTCATCAGTTGTACCCCTTGGCCTTGCGCAAGGCCGCTGCCAGGTCCGACTTGGCGTGAAACAGCCGCCCGATCGAGGCATTGGACAGCTCTTGCAACTGCGCCTCATCCGCGTCGCCAAAGGCGATCGAATGGATCGGCACCTTGGTGGCATAGCTCAGGCCCTGCAGATAGTTGAAAAACGGATCGCGGTTGTCGGTCGCCGAAGCGCCGTCGGTCATGGCCACAATGGCGGGCAGGTAGTCATCGAGTGTTCCCTCGGCTTCCCATGTGCCCAGCTCTTCGAAGGCCTTGAAGAGGGCGTAGTACAGATCCGTGCCGCCATCGGCCTGCAGTTGGACAACCGCGTTCAGGGCGCGCCGCAGCTCTTCCGTGTCCGAGCCTTCGACCTGCGTCAGTCGCCCGATGTCATGGTTGAACGGCAGGATCATCGTGATGTCGCGGGACGACGGCTGCAGCAGGTTCAGCGCCGCCGCCTGCGGGTCCAGCAACAGGCGCATCGCGTCCTTCAACTGGGCAATCGGGTCGCCCTCCATCGAGCCAGAGGTGTCCAGCACCCAGACCGTCAGCGAGGGTTTGCGCAGTTCGGACTGGTAGAGCCGCAGCGCCTCGCTGATGACATCCGATCCCGGGATCGGGATCGGTGCAATTGCGCGGGTCAGGTCGATGCCCCAATCGGGGTTCCAGACCGATTTGTCCGCGCTTTCGGCCATCAGCCCAATCAGCCCGGCGCGGCGGCCCTGATTGTTCAAAAGCTCTTGAATCTCAGAGGTCTGCAGGTGCGCCTGCAGCGCGAGAAAGGCCTCTTCCTTGGCGGCGTCCCCCTTGCTGATATAGCCCAGCGGACTGTCGGCCACAGACAGGCCATTGGCGGGATAGACCGCATATAGCGGCTCCTGACCGCTTTGGACCAAGGTCTGGTTCGCCTCGATCACCAACGCTTCGTAGTTGAACATCGCGTCATAGGCCGCGGGGTTTTCAACCAGCGCCGACCGCAGCCAGCCGCTGGATCCCGACGATCGGTCCACCTGCGCCAGCAGATCCCGCACCTTGTCCTGCGTTTCTGTGTTGGCCAGCTGCTCCATGCCCAGCACGTCGGGGTTGTCCGACAGCGCGTAAAGGAACCCGAAATAGGCCGACGCGCCCGAGTTCGACTGCGTGGCCGAGGTCATCGACAATCGGAACTTGCCGTCCCGCGCGGCGGCCTGGATGTCCTGGATGGTCACGTCATCGCGCCCGATCCAACCCAGATCCTGCGCGATGGACTGCCGCAAACCCAACACCACGGGCGAGCGCAGGATCGAGGTTGCGTGTTTCACAACCTTCTGTTCGTCCCCCAACTCGATCCACAGCGAATTTGCGGGCCAGACCGCATCAAACTCGGTTGCCGTGCCCTTTGCCAGCTCGCGCGCAATGTCGACCGAGCCCAGATAACTCATCTGTACATCGACGCGGTTTTTCTGGCCCCATTCCTGGATGATTGGTTCCAGCGCTTCGTTCTCGGAGCCCGAGACAATGTGCAGCGACGAACGCGGCCCGCCAAAGCTGCCGCTGGTGATCACGTAAACAATCGCAACAATCGCAACCACGGCCACCATCAGGCCCAGTCTGAAAATCGACTTCATCGTGACAATCTCCTTGCCCCTTTGAATACCCGGTCAACCGTGACAGGCCAATGACGTAGTTGCAAAGGCCCTTTCCTTGGGGTCGGGCCACAGATAATACGTGCCGCAAGGAGATAGGTATGACGCAGATCGAATGCCAGCCCGGCATCATGGACATCAAACTTTACGTGGGCGGCAAGTCCAGCGTAAGCGGTGTCGAAAACATCATCAAGGTCAGCTCGAACGAGAACCCCCTGGGTCCGTCGCCGGCCGCAAAAGAGGCCGTGCGCGCCTCGGCTGAAACGCTGCATCGTTACCCCTCGACCGACCATGCCGCCCTGCGCCAGGCGATTGCCGAGGTGCACGGGCTGGACGCCGATCGCATTATCTGCGGTGTTGGCAGCGACGAGGTGATCACCTTTCTCTGTCAGGCCTTCGCCGGACCGGGCACCGAAGTGCTGTATACTGAACACGGGTTCGGCATGTACAAGATCAGCGCGCTGGCGGCAGGCGCGACCCCGGTCGAGGTGCCCGAAAACACCCGTGTGACGGATGTCGACGCGCTGCTGGCCGGGGTGACGGACCGCACACGGCTGGTGTTCATCGCGAACCCCAACAACCCCACCGGCACGATGATTTCCGAGGCCGAGGTGACGCGGCTTGCCGACGGGCTGCCGCCCAACGTGATCCTGGTGCTTGACGGGGCTTATGCGGAATATGTTCAGGGCTTTGACGGCCATGCCTCGCTGGTCGAGGCCCGGCAGAACGTCGTGATGACCCGGACGTTTTCCAAGATCTACGGCATGGGCGGGATGCGCGTTGGCTGGGGCTATGCCCCGCAGGCCATCATCGACGTTCTGAACCGCATTCGCGGGCCGTTCAACCTGTCGGGCACGGCGCTTGCCGCCGCCGCGGCCGCCGTGCGCGACCAGGCCTATGTCGAGGCCTGCCGCGCGGAAAATGCGCGCCTGCGGACCTGGCTGGCAGGTGAGCTGGCGCGCGTCGGCGTGCCCTCGGACACGGCGCAGGCGAACTTCATCCTGGCGCGGCTTGGTTCGGTCGAAGAGGCGGACCTGTGTGACGCCTACCTGCAATCGCAGGGCATCCTGATCCGTCGCGTCTCGGGCTACAACCTCCCCAAGGCCCTGCGCATCACCGTCGGCACCGAAGCCGAATGCCGCGCCGTGGCCGAGGCCATCGCCGCCTTCAAAGCCGGGGCCCGCGCATGACGCAGATCTACGGCAAGGTCGCCCTGATCGGGCTGGGGCTGATCGCCTCGTCGATGTTCTGGGCCTCGAAACGCGCGGGCGCAGCGGGCGTGACCTCGGGCTACGCGCGGTCAGAGGCCACGCGCGAGACCGCCCGCCGCATCGGCCTGTGCGATCAGGTCTGCGAAACGGCCGCCGAGGCCGTCGCGGACGCCGATCTGGTCGTGCTCGCGGTGCCCGTCGGCGCGATGTCCGCCGTCGCGCAAGAGATCGCCCCGCATCTGAAACCCGGCTGCACGGTCACCGACGTCGGCTCGGTCAAACGCCATGTGATCGACGCCGTGGCCCCGCATCTGCCCGAGGGTGTGAATTTTGTCGCCGGCCACCCGCTGGCGGGCACCGAACATTCCGGCCCCGAGTCCGGTTTCGACACGCTCTTTGACAACCGCTGGACGCTGCTGGTGCCGACAGAAAGCGCGTCAAAGGCCGCCACAACCCAGTTGCGCGCCTATTGGGAGGCGCTGGGCGCCAACGTCGAGGAAATGGACGCCGACCACCACGACCTCGTACTGGCCGTCACCAGCCACGCGCCGCATCTGATCGCCTATACGATGGTCGGCGTTGCCGACGACCTGCGTCGTGTGACCGACAGCGAGGTCATCAAGTATTCAGCCGCTGGTTTCCGCGATTTCACCCGCATCGCCGCCTCGGACCCGACCATGTGGCGCGACGTCTTCCTGACAAACAAGGACGCCACGCTGGAAATCCTCGGCCGCTTCACGGAAGAGCTTTTTGCCCTGCAACGCGCCATCCGCACCGGCGATGGTGAGCATCTTCACGCCTATTTCACCCGCACCCGGGCCATCCGACGTGGCATTATTCAGGCAGGTCAGGATACTGAGGCTCCGGATTTCGGGCGAGGACAAGGAAAGACGTGAAACGGGCATTCATCGCAGGCATCCTTTTGTTGACCGGAGGTCTTGCCAGTGTGGCGCAGGCCTCGACCGCGCCTCAGACCTCTTTGCGGCCTGTCGCGCGTGTTCAGATCGGGGTCGCGGTTCCCGCCAACGCAATGGCCTTTGTCCGCCCGGTGGCGCGGACCGACGCCCTGACCCGAAAGATCCTGTCCGATGTGCTGAAACGCCCGGTGGCGCAGCCCGACCCGATCCTGTTGCAGGCCAGCGCCGTCTTGGCGACGGCCTCGGGCCTTGCCACGTCGCGCCGCCCCGTGGCGCGGCCCGGAATTGTGGCCGAACGCGCAATGTCCCGCAGGTTGGAACGCAGGCGCGGCTCGGTCTGTGGTGACATCGATTTGCAGGGCGAAGAGGTTGGCTTTGTCCCCGGCAAGCTCAAGGGCTGCGGAATTCCCGACGCGGTGCGGCTCACCTCGGTGGACGGCGTGCGGCTCAGCCAGCCCGCGCTGATGCGTTGTGAGTCTGCCCGGGCCCTGAAAACCTGGGTCAAGAAGGGCGCAAAACGCGCCATCGGCAATCGCGGCGGTGGTCTGGTCGAGATGCGCGTCGCCGCGCATTACGCCTGCCGGACACGCAACCACCAGCCGGGGGCTCCGCTGTCCGAACACAGCACCGGCCGCGCGATCGACCTGTCAGAGTTCAAGCTGAAGAACGGCAGCAGCCTCAGCGTGCTCAACGACTGGGGCAAGGGACGTGACGGCCGCATTCTGAAAAAGATGCACAAGGCGGCCTGTGGTCCGTTCGGAACGGTCCTCGGTCCCGAATCAGACCGGTTCCACCGCGATCACTTCCACTTTGACACCGCTCGCCACGGTGGCGGCCCGTACTGCCGTTAACCCTTTGGCACCGGATCCTGCCCCAATAGGCGCCGCAAAAGGTCGTTCTGCACACCGGAATCTGCGGCCATGGCTGACTTCAACAGGTTCTCGGACGCGCGCGCCCGCGCCTTCATGTCGTCCGTCAGGACGGGCAGCGCCTTTGCGGACTCGCGCGCTTGCAGATCGACCGCAGCATTGCTTTCGTCTGGTGCCCGTCCACGGGTGACACCTGTCGGAGCGGTCTCGGCCAGCATCGCGGTCAGAAAGCACTGTTCCCGCACGGCCCGGCCGAGCAGGTCCAACGCCTCGGCCGAGGTGCCGGTGTTGTCAAGATCGGGAATGCTGTCTGCCAGCGCATGGCAGTCTGATACACTCAGGGTGGCCACACCTTCCAGAAAGGCTGCCCCGGCATCCTGCGCCCCGACCGGCGCGGCGCAGCCGGCAAAAATGCTCAAAAAGATCCAATGTCGCAAAATCGCGTCTCCTCAATCCTGCGGGGTCAATGCAGTGGCGATATAGCTCAAATGATCCCTGTAAAGCGACTCCAATGTCCCGTTCGAGCTGATCAGAACCACCGCGCGAAAATCCCGTCGCTGCAAAAGACCGGCCTCTGACAGCAGGATCAGCAACGTCCGACAGCTTTCATATGACATCACCTGCGTCAGGATCTTGCCAATCGAGCGCTGGTCAAAGGTCACGGTGCCATGGCTGCTTTCATGGATCACCAGATCGACCTGATGATCCTTGAAGATGGCCGACTTCACCCGCGATTCGGACAGGCCAAAGCGCGTGTACCCGCGCTCGCAGGTCTCCAGCAACGCGGCCATGTCTGCATTGTGCCGATCGAAAAAGCCCCGCAACGCCTCGGATGTGCTGATGCCGCCCTCGCGGATCGCAAAGAAAAACTCGGCAATCTGCGCCACGCCTTCGCTGCGCAGCAACTTTCGCGCATCGCGCGAGGGCTCGTCCTCTCCCCGGTCGCGCCGCCAGGCCTCGGCATGATCCACCACCCGGTCAAAGAAATCGGACCGCGCCTGCCGCATGGCGGCAAGGCAGATCAACTCGCGGCTAAACTGGTCTGACATGGGGACTCCAAACTGCTCTGACTGAACTGTACCAAATTTTGGAACAGGTACCAGACATTTGGATCACATACCAACACTTGAAGCTCGTACCACGCGCCAGTCCGCTCATATTGACCTCATCGGAACACAACAGACCGACACACAGCAAACGGAGACGGACCAAGATGACCAAGACATTTTCCCGGATCGCCAAATTCTTTCAGACCCGCCTGGTCCTGATCCCAAGCTGACCCTTTTGACCCAAACCCTTTGACCACGATTTCAGCACCAAAACCTTCCCACAGGCCAATTTCCAGGGGCCAATTTTTCCGGCCCACCCTTTAGACCGAGCAGATTTTCAGCACCAAATCCTTTCCCCGGATTTCATCACCTAAACATTTTTAAGAACGACAAGCGGTGGGGTTTGCCCCGCCGCTTTTTTCTTGGGCAATCCGCATGTCGCGCGGACCCTGTCTTCTTCTTGCGAAAAATATCCTCGGGGGTTCAAGGGGGCAGACAGCCCCCTTGCCTGCCCGCCCCCTAGGCGGGCTCAAACATGCGCGGGGCCGTCAGGTCCCGCCCAATTCAAGTCACCCGGCAGCAAGCAGCGCGCGCAGAATCGCCTTGGCGGCGTCGCTCGACCAATCCGCGTCGCCCCGCAGGCGGGCGATCTCTTCGCCATCGGGATTGATGATCACCGTGATGGGCAGACCAAAGACTGCCATGTCACGCGCCAGCGCCTGTTTCGGGTCGCGGTGCAGCGGCAGATTGTCCACGCCGATCTCGTCAAAGAACTTCTTCATCGCGGGCGTCGGGTTGCGACCGGTGGCGATCGTGACAACTTCAAACGTGTCTCCGCCCAGTTCTGTCTGAAGATCCGACAGCATCGGCATCTCTTTCCGGCAGGGCGCACACCAGGTCGCCCAGAAGTTCAACAGCACGTATTTGCCCTGGTAGTCGGCCAACTGCAGCTCGGCCGTGCCGTCAAAATCTGTAAACACGGCCGCGCTGACCGGTTTGGGCGCAGAATGAAAGGTCAGCTTCTTCATGTCGCCAGTGCGCAGGGCCGTTGCGGCCTCGATCCCGGCGTCTTCGGCGGCGGCTGGAATTGCAAGACCGGCCATGGCCGTATAGAGGAGCGCGAACAGGATCTTTCTCATTGTCCCTCCAGGAGCTTTGCGCATGTCAGACACGTCCTCGAACCAGATGTGGGGCGGCCGCTTTTCCGCCGGACCGGACGCGATCATGGAGGCGATCAACGCCTCGATCGGGTTCGACCAACGCATGGCAGCACAGGACATTGCCGGCTCCAGGGCCCATGCCGCCATGTTGGGCGCCACCGGCATCGTGAAACCTAGCGACGTCGAGGCCATCCGCAAAGGCTTGCTCACGGTGTTGTCAGAAATTGAAACGGGGCGGTTCGAATTCTCGACAGCGCTGGAAGACATCCACATGAACGTTGAGGCGCGCCTGACCGAGATCATCGGCGACCCGGCGGGCCGCCTGCACACCGCACGGTCGCGCAATGACCAGGTGGCAACGGACTTCCGCCTGTGGGTGCGTGATCAACTTGATGCGGCAGACGCGGGACTGCAGGCGCTGATGAAGGCGTTGGTGACGCAGGCCGAGGCCGGGGCGGATTGGGTCATGCCGGGCTTCACCCATCTGCAGACCGCGCAGCCGGTGACCTGGGGCCACCATATGCTGGCCTATGTCGAGATGTTCGCCCGCGACCTGAGCCGCGTGCGCGATGCCCGCGCCCGGATGAACGAATCGCCCCTGGGCGCGGCGGCGCTGGCGGGGACCTCGTTCCCGATCGACCGCGAGATGACAGCCCAGGCGCTGGGCTTTGACCGCCCGATGTCCAACAGCCTGGACGCGGTCAGCGACCGTGACTTTGCGCTTGAGTTCCTGGGGGCAGCCTCGATCTGCGCCATGCACCTCAGCCGGCTGGCCGAAGAGCTGGTGATCTGGTCCTCGGCGCAGTTCCGATTTGTGACGCTGAGTGACCGCTTCTCGACGGGCAGCTCGATCATGCCGCAAAAGAAGAACCCCGATGCCGCCGAGCTGATCCGCGCCAAGATCGGCCGGATCTTTGGCGCAAACGTCGCGCTGATGACTGTCATGAAAGGCCTGCCACTGGCCTATTCCAAGGACATGCAGGAAGACAAGGAACAGGTCTTTGATGCTGCCGACAACCTGATGCTTGCGCTGGCCGCGATGGAAGGCATGGTCAAGGACATGGCTGCCAACCGCGACAGCCTTGAGGCGGCGGCCTCAAGCGGGTTCTCGACGGCAACCGATCTGGCCGACTGGCTGGTGCGCGCGCTGGACATGCCCTTCCGCCAGGCGCACCATGTGACCGGCGCGCTGGTCGCGCTGGCCGAGGGCAAGGGCTGTGATCTGCCGGACCTGACGCTGGCCGACATGCAGGGCGTGCATGACGAGATCACGGAGGAGGTCTTTGGCGTATTGGGCGTGCACAACTCGGTCGCGTCGCGCACCAGCTATGGCGGAACCTCGCCGGTGCGGGTGCGCGAACAAGTGGCACGTTGGCAGGAGGTGCTGGGATGAAATGGATAGCCGCGGCCTTGATGCTGGGATTGTTGGCAGCCTGCGGGGCGGACGGCGAGCCTGAACGTCCTGCAGTGCAGGTTTTGACCGAACAGGCTGCATTTGCGTGATCTGACGGCCTTGGGCCCCCGTATCCGTTAAGGCTACGGAGGAGTTCATGCGCGCATTTTCCTGGGTGTTTCTGGCATTGGCCATTTGGGGAGCGGTGCACCCCATGTACTGGTTTGTGACCTGGTTTTCCGAAAACGGCTGGCAGTTGGGGCCGATGGTCGAGGCCTGGAACGTCAATGCGGCGACGGCGGGGCTGGTCTGGGATCTGACAATTGCCGCCATCGCCCTGACAGTCTGGGTCGTGTTCGAGGCGGTGCGCGCGCGGTTCTGGTGGGGTCTGGTTGCGATCCCGGCGACGTTCTGCATTGGCGTGAGCTGCGGGTTGCCCCTTTACCTGTTCCTGCGCTTTCGGCTGCTGTCGAAATGAGTCCCCCCTTTCGGGGGGACGCTTGATGAGCCCCTGCGGGGCGGACTGGGGCTCTGCCCCAGACCCCGGGATATTTTCAGCAAGAAGAAGATCGGGGTGGTTTGTGGTCTGTCGCTGGGGTAGGGGAACGGGCCAAGCGAGATAGGGGGCTGTGGTGGATCATTTTCTGTACCGGGATGGGGTGCTGTTTGCCGAGGATGTGGCGGTTGCCGAGATCGCGGCTTCGGTGAAGACGCCGTTTTATCTGTATTCTACCGCCACCTTGGAGCGGCATTTCCGGCTGTTTGATGAGGCGCTGGACGGCCTGCCACACCTGGTTTGCTATGCGATGAAGGCGGCTTCGAACCAGGCGATCCTGAAGACGCTGGCGGGGCTTGGCGCGGGCATGGACGTGGTCTCGGGCGGGGAATATGCGCGGGCTGTGGCGGCCGGTGTTCCGGGTGAGCGGATCGTGTTTTCGGGGGTCGGCAAGACGCAAGACGAGATCCGGGCCGCTTTGCAGGGCGGCATCCGGCAGTTCAACGTGGAAAGCGAACCCGAGATGCGGGCGATTTCCGAGGTGGCGGTGTCTTTGGGCGTCGTCGCGCCGATCACCATTCGGGTGAACCCGGATGTGGACGCCAAGACCCATGCCAAGATCGCCACGGGCAAGAGCGAGAACAAGTTCGGCATCCCGATCGCGCGGGCGCGTGAGGTCTATGCCGAAGCCGCGGCGCTGCCCGGACTGAAGGTGGTGGGCATTGACGTGCACATCGGATCGCAGCTGACCGATCTGGCGCCCTTTGAGCTGGCCTATCAGAAGGTGGCCGAGTTGACCGAGGCTTTGCGCGCGGATGGGCATGAGATCACCCGCCTGGATTTGGGCGGGGGGTTGGGCATTCCCTATGCGCGCTCGAACGAGGCGCCGCCTTTGCCGACGGACTATGGCGCGCTGATCAAGCGGTGTGTGGGGCACCTGGGCTGCGAGGTCGAGATCGAGCCCGGGCGGCTGATTGCCGGGAACGCGGGCATTCTGGTCAGCCAGGTGATCTATGTGAAATCGGGCGAGGGGCGCGATTTCCTGATTCTCGATGCGGCGATGAATGACCTGATCCGCCCGGCCATGTATGAGGCGCATCATGACATTGTGCCTGTTATTGAGGCAGATGCCGGGGTCGAGCAGGCGGCTTATGACATCGTTGGTCCGGTCTGTGAAAGTGGCGACACCTTTGCCAAGGGGCGCATGATGCCGCCGCTGGCCGCAGGGGATCTGGTGGCGTTTCGCTCGGCAGGTGCATATGGGGCTGTTATGTCGAGTGAATACAACACCCGGCCGCTGATCCCCGAGGTTCTGGTGCAGGGTGATCAATATGCCGTCATCCGCGCACGCCCCACCTTTGACGAAATCATAAATCGAGATACCATTCCCGCATGGCTGTGACCTGAGGTGTTTGTGTCCCGGCCCCAAATGGAGCCGGAGCAGCACATGGCCGATGATCAGCCTTTGACCAAAAGCGTGGCGCGCCGCATCCGTTGGCCCTTGTTCCTGACACGGGCCGGGATGCTGGCCGAGGCCGTGGTGCGGGCCTTCTGGCCCCTGTGGTCGGTGCTGTTCGTGGCGCTGGGGCTCTTGATGCTGGGCGTTCAGGACCATGTGGCCGAAGCCTGGGTCTGGGGCGCCGGCGGCGTCGCGGGACTGGCGGCCTTGGTCACGCTGGTTCTGGGCCTTCGGCGGATGCGCCTGCCGGGGCGGCAGGCCGCGGTTGAGCGGCTGGATGCGACCTTGCCGGGGCGGCCCATTCAGACCACGCTGGACACGCAGGTGATCGGTGCCGAGGACGGCGCCTCGCAGGCGGTCTGGGCGGCGCATCAGGCGCGGATGGCCAAGCGGCTGGAGGCGGCCAAGGCCGTTGAGCCGGATCTGCGGGTGTCGCAACGCGACCCCTTTGCGTTGCGGTACGTGGCCTTGCTGGTGCTTTGCGTCGGGGCTCTCTTTGGATCGCTGCTGCGGGTGCAGTCGGTGACCACGATGGGCGCGGGCGACGGGCTTGTGGCGGGGCCGACCTGGGAAGGGTGGATGGAGCCGCCCGCCTATACACGTCTGCCCGCAGTCTATCTGAAAGACGTGAACCGGCCCGTTCTGAAAACTCCGGCGGGCAGCCGGGTGACGCTGCGGCTTTATGGCGAAGTTGGTGCATTGACCGTGACCGAAGAGGTCTCTGGCCTGCCTGCGCGCGAGGATGCCGAGCCGCAGGTCTCGTATGAGTTCGACGTGACGCAATCGGGCCGCGTGGCGATTGAGGGCCCGGGCGGGCGTGACTGGATCCTGTCGATGCTGCCGGACATTCCGCCCTCGGTCGAGATCACCGGCGAATGGGAGGCCTCGTTCGATGGCGAGGCGTCGCTGCCGTTTCAGGCGCAGGATGACTATGCGGTCATGGCGGGGTCGGTCCGGATCGAGCTGGCCCTCGACGATGTCGACCGGCGTTTTGGTCTGACGGTGGACCCCGAACCGCGCGAAGCGGTTGTGGTGCCCCTGCCGATGCCGATCTCAGGGTCGCGCGCCGAGTTTGCCGAAACGATGATCGAGGATTTCTCGGAACATCCCTGGGCGCAGTTGCCGGTCACGCTGACCCTGCAGGTCGAGGATGCGGTGGGCCAGACCGGCACCACGGAAGGCCAGGTGCTTACACTGCCGGGGCGGCGGTTCTTTGATCCGCTTGCGGCCTCGGTCATCGAGATGCGGCGCGATCTGTTGTGGAGCCGGGAAAACGGCAAGCGGGTCTCGCAGGTGATGCGGGCGGTGTCATATCTGCCGGACGATCTGTTCCGTTCACCCGGGGCCTATCTGCGGTTCCGGACGATCCTGCGGCGGCTGGAAGCCTCGGTTGAGGTGGGTCTGACCGAGCCCACGCGGGATGAACTGGCGCAGGCGCTTTGGGATCTGGCGATCATCCTCGAAGAAGGCGATCTGTCCAGCGCGCTGGAGCGGCTGCGCCGGGCGCAGGACCGGTTGAGCGAGGCGATGCGCAATGGCGCGTCGGACGAAGAGATTGCCGAGCTGATGCAGGAACTGCGCGAGGCGACCGAGGATTACATGCGGCAGCTCAGCCGTCAGGCCCAGCAGGACGGGCAGTCCGGTGATCCGTCGCAAAGCCAGAACCTCGAATCCATGCAGATGACGCAGAATGACCTGCAGCGGATGATGGACCGCATTCAGGAACTGATGGAGCAGGGCCGCATGGCCGAGGCGCAGCAGGCGCTGGAAGAGCTGCGTCAGATGATGGAGAACATGCGCGTCACGCAGGATCCCAGTCAGAATGGCCAGTCGCAGGGGCAGCAGGCCATGGAGGGTCTGGCCGAAACGCTGCGCGAACAGCAGGGGCTGAGCGATCAGGCCTTCCGCGATTTGCAGGAACAGTTCAATCCGGGCGCCAATCAGGGCGAAAGCCAGCAGAACGAAGGCCGCAGTGGCGGACAGGGGCGCGGGCAGCAGCACGACGGACAAGGCGGCGAGGGTCAGCAGGGCCAAGAGGGCCAATCTGGTGAAAACGGCGAGCAGTCGCTTGGTGAAAGCCTGGCCGACCGTCAGCAGGCCCTTCGGAATGAGCTTGGCCGGCAGCGGCAGAACCTGCCGGGCGCGGGCAGCGAGGCCGGCGATGCGGCACGCGAAGCGCTGGGCCGGGCCGAGGGCGCGATGGACGGGGCCGAAGATGCCCTGCGGCGTGGCGATCTGGCCGAGGCAATCGACCGTCAGGCCGAGGCGATGGACGCCCTGCGCGAAGGCATGCGCAACCTGGGCGAGGCCATGGCCGAGCAGCAGCGTCAGCAGGGGGATCAGGGCACGGCCGAGGGCGAGCAGACCGGCCAGCAGCGCGATCCGCTGGGCCGGAACTCGGGCAACAACGGCGAGCTGTCGACCAATGACGAGCTGTTGCAGGGCGAGGATGTCTATCGCCGTGCCCGGGAACTTCTGGATGAGATTCGCCGCCGCTCGGGCGACAACGAACGCCCCGAGGTCGAGCTGGAGTACCTGCGCCGCTTGCTTGAACGGTTCTGACTTAGATGTAGTTCAGGTCGCCAAAGACGTGGCGCGCGATGTCTTCGCGCTTGATGCCGCGTTTCGCCAGCTGGTCGTCTGACATGTTCTGCAGATAGACTAGGTCGTCCGAGCGGCGTGCTGCGGTGTGCGCTCCGCACAGGAAGCGACCCACTGCGGCAAGGGTAAAGACAGCAGGGTTTTCTTGAACGTTCTCTGAGTGTGCCATGTGCGGCCTCTTGGGATGTAGATCAGTCTTGGCGCTAACATAGGTCCGATGCTGCGCTGCGGAAATTGCCGTTTTGGCATAGCCGTCCGGCGTGCATTGCATGGCCGAAGTTCTCAAAACGCCTAAATTTTACCAGTTGATAAAAAAATGAACCTGTGCCAGCGTAATATCCAAGAAACAAACAGCGGAGGTTGGCATGGACGCGAAAGCGTTGGCCGAAGGCATTCAAGCAGGGCGTTTGGATGACGATGCCCTAAAAGCCGGGTTCTCGGACCTGCATCCAAATCTGGACGGACACGAGGCATTGGTCGCCGCCGACCGATGCTATTTCTGCCATGATGCACCCTGCATCACGGCCTGTCCGACCGACATCGATATTCCCTTGTTCATTCGTCAGATCGCCACCGGCACGCCCGAGGCGGCGGCCAAGACGATTCTGGATCAGAACATTCTGGGGGGCATGTGCGCGCGGGTCTGCCCGACCGAGACGCTGTGCGAAGAGGCCTGTGTCCGCGAGGCGGCCGAGGGCAAGCCGGTGCAGATCGGGCGCCTTCAGCGCTATGCCACCGACACGCTGATGGCCGCTGGGGTGCATCCCTTTGACCGGGCCGAGGCGACGGGCAAGACCGTTGCCGTCGTCGGCGCGGGGCCAGCGGGTCTGGCCTGTGCACACCGTCTGGCCATGAAGGGCCATGACGTGGTGATCTACGATGCCCGCCCCAAGGCGGGTGGCCTGAACGAGTTCGGCATTGCCGCCTATAAAAGCACCGATGAATTCGCCGCGCGCGAGGTCGACTGGCTGCTGCAGATCGGCGGCATCACGGTTGAAACCGGCAAGGCCATGGGCCGCGACATCTCGCTGTCCGATTTGCGCGACCGGTTTGATGCGGTGTTCCTTGGCATCGGTCTGGGCGGCGTGAACGCGCTGGGCGCACCGGGCGAGGACAAGGACGGCGTGCTGGACGCTGTCGATTTCATCGCCGACCTGCGTCAGGCCTCGGATCTGGCGGCGCTGCCCGTGGGCCGCGACGTCGTGGTGATCGGCGGCGGCATGACCGCCGTGGACGCGGCGGTGCAGTCCAAGCTGCTGGGCGCGCTGAATGTCTCGATCGTCTACCGCCGGGGGCAGGACCGCATGAACGCGAGTGTCTTTGAGCAGGAACTGGCGGCTTCGAAGGGCGTGCGGATCATCACCAATGCCTCGCCCGTCGCGGTGCATGGCAACGGCGCCGTGCGCGAGATCGAGTTCGAATACACCGATGACCAGCTGCAGCCGACGGGCCAGACCTTCCGTCTGGCCGCCGACCAGGTGATGAAGGCCATCGGCCAGACGCTGGAAGGCGACGACCTGCCTGCTTTGGAAGGTCGCAAGATCGCGGTGACAGGGGCCGGGCGCACCTCGGTCGATGGCGTCTGGGCCGGGGGCGACTGTGCCTCGGGCGGGGATGACCTGACCGTGACGGCCGTGGCCGAAGGGCGCGACGCTGCCGAAGACATTCACTCCAGCCTGATGGGCTGAGGACGGGAGACCAGGAACATGGCTGATCTGACATCAAACTTCATTGGCATCAAATCTCCGAACCCCTTCTGGCTGGCTTCGGCCCCGCCGACAGACAAGGAATACAACGTCCGCCGCGCCTTCGAGGCCGGCTGGGGCGGCGTGGTCTGGAAAACGCTGGGGCTGGACCCGCATATCGTCAACGTCAACGGACCGCGCTATGGCGCGATCTGGGGTGCGGATCGGCGTTTGCTGGGGCTGAACAACATCGAACTGATCACCGATCGCCCGCTTGAGGTGAACCTGCAGGAAATCAAATCGGTCAAGCGCGACTACCCCGACCGGGCGGTCATTGTCAGCCTGATGGTGCCCTGCGAGGAAGACCCTTGGGAATTCATCCTGAAAAAGGTCGAAGACACAGGCGCGGATGGCGTCGAGTTGAACTTTGGCTGCCCGCACGGGATGAGCGAACGCGGCATGGGGTCTGCCGTGGGGCAGGTGCCCGAGTATATCGAGATGGTGACCCGCTGGGCCAAGGCGCACACGCGCATGCCGGTGATCGTCAAGCTGACGCCGAACATCACCGACATCCGCAAGCCGGCGCAGGCCGCCAAGGATGGCGGCGCGGATGCGGTCAGCCTGATCAACACGATCAACTCGATCACCTCGGTGAACCTCGATCTGTTCGCGCCAGAGCCGACGATTGACGGCAAGGGCGCGCATGGCGGCTATTGCGGTCCGGCGGTCAAGCCGATTGCGCTGAACATGGTGGCCGAGATCGCCCGCTCGGCGGATCTGCAAGGCCTGCCGATCAGCGGTATCGGCGGCGTGACCACCTGGCGTGACGCGGCCGAGTTCATGGCGCTGGGCGCGGGCAACGTGCAGGTCTGCACGGCGGCCATGACCTATGGCTTCAAGATCGTTCAGGAAATGATCTCGGGTCTCAGCCAGTACATGGACGAAAAGGGCTTTACCTCGGTCGATGAGATCGTCGGGCGCGCCGTTCCGAATTGCAGCGACTGGCAGCACCTGAACCTGAACTACATCGCCAAGGCCAAGATCAACGAGGATCTGTGCATCAAATGTGGCCGCTGCTACGCGGCCTGCGAGGACACCTCGCACCAGGCGATTGCGATGTCGGACGACCGGGTGTTCAGCGTCAAGGACGACGAATGCGTGGCCTGCAACCTGTGCGTCAACGTCTGCCCGGTGGAAAACTGCATCACGATGGAGCAACTGCCGGTGGGGGCCATCGACGAGCGTACGGGCAAGGTGGTCGAGGCGGATTACGCCAACTGGACGACCCATCCGAACAACCCGGCGGCCAAGGCGGCCGAGTAGGCGATCACGTCCTTCCTCACATGTCCGCCAGAAAGGCGCTCGGGTCTTGCCCGGGCGCCTTTTTCGACGGTACCCCTGAAGGTGGGAGGACACGTATGGCCCTTTTCAACATAACCCGGTACCCGTCGATACTGGTCTTTCTGCTGGCCGGCGCCGCCGCAGTCATCTTTGCCTTTGTCACCTACAACCTCTTTTCCCAGGCCATGGCGAGCGTCGATTTCCTGAGCCGGCACACCTGGGACGCCATTCGCTTTGGAGGTCTGTGGCAGGTGGCAGAGCTGCTTTTGTGGGGGAGTTTGTCGCTAAGCTGTTGGCTAACTTTCAAGATTTGCGAACAGGTGCTCGAAGACCGCTATCTGGACTGGGCGCATCGCAAACGGGGCGGTCGAAAGACCGCGACGGACTAGGCGCTGTCAATCCTGCGGATCAAGCGCCATTTCGCGCAGGATCTCGGCCCGTTGGACCTGTCCCGCAGTTGCCAGCAGACGGGCCAGCGCCTCTCGGACGTCATCAAGCATCGGGTCGACGGCCAGGGCCCGTTCCAGGGCGTCAATCGCCTTGTCCGGCGCGCCCTGTTTTCCGTGGATGGCGGCCAGCAGCAGCAACAATGAGACGTCGTTCGGGCGCAGATCCAGCCCGCGCCGCGCGACAAGCGCGGCCTGTGTGATCTCACCCTCACGATAAAGCATTGTCGCAAGGTTGCTGAGCAAAGACACCTGCAGGGGCGACTGCAGAAGGTGATCGCGAAGCACCTGCGTGGCCCCGTCGCGATCCCCCGTTTGTTCCATGGCGCGCGCCAGATACAAAACCACGCTGTCCACATCGGGCGCACGGGCATGCGCTTCGCGAGCAGCGCGCAGGGCAAAGTCCGGCTGGTTCAGCGCCAGACTGCTGCGTGCCAGTTCCATCCAGGGCTCATAGTGCGGCGAGGGCTGACGCGACATCTCTTGCGCCAAACGGCTCGCTGCATGGACGTCCTTGCCGTTCTTGTGTTGCAGGATCGCGCGCACCTGTTGAAACAGGCGTTCAGAGCTTTCGATGTCATCGTATTGGCGCAACGGATAGACGCCGTGAACCTCGGCCTGGGCCTTGGGCAGGCGCGCGAGGGGATCGGGAACCGGCGGCACACGTGTGATCTTGTGATCCGTCATGGTCACCTCGATCACATCCTGCGTCCTCCGTTCCGGCATGTGGCATGTCGTGCAGTCATCGGTCGCCGAAATCTCGGGGTGGCGGGCCCCGGCGGCCTGCAGGATCGGCAGGCCTTTATCGTCAAGTTCATGACATTGCAGACAGGCGGCGCGATAGTGCGCAGCCCGGTCTTGTGGCGCGATCTTCACATGGGGGTCGTGGCAATTCAGACAGCCCAGCTGACCCTGACTTTCCACGAAGCAGGCACTTTGTTCCAGCCTGTAGGGATGGTGGTTGATCTCGAACCGATCTTCCTTGGCTCGAACCTGGTCCTCGATGTCGAGATGGAACAGATAGTCCTGCAGATCCTGTCCGGGGCGGAACGAATAGGCGCCGCGCCCCAGTCGCAACCCCGCATTGACCGAGACGGTCGGTTGCATGTGGCACCCATAGCAGATGCCGTACAGCTGTTCGTTGGGCAACGTGCCGGGGTTGACGATCGCAGCGCGGACGGTCTGTTCCTCTTGCCCGGACAGGGCACTTCGGACATGGGCCGCCCCGGGACCGTGGCAGCGCTGGCAACCGATGCCCTGCGGCAACTCGGTTGGGAACAGCGCGTTCATGCCGGGTCTGTCGGACCCTTTTGGCACCTCTGCAAAGGCGTTGTGGCAGGACATGCAGCGTTCTTCGACTTGGCGTTTGACGCCCAGATGGCCGGCATGCTCATAGCCCGGCGCCATCGCCCATTTGCCGGATTGGCTGTACCAAGACAAAGGCAGCTGAAAAAGTGACCCGTCCGGCGTCTGGTACAGGTAGATGCGTGAATGGTTGCCGGATCCAAGGATCCAGTTGATCCGATGTTCAAAAACCTCGGTACGGGCGCCACCGGGCGTCAGGCGATAGCGGGTGAACCAATAGGCGTTGTCCTTGATCTCGACCTGGTAGTACCGGTCCGAGGGCGCGTGGTAATAGGGCAGAGCCGAGAAATCCTCGACCGGGGAGGCGGGGTCAGGCGCATAGAAGCTGCGGGCCATGCCCACGTCCCTGAAACTGTCGGCCTTGTCCGAATGGCATTCCGCACAGGCACTGTCATCGACATATCCCGCCGCGGCCCCCTCGGTTGCGCGCAACCCCCAGTCCGCCAAGGGGTCCATGTCCGTGCCCTGCGCCAGCGAAAGGCCGGGCGCGAGCATCAGTGCCAGAAAAACTATCCGCATCGGTCAGGCCTCTGGCCGTTTTGGGGTCACGCGCCTCGAGACTACCGATGCGGCATAAACCGATCAAGCGCGGCTCAATCAGAGCGCGCTTCAGTCGGCCGTATTAGACGTCAGAAGCGTGCGGAACATCCCCGTGACATGCGCGTTGGCGCGGTCCCAGCTGTCATCGTCGCCGGGCATCAGGACCTGAACCTGCGCCTCGAAATCGGCGTAGTGCTGGGTCATCGCCCAGATCGACATGATCAGGTGCTGCGGGTCCAGCGTGGGCAGTCGCCCGGCGTCGATCCATTCCTGAATGACCGCGCAGTTTGCGTCGAACAATGGCTTCAGATCTCTTTCCAGGTGTGGCTTCATGCGCGGTGCGCCCTGGATGATTTCGTTGGCAAAAAGCCGGCTTTCCCGAGGATAGGCGCGACTCATCTCCATCTTGCGTTCAACATAGCCGAGGATCTCTGACACCGGATCGCCCTGCGCATCCATCGTTTCCAGGGGGGCCAGCCATTCGGACATCAGGGCGCTCAGCAGCGCTACGTGGATCGCCTCTTTGCCTTCGAAGTAATACAGGATGTTCGGCTTCGACATCCCCGAGGCCGCGGCAATCTGGTCCAACGTTGCACCGCGATAGCCATGCTTCGAAAACACGTCCAACGCCGCATCCAGAATGCGGTGGCGATTCCGCTGTTGTATGCGGCTCATCTTGCGGGGCGCGGTGTCGGGCATATACGCGGGTCTCCGGTGCTCATGTCTTGGGCAATGCGCGCTATTCCGGCGCAAAGTTTTCAGGTCAGTTCTTGACAGCTGTGGTTCTCATTGCAATCGTGTCTTTACCAAATGGTAAAAAATATGCGGACGCAATGTTTATTCGTAACAAAGCCTCCGCAAAGACGACAGGGTGAAAACATGGCGGCACCAGGGGAAAACCTGCGCATCAACGGAGATCGGCTGTGGGACAGCCTAATGGAGATGGCCAAGATTGGTCCGGGCATCGCGGGGGGCAACAACCGACAGACGCTGACTGACGAAGACAGCGAAGGCCGCGCCTTGTTCCAACGCTGGTGTGAAGCGGCGGGCTGCACCATGGGGCTGGATGAAATGGGCAACATGTTTGCCATGCGTCCGGGAACCGATCCCGAGGCGCTGCCGGTCTATGTCGGCTCTCACCTCGACACCCAGCCCACGGGTGGCAAATACGACGGTGTTCTGGGTGTGCTTGGCGGTCTTGAGGTCGTGCGTTCGCTGAACGACCTGGGCATCAAGACCCGTCATCCGATCGTGGTCACCAACTGGACCAACGAAGAAGGCACCCGGTTTGCCCCGGCCATGCTGGCCTCGGGCGTCTTTGTCGGCCGGCATACACAGGACTGGGCCTATGACCGGGTTGACGCCGAAGGCAAACGTTTTGGCGACGAACTGGAGCGCATCGGCTGGAAAGGTGAGGAAAAGGTCGGCGACCGCAAGATGCACGCCTTTTTCGAGCTGCACATCGAGCAGGGCCCGATCCTTGAGGCCGAGGGCAAGGACATCGGCGTTGTCACACACGGTCAAGGGCTGCGCTGGATCGAATGCACGGTCACGGGCAAGGAAAGCCACACCGGCTCGACACCCATGCACATGCGCAAGAACGCTGGCCGCGGCCTCGCGTTGATCACCGAGCTGGTGCACGAAATCGCGATGAAGAACCAGCCGAACGCCGTGGGCGCCATTGGCCATGTCGACGTCTATCCGAACTCGCGCAACATCATCCCGGGCAAGGTGGTCTTCACGATCGATTTCCGGACGCCGGATCTGGACAAGCTCAATGGCATGGTCGACGAGCTGATGGCCCGGGCCCCGGCGCTGTGCGAAGAGATCGAAGTGGGTTTTGAGGCTGAAATCGTCGGCCAGTTCAACCCACCCGCCTTTGACGAAGCCTGTGTTTCCGCAGTCCGCGAAGCGGCTGAACGGTTGGGCTACAGCCACATGGACATCGTTTCAGGCGCGGGTCACGACGCCTGCTGGATCAACGATGTTGCCCCGACGGCCATGATCATGTGCCCCTGCGTCGACGGTCTGAGCCATAACGAAGCCGAGGAGATTTCCAAGGAATGGTCCACGGCCGGTGCGGATGTACTGTTCCACGCGGTTGTTGAAACTGCGGGGATTGTCGAGTGACACCCTCTCGGGAAAAGGCAAGGCTGGACAAACGCAGGGGACACGCGCTCTACTTGATCCATACCATTCAAGGGGGGCTGTGCCATGATTTTAAAACAGATTTCAATACCCGCACTCTGCTGCGGCCTGCTGCTGGCTGTCAGCGGATGCACGGAAACCGCGCCGTCGGACACCGGGTCACTGTCGGCACCGCCGCAGGATGGGCCGCCGGTCGTCGGACAGGGCGGCATGTTCCAGGATGCAAACGGATGTTTTGTGTTCGCCAATCCGGATGGAAGTTTCCGGCCGATGATGGGCGAGGACGGAAACCCCATTTGCGAAGGTTAGGGCCGGGACACGACTGGCCACATAAGGAGACTTAGATCATGAGCAAGGTGATCAAGGGCGGCACCATCGTGACCGCCGACCGTCAGTATATGGCGGATATCCTGATCGAAGGGGAAACGATCAAAGAGATTGGCCCCGATCTGAAGGGTGACGAATACGTGGATGCCGAAGGGGCCTATGTGATCCCCGGCGGGATCGACCCGCATACGCACCTTGAGATGCCGTTCATGGGCACCACGGCGGCCGAAACATTCGAATCCGGCACCTGGGCCGCAGCTGCCGGTGGCACGACAATGCTGATCGACTTCTGCCTGCCGGGCGGCGATGGCTCGATCAAGAACGCGATCGAGGAGTGGCACCGCAAGTCGGCCCCGCAGATATGTTCCGACATCGGCTATCACATGGCCATCACCGGCTGGAACGAAAACATCTTTTCCGAGATGGAAGACGCCGTGAAGATGGGCGTCAACAGCTTCAAGCACTTCATGGCCTACAAAGGCGCGCTGATGGTCGAGGATGACGAGATGTTTGCCTCGTTCGCGCGCTGCAAGGAACTGGGCGCGCTGCCCATGGTCCACGCCGAAAACGGCGATGTGGTCGACCTTCTGCAGAAAGAGATGCTCGCCAAGGGCATCACCGGCCCCGAAGGCCACGCCTATTCCCGCCCGCCCGAGGTGGAAGGCGAGGCCGCCAACCGCGCGATCATGATCGCCGATGCGGTCGGCACCCCGCTTTACATCGTGCACGTCAGCTGCGAGCAGGCGCACGAAGCAATCCGCCGCGCCCGCCAGAAAGGCCACCGCGTCTACGGCGAACCGCTGGCGCAGTTCCTCTGCCTCGACGAAAGCGACTACTTCAAGAAGGACTGGGACTATGCCGCGCAGCGCGTTATGTCCCCGCCCTTCCGGGGCAAAGAGCATCAGGACGGCCTGTGGGCCGGTCTCGCCGCCGGGTCGCTGCAAGTCGTCGCCACCGACCACGCCGCTTTCACAACCGAACAAAAGCGCATGGGCCGCGATAACTTCTGCATGATCCCCAACGGCACCGGGGGCTTGGAAGAGCGCCTGGCCGTCCTCTGGTCCCTGGGCGTCGAAACCGGGCGCCTGACACCGGAAGAGTTCGTCGCCGTCACCTCGACCAACATTGCCAAGATCCTCAACATCTACCCCCGCAAAGGCGCACTGGTGCCCGGGGCCGATGCGGACATCGTGGTCTGGGATCCGAAACTGTCGAAAACGCTCTCGGCCTCGACCCAGAAATCGGTACTCGACTACTCGGTCTGGGAGGGCATGGAGGTCAGTGCACAGGCCCGCTACACGCTGTCGCGCGGTGACGTCATCTGGGCCTGGGGCCAGAACTCGCAGCCCCAACCGGGACGCGGCAAGTTCATCCCTCGCCCGGCCTTCAGTTCGGCGGCCGCAGCGCTTTCGAAATGGAAGGACCTGAACTCGCCCCGCAAGGTCGAGCGCGATCCCCTGAATATCCCGGCCGGTATCTAACCCCCGTCCTCTGCCCCGCCACTTGGCGGGGCCCCTTTGCAAGAACAGTGAATGCCCATGCTAAGTACGGATGAAATTGACGGGTTTGCCGAGCGCGAAACCCTGCCCGATGTGGTGATCGACGCGCGCGACCTGTCGCTGACCTTTCAAACCAACGACGGCCCGGTGCACGCACTGAAAGACGTCTCACTGACCATCGAAAAGGGGGATTTCGTCAGCTTCATCGGCCCCTCGGGCTGTGGCAAGACCACCTTTCTGCGGGTTATGGCGGATCTGGAAAAGCCCACCGGCGGCGCGATCACCGTGAACGGCGTCAGCCCCGAAGAGGCCCGCAAGGCGCGCGCCTATGGCTATGTCTTCCAGGCGGCGGGGCTGTATCCCTGGCGCACGATTGCCGGCAACGTCCGTCTGCCGCTCGAGATCATGGGCTACGCCAAATCCGAGATGGCGGAACGCGTTGCCAAGGTTCTGGACCTGGTCGAACTTTCGGGCTTTGAACAGAAATTCCCCTGGCAGCTGTCGGGGGGCATGCAGCAACGCGCCTCGATCGCGCGCGCGCTGGCTTTTGACGCCGACATCCTTCTGATGGACGAACCATTCGGGGCGCTTGATGAGATCGTGCGTGACCACCTGAACGAACAGTTGCTTGCGCTTTGGGCCCGCACCGGCAAGACAATCGGTTTCGTGACCCACTCGATCCCCGAGGCGGTATACCTGTCGACCAAGATCGTCGTCATGTCGCCGCGCCCGGGCCGGATCACCGATGTGATCGACAGCCCCCTGCCGAAAGAGCGCCCGCTCGACATCCGCGACACGCCGGAGTTCCTGGAAATCGCCCACCGCGTCCGCGATGGCCTGCGCGCGGGGCATGCTTATGACTAAGAATTCAACGGCCCAAGGGGATTTGGGCGCCCGCATCCCCCCGGGTCCGTCCCGCAGGTTGTCTAAGGTTGCGGGGCCCTTCACCTTTCACGGTCATCGGCTCGCCAGCCTGTACCGTGAGGATAAGAAACCCCTTATTCCTTTCATCTTTCCTAAAATACGCAAAAAACCACGCTCGATTTCGGGCGGCGCATTTGCGTATTTGGAGAAAGATGAAGGGCAAGGGGTGCGCCCATGATGCGGGTGGTTTTCCCTGTATTGGCGGTGCTGGGCGCGATTGTGGTGCTTTGGTACCTTGCGGTGGCGCCGATGAACATTCGGGTGGCGCTTGATACCGCCGAGCGGGCGGGCGCCGAGATTGTGCCTGAGGGCTCGGCTGTCAGGCGGGACGTGTCGGTCTGGCGCCTGATGGCGCAGAATTCCGAGCATGTGGCTTTGGGCTATGCCCTTGAGCGGCCAAGGTTGCCGACGCCGCAACAGGTTGGTCAGGAGCTTTGGAAAACCACCGGCAAGATGGTGCAGCGGGGGCGGGCCTGGTCGAAGCGGTCCTTGATCTATCATGGCTGGATCACCCTGCAATCGACTTTCTGGGGGTTCTTGCTGGGCACCAGCATGGGTATTCTTGGCGCGGTTCTGATCACCCATTCGCGGGTGATGGAGATGAGCCTGATGCCCTGGGCGATCATCAGTCAGACGATCCCCATCGTGGCGCTGGCTCCGATGATCATCGTATTGAGCAGCCAGGTCGGGATTGAGGGGCGCGGGGTGCCCAAGGCGATCATCTCGGCCTATTTGTGCTATTTCCCGGTGCTTGTCGGCATGGTCAAAGGTTTGCGGTCGCCTGCGACGGCACAGCTGGATCTGCTCAAGACCTATAACGCGTCGGGTGCGCAGGTGTTTCGGTTTCTGCGGCTGCCTGCCTCGGTCCCCTATCTGTTCACCACGCTGAAAGTGGGGATCGCAGCGGCGCTTGTGGGCACGATTGTCGGAGAGCTGCCGACCGGGGCGATCTCGGGTCTGGGCGCGCGGATTCTGATCGGGGATCAGTTTGGCACACCTTTGGCCATCTGGTCGGCGCTTTTTGCGGCTGCCATCCTGGCAGGCATGCTGGTCACCTTGCTTGATGTGCTTCAACGTCTTGTCCAGCGTCGCATGGGAGGTCGGGTATGAGCTGGCTTGTGACTGCTCTGCTGTTCTGGGTCGCCGCGACCCTGGTGAACGCCTGGCTGGCGGGCTCATCCTTCAGCGAGACACGGGTGGTGCGGATTGCCGTGCCGCTGATCTTTGGGGCGACCCTGCTGATGCTCTGGGAGGGACTGGTCCGCCACTTCGGCGTGTCGCCAGTGATCCTGCCGCCGCCCTCTCTGGTCGCGCAGACTTTCGTGAACTCGACCGAGACCCTTTGGGTCGACTTTCAACAGACCGTGCTGAAGGGTGCGCTGTCGGGCTATGTCATCGGCATGGTGGCGGCCTTTCTGACAGCCGTTGCCATCGACCGCAGCGGGTTCCTGACGCGGGGGCTGTTGCCCATCGGGAACTTTGTGGCTGCGCTGCCCATTGTCGGGATTGCGCCAATTCTGGTCAGCTGGTTCGGATTCGACTGGCATTCCAAGGCCGCCGTCGTGGTTGTGATGGTCTTTTTCCCGATCCTCGTAAACTGTGTGCAAGGATTGAAAGAGGCCGACACCATGCAGCGCGATCTGATGCGGACCTATGCCGCCAGCTATGTGCAGACGCTGATCAAGCTGCGCCTGCCTGCAGCGATGCCGTTTGTCTTCAACGGGCTGAAGATCGCCACCACATTGGCGCTGATCGGGGCAATTGTGGCCGAATACTTCGGCTCGCCGACCCGCGGCATGGGGTTCCGCATTTCCACCGGCGTGGGCAGCCTGTCGATTGACCTCGTCTGGGCCGAGATTGTCGTGGCGGCGATCGTGGGTTCGGCGTTTTATGGTATGGTATCGCTTTTGGAGCGGTGGGTGACCTTTTGGCATCCGTCGCAACGGGGGGCGCGGTGATGGACGGTCAGGCGCTTTTTCAGGCCAGCGTGCCGGTGTTCCTGCACTATCTGGATCGCCTGGACGCGCTGGCGCTGAAGGCAACGCCAGACATGCTGGAGGCGCGGCTGACCGAAGACGGGTTTTCCGCCATCGAGAACCTGAACATCGCGCAGGGCTTTGCACTGCGTGCGGTGCTGCCGCTGGTCGGAAAACCCGTGCCTGACCTGACGATTGCCCTGGAGGGGACGGGTGATTTGATCGCGCGATCCGATGTCGTGCGCCGCCATCTTTCCGAGATTGATCCTGCGGATTTTTTTCGAGCGCCCGAACGCCAGATTACGCATCGCGCGGGCGATGCGGACCTTACGCAGAGTGCTGCAGAGTTCCTGACCTGTTACGGCTTGCCAAATTTCTTTTTCCATCTGTCGATTGCTTATGCCACCCTGCGCCAACACGGGGCGGCGATCGGCAAAGCAGACTTTGACGGCTTTCACCAGTATCCTGCCGGGTTCTCGTTTCGCAACGCGGCCCCGACGGAGACATAGCAACAATACCAGACCAACAAGGAGTGTGTGAGAATGAAACACCTGACAAAACTCGCGGCTGGTGCCGCACTGAGCGCCTGGGCCGGAATTGCGGCCGCGGCGGATGATGTGACGCTGCAATTGAAGTGGGTCACGCAGGCCCAGTTCGCGGGCTATTACGTAGCGCTGGACCAGGGCTTTTACGAAGCCGAGGATCTGAACGTCACCATCAAGCCGGGTGGCCCGGACATCGCTCCGACGCAGGTGCTGGCCGGTGGCGGCGCGGATGTGACCGTTGAATGGATGCCTGCCGCGCTGGCAGCCCGTGAAAAGGGTCTGGCGATGGTGAACATCGCGCAGCCTTTCAAGAGCTCGGGCATGATGCTGACCTGCCGGAAGGATGCCGGCGTCGCAACCACCGATGACTTTGCCGGCAAGACGCTGGGCGTCTGGTTCTTTGGCAACGAGTTCCCCTTCCTGAGCTGGATGAGCCAGCTGGGCCTGTCGACCGATGGCGGGGACGGCGTGACGGTTCTGAAGCAGGGCTTCAATGTCGATCCGATCCTGCAGGGGCAGGCGGCCTGTGTCTCGACCATGACCTACAACGAATACTGGCAGGTCATCGACGCGGGGCTGACGCCCGAAGAGCTGGTGGTCTTCAAGTATGAAGATCAGGGCGTGGCGACGCTGGAAGACGGGCTTTATGCGCTGGAAGAGAACCTGGCCGATCCCGCCTTTGCCGACAAGATGGTGCGCTTTGTCCGCGCCTCGATGAAGGGCTGGAAGTGGGCCGAGGAAAACCCCGAAGACTCGGCGATGATCGTTCTGGATTACGACGAAACCGGCGCCCAGACCGAAAAGCACCAGGTGCGCATGATGGGCGAGATTGCCAAGCTGACCGCAGGCAGCAATGGCGCGCTGGACCCGGCGGATTATGAGCGCACCGTGGCCTCGCTGCTGTCGGGCGGTTCGGACCCGGTGATCACCAAGGCGCCCGAAGGGGCCTGGACCCATGCCATTACCGATGTTGCGCTGAAATAAGCAACACGCTGTAATTGCACAAAAATATACAACCGGGTCTAGTTGTCTAGACCCGGTTTCTTTTTTGCCGTTATCCCCAGCCGCGTTACAAATCTTTTTCATTTTCGTCACAAAAGCGTAGCCGCACGCCCCTAAGCCGCCCCTGACCAATCACGGGGTGACGGCGTGCTGCGCATTGAAAATCTGACCAAACGCTTTGGCGGAAACACGGCTGTTGATGCAGCGAATATCACGGTCGACAGGCCCATGATGATCGGGATCATCGGCCGTTCGGGTGCCGGGAAATCGACCCTGCTGCGCATGCTGAACCGTCTGACGGATGTGACCGAAGGTGAGATCTGGTACGACGATCTGAACGTCACCGCGCTGAAGACCACGGCCAAACGCAAGTGGCAATCCGACTGCGCGATGATTTTTCAGCAGTTCAACCTGGTGCCTCGCATGGACGTGGTCAGCAACGTGCTGCACGGCACGCTGAACAAACGCTCGACGCTGGCGACCATGTTCAACCTCTTCCCGACCGAAGACATTCACCAGGCGATCGAAATCCTTGATCGTTTGGGAATCGCCGAACATGCGCCCAAACGCGCCGAGGCGCTGTCGGGTGGCCAACAGCAGCGCGTCGCTATTGCACGCGCCCTGATGCAGGACCCCAAGATCATCCTGGCGGACGAACCCATCGCCTCGCTGGACCCGATGAACGCGCAGATCGTGATGGAGGCCCTGCGCCGCATCCACGAAGAAGATGGCCGTATGGTCATCGCCAACCTGCACACGCTGGACACGGCGCGCCGCTATTGCGACCGCGTGATCGGCATGCGCGCGGGCCGCATCGTCTTTGACGGCACCGCGGACCAGCTGACGACCGGCATGGCGCGCGAAATCTATGGCGCCGATGCGTCCTTTTCGGAAGAGGCGACCTCGACCGAGATTGGCACGCTCGACAAGACTGCCGCTCAATCAATCACTGCCTGAGTTTCATCATCGGGGTTCCAAGACTGGGCCCCGTTAATCTTTATGGAGACCTGAACGATGAAAAAACTGATCGCTGCCGCCCTGGCAACCACAGCTCTGACCTCGGCTGCAATGGCCGACGGCCACGCCATTTCCGAGTTCCGCATCGGCCTGCTGGGCGGTGAGAACGCACAGGACCGTCTGAACAACAACGAGTGCCTGCGCGCATACACCGAAGAGGCCCTTGGCGTTGAAACCAAGCTGTTCGCCCCTGCGGACTATGCTGGCGTGATCGAAGGCCTGGTTGGCGGCACTCTGGACATGGCATGGCTGGGCGCGTCGTCCTATGCGGCGACCTACCTGCGCAACCCCGACGCCGTTGAGCCGGTTCTGGTCAAAATCAACCTGGACGGTTCGTATGGCTACCACTCGATCGGTTTTGCCCGCAAAGACAGCGGCATCACCTCGCTGGACGACATGGCCGGCAAAGTGTTCGGCTTCGGCGACCCCAACTCGACCTCGGGCTACCTGATCCCCTCGATCGAGATCCCCCAGTACAAAGACGGCATCACCATGGAATCGGGTGACTACTTTGGTGAAGTGAAATTCACCGGTGGCCACGAACAGACCATCGTTGCCGTGAACGCAGGCGACATCGACGGTGGCGTGACCTGGGCCGACGGTCAGGGTGACTGGGAAGACGGCTACAACTCGGGCGCGCTGCGCCGCGCGGTTGACGCCGGCCTGGTTGACATGAACGACCTGGTGCAGATCTGGAAATCGGCTCCGATCCCGGAAGGCCCGATCGTTCTGCGCAAGTCGCTGCCTGCCGACGTCAAGGCGAAAATGATCGCCCTGGTCGACAGCCTGCACGAAAACGACGCTGACTGCGCCTACGGCGTGGCCGCTGGTGACTCGCTGGGCTTCGACCCGATCACCCACGACGCCTATGTTTCGATCATCGAAGCACGCAAAGCGAAGTCGAACTAAGTTTGACTGATCCCTTGGCGGGTCCCGGATCGGGGCCCGCTTTTTCGTATCCTCCCCAAAGGCTTTCTCATGGCTGATCTCACCGCAGGGTCTGTTCGCGTCGACGACATCCAGTCGTCTTACATGGCGCAGGCCCGTCGCCGCAGGCTGTATTCCGGCATCATGCTGGCGATTTTTGTTCTGCTCATGGTCGCAGGGTTCCAGACGGCCGAAGACCGCAATGGCGGCAGCTTCTGGGGCGGGATCGACAATTTCTTTGACTACCCGGCCGAGGTGATCGCCGAAGCCGCAAGCAAGGCCGGCGAACTGCCTGGCCACCTGGCGCATTTCTTTCCGGCGCTGGTTGAGACCATCAACATCGCAGCCGTGTCGACCCTGATCGGCGCGCTGGGGGCGATTGTGCTGTCGCTGTTGGCGACACGCGGCATGGCGCGTTATCCGCGTCTGATCGGCGTCTTCCGCCGGATCATGGACATCATGCGCGCGGTGCCCGAAATCGTGATCGCGCTGGTCCTGATCTTTATCCTGGGCGGAGGCCCGGTGCCCGCGATGATCGCAATTGCGTTCCACACGGTGGGCGCGTTGGGCAAGCTGTTTTCCGAGGTCAACGAAAACGCCGATCTGAAGCCGCTCGATGGCCTGGCCTCGGTCGGGGCAAACTGGTCGCAGCGCATGATGCTGGGGGTCGTCCCGCAGGTGGCGCCGAACTGGCTGAGCTATGCGCTGCTGCGTTTCGAAATCAACATCCGCGCCTCGGCCATCCTGGGTTTTGTCGGCGCGGGCGGTCTGGGCCACGAGCTGAAGGTCTCGATCCAGTGGGGGCAGGGCAAGTATGACGAGGCCGCGGCCATGTTCATCCTGCTGTTCCTGACCATTGTCTTCTTTGATCAGCTGTCGAGCTATGTGCGTGACAAGCTGGTCCACGGTTCCAACGCAGGGGGTCACTGAGCCATGGCGATGATGGACGCAAACGCCGATCTTCGCGATCAGGCAAACCGGCTTTTCCGCCAAAAGCGCCTTTTGGCCTTTGGCATCCCCGGCGTGGTGCTGCTGTACTTTGTCTACATTTTCTTTGCCTTCGACATCGGGGGGCTGATCCAGCGCGCCAGTGCCGACAATGCCCGTGCGCTGGTGGCCGATGTCTACAGCCACAAGGTGCATATCACGCGGGACAACCGCAGCGGTGACGTGACCGCCGCCATCGAAGGTGAAAAAAAGGGCCGTTTTCCCGAAGGCGAGGCCCCGGCCTGGGTCGCCTTGGGCGACACCACGGTGATTGATCTGGGCGACGGCCACGTCATCACCTATCTGCCCGACGACAACGGCGTGACCTATGACGTGCCGGGCTATGGCCTGATGGAATTCACCGTCTCGCGCAGCAAGGGCGTGGTGCAAAGCTATCCTTCGGACGAGATCCCCGAGTGGATCAACGCCTCGAAAAACCGTGTTGCGATCACGACCGAAGCGGGGCGCCTGACGATCACCCGCAACCGCACCGAGGTGTTCCGCTATTTCACCGGCTGGGAGCTTTTCTTCTTCACGCTGGACAGCCCGTACCATGGGCTGGGCTTTGGCGAGGTTCTGGGCCGGTTTGTGACCGGTGAGGCCGGCGCGATCCTGAGCGACTTCTGGAACAACAAGATGTGGCTGCACAAGGACGTCTATTGGGCCATTGGCGAGACGGTTCTGATGGCTTTCCTGGGCACCTTTGGCGCGGCCATCGTCTCGCTTCCGCTGGCCTTTCTGGCGGCCAAGAACTTTTCGCCCTTTGTGGCCGTCCGCTTCGCGACGCGCCGGTTCTTTGACTTCTTCCGTGGGGTTGATGCGCTGATCTGGACGATCATCCTGACCCGCGCCTTTGGTCTTGGGCCGATGACCGGGGCGCTGGCGATCCTGATCACGGACACCGGCACCTTTGGCAAGCTTTTCTCGGAGGCGCTGGAAAACGTCGATCAGAAGCAGATCGAGGGGATCCGGTCCACCGGCGCCAAGCCGCTGCAGCGCTATCGTTTTGGCGTGATCCCGCAGGTGACGCCGGTGCTGCTGAGCCAGATCCTGTACTATCTGGAATCGAACACCCGCTCGGCCACCGTGATCGGGGCGATCACCGGGGGTGGGATTGGCCTGCTGTTGACACAGGCGATGATCACCCAAAAAGACTGGGAAGAGGTGACGTATTACATCGTGTTGGTGGTGTTGATGGTCATGGTGATGGACTGGGTTTCCGGCGCGCTGCGTCGGCGGTTGATCAAAGGTGATGACGGCGGGCATTGACGGCCGCCGTTGCGCCGGTTTGAGTATTTATCGGAAAGATGAAGGGGGGCGTCGTGACGAGGCTTTCAGCTGAGGCGCCTGTGGTGCACGAGGGATGTTCGATCACAAGCGCCGAGTTCGGGCGCTTTGTCGAGATCGGGCAGGGCAGTCGCGTCGCCTATTCAACTGTCGGGGACTATTCCTACTGCGATCGTTATTGCGACATCGCCAATGCCGAGATCGGCAAGTTCGCCAATATCGCAAGCTTTGTGCGGATCGGCGCCACGGACCATCCCTTGGACCGGGCGAGCCTGCATCATTTCCTGTATCGGTCAGCCTCGTATTGGGACGATGCCGAGGACGATGCGGCCTGGTTCGAAAAGCGCCGCGCGCGGCGGGCGGTCATCGGGCATGACACCTGGATCGGGCACAACGCGCAGGTGAAGCCCGAGGTGCGGGTCGGAACGGGGGCGGTTGTGGCCTCGGGGGCCGTGGTCACAAAGGATGTGCCGGACTATGCGATTGTTGCCGGGGTGCCGGCCAAGGTGGTGCGGATGCGGTTCGCGCCCGAGATCGTCGCCCGGTTGGAGCGCCTGGCCTGGTGGGACTGGAGCCACGAGGCGTTGCGCGCGGCTTTGCAGGACTTCCGCAGCTTGCCCGTGACAGAGTTTCTGGCGCGCTACGAATAAAAACGGGCGACCCGAGGGCCGCCCTTTTTGGTACTGAAACATCTTATGAAAGAGTATGGATCTAGGTACGTTTGTCGCCTTACGCTGCGACGATCGCGGTCACACTCACAAGCGCTTGTTACGGCATGACCCATGACAGGCGTGTGACATCTTTGCGAAAGATTGATTATTCAGCAGCTAGCGCAAGATCCGGGCGCGCGCCAAGGAAGCGCGCCGCGGCTTCGCCCGTCAGGTGGGTGATCCGGCCCGCGCAGATGGTGGCCTCGACGGCACGGGTTGTCGCGTTCACCACCACAAGGTCAGCACGCTTTCCATAGTCGATCTCACCGCGGTCAGGCAGGCGCAGGATTTCGGCCGGACGGGTCGAGATCATCGCCCAGGCCCGTGGCAGGGTGGCCAGACCGTCGTCGGCCAGCCGGAAGGCGGCCTGCATCAGCGCAGGATAGTAGTAGTCCGAGACCAGGGCATCACACAGCTTGGCGCGCACCAGGTCGGCGGCGGCAATGTTGCCCGATTGCGACCCGCCACGCACCACGTTGGGGGCGCCCATCAGGATCGGGTCGCCCACGGCGCGCGCAAGGGCCGCGGCAGAACGGCGTGTCGGAAACTCGCAGATCTTTGCGCCCATCATGGCGTACATCTCGCGCGTCTCTCCGTCGGGGTCGTCGTGGCTGCCATAGCTCACACCCAAGGTGTCAAACGCCTCGGCCAACTTGCAAAGATAGCGCGGGACATCGCGCTTTTGTTCCAGAGCCTTGTCGACAACGGCCAGGAACTCTTCGGGCGTGCGGTTGGATTGCTTGGCCCAGCCAAGTAGACGCTCGGGGCGTTCACGGGCCTCTTCCAGCGTTTCGTCGAGGTGATTGTTGAAGATCACATAGTCGACGTTGTGCCGCCGGATCGTCGCCAGCAGACGGTCCGCTGTGCCAACGGTATGCGTTTCGCAGCGGATCTGTACCCGCAGGTCGGTCAGGGCGTGCGGGCGATAGGCATCCAGCGCGGACAGAAAGGCCTCGGCGTGGTCAGGGCCGCGATAGCCGCCCTCCCAGCTCCAGCTGTGGGCCATCCAGGCGGTGGTCACGCCATTGGCCGCCGCGTCCCGGTCGGTGGCGCGCAGAGCGCTGTCCATCGGGAAGGGCGCGGTCGGGCGCGGGGCAAGGTGGCGCTCAAAGGCATCGCCGTGCAGATCGATGATGCCGGGCATCACGTAGTAGCCGCGCAGGTCCACCTCGGGCAGGGGGCCCTTGGAGATGCGACCGTCCTCGAACGCAACAGAGCGCTGTTGCATTTCGCCGTCGCGAAGGACCATCGCGCCAGTCAGACGCAAGGATGTTGGGCCAGGGATCATGAGACTGCTCTGCCGAAGTGTTTGCTGTCCTGTACAAGGGCTATGTGTCGGATCAGTGACAGACGCCCTTGATTTCATCACAAATCGCTGACCGTCAGAGTGACCCGGTCCCCGCAGAACCAGGTGCGGCCGTATTCGACCGGTCGGCCGCTCGGATCCACGTTGATGCCGATGGACCGCAGGATCGGCGCGCCTTCGTTGATCATCAGGTGCAGCGCCTGCGTGGCGGTGGCGGTCTTGGCATTCAGGCGGGTTTCGGAGCGGGTGAAGTCGGTCACCCCACAGTCCTTCAGCGCCTTGGTGATCGAGGAATGCCGTTCCAGCGCGGCGGGCAGGTCAGGCATGCGCTCTGCCGGAAAAACGCTGCGGAACAGGGCCATCGGCTGGTCATCGGCCAGCGACAGGCCTTCGCAGACATGGACGGGCGCGCCCGGTTCAAGTTGTAGCGCCTCGGCCTCGCGCGCGTCGGCCTTGCGGGTGACCGTGGACAGGATGCGCTTGGCGGGCATGCGTCCGGCGGCAGTCAGGTTTTCGTGAAAGCGCACGCGACGGCCGATGGGGTAGTCCGCTGGGTTATGCGCTACAAAGACCCCCGCGCCGCGACGCGCGTGGACCAAGCCTTCGTCCGACATGGATTGCAGCGCACGGCGGACCGTGTGGCGGTTGACGCCGAATCGCGCGGACAGCGCCGCCTCGGTCGGCAGCTTGTCGCCCGGGGCATAGTGGCCCTCGGCAATCTCGGATCGCAGCGTTTGCGAAATCGATTTCCAGATCGAAACCCGTGTCATGTCATGAAACTTTCACTTAGGTCTGGTTGCACGGTGCACACATGTCGTGTAGATATTTGTCTAGTTGTATAGTGAAATAGACAAGTCTGCAAGGTGTCTAGATGACAGCGACATTGGATCGGAAAACCTGGATGGGCATCCTCGCGCAGGCCCCCGCAAAAGACTTGGATCGGTTGTGGTCCGAGCAGGGGATCAGCCCCAAGTACACCTGGTTGCGCCAGCCCGAGATTGGCGCGGCCATGGTGCGGGGGCGGGCTGGCGGCACCGGCGCACCGTTCAACCTGGGCGAAGTCACCGTCACGCGGTGTTCGCTTCAGCTGCAAAGCGGCGAGGTCGGGCACGCTTATGTGCAGGGGCGCAACAAGGCCAAGGCGACACAGGCGGCGCTTGTGGATGCGATGATGCAGACCGAGATGGCAGGCCCCTTGGCCACGCTGGTGCTTGAGCCGCTGGCCGCTGACCGCAAGGCGACCCAACGGGCGCGCGCCTCGAAGGCTGCCGCGACCAAGGTCGAATTCTTCACAATGGCCCGGGGAGAGGACTGATGCACATGCAATCCCTGCAGGGTGGGTTTTCGTCAGAACCCGTAGAAGCCGCCGTTGCCTTTCGCGCGGCGATGTCGGCCATGGCGCGGCCGGGGCGGATCGAGACCGTCGCGGGCGCACAGCCGCCTGCGCCGATGTCGGTCGCGGCCGGGGTGCTGATCCTGACGCTCTGCGATCCGGAAACGCCGGTCTTTCTGGCAGGCGCCTGGGACTGCCCCGAGGTGCGAGACTGGATCACCTTTCACACCGGCGCGCCTTTTGCAGGGCCCGAGACCTGCGCCTTTGCGCTGGGCGATTGGGCGGCGGTCACGCCGCTGTCGCGCTTTCCGATCGGCACGCCCGAGTATCCGGATCGCTCGACAACGGTGATTGTCGAGATGTCGGAACTGTCCGAGGCGGGCGCGACCCTGAGCGGCCCCGGCATCCAGAGCAGTGCGACCCTGTCACTACCAGAAATCGCGCCGATGCAAGCGAATGCGGTGTTGTTCCCGCTGGGTCTGGATTTCTTCCTGACCTGCGGCGACCGGCTGGCGGGCCTGCCGCGTACGACCAAGATCTCGAACGTGGAGGGCTGATCGATGTATGTTGCAGTCAAAGGCGGCGAACGCGCGATTGACAATGCCCATGCCTGGCTGGCCGAAGAACGGCGCGGGGACACCTCGGTCGACGAGCTTTCGGTTGCTCAGATCCGCGAGCAGTTGAAGCTGGCGGTGAACCGGGTGATGGCCGAGGGGTCGCTGTATGATCCCGACCTTGCGGCGCTGGCGATCAAACAGGCGCGCGGTGATCTGATCGAGGCGATTTTCCTGATCCGCGCCTACCGCACGACCTTGCCGCGCTTTGGCGCGACAGAGCCGGTGGACACCGGTGCCATGGCCTGCGACCGCCGGATCTCGGCCACGTTCAAGGACGCTCCGGGCGGGCAGGTGCTGGGGCCGACGTTTGACTACACGCACCGCCTGCTGGATTTCAAACTGGCCGCCGAGGGCGAGGTGCCCGAAGCCCCCCATGCGGCGCCTCGGGAAGAAGCGACGCCACACATCACCGAATTTCTGAACCAGGAGGGCCTGATCCAGACCGAGCCGGTCAGTGACGAGGTGCCTTCGGACCTGACCCGCGAACCGCTGGAGTTGCCGGCCAGCCGGGCACTGCGGTTACAGAACCTGACGCGCGGGGACGAGGGCTTTATCCTGGGCATGGCTTATTCGACCCAGCGTGGCTATGCGCGCAACCATGCCTTTGTCGGTGAATTGCGGATCGGCACCTGCACGCTGGAGATGGAAGTGCCCGAGCTGGGCTTTGCCATCGAGATTGGCGAGATCGAGTTGACCGAATGCGAGACGGTGAACCAGTTTGCGGGATCGAAGACCGAGCCGCCGCAGTTCACGCGTGGCTATGGGCTGGTCTTTGGCCAGACTGAACGCAAGGCGATCTCGATGGCGCTGGTCGACCGCGCGCTGCGCTGGAAGGAATTGGGCGAGGATGACATGGGCGCCCCGGCACAGGACGAAGAGTTTGTGTTGTACCATTCGGACAACATTCAGGCGACCGGGTTCCTGGAGCATATCAAGCTGCCCCACTACGTGGATTTCCAGGCGGAACTTGAACTCGTCCGGCGTTTGCGGCGCGAGGTCATGGGCGACGTGCAGCAGGAAGCGGCGGAATGAACATGACCGTTGTTCCACCCTGCTGCGGCCTTGCCCCCTCTTCCCGCCTGATCCTGGAAGTGGAGGGTGGTGAACATGCTGAAGGCGGCTGGGAGAGGTCCCGCGATGCCCATCTGACGGCCCAGGGGGACCACATCCTGCGGCTATCGAACCCTGATGTCATGACCAAACTGCCGGGTGTCCCGACCCGTCTCGCCCAAGAGGTGACCCGATGACCGACTACAACTTCGCCTATCTTGACGAACAGACCAAGCGCATGATCCGTCGCGCGATCCTCAAGGGTCTGGCGATCCCCGGATACCAGGTGCCCTTTGCCAGTCGCGAAATGCCCATGCCCTATGGCTGGGGCACCGGCGGCGTGCAGGTCAGCGCGGCGACATTGACGCCGGACGACACCTTGAAGGTGATCGACCAGGGGGCCGATGACACGACCAACGCGGTCTCGATCCGCAAATTCTTTGAGCGCACGGCGGGGGTTGCGACCACCGAGGAAACGTCGAAGGCCAGTGTGATCCAGACCCGCCACCGCATCCCCGAGGAAGACCTGACCGAGGATCAGATCCTCGTTTACCAGGTGCCGATCCCGGAACCTCTGCGCTTTCTCGAACCGTCAGAGGTCGAGACCCGCAAGATGCACAGTCTGGAAGACTACGGCCTGATGCATGTGAAGCTTTACGAAGACATCAGCCGCCACGGGCAGATCGCGACCTCTTATGCCTATCCGGTGAAGGTTGAGGATCGCTATGTCATGGATCCTTCGCCGATCCCGAAGTTCGACAACCCCAAGCTTGAAATGGCGGCGATTCAGCTGTTCGGGGCCGGGCGCGAGCAACGGATTTATGCGATCCCGCCCTATACCCAGGTGGTCAGCCTCGATTTCGAGGACTACCCGTTTGAGGCCTCGAAGGCCGATGCCGCCTGTGATCTTTGCGCCGCGACGGACAGTTACCTGGACGAGGTGATCACCGACGATGCTGGCGGGCGGATGTTTGTCTGCTCTGACACGGATTATTGCCGGTCACGTCGCGCGGCCGGGCATGTTGGGGCGCTGGGAACTGCTTTTGACGAGGATGCGGCATGACTACTGCGATCGAGATCCCCTCTGCCGTGACGCCGCTGCTGCGCGTGACGGATCTGAACAAGTTTTACGGCACCCGGATCGGTTGCGCCGATGTGAGCTTTGATCTGTATCCCGGCGAGGTCATGGGGATCGTCGGCGAAAGCGGGTCGGGCAAGTCCACGTTGTTGAATTGCCTGGCAGGGCATCTTGCGCCGGACGCGGGTCAGGTGCTTTTCGACACCCGTGCCGAGGGGATGCGCGACACGGTGACGATGTCGGAACCCGAGCGGCGGATGCTGGGCCGAACCGACTGGGCCTTTGTGCATCAGCACGCGCGCGATGGGCTGCGGATGAATGTCAGCGCCGGCGGCAACGTTGGCGAGCGGTTGATGGCCGTCGGTGCGCGGCACTACGGGAATATCCGCGAGGTCGCTGTCGATTGGCTGGGTCGTGTCGAAATTAACGAGGACCGGGTGGATGACCGGCCAACCGCCTTTTCCGGCGGCATGCAGCAGCGGTTGCAGATTGCGCGGAACCTGGTGACGGGGCCTCGGCTGGTGTTCATGGATGAACCGACGGGAGGGCTGGATGTCTCCGTGCAGGCGCGGCTGCTGGATCTGCTGCGCGGGCTGGTGCGCGAGATGGGGCTGAGCGCCATCATCGTGACGCATGACCTGGCCGTTGTGCGGCTTTTGGCGGATCGGTTGATGGTGATGAAGGATGGGCATGTGGTTGAGACCGGGTTGACGGACCAGGTGCTGGACGATCCGCAACACGCCTATACGCAGCTATTGGTGTCGAGTGTCCTGCAGGTTTGAGGGGCGCTGCCCCTCTGTGCCTGCGGCCCATTCACCCCGGGATATTTGAGGCAAGAAGAAACATGAACGCGATGATTGAAATTGCCGGAGTGGCCAAAACATTCACCATGCACAATCAGGGCAGTGCCGTGATCCGTGTGATGGAGGGGGCCGAACTGTCGGTGGCGCGCGGCGAATGTGTGGCGCTGATCGGGGCCTCTGGTGCGGGCAAATCAACGTTGATGCGGATGATCTATGGCAACTACCTGGCGGCCAGCGGGTCGATCCTGGTGGACGGCGTGGATGTGGCCAAGGCCGAGCCGCGCGAGATCCTGGCCCTGCGGCGCGAGACCCTTGGCTATGTCAGCCAGTTCCTGCGGGTGGTGCCCCGGGTGGCGACACTGGACGTGGTGGCCGAGCCGTTGTTGGCGGTGGGTGTCGACGTCGCGGCCGCGCAGGCGCGGGCGCGGGAGTTGCTAACGCGCGTGCGGATCCCCGAGCGGCTGTGGTCGCTGTCGCCCACAACCTTTTCGGGCGGTGAGCAGCAGCGCGTGAACATCGCGCGGGGCTTTGCCCATGCCTATCCGGCGCTTTTGCTGGACGAACCGACGGCCTCGCTGGATGCGATCAACCGCGAGACCGTGCTGAGCCTGATCGAAGAGGCCAAGGCACGGGGCGCGGCGATTGTCGGGATCTTTCACGACGAGGCCGCGCGTGCGCGGGTCTGTGACCGTGAGGTCGATGTAACCGCCTTTACGCCGGGGCTGGCCTGATGGGTGGTCGCTTTGTGGCCGTCGTTGGCCCCTCTGGGGTCGGCAAGGACAGCGTGATGGAGGCCGCGGCGGCGGCCTCGGATCACGTGGTGCTGGCGCGGCGGGTGATCACGCGGGCTGCAGATGCGGGCGGCGAGGCCTTTGACGCGGTCAGCGAAGAGGCGTTTGCCCAGATGGCCGAGGCGGGAGATTTTGCGCTGTGGTGGCCGGCACACGGATTGCATTACGGCATTCCCACCGCAGTTGATGCTGATTTGGCCGCTGGCAAAACGGTTCTGGCGAACCTGTCGCGCTCTGTGCTTCCACAGGCCCAGGCGCGGTTTTCGGCATTCCACGTGATCGCGTTGACCGCTCCAACCGAGGTTCTGGCGGCGCGGCTGGCAAGCCGGGGACGCGAGACGCAGGACGACATCTCGCGGCGTTTGTCGCGGGCGGGCTTTGCCCTGCCCGAAGGGCTGCCAGTGACAGAGATTTGCAACGACGGCCCGCTGGCGCAGACCCTCGCGCGGGTGCTGGCGGTGCTTCAGCCGGAAAGCGCGTAGCGATGGAGTTCGTGGAACCGCCCCTCGGCATCTTCGCCACACAGTGTCAGCCCATCGATCGGGAAGGGCGCGGGCAGGATTGGGGCAAGTTCCGCCTGAAGGATTGGCTGCAGGGCTTCGCCGACATCCGGGTCCAGACGGCCGCTGAGGGTCATGTGGAAGCGAAATTCCTCCATGACGTAGGGATATCCCCAGGTCTGCAGCAACTCGTCCTGGCGCGGGGTCAGGTTGGACTTGCGGCGGCGTTCAAGGTCAGCCTCGGTCAAAGGCGCGCGGAAAGGCTCCAGTTCGCGCACGGTTGCGCCCGCAAGGTCACTGAGCGCGGATACATCGCCCTGCGGGGTCAGCGCCAGGAAACGGCCAAGACGGGTGACCGCCATGGCCTGCAACGGGACAACCGGGCGGGTGGCGCAGAAAGCGGCCAGCGCCTGGGCAAGACCCTCGGCCGTGGTGCCCTCGGCCAGGCGGAACGGAGGCTTGACGGTGCCGTGGAAGCCGTATTTGCGGGGGGTCGCGGTGATCTGATCGATCGGCGCGGGCAGGCCGTCCATCTGCGGATGCGCGCAGGCCGTGCCGCGCGCGGCGTCCCAGCCCAGCCAGGCGGCGCCGAATTCGGCCAGTGGGCCGGGCGCACAAGTGAAATAGACAGCGTAACGGGAAAAAGTCATGGATACCTCGGTTCTTTCGAACCCTGTCGCAGACAGAGATGACGGCGTGATGACACAAGAGATGTGCCTCGCCAACGCCCAATTGGTGCTGCGTGACCGCGTGATGACCGGTTGGCTGCGGGTCGCCGGTGGGCAGATTGTCGAGATCGGCGAGGGCGACGCTGTGCCCTCTGGCGCCATCGACTGTGGCGGTGACTTTGTCGCGCCCGGTCTGATCGAGTTGCACACCGACAACCTGGAACGCCACATCCAGCCGCGCCCCAAGGTCGACTGGCCCCATGCCGCCGCGATCATCGCCCATGATGCGGAACTGGCCAGCACAGGTATCACCTCGGTCTTCGACGCGATGCGGGTGGGCTCGATCCCGACCGGCAAGGGCGGCTACACCAAATACGCGCGGTCGCTGGCCAGTGAGCTGCTGGAGCTGCGCGCCGCGGATGCGTTGAAGATCAGCCACTTTTTGCACCTGCGGGCCGAGGTCTGCTCGGAAACGCTGATCGAAGAGTTCGAGGAGTTCGGCCCCGATGATCGGGTCGGCATTGTCAGCCTGATGGACCACACGCCGGGCCAGCGGCAGTTCCGTGATGTGTCGAAGATGAAGGCCTATGTCATGGGCAAACGGTCCATGACCGATGCCGAATTCGACGAACACGTGGCGCGGCTGAGGGGCTTGCAGGCGCAGTTCGGGGCCAAGCACGAAAGCGCGACCGTGAAACAGGCGCATCGGTTCGGGGCGGTGCTGGCCAGCCACGATGACACCACACCCGGGCAGGTCGCAACCTCGGCCGCGCATGGAATCCGTCTGGCAGAGTTTCCGACGACCCTGGAGGCCGCGCAGGCCTGCCACGACCACGGGATTGCCGTGATGATGGGCGCGCCGAACCTGATCCGGGGCGGATCACATTCGGGCAACGTTGCCGCGCAAGAGTTGGCAGAGCGGGGGCTTCTGGACGTCGTGTCGTCCGACTATGTTCCGTCGGCGCTGCTGTTGGCGGCGGTCCATCTGGGGATGCTTTGGGACGACATGGCGCGCGGTATGGCGACGGTCACAGCGGCCCCGGCCAGCGCCGTCGGGTTGACCGACCGGGGCATTCTGGAAACCGGGTTGCGTGCCGATCTGGTGCGGTTCCGGGTGGCGGGCAAGGTGCCGATGCTGCGTGGCGTCTGGAGCCGGGGCACGCAGGTGGCGTAACCGTTACTTGCGCTTCAGCGTGTCGCCATAGGTGATCGTCGGCGTCAGTTCGACAGTGCGCTCGATCTCTTCCTCGGGTGTGTCGACCGAGGCCGCGATGATCTGGGCGGCGCGTCTGCCGATCTCGGCGCGGCAGGCGTCCATCGTGGCCAGTTGGCGGGGCATGCCATCCAGCAGTTCGACCCCGTTGAACCCCGCCATGCCGATCTGTCCGGGGATGTCGATGCCCTGTTCCAGCAGGTAGAGCATGCCGCCCGCACCGATCATGTCGTTGGAATAATACAGGAAATCAAGGTCTGGAGTGCGTTCCAGCATGGCCTGCGTCATCTCGCGACCCTTGGCCAGCGCCGATCCACCTGAATAGAATTCCTGATCGGCCACTTCGACGCCACCCTTGGCCAAAGCCTCGGTCAGGCCTTCGAACCGCTTACGGGCGCGGTGGTCCAGCGGCATCTTGGTGCCCATGAAGCCGATCTTTTTGTACCCGGCCTTGAGGATCGCCCGCGCCATCTCGCGGCCCGCGCGGCGGTGCGAGATGCCCACCATGGCATCGACCGGCGTGCCGTCGACGTCCATGATCTCGACCACCGGTATGCCGCTGGCGCGCAGCATGGCGCGCGCGGCGTCCGAACGTTCAAGACCCGCGATGATCACACCCGAAGGACGCCACGACAGCATCTCGTAAAGCACGCGCTCTTCTTTCTCGGGCAGATAGTCGGTTACGCCGACAACTGGCTGCAGATCGGTCTTTTCCAGCACCGAGCTGATGCCGCTCAGCACCTCGGGGAAGACCATGTTGCGCAGCGACGGGATGATGACAGCGACCAGGTTGACGCGCTGGCTGGCCAGCGCACCGGCGATCTTGTTGGGCACATAACCCAGCGTCTTGGCGGCCTCCATGACCTTTTCGCGGGTCGCGGCAGAGACGTCACCCCGGTTTCGCAGCACCCGACTGACCGTCATTTCCGATACGCCCGAGGCTTCTGAAACATCGCGAAGGGTGAGGGGGCGGTTGCTGTCGTTGGCCACGGGACATGATCCTGTTGTTGTTTGGAAAAATGTTACCGCGAACTTTTGTTGCGGCACAAGCGTATTCGGTGTGTTTTGCAGCACCCGCCTTTGCGGCAAAAGGGGCATGACAACCGACCCGGCGCGCGCTAATCAAGGCCCAAGCGGTCCCGTGGCTCAACTGGATAGAGCAGCCCCCTCCTAAGGGGCAGGTTGCAGGTTCGAATCCTGCCGGGATCGCCAATAAATCTCTGAAATAAAAGGAAAAAACACCGACACGGGGCTAATCCGAAAATTCGTTCATTCACCCTTATTCAATGTGATTGCCTGTTATATCGTGCGATTTTGGGTGTTTTTTTGCCGTTTTGGCACAAATCTGACACAAGAATTTTGTCCTGAGTTGCCGCCTAACCTTCTAAAAAGAATGGCCCGCCAGCGCCAGTGCGCGGGTGGGCCAAGGGGAAAATCAAAAAATGAGCTGTGCAATGCCCGCGAAAACAGGCGCTACCGTAAAATCAGGGCCGTCACCTCGGCCTCGATCACACAATGCCGGTGTTTGAAATACAATCGCCGGCGGTGTTTGGGACGGACCGCGTGGATATCCTGATGGACACGCTGGACGACGTGATCGAAGAGACTCTCAAAGTGATGGACCTAAAAGCACCGGCAAGCCTCGACGATTGATTTGGGTTGCACCGAAGTTTGGTGAAAGAAGGTGCCTTGGCGGCCTGGCCGCGACGGCAAAACGCGTCGTCTTTGATCTCGGAACCAATCCGTTCAGGGCCCTTGTTTCCGTCGTCGTGTTGAAAGCCGACCATCAAGGTCGCTTCAAAGCCCGATGATGGAACCCAAGCCCGCAGCCTTGATGCGTGCGAAAGCGTCTATCGCGATGGCCGTGTCTTGCGCACCGGTTCCGGTCAGATCGCAAACAGTTATGGCCCCTGGTTGCCGCGAAACCGATTGCGTGCCTGCTATGATCGAGCCAAGCTCCAATGCGTCGACCTGTCCTGCCGTGACATGTTGAAGTTCGCCGCCGATGGCGCATTGATCTATCACATCGCAAACGACAGCGTCCGCACGAAGCAGAACGTCCGAATGCAGCTCTTGTTTCCCTGGCAAATCTGATCCCATTGCGGTGATGTGCAGGTCTTTGTGAAGCCAGTCTGGCATGATGACGGGATCGGTCGCGGGCGTGGTCGTCACGACGATCTGCGCGGTTTTCACCAACTCTTCCACCGAAGGACAAGGCTTGACGGGAACGCCCAGCCGCTCTGACATCTCGGCACAGTATGTCGAAACCGAGCTCGCGTTGCGCCCGAACACCAGCAACTCTTCGAAATTCCGCACCAGCGCGAGGCTCTCGATTTGGTAGCGCGCCTGGACACCTGTCCCGATCACCCCGACGGTCTTGACGCTTTGTGGCGCAAGGTGTTTCGCCGCCACGGCCCCGGCGAGACCCGTGCGCAGATCCATCAAGAACCCGTTGTCGAGGAATACGCATTCAAAAGCGCCGGTTTGAGCGTTCATCAAGACAATGATGCTGCTGCAGCTGGGCAGCCCAATTTGAGGGTTGCGAAAGAAGCCTGTTGCGATTTTTACGGCAAGATGATCCATGCCTTCGACGAAAGCGCCCTTGGTGTCGACCGCACTGTCTGCATCAACGTCGATATGCATGACCGGCGGCATCGAAACGCGCCCTTCCGCAATCCAGGCGAAGGCCTGCTCAACAGCATCGAGCGACCTGTTGTCGATGTGCAGACAGGTTCTCAGTTCTGCTTCTGTCACCACCAAAGTGCCCATGCTGGCCAGTCCTTTCGATTTTAGTCACAGATTAGGCGGGTTGGCCCTTTGCGTCTTCCTCAAAGCCCGCAGCCGGGTATCCGGCACACCGCCGAACATCGCAGCGCTGGGTCCAAGTCGTGCAAATGCCGCGTCCAGCCGGAATGGTTGGTTTATGCAAAAGTCGCCAGAGCTCTGGTCAGAACGGCCCGACCTGCTGCTTGTAGAGCAGCGCTAGTCCGGGAACATCCAGATCATCTCGAGCTCGTTTGAGTCGCCCCAAAGCCTTCGACCGGTGGGGACGAAGCCATATCTCTCATAAAAGGGGATCGCGCCGTTTGGTTTGTCTGCGACCGTCAAGGAGACACCAGGGTAACCCCAGGACCTGGCAATGCGCTTCGCCTCTTCCAATGCGCAAGCGCCGTACCCTTGGCCTTGGAATTGTGCTCCGATCATCAAGCGCCAGATGTATGCAAGGTCTCTGCGGACAACGATGTCTTCATCTTCCGGGTAAGCCGAGGGTCGCATCATCGCCAACAAACCAACGGGCTCTTTTTCAAGCCAAAGTGCGCGAACAACGGCCCCGGGCTCAAACTGAGCTTCTGCCATCGTCATGACATTTGGTGTCACCATATCCGCTTGTTCAGGTGCAACCGACAGATTGCATACGGCTTCCAGATCGTCACGGCCTACATCCCGGAAATGAGCCAATGGTCTTCCTTTTCTTGCTATGAACGCCGGTCCAACACGCCAAAGCCAGCTTGATCCTGTCACTGCGTGAACCCGCACAGGGGCGAAATCAGACTTCCTTGAAATATCGTGCAACTGGCCAAGGCTCAAAACCAAAGGCTTCGTAAGAGCGCCTCGCCGGTTCATGCCCCCTGTCCCCGATTGTCTCGACCATGATCATTTTCATTCCAGCGTGACGGATATGATCCTCTGCAAAGGTCATCAGACGTGTTGAAATGCCTTGTCGCTGAAACCGGGGCGAAACAGCAATGATGTAGATTTCTCCCATCTGGTCTTCGGGGTGCAACTTGATCCCGAGGTAACCGGCGGCCTGTTCACCCAGCCAGGCAAGCCAGATATCTTGTGGATCGGTATCCAGCAACGTTCCGACATCCGACAATTGCCGGGTCTGCCAACCGTTTGGATAAAACGCGTCATATGCGAATGACGGAACGTCCTGGCGCGTCTTCTCGAACACGGGCGTCCATGCCTCTAGCGTCAAGTCCAGAACGGTCTGCTTGTGCTCTTTTGCGTAGGGTCTGATTGTCAGGTCGGTCATGATGCGCCAGAAGACCAATCGAATTTGCCTGTCAATCGGTCTGTAGCAACCTTGGCGCAGGCCTTGCGACATGAATGTAAGTGCGTTGCACAAACACCACCAAACCCATCGCAAGGTGTGAAAACCGGTCATTGCCATCAGGACGCGCAAATCCCTCTGTGTCCTCGCCGAAGAGGTCCACCAGCGCCGGGGTCGAGCGGGTGCAGTGTAGGGCGGGCATGCAGGGTGCAGGTTCGACGCTTGCCGCAATCTTCATCCGTCGCCAGTTTTTCGGAACTACATACCCCGTCAGGTGCGATGTCGGTGGTTACGTGTCGCGACCCAGGTTCTGTTTCAGCCAATCCAGAAAGATCTGGGCCTGGGGTCGCACCGGGCCCACCGGGGTCACCGCATAAAACGTGACCGAAATCTTTGTTGGGGGCGTGATCTGCCGAAGCGTACCCGAGGCGACGTCATCCCGCACAAAGACCTCGGGGAACATCGAAACCCCCAGCCCCCGGCGCACCAAGGAAATGTGATACGAGGTCACTCCAAAATCCGCGTTGCGCAGCGTTTCAAGGTGCAACCCAAAGGCCCTCAGGACGGCTTCTTCAGTCTCTGATCCTTCGGTCCAGATCCAGGGCAAGTCCTGCAGCGGGGGGATCGTGCCATCAAGCAGCGCCGGCGCGCCGACGATGATAAGGTCGCTTGTGATCAGCGGCTCAATGCGCATTCCTGGCCAGTCTGGAGGGGTCGGAGACGCCCGGATCGCGAAATCGACGTCCTGGGAGGTCAGGTCAACGATATCTTGCGTGGGTGTCACAGACACGCGGATGTCGGGGCATTCGCGCGAAAAGACTTCGAGCCGTGGCAAAAGCATCAATTGCGAGAAGAAGACGGTGGTCGTGACGTGGACCGGCTTGCTGTGCTCGTCGGCTTTGACCTCGGCGATGCCGGCGGCAATGGTTTCGAACCCCTCTGTCAGATGTCGGGACAGTCGCTGGCCGGCCTCGGTCAAGGCAATGGTGCGGCCCGCGCGGCGTACGAGGTGAACGCCCAGGTCGGCCTCAAGCGACCGTACCCGTTGGGCGATGGCGGCATGGGTCACGTTCAAGGCCCGCGCAGCGGCGGCAAAGCTTTGCGTCCGTGCAGTCAGTTCAAAGGCCCGCAGGGATGACAAGGCGGGCAGGGATTTCCAGTCAATCTCAGACATGATACTTTTTCTATCATTTCAAAATATTCGTTTTCTAGGGTTTGGCAAGAGAGCTTGGTAGTCTTGTTTGCAGGAAATGAAAAAGGAGGACGCCATGTTTGGCCCGTTTTCAAACGATATTACAACGGCTTATGCCAAGGTGAAACCTTCCGGGGAATTGGCGGACAGGAACGCAGAGCACTTGAGGACCTTCAGGGAAATGTCCAAGGCCGCTAAGGCAGAGGGCGCGACGCCCAAAGTCACGATGCCTGAGGTTTCTCGACCCGGTTTGGTTTCAAGAGCGGTTTCGCTCCTTTTTCAGCAGCCGAACCTTCGCCAGACAACGTGATCCCCTGTTTGGGACGACAACGAAAAAAGGCCCCCGCTTGAAACAAGCGGGGGCCTTTTTTCGTTCAGAGTTCGGTGGCGTCAGCCGATGATGGCGTTCAGAGTGGCCGAGGGGCGCATGACTGCCGCGGTCTTGGCCGCGTCCGTGCGGTAGTAACCGCCCAGATCAGCTGGGGCGCCCTGCGCGGCGGCCAGTTCGGAGACGATGGCCTCTTCGCCATCGGCAAGGGCCGCGGCGATCGGTGCAAAATGCGCGGCCAGATCGGCGTCGTCGCCTTGGGCCGCCAGAGCCTCGGCCCAGTAGCGGGCGAACCAGTAGTGGCTGTCGCGGTTGTCGGGCTGGCCGACCTTGCGCTCGGGGCTGCGGTTGTTGTCCAGGATGCCCTGGGTCGCCGCGTCAACGGCCTTGCCCAACACGCGGGCTTTCTCGTTGCCACGGGCATCGGCCAGGAACTGCAGGCTTTCTCCCAGTGCGCAGAACTCGCCAAGCGAGTCCCAACGCAGGTGGTTTTCCGCCTGCAGCTGCTGCACGTGCTTCGGTGCCGAGCCGCCCGCGCCGGTTTCAAACAGACCGCCGCCCTGCATCAGCTTCACGATCGACAGCATCTTGGCCGAGGTGGCCAGTTCGAGGATCGGGAAAAGGTCGGTCAGGTAGTCACGCAGCACGTTGCCGGTGATGGCGATGTGGTTTTCGCCCTTGGTGATCGTTTCCAGCGCCTGACGGGTCGCTTCGCGCGGGGCCAGGATCTGGAACTTGTCGGCCACGCCCTTGGCTTCGAGGATCGGGGTGACGTATTTGATCAGCTCCGCATCGTGGGCGCGGGTGGCGTCCAGCCAGAAGACCGCCTCGCATCCTTCGGCCTTCTGGCGATCGATGGCCAGGTTCACCCAGTCTTCGATCGGGGCCTTGCGGGCCGATGCCGAACGCCAGATGTCGCCCGGCTGCACGTCGTGGCTGTGCAGAACGGTGCCGTCGTCGAGGATCATCTTGACGGTACCCGCTTCAGCGATCTCAAACGTGGTCGGGTGCGAGCCGTACTCTTCGGCCTTCTGCGCCATCAGGCCGATGTTCTGAACGGTGCCTGCGGTGGCCGGGTTCAGCTTGCCATTGGCTTTGAAGAAGTTGATCGCCTCGTCATAGACCGGGGCATAGCTGTTGTCGGGGATCACGCAGACACAGTCGGCTTCCTGACCGTCTGGACCCCAGCCCTTGCCGCCGCCACGGATCAGCGCGGGCATCGAGGCGTCGATGATCACGTCGGACGGGACGTGCAGGTTGGTGATGCCCTTGTCGCTGTCGACCATGTACATCGGCGGGCGGGTTGCGGTGACGGCGTCGATGGCGGCCAGGATTTCGGGCTCGCCTGCAACCTTCTCGAGCAGGGTGCCCAGACCGGCGTTGCCGTTGACACCCAGTTCGTCCAGCTTGTCGCCGAACTGTTCAAAGACCGGTGCCAGCCAGGCCTTGACCGCGTGGCCAAAGATGATCGGGTCGCTGACCTTCATCATCGTGGCTTTCATGTGCAGCGAAAACAGCACGCCCTCGGCCTTGGTCTTTTCGATCTCATCGGCCAGGAAAGCGTCCAAAGCCGCTGCCGACATGAAGGTCGCGTCGACCACAGTGCCCGCCGGGTAGCTCAGGCCGTCCTTCAGAACAGTTTCGCCCGAGGCAGTTTCCAGCACGATCTTGGCACCGGTTTCTGCCGCCAGGGTCGCCGAGACCTCGTTCGAGCGGAAGTCGTTGCCGTCCATCGCCGCGACGCGGGTCTTGCTGTCAGCGGTCCACTCACCCATGCGGTGCGGGTTGTTCTGGGCATAGGATTTCACGGCCTTGGCGGCACGGCGGTCCGAGTTGCCTTCGCGCAGAACCGGGTTCACGGCCGAGCCCTTGATCGCGTCGTAGCGGGCACGGGCCTCTTTCTCGGCGTCTGTGCTGGGCTCTTCGGGATAGTCGGGCAGGTCGTAGCCCTGGCCCTGCAGTTCCTTGATGGCCGCCACCAGCTGCGGGACCGAGGCCGAGATGTTCGGCAGCTTGATCACGTTCGCCTCGGGCGTTTTCACCAGGCGGCCCAGCTCTGCCAGATCGTCGCTTTGTTTCTGCGCGTCTGTCAGGTTTTCAGGGAAGGACGCGATGATGCGACCGGCCAGCGAGATGTCCTTGGTGCCAACGCTGACACCCGCGGCGGCGGCGAATTTCTGGATCACCGGCAGGAACGAGGCCGAGGCCAGTTCCGGCGCTTCGTCGACCTTGGTGTAGATGATATCGGGGGTGGTCTGATCTGACATGGTGCACACCTTTCTTAATCTGGCCCCTCCATAGTGTACTTCTTCCGAATCGTCTACAGCATACATTGGTATACAATGTCGCGTGTTCGCCACTCTCGACGGCACGCGCGGCGATCTGCGTCGACACTGTTTTCGAGCACCAAAAAAACGCGCCCAAGGCTCGGCACCCGCGAAGATCCGCCGTTATCGTGGGGCGTAGTGGCGCGATCTGTGGAGGCTGAGATGGGGAAACCGATACGCAACGTGACGATTGTCGGTGGTGGCACGGCCGGTTGGTTGACCGCCAGCTTCCTCAGAACGCTTCTTTCGAATTCGATCAAGATCACGTTGATTGAGTCGCCGAATGTTCCGACCGTCGGCGTGGGTGAAGCCACAGTGCCCAGTATGCCTACCACGCTGGATATGATGGGCATCAAGCATCAAGATTTCTTCAAGCGGTGCAACGCCTCGTTCAAGATGGGGGTGATGTTCAACAACTGGAACGTCGACAAGAACGGCAAGTTCATCCGATATTTGAACGGCTTTAACAGACCGGGCGAGATCGAAGGCGTCGAAGAGGCCTATTATTATCTGGCCTACGGGGCCGGAAGAAAGGACTTTGCCCAAAGTTATGCGCCGACGGTCGACCTGATCCGCGCGTATCGCGGGCCGACGGCGATCACTAAGAACCCAAAGGGGCAAGGGCCGCAGGGGTTCGCCTTTCATCTGGATGCCGGCAAGTTCGCGGGCTTGCTGCAAGATGTCGGGACCGCACGCGGGGTTGAGCACATACTTGCAGACGTGGATGACGTTGAACTGGACGAGCGTGGCTATGTTGCGGCGCTGCAGCTCAGGGACAGGGGCCGCCACGAGGTCGAATTCGTGATCGATTGCACCGGGTTCCGGGGGCTGATCATCAACAAGGCGCTGGGCGAGCCGTTCATCAACTACTCGGACTACCTTGGCAACAACCGTGCCATGGCCCTGCAAATTCCGCACAGCGACCCTGACAAGCTTGAAAGCTGCACAAGCTCGACAGCGCTGGGCGCGGGCTGGGTGTGGAATGTTCCGCTGTATAACCGGATTGGCACCGGCTACGTGTTTTCGGATGCGCACCGCACCGACGAACAGGCGCGCGATGAGTTCATGGCGCACCTCGGGGACCGCGCGCCCAAGGGGGCAGAGCCACGGATCATTCCCATGCGCATCGGCCGGTCGCGCCGTACCTGGGTCAAGAACTGCCTGGCCTTGGGATTGTCCGGGGGCTTTATCGAGCCGCTTGAATCCACCGCGATCCACATGATCGACATGGGCATCCGCTGGCTGATGACCTATTTCCCGACCACCGATTTCGACGACGTCACCCGGAACCGTTATGATCAGGTTTCGAACGCGATGTACGACGAGGTTCTTGAGTTCATCAGCCTGCACTACCAACTGGGCAACCGGACTGACGATCCATATTGGATCGATGCGCGCACCCAGTTGAAGGTCCCTGATCGGCTGGTCGAGAACCTTGAACTTTGGAAAACCCGCTTGCCGGCGGCGACCGATTTCAATCGTGTGTACCTGTTCCATCACATGGTCTATCAAGCCGTGCTTCTTGGAAAGCAGGTCTATCAGCAAGGGTACGCCAAAGACGGCGTCACGATGCCCGTGAAGCTCAACAAGCGCGCATGGGAAAAACATCTGGCCCGGATGGACGGGCTGACGCGCGACGCCGTGAAGTACAAGGCTGATCACCGAACGCTGCTGACCAAACTGCGCGGAGAGCTACCTGCTGCAAGACAACCGCAGTTCCCGGTCGCTCAGCCAACGGTGGCCCTACCCGGAACATCGGCAGCCAAGGCGACCTACAAGGTTAAACTGGACGCAATCGACGATTCCGCGCCCGGTTTGTTCTAGGGTCGGTCCAGCTGCAGTGTGGGCCTTGCTGTAGGTCCGGCTCAGCGCGGCGCTATGCCCTGACGGGGACTAGTCCCAATCGCCGCTGACGGACTCGAGATCCCGAATGTCGTGATCGATCAGGATGTCGAGTTGGGCAGCCTTGGCCATGACCGCCATTTTTGAGGTCACGCCAAGCCTGTCGCAGACCTCGCGGCGGACGCGTGTGACGTACTGTTGGGATCGCTGCCAGTTGTGCGCGATTTCCTTGATTTCAAAACCGCGCGCGGACTGCCTCAGAAAATCAAGGTGGCGCGGGGACAGGTCGTAGCTGTCGGCCTCTTCCCGGAACATGAACTCGCGATACGCGAGGTGGGCCTGCAGCGACGCAACGCTGAACGTCCAGCCGCTTTCGCGCGTAAAATCCAGAAAGTCCGACCTGCTCAGATCCCCTGCAATGGTCATGCCGCCATATTCCATCCGCCGAACAGTGCGCAGCGGCACCAGAAGCCCGCTTTTCCAACCAATCGCCGCCGAACGGTGCAGGAAGTCCTGGAAAGAGGGCGACAACGGTCCCCGTTGCCGGTAATCGTCCATGAACTCGATGCCGACGGCCGACAGCCCAAGCATTTGTGCATCATGTGTTGCGACGGCCTTGAGCTCTTGTTCCGCGACTTGGGCTGAAAGCCAGGATTTCCAGCTGTCAGGTGCATTCGATCGCAAGTTGAACTCTATCTGGCTGTAGTCGCTGACCTTTGTGAAAGCATAGGACAGATAGGTCTGCCCCAGATCCCGGCACAATCCCAGCATCAAGGTCCAAACATCATCCGTGCTTTCGGCTTGTCCAAGGTCCCCCAGAAAGGTCTGCAGACGACGCGGTGCGACGGAATTGAAATCGGGAGTGCCATCAAGATCGAGATCGACAGCGGCATTTGAGTGGTGTCCAAAAACAGGCATCTTGAATTAATGATATCAAGGTTTAGACGATCGAGAATAGGCAAACTTCTTGAACTTCAACACGTTCAAAATGAAAATGAGAAGATTTCGTTGAAAAGTCAGTGTCTTTTCCTTCCGAAGATCAGCTGTACCATTCGATTTGTCGGTCTTCGCGGTAATATACTGAGTTCTAGGGTCAGGATGCATTGATTTCCGGAGCGCTACGTGATTCACGGCCCGGAAAACGGAGCGGTGACATGAGCGACCTTTTCTGGCTGACTGACGAGCAGATGGCCAAGCTTTCCCCTTTCTTCC
>JAUHVR010000018.1 GCA_030424865.1 Alphaproteobacteria bacterium | reverse complement strand
ATCATGTTCGGGCGCCTCAAGGACTGGAGGCGCGTGGCAACCCGCTATGACCGCTGTCCAAAGGTCTTTCTCTCAGCCATCGCTCTCGCGGCAACCGTCATCTACTGGTTATGAATCCTGACCCTAACGATCTGGGCAAGTTCCAAGCATCCAGTATTTCGTAGGCTGGTCTTTTTTGCGTTGGCACAGAGGCCTGACCTAGTTTCGTTCGAGACATCAATGTCGTGGCTTTTGGACGACGATGGACATTGGCTTTGGTCAACCTCCACAATGCGAGAGGTGATGCGCTTTCTGGTTGCATTCGGTCCAACTTTGACTGCTGGTCATATGCAGAAGCTCCAGGGAGCAATAGTCGAAGGACCTCCCAAGACGCGGTTCAGAGATGATATTAGCGATGAAGATTTTGAACGTTTTTCAGATCGAATGCGCTGGTTGAGATTGAAAAAACTCCTTTCAAATGGAGGAACCGCAACAGAAAACACGAACGCTTTCATCGCGTCGGTAGAAGCGCGCTATCCTAAATGGCAAATAGCGCCTGATGACCGCGATGAATTTCCTATGTGGAGTTCAGATGGGGACGAAATTGTTGAAGAACAACTTCCCCGAGATTTCGAAGGCCTAATTGCTAAACTTAGGGAAAAGCCAAGCGTTGATGACCTTCACGCGCCGGACGATTGGGCGAATATATGTAAGGACAACATTGACCTCGCGATAGAGGTATTGAAGAAACTTTCTGAAGATGATCAATGGTATCCACAACGCTGGGGACAAGCGCTTTATGCTTGGGCCAATGACGAAAATAGCTTTCGAACATGGCGGCACATCGCACCAATTCTAGTGGTTATGCCTGACGCAAGCTTTGCCGAAGCACTGCATGCGATTGCTTGGTGGGTAAATCGGATATCAAAAAACGTTGGAGAGCATGATGAGGCGTTCTTCACGCTTGTTGATCGAATAATCGATACCGGCACCGAAACCGTCGAAGTTTCCGACGATTTTTCGCTCAGTCACGCCATAAACCATCCGGTTGGCCATGCTGCAAGTTCACTCTTGAACTGGTGGTTCTCAATGGAATTGGAAGATGATCAGGGACTTCCGGATGAGCTGAAGGGTCGATTTGCAGAGATGTGCAATGCCGACAATCAGCCCCATTGGATAGGCTCGGTTATTCTCGCGCAACAAATCATCCCGTTGCTGCGTGTGGATGAGGATTGGACCAAACAGCATTTGATACCAGCGTTTGAATGGGATGCGGACGTTACAAAGGCCGCTGCGATGTGGGACAGTTTTTTGCATGCGCCAAGAATATATCTACCATTGCTTGAATTACTAAAATCGCCATTTCTTGCCGTTCCCGACCACATTGGTGATCTGGAAGAACAGTGCCTAGAGCAATATACGATGTTCTTAACCTACATTGCCTTAGGCGAAGCTTCGGTTTTTAGCTCCAAGGAACTTCGAGACGTATTTTCCAAACTTCCTGCCAAGTACCTTAACACTGTAACAGGGACACTGTTCCGAGCCTTGCAGGGTGCAGGAGAACAACAAGAAGAATATCTAAAGAACCGGGTCATACCATTTGTGAAAAACTTTTGGCCCAGTAGGCCCGAAGCGCGCACCCAGATAACGTTCCAGAACTTCGCACAGATGGCAGCAGTATCTCGAAAGGGCTTTGAAGATGCGTTCGCCTGTTTCAAAAACCACCTAGGACCGACCGAGGATTTTAGCTATCTTCTTGACCTCCTAGAAGAAAGTGGCCTGGCCGCTGACTATCCTAGCGAAATACTGGCGGTATTGAACGCCACAATTCCTCAAGACGTTCCCTATTTGTATGGCGGTTTAGGGCCTTTACTGCGTGTTATCGAGTGCGCCAATCCCTCACTCGCAACTGAGCCAAACTTCATTCGGCTCAACGTCCTGTCGCAGCAACACGAAGACTAGGCGCAATAAAGCAAACATTGGGATCGATCGCAGCGAACGTCCGGATTCCGCCCTCAAGCAATAGGCAACAGCAACAAAATCGTATTTGTTGATTGCATAGATTTTATGGGAACACCAAGTATTCTCTGAAGCTGTTCCATCGGGTGATCACCTTCAGCGCCGAGAGACTTAGATCGTCTGCAGACCCGCCGCAGGATGTCGAAATAGGCTAACCAGGAGGTGTGTACGCGGCTCGAGATCTAAGACAACGTTCAACGAACGTGGAGCGTGTTTAGAAGCCGCCCAGACGGCCCTAGGGCTCCCGTGACGCAATGGGAGGTGGCGGAGTAGGTCCAGGGTAGAGGCTGCGCTTCAGCGCCTCCACAGGACCTCACTGAGAGGGGACCTGGCTAAGGACCTAACAACCTTACCTCAGATATCGGTAAACAGACGACCGCGCTATTCCCAACGCTTTTGCAATTGCGGTTGGCGTCATACCTTCCTTCCTCAATTCTAAGACCCGATCGCCGTCAATCGACGCAGGTCGCCCCTTAAACGGACTCTCGTTGCCCTTTGCGAGCGCCGCATCAATGCCTTCGCGCTGACGCGCTTTGCGAAGCTCTGTCTCGAATTCTCCAATGGCACCGAGCATGTTGAAGAACAGGCGTCCCTCTGCCGTGCTCGTATCAATGGCCTGCTCAAGCACGATCAGGTCGACCTCACGTTCTTTGAGGTCGTGAGCGATGTTCTGAAGATCGCGCAACGAGCGAGCGAGGCGGTCCAAACGAGTGACAACCAACTTGTCCCCTTTTCGAATACCACGGTGCAGGAGAGCGTCAAGTTCGGCACGTCCTGCCCGAGATGTGCCAGACGCCTTCTCTTCATACAGATGCTCCGCCTGAACCCCCGCGCGCGTCAGCGCGTCGATCTGTGGAGCAATGTTCTGCCCCCGACTGGAAACGCGCGCATAACCTATCAATTCACCCATGCTGACCTCCGAGTGTCCCATTAGACTATCCGACTTAATTGTCGCGTCCGATAAATGATTCGATAAGTCTAAAAAGACACATCTGGGCGATTTTAACGGGTAGCGGTTGAGTATACTCTATTCGGACAGGGCAATCTTGGGCGTCGCTTCGTTGCACTGAATTCGTCGACAACTTTGCCCGAGGTATTGGAAGAGAAAAAAATTTGGGCGATGGTTCTTGTAATTGGCCCTGGTCGTTGTCGCTGAAACTGTTGTTTCGATAACGAAGTAGGGGAGCAACAGTTGACTCTTCGAAAGAGGTTATCGACGGGAGATCGCGCTGCGGTTCCAGCCAATGCGGCGACGACTCCTTCAGAAATTCTTTCCTATCGATGCTTAAGTAGACCAGGGTGGTACCCCGCTAGCGCGGGCACAAAGAAGGAAAGAACGATACGACATCCCCGCTAACGCGGGCACGGCTGTTTTGGAAAAGCATCTCGACAGCGTGTGAGAAGATTCCTTCGATGATGTTTCGGAAAATCATCTCGATAGGATGAGAGCAGATTCCTTCAGAGCTATTTCGACAACAAGCATCCATCGAAAAGGCGGCTGTTCTCGACAAAACACCTCGATTTGCCCGGGTGTAGATGACTATTCAATGATTTCAATGGCTTACAGATCATCTACACCATCTACACCCATCTACACCCCATCTACACCCACTTAAGTCTATGTTTTTATTGAATAAAACAGGAAAGGTGTAGATGGTGTAGATGAATCTGGATCTAACGTATGTGAGAATCAATTTTTTTTTTTAGAAAGATGTGAAGGTCATTAACTTAGTGTCGCTCCGCTGGGCACACACTCGCGAAAAAAAAAAATTGATTCTCACGTATAAGGGAACCAGATCCCCGGTTTATCTACACCATCTACACTTTCGTTTAAAATCAATGGGTTACAAAGTCGCTCGGGTGTAGATGGTGTAGATGATCTGTAACCTATTGAAATCATTGATCTTTTTTTCGCGCTATCTACACCTCATCTACACCCCTATTTTCCGTTTAAAATCAATGACTTACAGATTCTTGAAATATTATTGCGCAAAATGTCGTGTTTTTGAAATGTTATGGGTGGTGCAGTGGTTTAGTTTGCACCACCTATAACATTTTTTACCTTGTTATGGGTGGTGCAGTGGATTGATTTGCACCACCCATAACATCGCTCCAAAGTGTTATGGGTGGTGCAGTGGATTGATTTGCACCACCCATAACATCGCTTCAATTTGTTATGGGTGGTGCAGTGGTTTGATTTGCACCACCCATAACATCGCCGTTTGTGCGCTTCCTAAAAAAAGTTTGTAACCGGTCGGCGGCTATTTCGTCTTTGAGCGAACTCGAAAGACCGATGTTGCATCGTGTAGGGCGAACTGCTCTCGATGAGTTTCATCGACGACCTTTTGGACTTTGCGTCAGCAGTCAGACGGTTCTGCGTCGTCTCGTCAGATGTTGAAAGCCACAGATGTTGTATGCTCGGCAACATATTCTGTCCGCTCCAGTAATTGGCACGGTGCGGCGCCCAGCGCCTAACGAACCACATCATTAATCCGATACTTGCATTGCTGCCGCTTGACGGCACCCGATTTGCCTTGAGAGTTGTCCCCCATTCCCCCCATTGGGTCCCTCCTCAGTTCCCTGGTGGTGATAGTAGATCAAGAAATCAGGACCCATGGAAGTCAACTCATCGCTGCTACCTCGATCTCCGCATCTCGGAATGGCTGGATGGAGAATCCAAACCAAACGAGAGATGCGAACACGACGGATCTGAAAAAGCTTGCCAGACCAAAGTTCGAGATTTCGTCACACATACCCGCACACATTCGTGTGTGACGGTTTTGTTTTTATTCAATGATTTCAATGCGGTGGGGTTGCGGGCGGAGTTTCGAGTCTTCTCGACGCCAATCGGCATCGAATTGACCGGCGAGATCTATGAATCTGTGAGCGGGCATTCAATCAGATTGAAAAGGTATCCCCCAACTCCTCCTCAAGATCGGGGCTATGCTGACTGTAGTGCCGTTTGAGGGTGTCGACTGTCGTGTTGGTCATTCTCTCTATGGCGTCAAACGAAATGCCTTTCCTGACCAACCAAGTAACGCATGTCCTTTTGAGGACATGGTGCGTGAGTTTGAATGGAAGACCTGCCTCCTTTCCCACGGCTTCCAAGCCTTTCTTAATGCCCGTGCGAATGGGCTGCTTTCGGTACGAGACCACGTAACGCTGGCTTCGATCCGCGCAATACAGCAGATAGTGCATAAGCCTTTCATTTTGACCAATGGGAATCTTCGGACGACGCTTGTTGCCTTGCGCAGCACCAAAATCGATATGGGCCCCGCGCACCACCTCGCCCGTTTCCCAGTTCAACGGTTTGTTTTTGGTAGCCACACTGCGATAGCTCCGCTTCGGAATCGCAACGACTCCGTTGCGTTCCACGGGCGTAGGCGCAACCTCAACCAGCTCGGTTTCGATCTGCGGAATGTATACCTGATCCCAGGTCAATTGGAAGATTGCCTCCTTACGCGCGCCCGTCGCCAAGGCGAGTAGCAGAAAGCCGTAGATATGATCGCGATCCTCATCCTCTGCACAGCACTGCAGAACGGCTGTCATCTGTGCTTCATCAAGCCAATCGGTGCGCTGGGCAGATTCGAGGTTCCGGATTTCGATGCCTGTCGCTGTGGGGACAAGCTTGTGTAAATGACCGTGTCGTAGAGCAGATCTGAGGATTTGCAGGTCCTTCTTGATTGTCCCATCGCTAAGTGGCTCTGTGCCTCGGTCCCATCGCGTCAGCGATCTAGCGTGATCGATATAGTTCTCCACGTCGGATTGGCCGAACTCCTCCCACTTCAGGTTTCCCATGTAGTCTATCAGACGTTCTACCTTGGATTTCATGGAAACGATGGTGTTCTTGGCCTTCCGTCTCTTCACATGCTGGAAATAGCGTTCAAGCAGATATCCGATAGTCACGACACTTGGAGGCACCATGTCACCGGTAAGTATCTTCTCGGCCAGCTTCCGTTCCGCGGCATGTTCGTCGCGCGTCTTGCAGCTCTCTCTACGGACCTTTCCGGTCTCAGGATCGTTCCACACGATCTCCCAGATTCCGTCTGTCCGTGTTCGCTTGCGATATTTTATAAACTGTTTCGCCATCCATAAATCATATGAGGCGCAGAAGTGCCGTACAATACTTGCACGCGAATATGTCAGTCGAACTGTCGGCGATTCAAGCCAACCTATTGTTTTTAATTTATAAAATTTGGTCGGAGTGAGAGGATTCGAACCTCCGACCCCTGCCTCCCGAAGACAGTGCTCTACCAGGCTGAGCTACACTCCGACCGTGTCGTGCCAAGTACTGGGTTCGACCGATCTTGGCAAGGGGCCTGAACAAGAATTATCGGCCATCGTCGCCGGCACTTCCGCCCTTGTCCTGGGTCTTCAAAAACTGGCTGACACGCAGTGTCGTGCCGGTTTCAGGCCGCGACCGGGTGCGCAAAACCGGGCGGTTGGAGTCGTCCGACCGGTGGCTTTCCCGGCCAAGGATGTAGACCCCGCTCAGGATGACGATGCCTGCGCCGACAAAGGTGTAGGTGTCGGGCCATTCGTCGAAGAAAAAGAACCCATATACCGTTGCCCAGAGGATCTGACAGTATTGCATCGGTGCGACCACGACGGCCTCGCCCTTGCGGTAGGCGGCAATCAACATCAGGTTTGCGCCCCAGGCCAGGGCTGCCATGACCGCGCTCAGCAACAGGTCGGCGCCTGCCATGGGCTGATAGGAAAACGGCAGGAGCGCGCCCATGATGATCACGTTCGCAAGGGTCGGATACAGCATGATGACGGACGAGCGTTCCTCGGCGCGCACGCGCCGCACGATAACAGAGGCAAGCGACCCGAAAAAGGCACCGACGATGGCCGCAAGGTGGCCCAGTTGCAGGTCCGTCTGTCCGGGTCGCAGCACCACGAGGATCCCGCACAGGCCGACCAGAACGGCGGCCCAGCGACGGGCCCCGACCTTTTCGCCCAGCACCGGGATCGACAGGACCGTGATGAACAGCGGCATGGCAAAGATCACCGCATAGACCTGCGCCAGGGGAAGCACCGAGAACGCGTAGAAAATGCACAAGGCCGTGATTGTCACCGCGCCCGTGCGCAGCAACATCCACCCCGGGTAGACGGGGATCAGCGTCCCCGCGGTCGAATCGCGGATCAGCAACAGCGCTGTCAGGGGAAAGCCCAAAAGCGTGCTGAAGAACAGGATCTGGACCGGCGAATAGGCGCCGCCAAGCAGTTTCACGATAACGTCGGACGTCGCAAATACGCCAAACGCGGTCAGCGCCAGAAGCGCACCTTTGAGATTGTTTGTCATGGGATCACGGAGTTTGCGTGTTAGCGCAAGCGTTGCCCCAATCCGGACCCCACGTCAATCGGGGGTGCCTTGATATTTGTTCATAGCTGCATTGTGGCTGCAGGCAGGCTCGCATCGCCACCCACGTGCAAAAAAAAGCGGCAGGGTGCCCTGCCGCTTCGATCTTTTCTGTGTCTTGAGACCTGGATTACAGGCTTTCGTCCAGCGCCGCGACGATGGCATCACCCATCTCTGAGGTCGAAATGGGTGTCGCGCCTTCTTCGCCCAGCAGGTCCGCGGTGCGTGCACCATCGGCCAGCACCTTTTCGATCGCCGCTTCCAGGCGGTCGGCCTCGGCGCCCTGGTCGAAGGAATAGCGCAGCGCCATGGCGAAGCTGAGGATACAGGCGATCGGGTTGGCCTTGCCCTGACCCGCGATGTCGGGGGCCGAGCCGTGGACAGGTTCGTACATCGCCTTGGGACGGCCATTGGCCATCGGCGCACCAAGCGAGGCCGAAGGCAGCATGCCAAGCGAGCCGGTCAGCATCGCCGCCGCGTCCGACAGCAGGTCGCCGAACAGGTTGTCGGTCACGATCACGTCGAACTGCTTGGGCCAGCGGCACAGCTGCATGGCACCAGCGTCGGCGTACATGTGGCTGAGTTCGACCTCGGGGTAGTCCTTCGACACCTCGGTCACGACCTCGCGCCACAGAATGCCCGATTCCATGACATTGGCCTTTTCCATCGAGCACAGCTTTTTGTTGCGGCGCATCGCCAGTTCAAAGGCGTTGCGGGCGACACGGTCAATCTCTGACTCGGTGTAGCGCTGGGTGTTGATGCCCACACGCTCGTTGCCCTCTTCGATGATGCCGCGCGGCTCGCCGAAATAGATGCCCGAGGTCAGCTCGCGCACGATCATGATATCAAGTCCCGCGACCACGTCTTTCTTCAACGAGCTGAAGTCGGCCAGAGCGTCAAAGCACTGTGCGGGGCGCAGGTTGGCGAACAGGTCCATTTCCTTGCGCAGGCGCAGCAGCCCACGTTCGGGTTTCACGCTGAAGTCCAGGTTGTCGTACTTCGGGCCGCCAACGGCGCCCAGCAGCACGGCGTCGACCTCTTGCGCCTTGGCCATGGTGTCGTCGTGCAGCGGCGTGCCGTGTGCGTCATAGGCCGCACCGCCGACCAGATCCTCGCTCACGTCAAAGGCCATGTCCCGCTTGGCGCCGTACCAGTCGATGATCTTGCGGACCTCGGCCATGACCTCGGGGCCGATGCCGTCACCGGGCAGGATAAGAAGCGAAGGGTTGGACATGGGGCGAGACTCCTGAATTTGCGTTGGTCAGGGCCTAGCGTGCAGGGGCAGGGGGGTCAATGGGGGCGGGTGATCAGGGGCATCAGACTGGCCTCGAGCGCCTCCCAGACCCGGCGAATGCGCGGGGTGTGCCGCATGGCCTCGTGCGCGGCCAGCCAGACCGGGATTGTCGGCATCGGGAAGTCGGTTGGCAGTTGCACCAAAGCGGGATCCTGTTGCCCCAGGCACTCTTGTCCAAAACCGATGCCACAGCCAGCGCGGATCAGCTCCCAATAGGCGATGTTGTCGTCGCATCGCACGCCGAACATCTCGCGCGTGGCGGGGAACCCAAGCTCGCGCATGCCATCGATGATGGCCGTGCTGCGGTCGTAGCCGACCAGATCGTGATGGGCCAGATCCTCGAACCCCTGCGGAATGCCCTTGCGCGCGACATAGGATTCGGCGGCGAACATCCCCAGTGTAATCTCACCCAGATACTTGGTGATGATGTCCAGCTGTTCCGATCGGAACATGCGCACCGCGATGTCGGCCTCTCGGAACAGCAGGTTTTCCGAGGTGTCCGAGGGCACAAGCTCGACCGAGATCTCGGGCGCGTCCTGCCGAAGCTGCGCGATGATCGCGGGCAGGTGGTAGACCGAGGCCGCCTCGCTGGCGGTGATCCGCACCGTGCCCGACATCTGGTCCGACTGGCCTGCGGCCGCGAGCCCCAGCGCAAAGGCGGCTTCGCGCATGGCGCGGGCATGGGGGCGCAGGGCTGCCCCGGCCTCGGTCAGTTGCAAACCGCGGGCATGGCGATGAAAGAGCGAGACCTGAAGCTGGTCCTCGATCTGGCGGATTTGCCGCCCGACAGTGGGCTGGCTGGTGCCCAACTGGCGCGCGGCTTCAGACAGCGACCCGGTGTCGGCCACGGCCAGAAAGACCTCGACCAGGGCCCAGTCCAATTTTTGTGCGGCGTTCTCCATTCAACAGTGAATATCAGATCGACGATTTCGGGCAATTCCCAATCGTGGGTGAATGCGCAAGCTTCGGCCCAGCTGACAAAGAGGAGCTGGAAAGATGGTTGGAACAGTTCTTGTCCTTGGCGCACATGGCCGGTTTGGCCGCAACGCCGCCGAGGCGTTCTGGAACGCGGGTTGGGCTGTGCGGTCCTTCGATCGAAGGACCGACGTGCTGGCCGAGGCGGCGCAGGGGGTCGATGTGATCGTGAACGCCTGGAACCCGCCTTACCCGGACTGGGCGCGCGAGGTGCCCAGGCTCACCGCCCAGGTCATCGCGGCGGCGCAGGCCACAGGTGCGGCGGTTCTGATCCCCGGCAACGTCTATGTCTTTGGACAAGAGGCACCGTCGATCTTTGACGAAACGACCCCGCATGCCGCGCGGAACCCTTTGGGCCGCATCCGGATCGAGATGGAGCAGGCCTATCGCGACGCAGGCGTGCGCACAATTGTGCTGCGCGCCGGGGATTTCCTGGATACCGCGCCCTCGGGCAACTGGTTTGACCGCATCATGATCCAGAAGCTGGCGCGCGGGCGGTTTACCTATCCCGGTGATCCGAATGTGCCGCACGCCTGGGCCTATCTGCCGGATATGGCCGCGGCTGCGGTGACACTGTCCGAGGATCGCGCCGATCTGCCCCTGTTCGCGGATATCCCCTTTCCCGGGTACACCCTGACCGGCCAAGATCTGGCCCGAGCCCTGTCACGTGTGACCGGGCAAGAGGTGCGGCTGACCCGCATGCCCTGGTGGCCGATGCACCTGGCGCGCCCGTTCTGGAACATGGCCGCGCCGCTGACCGAGATGAGCTATCTCTGGCGCAAACCTCATGCGTTGTCACCGGATCGCTTTGATGCGCTTTTGCCCGAGTTCCGGGCGACGCCGCTGGACACCGCCGTTGCGCGGGCGATTGCCCATGTCGAGATGCCGACCAAAGGCGCGCAGCGCACTACGGTCCAAGCGTGACATCCACCCAGACCAAGAGGTGCGGTTGATGCGGGCTTGGCGTTCCTGCCAAGCCCGCATCCTGAACGGTCAGCGCCTCGGACGGCAGGCTGTAGCTGACCCGCAGCGGCCCCGGCCCGCTGGCGCGCCAATGGGCCGTGGGCTGGTTGCGATGGCCGACCGGGTCCTGCAGGCGCGGGTCTTGCAGCAAATCACGGATCGCATCGTGCAGGCCCTCACCCCCATTGGGGTCAAGGTTTGCGTTGCCGAGGATCACAAAGGCGCCCTCTGGCGCGGGGGCGGCCAGTTTTCCGTCAAGCAGGTGGCGCCAAAGCAAAATCTCATCGTGGTTGCGTCGACCGTTGCGATCCTCTGGCCCATCAAAGACCGGCGGCGTGGCCGCAAAGGCCAGCAGAGTGATCCTTTGTCCGCCTTTGCGCAGCGGAACAACCCAGTGCCCCGACGACGACAGCCGCTGCACGTCGAACCCGGGATCCTCGGCGGCGATCAGGGTGTCTGGCAGTTCGTGCCACAAGAGGTCACTCAGGTTCCGGGCCCCGGCGTCATCGATCGGAAGTTTGGACAACAGCGCCATGCCGCCCTGACCGGCAAACCAGCCATAGCCCTGCGCATCCCGCGCCTCGCCCAATTTGCCATTGCCGTCGATGTCGCGCCCGGTGGGCAGGCCTGTGTTGGGTTTCAGCGCAAAGAGATGCGGGAACCCAAGGTCCGCATTCAGCGCCTGCAACGTCGCCAATCCGGCGTCATAGTCCACGCGGGTCAGCAGCAGCACATCGGGATCCGCCTCTTGGATTGCCTGCAATGCCGCAGTCAGATCCTGCGCCTTTCCCGCCTGCAAATCGCGCAACAGAACCCCCGGTCCCTTGCGGCTGAAGGGGGCGTGATAGGTGGCAAACCTCAGGGTTTCAGCAAGCGTCAGAACTGGCCAGGCCGCCAGCAGCAGCCAGATCAGGCCACCTGCAAGCCATCGTCTTCGTGTTGTGCCGCCGCATAGGCGCGCTTGCGCTTGGCTTCGACAATGTCGGCGATGCGCAACAGTGCGATGCCGCGCATGATCATGCTTACCGGGATCAGTCCCCATGCTGCCACCATCCAGATCAACGGGTGATGCTCTGCAAAGGTGATGGGCACAAAGAATTCGGACACCACCTTGAGCACCGCTGGCACCAAGAATGGCAGAAGGCTGCCTAACACGATGTTAACAGCCGCCTCACGCTTGAGGCGCTCGATGACGTCCCCTCCGGTGGTCGGCTCGAACATCGGCAGGTTGACCCAGAAGTTGAAAGCGCCGCGGGACAGGGGCCAGTTGAAAAGCCGCACAAGGATGCCGAAGACAAACAGGGTGACGATCCCGATGGTCAGCGTCACACCGGCGCAATAGCGCAGCAGCGTCACGGTCTGCGTGGGGGCGTCCTCGGGCAGGACCAACAGCAGCAGGCGCACCGGCGAAAAGGGCACATCCAGCAGGCCGCTGGCGATGTGGCCCAGTGCTGCGACAGCCTGCGATGCGGCAGAGGGAAAGACGGTGCCGCGGCAGATCAATGTCATCGCGCCGACGGCCAGAAAGAAGGCACCGAACCGCAAGCGGTTGAAAGGTGGTGCGCTGCGGAAATCGATCAGGCTGGGATAGACGCTGGAGTATTCGACAAAGGTCAGAAGGGCACCCAGCAGTGCCGCCAGAGCAATGATCTGGCCAAGGTCAGCTGCGACCGAGGGCAGAAACAGTGCTGGCATCGCAATGAGCAAAGCCACAAGAATGGCTCGCACACCCGCGCTGAGCATTCGCAAGATCACGTCTCTACCCTTCGTCACCGGAGCGTCGCGATTCGTTGCCGCGAACTTGTTCCGTTGGATTTATGCCAATTATGGCAAGCTGCCTCAGTCTTGCCTAATTTCTGCCCTTTTTCGTGACGTGTCTCAAGCCCGACGCCCAATGTGGATAACCTTTGAGGCTTTTTGGGGGCAAAACTGGTGCGCGATTGCACCAATTTCAGAGCAGTCTTGCGGCAAGCCTATGGAATACAACAATATATTGTGGCGCGATTGTTGTGTGGCCCAAGCGGGCTCGCCCAGTGGTGGTTAACTGTCCACGCATGCGAAACGCACGGTTTTGACATCGACTGAACGCGGGATTGCCCCGAGTGTTGGTCATCGCGCCAACGCTTTAGGGCATTGTCGTTTTGTCAGGTCTCGCGTTTAACCTGTCCGGGAAACGCGATGATCGATGGGGAGGACAATCCATGGCCTTGTACAAAGCCACCCTGATGCACGGAGCAAGGGATGCAGAAGGGGTTCACATGTTCGAAGCGCCAGAGGATCTGATGTCTCAGACGCCGGTGCGGATCATGCGCACCTTCATGGCGTGGATCGACGCCCATGCCGGGATCGGCCATGTTGATTTCGAATTGAATGCCGCGATGAAAAACAAAGACGGCGCCGTTGTCACCGCGCTTGGCAGCCTGATCTTTCACGAAACGGACGAGCAACCGTTCATCTGAATGATCACCGCTGCATAGAAAAACGCCCCGGCGCGGGCCGGGGCGTTTTCAAAGGGGTCAGACCCAGGGGCGGCTTTGCGCGGCCTGCGCCTCGAAGGCGTCGATCGAGCTTGCCTTTTCCATCGACAGACCGATGTCATCGAGACCTTCCAGCAAGCAGTGCTTCTTGAAGCTGTCCACTTCGAAGCTGAAGCTTTCGCCATCCGACGAGGTCACGGTCTGTGCCTCGAGGTCCACGGTCATCCGCGCGTTGGCGCCTTTCTCGGCGTCCTTCATCAGCACGTCGACGGCCTCTTGCGGCAGCACGATGGGCAGGATGCCGTTCTTGAAGCAGTTGTTGTAGAAAATGTCGGCAAACGAGGTCGAGACGACGGCCTTGATGCCAAAATCCTTCAGCGCCCAGGGGGCGTGTTCACGCGACGAGCCGCAGCCAAAGTTGTCGCCCGCCACAAGGATCTCGGCCTCGCGGTAAGCCGGTTGGTTCAGCACGAAATCGGCGATCTCGTTGCCTTCGCGGTCAAAACGCATCTCGTCAAAGAGGTTTGCACCCAGGCCCGAGCGTTTGATGGTTTTCAGGAACTGCTTGGGGATGATCATATCGGTGTCGATGTTGACCAGCGGCAGTGGCGCCGCGATCCCGGTGAGTTTTTCGAATTTGTCCATGACGGATCTCCTAAGATATGTGGCGCGGTCAGAGTTGGATGTCGAACTCTAGCTCTCGCGCGTATTTTGCGATGAAGCTGCCGGGGGGCGGCATGTGGTTGGTGTGAAAGGCACGCAGCATCGAGGCGTACAGATGCACGGTCAGCGTCTTGGGTGTCAGGCTGCCCTCGACACCGCCCGTGGGGTTAAAGAACACATCTGCATAGACGCCGCGCACGGGGTAGTAGACGTCGGGCGTGCGCAGGTGCTGCGCCTCTCCCTCGGCCTTGATCGTGTGTTTCAGCGCCTTGGGGCCCACGACCGGGCGATCCAGCTTGAACGCCCGTTCCAGCCGCTTGCCCAGTGGTTCCTGCGCGACCTTGGCCTGCTGGCGGTCGTTCAGCCAGGGCGGGATCCATTCCGGATCTTCGAACCAGGTCATCAGCTTGGTCAGCGTCGACGAGGTCTTTGGAAGCCGCAGGATCGCGCCGTTGACGTTGCCTCCATGTTCCCGCCCGATGTGCCAGGGATCGTCCGGCAGGGGCCGGACGCATAGCACGTCGGTGTCGATCCACATCATCTCTGTCTGTTTCAGCAGATAGAGACGAAAGAGGTCCGACACCATCGAGGCAGGCGCATCCCCATGCCCAAAGGCAGCGGGGTCCCAGACCGCCGCTGCAGGGCTGGTTTTCACACCATCCGGCACCAAAGGTGCCGTATCGGTGCCCGCATAGAACAGCGTGACCTCATGCCCATGCCGTACAAAGCTGGCAAGGCACAGCTTGTGCAGCCACCCAAGTTCAGCGCCAATCCAAAGGCTGGCGACAGCGGGAAGGGACATGGAAAGCCTCGCGATCTAACCCGCGAAGGCACCGATTTCAGACGAGATGGATCAGACGCAGCGCGCCGTATAGACCATCATGCCGCCGTCACCCGGGCCTTCAACGTAGTGTTTGATGCTGCCGCTGGCACATTGCGCACGGACCGCTTCCTTGACCTGCTCGGCAGTTGTGACCGAAGGATCATAGGTGCCGTTCAGGTCGCCACCGTCAGCAACAGCCGGGGCGGGGCCACCGCTGCTGTCCGCTTCCATGGTGGTTTCACAGGCTGCAAGCACCAGAAAAGGAACAGCAAAAATCAGCTTCTTCATGTCATCAACTCCCTGACATCCGTTAATTTCCCGGTCACCGCCGCCGCTGCCGCCATGGCAGGAGAGACAAGGTGGGTCCGGCCTTTATAGCCTTGACGGCCTTCGAAGTTGCGGTTGGATGTGGCCGCACAACGTTCCTCGGGCGCAAGCTGGTCGGGGTTCATGGCAAGACACATGGAACACCCGGCAAGACGCCATTCAAATCCGGCTTCGCGGAAGACATCCGCCAGCCCTTCCTCCTCGGCCTGGGCCCGTACAAGACCCGAGCCCGGCACGACCATCGCGCGTTTCACGCTGATCTTCTTGCCTTTGACGATCTCGGCCGCGGCGCGCAGATCTTCGATCCGGCCGTTGGTGCAGGATCCGATAAAGACCGTGTCGATCTCGATGTCCGACAGCTTCTGACCCGGGGTCAGGCCCATGTACTCGATCGAGCGGCGGGCCGCTTCGACCTTGCCACCCTCAAAGTCTTCGGGCGCGGGCACGGTGGCCGTGATCGGCAGCACATCCTCGGGCGAGGTGCCCCAGGTCACGACGGGTTCGATGTCTTCGCCCTTGAGCGTGACAACCTTGTCGAAATGCGCGCCTTCGTCGGTGTAAAGCGTCTTCCACCAGTCAAGCGCAGCTTCCCACTGGGCGCCTTTGGGCGCGTGCGGGCGGCCGTTGACATAGGCAAAGGTCTTTTCGTCCGGCGCGATCAGACCGGCGCGGGCGCCGCCTTCGATTGCCATGTTGCAGACGGTCATCCGACCTTCCATCGACAGATCGCGGATCGCCTCGCCGCAGTACTCGATCACGTAACCGGTGCCGCCGGCGGTGCCGGTTTCGCCGATCACGGCCAGAGTGATGTCCTTGGCGGTCACACCCGGCTTCAGCTTGCCGGTGATCTCGACCTTCATGTTCTTGGACTTCTTCTGGATCAGCGTCTGGGTGGCCAGAACGTGTTCCACCTCGGAGGTGCCGATGCCGTGGGCCAGAGCGCCAAACGCGCCGTGGGTCGCGGTGTGGCTGTCACCGCAGACCACGGTCATGCCGGGCAGGGTCCAGCCCTGTTCGGGGCCGACGATGTGCACGATGCCCTGACGGATGTCGGACACGGGATAATAGTGAATGCCAAAGTCCTTGGCGTTCTGATCCAGCGCGGCCACCTGGATGCGGCTGTCTTCGGGCATCTGGTCGGGGTTTTCCCGGCCAGCGGTCGTCGGCACGTTGTGATCCGGCACGGCGATGGTCTTTTCCGGCGCGCGCACCTTGCGGCCCGCCATGCGCAGCCCTTCAAAGGCCTGCGGGCTGGTCACCTCGTGTACAAGGTGCCGGTCGATGTAGAGCAAGCAGGTGCCATCCTCGGCCTCATGCGCGACATGCGCATCCCAGATCTTGTCATAAAGCGTTTTGGGGGACATGCGTCCTCTCCCCTTCGGTGTGTTGATTTGGATGTTTGCGTGACCAGAGGCTCTGGTCAACAGACAGATGGGGCGCAGCCCTTATAGGCGCGCCAAAACCGTGAAACTGGCCCCGTGAAACCGTTCACGCAGGCGGGCGTGGTCGCCAAGGTTGATCTGCAAAAACATGGGCCACGGGATACAGTGAGTCCCCCCCGCGATCAAGGGGCGCGCCCGGGGCCTTGTTTTTGGATGGGCTTTGTGGATTGCTGACAGCCAATACCATTTGGAGACCGGCCGATGATCGACCCGACCGTTTTGACAACCTATGCACTGATTGTTCTGGGTTTTGTCTTCATGCCCGGCCCGGCGACGCTGTTGACCGTGGCGCGCGCCACGACCTCGGGGACCCGGGTCGGGATCGCAACTGGTGCCGGGATCACGGCCGGGGATTTTCTGCATACGATCATGGCGGTGATCGGGATCTCGGCGGTCATTGCCGCCTCGGCGACCTTGTTCACCATCGTGAAATACATCGGCGCGGGGTATCTGGTGTACCTCGGCGTGCGGGCAATCCTCGACAAGTCGGCGGTCGATCTGGGGCAGGGCCGCGTCAGGATCAGCGCCCGGCAGGCTTTCAGCCAGGCCATTTTGGCCGAAGTTCTGAACCCCAAGACCGCGCTGTTCTTTCTGGCCTTCCTGCCGCAGTTCGTGACGCCCGAACGCGGCAACGTCGTGCTGCAGCTTACGGTTCTCGGGCTTGTCTTTGCCCTGATCGGGTTTTTCAGCACCATCGTTTATTCCGTCGCCGCCGGAGGGTTGGGCACGTTTTTGCGGCGCAACCCGACGGTGCTGAAGTGGCAGGGCAAGATCGTGGGCAGCATCTACTGCGCCCTGGGCCTGCGTTTGGCCCTGCAAGAGCGCTGAGCGCCAATCTGTCCTTTGTAGGACGGCGCCCATGACAATTTCCGTCCCGTCTTCCACCTGAGGAGGGGTGCTGATGGAGCAGATCGAAGACGAAACCCCGGATGTGGTCGACACCACCACCGAAGGCATCCTGCTGCAAATCCTCGAAGACGGGGAAAAGTTTGCGGTCGGTCTGCTGCGCACCTGGAACGCCTATCAGGTTGCCATCGCGCTGGGGCTCTTCCTGCTGGCCACGTTGCTTGCCTATTTTGCCCGCCCCCGGATGCGCGCCTGGATGCATGGCCGTCAGGGCTGGGCCAAGTGGCAGTTGCGGATCCTGCTGATCCTGCATCGCCGGCTGCGGATGATCTTTTTCGTGGTGCTGATCTGGGCGACCGTCTGGATCATGCGCGAGGTCACCTGGCCCTCGCGCAGCTATCTGCTGGGGATCCTGGCGGACCTGAGCCTTGCCTGGCTGCTGATCGCCTTTGCCGCGCGGCTGATCGGCAACGCTTTTGTCCGGGGGATCGTGCGCTACGGCGCCTGGATCTGGGTCACGCTGAACATCACCGGGCTGGAAGAGGACGCCCGCAGCCTGCTGGACAGCGTTGCGCTGTCTTTTGGCGACACACGCCTGTCGTTGCTGCTGATCGTGCAGGCGGCCGTGATCCTGGCCGGACTTATTGCGCTGGCGCGGTTCTTCTCGTCGGCCTCTGCCGCCAGTATTCGCAGGAACGAGGATATCTCGCCCTCGATGCAGGTGCTGGTGGTCAAATTCCTGCAGGTCCTGCTTTACGGCGCGGCCTTTTTCGTGGGGCTCAAGATCGCGGGTGTGGACCTGACCGGTTTTGCGGTCCTGTCGGGTGCCATCGGTGTGGGGCTGGGGTTCGGCCTGCAAAAGGTCGTCTCGAACCTTGTGTCCGGCATCATCATCCTGCTCGACAAGTCGATCAAGCCCGGCGACGTCATCAGCCTGGGTGAAACCTTTGGCTGGATCAACGCGCTGGGCGCGCGCTACGTGTCGATCACCACGCGGGACGGGCGTGAATACCTGATCCCGAACGAGGATCTGATCACCGGGCAGGTGGTGAACTGGTCCCATTCGAACGACTTTGTGCGGCTCGACATCCGATTCGGCACGGCCTACTCGGACGATCCTCACCTCGTGCGCCGCATCGCCATCGAGGCCGCTCAGTCCGTGGACCGCGTTCTGGAAGACAAATCCCCCGTGTGTCACATCGTGGGATTCGGCGACAGTTCGGTCGACTACATTCTGCGCTTCTGGATCGAAGACCCGACCGGCGGGCTGACCAACATCCGGGGCAATGTCTATCTGGCGCTGTGGGACGCGTTTCAAGAGCACAATATCTCGATCCCTTTCCCGCAGCGCGAAGTTCGCATGCTGGGCGAGGATCAGGACATCCCCGCCTCTGGCACCGCTGCAGGCGGAGCGTCCGGCTGAGCTTTTGTTAAGATTTCTCAGGGTCCCGACCGAAAAAGCGGCAGCTCTGCCACGGGGTGCCCGTGAAACAGGCGTGTGACATTGAGAAGTTACACTTGAGTTGTTATATTTAAGACAGCCCAGGCGCCGGGGCGTTCACGGTGCGCTATCTAGGAGGACCATGTCCTGTCTCTTACCGCTGACACGGCAGCAGCCGTTGAACCGGGGATGCCCATGACGGGCACCACATTTGCAGAGGCCACAAGCGAAACCCTGCTTGCCGCCATTCTGACCCTTCTTGACGAAAACAAGGCCGAAGACGTCGTGCAGATCGATCTGCGCGGAAAGTCCTCGATGGGCGACTACATGGTCGTCTGTGCCGGGCGCTCATCGCGCCAGGTGGTTTCGCTGGCTGAAAAGCTGACGGACGGCCTGAAGCAGGAATTCGGCGTTCTGTCCAAGGTCGAAGGCAAGGAAACCGGTGACTGGGTTCTGATCGACACGGGCGATGTGATTGTTCATGTCTTCCGGCCGGAAGTGCGCGAGTTCTACCAGCTGGAAAAGATGTGGGTGCCGACCGAGGCCGCCAAGACCTCGTAAATGCGTGTGCATCTTTGTGTCGTGGGCCGGTTGCGGACCGGCCCGGAACGGCAGTTGATCGACGACTACCTCGATCGGTTCGAAAAGACCGGACGAGGATTGGGTCTGACGCTGGGTGGCGTGACCGAGGTCGAAGCCCGCAAAGGCGGCATGGCCGCCGAGGCCGAGCTTTTGGAAAAGGCCTTGCCGAAAGGCGGCAAACTGGTTGTGCTGGACGAGCGCGGCAAAGAGCTGACCTCGCCTCAATTCTCACAGAAACTGGCGGATTTTCGGGATCAGGCGGCGGGGGACGTCGCCTTTGTGATCGGCGGCGCGGACGGGATTGACCCGCGGCTACGGGCGCAGGCGGATCTGGCGATATCCTTTGGGCGCATGGTCTGGCCGCACATGCTCGCGCGGGTCATGCTGGCCGAGCAGCTGTATCGGGCCGCCTCGATCCTGGCAGGCAGCCCATATCACCGGGTGTGAGGGCCTAGCGCCACTTCGCCAGGGGCGGCAGGCTCATCAGCACCGCATCAGGGTCGTGCCCGGTTTCCAGCCCGAATTTCGTCCCCCGATCGTAAACGAGGTTGTATTCGGCATAGAGGCCCCGGTGCACCAGCTGCGCGTCCTTGTCGGCCTCGGACCAATCCTGCACGCGGCGCTTTTCGATCAGCGGCACAAAGGCCGGCAGAAAGGCCCGCCCGATGTCCTGGGTCAGGGCAAAATCCGCCTCCCAGTCGCCACGGCATTGGTCATCCATAAAGATGCCGCCAACCCCGCGCGCGCGTTTGCGGTGCGGGATATAGAAATACTCGTCCGCCCACTCTTTCAGACGCGGGTATTCCGCTTCGCCGTGTGGGTCCAGATGCGCCTTTTGCGTCGCGTGAAAATGCGCGGTGTCCTCGGCATATTCCAGGCAAGGGTTCAGATCCGACCCGCCGCCGAACCACCAGGCGTGGGGGGTCCAGAACATCCGGGTGTTCATGTGCACCGCGGGGCAATGCGGGTTCTGCATATGCGCAACAAGGCTGATACCCGAGGCCCAGAACCGTGGGTCGTCCTTCATGCCGGGAATGCCCTTGCGCGCAGCCATGGCCATCTGGGCACGTTCGCCCAGCTCGCCATAGACGGTCGAGACGTTCACGCCGACCTTCTCGAACACCCGGCCGCCACGCATGACGCTCATCAACCCGCCACCGGCATCGCCACCGTCAGGCGCGGCGCGCTCGGTTTCGGTCACCTCGAACCGTCCGGGGGACATGTCCGCAAGCGGACCGGTGGCGTGACTGTCCTCAAGCCCCTCAAAAGCCGCAACAATCTGGTCGCGCAATTCGCGGAACCATGTGGCCGCGCGTGATTTTTCGGTGTCCATCTGTGACATGCCTGCCCCCTGTCCTTTCTCACAGTCCTAGCCAGCGCTGCGGGACAAGACAATGGTCCGTGCTATCACGCCAATCCTAGTGTGCGGGCGCGGCCACCGGATCAAGCAGGGTGCGACCGCCGTCAACGGTCATGATTTGACCCGTCACAAAACCCGCCCCGTCCGAGGCCAGATACTGCACGGCATCGGCCACTTCAGACGCGCCAGCAATGCGGCCCAGCGGGGTGTGATCCTCGATATCCTCGCGGTAATCCTTGTTTTCCTTGAGCGCGCCTTTCAGGCTGGCGCTCATGACAGAGCCAAAGGAAACCGCGTTCACCCGGATGCGATAGGGCGCCAGCGCCACCGCCAGCGACCGGGTCATCTGGTCCAGCGCCGCGGTCGAGACCGAATAAGCCAGCAGATCGGGGTGGGTGCGCCGCGCGGCAATGGACGACAGATTCACGATCGCGCCCGCCGTGCCCTCTTCCTGGCCCTCGGCCTGCTTGATCATCCGCTTGGCAACAAGCTGCGACAACCGAAGCGAGGTCAGCAGGTTCTGGGTCAACAGCGTCTCGACCGTGTCATCCTCGATATCCAGCGGGTTCGAGGCCATCATCTGCCGACTTCCGTTGATCAGAACGTCAATCCGGTCAAAAGCATCGATGGTGGCGGACAGCAGGTTCGCGATCGTCAACCGCTCGCGCAAATCGCCGGCGAAGTATCGGATGTTGCTGTCCTCGGTGACCTCGCCCAGCTGGTCGCGCAGCCCGTCTTCGTCCATGTCCGCAAACATCACGTTTGCGCCCTTGTCGGCAAATTGTCGGCCAATCGCCAGACCAACGCCATTTGCGGCGCCGGTTACGATGACGGTTTTGCCTTCGATGGAAAAGCCCATGGATCTCTCCGCTAAGGTCCGTTCGAATAGCCCACTTTAAGCGAGTTCACCTGCGGGGGCGAGTGGGCTTTTGTGCATGCAGGATTTTGAACCGATTGTCGCCGACAAGTTCAGCAACCTTGGCGAAACGTTCGCCAAGTTCCGCCTCGTAGGGCAGGTGGCGGTTGGCCACCATGAAAAGCTGGCCCGAGGGTTTGAGGATGCGCGCCGCGTTGCGGATGAACGCCCGGCCCAAATCCACGTCAGCGGCTCGTCCGGTATGAAAGGGCGGGTTCATCACCACGGCATCCAGCGGTTTGGGCGGCGACCAGGTGGTGGCGTCATCCCAGTGGAACGTCGCGCGGGCATCCGTGACGTTCTTTTGCGCGCATTCGAGCGCCGTGTGATCGGCCTCGACCAGATGCAGGCCGGTGACCGTGCCACGAGACAGAACCTGCCCGGACAGATAGCCCCAACCCGCGCCCAAATCGGCAATCTCGGCCCCGATCTGTTTGGGCAAGGCCTCGGCCAGCATGGCCGAGGCCGGATCCACGCCGTCAGCGGAAAAGACCGCCGCCGCGCGCCAATACCCGTCAGCCTGCAGCTGGCACCCGGGGCTGCCCCAGTCGGAAAAAGCGCGATCCGAGGCGAACCAAAAGGTCTTGCCGTGCGCCTTTGAGGTCTGACCCGACAAGCCAACGCGCTTTTTGCAGGCCTTCAGGGCGCTTTCGATCCCGTCTGTCTTTTGGCCATCGATCACGACAACCCCGTCGGGCACCACCCGCGCGGCCTCTTTGGTCCAGGCCTGCGCCAGTGCCTTGGCGCGCGGCAGGCAGACAATTGCCAGAACGTATGGGAAATCCGGGGCGGTGCGCACCGCATAGCCGCGCGCCTTCAGCGCCTCTGCCTCAGGGAAAAATCCCTGCACCACATCCGTCCGATCCTTGGGCAGCTCAGACAGGTCCGTCTCGCGCGTTGCGCCGAACACGACGACGCGCCCCTCGTCCGGGACCAGCGCAGAGTCGCGCAAAACATGCGAAAGGCGGGCGCTCATTCAGGTCGATCCGCGCGGGCGGATCACTCCTTTTCCATGGTGCACTGCAGCGGATGCTGATGCCGCCGGGCAAAATCCATGACCTGTCCGACCTTGGTCTCGGCGATCTCGTGGCTGAAGACACCCACCACGGCGACACCCTTTTTGTGCACCGTCAGCATGATTTCGAACGCCTGCGCGTGGGTCATGCCAAAGAACCGCTCCAACACATGCACGACGAATTCCATCGGGGTGTAATCGTCGTTCAAAAGCAAGACCTTGTACAGCGGCGGCCGCTTGGTCCGGGTGCGCGTCTTGACCGCGACACCGGCATCGCTGTCGTCGTCATTGCCGTCATCGGCGGCCATCAAAAGCTCTTTCGGAAAGGGCTGAAACATACAAGGCACACTTGATTTGCTAGGTGGGCTGTAGCACGCATATATAACCTGTCCGTCGCCCGAGAAAAGAGGCGCAGTCAAAGGGATTTCCAGAATGGCGCAGAATCTCAGGACAATCGGCTTCGATGCGGACGACACGCTGTGGCACAACGAGCGGTTTTTCAAGCTGACACAGGACCGGTTTGCCGAGCTTCTGGCCGATTTTGCCGAGCCGGATCATCTGGGCGCTGCGCTGGTCGAGGCCGAACGGCGAAACCTTGGGCACTACGGCTTTGGCATCAAGGGATTTGTCCTGTCGATGATCGAAACCGCAATCGAGGTCACCGAAGAGCGCGTGCCTGCCTCGGTCATCGCGGAACTGATGGAAGCCGGGCGCGAGATGCTGCGCCACCCGATCGAGTTGCTGCCGCACGCCCAAGAGACGGTGGCCCATTTTGCTGGGTCGCATTACCTTGTCCTGATCACAAAGGGAGACCTGCTGGACCAGGAACGCAAGTTGGCACAATCGGGGCTGGGTGAGATGTTTGACGATGTGCAAATCGTCTCTGATAAGACGGTGACCACCTATTCCGGGATTTTCGGTAGGACGCCAGGCGGCGTGCAGGGGGCCATGATGGTCGGGAATTCGATGAAATCCGACGTCCGCCCGGCCATCGACGCGGGCAGCTGGGGGATCTTTGTGCCCCAGGACCTGGCCTGGGATTTCGAACACGCCGAAGCCCCTGAAAATGCCGCCCGCTATCGCGAAATCGCACACTTGGGTGATTTGCCCGATTTGGTCGACGAGATCAGCTAGGCCGTTGCCACATTCTTGCCACAATCGCCGTGGTTGCGTCGTGGCCTGCTTCAACCCCAAGATGTGCCTCGGGGGTTTCCAAAACCTTAATAAAATCCTTTGAATCGAGCGCTTTATTCAGTGGACCGGATGTGCTAGCTTAACCTTAACCAAGAATACTATGTCAGCCGGAAAACCGGCGGCTTGAGGCAGAAGAGGCAAGTTACGTGGCGGGACGGCGGAAGCGGCCGGGCCGAGTTGGCCTGTATTTCATGACAGCATTTTGGCTGGCGGTGGTCCTGCCGCTCAGTGCGATTGCAGCACCCTATGCCGCGATGGTTATGGATGCACGGTCGGGCAAGGTTTTGCATGCGCGAAACGCGGACACGCAGCTGCATCCGGCCTCGCTGACCAAGATGATGACGCTCTACATCGCCTTCGAGGCGGTCGAGAATGGCGAGCTGAGCATGGATACGCTGGTGCGGGTGTCCAAGAACGCCGCGGCAGAACCCCCGTCCAAACTGGGTCTGCGCGCCGGGCAGAAGATCAAACTGCGTTATCTTGTGCGCGCCGCAGCGGTGAAATCGGCCAATGACGCCGCGACCGCGATTGCCGAGGCGATCTCGGGCTCCGAAGCCGCATTCGCCCGACGCATGAACCGTACCGCCAAGGCGCTGGGCATGACGCGCACGACCTTCAAGAACGCCCATGGCCTGACCGAGGTTGGTCACATGTCGACCGCCCGGGACATGACGATCCTTGGGCGGCATATGCTTTACGACTATCAGAAGTATTACAACATCTTCCAACGCCGCAGCACGGATGCCGGGATCAAGGCGGTCAGCAACACCAACCGTCGCCTGCTGGATGCCTATGAAGGCGCGGATGGGATCAAGACCGGCTATACGCGTGCGGCCGGGTTCAACCTTGTGGCCTCGGCCAAGCGGGGCAACGAACGGATCATCGCGACGGTCTTTGGCGGCCGGTCCACGGCGACGCGCAACGCCCGGGTGGCCGAGCTGCTGGATATGGGCTTTCGGCGTGCGCCCAGTCGCGTGGCACTGCAAAAGCCCAAGTTGCCCGCCTATCAGGGCAATCCAAGCACATCGGGTATCGTTGTTCAGACGGTCGACAATGCCTCGTCCAATCCGGGCAAAAAGGCGAAATCGATCCGTGTCGCCGCGGCGGCGGTGACCAAGAGCCTGCGACCGCTTGCCCGTCCGGGTTCGGCGCAACCGGCGGTTCTGGTGGCCGAAGCCGAGACCGCCAAGGATCCAAAGGCCGACCCGGTCGAGATTGCCGAGGCCGCCGAAGCGATCAGCGTCAAGGCCTCGACCAGCGCGGCCCCGATCGAATCGGCCAAGCCACTGGTGCGCCCGGGCGGGTTGGTGCTGGCCGCGGTCGAAGACACGACTGACGGATCATTGGTGCCCCAGGACCGCGAGGTCGTGACACGTCTGTCGACCTCGGGCGCGCAACATTGGGGCATCAACATCGGGCGCTACACAACCAAGTTCCAGGCCGAATCCGTGCTGATGAAGACCGCTCTGGCCGAGGCGACGACGCTCGAAGGCGCCACCCGCAAGGTGATCAGCCGCGCGGCGGGTCATGATGCGAATTTCCACGGGCTGACCCGCGAACAGGCGGACCTAGCCTGTCGCCGCCTGCAGGCACGGCAGATCACCTGTTTCATGGTGGGGCCGAACTAAATCCGGAAACCAGTGCCTTTTCAGGCCTTTGGATGGTCGTCGTATTCGTCGCTCAGGATGCGCTGCGCGTCACCTTCGGGATCGTCGTACTGACGGCTGCGCACGGTAAAGACAAACCCTGCAAGCCCGATGCCCCCAAGGATCAGCGAGATCGGGATCAGATAGGCGATGACGTTCATGGCGTTACCTCAGACGCAGGGCGTTCAATGACACGGTGATCGACGAGGTCGACATGGCCAGTGCCGCAACCAGCGGCGTGGCCAGACCTGCGACCGCCAGCGGCACCGCAATAATGTTGTACCATGTCGCGATGCGGAAGTTTTCCTTGATCCGCCGTGTCGCCTTTTGCGCGGTGGCCACGGCCTCGGCCAGAGGCGACAGGTCGCTGCCCAAAAGCACGATATCCGAGGCGACCCGCGCCGCATCCAGCGCCGAGGCCGGAGAGATTGAGACATGCGCCGCCGCCAGTGCGGCGGTGTCGTTCAGGCCATCGCCCACCATCAGGACCTTGCGTCCCGCGTCGCGCAGTTCCTCGACGCGCGCGGCCTTGTCTTCGGGCAGGGCCTCGGCCATCCACCGGTCGATCCCGACCCGTTGGGCCAGATCCTCGACCGCGCCGGGAACATCGCCCGACAAAAGGATCACCTCTTTGCCCGAGGCCTGAAAGGCTGCGACGGCCTCGGCAGCGCCATCGCGCAGGCGGTCCGCATAGCGGAATGACTGCGGCAGATCCTGACCAACCCGCAACGCAGCGCTGGTGCCCTGCACCATGCCCGCGCCGACCCATCCGGGACGCCCCAGCATGACGGTCTGCCCGTTCCAAAGCGCCTTGGTGCCGAACCCCGGAACCTCGGTGACCTCGTCCAGGGTGGCCGGCTTGATGCCAGCGGCCCGCGCGGCCTGCGTCAGAGAGACCGACAACGGATGCGCGGACCCCTGCGCCAGCCCCAGCGCAATGCCAAGATCGCGGCGCGAGAAGTCGCCAAGGTTCAGCACCTCGGGTGTGCCCGCCGTCAGCGTTCCGGTCTTGTCGAAAACCACGGTATCGACTTCGGCCAGCCGCTCAAGCGCGGTTTGATGCTTGATCAGCAGCCCCTTGCGAAACAGCCGACCCGAGGCCGCGGTGGTCACCGCCGGAACCGCCAGTCCAAGCGCGCAGGGGCAGGTGATGATCAGCACGGCGGCGGCAATGTTCAGGGCGGTGCGCAGATCCTGCGCGTAGAGATACCAGCCGACAAAGGCGAGCGCGGACAGGATATGCACGCCCGGCGCATAAAGCTTGGCGGCCCGGTCTGCCAGCGAGGTATAGCGGGATCGTCCGCTTTCGGCGATGGCCACCAGATCGGCCATGCGGTGGAGCGAGGTATCCTGACCGACGGCCAGTGCGCGAACCGTCAGTGGCCCGGTCAGGTTGACCTCGCCTGCGCTGACGACCAGGCCTTTGGCGGCCAGGATCGGCAGGGTCTCTCCGGTCAGAAGTGACCGGTCCAGTTCCGACTGGCCGTCCACGACCTCGCCGTCGACCGGCATCCGCCCGCCGGGGCGCACACGGACCAGATCGCCCACACGCAATTCACTGACCGCAACCTGTTCTTCTTCGCCATTCGACAGTCGCCATGCACGCGGGACCTCTAGCGCCGTCAACTCTTCGGCGGCTGACCGCGCAACGGCCCGTGTGCGGTGGTCCAGATAGCGGCCCGCCAGCAGGAAAAAGGTCAGGGCGATGGCTGCGTCGAAATAGGCGTGTTCGCCGGAAAGCAAGGTTTCCCAGAGGCTTGTGCCAACCGCCAGAGCGATGGCCAGCGAAATTGGCACGTCCATGTTCAGCCGCCCGGCCCGCAGGGCGGCCCAGGCATTCCTGAAAAACGGTTGGGCCGAAAAGGCGATGGTCGGCAGAACGATTGCGGCCGAGATCCAGTGGAACATATCGCGGGTCGGCCCCTCGGCACCGGACCAGACCGCGATGCTGAGCAGCATGACGTTCATGGATGCAAATCCGGCCACCGCCAGACGCATCAGCAGATCCCGGCCCGCCTTGTCGGTTTGCGTCGCGCTCAGCGCGCCGGGGTCCAGTTCGTGCGCCTCGTAGCCCGTCGCGTCCAGAACCGCGATCAGATCGTCGGCGGTGACATCCGGTGCCGTTTCAACATGCGCCCGCTTCAACGTCAGATTCACCCGCGCGTTTTGCACGCCGGGCGCCGCGCGCAATGCCCGTTCCACGGTCGAGATGCAGGCCGCGCAATGGATTGTCGGCAGCGACAACACGATGTCGCCGCTTTGCGCCGCGCCGATGTCGGCCAAGGCCTCGGCGGCGGGCGCGACGGCGCAGGCGGGGCAGGCAGCGGGAGAGGGGCGCATTGCGGCGGTCATAGCGGTTATCCTTCGACGATCAGAACGACGCGTTGTTCAAACGGCGTGCCATCCAGCGCGGTGGCCTTCATGCGGATGTTCCAGTTGCCGTAGGCCAGGGTTTCGCGGGCCACGTAGGCCGTTCCGTCAAAGGCAAAGTCGGGCGCGCGGTCGTCTTTCACATGGGTGGCCCGGCCCAGCACGGCCTCGAGTGTGCCAGCCTGCACGGCGCGGCCCTCGGCGTCGGTGATCTGCAAGATCACCAGCCCGCCCTTGGCGCGGGCACTGACGGTCCAGCCCAGATCTTCCTGCGAGGCGCGCCGGGTGTCAAAGCTTTGGCTGGCCACGTATGAGTTCTTGACCTCGAGCCCCGGAAACGTGGCGACGGCGTTGTAGGCCAGCGCGATGTTCACCCCGATGATCACGCTGAACGCGCCTCCAAAGATCCCCAGCACGTGCCATCCGGTCAATTTGCGGTCCCGTGTCATCAGTTCGCCTTTCCGTTAAAGATGGTGTCTTTGTACGCCCTGTCTCCGTTCGAGATGTCTTCGACCCAGAAACGGAAGGGCGTGCGTTCTGCGAGCGACGGATCAGCGCCGCCGGGTGCAATCACATAAACCCGTTGGATCTGTGTGCTGTCCGCGGGCACATCGACGGTTTCGTAGGCCGAGCCCTCGATCTGCACCCGCAGGGTCGGGTGCCCCGTCACGCTCAGCCGGAACGGGCGATCCTCGCCGTGTTTGTTGAGCAGCCGCACGTCATAGGTGTTGCGGATCGAGCCGTCGGACAGTGTCACAAAGGTCGGATTGCGCACCGGGGCCACGGTCATCTCGATGTCGGGTCTGATGAACAGGGCAAAGACAAGCGCGATGCCGACGGCGGACCAGAGCCCGGTGTACATCATTGTCCGCGGCCGCAGCACGTGTGACCAGATCGGGCGCGGCTTGCCGCCGGCGCGTTCACGCGGTTCGTCTGACAGCGCGAGGTAGTCGATCAACCCGCGCTCCTTGCCGACCTTGGCCATGATGTCGTCGCAGGCATCGATGCAAAGCGCACAGGTGATGCACTCCATCTGCTGGCCGTCGCGGATGTCGATGCCCATCGGGCAGACGTTCACGCAGGCCATGCAGTCGATGCAATCGCCCAGCTGATCGGCGTTTTCTCCCTTGCGGTGCTTGCCGCGCGGCTCGCCCCGCCAGTCGCGGTAGCCGACGGTCAGGGTGTCCTCGTCCATCATTGCGGCCTGGATGCGTGGCCAGGGACAGGCGTAGATGCAGATCTGTTCCCGCGCGAAGCCACCGAAGAAAAAGGTCGTGGCCGTCAGGATCAGCATGGTCGTATAGGCCACGGGATGGGCATTCAGCGTCACCAGATCGCGCAGCAGCGTTGGCGCATCCGCGAAGTAAAAGACCCAGGCGCCACCGGTGGCCAGACCGATCAGGAACCAGGCAATCCACTTTGTCACCCGCAGGCGGACCTTGCGGACATCCAGTTTCTTTTGCCGATGCAGGCGCAGGCGGGCGTTGCGATCCCCTTCGATCCAGCGTTCGACAAGAATGTAGAGGTCGGTCCAGACCGTCTGGGGGCAGGCATAGCCGCACCAGACCCGACCCAGCGCCGAGGTGAACAGGAACAGGCCCAGGCCGGCCATGATCAGCAGACCGGCGACGAAATAGAACTCGTGAGGCCAGATCTCGATCCAGAAGAAAAAGAAGCGGCGTCCGGCGAGGTCGACCAGAACGGCCTGATCCGGCAAGTTGGGCCCACGGTCCCACCGGATCCAGGGCGTCAGGTAATAGATGCCCAGCGTGACGATCATGATGACCCACTTCAGGTTGCGGAACGTTCCGCTGACCCGTTTGGGGAAAATCGGTTCACGTGCGGCGTAAAGCTGCTCGGGTTGGCTGTTGCTGGCTGTCACGGAGAATCCCGCCTTGACTGTTCGAACTTCCCCGGGTTTTGGCATCAGCGCGGGGGGCAAACTTTGACACAGGTCAAAACATGCATCCCATATTCAACAAGCTTGGAAATTTGTGATCTTGACGTCTGGTCAAAGGCTGACCGAGGGCTTGCGCGCCTCGCGCCGCAGCCAGGTCAGAAAGCGCTTCAGCGCCGGGCGATGCACCCCCGGTCGCGTCACGATGTGATAGGCGTTGGGCCGCGTGTCTTCGTAAAGCAGCACCAGACGGCCGGCGCGCAGGTCCTGTTCCACCCAGACACGGGCGGTGATCAAAACCCCCTGGCCATTTCGGGCGGCATCCAGACACATGTTGCCGGGCAGTTGTGTCACGCTGCGCAGGTGCGACGACTCGAGCCGCAGCCCCTGCAGCCACAGGCTGCCTTCCGAGATCCCGAGCTCGCGCAACCACGGAAAATCCATCAGGTCATCCAGGCTGTCGACCGGTTTGTCGCCGACCAGAGACGGCGCGGCGACGCAGACATAGGTCGACGGCAAGAGCACCTCGTTGTCCAACCCGGGCCACGGCCCGATCCCAGCCCGCAGCGCCAGGTCGATGCCGCCGGGCGAGGGATCAGTGAGATGGGGATTTGCGTCGACGACAATGTCGGTTTCGGGGTCGACATCGCGATAGGCGGGCAGGCGGGGCATCAGCCAGTTGGCGGCAAAACTGGCGGTCGTCGCAATGTGCAGCGGGCGGGCGTCTGACTGACCGGTCAGGTCCTCGATCACGCGGATCATCTCGGCAAAGCCCGACAGCAGGGCCTTGGCCAAGGCCTCTCCCTCGGGGGTCAGGGCCAGGGCCCGACCGGAGCGGTCGAACAGCGGCAAGCCCAGATCAGCTTCGAGCTGGCGCAGGTGCTGGCTGACAGCCGCGTGGCTGACGTTCAACGCGTCGCCTGCGGCGGTGACGGATGTCAGGTCGGCATAGGCGGCAAAAGCCTTGAGCGCCGAAAGGCGGGGCAGAGAGGACCAGTTCATATGTAATTTTTTCTTACATCATGGATTTATTGCTGAGTCGCAATATGGGCGCAAAAAACCCAATTATCCAGCATCACCACACCGAACAGGAGCAATTGATATGCTGGGAATACTTGCAAGAACCTATCTGACTGCAACCCCTTTGCCGCCCTGGGGGCGTTGGTCGGCGCCTGCGCATTGGCTGCAACGCGATTTCAACGCGACCGGAGGAAAGACCCGTGATTGACCCGATCATCTACCTGCCGCCTGATCACCTTGGCCCCAAGCCAAACAAGGAACGGCGCATTCGCTGGCCCTGGCGCAGGGGGCGCTGGACCATTGCGGCAAGTCATGCGTGAGGAAAAGATTAAGGCGCTGAAGCCCAAGGAAACGCGCGAACAGGACGGGCTTCAGCGCCAACCTCGACCCGTGGGTCGGGGGTTATGGGGCAGGGCGTGGTGCCCTGCGTTGCACCCACAATGCCGCGATTTGCATGCCAAGACTTTGATGTGAGTCAAACCGGCTTGGGAATGTGCGAATTTCTGAAAAAAGCAGTTCCCGCCGTCACAACGAAAAAAGGCGCGGGGGGACCCGCGCCTTTTCGTAGTTTGATCAGGCTGAGATCAGTCGGTCAGGACTTCACCGCCACCCAGTCCGTGGACATAAGCCGATACGGCACGGATCTCGGCCTCGGACAGGCGCTTGCCCCAGGCGGGCATCACACCGAAACGGGCATTGTTGACCGTGTCCATCAGTGCGTCGTAATCGCCACCGTAAAGCCAGATCGCGTCGGCCAGGTTCGGCGCCCCCTGCGAGCGGTCACCTGTGCCATCCTCGGCGTGGCAGGCCGCGCAGTTCTCTTCAAAGACAACCGCGCCATCTGCCACCAGGCTGGCGTCTTGCGCTTCGCCCGACAGGGACATCACGTAGTTGACCACCTGGGTGATCTGCGCCTCTTCCAGCAGTTCGTCGCGGCCAAAGGCGGGCATCTCGGAATACCGCGCGTCGTCGTTTTCCGTGTTGCGGATGCCGACGGTGACGGTTTCGTGGATCGCCTCGATGTCCCCGCCCCAAAGCCAGTCGTCGTCCAGCAGGTTCGGATAGCCCTCGGCCCCCGCCGCACCCGAGCCGTGGCACTGCGCACACCAGGTGCGGAATACCGCGGCCCCGGCGTTCTGGGCAAAGTCCTGCAGGTCGGCATCGGCGCTGATCTGGGTCAGCTCGGTGGCCTCAAGCTTGGCGTTGATGGCCGCGTTGGCCTCTTCCACCGCCGCGATGTCGGCGGCCACTTCACCCCGGGTCGAGAAGCCCAGAACACCCGCGGTTGCGCCGCTGATGCCCGGCCAGGCCGGATAGGCGATCGAATACCCGATGCCCCAGATGATGGTCAGGTAAAAGGTGTACAGCCACCAGCGTGGCAGGGGTTTGTTGTACTCCTTGATCCCGTCCCACTCGTGTCCGGTGGTTTCGAAATCCAGGTCGTCGTCTTGCTGGCTCATGTCCTCGCCTCCTTGTTTGCGGGCGCGGGTTTGTCTTCGTAACGGAAGGGGATGTCAGCCGTATCGGCGTGGGTCTTGTTGCTGCCCGGGCGAATGACCCAAAGGAACACGCCAACGAAGAACAGGAACAGGACCAGCAACATCCAGCTGTCTGCGAATTCGCGCAGGAAGGTATAGGTTTCCATTGGTCTCTCTCCTTACCGGCTGACGTCAGGCGTGAAGGTCGAGAAGTCGACCAGCGTGCCCAGCATCTGCAGATAGGCGATCAGGGCATCCATCTCGGTCACCCCGGGTTCGCCGTCGAAGTTGCGCACGTTCACGGCTTCGCCATAGCGCTCGAGCAGCCCGTCGTAGTCGCTGTCGGGGTCTGCCTGAGCGGCAAAGTCGGCCTGTGCAAAGGCGATCATGTCGTCCGTGTAAGGCACACCCACGACACGGTTGGTGGCCAGAAGATCCGCCATGTACTTGCCGTCGATCAGCTTGGCTGACAGGTAGCCATATTTCGGCATGATCGATTCAGGCACCACGGACTGCGGATCGGTCAGGTGATCCGCATGCCATTCGTCCGAGTAACGGCCGCCCACGCGGGCCAGGTCCGGCCCGGTGCGCTTCGATCCCCACTGGAACGGGTGGTCGTACTTCGATTCGGCCGCCAGCGAGTAGTGGCCATACCGTTCGACCTCGTCCCGCATCGGGCGGATCATCTGGCTGTGGCAGACGTAGCAGCCCTCGCGCAGGTACACTTCACGCCCGGCCATCTCGAGCGGAGTGTAGGGGCGCATGCCCTCGACATCCTCGATGGTGTTTTCCAGGTAGAAGAGCGGCACGATCTGCACCAGCCCGCCGATTGTGACGACCAGGAAGCTGAAGATCAGCAGCAGGGTCGCGTTGGTTTCCAGGATCTTATGTCTATCCAAGATTGCCATCTTGTCGGCCCTCCTTATTCGGCCGCGACGGCTGCTGCGGTGGCCTCGGTCTCTTTGACCGGGCCGCGCGTTGCAGTCATCCACAGGTTGTAGCACATGATGATCGCACCCAGCAGGAACATGATCCCGCCCAGCCCGCGCACAACGTACATGGGGAATTTGGCGCTGACGGTGTCGGCAAAGCTCCAGACCAGGAAGCCGTTGGCGTCAACTTCGCGCCACATCAGACCTTCCATGATGCCGGTCACCCACATGGACGCCGCGTAGAGCACGATACCGATCGTGGCGAGCCAGAAATGCCAGCTGACCAGCGACAGCGAATATAGGCGTTCCTTGTTCCACAGCTTGGGCACCAGGAAGTAGAGCGCGCCAAAGGTGATCATGCCGTTCCAGCCAAGCGCGCCAGAGTGCACGTGACCAATGGTCCAGTCGGTGTAGTGGCTCAGGCTGTTCACTGCGCGGATCGACATCATCGGACCTTCGAAGGTGGACATGCCGTAGAAGCCAAGGCTGATCACCATCATCCGGATCACCGGATCGGTGCGCAGCTTGTCCCAGGCGCCGCTCAGGGTCATCAGACCGTTGATCATTCCACCCCAGCTGGGCATCCAGAGAATGACCGAGAACACCATGCCCAGGGTCGAGGCCCAGTCAGGCAGCGCGGTGTAATGCAGGTGGTGCGGACCGGCCCAGATGTACAGGAAGATCAGCGCCCAGAAGTGGATGATCGACAGCTTGTAGCTGAAGACGGGACGTTCGGCCTGTTTGGGGATGAAGTAATACATCATGCCCAGGAAGCCGGCCGTCAGGAAAAAGCCCACGGCGTTGTGGCCGTACCACCATTGGGTCATGGCGTCCTGGACACCGGCCCAGACGATGACCGATTTCGAGCCGAAAATGCTGACGGGGATGGTCAGGTTGTTGACCACGTGCAGCATGGCGACGGTGACGATGAAGGCCAGGAAGAACCAGTTTGCCACGTAGATGTGGGGCTCTTTCCGCTTGATGATCGTGCCCAGGAAGACCGCCAGGTAGGCGACCCAGACGATGGTCAGCCACAGGTCGATGTACCATTCCGGCTCGGCGTATTCCTTGGACTGCGTGCCGCCCAGCAGGTATCCGGTCGCGGCCAGGACGATGAACAGCTGGTAGCCCCAGAACACGAACCAGGCCAGGTTCCCGCCCCACAGCCGCGCGGCGCTGGTGCGCTGAACGATATAGAACGAGGTTGCCAGCAAGGCGTTGCCGCCAAAGGCAAAAATGACCGCACTGGTGTGCAGCGGGCGCAGGCGGCCAAAGTTGGCATAGCCCTGTGCCCATTCAAAGTTCAGGCCCGGAAAGGCCAGCTGGAAGGCGATGAATGTGCCGGCCAGAAAGCCGACAACGCCCCAGAACGCCGTCGCGATCACACCGTAGCGGATCACGCCGTCGTTGTATGTCGATTGCAACGAGGCCGCCGGAACCGGCTCGTCGGTATTGCGCAGCACCCACAGGAAAAGCCCGCCCGAGACCACCATTATGATCAGGGCATGGACCATGTACGCCACGTCTCGTGCATAGTTGGCCGCGATCATCGCCAGCAGCGTGATCAGACCAAGCACGATCAGCTTGATATAGTTCATCGTATTACGTCCCTTCGTCTGACCCGCACGATTCGAATGCCGCACGGGCGGTTAACGACTGAGCGTGTTCATGCGCGCTTCGGCAAAATGGCACTTTGATCTGCATCAATGATTTGGACGGTTGCGCTTGACCCGCGTCAAAGTGGACCGGTTTGGGCGCCGGTAGGGTGAGATCAGAAGAGACATGCGAAGGAGGGCGTCATGGCCTTTAAATCGATTCTGACCGTGGTGACGGACGAAAATTTGGCGCGTCACACGGTGTCATATGCCGAAGCCTTGTGTGCCGCGCAGGACGCGCATCTGGACGTTCTGTGTTTTGGCGTCGATCGCAGCCAGACCGGATACTACTATGCCGGGGTGAACGCGGTGGTGGTCGAAGAGACCCTGTCGCGCGCGACCATGGAGGCGGCGGAACTTGCCAAGCAGGCTCGGGCCGTGCTGGCGCATTCGGATGTGCGCTGGGCGCTGAACGACGGGGTGGCCCAACTGGCCGACATCAGCCGCCACGTGGCGGGACACGCGCGGTTTTCCGATCTGGTTGTCCTGCCCAAGCCTTATGGGCAAAAGCATGGTGTCGAGTTGGAACCGGTGGTCGAAGGCGCGCTGTTCGAAGGGCAGACGCCCGTTCTGGTGCTGCCCGACGAGGGCGAGTTCTCGACCGCGCCCAAGCGGGTGGTTATCGGATGGAACGAAAGCGCCGAGGCGCTGCGGGCGGTTCGGGCGGCGCTGCCGATTCTCGTGCAGGCCGACACCGTACACGTGGTGGTGGTGAACCCGGCACAACACGGTCCGAACCGGTCTGATCCGGGTGGGCTGTTGTCACAGTACCTGGCGCGCCACGGAGTGACGGTCGAAATCGACGTGCTGTCAAAGACGCTGCCGCGGATTTCAGACATCATTCAACGGCACGTGGTGGATGTGAACGCGGATCTGGTGGTCATGGGGGCCTATGGGCATTCGCGGTTCCGCGAGGCCATTCTGGGCGGTGCGACGCGCAATATGCTGGAACACGCCTCGGTGCCTGTGTTCATGGCGCATTGAGGCTGTGTCGGCGGGCGGCTCTGTTTTGCCTTCGGCAAAAAGCGCCCGCCCACCGACCCTGCGTGGCGCCTAGATTTGCGGGGGCTTGATCTGGCCGCGACTGATCTCGACCGATGTACCGGCGAGACGGACGGCGGCAAGGGCGCCACCTTTTAGGGTGATTGTCAGGTGAAGTGTGCTGGGGCGACCCATCTCGACCCCTTGGTGCAGGGTCAGGGCGGTGTCACCTTCGCCAAGCGCGCCTGCCGCCAGAAGCTGGGCGGCAAGGATGCACGAAGCGGATCCGGTGGCCGGGTCCTCGGGAATGCCACCTGTCGGAGAAAACATGCGGGCCTGGTAATCGCAGCGCGTCCCAGGGGTGTAGAGATAGGCGCTGTCGGTGCCCCAGCTTTCCATCAATTGTGACCAGGCGGGTTCACAGGGGTGGGCATTGGCCAGGGATTTCAGGCTGTTCAGGGGGACATAGCCGTACGTCGGGCCGCCTTGCCAGACGCCGGGGTGGTGTGTGTCGAACCCGATATCCGCCGGATCGAGACCGATGGCTGCAGCAATTACAGTGAAATCGGGCATCGCCGCACCCGGAACGGCGTGGGGGAGGACGGGGGCGGTCAGTTCGGCCGTCACGCGTTTCCCCTGACGGGTGACCGTGACGGGCACCAGGCCCGCGACCTCTTCCAGCCGGATTTCGGTTTCGAAATCGCCGTCAGGTGCGGATTGCATGGCCAGGTATATGGCACAGCCGATGGTGGGGTGGCCGGCAAAGGGAATCTCGGCCGTCGGGAAAAAGATACGGACCTTCGCGGTGTTGGCAGGGTCGTCGGGTGCCTGCACAAAGATCGTCTCGGACAGGTTGAATTCGCGCGCGAGGGTCTGCATGGCGGTGTCGCTGAGGCCATCGGCGTTCAGCACAATGGCCAGCGGGTTGCCGGCAAAGGGGTGATCGGTGAAGACGTCGCAGGTGACGAAATCGAGGGTGTCAGGCAAGCATGCCCCCGTCAGCGTCGTCGCCGGCCTCTTCCAGCAGCCGCTCCATGTCCGGCACCGTCACGTGACGTTTGCCTTCCAGGTGGATCACGCCGTCCTTGCGCAGGGCCGAGATCTGGCGGCTCACGGTTTCGAGCGTCAGGCCCAAGTAGTCCGCCATCGCTTCTCGCGTCAAAGGCAGGTCAAAGACAAGCTGCCCCTCGGCGCTGCGCAGATGCAGCGAGGCATCGCGGCGCGCGATGATCGAGAGCAGCGAGGCGATTTTCTCGCGGGCGGTCTTGCGGCCCAGAACCAGCATCCATTCGCGCGCGGCGTCCAGCTCATCAAGGGTCATTTCCAACAAGCGATGCGCGATATGGGGGGTTTTGTTCATCAGGTCTTCGAAGGGTTGCTTGCGAAAGCAGCACATGACCAGATCCGTGGTGGCGACCACGTCATATGCGGCGTTGCCGCGTCCCGGACGACCGACAAAATCACTTGGCAGAAGCAGGCCGACCATCTGGGTGCGGCCATCTTCCATTGTCTGTGTCAGCGTTGCGATGCCCGAGACCACCGAGCCAACGAACTCCATCCGATCCCCGGACCAGACGACGGTCTGGCCGGCCTCGTACTTGCGGTAGTACTTGATCTGATCCAGCTGCTCCAATTCATCCGTTTCACAGCGCGCGCAGACGGCGCGGTGGCGGATCGGACAATCGCCACAGGTCTGGGTCACGGAAAGGCTTGGGTCATTCAGCATTGTCGTTTGCCATTCTTGATCTGGGTCAAAGCGGGTCGGTGTCGCCGCCCCCTAAACGTAGGCGCATGGTGACACGAACACAACTCTCCAGACTAGGTCTGTTCGACGCGAAAGTGCCGCGATACACGAGTTATCCGACGGCGCCGCATTTCTCTGACACGGTGGGAGATCGCCAATTTGTGTCGTGGATTGAGGATGTTAGCCCGGGCAGCAGCGTGTCGCTTTACGTGCATGTGCCTTTCTGCCGCAGGTTGTGCTGGTTTTGCGCCTGCAGGACACAAGGGACACAATCGGCCGAACCCGTGGCTGCCTACGTGGACACATTGTCCCAAGAGTTGAAGTTGCTGGCCCAACATCTGCCCAAGGGCGTCACACTGTCTCGGTTGCATTGGGGGGGCGGGACACCGACCTTGCTGACGCCGGACCTGATGAGACGCCTGTCAGACGAGATTTCCGCGGTCGCTCCCCTGGCGGAAGATGCCGAATTCTCGGTCGAGATCGACCCGAACGAGATCGATCAGGCACGCCTGGACACATTGGCGCAGGCGGGGATGAACCGGGCGTCGATCGGGGTGCAGGACTTTGACGATGACATTCAAAAGACGATCGGGCGCATCCAGAGCTTTGATGTCACCCGCGATGCGGTCGATATGATCCGGGCGGCCGGGGTGCGCAGTCTGAACGCGGATATCCTGTACGGGCTGCCGCACCAGTCCAAGCGGCGGATCACCGAATCCGTCCAAAAGCTTCTCGCGCTGTCGCCCGACCGGGTTGCGCTTTATGGCTATGCGCATGTGCCCTGGATGGCCAAGCGGCAACAGATGATCCCGTCCGATGCCTTGCCGACACCTGCCGAACGTCTGGACCTGTTCGAAACCGCGCGGCGTCTGTTCCTGTGGGACAACTACCGCGAGATCGGGATCGATCACTTTGCGGCGGCGGGTGACGGGCTGACCATCGCCTCGCGCGCGGGGCGGTTGAAACGGAATTTCCAGGGCTACACGGATGACCCTTCCGAGGTGCTGATCGGGGTTGGGGCGTCGTCGATTTCGAGGTTCCCGCAAGGCTATGCGCAGAACGCGCCAAGCACGTCAAAGCACACAGGTGCCGTCCGCGAAGGGCGTTTCTCGACCGCCCGAGGCCATGTCTTTTCGGACGAGGACCGGCTGCGTGGACGTCTGATCGAGGCGCTGATGTGCGATTATGCGATTTCGGCGTCCGAGATCACAGGGGATTTCGACATCAGTGAGGCGAAGTTGACGGCCATGTTCAAAGAGGTGGATGCGCAGTTCGAGAACCTGCTGCAGATCACCGAGGATGGCCTGTTCATTCCCGAACCCGCACGTCCGCTGACACGCATGATTGCGCGCAGCTTTGACGCTTATGATCTGTCGCGGGCCGGACACAGCTCGGCGATTTGACGCTAGAAGGCGGCGGCCAGCAGGTCGCGGGTGTAGTCGGTCCGCGGGTTGTCGAACAGCTCTTGCGCGGTGCCGGTTTCGACCACGTCGCCCTGTTTCATTACCATGACCTTGTGCGACATGGCGCGCACAACCTTCAGGTCGTGTGAGATGAAGATATAGGCCAGGTCGTATTTCCGCTGCAGTTCGCGCAGCAGGTCGACGATCTGAACCTGTACGGTCATGTCCAGTGCCGAGGTCGGCTCGTCCAACACAACCAGCTTGGGCCGCAGGATCATCGCGCGGGCGATGGCGATGCGCTGGCGTTGTCCGCCTGAAAACTCGTGCGGATAGCGGTGCATGGTAGCGGGGTCGAGGCCAACCTCGGTCATGACCTCGGTCACCAGTTCGCGCGGGCTGCGTCCATCGGGGCTGCCATGCACGCCCAATCCCTCGGCGATGATCTGTTCGCAAGTCAGGCGCGGGCTGAGGCTGCCAAAGGGGTCCTGAAAGACGATCTGCATGTCCTTGCGCAATTTGCGCAGCTCACGCGTGGACCATTTTCGCACGTCTTCGCCCAGGAAATTGATCCCGCCCTCTGATCCGATCAGGCGCATCAGCGCCAAGGCCAGCGTGGTCTTGCCTGAGCCGGATTCGCCCACGATCCCGATGGTTTCGCCCGCCCGCACGGTCATCGTGGCATCGTTCACGGCCTTGACGTGCCCCACGGTGCGTTTCAGGAACCCGCGTTGGATCGGGAACCAGATTTTCAAATGTTCTGTCCGGGCGACCTCTGTCGCATGCTCGGCCACAGGATCCGGGGACCCGGTCGATTCCGCGCTGATCAGAAGCCGCGTGTATTCATGCTGGGGATTGGCGAAAATCTCGGCTGTTGGACCGGCCTCGACAATCTCTCCGTCCTTCATCACACAGACCCTGTCGGCGATCTTGCGCACGATGCCCAGGTCATGGGTGATGAACAGAAGGCTCATCTCTTCGGTCTGTTTCAATTCGGCCAACAGGTCGAGGATCTGCGCCTGGATGGTCACATCCAGCGCCGTTGTCGGCTCATCGGCGATCAGCAGATCCGGCCCGTTGGCAAGCGCCATGGCGATCATCACGCGTTGACGTTGTCCCCCCGACAGCTGGTGCGGATAGGCCCCCAGCCGCGATTCGGGCTCTCGGATGCCGACCTTGGTCAGCAATTCTATGATCCTCTCACGCGCGGCCTCGCCGGTCACCGACTGGTGCAGCTCAAGGCTTTCGGCCAACTGCTTTTCCAGCGTGTGCAGCGGGTTGAGCGAGGTCATCGGTTCCTGAAAGATGAACGAGATGTCGTTGCCCCGCACCCGGCGCAACGTCGTCTCATCCGCACCGATCATCTCTTGTCCGTTGTATTTCACGGACCCGCCCACCCGTGCGCTGTCGCCCAGCAGGGACACGGTGCTGAGCGCCGTCACCGACTTGCCCGAGCCGGATTCGCCCACCAGCGCCACGGTTTCCCCATGGCCTACGGTAAAGCTTACGCCTTTGACGGCGGCCGTCTCTGCCCCGTCCTGCCGGAACGAGACCTGCAGGTTCTGCACATCAAGCGTCACACTCATTGAAAGGTCTTTCTGGGGTCAAACGCGTCGCGGACACCTTCGAAGATGAAGACGAGAAGCGACAGCATGAACGAGAAGACAAAGAAGGCGGTGAACCCGAGCCAGGGGGCCTGCAGGTTCTGTTTGCCTTGCAAGGTCAACTCTCCGAGCGATGGAGCAGACGAGGGCAGCCCGTAGCCCAGGAAGTCGAGGCTGGCGAGGCCCGCGATCGTGCCGGTCACGATGAAGGGCAGGAAGGTCAGCGTGGCGACCATGGCATTGGGCAGCATGTGGCGGAACATGATCGTCCAGTTGCTGACACCCAGCGCCTTGGCGGCGCGAACGTATTCCAGGTTCCGGGCCCGCAGGAATTCGGCCCGCACGACGCCCACAAGGCCGGTCCAGCCGAAAAGCACCATGAGGAACACCAGAAGCCAGAAACTTCGACCCAAAATCGCGAAGACGATGATGATGATATACAGCGACGGCGTCGCGCCCCAGATCTCGATGATCCGCTGGAAGATCAGGTCGAGCCAGCCGCCGAAATAGCCCTGCACAGCCCCCGCGATGATCCCGATGATCGAGGCCAGCGTGGTTACGATCAGTGTGAACATGATCGACAGGCGGAAGCCATAGATTACGCGTGCAACGACATCCCGCTTGGTGTCATCGGTGCCCAGCAGGTTCTTCCCGTTCGGCGGCAGCGGGGCCGCACCGGGGCGGTCAACCGGCGTGTCATAGCTGTAGGGGATCAGCGGCCAGATCATCCAGCCCTTGTCAAAATCGCCAACGGGCGTGCCGCCGCCGTCAACCAGTTCGATCAGGCCTTCGGGGTCGTCAAAGCATTCTTCCAGACCGCCGGTGCGGATCAGGCATTTGACCTCGGGGTCGCGATAGGCGGCCTCGGTCCGGAAATCGCCTCCGAACTCGGTCTCGGCATAGAAGTTGAAGATCGGCGTGTAATAGTCGCCGCGATAGTTCACCAGGATCGGCTTGTCGTTGGCGATGAACTCGGCAAAGAGCGACAGGCCAAAGAGGACAAGAAAGATGATCAGCGACCAGAACGCGCGGCCGTTCTTGCGGAAGTTGGCCCAGCGGCGCTGGTTCAGCGGTGACAGGGTAAAGAAACCGCGCTTGGGTTCCGGAATGGCGGCGACCTGCGGCTGCGGCGGGGTGTCGGGATGTGCGACCATGGCTCAGCCCTCCCGGCTTTCAAAGTCGATCCGGGGATCGACGACCACATACATCAGGTCCGACAAGATGCCGACCACCAGGCCGATCAGGCCAAAGGCGAAAAGTGTGCCAAAGATCACCGGGTAGTCGCGGGCAACAGCCGCTTCGAACCCCATCCGGCCCAAACCGTCGAGCGAGAAAATCGTCTCGATGATGATGCTGCCGCCAAAGAAGACGCCCACGAACACCGCCGGGAAGCCCGCGATCACGATCAGCATGGCATTGCGGAAGACATGGCCATAAAGCACCCGGTTCTCGCTAAGCCCCTTGGCGCGGGCGGTCATGACATAGTGCTTCTTGATTTCGTCCAGAAAGCTGTTCTTGGTCAGCAATGTCAGCGTGGCAAAGGCCGAGATGGTCGAGGCCAGAACCGGCAGCGTGATGTGCCAGAAGTAATCCAGAACCTTGCCGATCAGGCTCAGATCCTCCCAGTTCTCGGACACCAGCCCCCTGAGCGGGAAGATCTGCCAGTAGGACCCGCCTGCGAACAGGATCAGCAGCAGGATCGCGAATAGGAACCCCGGGATGGCGTAGGCCACAATGATCACGCCCGAGGTCCAGGTGTCGAAACTCGACCCGTCCCGCACCGCTTTGCGGATGCCCAGCGGGATCGACACCGCATAGGCGATCAGCGTGGACCACAGGCCCAGCGTGATCGACACCGGCATCTTCTCCATCACCAGGTCGAAAACGCTGATCGACCGGAAGTAGCTTTCGCCAAAGTCCAGCCGCATGTAGTTCCACATCATGTTGAGGAACCGCTCCAGCGGCGGTTTGTCAAAGCCGAATTCGCGTTCAAGCTCTTCGATGAATTCCTTGGGCAACCCCCGCGCGCCAACGTATTCACTGTCAGACCCAAAGGTCTCTTCCCCGGCGCCGGCATCATTGCCGTCACCCGAGAAGCCAGAGAACGCGTCACCTTCGCCCTGCATCTGCGCCAGCACCTGTTCCACAGGGCCGCCGGGCACAAATTGCACCAGTGTGAAGTTGATGATCATGATCCCCAGAAGAGTGGGGATCACAAGCAGTAGTCGTCGGAGGATGTAGGCGCCCAAGGGTCTGTTACCTCAGCGCGCCCGAGGCTTTCAGCGCCTCTTGTTTCTCCTGGTTGATCCACCAGAAGTCACGAACCCCAAGCGCATAAGGGGGCAGGTTTTCGGGCCGTTCGTACATGTCGTAATAGGCGACCCAATATGCTGGCACGTAGCCGGCATGTGCAATGACCCGCTCGTACCGCAAGGCGCGGTCAAGCGCCCGCAACGCGGTCAATTCCTCTTCGCGCGATTGCGCACCAAGGGCGGCATCGATGATCGCATCGACCATCGGGCTGCGCAGGGCTGCGGGGTTGTAGGACGAGACTTCGGCGGTTTCCGAGCCAAACAGCTGTTTCAGACCCGTGCCGACCGTGGCAAAGGTGAAAATGCGGGTGTTGATCAGGTCATAGTCCTTGTCCAGGAACCGTTGCTGGCCCTGGGCGCTGTCGACCTTGTCGTCGTTGACCTCGATACCCCAGTCACGCAACGTGTTGGCATAGGTCTCGATCATCGCCTGTCGGGTATCGTCCCAGCTGCTGATGACCAGGAAATCAAGCGACATCTGCTCGCCCTCGGCATTGACCATCTTGCCTTCGTCGTTGACGGTCCAGCCTTCGGCTTCCAGCATTTGCAGCGCGGTGCGCTTGTTGCGGCGGTCGATCGGGTTCGATGCGCGCGATGTGTGGGGCATCACGGCTTCGGCGGTCAGCACCTCGGCGGGCACGACGTCACCCAAGGATTTGAAGAACTCCAGATCCTTGCCTTCCAGCACGCCCTCGGCCATCCACTCCTGGTTTTCGACAAAAGAGTTGCGCTGGGTTGTCAGGTCGAACTGCAGCGATTCCCTGGTCCATTCGAAGTTGAAGGCCAGCGACAGCGCGTGGCGGACGTTGCGGTTGTCGAGTGGCGGCCGCAGCGTGTTGAAGATCATGCCGCTGTTGTTGGGCGCTGTGCCGTCGGCGATCTCTTCGCGGACGACGTCGCCTTTCTCGATGGCCGGGAAGTCGTAGCCCGTGGCCCAACGCTTGGTCGAGCCCTCGGCGCGGAAGGTGTAGATGCCGGCCTTGAAGGCCTCGAACTCTGCCGTGGCGTCGGCGAAATACTCGATCCGAACGGTGTCAAAGTTGAAACGGCCCACGTTCGCCGGGTGGTCCCAGCCCCAGTAGTTGGGGTTGCGTTCGTAGACGACGTATCGGTTGAACTCGTAATCGCCGACCTGGTAGGGGCCCGAGCCCATAGGTGACAGAACCGAAGGTTCGTCCAGACGCTCACCCGTTTCCTTGTACCAGGCTTCCGACAGGATAGGCGTCCCGCCGACCTGGCTGATCAGGGACCGGCGCGAGATGCCGTCAGCAAAGGTGTACTTCAGCGTATGGTCGTCGATGACCTCGACGCCTGTGATCCGTTCGCTGACCGACCGCGCATAGGACCGGATGCCCTGTTCCAGGAAAAGGTTGTGTGTGAACGCGGCGTCCTGCGCGCGCAGGGGTGATCCGTCGCGGAACACAACGTCGTCGCGCATGTGGAAGACGCACCATTCCTTGCTTTTCGGGTATTCGACTTCGCGGGCGATCAGGCAGTAGGAGTCCGTCAGCGAATCCGCGGGTGCACCGCCGCCCCAGGGCATTTCGGCAAACATCGCTTCACCGACGACCGAGGAATCGCCCTCGGCATTTCCGCGCCAGGCCCAACGGTTGAACCCGTCAAAGGTGCCGCGTGCGCTGAGCGTGATTTCCCCGCCCTTGGGGGCGTTCGGGTTCACGTAATCGAAATGCTTGTAGTCAGCCGGGTACTTGAGATCCCCGAAGAAGGAATAGCCATGCGATCGGATGATATCGTCGTCACTGGCATAGACATAGGTCCCGGTGCCCCCGGCACCGATGGCCAGGGCGCTGGCGCCCATCAGGCGCAATGCGCCGCGGCGATCATACATGGGTCCCTGAATCCTGAAGGTTTTTTCCGTCATTTGGGCCTCTCCTGCGTCGGGCGGGTTCACTTTGATTTTTGTAAAGTTAGGCTAAATTGCCAGCGCGCCCATATTCAAGGTGAGAATTTGTGAAGAGGACGTGAACACGCCGTCCACAACGAAAAAAGCCGCCCAGGGGGCGGCTTTTCGATATTCGGGTGTCTGGGAAGGATCAGTTGCCGATCGATTCCAGGTAGGCAATCAGGTTCACGCGGTCCGATTGCTTTTTCAGGCCCGCAAAGCTCATCTTGGTGCCAGGTGCGTATTTCTTGGGGTTTTCAAAGAAGCCGTAAAGCTCTTCGTAGCCCCAGTTCTGAGCAACAGCGACCAACGCGCCCGAGTAGCCGAAGCCGTCAACCGAACCGACTGCGCGGTCGACCACACCATAAAGGTGCGGGCCGGTGCCATTGGCGCCATCTTCCAGCTTGTGGCAGGCCTTGCACTTGCTGAAGACCTTTTCGCCCTTGGAGGCGTCAGCCGAGGCCAGCAGGGTGGCCAGATCCAGCTCTTCGGCGCCGTCGTCGGGGGCTTCGGCCTCTTCAATTTCGATCACGTAAGCCTGGGCGTGATCACCGTACCCGTGACCGCCGGTGTGATACAGCTCTTCCGCGGCCCATTTGCCCAGCAGGAAGATCAGGAATGCACCGCAGAAGCCGCCGAGCGCCTTGGTGAGTGTCATCGTGTCAAACATCGTTGGCGTGTCCAAGTTTAGGTATCCGTCGAGGCGGGTATCTACGGCTTCCCTCTCGCCAAGGCAAGGTGTAGAAGGCGCGACCAAACGCCCGCCCGGGCCGGAAATTGAGGACTTGAGTGATGAATCAGCGCATCGCCTTTCAGGGGGAACCCGGCGCGTATGGCCATGAAGCCTGTCAAAAGGCCCGCCCGGGCATGGAATCGCTGCCGTGCCGGACCTTTGAAGACGTGGTCGAGGCGGTGCGCACCGGTGAGGCGTCGCTGGCGATGCTGCCGGTCGAGAACACGACCTATGGACGTGTTGCCGACATTCACACCCTTTTGCCGCAGTCGGGATTGAAAATCATCGACGAGGCCTTTGTCAGGGTGCGCATCAGCCTGATGGCGCATCCCGGCGTGACGCTGGACGAGATCAAGCTGGTTCGTGCGCACATGGTGCTGCTGCCCCAGGCCAGAACCTTTCTGCAGCGCCACGGCATCATGCCCGAGGCCGCGGTCGACAGTGCGGGGGCGGCGGCGGCGCTGGCGCAGACCGACGAACGCGATGTCGGGGTGCTGGCCAGTGAGGTCGCCGCCGAGATCTATGGATTGAACATCCTGGCGAACCACATCGAAGATCAGGACACGAACACGACGCGGTTCCTGATCATGTCACCCGAGGCCGATCACACCCGGCGCGGGCATCACGGCATGATGACGAGTTTCGTGTTTCAGGTCCGCAACCTGCCGGCGGCGCTGTACAAGGCCATGGGCGGGTTTGCGACCAACGGCGTGAACATGACCAAGCTGGAAAGCTACATGGTCGGCGGGTCGTTCACGGCCACGCAGTTCTATGCCGACATCGAGGGTCATCCCGACGATCCGGCGGTGCGCAGAGCCCTGGAAGAGCTGGATTATTTCACCGATATGCTCGAGATCCTGGGCGTATACCCGCGCGATCCGGGACGCGACTGATCAGCCAAATTGTGCGGCTGCGCCGCGCAGGATGTCTCGGCCCCCCGTTGGGGCCTCGGCGCAGGTTTCGGATCTGACGCCCGCATGATCGACCTTGCGCGGCTTTGCACGCGTCGGATGCCTCCGGCGGGGATATATTTGGCAAGAAGAAAATCCGGGGCCTGTCAGATGAGCAGCCCGGCCGCGCTTTCGTGGCGCAGGAGCTGGACCTTGGTTTCGATCCCGCCGGTGCCCGAGAAACCGCCAAGACCGTTGGCGGCCAGGACGCGATGGCAGGGTATGATGATCGGGATCGGGTTTGCACCGCAGGCCTGGCCGATCGCCTGTGGCGGGACGCCCAGCGCCCTGGCGATATCGCCGTAGGTGCAGGTTTCGCCAAAGGGAATTGCCAGCATTTGGGCGCAAACGCGCTGGGTGAGTGCGCTGGCATTGATCTGCAGGGGCAGATCGAAGGACTGGCGCCTGCCTGCGAAATACTCGGCCATCTGCGCGGCCGCGGTGTCCAGAAGGGGTGTGTGGTCGGTGCCGCCTGTGCTCCACGAGACCCGGGTGATGGCGCCGTCGCTTTCGGTCAGGGTCACGTCGCCGGTTGCGGTCTGAAGGGTCAGTTGGGCCTGGGTCATGGGCCCAAAGTGACAGGTTCCGGGGCGATGTCACCCCGGAACCTGCGGTTTCGTCACTCTGAGAGCGCTTCGTCGCACCGCCCGCAGACACCTGCATGGGCGTGTTGACCGACGTCCGGCAGGATCTTCCAGCAGCGCTGGCATTTCTCGCCGCCGGCCTTGTCGAAGACCACGCCGATGCCCGGGGTTTCCGGCAGGCGGAATGCCTCGGCCGGCATGGGGTCTGAAGTCACCGAGATGGCCGAGGTGATGCAGATATCGTCGAAGGCGACCGATTGCAGGGCCTCGAGCGTCTCTGTGTCCTCGACATGCACCATCGGGGCGGCCTCGAGCGAGGCGCCGATGACCTTGTCGGTGCGCTGCACCTCGAGCGCGGCGGTGACCACGCGACGGGCGGTGCGCACCTGTGCCCATTTCGCCGCCAGCGGCTCGTTCAGCCAGTCGGCGGGCGTGTCGGGGAAATCCTGCAGGTGGACCGAGGCGTCATCGCCCGGGAAGCGTTCCAGCCAGACTTCTTCCATCGTGAAGACCAGCACCGGCGCCAGCCAGGTGGTCAGGCGGTGGAAGAGGATGTCCATCACCGTGCGGGCCGCGCGGCGGCGAAGGGTATCTCCGTCGCAGTAAAGCGCATCCTTGCGGATGTCGAAGTAGAAGGCCGACAGGTCTACGGTGGCGAAGTTCAAAACCGTTTGGACGACGCCTTGGAAGTCAAAGGCCGCATAGCCCTTGCGCACCTGGTGGTCGAGTTCGGCCAGCCTGTGCAGGACCCATTGTTCCAACTCGGGCATTTCCGCCGGCTCAACCCGGTCAGCTTCGGTGAAGGATCCGAGCGCGCCCAGCATATACCGCAGGGTGTTGCGCAAGCGGCGATAACCGTCGGCGGTGCCTTTCAGGATCTCGGGTCCGATCCGCTGGTCGGCGGTGTAGTCGGTCTGCGAGACCCAAAGGCGCAGGATATCGGCGCCGTATTGTTTGACCACGTCCTCGGGCGCGATGGTGTTGCCGATGGACTTGGACATCTTGAAGCCCTTTTCGTCCAGCGTCATCCCATGGGTTACCACGTTGCGATAGGGCGCACGGCCCAGCGTGCCGCAGGCCTGCAAGAGCGAGCTGTGAAACCAGCCACGGTGCTGGTCGGTGCCTTCCATGTAGACGTCGGCGATGCCGTCCTCGGTCCCGTCCTCGCGGTCGCGCAGGACAAAAGCGTGGGTCGAGCCGCTGTCGAACCAGACGTCGAGGATGTCAAAGACCTGATCATAGGCCTCGACGTCGACGAGACCATCCAGGAAGCGTTCCTTGGCGCCATCCGCGTACCAGGCGTCAGCGCCTTCGGCCTCGAACGCCTCGCTGATGCGGGCGTTGACCTCGGCGTTGCGCAGCAGGAAGTCGGGATCGGTCGGCAACGCGCCTTTCTTGGTGAAACAGGTCAGTGGCACACCCCAGGCGCGCTGGCGGCTCAGCACCCAGTCGGGGCGGGCTTCCATCATGGAAAACAGGCGGTTGCGGCCTGATTGCGGCGTCCACTTGACGTTGTCGATCTCGGTCAGGGCGCGTTCGCGGATGGTTGTGCCAAAGGTGTCCTGCCCGTCACCCACGGGACGGTCGATGGCGGCGAACCACTGCGGGGTGTTGCGGTAGATGACCGGAGCCTTCGAGCGCCAGGAATGCGGGTAGCTGTGCTTGATCTTGCCACGCGCCAGCAACCCGCCGACCTCGACCAGCTTGTCGATAACGGTTTTGTTGGCGTCACCCTCGCCGCCCTTGCGCGACAGGATGTATTTGCCGCCAAAGAAGGGCAGATCAGCGCGGAAGCCGCCGTCGTCCATCACGTTGTAGGTGATGACCTGCTCCAGCATACCGAGATCGCGGTAGAGCTCGTATTCCTCCATCCCGTGGGAGGGGGCGCAGTGAACAAAGCCGGTGCCCTCGGTGTCGGTCACGAAGTCGGCGGCGCGGAAGTCGCGAAGGTCGTCCCATTCGCCGTTGGAGCCTTCGGCACCACGCAGCGGGTGGGCGAGGCTCAGGCCGCTCAGTTCATCAGCCGTCACGTCGCGAACACGGGTGTACTGCCCCTCTTCCAGACGCGCACGCTTGAAGACATCCGCCGCCAGATTGTCGGCCAGCAGATATTTGTCGCCGACCGAGGCCCAGCATTCCTCGGGCGTTTCGGTGACCTCATAGAGGCCATAGGCGATGTCGGCGCCGTAGACGACGGCCTTGTTGGACGGGATGGTCCAGGGGGTGGTGGTCCAGATGACCACCTTGGCCCCTTGCAGGTCCGCGCCTTCGGTCACGACCTCGAACTTCACCCAGATGGTGAAGCTTTCCTTGTCGTGGTACTCGACCTCGGCCTCGGCCAGCGCGGTTTTCTCCATCGGCGACCACATGACGGGCTTGGAGCCCTGATAGAGCGTGCCGTTCATCAGGAACTTCATGAATTCCTCGGCGATGACGCGTTCGGCGTGGAAATCCATCGTCAGATAGGGGTTTTCCCAGTTGCCGGTCACGCCCAGGCGCTTGAACTCTTCGCGCTGCACATCCACCCAGCCCTCGGCGAACTTGCGGCACTCGGCGCGGAATTCGTTGACCGGCACAGCGTCCTTGTTCTTGCCCTTCTTGCGGTACTGCTCTTCGATCTTCCATTCGATCGGCAGACCGTGGCAGTCCCAGCCGGGCACATAGCGGCTGTCAAAGCCCATCATCTGGTGCGAGCGCACGATCATGTCCTTGATCGTCTTGTTCAGCGCATGGCCGATGTGCAGGTGGCCGTTGGCATATGGCGGGCCGTCGTGCAGCGTAAAGGGCTTGCGGCCTTGCTTTTCGCGAAGGCGGTCGTAAACGCCGATCTTTTCCCAACGCTCCAACCACGTGGGCTCGCGCTTGGGCAATCCCGCGCGCATGGGGAAATCGGTTTTCGGCAGGTTCAGCGTGTCTTTGTATTCAGGCGTGTCGGCGCACATCTTGGGCGTCCTTTGGAACGAATGTCGTCTGTCAGAAGGTGTGGGGCGGCGCGGCGGTCCATACGCCTTGTCCCGGCGGCTCGTTGCTCAGAGCGCCGGGCACATAATTCGAATGATGATGGCGAGGCGATACATCATGGCGCGTGGTATAGTGCGCGCACGGCGGGGCGTAAAGAGCCTGTGACCGTTGCGTGAAACACCCGGTGCAGGAGGTGGCAAAATGTACGAAGCGACAGACGTTGTGACAAGCGAGGCGCAGATCCGCGAGGTCATTCCGGGCGAGTTCGAAAGCCAGACGGGCAAGTTCCTGGATCACATCGACCCGCTCTGCCGGGCCTGGATCGAGAAATCGACGTTCATCACCATCGCGACCTATGATTCGGCGGGGGGTGTGGATGTCTCGCCCAAGGGCGATCCGGCGGGGTTTGTGAAGGTGGTCGACGACAAGACGCTGGCGATCCCGGACCGGCCCGGGAACCACCGGTTCGACACCTTTCTGAACATACTGCAGACCGGGCGGATCGGTTTGGTCTTTCTGGTCCCAAATCGCAACGAGGTGGTGCGCGTGAACGGCGCGGCGCAGATCGTGCGCGATCTGGAGCTGCGCGAAAGCATGGCGGTCAAGGGCCGCGTGCCCGAGTTCGCGATCCTCGTGCGGGTTGAAGAGGCCTTTTATCACTGCGGCAAGGCCATCATCCGCTCGCGCCTTTGGCATCCTGAAGAGGCCGGGCCGGTCGAGGGCCTGCCGACTTACGGCGAGGCGTTGATTGCGCATGCGCAGATGGACACGCCCCTGCAAGAGATGGAGGAACGGCTGCACCACAACGACACGAAGCGGCTCTATGACGAATAGGGTGCGGCGCAGTCGTCCCTTGTCTTCTGGTGAAATGGCGCGGATTTTGCGCGCATGACTGCCACCTTGCCCCCCAAGTTCGACATCACCCGCCCCGAGATCGAGCGGGTGGTCGCCGCGTTCTATGCCTCGGTCCGCCAGCATCCCATGCTGGGCCCGGTCTTTGCCGTGCACATCCGCGACTGGCCCCCGCACGAGGCCAAGGTGGCGAATTTCTGGGCCAATGCGATTCTTTTTGAGCGCAGCTATGACGGCAATCCGGCGCTTGTGCATCAGCGGGCCGAGAACGTCCGCCCCGGCATGTTCGAAAGCTGGCTGGCGCTTTTTGACCAAACCCTGCGGGCCGAACTGCGACCCGATCAGGCGCGCGCCTGGAGCGCGCTGGCCCATCGCATCGGCGCCAGCCTGCGCGCCAGCGTCGTGGACCGCGACACGCTTGCCGGCGGCATCCCCAAGCTCCGTTAGCGCCGGTCAGAGACATTTCACCACGTAGACCGATGGCCCTCGCCCTGCCAAGCGGAAGGGGGAGGAAAAATAGTGTCACCATTGCGCATCGCAGTTGCCGGCGCCGGGATCGGCGGGCTGGCCGTTTCGGCCGGGCTGGCCCGGGCGGGGCACAGCGTTCAGCTGTTTGACCGTTTTGATGCGCCCGCGCCCGTGGGTTCGGGTCTGGTGATCCAGCCGGTGGGGCAGGTGGTGCTGCAGGCGCTGGGCGCGCTGGAGCCCGCCAAGCGCCACGGCAACCCGATCCAGCGCATGATGGGACACGAGGCGCGCAGCGGGCGGCGGGTGCTGGATGTGACCTATGCGCCGCGGGTCGGGCTGGCGATCCATCGGGCCGCGTTGTTCGATGTGCTGATGAACGGTGCGCTGGAGGCGGGTGTGGATCTGCAGACCGGACACGAGGCGTCAGAGGTGCGCGGGTCTTTTCTACGGTTCGCGGATGCCGCGCCTGCCGGGCCGTTCGATCTGATCATCGACGCCTGTGGTGCGGCCTCGCCCCTGTCGCCGATCACCTCGCAAGAGCTGCCTTATGGTGCTCTTTGGGCCAATGTGAACTGGCCTGCGGAGACCGCGCTGCCACAGGCGCAACTGCGCCAGGTCTATCGCCGGGCCGAGCGGATGATGGGTGTGCTGCCCATCGGGCGCGAACCGGGACACGAGGCGCTGCGGACCGCGATCTTCTGGTCGCTGCCGACCCGCGCCTATCAAAACTGGCGCGACGGCGGGCTGAGCGCCTGGCGGGACGAGGCCTTGCGGCTCTGGCCCGAGTTTCAACCCTTTGCCGACCAAATCAACGACCCGGACCAGTTTGTCATGGCGCGCTACGCGCATGGCACGCTGAAGCAGGTCACAGCGCCGGGGCTGGCCCATATCGGAGATGCCGCGCACCGTGCCAGCCCGCAGCTGGGGCAGGGGGCGAACATGGCGCTGCTGGACGCGCTGGCGCTGATCCAGGCCGTGGACCGGGCCGAAGGCCACGTGCCCGTTGCCCTGCAATGGTATGCCGAGGCGCGGCGGTGGCATGTGCGCAGCTATCAGGCGATCAGCCATCTTTTCACGCCGCAATACCAGTCCGACAGCCGGGTTCTGCCCTGGCTGCGCGACCGGATCCTGTTCCCGCTGTCGCAGGTGCCCCCTCTGCCACGCCTGCTGACGCGCCTCGTCTGCGGAGACCTGCTGGCCCCGATGCCCTCGCTGGACCGCGAAAGCTTTCGCCGGCTCAGTGGTTGAAGAGTGTGCCGACGCCATAGGCGATTGCCGCGGCGGCACCGCCGATCAGCAGGGTCTCTAACCCGCTGCGCCACCAGGGTGCGAGGGACCATTGGCTTTTGTAGGTGCCGATCCCGAAAAAGACGGCGAGTGTCAGGATGGCCGAAGTGCGAAATGCCTCTGGCAGCCCAAGGATGAAGGGCAGCAGGGGCACCATGCCCGCCGCAAGGAACGCCAGAAACGTCGCCATCGCGGCGCGCATCGGGTGCGGATCGGTGGCGGCAAGGCCGTATTCGCCCTCGAGCATCATGTCGATCCAGGTCTGGCGGTTGCTGGCAATCTGGTCGACCGCGCCATCCAGAGCCGTGCCGCTGAGCCCCTTGAGGCGCAGGATCTCGCGCAGCTCCTGCTTTTCGCCCTCGGGGAAGTCGCGGATGTGCTGTTCCTCGACCCGTTGCAGGCGGCGGCGTTCGTCGACCTCGGCCTTGGTGCCTGCATAGTTCCCGGCAGCCATGGAAAATCCGTCGGCCAGCACATTGGCGATGCCAAGCGCGACGATGATCAGGGGCGACAGCCCTGCGCCGGCAACGCCTGCCACGATGGCAAAGGTGGTGACAGAGCCGTCAATCCCGCCATAGACGATGTCACGCAGATAACCGCGCCCGGGCGGGGACCCGATGCGGCGGGCGATGTCGTCGGGCGCGTGGCTGTGGCGGTCGGACTTCGGCATGGGCGGGCCCCTTCGTCGTGGCCTGCCCACCCTTGCGCATCGTCTGCGCCTGCGCCTTGCGGCAGATCAAGCCCCGGCCTTGTCCGCCTTTTCTCCGGTGAACAGCCCGCCAAGGGCCGATTTGATGATCCCACGCACCGAGGGGCGGGGTGTGCGGTTGAAGGGCAGCGGGCGGCAGACCTCCATCGCGGCCACGCCCACGCGGGCGGTCAGCGCGCCGTTGACCAGCCCCTCGCCGAACCGGCGCGACAGCTTGCCCAGAAGGCCGCCGCCCAGGATCGGCTCCAACATGTCATCTCCGATCGCAACGGCCCCGGTGGCGACCAGATGCGCCATGACGGCCCGGGTCAGACGCCAGCTGCCCAGCGTGCCCGAGCGCCCGCCATAGATCTCGGCAATGCGCCGGATCATTCGGATGTTGGCGGTCAGCGCGGCAACCACGTCGGCCAGGGCAATCGGCACCAGCGCGGTGACCGTGGCGACTTGACGTGCGGCGGCCTCGACTTCCTGCTGGGCCGCCGCGTCCAGCGGGGCCAGCACCTCGGTCTCGGCCACGCCCAACAGGCCTGCGGCGTCGAACTGATCCGCGCCCAGCTCGGCCAGCCGCTGGCGGCCCCAGCGCGTGTCGTCGCGGCCCCGATAGAGGCGGGTCAACCCGTCGACGGTTTTGCGCGCGGCCCCCAGGTCGTCATCTGCAAGGGCCTCTGACGCTTGCCGATGCAGGGCATCAATACGCGACAGGCGCGAAAAGACGGCCAGTTCCCGAAAGACGATGATCAGCGCGATCAGCACAAAAAGCCCGATCAGCGCCGCCACGCCATAGCCCAGCAACGGCACCTGCGCGATCAGCCCCATGACAAAGTTCCAGGCCGCGATCGAGGCCAGCGCGCCGAGCAGCGCCAGCAGCGAGCCCCAGAACCAACGCGCCAGTCGCGACGGCCCCCGCGCTGCAAAACTTGCGGCGGTGGTCATCGCCTGACCGGTCGGGACCGGGCCGACCTCGGGCACCGGCGGTGCCTCTGCGGGGTTGACTGGCGTGTCATCGTCCAGCTCGATCAGAACGGGGCCTTTGCTGTCGCTCATGCGGGCGTCCTTTCCCATCGGTAGCGAATGTCGGGCAGCTTTTCGTCGTTGCCTGCCCCGTCGGTGCGGGTGATTTCCCGAAAGCCGTGCCGCAGATAGAACTGCTGCGCCGCGGTATTGGCCTGAAACGTCCAGAGGCACAGGGTTTCCGACGCCGCCTTGGCGGCCTCGATCAGCTGTGAACCCAGCCCCTGTCCACGAGCGGACCCGGCGACGTAAAGCGCGTTCACCTCGGTGTCGTCGCGCGCCATGAAGCCCAGAACCTGCGGCGCCTCGGCCACCGTGACCCAGCCCTTGTCGATCATCCTGCCTGCAAAGGACAGGTCCTCGGCCCGCGTGTGGATGCGCGGCATCCAGGGGGTGCTGTCGACAAACTCTGACAGGATAGCACCAACGGCCCCGGCGTCGGTGGTGCGGGCAGGGCGCAGGGTCGGGGTCACAGGCGGTCTCCGATCAGGAATTGCGCGGCGCGGTCCAGACGGATGTGCGGGGGGCCTTCGCCTGGGCGCAGGTTCAAAGGCGCGGGCGCAAAGCGCATGACGGAATAGTCGGCGTCCAGCCAATCGCTTGCCCCGTCGCGCGCCGGGCCAAGGATCGCATTCGGATCCTCGGGCAGGGTGCCGGGATACAGCGCCGCGTCCTTGCCGCCATCCAGCAGACGCCCGCGCACCAGGTCCAGCGTGCGGCCCTTGTGTTGACGGGTCTCTTCAACCGTGGCCCGCAACGAGGCCAGCGACAGGGCAAAGGTTTCTGCCCCCGAGAACTGCGCCCGGTCGCGGGCCTCGCGGGTCAGCGCCTCCATGATCGCGGTCAAGCGGCCATGCTGGCGGTGGTGCAGGTGGTCGGCCTTGGTGGCGGCGAACAGGATCTTGTCGACGCGCCGCCCCATCAGCAGCTGGGTCAGAAAGGCGTTCCGACCGGGGCGAAAGGCCGACAGGATGTCGCTCATGGTCTGGCGCAGGTCCTCGACCGCCGCTGGGCCCTTGTGGATCGCACCCAGCGCGTCCACCAACACCACCTGCCGGTCGATGCGTGAAAAATGCGCGGTGAAAAACGGTTTCACAACGCGGGTCTTGTAGGCCTCGTACCGCCGCTCCATCTCGCGCCGCAGCGATCCGCGCGGGCTGCGGGCGGCGCTGGGCAGCGGGGCAAAGGTCAGCACGGGGGAGCCGGCCAGATCACCGGGCAGCAGGAAACGGCCCGGTGTGCAGTCGGAAAAGCCCGCATCGCGGGCGGCGTTCAGATAGGCGGTAAAGGCGGTCGCCAGCGCCTGGGCGCGGGTTTCGTCCAGCCGTGCCTCGGCGTCTTCGCTCTGCGCCAGATGCCGGTAGTCCTCGGCAAAGGCGCGGGTCTGCATCCGCTTTAGCGTCTCGTCCGACCACTCGGCATAGGTTTTGTCCAGCAGGCCAAGGTCAAGCAGCCACTCGCCGGGGTAATCGACGATGTCCAGGTGAATGGTCCGGGGACCCTGCAGGCCCGACAACAGCCCGTTCGGCTGGACCCGCAGCGACAGGCGCAGTTCGGACACGGCGCGGGTGCTTTCGGGCCAGAACGGCTGTGACGCGGTCAGCGCGGCCAGATGGTTTTCGTATTCAAAGCGCGGCACGGTGTCGTTCGGCTGCGGCTGCAAAAAGGCCGCGTGGATGCGCCCGTCCGAGGCGGCCAAAAGCTGTGGCATCCGCCCCCGGTTCATCAGGTTGGCGATCAGCGAGGTGATAAAGACCGTCTTGCCCGACCGCGCCAGACCCGTGACACCCAGCCGGATCACCGGCTCGAACAGCGCTTCCGAGACCGTGTCGGTCACGGTTTCAACGCTGCGGGCCAGCGTGTCGGCTATGGTTCCAATGACCACGTCAGGGTCCTTTTCAATTGCGGTGGGTTCAACATAGGCACGCCCCTTGGCGGTGGCCAGAGGGCGGGCAAGGGGAAAATCCGGCGCGGTGCCGCATGGGCCGGTGGTTGGGCCCGTCGCAGGGATTGTCTGCGCATGCCGAAACCGCTAAGCCCGCCGCCATGCCCAGATACGCGCTGAAAGTCGAATACAACGGAGCCCCCTTTGCAGGGTGGCAGCGGCAGGCCGACCAGCCCTCGGTTCAGGGCGAGATCGAGGCGGCCCTGGCCAAGCTGGAACCGCGCGCGCACACGATTGCCGCCGCTGGGCGCACCGACGCCGGGGTGCATGGGCGCGGGCAGGTGGCCCATTGCGACATGGTCAAGGATTGGGATCCTTTCCGGCTGTCCGAGGCGCTGAACTATCATCTGAAGCCCGATCCGGTGGCCATCGTCGATGCGGCGCGGGTTGACGACGACTGGCACGCACGCTTCAGCGCGGTCGAGCGGCAGTACCTGTTTCGCGTCCTGTGCCGTCGCGCGCCTGCCACGATGGAGCAAGGCCAGGTCTGGCGGGTCTCGAACCCCTTGGACGTGGCCGCCATGCAAGAGGCCGCAGATGTCCTGATCGGGCGGCATGACTTCACCACCTTCCGGTCGGTGATGTGCCAGGCGCAAAGCCCGGTGAAGACGCTGGATGAGTTGCGGATCGAGGCGCATGACACCCCCGCAGGCCCCGAGGTACACTTTCACGTGCGCGCCCGGTCTTTTCTGCACAACCAGGTGCGCAGCTTTGTCGGCACGTTGGAACGGGTTGGTGCAGGATCCTGGACGGCGCAGGATGTGCGAGCCGCGCTAGAGGCGCGCGACCGCGCCGCTTGCGGTCCGGTCAGCCCGCCGCAGGGGCTTTACCTGATGCGCGTGGGCTATCCCGACGATCCCTTTGCCTGAGGTCAAATGGCCACAAGCCAGCTGCGCTGCCGGAATAATCGTTGCGCCCTGCGGGACTCTGTGTCAAACGCGCGCCATGACCACGATCCGCGATATCCGACGAGACATCTGATCTCTTTCGCCCCGCCGCCCTGATTGGGCCGCGTTTCCCGTGGTTTTACCCTGTCTCACAACTTGACTTGCCCGCGTGCCCTTGGCACCCATTGGGCTTCTGATCCAGAGGACGTTTTGATGATCCCCTCCGTTTTGCCGACTTACAACCGTGCGCCGCTGACTTTTGTCAAAGGCGAAGGCTCTTGGCTGATCGAGGAAAGCGGCCGACGTTACCTGGATCTGGGCGCGGGCATCGCCGTGAATGCGCTGGGCCATGCGCACCCCGCGCTGGTCTCGGCCCTGACCGAACAGGCGAATGCCGTCTGGCACCTGTCGAACCTCTACAACATCCCGCAACAGCAGGCGCTGGCCGACAAGCTGGTCGAGGTGACCTTTGCCGACACCGTGTTCTTTACGAACTCGGGCACCGAAAGCTGTGAACTGGCGGTCAAGATGGCCCGCAAGTACTGGTACGAGGCGGGATCGCCGGAAAAGGTCGAAATCATTGGCTTCGAAGGGGCCTTCCACGGGCGGTCTTCGGCGGGCATCGCCGCCGCGGGGGCCGAGAAGATGACCAAGGGCTTTGGCCCGCTACTGCCAGGCTTTGTCCACATCCCCTGGGCCGATCTGGAGGCCGTCAAGGCCGCCATCACCGACCAGACCGCCGCGGTGATCGTGGAACCTCTGCAGGGCGAGGGCGGCATCCGCCCGTTGCCGCATGGCTTTCTGAAAGAGCTGCGTGCGCTTTGTGACGAGGCAGGCATTCTGCTGATCCTTGATGAGGTGCAATGCGGCGTGGGCCGGACCGGTCGCCTGTTTGCGCATGAGTGGGAGGGCGTGACCCCCGACATCATGATGGTTGCCAAGGGCATCGGCGGCGGCTTCCCGCTGGGCGCGGTTCTTGCGACCGAAAGCGCCGCCAGCGGCATGACTGCAGGCACCCACGGGTCGACCTATGGCGGCAACCCGCTGGCCTGTTCGGTGGGCTGCGCGGTGATGGACATCGTGTCGGAACCCGCTTTCCTGGACGATGTGAACCGCAAGGCGGGTCTCTTGCGTCAAAAGCTCGAAGGGCTTGTGGCCGAACATCCCGAGATCTTTGAAGAAGTGCGCGGCGCGGGCCTGATGCTGGGTCTGAAGTGCAAGGTGGCGAACGGACAGGTCGTGACCGCAGGCTATGACGCGGCAGTGATTCTCGTGCCTGCTGCCGACAACGTGGTCCGCCTTTTGCCGCCGCTGACCATCACCGACGATGAGATTTCCGAGGCGCTGACGCGTCTGGAGACCGCCGCCGCAAGCTTGATGCAGACCGAACTGGTCTGAGGTTTTCCAAAATTTCCCCCGATGCAAAGCGCATCGGGGCCTTTCAGAAGTGACTGACATGAACCATTTCCTGGATATCCACACCACCGACAAGGCCCAGCTTCGTGGCATAATCGATCAGGCGGGCGCGATGAAGACCGCCCGCGCAGGCCGCCCCAAGGGCGCGGCCGACGATGAAACGCCCCTGGCGGGTCGCATGGTTGCGCTGATCTTCGAAAAACCCTCGACCCGGACGCGCGTGTCCTTTGACGTGGGCGTGCGCCAGATGGGCGGCCAGACCATGGTGCTGTCGGGCAACGACATGCAGCTGGGTCACGGCGAAACCATCGCCGACACCGCGCGGGTGCTCAGCCGCTACGTCGACATGATCATGATCCGCACCTTTGACGAGGCGGTTCTGCAGGAAATGGCCGAGTTTGCCGACGTCCCGGTGATCAACGGTCTGACGGACCGGACCCACCCCTGCCAGATCATGGCAGATGTGATGACATACGAAGAACACCGAGGCCCCATCGCGGGCAAAAAGGTCGTCTGGTGCGGCGACGGCAACAACGTCTGTGCCTCGTTCCTGCACGCCGCCGCGCAGTTCGACTTTGACCTGACCTTTACCGGGCCGATGCAGCTGGACCCCGAGATGGAGTTTGTCGGTCTGGCGCGCAACGCGGGCCGCTCGGTGGTGATCGAGCGTGATCCGGTCAAAGCGGTCGAGGGCGCGGACCTGGTGGTGGCTGACACCTGGGTCAGCATGCATGACGCCCAGTCCGCGCGGGAACGCCGCCACAACATGCTGCGCCCCTATCAGGTGGACGCCGCCCTGATGAGCCACGCCAAGCCGGACGCGCTGTTCATGCACTGCCTGCCCGCCCACCGGGGCGAAGAGGTGACGTCCGAGGTCATGGACGGCCCACAGTCGGTGATCTTTGACGAGGCCGAAAACCGCCTGCATGCGCAAAAGGCCGTCATGCGCTGGTGCCTGAACGTCTGATCCGTGTCAGGTCCCCCGGCGCTTGGCTTTCAGCGTCGGGTCGGCCTGGGTCGGATCCTCGGGCCAGGGGTGTTTGGGATAGCGGGCGCGCATGTCCTTGCGGACGTCCGCATAAGAGCCCGCCCAGAACCCCGGCAGGTCCATGGTCGTCTGCACCGGACGGTTGGCGGGCGACAGAAGCGTGATCCTGAGCGGGCGTTTGCCCACTGTCGGGTGCTTGCTCTGGCCAAAAAGCTCTTGCAGCCGCAGTTCGACCGATGGGTGGTCGCCGCTGTAATCAATCGGGGCCTTTCGGTTCAGCGGTGTGATAAAGCTGCCCGGCACCAGCCGGTCCAGCGCCTGGGACTGCGGCCAGTCCAGCATCGCCTGCAGGGCGGGCAGGACGTTGAAGTTTTTCCAGTCGCCCGCGCTTTTGACACCCGCCAGATGCGGCAGCAGCCAGGTCTCGAGGCTTTGTAGCAGGGCGTCGGTGGACATGTCGGGAAAGCTGTCGTCGCTTTCGCGGGCCAGGGCAACGCGTGCCACAAACCGCGCCGCGGCATCGCGCATCACCGGCGTCAGGCCCAGATCCCGGACGCCGTCGAGCATGGCCTTGGCAATGTCCTCGGGCGGGACGTCTTTCCAGGTGCGATCATCCAGGGCGATGGCGCCCAGCTTCTCTTGCCGCCGCGACACCACTCGGTTGTCGCGGCGCGACCAGGTGCAGCTGTCTTCCCAGACGATCTGATCCGCAAAAAGCGCGCGGACCTCGCTGTCACTGATGGCGATGGCCTGACGGATGCGCGCCTCGCGCGGGTTGCCGTCCAGATCTGTGGCAACGATCAGACGCGCGGCGCCCAGGCCGTCGCCCCCGTCGAAATAGGCGCCCTTGCCGCCCGAAAGCTGAAAGCGCGGGGCTTCACCCTTGCGGCGCAGGCCGATCCGGTCGGGATAGGCCAGCGCGGCTTGTTCGGCGGGGCTGAGCGCGGCGTCTACCGTGCCAGCGGCGCGGCGCAGGCGTTTGGCCTCGGTCTTGATGCGCGACAGGGCGGCGCGGTTGACCTGTCGTCCATGGTCGCGGCCCTTCAAGGCATCCAGCCGCAGGGTCAGATCGGATGGCGCGCCCATCAGCGGGTCGCGGTCGGCCAGCAGGGCGGCCAGCGGCGCGGCCTCGGGACCGGCGGTGGCCAGCATGTGGCCAAGCCGGGGGTGCAGCGGCAGTTTGGCCAGCCTCTGTCCGTGCGCGGTGATGCGTCCCTCTGTGTCCAGCGCACCCAGCATCTGCAAGAGCGCCCGCGCCTCGGCCAGGCTGCCGGGTTTGGGCTGTGTCAGAAAGGGCAGGTCGGCGGCCTGTCCACCCCAAAGCGCCACCTCGAGGGCCAGACCGGTCAGGTCCGCCGATTCGATCTCGGCCGGGGGGAAGGCTTGCAGCGCGCCCTCTTCGCCTTTGGTCCAGAGGCGATAGGCCGTGCCGGGAGCAACCCGGCCTGCGCGGCCTGCGCGCTGCGTGGCCTCGGCGCGGGTGACCTTTTCGGTCAAGAGCCGCGACATGCCAGAGCCTGGATCAAAGCGCGCGCGGCGGGCGAGGCCGCCGTCGATCACCACGCGGATATCCTCGATCGTCAACGAGGTTTCGGCGATCGACGTGGCCAGGACGACCTTGCGGCCAGACTCGGCATGGCGGATGGCGGCGCGTTGGGCGGCGAACTCCATGGCGCCGAAAAGGGGGTGCAGGTGGACGCCCTTGGGCAGCTTGGGGGACAAGAGGCCCTGCACGCGGCGGATCTCGCCCTCGCCGGGCAGAAAGACCAGAACGCCGCCGGTTGTTTCCTTCAGGGCCTTGGTGATCAGGTCCGCGACGGCGGTTTCGACCCTTGTGGTCTTGGGACGCGGCGTGTCGAGCCAGCGGATGTCGACGGGGAAGCTACGGCCCTCGGAGGTGACGATGGGGGCCTGCATCAGTTCGGCCACGGGGGCGGCGTCGAGTGTGGCGGACATGGCCAGCAGGATCAGGTCGTCGCGCAGGGCGCTGGCGATTTCCAGGCAAAAGGCGAGGCCGAGGTCGGCGTTGAGCGAACGTTCGTGGAATTCGTCAAAGATCACCGCGCCGATGCCGGAAAGCTCTGGGTCGGATTGGATCATCCGGGTCAGGATGCCCTCGGTCACCACCTCGATGCGGGTTGCGGCCGAGGTCTTGGCCTCGCCGCGCACGCGGTAGCCGACGGTTTCGCCGGGGCGTTCTCCCAGGGTCTGGGTCATGCGTTCGGCGGCCGCACGGGCCGCAAGACGACGGGGTTCCAGCATGACGATCTTGCCGGAGGTGACTTTCGCGTCGAGCATCGCCAGCGGCACACGGGTTGTCTTGCCCGCGCCCGGAGGGGCCTGCAGCACGGCGCGGCCCCGGGATTTCAGGGCGTCGATCAGGGCCGGAAGGGCGTGGTCGATGGGCAGTTTCGTCATGCGTCTGGTTATGCGGCAAGCGGGGGCGAGGGGCCAGCCCCTCGCGATCCCCGGAGTATTTTGGGAAAGATGAAGGGGGATGCGGCGCTGAAGCCGGTTGCGTCCCGAGCGGATTTGCGGATGGTGCGGGGCTGTGACGAGAAGAGGGGCGACGATGGTGGTTGAGGACCTGGCAGAGCGGGTGTTGCGCGGCGAAAGGCGGGCCTTGGCGCGGGCGATCACGCTGGTCGAGAGCGGGCGGGCTGATCACCGGGCGGAGGCTTTGGCGCTGCTGGGCGCGCTGCGCGGGTCCGGGCGCGAGGCGCTGCGGATCGGGCTTTCCGGGACGCCGGGGGTCGGCAAGTCGACCTTTATCGAGACATTTGGCTGCATGTTGACGGCGCGCGGGCTGAAGGTGGCGGTGCTGGCGGTCGACCCGAGCTCGGCCCGGTCGGGCGGGTCGATCCTTGGCGACAAGACGCGGATGGAACGGCTGAGCCGGGATCCCAATGCCTTTATCCGGCCCTCGCCCAGCCAGTCGCATCTGGGGGGCGTGGCGCGGCGCACGCGTGAGGCGATCGAGCTTTGCGAGGCGGCAGGCTTTGACGTGATCCTGATCGAGACGGTTGGGGTGGGGCAGTCCGAAACGGTGGTGGCCGAGATGTCCGATCTGTTCCTGCTGTTGCTTGCGCCTGCGGGCGGCGACGAGTTGCAGGGCGTCAAGCGCGGGATCATGGAGATGGCCGATCTGATCCTGGTGAACAAGGCGGACGGCGATCTGAAGCCTGTTGCGACGCGGACCTGTGCGGATTATGCCGGGGCCCTTCGGCTGTTGCGCAAGCGGCCGCAGGACCCGCCGGGGTTTCCCAAGGCGATGACCGTGTCGGCGCTGGAAGACAGCGGGGTCGAGACCGCCTGGGACGAGATGGTGGCCCTGCGGGACTGGCGGCGGGACGAGGGGCACTGGGCGGCGCGGCGCGCGGCGCAGGCGCGCTATTGGTTCGAGGCCGAGGTGCGGCAGGCGCTGTTGGCGCGGCTGGAGCGGGAGCCGATGAAGGGAATCCTGAGCGCGCTGGCGGGCGAGGTCGAGGACGGGCGGCGGTCGCCAGGTGAGGCGGCAGAGGCAGCGCTTGCGCAACTGGAAGGGCGGGCGTGAGCGCGCTGTATCTTGACGCGCATCGGGCTTCGGTTCGGTGGTATTCGGCCGGTTCGGGGCAGCCGGTGCTGTTTCTGCCGGGGCTGAGCATGTCCGTCGCCGCAAGCTTTTTCGGCATTGCCGCGGATGCGGCGCTGGCGGGGCGGCAGAAGATCCTGGTGGATTACCTTGGATCGGGGCAGTCCGATTGGCCGCAGGGGTTCGATTATTCGCTGAAGGCCCATGCGCGGGTGATTGCAGCGGTTCTGGACAGAATCGCCTGCGGGCCGGTGGATCTGGTTGGTCACAGCATGGGCGGCACCGTCGGCATTCAGCTGGCGCTGGATTTTCCGCATCTGGTGCGGCGGCTGGTGGTTGCCGAGGGCAACCTGGTGCCGGGCGGCGGTGTGATGTCGGGGCGGATCTGTCAGGATGGTGAGGCGGCTTTTCTGGAAGAGGGGTGCGCGCGGCTGATCGCGCGGTTGCGTCAGAAGGGGCAGGCCGGGGCTGCAGGTGCGGATCGTCTGGCCTCGGGATGGCAAGTGGCTGATCCAAAGGGGATTTTTGGAAACGCCCAGGCCTTGGTGGCCTTGGAAGATGGGTTTCTGGACCGGTTTTCTGCGCTGACTTGCCCCAAACATTTTGTCTATGGGCAAGAGGGGGCCGAGGCGCCCCCGACGCCAGATACGCCTGATCCCGCGATGCTTGAGGCGCGCGGCATTGTCCCCCATGTGGTGCCCGGCGCGGGGCATGCGATGATGCTCGACAACCCGGCGGGATTTATTGATGTGCTGAAGGCGGCATTTGATCTTTAAACCGGCCTTGACGGGCGGGCCAATGGGACGTATTCACGCCCAACCGAGATTCCGGGCGTCGCACGCGGCGCCCTTTGATATTGGCGAGAGGCTTTTCTTTCGCCGCAGATGACGAGGATAGCCCGATGTCGCGTGTGTGCGAACTGACCGGAAAAGGCCCTATGACTGGCAACAATGTCAGCCACGCCAACAACAAGACCAAGCGTCGTTTCCTGCCGAACCTGAACGACGTGACCCTGCAGTCCGAAGCTCTGGGCCGTGGCGTCAAGCTGCGCATTTCGGCAGCTGCCCTGCGCAGCGTCGATCACCGCGGTGGGCTGGACAAGTTCCTGGCCAAAGCCAAGGACACCGAGCTGTCGGCCAACGCGCTGAAGGTCAAGAAAGAGATCGCAAAGGCGCAAGCGGCTCAGGCCTGATCGCGCATTTCGGTTTTCCAAAGTAAAGCCCCGTCCGGGATCGGTCGGGGCCTTTTTTGTTGGTCCGGGGTCTTTGCGCCGGCCAATATGTCGCTTTGTTCAAGGCGACCTCCGCCCCTAGGTTCCAGACCATGACAGCCCTGCGACAGATCCTGGCCCCTGTTGGCCTGACGCTGCTTCTGGCGGTCACCAGCCTGCATATGGCGGTGGCCCGGGGGCAGGCGACGGCTGTCGGAGAGATGGTGCTGTGCATCGGCGGCGGCGTCGTTTCGGTTCCCGTGGATGCGCAGGGCAATCCGACCGGGCCTGCGCATATCTGTCCCGATTGCGCGTTGTCGATGTTCGATGCGGTGGGCGCCGGGGCCGATCAGAGCGCGGTGCCAGCTGGCTTTGCGCGGGTGATCTGGCCGGATGGGCCCAGTCGGATGGCGGTGCAGACACGGTTGAGACCGTCGGCGCGTGGTCCCCCGGTCTTTGTTTGATCGCACGTCAAACCAACACCTTTATCTGGAACACGACTCATGAAACTCAACATGTTTGCTGCAGGCGCGCTGGCGCTTGCCTTTTCGACCCCCGCCCTGGCGGGTGACATCAAGGTAATGGAGGCCTATGCGCGCAGCGCCTCGCCTTCGGCCAAGTCAGGCGCGGCCTTCATGGTGCTGCACAACAAGGGCGCAGAGAGCGACCGACTGATCAATGCGGCCTCGGACATCGCGGCGCGGGTGGAATTGCACACCCACATCGACAACGGCGACGGCGTCATGCTGATGCGGCATGACGAAGACGGGTTCGAGATCCCGGCAGGCGGCATGCATGCGCTTGCGCGGGGCGGAGATCACGTCATGTTCATGGGCCTGACCGCACCAATGAAACAGGGTGACATCGTCTTGGTCACGCTGACCTTTGAAAAGGCGGGCGATCTGGTGGTCGAGATCCCCGTTGATCTGGAGCGCAAGCCCGGTGAAGGCCACGGCCACATGAAGCACTCGCACTGAGGGGCGAGGCCTCAGCTCAATAAGCTTTCCACCCAGCGGGGGACCACCTCGCTGGCTGGGCCCTGAATGTGCCGGTCAAAGGCCGGGGACATTTCGCTGGCCTCTAGATTCAGCTCGACTGTTTCGGCACCGCTGTAGGCCGCCTCCTGCACGAAGCCGGCGGCAGGATAGACCTGCCCCGAGGTGCCGATCGCGGCAAAAAGCGTGCAGCTTTGCAGGTGCTCGGCGATGTCTTCCATGAAATAGGGGATTTCCCCGAACCAGACCACGTCAGGCCGCGTGGCAGGGGCGTCGCAGGACGGACAGGGATCGGTCAACCCCATGACGCGCGGCGCGGGCCAGCGGTGATCACAGGCGTTGCACAAGGCGCCCATCAGCGCGCCGTGCATGTGAATGACCTCTGCCCCGGAACGTTCGTGCAGATCGTCGACGTTCTGTGTCACAATGATGACCTCACCCGCATATTGTTTCTGCAGGGTCGACAATGCGGTATGGGCGGCATTTGGGGCCGCATCCAGGGCGTTGGCGCGGCGGGCGTTGTAGAAATCGACAACCAACTGCGGATTGCGGGCAAAGCCCTGCGGCGTCGCGACGTCCTCGAGGTCATACTTCGTCCACAGCCCATCCTTGTCACGAAAGGTGCCCAGGCCGGATTCGGCGGAAATGCCCGCGCCGGTCAGGATGACGATCTTGCCCTTTTGTGCCATGACGTGCCCTATCACCTGTGTCCGGAGGTCTCATGCCACATCGTATTTTGTTTGTCTGCCTTGGCAACATCTGTCGCTCGCCATCAGCCGAGGCCGTTTTGCGCGCCAAGGCCCACGACAGGGGGCTGGACCTGCAGATCGACAGCGCGGGGACGGGGGCGTGGCACGTCGGAAAGCCGCCCTATGGCCCCATGCAGGAGGCAGCGCGCAGCCGGGGGTATGACATGTCCGACCTGCGGGCGCGTCAGGTCACGGTCGCCGATTTCGACAGGTTCGATCTGTTGATTGCGATGGATCAGGACAACATGCGTGACCTGCAACACCTGCGCGGCGGCGTGGCGGGCGCGCGTCTTGTGCTGTTCACCGACTATGCGGCCCAGGCCGGAATGGACCACGTGCCGGACCCTTACTACACACGGGATTTCGATGGCGCGCTTGACCTGATCGAACAGGCTGCGGACGGTCTGCTGGATCAGCTTTCGGTATAGATCGCGCGGGCGATCAGCCAGGTCGCGGGCAGGGCCACCAAGACACCGGCACCCGCTGCCAGAACGATGGGCAGAACACTGTCTGCGCCGATGACCAGTACAGCAATCACGCCGGTGCCCGCGAACGATGTGCCGACGAGGGAAAATAGCGTCGTTGCCAATCGAAACATGTGATCCTCCTGCAGTGTTTTCGGGAAAACACATAGGCGCAGGGGAATATTTTGCGTTGATCAGGATCAATCCTGCCCGGGAAAGGGCGGAACCGCCTTTCCGACAGCAAGGGGCTTGCCTGATCGAAGTGACCTCCGCTACACAAAAGGTGTTGAAAACATGGAATAAACGACGGGAGGGCACCATGTTGCGCGGAATTCTCGCCTTGGTTGTGGCGGCAGGGTTGGCTGGATGTTCCAGCGCACCCGAGGATCCTGAAAGTGCAGACCAGGCCTTGGCCGAAGAAACGCGGTGCGCCGGACCGCAGGACCTGATCTGCGCCTTCATCAACTCTCCGGTGCGGGTCGGAGGGGACCCGGTGACGATACCGGGGCGCGAGGTGCAGTTCTTTCGCACTTCACACGACCTGACCTTCATCGACAGCGATGGCGTCAAGTGGGTGGCTCCGATCGAAACGCTGACCGATGGCGCGTCCATCCCGCCGATCTTTGTGCGGTTGGTCGGCTCGCCAACCAGCCGAGAATTCGTGAACGCTGCGGCGGTACACGACGCCTATTGCGGCATCGGCAACGAAGAGGGCACCAAGTTCCAGCAGGCCGATTGGGAAGACGTGCACCGGATGTTCTACGAGGCGCTGATCGTCGGCGGCACCCCCAAGGCCAAGGCCGGGGCGATGTATTCGGCGGTCTGGCTGGGTGGGCCGCGTTGGGACATCCCCGAAGAGCGCGACATGAACAATCTGCCGACACGCGCCAAGCAACGCTCGTTGCAGCGCACGCTGGACTTCATCGAGCGCAAAGATCCCACGTTTGACCAGCTGCACGAATACCTGTGGTGGGAAGAAAAGAAGATGCGCAAGCGCCAAAAGGGCCTGTTCGGGTTCACGCAGCGCCTCTGACGCCCAAGGTGCCCCAATGTGGGGCATTCCGTAACCGGCCCCAGCCCCCTTGGATTGGGGGCTGACACCGGGCGTTACATGGGATCAACCGGGCACCACACCGTACAGGTCATGGAGCGAAGGCTACATGACGCACTGGCTACCAACCCGACGGCGCGTCTGGTGTCCAATCCCCTGTAAATGAGCGGGATCCGGTGTCAGTAGTCCCCGGCGTCGCTGGCATCCTGCGCCGAGGCCATGCCAACCGCCCAGAGCGTCGCGGCATCGCCGTCCGGGTCATTCCGCGGCGTGCGCCCCGAAGCGACAAGGATCAGTACCCCAATGAACACACACATCCCGCCGAGAAACAGCCCGGCGTAAAGATCCTCGGGATTGCCCGTGGCTTGGGATTGGTTCCAGAAGCCCAGGAATACAGGGATGGCGCCAACGATGGCACCAAGGCCCAGAAGAATGGCGATCAGTTTGCGCATGGCACTCCTCTCATCCGGTGCGTCGTTTTAGCACATTTTGTGGGCGCTCTGCAAATTCGGGGCCCATGCTGCGGCGGGATCCAGCTTGACGGGCGCCAGGACGGGGCAAAGACAGTTCCCTGTCCGATGACGTGACGTAGGGCATGGCCCCTCGGTCGCGGTCCAGGGGCGGTCTCCGGATCGATCCTCTCATCGTCGAAGAACAGGGTGAAAACCGGAACCCGAAAGGCCATCCTCACCCGAGGCGGTGTGGTTGAATATGGGGGGCACTACGTAGGGCGGGGTAAACCCCGCCCTACAAAGACGCGTCACAATGCAAATGATCCAACCAAAGCCGGGCCAGGTTGGCCAGATTTGAAGGTCGCTGAATTCGGTACCTTTAGGTCAAGCGTGTACCTGCCGAAATCTCTTTCACCAAACGTGTTTCAGAAGCGACCGTCACCCATCCATCTTCAAGGCCGAGATGAACGCCTCTTGCGGGATATCCACGCGGCCGAACTGGCGCATCTTCTTCTTACCCGCCTTCTGCTTCTCCAGCAGCTTCTTCTTCCGGGTCGCGTCGCCGCCGTAACACTTGGCCGTCACGTCCTTGCGCAGGGCCGCCAAAGTCTCACGCGCGATCACCTTGCCGCCAATCGCGGCCTGGATCGGGATCTTGAACATGTGGCGCGGGATCAGATCCTTTAGCTTTTCGCACATCGCCCGGCCGCGCAGTTCAGCCCGGTCGCGGTGGACCATGACCGACAGCGCGTCCACCGGTTCATCGTTCACAAGGATCTGCATCTTCACCAGGTTGTCCTGACGATAGCCCGTCATCTGGTAGTCAAAGGACGCATAGCCCTTGGTCACCGACTTCAGCCGGTCGTAGAAGTCAAAGACCACCTCGTTCAGCGGCAGGTCGTAGACCACCATCGCACGCGTGCCGGCATAGGTCAGATCCTCCTGGATCCCCCGCCGTTCCTGGCAGAGCTTCAGCACGTCACCCAGATACTCGTCCGGCACCAGGATCGTCGCCTTGATGCGCGGTTCCTCCAGGTGGTCGATCTTGGACGGATCGGGCATGTCGGCGGGGTTGTGCAGCTCGATCATCTCACCGTCGCGCATGTAGACGTGATAGATCACGCTGGGCGCGGTGGTGATCAGGTCGATGTTGTATTCGCGCTCGATCCGGTCGCGGATGACTTCAAGGTGCAGCAGACCCAAGAAGCCGCATCGAAAGCCAAAGCCAAGCGCGGCCGAGGTCTCCATCTCGAAGCTGAACGAGGCGTCGTTCAGCGCCAGTTTTTCGATGGCGTCGCGCATGTCTTCGAATTCGGCGCTGTCCACCGGGAAAAGGCCGCAGAAGACCACCGGCTGCGCGGGCTTGAAGCCGGGGAGGGCCTCCGTCACGCCGTTCCGGTCATTGGTGATCGTGTCGCCGACGCGCGTGTCACGCACCTGCTTGATCGAGGCGGTCAGGAACCCCAGCTCGCCGGGGCCCAGCTGATCAACAGCCTGCATTTCGGGACGGAAGACGCCCACACGGTCGACGTGATGCAGCGTTCCGTTCGCCATGAATTTGACCCGCATGCCTTTCTTCAGCACGCCGTCGACGATGCGCACCAGCACGATCACACCCAGATAGGCATCGTACCAGCTGTCAACCAGCATGGCCTTCAGCGGCGCGTCGACCTCACCCTCATGGGGCGGGGGCAGGCGGTTGACGATGGCCTCCAGCACGTCCGGAATGCCGATGCCGGTCTTGGCCGAGATCAGGCAGGCGTCGCTGGCGTCGATGCCGATGACATCCTCGATCTGTTCGGCCACGCGCTCGGGTTCCGCCGCGGGCAAGTCGACCTTGTTCAGGACCGGCACAATCTCATGATCGGCCTCGATCGCCGTATAGACATTGGCCAGCGTCTGCGCCTCAACCCCCTGGGAGGCATCGACGACCAGCAAGGACCCTTCGACGGCGCGCATCGAGCGGCTGACCTCATAGGCGAAATCCACGTGGCCGGGCGTGTCGATCAGGTTCAGAACATAGGTCTCGCCATCGTTCGCCTTATAGTCGATGCGGACGGTGTTTGCCTTGATGGTGATGCCGCGTTCGCGTTCGATATCCATGCTGTCGAGCAGCTGTTCCTTCATATCGCGGTCGGCCACCGTGTTGGTGGACTGGATCAGCCGGTCGGCCAGGGTGGATTTCCCGTGGTCGATGTGGGCAACGATCGAGAAATTGCGGATTTTCGAGAGCGGTGTCATGGCCGGGATATGAGGCGGTTTTTGGGCCGGGTCAAGTCGGGTTGTGTCTGAAACCAAAGGGGGGATCCGGTTCGCGACCATGGTCAACGGTTTCGACGGGCGGGGGTGCCCCAATTAAACGTCTCAAGTGCCGTGCCCGACCAACCAAATGGACGCGCGGTTGTGAATTGATCCGACCTCTTGGTTGGGGCAGAATAACCGGCAAGAATGGTGACCGGACCAAAGTTCGGCACGCGAGATGTGAGCGGGCAAATGAAACACGTTTTGATAGTGGCAGGCGTCTGCCTTTTGGTCGGCTGCGGAGGCGGCGCGCCGCGGGATCGCGTCGAGACACCGACGGCGGCGCGGTTTGCATCTGGGCCGATCAGCAAGGCCTGCATGGCCAGCGGGCGAAAAGCGCGCAACACGCAGCTTTGCGGGTGCATTCAGTCGGTCGCCAATGTGTCGCTCTCGAGCAGCGATCAGAGCCTTGCGGTGACGTTTTTCGACGACCCGCATCGGGCGCAGGAAATCCGCCAGTCCGACAATGCCGGTCACGAGCTGTTCTGGGAACGATACAAAGCCTTTGCCGAGATGGCCGAGGACAATTGCGAAAGCTTCACCTAACAGCGATTTCCGCAGGCGAACAAAGCTGCTACATTTGCGAAATGCAAATGTAACGGGGTGCCGGGGATGTTGATGAAGGGGGTGACCCTGCGCGGACTCGAGGTGTTCGAGGCCCTGGCGGCCAGCGGCTCGGTGGCGCAGGCCGCCGAGGTCACCGGGCTGAGTCAACCTGCCGTCAGCCAGCAGATGAAAAACCTCGAAAACGCGCTGGGCACCGAGCTGGTCGACCACGGTCGCCGCCCCATGCAGTTGACGCCGGCGGGGCGCAGTTTCCTGACGCGGACCCAGACGGTGCTGAGCCAGCTGCGGCTGGCGCAGAATGAGCTGACGGTGATGGACCTGACCCATCTCAGCACGTTGAACCTGGGCATGATCGACGATTTCGACAACGACCTGACGCCGCGCCTTGTGACCATCCTGGCCGAAAGCCTGACGCGCTGCCGGTTCAAACTGATTTCGGCCCCAAGCCACGAAATCAGCGCGGCGCTGACGGCACGCCGGTTGCACATCGCGGTGGCGGCCTCGTCCGGCGAAGTGCTTGACGGCGTTGTGGAATATCCCCTGGCGCGCGATCCTTTCATCCTTGTGATGCCGCGCGGCTCGGCGGCGGATCGAGGTGGTGTCGAGGCGGTTATGAACAGCCTGCCCTTGCTGCGGTATGACCGCGAGCAGCTGATTGGCCGACAGATCGAGGCGCATTTGGCACGGCTCAAGCTGGACTATGCCGAACGGTTCGAAATCGGCGCGCACCTGTCCTTGATGACGCTGGTGTCCCGCGGAGTCGGCTGGGGCGTGACCACGCCGCTGGGCTTTATGCGGGCAGAGCGTTTCCACGACGAGATCGAGGCGCATCCTGTGCCCTTCAAACCGTTTTCCCGGACGATTTCGCTGTTCGCCAGCGCCGATTGGGCGGACCGCGTGCCGCGCGATGTGGCGCGGACCATGCGGCGTCTGGTGCAAGAGCTGGTGATCGATCGGGCGCTGCGTCAGCTGCCCTGGCTGGACGGAGACCTGCGGGTGCTCGAGGGCTAGGCGCTGGGCGTCTGGGCCAGGCGAATGTCGAAATCCTTACGAATCGCGGCCTCGGTCTCGGCGTCCAGATGACCCGGAACCGGTTCGGCCAGGATCGCCTTGGCCCGAGCATTCGCCCGCGCCCAGGCATCCTGCCGTCCGCCTTCGCGCCAGGTGATCGGCGGATCCCGGTCGGCCAGATCGGGGTAGAAGTAGTCGTCGGACATAGCCTTCATGGTGGCGGGTTCGCCCAGGAAATGGCCTTCGCCTTTGACCGCCGCGACGATGCCGTCATAGTCCAGTGCCTGCGGCGTGACCTCGACGCCGCGAAGCGCGCGATAGACATGTCCGATCATGTCGTTGTCCAGCAGGAAGGCCTCGAAACTTGCGCCCAAAAGCGCCGAGGTCATGCCCGAGCTTTCGTAGATCAGGTTGCCGCCCGCCAGCCCCGCCGCCATGGCCGTCAGCCCCTTTTCCGCACCGTACTGCGCGTCGATCGATTTGGCGTCGGTCATGGATGACGCCACACCCGAGGGCAGCCCCAGCCAGTTCGACAGCTGCGCCGAGGCGGCGTTCATCACCGCGACCTCGCCGCCGCCGCCGGAAAAGGCCCCGGTGCGCAGGTCGATGACCAGCGGCCAGTTCGAAAAGACCATGGGATGGCCGGTGGCCATGACATGGACCATCACCAGTGAGGCAAGGGTCTCGGCCAGCGATTGCGCAAGGAAACCGGCCAGCGTTGCGGGGGCCGTTGCCCCGGATTGTGCGGCGGTGATGCAGCTGAGCGGGATGTTGTGCGCGATGCAGGCGCGAGTGGTCTGAACGGCCTCTTCGCCATAGCGCATGGGTGAGATCACGGGCGAGATATGCGCCTTGGCCCAGGGCCGATCTGCAAAACGCCCGGTGGGTGCAGCGCGGTCCAGCATCTGTACCACGGGCGCGACCGTTTCGGGGATCGAAAAGGACGTTGCAACAGGCTTGGTGGTCCCCTTGAGCAGGGCAAAGGCGGTGTTCAAGTCCAGCGCCAACTCGCCGACCATATCGGTGGCGACGCAGCAACGGGTGAACCAACTGACGTTGGTCAGGGTGTCTTGCAGTCGCGTGAAATCATAAAGGTCCTGCAGTGTCGATGGCCGATAGTCGCCGGTCATCAGGTCCAGCGTCTGCACTGCGGCCCCGCCGGTGCCGAAATGGACGGCCTCGCCGCCGACCAGGATGTCTCGGGCCGGGTCGCGGCCGTAAAGCGGAAAGGTCTTGGGCGCAGAGCTTATCGCGTCCTGCACCAGCTCTGGCGGCAGTTGCACGCGGTCGCCCGCCCGCCGCGCGCCGTGATCCAGGAACTGGGCGGTCAGATCCTCGGGCACCTCGCCCATGCCAAGATCGTCGAGCAGCCGCAGCGCCGTGTCAAAGATCGCCTGGCAATCTGCTTCGCTCAGCGGGCGATACTGCCCGCCGGGCTGGCCCGGGGGACAGGGGTTCACCTCGGGCGGCGCCTGCCGCTCGGCATGTTTTCCCGCGCGCCCTTTCCGTCGTGCCATCTGATCCTCCCAGCGCCATCAGGCCAGCTTGCCCAAAGCGCGCAAGCCTGCCGTCACAAATTCGAAATCTGAAATTCAGAGATTTCGAAACTCGGAATGTAGGTGGCGGCGCTTGTCGTGGCGCCGCGGCGCATTTCCAATGCCGCGAAACGGCGGAGGCGGAGATGAGAACATCGGCACGGGTTGTGGTGATCGGCGGCGGCATCGCGGGGTGTTCGACACTGTATCACCTGACGCAAGAGGGGTGGTCGGACGTGATGCTGGTCGAACGCAACGAGCTGACCAGCGGCACCACCTGGCATTCGGCGGCGCAGGTCACGAATTTTGGCATGACGCAGACGATGATCGGGCTGAAGTCGCACTCGATCGCGCTGTACCGTGATCTGGCTGCCGACCCGGACTACCCGGTGGGCTATCACTATGGTGACGGTGGCATCCGGCTGGCCAATACCGAGGCACAGATGGACGGCTATCGCCATTTCGCCTCGGTCGCAGCTGGCATGGGCGTCGAGTTCGAGGTTCTGGACGCGGCGGAATGCGCGCGGCGGCATCCGCTGATCTCGACCGAGAACCTTCTGGGCGGGCTCTGGGATCCGCACGACGGCGACATTGATCCGGCGCAGCTGTGCCAGGCGCTGGCCCGTCGGGCGCGGCTGGCGGGGGCCGAGGTGGTTCGCAATTGTCCGGTGACGGGCCTGACGCAGCGCCCCGATGACAGCTGGATTGTGCACACGGAACAAGGGGATATCGACGCGCAGATCGTGGTGAACGCAGGCGGGTACCGCGTGAACGAGGTCGGCGCCATGATGGGGGTTCATCATCCGGTCATGTCCATGGAACACCAGTATTTTGTGACCGAGGACATACCGGAGATTGCTGAGGCCGGGCATCGCATGCCCCTGCTGCGTTGCCCGATCAGTGACTATTACAGCCGCCAGGAACGTGGTGGTCTGCTGGTGGGGTTTTATGAGCAGGACTGCAAGACCTGGGGCATGGACGGCATCGACCCGCATTTTGTCAACGCGCTTTGCCCGGATGATCTGGAACGGATCATGGACGTGCTGGAGGGCGCGTTTGACCGCATGCCGGTGCTGCGCGAGGTGGGGATCAAGCGCGTCGTGAACGGCCCGATCACCTATTCGATGGACGGCGCGCCCCTGGTCGGGCCGATCCCCGGCAAGCGGAATGCCTTTTGTATCATTGGCCTGCGGGCGGGTGTTGGCGAGGGCGGCGGCCATGGCTGGCTGCTGGCGCAGCAGATCGTGCATGGCGAGGCGGTCTATGACACCTGGGGGCTCGACCCGCGCCGGTTCACGGGGCATGCGAACACCGAGCTGACGGCCCTGCGTGCCATCGAAGAGTACCAGAATGAGTTCCGCTTTCATTTTCCACACGAACACCGCCCCTCGGGGCGTCCGGTGAAGACGACGCCGCTCTATCCGATCTGGCAGGCCGAAGGCGCGGCGTTCACGCCCGTGAACGGCTGGGAGCGAGTGGACTACGTCAAGCCGTCGGCAGAGTTCGAGGAAACCCATTCCTTCCGGTTCAACGAGGTCTTCGCTGTGGTCGCGCGAGAGGTGGCGGCGGTGCAATCGGGTGTCGGGATGACCGAGGTGAACGGTTTCAACCGGTTCGAGATCATAGGCGAAGGGGTTCACGACTGGCTGGACACCATGATCTGCGGGCTGGTGCCGCGCCGCGCGGGGCGTGTGGGGCTGGGGTACTTGCTGAACCATCAGGGCTGCATCAAGTCCGAGGCGACGATTGCGAACCTGCCCGATGGGAGGGTGTGGTACGGCTCGGCGGCGGCGTCCGAGTGGCACGACATGGATTGGCTGCGCGCGCATGCGCCCGAAGGGATAAAGATCCGGTCGCTGACAAACGACATGACGATCCTGGTCATTGCGGGTCCCAAGGCGCGGGATGTCCTGAGCGAGGTCGCTCGTGGCGACTGGTCAGCAGAGGCCTTCCCCTGGTTGTCGGTCCGCGAGGCCTTTGTCGGGATCGCGCCGGCAGTTGTGATGGCGGTCAGCTTTTCAGGGGAACTGGCGTATGAAATCCACGTGCCGAATGCGTCGCTCTTGGCCGCATGGCAGGCGCTTCGCACGTCTGGGGCGCGCCACGGGATGACGCTCTTTGGGGCGCGGGCGGTGGAGTCGATGCGGATCGAGAAAGGCTATCGCCATTGGAAGGCCGACCTGATCACGGAATTTGACCCGTTTGAAAGCGGGTTGGATCGATTTGTACGGCTGCAGAAACCGGAGTTCATTGGCAAGGCGGCGCTTCAAGAGCGAGTTGCGCAGCGGGCGTTTGTGACGCTGGTGGTGGACTGCGACCATGCGCCCGTTCAGCCCGGGGCGTCGATTCGATCAGGTGTCGGGGTTGTGGGGACGGTCACAAGCGCGGACTGGGGGCATCGGGTGGGTGAGAACCTGGCGATGGGATTTGTCATCCCGGGCGTGACCGATCACGCATTGACGGTGGATGTACTGGGAGTGCCGGTTCCGGCACGGGTTGTGCCGGCGGTTCGTTATGATCCCGCGGGACATCGGGTCCGGGCGTAACCGTTTTCCGTGACGGAAAACGGACCGGAATTCGTGACGAATTCCGGCGCCCTCAGGCGGTCGTTTTGAGGAAGGCTTTGACCGAGGCTTCGAATTCCCGCGGTTTCTCGGCGTGCAGCCAATGACCCGCGCCTGGGATCTTGGCGAAGCGGGCCTTCGGGAACAGATCACGGATTGTGGGGCGATGTTCGGGCAGGACATAATCACTCTCGGCCCCAGAGAGAAACAGGGTTGGCCCGTCGAAACGTCCCGAGACATCGGGAAAGCCCAGGATCTTGGGCATCTCGGCGGCGAGCACATCAAGGTTCAGACGCCAGCGCTTGTTCTGGATGTCCAGCGACTGGGTGAAAAAGCTTTGCAGCGTTGTGTCCTCGACATGTTGCGCCAGTTGCGCCACCGCGTCCGAGCGTTTTTCGACCGCACCCAGATCCACCTTGCGCATCGCCTCGATGAATTGGATCTGGCTATGGCCATAGGCGACAGGTGCGATGTCGGCGACGATCAGGCTGCGCACCAACTCGGGATGCCGCAGCGCCAGCACCATCGAGGCTTTGCCGCCCATCGAATGGCCCACAACATCCGCCTGACCTCCGAGCGATGTGATCACCTCGGCCAGATCACCTGCCATGTCCGGATAGCTGTGCGTGTCCGCCCAGTCGCTTTGGCCATGGTTGCGCATATCGACCGCCACCACCTGTCGCTCTTCGGACAGGCGCTTGGCGATCACTCCCCAATTGCGGGCCGAGCCATAAAGTCCGTGGACAATCAGAAGCGGGGCTTGGTCGGTTTGGACGCCGTGAGAAATCAGGTTCAACATGGCCGAAGTGATATCGTTTGGGCGCGCCATGCGCCAGTGGCATGGATCGGCTAATTTGGCTCGCAGAGACAGAAGTGCCCCCACAGATCTTGCAGGTCCTTTGACACAAAGTGGCTAGGCCTATGCGTCCGGTTTGATCAACCCCAACCCCCGCAGATACACACCGATGCCGCTTTCCAGCAGATCCTCGGGTGGGAACGGGCTTTGGGTGCCGGGATTGTTGCGGGCAAACAACTCGACCACCCCGTGGCTCAGGGCCCAGATATGGGCCGAGAACATCGAGGGCGGCGGGCGTTTTTCCGGCGGGATGTGTTCGCTCAGGTCGGCTGCGGCCCGTTCCAGCACGTTGCGGGCGCGTTGGGCGACGGCGGCCAGGTCGGGCGTGCGGTTGACCGAGATGCCGCTTTCGAACATCGCGATGTAGTGGCCGGGGTATTTGCGGGCAAAGGCCAGATAGGCGCGGCCCGTGGCCTCGAAGGCCGCCAGCGCCGAGGGCTGGCCCTTGTCATAGGCGAACTGCATGACATCGGCAAAGATCTCGTAGCCCTGCCGGGCGGCCTCGGCGATCAGATCCTCGCGTCCGGCAAAATGGCGGTAGACGGCAGCCGGTGTCACCCCGGCCTGCTTGGCGGCTTCGGACAGGGTGAACCCGGTCGGCCCCTTCTCGCGAATAAGCTCAAGCGCCGCCTCGACCAGAGCCTGACGGAGATTGCCGTGGTGGTAGCCGCGTTTAGGCATCCCAGATCTCGGGTCCTGCGCAAATCAGGGGATCGACCGAGCCTATGGCGCGGTTGTCCTTGCGGTCATAATCCAAAGCGCCCAGCACCGTTCGGATCGCGGCCAGCCGTGCGCGGCGTTTGTCGTCTGACCGGACAATCGTCCAGGGGGCGTGGCGCGTGTGCGTCCGTTTCAGCGTCTCGCCGATGGCGTCCGAATAATCGTGCCACCGCGACAGACCCTCGACGTCTATCCAGCTGAGCTTCCACTGCTTCAACGGATCACTTTCGCGCTGCAGGAACCGGCGCAGCTGTTCTGCGCGTCCGACGTTCAGCCAGATCTTGAACAGATGCACCCCTTCGTCGACCAGCAGCCGCTCGAATTCCGGCACCTGGGCAAAGAAATGTTCGCGCTGACGGTCATTGCAAAAGCCAAAGACCTTTTCGACGACGCCACGGTTGTACCAGCTTCGGTCGTAGAACACGATCTCGCCGCCCGAGGGCAGGTGATCGATGTAGCGTTGGAAATACCACTGCGTCAGCTCGGTGTCCGAGGGTTTGGACAGCGCGACGACGCGCGCTCCGCGGGGGTTCAGGTTCTCGCGGAACCGCTTGATGGTGCCGCCCTTGCCCGCCGCATCGCGGCCTTCGAAGACAATGGCCACACGGGCATTGGAGGATTTGGCCCAGGCTTGCAGCTTCACGAGTTCGACCTGCAGCGCCTCCAGCGCTTTCTCGTAGTCGCTGCGACGCATGCGATCACCGTAAGGATAGCCCGCGTCAAGAACGTCGTCCTTGTCGGCACTCTTGATCTGCTCCCGGATCTCGTCGGGGGCATGGGTTTGATAAAACGCACTGATCGCGCCGTCAAAGGGAAGGGTCATGGGGCGTCCTGTCATTTGCTCTATATATGGGCCTTGCGGCGGGCCAATGCAAACAAAGGCTTAGCAGGCGAAACGCAAAACGCCCGCCGGATGGGCGGGCGTTTGGGACGACCGTTGCAGGGGGTCAGGCGTTCTGTGTGCCCCGGTTGAGGTCATGACCCAGCACCTGTCGTGACAGGATGCGATCCAGCGACAGTGCACCCGCGCCCTTGATCACCAGGACCAGCAGCAGGAAAACCCAGAAGGCGCGTTGATCGAGGATCGCGCCATCCGGCGCCTTGTCGAACCAGGCGCCCAGGGTCGCGGCATGTTCGATGCCGCCGTGACCGTAAAGGTCCGTCAGGCTCTGAACGACAACAAAGCCGATCATCCCCAGCGAAGCCAGACGGGTGGCAAAGCCCACGACAATCAGCACAGGCAGGATGAATTCCGCCCAGGTGCCGGCCAGCACAACCAGCTTTTGAAAGACCGACATCTGCGAGACGTCCCAGAACACGGCCTCGGCTTGTTTCGGAAAAATCTGGCCAAAGCCGCCAGCGGTGACCGAAAAGATGCCAAAGATGCCGTCGCCGGTCTTGGTCACGGCCGAGACCCAGAAGTAGCTCAGCAACGTGGCGGCAAAGATGAACCGGGCCAGCAGGGGAATCAGGCCCTCGGCTTTTTCGATCTCGTCAAAGATGGCGTCGTGAATGGCGATGAGGCGGTCCATGGGCTTGGTCTTTCAGGTCAGGATTTCGGAAATTGCGCCTTGGCTCAGCGCGAGGTTCAGGGTGGCGCCCAGATCGAACTCGGGCGTTTCGGATTGGGCGGCGGTCAGGGCGGCACCAAAGGTTTCCCCCTTGGCAAGCGATTGGCAAAACGCCGCACCGCCTGCGGGCAGGGCATGCGGCATGGGGTCGAACTCTGGCCGGGTGATCAGCGTGTCCTCGGCCCGGGCCTGCGGCTTGGGGCTGCCGGGCACCATGTTGAAGGCCCAGATCGAAGTTGCGGGCCAGGGCGAGCGCAGGATCTGCACGGCAGGCGCGAGTGCCATCCGGCAGGCCATCAGGCCCTCTTCGTCCAGGCTTTGCAGGATCGAGGCATTGGCGGCGGGCGCGTCGGCGGCGTGATAGGACCGGCGCAGGGCCAATTCGATCCGGGCGACATCGCCCAGGTAGCCAAGGTGTTTGAGCGGCTCGAACCGCTCCAGAAACTCGGGAAATCCCGCACCATAGTGCATCATCAAGGGCGAGGCCGGGGGGCTTTGCCGCAGAAAGATCCCGGCAAGGTTCTTGAAGTTCTCGGGCCCGATCAGCTTGGAAATTGCGGGAAAGCCGGTTCCCAGCGCCTCGCCCAGGCTGACGGCGACGTTGTTGCGATAGACGGAATAGCGCCGCCCGGCGGGGCGGCCCTTGCCGTCGGACAGACCCGCGGGAACGGGCTGCTGGGCATCCAGAAGCGCGCCGTGGAATTCGGTCTGCGTGGTCATGCGGGCACCCGGGACAGGGCGGCCTCGGCGCGTTTGCACTCTGCCGCCAGGGTTGGCCAATCGGGCACGTCGGTGTCCCATTCGACCAGCAAAGGCTTGGGGCCCGACCGGTCCAGCGTGTAGTCCAGAAGTGCCCAGACCGGGTCCACCACCTCGCGCCCGTGGCTGTCAATCAGCAGGGGCGCGCCGTGATCATCTTCGTCTTCATCATGACCGCCGAGGTGAATTTCGCCAACCAGATCAAGTGGGTAGTCATCAATATAGCCCTGCGGCGAGTAGCCAAGGTTGGTGGCCGAGACAAAGACGTTGTTCACGTCCAGCAGCAGGCCACAGCCGGTGCGGCGGGCCACTTCGCGCAGGAACTCGGTCTCGGACAAGGTGCTTTCATCAAAGGCCAGATAGCTTGACGGGTTTTCCAGCAGCATCTTGCGGCCGATGGTCTCTTGCAGCTCGTCGATGTGATCGGCCACGCGGGTCAGCGTGGCGTCGGTATAGGGCAGCGGCAGCAGGTCGTTGAAGAAATGGCTGTCGTGGGTCGACCAGGCCAGATGTTCGGAAAAGCTGGCCGGATTCAGCCAGCCGACCAGATGTTTCAGGCGGGCCAGATGTTCGGGATCAAGGCGGCCCTCGCCGCCGATCGACAGGCCGACGCCGTGAACAGAGATTGCAAACCGCTCGGACAGGTGGCGCAGCTGCGCCAGCGGACGGCCACCATCACCCATGTAGTTCTCGGCATGGATCTCAAGCCATTCGACAGGCCGCGCGTCGTTCAGGATGTCGCTGAAATGCTGCGGCTTGTAGCCGACGCCGGGGGCGCTGGGCAAAGATGGGTCGCCGGGACGGGTGTCGAGCATCTGGGGCCTCGGTCAGTTTGCTGTGAAACAAGGCGGGACAAAGCCCGCCTTGTTCAAAGTACCATAAGTCGGCGCAGGTTGGGGTCGTGGAAACATGCGCCGGTCTTGTGGCCTTACGATGTGGGCAGGTCGCGATCCAGCTCGGTCAGCGAACCCATGCGCGCCGAACCGTCGGCCATTGCGGGCAGTTCCAGGGTTTCGCAGGTGCCTGCGTCGACCAGGGTCCAGGCGTTGCCCTGGTAGTCAACGGTCGAGGTGCCTGCGCAGGTGGTGCCGGGGCCAGCGGCGCAATCGTTTGCACCGGCCAGCGAAACGCCGAAGCACTTTTCTTTTTCCATTGCCACGGCAGTGGTGGTGTGAGCTGCGAGCGAAGCTGCGACTGCGCCAACGATGGCAACGGTTTTCATGGTGGTCGACATGTGTGTTTTCCCTTGTGAAGGTTCAGACTTGTGAAACTCAACCGAACGGTGTGTCCGTCGATGAGCCAAGAGTGACCCGAGCCGTGACCCGATGCCATTCACAGGCCCGTCAATCACAGGTGTGTCAGTACACGCTAGGGTTTCGTGAAATTGCAAAGCCGCTATGCGCTTGAATCATAGGAAAAAGAAAAGGGGCCGCAGTAACAATTGCGGCCCCTTTCAAGCTTCCAGTACTGGAATGTTACAAAAGGTCCGGCGGAAGCGCCGATTTTTGCAGCTCGCTCACGATCTCTTCCAGCGATGTTACAGAGGTCTGCTTTTCGCCAAGCCGCCGTACGGTGACCGTGCGCTCGTTCACTTCGCGTTCACCGACAGCCAGGATCACCGGAACCTTGGACAGCGAATGTTCGCGGACCTTGTAGTTGATCTTTTCGTTGCGGATGTCGGCCTCGGCCTTGACGCCCGCGGCGGTCAGCGCGGCCACAACCTCGTGCACATAGTCGTCCGCATCCGAGATGATCGAGGCCACAACCACCTGGCGGGGCGCCAGCCAGAACGGCAGTTTGCCTGCATGTTCTTCGATCAGGATGCCGATGAAACGTTCGAACGACCCAAGCGTTGCGCGGTGCAGCATGACCGGGCGATGCTTGTTGCCATCCGCGCCGATATAGTTGGCGTTCAGACGTTCCGGCAGGACAAAGTCCACCTGCAGGGTGCCACACTGCCAGTCGCGGCCAATGGCGTCGGTTAGCACGAATTCCAGCTTTGGACCATAAAACGCCCCTTCGCCGGGGTTCAGGGTGAATTCGCACCCTGCCGCCTCGGTCGCCGACTTCAAAGCCTCTTCGGCGCGGTCCCAGACCTCGTCCGAGCCGGCCCGCTGCTCGGGACGGTCCGAGAATTTGACCGAGAAGCTGTCAAAGCCCAGATCGCGATAGATCTCGGACAGGAAGCTGATGAACTTCTTGGTCTCGCTTTCGATCTGATCTTCGGTGCAGAAGATGTGGCCATCGTCCTGGGTAAAGCCGCGCACGCGCATGATGCCGTGCAGCGCGCCCGAGGGTTCGTACCGGTTGCACGAGCCGAACTCGGCCATCCGCAGCGGCAGTTCGCGATAGCTTTTGAGGCTATGGTTGAAGATCTGCACGTGGCAGGGGCAATTCATCGGCTTCAGCGCGTTGACGGCCTTGTCGCGGGCATGTTCCTCGTCCACTTCGACGATGAACATGTTCTCCTGGTACTTTTCCCAGTGACCCGAATCTTCCCACAGCTTGCGGTCGACGACCTGCGGCGTGTTCACCTCGACATAGCCACCGGCCACCTGCTTGCGGCGCATGTAGTCCTGCAGGGTGGTATAGACCCGCCAGCCGTTGGGGTGCCAGAACACCTGGCCCCGGGCCTCTTCCTGCATGTGGAACAGGTCCATTTCCTTGCCCAGCTTGCGGTGGTCGCGCTTGGCGGCCTCTTCCAGCATGGTCAGGTATTTCTTCAGGTCACCCTTGTTGGCAAAGGCCACGCCATAGATCCGCTGCAGCATCGCGCGGTTGCTGTCGCCGCGCCAATAGGCGCCCGCAACCGACATCAGCTTGAAGGCATCGGCAGGAACCTGGCCGGTGTGCTGCAGGTGCGGGCCGCGGCACAGGTCCTGCCAGTCGCCGTGCCAGTACATGCGCAGGGGTTCGTTGCCGGGAATGGAATCGATCAGCTCGACCTTGTAGGGCTCGCCGCGGTCTTCGTAATACTTCACGGCAACGTCGCGGTCCCAGACCTCGGTCCGGACCGGATCCCGCGCGGCGATAATCTCGCGCATCTTTTTCTCGATGGCGCCCAGGTCTTCGGGGGTGAAGGGCTTGGCACGGTCGAAGTCGTAGTACCAGCCGTTCTCGATCACCGGGCCGATGGTGACTTTGACGTCGGGCCAGATCTCTTGCACGGCGCGGGCCATGATGTGTGCGCAGTCGTGACGGATCAGCTCGAGCGCGGGGTCGGGATCCGACATGGTGTTGATTGCGATGCTTGCATCGGCCTCGATAGGCCATTGCATGTCCCAATGTGCGCCGTCGACGGTGGCCGAGATGGCCTTTTTCGACAGGGATTTCGATATGCTGGCCGCGACATCGGCAGGCGTGACGCCTGCGTCATAGTCACGTGCATTGCCATCGGGGAAAGTCAGGGAAATCTGGGCCATCGGCCTGATGCTCCTCGTCAGTTTGGCGCCCACGGAACGCCCGGTTGCGGGTATGGTTCGCGGGGCTTTTGACCGGGGCGGGCGAGGCTGTCAAGCGGACATGCACCCGGGCGCCGCTGTCACGCCCGGGCATGACGCCTGCATCAGGCCAAGAGCAGGCTGACCGCGATGGCCAGAATGCAGAGCCAGCCGGCCGAGAATATCAGCGGGCGACCGGGCAGAACCGGAAAGCCTCCGATCATCCATACGGCATGGGCGATGCGGATCCAGAAGAACAGGATCGATCCCCAGACCGTCACACCGTTCGAGACGCCAGCGAGGTGGGCGATGACGATCACCACCGCAAAGGGCAGGAATTGTTCCAGCATGTTCAGATGAGCGCGAAAGGCCCGATGAACCCAGGGCACGGCAGAGGTGGGGTCCTGTGGGCGGGCATCCGCAGGAACGGGCAGGTTGGTTCGCGCGGCACCAATGATGTAGGGCATCCAGAGCGAGGCCGCGAGAATGGCCGAGAGGGTCAGATAGGTCAGCTCGGTCGTCATGCCATCTCTCCCATGCGGAAGCGGTGTGTCTCGCCGGTTTCCATGAAGGTCTTGAGACCGGCAATGAACCGGGTCCAGCCGTCAGCGATATTGGGCTGCGAGGCGGGCAGGTCGTAGTGCTCGACCGTCAGTTTCATACCCGAAGAGGTCGGCTCGACCAGATAGACACAGCGCGAGGGTGTTTCGTCTTCGCCCCAGCTGGGCGCGAACAGCATTTCGATGCGGGTCTTGGGATCGATCGAGATCACCCGGTTCGACAGCATCACAGCCTCGGGGTCATGCGAGAACATGTAATCCACGGTATCGCCGGGGTTTTCGTAGTTCCCGCGCACGGTGTCACAGCTGAAGTGGTACTGCGCGATCAGGTCGCCCTTGGTCAGGGCCTCCCAAAGCGCGTCGTGGGTGCAGTTGATGTAGGTCGACATCATCAGGTCAGGTTTGTCGGTCATGGAAAGTCCTTCAAGTGTTGCTTTGAGCGAGGTCAGCGCCTGGGCCTGGGGTTTCAGGAAGGGATGGATCCAACGATCAATCACCTCCTGCAGGGGCAGGGCGTTCAGATAGTGGTATTTGAACCGCCCCTTCTTGCACGTGACGATGAGATGGGCGTCCTCGAGCACCTTGAGATGCTTCATCACCCCGAACCGGCTCATCTCGAGCTGCTCTTCCAATTCGGTCAGTGTCTGCCCGTCCTTGCCGCGCAGACTGTCGAGCAGCGCGCGGCGGGCAGGGTCGTTGAGGGCTTTGAAGATCGCGTCCATGTGAGGATTATATGTTACTTTATTGTCACGTGACAATAGGGTAACTTAATTGTGGGGAGCCAGGGATGCTGCGCATTGGGGGCGCTGCCCCCAAAACCCCCGGGATATTTCTGGCAAAAAGAAACGGGGGCGGATTGGCTTTGGGGCATGGCTCGGGCATGCTGGGCGGGCAGTTTTGTCGAGAGGAAAAATGGCGGACGTTCAGTATCTTGAGGGGCCGGAGGGGCGGCGCCTGGCCTATGTTCACACGCCGGGCGCGGGACCTTGTGTGGTGTTCCTGTCGGGCTACAAGTCCGACATGGACGGCACCAAGGCCGTGCACTTGGAAGCCTGGGCCGCGGCGTGCGGGCGGGCCTTTCTGCGGCTGGATTATTCGGGTCACGGGCAGTCGGAGGGGGTCTTTGAAGAGGGCTGCATCGGCGATTGGGCGGCGGATGCACAGGCGGTGATCGAATCGGTGGCTTTGGGCGATCGGGTGCTCGTGGGGTCGTCCATGGGGGGATGGATCGGGTTGATCCTGAGCCAGAGGTTGAGCGGGATCACGGGGTTCGTCGGCATCGCGGCAGCGCCGGATTTCACCGAGGACGGGTTCTGGGCGGATTTCAGCGAGGCGCAGCGCGAGACGATCCTGTCCGACGGTCAGGTGGCGCTGCCATCGGACTATGGCGAGGATTACATCATCACCCGCAAATTGATCGAGGACGGGCGCAACCACTTGGTCCTGCGGACGCCGTTGGTGCTGGCTTGCCCTGTGCGGCTTTTGCAGGGGACCGAGGACACGGCAGTGACCCGCGACCGGGCCTTGGCGCTGTTGGATCATCTGGAGTGCCCGGATCTGAGGCTGACGCTGGTCAAAGGCGTGGGTCACCGGTTTTCGGAACCGGACTGCCTGCGGCTGATCGAAGAGATGGTTGTCGAGGTCGGCGGGTGAGCACGCTGTGGTTTGTGACCCACGCAGATGTGGTCATCGACCCAAAGGTGCCGGTGCCCGAGTGGGGCCTGTCGGACCGGGGGCGAGCCCGGCATCGCCGGTTTGCCGAACGGGTTGTTCCGCCAACTGCCCTTTTTGCGAGCGATGAACAAAAGGCCAGGGACGGTGCGGAAGAGATGGCGGCGGTCTGGGGCATGGGGTTCGAGACCCGCGCCGCGCTGGGCGAGAATGACCGGTCGGCCACGGGCTATCTGCCCATGGACGCCTTCGAAGCCATGGCGGATGCCTTCTTTGCCAATCCCGAGGCCTCGGTCCGGGGGTGGGAACCTGCGGTGGATGCGCAGGCGCGGATTGTCGCGGCTGTCTGCGACGTGGTGAGATCTGCGCCCCAAGGCAATGTGATGGTTGTCGCACATGGCGGGGTCGGGGCCTTGTTCCGTGCGCATGTGCTGCGGCAACCGATTGACCGGTCGCACGATCAACCGCCGGGCAGCGGCGGGTTTGTTTTGCAGGTCAGGATCCCGGAATGGCAGCTGGTTCAGGATTGGACGGATCTGGATAACTTCCCTGAGACGGGGCGAAACGAATCGTAGTGCGATTTTGAATGTTCTCTTAATGTTCCAAGATATTATTGATCCATGAGGACCCCAGATGGACAGGCGCATCAGTCTTATCACACTCGGCGTGCAGGACCTGGAGGTCTCGGCCCGGTTTTACGAGGCCTTTGGCTGGGCCCGTGTGCAGACGCCGGAAGAAGGGATTGTCGCCTTTGACCTGCTGGGGCAGGTGCTGGGGCTTTATCCGATCGAGGCGCTGGCCAGGGAGTTTGATCTGCCGGTCGACGCGCTGGGACGCGGGGCGATGACCCTGGCGCACAATGTCGATACGCCGGACGCGGTGGACGAGGTGATGGCGCAGGCCAAGGCGGCGGGAGCCAAGATTCTGAAACCTGCGCAAAAGGTGTTCTGGGGTGGCTACTCGGGCTATTTCGCCGATCCCGATGGGCACATCTGGGAGGTGGCGCACAACCCGTTCTCGAAATTGGGGCCCGACGGCGCGTTCCGCTGGGGCGGGTATTGAGACGCCCGGGCTCCATGTGGAGCCTGGAAACGCTGGGCCGGGTGCGGCTGAGCAAGCATTTCTGGATGCGCGAGTTTCTGTATTCCGAGATCGGCAATTTCCACAGGGTGCAGAACATCCCCGATGATCCCGATCTGGCGATCGCACGCGGGCGCGCGTTTTGCGAAACACTGCTGGACCCGCTGCAGGAAACCTTTGGCCGGATCTTTGTCCGCTCGGGGTTTCGGTCGGCCGAGTTGAACCGGTTTGGCAATGAACAAAAGCTCAATTGTGCGCGCAATGACTATCCGCTGGAATGCCACATCTGGGACTTGCCTGATGTTCCGGTGGCCGGGGCCTCGGTGGTGATCCCCTGGTTTGCCGACCGCTACGATCAGGGGCGCGATTGGCGCGATCTGGCCTGGTGGATGCACGATCACCTGAACTATTCCGAGATCTGGTTCTTTCCCAAGCTTTGCGCCTTCAACATCACCTGGCGGCCCGTGCCGCAGCGGCGGATCGACAGCTACATCCGTCCGCGGGGGTGTCTTTTGCGCCCCGGTGCCGAGCCGGACGAGGCCCCCGGGATCCGACAAGCGCGGTATGCGGATTTTCCGCCATATCGCGGCGTCGTGCATCCTTGACCCGGAAATCTGCGCAATTCATTGGCACAGGTGCGGGTTTCGGCAATGACTTTGCCAGCTGTTCTTTTTAGGCATTGGCTTGTAGCTTACCCTTCTATTGATGTGGCCACCCGCAATTCGGGTGATTTTTCCAAGTGGCGTTTTCCTGATGACCGATCCTTTGGTTCTTTTGCCCGGCTTCATGTCGGACCAACGTCTGTTTGCACCGCAGATTGCCGCGCTGGCGCACGAGACGGCGCTGATCACCGTTCCATTGACCTTGCACGACCGGATCGAGACCATGGCGCAACACGTGCTCGCCGCCGCGCCGGACCGGTTTGCCCTGGTGGGGCACGGGCTCGGCGGGCTGGTCGCGATGGAAGTTCTGCAACGGGGCGGGGGTCGCCTTACGCGTCTGGCGCTGATGAGCACGCACCCGCTGCCCGAGCCGCCCCAGATCGCGGCAGCGCGAGAGCCGCAGATCATCGGTGCCAGGGCCGGGCGACTGGCCGCGGTCATGGACGAGATACATCAGGCTGGCGGTCTGGCTGCCGGCCCCAGACGCATTGCGGTGCAGCAGAACTTGCGGGACATGGCCCTGTCCTTGGGGGCCGGGGTGTTCGAACGACAGTCCCGCGCACTGCAACGAAGACGGGATCAGCAGGCCCTTTTGCGGCGCAGCAAGGTTCCCCTGTCGGTGATCTGCGGGGATCAGGATCGGGTCTGCACGGTCAAACGACACGTCTCGATGGTCGACCTGGCGGCCTGCGGCACCCTGCATGTCGTGGAAAACGCCGGCCATTGGCCGACGTTGGAGCAACCCGAGCAGGTCACGGAACTGCTGCGCAACTGGCTCCACGCGCCACTTGCGCAGGCAAGCTGAGGCCTATTCCATCGCTTCGAGCTGGTCGATGAAGCCTTCGATCATGCTCAGGCCCTTGTCCCAGAAGCTGGGGTCGCTGGCATCCAGCCCAAAGGGCGCAAGCAGCTCTTTGTGGTGCTTGGATCCGCCCGCTTTCAGCATGTCGAAGTACTTGTCCTGAAAGCCCTCGGGCTCGGCCTCGTAGACCGCGTAAAGCGCGTTCACCAGCCCGTCGCCAAAGGCGTAGGCGTAGACGTAGAAGGGCGAGTGCACGAAGTGCGGGATGTAGGACCAGAAGGTTTCGTACCCTTCCATGAAATCAAACGCTGGCCCAAGGCTTTCGGCCTGCACCGACATCCACAGCGCGTTGATGTCGTCAGGGGTCAGCTCTCCGCCCCGGCGGGCGTCGTGCAGTTTGCATTCGAAGTCATAGAACGCGATCTGGCGGACGACCGTGTTGATCATGTCCTCGACCTTGCCCGCCAGCAGGACCTTGCGTTCGGCGTCATCCGCCGCGCCGTCCAGCATCTTGCGGAAGGTCAGCATCTCGCCAAAGACGCTTGCGGTTTCGGCCAGTGTCAGGGGTGTAGACGACAGCATTTCACCCTGCTCGGCGGCCAGCACCTGGTGCACGCCGTGCCCCAGTTCGTGGGCCAGCGTCATCACATCCCGCGGTTTGCCAAGGTAGTTCAGCATCACGTAGGGGTGCACATTGGTCACCGTGGGATGCGCAAAGGCGCCCGGCGCCTTGCCGGGTTTCACCGCCGCATCAATCCATCCTTTGGTAAAGAACGGATCGGCAATCTCTCCCATACGGGGGTCAAAGGCGTTGTAGGCGGTCATCACCACATCGCGGGCCTCGTCCCAGCCCACGGTGCGGGTGCTTTCCATCGGCAGCGGCGCGTTGCGGTCCCAGACTTCCATACGGTCCAGCCCAAGCCACTTGCGCTTGAGCTCGTAATACCGGTGGCTGAGGCGCGGATAGGCGTTCACCACCGCGTTGCGCAGGGCCTCGACGACCTCGGGTTCGACATGGTTCGACAGGTGTCGCCCGGTCTGAGGGCTGGGCATGCCGCGCCAGCGATCGAGGATTTCTTTCTCTTTGGCCTGCGTGTTGTGCACACGGGCAAAGGTGCGGATGTTCTCGCCAAAGACCCGCGCCAGTTCGCGCGCGGCCTTTTCCCGCTGGTCGCGGTCCTGCTCGGTCAGCAGGTTCAGCGTGCCTTCGATGTTGCGCTCTTCCCCGTCGATGGTGAAGGTCAGGCCCGCAATGGTTTCATCAAAGAGCCGCTCCCATGCGTCGCCCACCACGCCGAGGTCGTGCAGGAATTTCTCCAGCTCGTCGGACAGCTGATACGGCTTCATCGCGCGGATGCGGTCAAAGACCGGCTTGTAACGCGCCAGATCGGCGTTGGCGGCGAAATGACCGTCCAGAACGCTGTCGTCCAGACGGTTCAGTTCCAGCGTGAAAAACACCAAAGGCGTGGTGAAATTGGTGATCTGTTCCTGCGTATCGCTCAGGAATTTGGTGCGCTCGCCGTCGGTGGTCAGCTGATAGTAACGCAGGCCAGCAAAGGACATCAGCCGCCCCGAGACATTCTCGATCTTTTCATGCCGCTGCACGCAAGTCAGGAAGCCTGTGGCGTCCAGCTCGCCCAGCTTGCCTTCGTAGTCGGCGGCAAAGCCGGCGCATTCGGTTTCAAGCCACTCCAGATCCCGCGCCACTTCGGGGGCGTCGGTTGCGGCATACAGATCGGTCAGGTCCCATTCGGGCATGTCGCCCAGCCCGTCGGCTCCGTGGCTGGCGTTGGCGTCGAAAAACCGGGTCTGGGTCATGGGAACTCCTGTGTCGAATTTCCCAAGACATATGCCGCCCGTCGCGCGCCGCCAAGGGCACGCACACACGGTCACGCGGATTTCAGGGAATGCCGGTCAGGCGGTCAGTCGCGTTTTGGCCGGAGTCCGGGCCGCCGCATCAAAAAATGCTGTCGCGCGGTCGGTGATTTCCCCGCGGATTTGGGGTGATTCCATCAGGACTTCGTGTTCCAGACCGTCCACCTCCCACAACTCGCCTTTGGGCCAGACGGCCATGCGGCTGCGGATGCGTTCTATGTCGACGATCCGTTCATTGCTGCCAAACACCGTGAGGCACGGCAAATCGGGAGAGGGCAGGCGCGCCAGCGCCTGGGTTTCCGCCAGCGCTTCGTGCAGCCAGCGCAGGGTCGGGCCGCCCAGCTGAAGTGCCGGCTGTTCGATCATCTGTCGCCGCATATAGGCAAACATCTCGGGGTCGGTGGTCAGGGTGTTGTCTTCGAAAGGCTCGGCGATCACGTAGTTGGCAGAGCTGGTGAGCGGTGCCATCCGATCCCCAAAGCCAAGCCGCTTGCCGCTCCAGCTGATGGCCCAGGCGGCAGGGCGCATCAGTGTTGAGATATGGATCCCCCACATCGGACCAGAGAACATGGCCGAGGCCACTGGCAGCCCTTCCATGACGGCCCGCAGCCCGATGCCGCCGCCCATGGAATGGGCGATCAGGTGATAGGGTTCGGGCAGGTCCAGCGCGCGGGCCGCGTCCAGCATGGACGCCACGTCGTGCTGGTAGTCGGTAAATTCTTCGACATGCCCAACGCGCGTGTTGCGCGTCATCCGGTCGGCCAATCCCTGGCCGCGCCAGTCGATGGCGATCATCGCGTAACCGCGTTCCGCGAAATCCAGGGCCGTGCGGCCGTATTTTTCCACGTACTCCGTGCGGCCGGGGAACATCAGGATGGTTCCCTTGGCCTCTTCCGCAGGAAAATGCGCCACCCGGATGCGCAGCCCGTCCTTTGTGTTCAACCAATAGGCTTTGGATCCGGCCGGTGCATCGGCAAAATCTGCAAAGAACGGGGCGCTTTCCAACATCAGCTCAGGACCGTACCTAGTTTCATGGCAAGACCCATGTCTCCGTCCACTTTCAGTTTGCCACTCATGAAGGCTGCGGTTGCGTTCAACTCGCCTTCGAGAATGTCCTGAAAGGTGTCGGCATCCGCAGAGAGGGTCACATCTGCGTCGTCGTCACTGGCGCGCACGCCTTCGGCGTCGATCACGATGGCGCCTTCGCCCTCGATCTCGAACTTTGCCGAACCGTCAAAGCCTTCACCGCCCAGTCGTTCCGACAGGGCGGCCACAGCGGCGGTCACTACATCACTCATGTCTTGCTATCCTTCAGTTGATCACGTGCCGCTGGCATTTCCGGTCACGTACGCTACAGTCAGGAGTGTTATGAGGACGATGAGCCAGTATTTCAAACGTACCGTCGCGACACTGTCGGCGATAGTCATGTTTTCCCTACCCATGGGAGCCGCAGCACAGGATGCCGAGCGGCTGTCACGGTTGATGGAGGATTTGGCGACCTCGAACGCCGAGGCCGCCCCCGGGATCGTGCGCGAGATCGAGCTGATATGGTCGAACTCCGGTTCGCCTTCGATGAACCTGCTGTTGCAGCGTGCCTTGGACGCGCTGGAAGCCAAGCAGCCGGAAAAGGCTATGGAGCATCTGACCGCGCTGACCGACCACGCGCCGGATTTCGCCGAAGGCTGGCAGATGCTGGCCGTGGTTCTGTATGAACAACAGCGATTTGGACAAAGCGCCGATGCGCTGGAACGCGCCCTGGCGCTGAACCCGGAACATTTTGGGGCGATCCGTGGCCTTGGGGCCATCCTCGAACAGGTTGGCAAGCCGGACCTTGCCTATCGCGCCTACAAACGCGTACTTGAACTTCATCCGCACGATGCTGATGTGCAAAAGGCGGTGGACCGGTTGCAAGGACGGGTGGAAGGCACCTCTCTCTGAGATAAAGGCGGGCGGGCAATGGCCCTGAATGCACGGATCGCGGCCGTTCTCGGCCCGACCAATACAGGCAAGACCCATTATGCGATCGAACGCATGTTGGGCTATCGGACCGGCATGATCGGGTTGCCCCTGCGGCTTTTGGCGCGCGAGGTCTATGATCGCATTGTTGCCGTGCGCGGCCCCGGCGTTGTCGCCATGGTCACCGGCGAAGAGCGGATCGTGCCGCCGCGCGCCCAGTACTGGGTCTGCACCGTCGAGGCGATGCCCGAGGGCATGGGCTGCGATTTTGTCGCCATCGACGAGATCCAGCTTTGCGCCGATCCCGAGCGGGGCCATGTCTTTACCGACCGCCTGCTGCGCATGCGCGGCACGCATGAGACACTGTTCTTGGGCTCTGACACCATGCGCGGCCCGATCTCGGCCTTGGTTCCGGGCGTCGAATACGTCCGGCGCGAGCGGATGAGCCAACTCAGCTACACCGGGTCGAAAAAGATCAGCCGTCTGCAGCCGCGCAGCGCCATCGTCGGGTTTTCTGTCGACAACGTCTATGCCATCGCCGAACTGCTGCGCCGCCAAAAGGGCGGGGCCGCCGTGGTCATGGGCGCGCTCAGCCCCCGGACACGGAATGCGCAGGTCGCGCTCTATCAGAATGGCGATGTCGACTATCTGGTGGCGACCGATGCGATTGGCATGGGCCTGAACCTGGACATCAACCATGTGGCCTTTTCCGCCACAACCAAGTTCGACGGCCGCCGGATGCGTCCGCTGGCGCCCAACGAGTTGGCCCAGATCGCCGGCCGCGCCGGTCGCGGGATGAGCGACGGCACCTTCGGCGTCACGGGCGAGGCCGCGCCGCTCAGCGAAGAGGTGGCCGAGGCGATTTGCGATCATCGCTTCACCCCGCTGAAAAAGCTCAACTGGCGCAGCGCGGATCTGTCCTTTGGCTCGATCGAGACGCTGATCGCCTCGCTTGAGGTCGCGCCCAAGGACGACCTGCTGACCAAGGCGCGCGAGGCCGACGACCTGCAGGCGCTGAAATCGCTGTCTGCCGTGGCCGAAGTGCGCGCGCGCGCCAGCGACCCGGCCTCGGTCAAGCTGCTGTGGGACACCTGCCGCATTCCCGATTTCCGGGGCATCAGCCATGCCGAACATGCGGGGCTGCTGGAGGCGATCTTTAACCACCTGCACGAACGTGGCCATGTGCCCGATGACTGGATGGCGCGGCAGGTGAAACGCATCGACCGGACCGATGGCGACATCGACACTCTGTCAAAACGACTGGCATATATCCGCACATGGACATATGTCGCACAGCGAAAAGCCTGGGTTATTGATGAAAACCATTGGCGCGATGCCACGCGGACTGTAGAAGACAGGCTGTCGGATGCTCTGCATGACCGTCTGACCCAAAGATTTGTTGACCGCCGCACAAGTGTCTTGTTGCGGCGGTTGAAGCAGAAGGAGGCCCTTTTGGCCGAAGTTAACGAGAATGGGGAAGTCACGGTCGAGGGCGAATTCGTCGGCCGTCTGGAAGGCTTCCGGTTTCGCCAGGACAAAGACGCCACGGGACAAGAGGCCAAGACGCTGAAGGCAGCGTCACTGCAGGCGCTTGCACCGCATTTCCATCTGCGCGCCGACCGTTTCTACAACGCGCCGGACACCGAGATCGACTTTACCGAACAGGGTGGCCTGATGTGGGGCGACCAGGCGGTGGGCAAACTGGCGGCGGGCGACGATCCGCTGAAGCCACGCGTCGTGGCCTTTGTCGACGAAGAAGCGGGCGCAGACGTGGCCCAAAAGGTGGAACGCCGCCTTCAACATTTCATCGACCGCAAGATTGCCGCGCTGTTTGAACCGCTGTTGAACATTCAGCGGGACGAGACTTTGACAGGCCTCGCGCGTGGTTTCGGCTTCCGCATGGTCGAGGCCATGGGCGTTCTCGTGCGTTCGGATGTGAACGACGAAGTGAAGGCGCTGGATCAGGACGCGCGCTCGGTACTGCGCAAGCACGGTGTGCGCTTTGGTCAGTACACGATCTTTATGCCGCTCTTGCTGAAACCCGCGCCGACCCGACTGCGGATCGTGCTGTGGAGCCTCGCCAACGGCTTGCAGGAATTCCCCGAAGCGCCGCCTCCGGGTCTTGTGACCGTACCGAACACCGAAGGCACGCCCGCAGCGCATCACACGATTTCGGGCTATCGCGGGGCAGGGGCCCGGGCGATTCGGATCGACATGCTGGAACGCCTGGCCGACATGCTGCGCGGCGAAGACAGCCGTGGCGGGTTCGAGGCCAAGGCCGACATGTTGTCGATCACCGGCATGACGCTGGAACAATTCGCCGACCTGATGAAGGGGCTGGGCTACAAGGCCGAGCAAGGCGAACGGGAAAAGGTCAAGCCTGCGCCGCAGGCACCCGCCGAAGCTTCCAAGGGCGAAGAGCCCGCAACTGAGGCTGAAACGGTCGCGGAATCTTCGGAAGAGGCCCCGGCCGACGGGGCACCGGCGACCGAGGTTGCCGAGGTCGAGGTTGCCGAAGCGCCAGCTGCCGAGACGCCCGCCGCCGAGCCCGAAACACCTGCCGAGCCCGAGATGGAGGTCTTTTACACCTTCACATGGGGCGGGATGCGCAACACCCAGCGTGGGCGGCGTCCGTCCGGCAACGAGGGTGACAAGCGCTTTGCCAAAGGTGGCAACCGGTCGCGTGATGGCGAGGGTGGCAAGCCCCGCGGCAAGGGCAAGCCCAAGGGGGGCAAGCGTCCTCCGCGTGACGACAAGGCCAAGAGCTATCAGGCCCGTCCGCCCAAGAAGGAAAAGCCGATCGATCCCGACAACCCCTTTGCGGCGCTCATGGCGCTCAAGAACAAGGGCTAGGCCCGGCATGGGCCGGTGAAGATCCGGATCGACAAATGGCTGTGGCATGCGCGTTTCTTCAAGACGCGCACGCTGGCGTCCAAGGTGGTTCAGGCGGGGCATGTCCGCCTGAACGGGCTGCATGTCTCCAAACGTTCCACCGATGTGGCCCCCGGCGATGTGGTGACCTTTCCCCAAGGCAAGATCGTGCGTGTGATCAAGGTCATCGCCCCCGGCGAGCGGCGCGGTCCCGCGCCCGAGGCGCAGGGGTTATACGAGGACCTGGACCCTCCCAAACCCAGATCCGAAGACCCGGTTCCGAAAAACCCAAGATTTGAAGGACGTGGTCGTCCGACCAAGAAGGATCGTCGCGCCCTTGATCTTAACAAGGATACCCCGCTTGAATGATCCGCGCGTCTGGACTAGCTAGGCCGGAAGAAACCCATACGGACGCCACGCCATGACCTATATCGTCACCGACAATTGCATCGCCTGCAAATACACCGACTGCGTCGAGGTCTGCCCGGTCGATTGTTTTTACGAAGGTGAAAACATGCTGGTGATCCACCCCGACGAATGCATCGACTGTGGCGTGTGTGAACCCGAATGCCCCGCCGACGCCATCCGCCCGGACACTGAACCGGACATGGAGAAATGGGTTGAGTTCAATCGCAAGTACTCGGAAATGTGGCCGGTGATCATCACCAAGAAAGATCCTCTGCCTGAAGCAGAGGCGCTGGACGGCACGCCGAACAAGCTGGACACCCACTTTTCCGAGGCGGCGGGTGAAGGCGGCTGAGAACCGATTCGGTTCTGCGGCTGCGAAATAGCGGGCGCGGCCCGAATATTGCCCCCTTTAACTTGTTGAGGTTAAAGGGCGTTTCCGGTTTGATCATATTTCCGGCTGGAAAAGAGGCGGAACATATGCTATATTCCTGTTACATATGATTGTACGCCATGCGAAGAACTGGGCCGGCATGGGCCCAATGTTACAAGCGGACTGATACCAGAGGTGACGGGGAACGCACTGTGTTCCCGTTGCCTTTTTTGTCGCCTGTGCTTGCGCTGAGAGTGAGGAAGAACTGAATGACCAAAGCGAAAAAGCTCGAATTCCGGCCCAATGATTACGTGGTCTACCCGGCGCATGGCGTCGGCCAGATCGTGTCGATCGAAGAGCAGGAAATCGCCGGCATCCAGCTGGAACTTTTCGTGATTTCCTTTGAAAAGGACAAGATGACCCTGCGGGTTCCGACCCACAAGGCGACCGAGGTCGGCATGCGCTCGCTCAGCTCTCCGGATGTGGTGAACCAGGCGATGAAGACGCTCAAGGGCAAGGCCAAGGTCAAACGCGCCATGTGGTCGCGTCGTGCCCAGGAATACGAACAGAAAATCAACTCGGGCGACCTGATCGCAATCGCCGAAGTGGTGCGCGACCTGCACCGCGCCGATGATCAGCGCGAACAGAGCTATTCGGAACGTCAGCTTTACGAAGCCGCGCTGGAACGTTTGACCCGCGAAGTGGCCGCCGTGTCGGGCGGAGACGAGGTTGCCGCCGCCAAGCAGGTGGACGACGTCCTGATCAGCCGCGCCGCCTGACGCGTTTCTACATTTGAATTGGAACAGCCCGCAGGACCCTGCGGGCTGTTTTCGTTTCAGGACACAAGCGCCGAGCTCTGGTCAGCCCTGCGGCGCAGGTCTCTGTCGTCCGAACACGTTTCCCGCAGGTCAGACCAAGAAGTGTGCCCCATGGTCAGCGCATGCCTTGCGCAGCGCAATCAGGTTATCTTCCAGCGTATCGGCAGGCTCGATTCCAAGGCTTTCGTTCAACGCTTTCAACGCGGGCAAGTTCTCTGTGGCTTGCTCGATCAAATCGGTCGACCCCGCGATATGGCCGGCACCGCTCGAGCGTGTTTCGTCAAGTGAGACACCAAGGTGGCTTTCCATCCATGCCAGATCGCCGTCGTAATACGCGCGCCCCGTTTCCAGGAAAGACTTGTCAAATCGCAATTTGCCCTGGCCGATCGTTTCGAGGCGATGAAGAAACAGCCGATCGGTCTCTTGTGCCTCGATCCCGCTGGGTGGCGTCGGGTCCAGAAGCTTACGATAGGCATAGGTCAGGGCGACGGCCTCGGCGGACATGCTGGTATTGGCCTCTGCGTCGATGTCCTTCGGGCGGGGCAAACCCACCCGGGTCGAGAAATCGTCAATGACATTCTCATTCTCAAGACCTTTGCGATCGAACTTCACGAAGCTGTTGTTTTCGACGCCGAAGGCATCAATCACGTTCTGCAGCCGTTTTTGGTAGCGGGGCCAAAGGGCAATTGGGTCTGGTTCCACAAGCTGATGCTTCAGGCGTTCCTGGAAGGCGCTTTCCATATAAGCGCTTGGCGGACGGACGTAGGTGATGACGCTGATGTCCTCAGAGAAGGATCGCAGATAGTCGGCAAGCCGCGCGATCACGCGGTGATTGTAGCCCGAGATATCTTCGCCAGAGACCACCAGCGTCGGCTGGGGTGACTGCGATATCTGTTCGTCGACAAACTTTGTCAGTTCGGCCCGCTTGGTCAGCAGCTCTTCCTGGCTGACCTGTGAAATGCGGTGATACAGGTGGTCCTGCAGTTTGTCCTCGTCCTCGAACATGAGGAACATCGACATCGAGAAATTGGGCTCGGCCCCAAGCAGATAGTGGTATTTGTCCGACGTGTCCCCGGCAAAAGACAGCTGCAACGAGGTGCTGCCCGTCTTGTGCATCCCGGCATGCACGATGATACGCAGGTCGGGCCGCGAAGGCTTGGCTTTTTGCGCCGCCGGGGCCGCCAAAGCGCCCGTGTCGGCGGCCTTTGAAAGAGCGCTGTTTTTGGGTTTGGTGGGCGTAACCGGACCAAGCTGGCTTCTCAAGAAAGAGCGCAAATGTTCTTGCAGCGTGCGCAGGTCAGACACCAGGTCGCCGCTGGGCAGAAGACCGATCTGATCCAAGGCGATTTTCAGCGCCGGGTAAGCATCATTTGCACCGTCCAGCAGATCCTGTTCGGTTGCAAAAAGCGTGGCGTCGGCGTCCTGTTCTTCGGCCAGTGGCTTGTCCACATATCGCTCCATCCAATCGATGTGCGACTGGAAACGTGGCTTGTCGGCACCAAAGATGTCTGGCGACAACTGAAAACGTGGCCCAGTGATCCTGCGCAAGAAATCGACGACGTTGCGGTCGCCCACCATGTCCTCCCGCTCCTTTGGTACCGCCGCCTGGACCTCTTTGCGATACAGGTACAACAGGCAAACGGCTGCGGCCGAGAACTCGGGCCCGCCGGTCTGTGCCTCGGTTTCGGGCGCGGTCAAACCGGACCGTTTCGCGAAATCGGCAATCAGGTTGCCGTTCTCAAGCAAGGTATCGTCGCAGGTGACAAAGGTACATTGCTGGCGCTTGAAATGAAGCAGCAGTCCCCAGAACCGACCCCGGTAATAAGGGAACAGTTTTGAGGCATTCAGTTCCGTAAACCCGGTCTTAAGCCGTTCGAGAAAGGCGTCTTTCATGTAGGCCAGTGGCGGCCGAACGTACGAGATCACCTGAATGTCGTTCGAGTGACCGTTCAACCAATCGGCAACGTTCTTTTGCCGCTCACCCGAGTTGATCGACAGCGCCTCGGCCGAGACCAACAGGGCGGGTTGGGTGCAATCCTGAATTTGCGCGTCCAGCCTATCGCGTATCTTTGCGCATTCCGGGTCGATGTCGGTGGTGGGCGACTTTGCATCGTCCCCGGACAACGCCGGGATGTCGGTGAAACATTTGGACAAGACGCGAGACAGGTTCGGACCGTCGTAAGATAGATAAGTGTACCCTGTGCCAGATCCCTGATGAAACGCGGATTGCAATGCGGCTGTGCCTGTCTGGTGCATTCCTGCGTGAACGATGATCTTCATTGAATTCTTTCCGGTACGTTTCAAGTCGCGACAAAATTCGCGGTTCAGGTGTCAGGGCCATCGCGCTGGTCCAGCAGCGTTGACAGTGCGGTTTCCAGCTCTTTCTCAAGTTCGCGCGCGCGTTCCTGATACTTGAGGTTGTCGATCGTCGCCACATCCGGCTCCCATACCTTGGCAAGTTCCCGCACGGTGTAGCGATCGTGCTGATAGAATGTGGCCTCGGCTTGGGCCGCTTCGTATTCGCTCAGTCCGATGTTCTCAAGCACATAACGCCCGGCACGAAGCGAGCTGTCGAACAGCTCGCGTACGATGTCGTCGGCTCCGGCTTGGTACAGGCGGTAGACATGGGTGCGGTCACGCGCCCGGGCGATGATATGCAGATCAGGGCGGGCGCGACGGGCGTAGGTCACCAGCTTGGTGGTCGCATCGGGATCGTCCAGGGCCGCGACCAGGACATGTGCGCTGGCCAGCCCGGCGGCATGCAGCAGCTCGGGCCGGGTCGGATCGCCAAAGAAACCACGCACGCCGAAACGACGCATCAGCTCGATGGTGCGCATGTTGTGGTCCAGCACGATGGTCTGGTGCCCGGTCGAACGCACCAACCGGTTGACGATCTGACCAAACCGGCCGATGCCCGCGATGATGACCGGGCCCTTGATGTCGATCTCGTCCGGCTCCATCTGCGTGCCGCTGTCACCCAGACGGGAGGACAGCTGATCGTAAAGGATGAAAAGCAGTGGCGTGATCAGCATGGTCAGGGCAATGACCAACAGAAGGATTTCGGACAGGCCTTCAGGCAGCACGTTTTGCTGACCGGAAAACGAGACCAGCACGAACCCGAATTCGCCCGCCTGTGCCAGGCTGAGCGTAAACAACCACTTGCTGCGGCCCTTCAGCTTGAAGAGCCGCGCGAGTGCGTACAGGATCAGCCCCTTGATGGCGATGATCGCAAAGGCGGCTGCGGCGATGGTGACCGGCGCGCTGAACAGGATCTCGAAGTTGATGCCCGCGCCCACCGTGATGAAGAAAAGCCCCAACAGCAGGCCCTTGAACGGCTCGATGTCGGATTCCAGCTCGTGACGGAACTCGCTGTTGGCCAGAACAACACCCGCCAGAAACGTGCCAAGCGCGGGCGAAAGCCCCACCAGCATCATCAGGAACCCGATGCCCACGACGATCAGCAGGGCCAGCGCCGTATACATCTCGCGCAGGTTGGTGGCGTGGATGAAGCGAAAGATCGGCCGGGTCAGGTAGACCCCGGCCAAAACGATCCCGGCCACCACGCCAAGGGTCACCAGGGTGACCCCCCAAGCCGGAAGGCCTTCGACCAGGGACAGTGTTGCGTGGCTGTCATTCTCGGACAGGTGCCGGTTGATCGAGCCATCCTCGGAAAATGAAGGCGCGGCGGTGATTGCCAGCAGGGGCAGGGCGACCAGCATCGGAATGACCGCAACGTCCTGCGTGAGCAGGACCGAAAAGGCGGACCGCCCGCCGTTGGTTTGCATCAACCCCTTTTCGTTCAGGGTCTGCAGCACGATGGCCGTCGACGACAGCGAAAAGATCAACCCTATGGCCAAGGCCGTTTGCCAGGGATGCCCCAGCGCCATGGCCCCCGCCATAACGGCGCCACAGGTCAGAACGATCTGCAGGCCCCCGAGGCCCAGCAGACGATGTCGCATGTCCCAAAGCGTGCGCGGCTCAAGCTCGAGCCCGATCAGGAACAGCATCATCACGACGCCAAACTCGGCCACATGCTGCAGATCGCTCGTCTCGCCGACCAGCCCAAAGACCGGGCCGATGATGATCCCCGCCAGCAGGTAGCCGAGGACCGAGCCCAGCCCCAACCGCGCGGCCAAGGGCACCGCAACAACTGCGGCGCCAAGGAAAAGTGCAGCCTGAAACAGGAAGGTGTCCATCGTGGGTCCTCAGGTCGGCAGCGGCGCGTCGCTCTTGAACTGGTCCATCACGATCTGGCTGTGCACGCGGGCGACGGCCTCGTGTGTCAGCAGGGTCTGGTGGATCAGCCTGTTCAAAGCAGTAAGGTCGGCGCAGAAGACACGCAACAGATAGTCGGCATCGCCGGTCATCGTCCAGGCGCTTGTGATCTCGGGGTGGGTGTTGACCAACCGAACAAAGCTGCCGGCCTGTTCGGGGTTGTGCGTGTTCATCTGAACCTGGACAAAGGCCTGGACATGCAGGCCCAGCTTGGCGGCATCCAGCCGCGCGGTGTAGCTGGCAATCAGCCCGTCCTGCTCGAGCTTTTGCCGCCGACGCCCGGCCTGGCTGGGCGAGAGGTTCAGCAACTCTCCCAGTTCCTGGGCCGTCAGGTGGGCGTCACGTTGAATCGCGGCCAACAGGCGTTTGTCGGTGTCATCGATCATGCGGGAATTCTGCATGAAACCGCAGACAGATGCGATGGGTTTGCGCAATCTCTGCTGTTTGAGCATGAATATGCGCAAAAAACGGGCGGAAACACGCGTAGTCTAAGCGTCAAGCGCAACATGACCGCATTTCGCGAAGGAGAAAACGCCATGGGTCCCTTCCCACACGACGCCCCGAAATCCACCATCACCAGTGAAAACCCGGCTGGCACCGACGGGTTCGAGTTTGTCGAATTCGCACACCCCGAGCCCGAGGAACTGCGCGCGCTGTTCAAGCGCATGGGCTATGCCCATGTCGCCAACCACAGGACCAAGCAGATCGAGCTGTGGCAGCAAGGCGACATCACCTATGTGCTGAACAACGAACCCGGCAGCTTTGCCGCGCGCTTTGTCGACCTGCACGGTCCCTGCGCCTCGGCGATGGCCTGGCGCGTGGTGGATGCGCAGCACGCCTTTGATCATGCCGTTTCAAAGGGGGCGGAGCCCTACACCGGCGACGACAAGACCATGGACGTTCCGGCGATTGTCGGCATTGGCGGTTCGCTGATCTATTTTATCGATCAGTACTACGAGACCTCGCCCTACAATCAGGAATTCGACTGGATCGAACAGTCCAAGCCGCGCGGGGTCGGGTTCTTCTACCTCGATCACCTGACGCACAATGTCTTCAAGGGCAACATGGACGTCTGGTTCAAGTTCTACGGCGACCTGTTCAACTTCCGCGAAATTCGTTTCTTCGACATCGAAGGCAAGTTCACCGGACTGTACAGCCGCGCGCTGACCTCGCCCTGTGGGCGCATTCGGATTCCGATCAACGAAGACCGGGGCGAAAAGGGCCAGATCGTCGCCTACCTGAAAAAGTACAAGGGTGAAGGCATCCAGCACATCGCGGTAGGCAGCGACGACATCTATGACTCGACCGATCAGATTGCCGACATGGGGCTGAAGTTCATGCCCGGCCCGCCGGACACCTATTACGACATGAGCTTTGACCGGGTTGCCGGGCACGACGAACCCATCGACCGCATGAAAAAGCACGGCATCCTGATCGATGGCGAAGGTGTGCTGGACGGTGGCGAGACCAAGATCCTGCTTCAGATCTTTTCCAAGACCGTGATCGGGCCGATCTTTTTCGAGTTCATCCAGCGCAAGGGCGACGACGGCTTTGGCGAAGGCAACTTCAAGGCGCTGTTTGAATCGATCGAGCGCGAACAGATCGAGAGCGGTGAACTGACCGAAGCCGACGCCTGATCGGCAGGAACTTGGCAGGACGGTTTTTCCGTCCCGCTATCCCTTTGGCATCTCCAGGACCAGGTTGCGGCCCTTTTTGACATAGCGCAGCTCTGTCTCGCCGATGGCGGCAACCTGGCCGCCGTCCAGCTTGTCCCCGACCTGAACCTTCTTGTATTTGCCGTTCGACAAGCGCACCAGTGCGCGACGGCTTTCGGGTTTGCCATAGACACCGATAAGGTTCACGCGGCTTAGCGAAATGGCGTTTTCGACCGTGGCTTGTTTCGCGACCGAGGCCGACGACGGGATCTTGGGCTGAACGGGTGCCTGCAATGCGGCGACCTTGACGCTTTCGGCCTGATCGACAACGGCGGCAAAGTTCTTGGGTCGCGTGATCGGTTTCAAAGAGTTGGTGACGGCCAGACGGGTCGCCTGAAGGCTGGCCTCATCTTCCAGTTTTTCGGTCTCGCTGACCGGACGCGCCAGCGGACGGCGGTTCGCAAGCTCGGCGCGCGACAGCCCGCCAAGGGTGGCCCGCTCGGAGGCTTCCAACAGTGCGCTGGGCCGCACCCGAGGCCGCACCTCTTCCAGACGCGCCAGAACCAGGGCCTGTTCCACCGCGTCCGGGGCCACTGACACGCTGTTGTCGCGCAATGGGGGCACAACGGGCGGCAAGCCTGCGTAAACGCGGACGCCGTCCGGGTTCAACGCACCCTCCAGGGTGGCGCGCACAAGGCCCCGTTCGTCCAGATCAAAGACCGTGCCGCGCACAACTGGCGAGGCCTGTTTGGCGATGCCTGCATCCGGGTTCAGCAAGGCGACCTGCGGCAGCGCGATGGCGTCGACCTGCAGGACATCCGGGTCGATCGAGGCTTCGTAGAAACCGACGATGCTTTCCAGCCGCGGGGCCGATGGCGCATCCGGTGACATTGCCCAGATGCCGGTTGCCGCATAGGTGGCCTCTGCCTCGGCTTCGCTGATTTGCTGAACAACCGGGGCAGGGGCCAAGGGGGTCAGCGCATCGCTGACGGCGCCTTCGTCGATGTCGGGGTCAAGCGCGGCCACTTCGATCGGCGCGGCTGCAAGCTCTTGGGGGTTCTCGGTGTCGATGTCGGGCACGTCCGGCAGGCCCGCAACGGCGTTTTCCTCTTGCGCACTCGGGAAGAACCGCGCCAAGCCTTCGTCCAGGTAGACAGAGGCCCAGGCGGCCACACCTGCGAGGGTCAGCAAAAGCGCGGTCGTCAGGATCAGCCCCAGGAAACGGGGCTTGCCGCCAATCCGGGCGGCCTGCGCCTCGCGGGTGCCGAACAGCGCCATGCGCTGGCGTTCCTCGGCCGATTTTGTCAGCGTCGGCGCCTGTCCTCCCGCCTTGGGGGCGATAACCGGCGCGATGTCTTCGCCAGCATGCGCGGCTTTCGCCGTTGCAAGGCGTGCGGCGACTGCCGGGGGCACCGGCGTCTGAACCTTGGTCACCTTTGGCCGCGGCGCTGGCGCCAGCGGTTTCTCGGCTTCCTTGCGGCGCGCTCCGAACAGTCCGCCGCCTTTTTTGCCCTTGGGCTTTTTCGCCTTACGCTTGGTTGCGTCCTTGGGCAGTTCGGGTGCGGTGACACCTTCGATCTTGGGGCGCGGCACTTCAAGCTTTGGTTTATCCCGGAATTCACCGGGCTGAGGCACCTGAGGGGCCTCGACAGAAGGTTTCGCACCAAAGCTGAGGCGGGGTGCAGCGGAACGCTTCTCTGCAGGTTGAGCTTCGGCCGGCTTGGGATCAGCAGCCGCGTGAACATCGCGTGCCCTGCGACTGCTGGCAAAGGCCGGGGCCGGCTTGGGCTTTTCTTGCGCCGGATCGACAAGCGGCTGCGGCTCTGCCGGTTTGCGCAACTCCTGCGGGGCAGGCGTGTCGTCCACCGCGTCATCGGGCATCAGTTCCAGCGGGGCGGGCTGGTCATCAACAGTCTCTGGCTCAGGATCGGCAACCGGCGCTTCGACGATCCGCACCGCCGCGTCATCGCGCACGGGCTCGGGCCCGCCGCGGCTGATCCAGGCCTCTGCCGCGCCAAAGAAGACCTCGCCGTCAAAGGCGTCGCCCTCGGCTGCGGCCACAAAGCAGACCGGGTCAAAGTGATGGGATGTCGTAAAGCCTTCAGCCTCGGCCAGCGTTTCAAGCGCCACTGCAGCGATCTTGATCTGGCCGTTCTGCGGGGCCCAGTCAAAAGAAAGATCCTGCACCGCATAGGGCGTCGCCCCGTCGAGCGCGGCCTTGACGGCTGCAAGACGCGTTTCGGGATCGGCCGACGGGTCGGCGATCGATAGGAACTTGATCTGCTCGTTCGGCAGCACAACCTTGACCATCCCGCCGTCCGGCGCAATGGCATCCGCCTGTGCCCGCAGCGCGGCCATATCGGCGCCAAGGTCCGCTGCATCCAGGGCAACGTCATTCACATGGACCCATCCCCCGGGCACGCGTTGCAACAACGAGATGCCGTCAAACGACAGGGACAGGGCAAAATTTGGTTTCATGGGTACCTTTTAGCACGCACGTTGAGTGGTTAGGAGTCGCTGAGGATCCTGCGTTTTACTATAGCAGGAACCCGCTTAATCAAAGACTAGGCATTGCTTCGCGTCGGCGAAATCCGGCAAGATTCCGCAAGGAATTGGCTTTGCCGGAGGTTTCAATGCGTCTTATCCTGATTTTTTTGTCGATTGTTTCCATTTGCGTGCCTGCATGGGCCGAGACCAGTTCGCCTTATGCGCGAATTACCGTGGTCGGCGAGGGGCGCGCCGCGGCGCGGCCTGACATGGCCAGCATCTCGTTTGGGGTGTCGACCCGCGCGGAACAGGCGGGCGACGCAATGTCCCGGACCTCGGACAAGATCGAGGGGGTGATCGCGGCGCTTGAGGCTTATGGCCTAGCGCGGCGGGATGTTCAGACAAGTGCACTGTCGGTGTCGCCCGTCTATGACAACCGGTCGTCAGGGCTCAGCCAACCCGGTGTCGCGGGATACGAGGCGCGAAATCAGCTGACCGTGCGCGTGCGGGATCTGGACGTGCTGGGCGAAGTTCTGGATGCCGTGTTGTCCGCCGGAGTGAACGAGATGTACGGGTTGCAGTTTGCCCTGCAATATCCCGAACCGGTTCTGGCCGAGGCGCGTCGCAACGCGGTCGAAGATGCGCGTCTGCGGGCCGAAACCTATGCCAAGGCGGCTGGTCTGAACCTGGGTGCGGTGCTGTCGATGACCGAGGCCGGGGCCGCGTCGCCCGGGGTTGAAATGGCCGCCATGAGCATGCGCGCCGAGGCGGTCGTGATCTCTGAGGGCGAAACGGAAACGACCGCCCGGATCACCGTGGTCTATGCGCTGATACCCTGAGGCACCCCGGATTCAGGTTTTTCGGACAATGGCTTGGCGCAGGGTCCTTGCGGGCTATGTGCCGTTAACACTTGCGCAAAACGCAATGTGGCGATTAGCCTTGTCAAAACCTGCGAGCCGGAGGGGCAATGACGTACTTGACGACCACAGGGGGCCAGCAAAACCTGCCGCGTTATTTCGCGCAGGTCTTTGACGCTGCCACAAACATGAATTGCGGCCGGTTGGACTTTGTCCTGCCGGACGGCCGCGTCTTTCGGGCCGAGGCCCGCAATCCCGGACCTGTGGCACAGCTGAACATCGTGAACGGTGATGTCTTTGCCCGCCTGATCCGCGAAGGCGATCTGGGGTTCTGCGATGCCTATCTCGACGGCTGGTGGACGACGCCGGACCTGCAGGCCTTCATGGACCTCGTGCATGCCGACAATGACGAAATCTATGACGGCTTTCCCGGCATGGGACTGGTGCGGGCCTATGAAAAGATGCGGTTCTGGTTGCAATCGAATTCGAAGCGGCAAGCGCGCAAGAACATCAGCTATCACTACGACCTGGGCAATGACTTCTACGGTCTGTGGCTGGACGACACGATGACCTATTCCTCGGCCCTGTTCGAGACCGGCCAGGAAAGCATGGAGCGGGCTCAGACCGCGAAATATGCCAGCATGATCGACCAGATGGGCGCCAAACCCGGGGATCATATCCTAGAGATCGGTTGCGGCTGGGGCGGCTTTGCCGAATACGCGGCCAAGGAACGCGGGCTGCGGGTCACCGGGCTGACAATCAGCCAGGAGCAGTTGAAATACGCGCAAGAGCGGATGGAACGCGCCGGGCTGACCGACAAGGTCGAGCTGAAACTGCAGGATTATCGCGACGAGACAGGTGTTTACGACGGCATTGCCAGCATCGAGATGTTCGAGGCGGTGGGCGAGAAATACTGGCCGACGTATTTCAACACCGTGCGTGACCGATTGAAACCCGGTGGCAATGCGACACTGCAGATCATCACCATTCAGGACCGGAGGTGGGAAATCTATCGCCGTGGTGTCGACTTCATCCAGAAGTACATCTTCCCCGGCGGGATGCTGCCCAGCCCGACGGTGCTGAGGGCCGAGGTCGAACGCGCTGGTCTGAAGGTCGCCAGGTCCATCGAGTTTGGTGAAAGCTACAGTCAGACGCTGCGGCGCTGGCACGAGACTTTCAACGGGCGCTGGGACGAAGTGGCCGAGATGGGCTTTGATGACCGCTTTCGGCGAATGTGGAACTTTTATCTAACCTCTTGCGCGTCGTCCTTTCATTTCGGTAACTGTGACGTGACGCAGATCACGATCAACAAACAGGCCTGACCATGCCCACAGCCGCCAAACTTGTCGCCGCACTTTGCCTTGCGGCGCTTGGCTTCATTGTGTCCGAACAGATCAAACCTTTGATGCCCGAAGGCACAGATTTCGGAATTTTCTCTTTTGTGAACCTCGCTTTGGGACTGATCTGCGGATGGGTGATTGTCGGCAGCCGTGCCGGGCGCGGCTTTGCGGCGGCCATAGGCAACGGTGTGACCGGGGTGGCGGCCTTGGTTTTTTGGGGTCTTTTTGTGCAGGGCTGCAACAAGATGGTCGATGAGGCGATGCGCAACCGCTACGATGGCCCGGTCGAGGCGTTTGCCGCTGTCTTTGAACTGATTGGCGAGTACTTGGTGATCATGAACGATTCGACCGTGATCACGACCTTGCTGGTCGGGGCCCTGATCCTGGGGTTGCTGACAGAGTTTGCAGGGCGCGCCTGGAGATAACGCCACATGTCAGCCCTGTTTTTCTACGGCACGCTACGGCACCTGCCGTTGCTCGAAGTTGCGCTGGGCCGGGCGCTGGATCCTGCAAAGGTGCATCAGGCGACCCTGGCAGATCACGCCGTGCACTGGGTCAAGAACGAACCTTTCCCAATGATCCTTCAAGCGCAGGGCGAAACTGCGCAGGGTCTGGTCGTGACCGACATGACCGACCACGATGTTGCGCGCGTCGATTACTACGAAGGCGGCTTTGCCTACACGTTGAAGCCGGTTGAGGCGCAGACAAACGCGGGCCCCGTGCAGGCGCGGGTCTATTTCCCGGACGCGGGCCGTTGGACACCGGGCGAGCCCTGGTCGCTTGCAGACTGGGAGGCTCAGTGGGCCTCGGTCAGTGTGGATGCGGCGGGCGACGTGATGCGCCGGTTCGGCACAATGCCGGTCGAAGAGTTGCAACCGCTTTTGCCCTTTCTGCGCGCCCGCGCCTGGGCACGGCATCTGGCGCAAACGCCCGCGCCCTGCACCCTGCGCACCGACATGGGCCACGACGACATCGAGATGCACCGCGAGCGGGGCGGCTATCAGGGCTTTTTCAGCCTGCGCGCCTTCAATCTGCGGCACCGCAAGTTCAATGGCGGCTGGACAGAGGTTGTCGGTCGCGAAAGCTTTGTCGCCTTCGACGCCGCGCTGATCCTGCCCTATGACCCCAAGACCGATCGCGTTTTGTTGATCGAACAGATGCGCTATGGCCCGATCCACCGCACCGACCCGCACCCATGGGTCTTTGAACCCATCGCCGGGCTGGTCGACGCGGGCGAAGATCCGATGGAGACCGCCCGCCGCGAGGCGGTCGAAGAGGCGCGTCTGACGGTCGAGGACATCCGCCCGATGTGCAAGGTTTACCCTTCGCCCGGCTATTCCAGCGAGTTCTTTCACTGTTTCCTGGGACTTTGCGACCTGAGTGCCAAGACCGGCGGGTTGGCGGGGCTTGAAGCGGAAAACGAGGACATCCGCAGCCATGTCATTCCGCTGGAGACAGCACTCGAACTGGTCGACAGCGGAGAGATCAACGCGGCCCCGCTGGTGATGATGCTTCTGTGGGTGCTGCGCCACCGCGAAACCCTGCGCGCAGAGGCTTGAGTTCGGTCCCGCGCCGTCCTACACCAATCACCTGCAACGATTGATCAAGAGGCGCGCACATGCGGACCGCGAAGAACCTTGCCGAGGCCATCGGCAACACGCCCCTCATCCGGCTGAACCGGGCGAGCGAAGAGACGGGATGTGAAATCCTGGGCAAGGCCGAGTTCATGAACCCCGGCCAATCGGTCAAGGATCGCGCGGCGCTCTATATCATCAAGGACGCGGTCGAAAAGGGGCTGTTGAAACCCGGCGGCACCATTGTCGAAGGTACGGCGGGCAACACCGGGATCGGCCTTGCGCTTGTCGGTGCCTCGATGGGCTTCAAGACGGTGATCGTCATCCCCGAGACGCAGAGCCAAGAGAAAAAGGACATGATCCGCCTGGCCGGTGCGGAACTCGTTCAGGTTCCGGCGGCGCCTTACAAGAACCCCAACAACTATGTGCGCTACTCGGGCCGTCTGGCCGAAGAACTGGCCAAGACCGAACCCAATGGTGCGATCTGGGCCAACCAGTTCGACAACACCGCCAACCGCCGCGCGCATGTCGAAACCACCGGCCCCGAGATCTGGGAACAGACCGGCGGCAAGGTCGATGGCTTTATCTGCGCCGTTGGTTCGGGCGGCACCTTGGCGGGTGTCGGCGAGGCGCTGCAGCCCAAGGGCGTCAAGGTTGGTCTGGCTGACCCGATGGGATCGGGCGTCTTCAGCCTTTACGAAAGTGGCGAAGCCAAACCCGAAGGCGGCTCGATCACCGAAGGCATCGGGCAGGGGCGTATCACCGCAAACCTCGAAGGCTTCACACCGGACTTCAAATGCCAGGTCCCGGATGAAGAGGCGCTGCCGATTGTCTTTGATCTGCTGCAGCACGAAGGTCTGTGCCTTGGCGGGTCGTCCGGCATCAATATCGCCGGAGCAATCCGCATGGCCAAAGAGATGGGTCCGGGCCACACCATCGTGACGGTGCTGTGTGACTACGGCACGCGGTATCAGTCCAAACTCTTCAACGTCGAGTTCCTGAAGGAAAAAGGCCTGCCGGTACCGCCCTGGATGGACCGTGCCCCGGCCAGCATCCCCGGCGTGTTTCAAGACTGATGCCGGCTGTCCTGCGCCTGATCGCCGCTGCTCTGCTGGCCCTGCTGGCGGCGTTGCCGCTTTGGGCGCAGGAAAAAGAGGTTCCGCTTGATTACGAGGCCTGGAAAACGGTTGCGCTCAGGGCGGAAACCGCCGTCGAAAATGCCCGCGCCTCGTCCCAGGTGTTCGAAGAACTGCGTCTCGAGATTACCGATTGGCGATCGCTTTTCCTGACGGCGCAATCGGACGACCAAGAGCGCATTGCAACCCTGCGGTCCCAGCTTGAAGTGCTTGGACCGGTGCCCGAAGACGGTGTTGAGGCCGAAGAAATTTCGACGCGCCGTGTCGAATTGCAGGAACAACTGTCCCGATTGCGGGCACCGGTCCTGCGCGCCGAAGAGGCCTATAAGCGGGCCGATGGCATCGTGGGCGAAATCGACGGGATCATTCGTGCCCGGCAGACCGACGCGCTTTTGGCGCTGGGCCAATCGCCTTTGGACCCAACGCAATGGCCCGGAGCCATCGAGGCTTTGGTGTCCTCGACCTGGTCCGTCTGGCAAGAGACCGTGACATCCTGGAATTCGGAAACCCTGCGTGCCGAATTCCGCCAGAACCTGCCGCTGGTGCTGTTCCTGCTGGCACTGGCCGGGTTCCTTGTGGTGCGAGGGCGCAGTTGGGTTCTGGGATTTGTCCGGGCCATGCGCGATGCCACGCGCCCGGGCACGGGTGTCTGGACCTTTTTGCTGTCGTTGGGGCAGATTGCGCTGCCGCTGGGCGGGCTGATCGCCCTGAGCGCCGCGGTCGAGGCTACGGGCCTGCTGGGCCTGCGCGGACAGCTTCTGTTGGACAACGTGCCCTTCTGGGGCGCCCAGATCATCGTGTTGCGTTGGCTGTCTGACCAGATCTTTCCGCGCAATGACGAGTTCGCCCTGGTGCAGCTTGACGCTGCGCGCCGCGCCGAAGCCCGGTTCTATTCCAACATCCTGGCCGTGATTGTCGTGGCGCGATCCGTTGTCGAAGAACTGATGAGTTTCGGCCAGACCACGGATCCGGCAATGCCGGTTCTGCAATTCCCCCTGTTTGTGCTTGCCGGTGTTCTGCTGTTCCGCATCGGGCAGATGCTTTTGTCCAGTGCCGCCGCCGAGGTCGAGAACAAGGACGACGATGCCCCACAGGTCGAAGGACACGCCTTCCGGCTCAGGGTTATCCGTCTGATGTCGCGACTGCTGATCCTCGTCGCGGTCGTCGGACCGGCGATGACGGCCATCGGCTACGCAGGTGCCGGGCGCGCGCTGATCATCCCTTCGATCTGGACCATGGCGTTGTGCGGCGTCATGGTCATCCTGCTGCGCTTTATCAGCGATCTGTATTATCTGATCACCCGTGAACGAGCCTCGGACGGAGACAGTCTGATCCCCGTGCTTCTGGGTTTCGTGGTGATCGTTGCGGCGCTTCCGGTGCTGGGACTGATCTGGGGCGCGCGTGTCGCGGATCTGACCGAGCTGTGGAGCCGCTTTCTTGGCGGGTTCCAACTGGGTGAAACGCGGATCTCGCCGACGGACTTCCTGACCTTTGCCGCGGTCTTTATCATCGGCTATTCCGTGACGCGCCTGTTGCAGGGCGGGCTGCGCAGCTCGGTCCTGCCGCGCACCAAGATCGACGCAGGCGGACAGACCGCAATCGTGTCGGGCGCGGGATACGTCGGTATCTTTCTGTCGGCCCTGATTGCGGTGTCGTCGGCCGGCCTGGACCTGTCCTCGGTCGCCATTGTTGCCGGTGCGCTGTCTGTCGGCATCGGTTTCGGCCTGCAGAACATCGTGTCGAACTTTGTCTCGGGCATCATCCTGTTGATCGAACGTCCGATTTCCGAGGGCGACTGGATCGAAGTGGGCGGCACGCACGGAACCGTCAAGGACATCTCGGTCCGGTCGACACGGATCGAGACCTTTGACCGCTACGAAGTGATCATCCCGAACGCCGATCTGGTGTCGGGCACGGTGTCGAACTACACGCGCGGCAACGTCACGGGGCGGATCATGATCGAAGTGGGCGTGGCCTATGGGTCAGACACCCGCAAGGTCGAGCGTATCCTGCGCAACCTTGCGCGCGGGCACGACATGATCATGTCCAATCCGGAGCCAGCTGTGGATTTCATCGGTTTTGGCGCGGACTCACTCGATTTCCGCATCCGCGCGGTGCTGTGGGACATCGGCAACGGGCTGAGCGTGCGCACCGAATTGCGCCACCAGATCGTTGAACGCTTTGCCGAAGAAGGCATCGAGATCCCCTTCGCCCAACGCGATGTCTGGCTGCGCAACCCCGAGGCCTTGCGCGCACCCGCTGACAGTGGAGACGAGACCGCATGACCGACCTTCTGTTCCGTGACGATCCCTATCTGCAAAGCGCCGAGGCGCAGGTGGTCGGACATACGTCCGAAGGCGGGATCCTGCTGGATCGCTGCCTGTTCTACCCCACCGGGGGCGGGCAGCCGGGCGACAGCGGCACGCTGAGCTGGGGTGACATGACGCTCGAGATCGCGACCTGCGTGAAAACGGAAGATGGCACTCCGGCGCTTGTTCCCTCTGAGCCGCACCCCATGCCGCCGGTCGGCGCACGCGTGACCTGCACGCTCGACTGGACCCGCCGCCACCGTCATATGCGCATACATACGGCGTTGCATCTGTTGTCGGTTGTCATCCCGCTGCCGGTCACCGGAGGCGCGATCAGCGCCGAGAAGGGCCGTCTGGATTTTGACATGGCCGAGCCGCCCAGCGACCGCGACGCGGTCGAGGCACAATTGCAGGCGCTGGTGGATCGCGATCTGGAGGTGACCGAAGATTGGATAACCGATGCCGAGCTTGCCGCAAACCCGGGCCTGGTCAAGACCATGTCCGTCGCACCGCCCAAGGGGGCTGGCCGAGTGCGCTTGGTGCGCATCGGACTGGGCGAGGCGCAAATCGACTTGCAACCCTGTGGCGGCACGCACGTTGCCCGCACCGGAGAAATCGGTCGCTTGCGACTTGGCAAGATCGAAAAGAAGGGCCGTCAGAACCGCCGGGTGTCGATCCATCTGGACGGATAAGTCGGGGCGGTGTTTTTCTTGGACATCTGCTTGCACTTGGTAACGTTTATTGGATACACCCGTCGGCGGAGCGGTGGCCGAGTGGTCGAAGGCGCACGCCTGGAAAGTGTGTAGGCGGGAAACCGTCTCGAGGGTTCGAATCCCTTCCGCTCCGCCACCCTGCCGAATGGGTTCCCTCTCTAAACGCGCCCTGGCTCCAAAAATATCGTTATATTTGAGGGTTATAGCGCGGCCGCGGTTCTGGGTAAAACGCTGTCATGCCCCATTTTGCCCGGCGATCCCGCTCTCTCGCCCCCATATTCTCCGGACCTGTTAACCACGCATTTTTTGGTACGGTTTCAGTAACTTGCTGTAACTGAGTCAAAAATTTGTCCCGCGTTTTGGGATTCCGAGCGGAGTCGCGCGAATGGCACCTGCGACTCGCGCCCAAATCTTCGACGCCGTGGCGCGCATGTCGCTTGTGCAGGAATTAAAAAAGCCGTTCCAGATCAGTCTCTTGGAACGGCTTGGTGTTGGTCGCTGCGGGGAGTGTCATCTTTCCTCGTAACCGAGCTTTGCCCGCTGCTCGGCCCAAACGGGCGTCATCGGATCGAGGAGCTCCGTCATGCCCATAGACGGCGGGTTGCCGTCCAGAATGGCCTCGATGATGTCGGGCGCCAGCAAGGTCAGCCGCATGACGCGCGTCAGATATGAGGGCGAGACCTTCTCGCACTCAGCCAGCTCCGCGATCGTGCCCATGTCGCCGGCCTCCAGGATTTTGCGCCAACGATAGGCGCGGGCCACCGCCTTGATCAGCGTGTAGTCCGGGCTGCGATTGTTGGCGCCGGGCGGAAGCTGCACCTCTTTTCGCCCGCCGCGTTTGGCGACGCGGAATGGAACGGTGACGGTCACGGTGTCGGGGATCGCAGGGGTCTTGCTCATGCAGCAGCCTCCTTTTTCTCAGCGTTGGACAGCAGCTCCTGGGCCAGTTCCGCGAGCCCATCGATGCGCATCCGGACGTCGATGGCGTCGGGGCCAAGGTCGACCCGCTCCACTGCCAAGGCGATGATACGCGCCTGCTCGGCCGGGAAGAGCTCATCCCAAAGCGGATCGAACTGTTGCAGCGCAACGCGCGCGTCATTGAGGGTGATGTCGCGACAATGGCCCTTTGCGGCGTCCCATGCGTTGGCGATGATTTCTGGTTGGCGCAATACGGCACGGACCTGATCGATCACGGCGGTCTCGATCTCGCCGGCTGGGACACGTCCCAGCGGGCAGGCTCCAGCGCCATGCTTCAGCACCGTCTGGCTGACGTAGTAACGGTAGAGCCTGCCGCGCTTTTTCGTGTGGGTCGGCGAGAAGGCTGCCCCATCGGGGCCGTAGATCAGCCCCTTGAGCAGTGCGGGTGTTTCGGCGCGCGTATTGGCTGCCCGCTTACGAGGGCTCTCCTGCAGGATCGTATGGACCTTGTCCCACGTCTCGCGGTCGATGATTGCGTCGTGCTCGCCCGGGTAGCTCTCGCCCTTGTGGACTGCCTCGCCGATGTAAGCGCGGTTGTTCAGCACCCGGTAGAGGTACTTCTTGTCCATCCGGTTCCCATTGGGGGTCAAAAGGCCGCGCTGATCAATCTGGCGCGCCAGTTCCGTGGCCGACCCGATTTCTACAAAGCGGGCGAACATCCAGCGCACATGCTCGGCGCGCTCGGGGTCGATGAGCAGCTTGCGATTTTCCACGCGGTAGCCGTAGGGCGGCACCCCACCCATCCAGATGCCCTTCTTGCGTGATGCGGCGACCTTGTCGCGGATACGTTCGGCCGTCACCTCGCGTTCGAATTGCGCGAAGCTGAGCAGGATGTTCAACGTCAGCCGCCCCATCGAGGTCGTCGTGTTGAACTGCTGGGTGACGGACACAAAGGTGACGCCGGTCCGGTCGAACACCTCAACCAGCTTGGCGAAATCGGCCAGCGAGCGGCTGAGGCGGTCGATCTTGTAGACCACGACCACGTCGACTAGGCCGTCCTCGATATCGTGCATCAGCGCTTTGAGGCCTGGGCGCTCCAGTGTGCCGCCGGAGACGCCGCCATCATCGTACTGCTCACGAAGCGCCACCCAGCCTTCCGACCGCTGGCTGGCGATGTAGGCCTCGCAGGCTTCGCGTTGGGCATGGAGCGAGTTGAATTCTTGCTCGAGCCCTTCCTCGCTGGATTTGCGGGTGTAGACGGCGCAGCGCAGTTTGCGCAGGATCGCTTGGGTCATGTCCGCCCCCGATAGTTCTTCAGGCCAAAAAAGACCCACCCGTTCCAACGAGTGCCGGTGATGGCGCGGGCGATGGCGGACAGCGACTTGTACGGGCGCCCTTGCCATTCGTAGCCATCGGCCGTCACCGTGACGACATGCTCGACGCCCTGCCACTCGCGGATCAACCGTGTGCCCGTGATCGGCTTGATATCGGCGCGGATCCGGCTTTTCAGGCGATCGCCGCCATCGAGATCTTCGCCCAGCTTTGCCAACCGTTTGAGGGTCTCGGGTTTCAGGCCGCCATAGGCCAGTTCCTGGATGCGATAGGCCAGCCGGCTTTCCAGATAACGCCGGTTGAAGGGCGGCGGCATGGTGCCGAACAGCTCGGCCCATTGTTTGCGTAAGGCTGGCGTCGGCGTGGTTTTCAATGCGGCGATGCGCGCAGGGATTAGATCATGTGAGGTCATGCGTCTTCCTTTCGAGTTGGAGTTGCATGAACGCTCCGGTCGGCCAGAAAGTGTAGGGAACTTTCTCCAGTATTTTCAAATGGTTTCGCGAGGTTACGTTTGTGCAGCCGGACAAGGCCAAGTGCCAGCAAACTGCAAAGTTCTGTGCGGCGTTCCTGGGCGTTCATGCGGTCGGGTCGTAGGGCGTTGGGGCGTTTCATGGGGTTTCCCGGGTCGTTCTCTCGCCCAGCTTCTACTCACGCCTTTTGGAATCTGTCCCACGCCCAACGCGATGATTGACCTGTTGCGATGAGAACATAAGATGAACATTATTTTCCCCGACAGAAAGGATTCGCCATGGCCGGCAATCTCAAGAAGTTCGTGAATCCACGTTTCCTGAAGACCATTGATCCCATGCTGATGCGCCAGCTCTTCGACCGCCATTTCGCCGGTGGGGCGGCGCCCATCGCCTTTGATGATGCAGAGGCAGACCATCGTGGTCTGCTGGCACAGTATTTCGACCAACCGGTCAATGACTGGTCCGAGGGGCTGGTGGCCGACCTGCACCGCATTGCAGAACTGGGCACATCACATGGGCTGGAGACGATCCTGTCGGCGGCACAACGCCAACAGATCACGCTGTTCGAGCCTGCCGACCCTGAGCAGACGGCAGATGCACCCGCAGAACAGGACCCGAAACACGTGGCATTGCACGTCTATCTCCATCACCATGACCTGTTCGAGGTTGCTGCGGACCAATTGGCGCTGAGGGCGCCGACCGCGATGGCGGAGTTTCGGGGGCCGGAACGGGATGTGCCGGCGGATTTCACCGACGATGTCGGCGCAGCGTTTGAAGCCGCGGCGGCGGCGCTCTTCGCAAAGGACCTGCAGGGCGGCTATTGTCGTTTGGCGCCCTACGACGAGGATGATGAATTCAACCTGGTTTTGAGCCATGGCGCCCCGGTCAAGACCACGCCAGTGGTGTCGGGCGATCGGGAAGAGATCATTACGGTCCGCGCGGTCAAATACGCTGCCCTGCGCTATAACGCGACAGAAGGGCGTTTGCTGATTGGTGGCGTGCTGAAATCCCAGCAGGTGGAACTGGCCGAGCTCTTCGCCACACATATCCTGGGGCGCCCGGGCTTTTTCGCCGGTGATCATGCGCGTGATCTCTACACGCTGGATCCCATTTCCGAGGCAGGCCCCGACTTTGCCTTCGAGCATCGTCATGATGACACGATCCACAGCGTAACGATTGTCGCGGCCGCCGCTGACCTTTTCGAATGGGATGAGGACGCGCAGGCCTCACGGCATCTACGCAGCTGGGTGACCAAAGACACCAATGGCGCATTGCGCAACTTTGCCACCAGCGAGGTGGACTTTCGGCAAGGCTGGCGATTGGGTGAGATCACGTTCCGTGTGTTTTTCCATGTGGGCAAGAAGAAGCCGGCCCAGTCCACAGTGCGCCTGAAACCTCCCGGGACCTTGGCCTTCCGTCGCACGCGGTTCGAGAAATCGATCCATACGCTGATTGCACGCAACGGGTTGGAGAAAGACCATGATTTTGATCTGGTTGTGGAAGCGGCTGAATAAGACAGGCGCGCGCCCCGAGGTCTCTGGCCGACTGCTGCGGCGCTTTCCCGAGGCAGAAATCAACAAGCTGCTCAGAGCGCGCATATTGGTCGAGGACCGCAAGATCGACAGCTGGGGCACCTGCGCGCATTGCGATTGCGGCCATGATGCGCGGATGATCCAGGAAATTAACGGCAAGCTCGTCGCCTGCTGCCCGCTCGACCCCAGCCAGGATGTATTCCTCGAGCCGGCCGACCTGATGCGCTACCGGATCGATGGAGAGAAGTTGATCGCAGCCATAGCGGCGGCGGGCAAGTTGACGGGAACGCTGGCGGTGATTTCCGCCGGGCTTTGGTCGATGGGCAAGGCGGCGACGGGGCGCAGCATCTTCTTATGCCGCTCGCCCCGGGATGTGTTAGCGCCGGGCATCTCGATGCTCTTGAAATCACTCGCTGGAGGCAAACCGCCGATCGTGGTCTTCGATGAGATTGACCAGGCCAGTGGCATCCGTCTGCGCGACATGGAAATCGACGCCCACGAAGTCTTTGAGATCCTTCACGCGGATGGGAACGGCGTTGAAGTGATGTCGTTCGATGGCTTGCTGCCGCCAAGCGACCGCGTCCGCTTGATCATAAGGAACGTCTGATCTACCGTCTTGGCTACGCCGATTTCCGTGGAATCGGGCTTTGATTGAGCAGACAGGAACCGATTTTGGGCTCGTAGCGCCAGAATTGGCTGTCGTGAGGCCCCCAACGCCTG